>JAPPFL010000059.1 GCA_028823855.1 Albidovulum sp.
GCCTCCGGAGGAGCGGTCGCCGCCGCGGCCTGGCTGCCGGGAAGCGGAGCGGCGGAGCCCCGCATCATAATCGCCGCCTGGACCCGGGCCGCGAGGGGCGGGGCTCCCGCGCCGATCGGGGAGCCGGGAACGGAGCATGCGGGAAGGCTGGGCGGCGCGTGCCGGTCGGCTTCGACCGTCTGCGGCGGCGGGCTGGACTGGGATGCGGCCGATCTGATCGCCGCGCTCTCGCTCGAGCTCGGCGCCGCCGCGCCGCGGGCGCGCGACATGATCGCCCTGCGAATCGCGCATCTCGATGCCGACCGCGAGCCGTACCTGCACCGCGTCGCGGTGCCGGGCGCGCCGGAGCTGAACCGCGTGGCCGGCGATTTCGCGATGGGCGGCGCGGATCTCCCGGCGCCGGAAATCCGTGCGCGCATCGTCGCGATCGAGAACGATCTGGAGGCGACCGGGACGATCGAGGCGGCTTCGCTCTCCGTCGGCGGAAGCGCGGCCTTCAGCGGCGAGGCGGCGGTCGCCGGAACCATCGCCGGGGAAGGCGGCGACGCGGCCGGATTCAACGCGGCAAGGAATATCTCCTCGGCGGCGGCCGAGATCGGCGTACGGATCGAGGCGACGTCTTTCGACGGGTCGCTGACCGCCGAGAGCATTCGCGTGGAAGGCGCGCTGATGATGCCCGCTGGAACGACGGTCACCGTGTCGGCCTCGGGCGGCGCGGGAGGGGTCTTCGCGGCGGAGACGCTGGAGGTTCCCCTGCTCGTGGTCGACGAGCTGGAAACCGATCTCGCCGCGACCCCCGCGGTGGTCAGCCTGACCGGCGATCTGATCATCCGGAGCGGCGCGGCCGGCTATTTCAACCGGCTGACGATCACGCCCTGAAGACGGAGGGAGAGGAAGATGAAGGCATTCCCGTTCCAAATCGCGCCGTTGGCCGCGACGGTTGCGGCGGCGATGTCGATCGCGATAGCGGCCGCCGCGACCGCGCAGGAGGCGGTCCTCGATTCCCTGCGAGACGAGCTTCGGCGGATTTCCGGGCGGGAATTGCCGGCCGAAGCCGCGTCGCTGATCGTCCCCGGCGAGAATGCGCTCATCGTCGCCTACCCGCGCCGCGGCGAGCTCTGGCTGCTGGACCGTTCCGGCGCGCGAATCGCCGATCGCGGCAGGCTGTTCGCCGGCCCGGCTCCGGAAAGCGCCTTGACGGTCGCCTGGATGCGGCCGGGACGGGAACCGGCCTCCGTCGACCCGGCCGAGCTCCTGAAGCGGCTGCGCGAGGGAGCCGCCGGCGAGAATGCGCATCCCGCCGCCGAATGCCAGGACAGGATCCGGGACGGCGGCCTGCTGGAGGCGAATGCCGGGCCGCTGAGGGCGGGTTGGCGAATCGCCGCCGGATCGGTCTCCGGCGACGGCGGGCCGCGCGGTCGCATCCTTCCCGAAGGGGACATGGTTCTGGCCGTCCTCGACGCCGGCGAAAGCCGGATTCCCTGCGCCGAGCTGGAGGCCGCGCTCGGGCTGGCCGGATCCCCGGCCGAGGATCGTGGAGTCGAGCTGGAGGCGCTGATCCTGCTTCTCGTGGACGGCAACGCGGCGCTCGACCGCATCGCCGAATACCAGGAGCGGCTGCGCCAGCTCGCCGTAGGCGATCCCGCCGCGGCGCGCGCCGCGCGCATCGGGGCAGAGCACTGCCGGGACGCGGCGGCGGCGGCCGTGCTGTGCGACCGGCTGGTCGCGACGTTCCGGCAGGAGGATTCGGCCGCAAATTCGCATTGAGGGCGGGCTGCCGATTGCGCGAAGCCGCGCTCCTTGACGATTTTTGACGATACTTGACGATTCCCGGCGATTGCAGATAGCGATCCCGTAAAAACGCGGCGAATCGCCAGGATTCCGCGTTATTTAAGCCGTCGCCACTTGCCGCAACAAGCGAATTATCGCGTGTAATTTCAGGCGGAAAGCCGCGGGCCACGCACGGCAGCGCACCTCCTTCAATATTTGAGAAAGAATTCCGGCGAACGCGATCTGCCGCCCTCCTTGATCAGTCGAAGGGCGACGGCGGCTTGAATGGATCCGGAATGCCGGAAGGACCGGGGCCGCTGTCGTCTTCCGCCGGCCGTCCCGGCGGCATCCGAACGGGTTCGGCGGCATCCGGCTTCCCCTCCGGCGGATAGTAGACGCCCTTGCTGGTCACTCCGCCATTGCCGTGACGGAAGTGCGTGCGACCATCGAGAATGCTCCGGGCGCGGACGACGGCGGCGTCGGTGCGGGCCGCGGCCAGGTTGCCGAGGTAGTTCGCGAAGGCGGGCAGATCGCCGGCGTCGGCGGTTTCGAGCGCGGCGACGTAGTCAAGCTTGAACTCCGTTGAAATGATCGGCACGAACTCGCCGGCCTTGATGAACGGATAGGCCATTAGCAGCCGCGAAATCCGGCCGTTGCCGTCCTGGAACGGGTGGATGCGCACGAATTCATGGTGCAGCCAGGCCGCTTCGAGCTCGGGCGCCGGATTCAGCTTCCGATGGCTCTCGTGGATTCGAAGGAAATTGTCGATCTCGCTTTGCACCTGTTCGGGCGGGCAGTACTCGTGCACGAAGCCGTCGGCGCGGCGCGGATTGTTCGGCCTGATCTTCCAGTCGCCCCGGCGCAGCGGGATCTCGACGCGGTTGCCGAAAGGATCGACTCCGGCCGCCGACTCCTAGTGCCTTGTCATCAGCGCATGCCATTCCCTTAGCGCGGAGAAAGCCGGCGGACGCTCGTCCCTTATATGGGCGAAGAGCATCTCCAGCGCCGCCTCCTGGTCCTGCAGCAGCCCCTTTAGCGTGTCGTCGTCGACGCTGGTAGCCGAATGCGCACCGCGAACGCCCTCGAAGCCCTCGGCTATCAGCGTTTCGGTAACCCCGCGGCGCAGCAGATAGAGTCCCTCGATCTGCCCCGTCTCGATGGCGAAGGCCCGCTTCTGGGAAAGCAGCCAGAGGTCCATCGAGCTGCGGTCGATTTCGGGATTCTCGAGCGCGCCTCGAATTTCGCGCCAGCGCGCCGCGGCCTGGCGGGCGCCGGCATGGCTGAAGCCGTGCAGCGACGAATGAAGGTCGCGCACCGGGCGCCAGACGGCGCCGACGGGCTTGCTGCCCTCCGGAATGGTGCCGTTGCTCATTTCCCGGCCTCCTCGATTCAAGGCGCCAGCGGGCCGACGCTTGGTATTTTCGATGCATAGACAAGCTTGCGTTCGCTACCGATCGCCTCCTTCAGGTACCTGTTGCGGATCGCGCCCGTTCCGATCGGATCGAACATTCGGCGCGGCTCGGCGCGCAGATCCTCGCGAAGCCCGTGGCGCCTGCCGGAAATTCCGAGCTGGAGCGGTGGCCGGAACTCGACGAGAAAGTCCGCGTCGCTCTTCTCCGAATCGAAATCCGTCCCCGTCGCCGCCGAGCCGATCGCCTCTAGGCGCGATACCAAGTAGCGCCTGCAGATCGCGGCAATCTCGTCCTTCCTGTCCGCGAACTCTGCGCGCATGGCCCGAATCTCCTTTAAGGGACGGCATTTGTCCTGATTGGCATATAGCGTCTCCGACGCGAAATTTCCATATCGCCAGGCCGAAGCCAGTGCCCGCGACGAGCGTCCCGCCGAAACCAACCGCTCATCCTCGGCGGCGCGTTCGCCGCCGGGTCATATTGGCCAGTTCTTTCGAAATGGCGACCCTGCGAGGACTCGAACCCTGGAATTGCCGGTTCAAAGCCCGCCGCTCAATCCTGTTGAGACAGGGGGCCGCGATCCAAATTCAAGGGGAAAGCTCCGCGTTCGGCAGAGCGCGCGCTCGGCGACTCGCCCGGCCAGTTTTCCGCGATGTACGCCGGCCTGCCGGGCGTCTCGCGCCGACGCCGCATTTCAGAATGCTATTCTTCGCCGCCACCGAAGGCTTCTTCCCATTCCTTCGGCGTCACGCCCGTCAGGAGGAATTCCCTCTCGTCGTCCGCAAGCGCCGGGAACGCGTTCTGAACGAACGGCCGCGCGTCCCGGTCCATCGCCAGCCATTCATGGATGCGCCCGGCCGTTTCGGCGTCGAACGCCATGACGTTGACCCTGCCGGTCAGGTTGCTCCGTCTTGCAACAGGGGATGCTTCGGCCATATGCTCTTGCTCCTCGCTTCTCCAGATCCGCAATCAGACAGGTCCCGCATGAGACGCCTTCCCTACCGCCCGGCACCACCGATCGGCTGCGCTCTCGCCGCCGCCATCGCCGCTGCGACCGCCGCCATCGCCGGAGAGGGCGACCGGAACTCGCAAATGTCTCTGGCCGAGTTCGCCTCGATCCCGAACGGCTACGATCTCGCGCGCGAGCATCCCCGTACCGCCGCCGAGCTGCTCGCCATCATCCTGGATGAACCGGCGCGCCGCCGGTTCGCCGCCGATCTTTCCCGAGGCCTCGCCGACTCGCTGCGATTCGGCATCGATCCGGCGCCGCCGGTCTCCGTCGCGCCTGCCCCGCCCGGATTGGCGACGGGCTCCCCGTCGATCGGTCCGGGGCAGGCATCGCTTTCGCCGGCGCCGCCGCTTGCGGCCGCCGGCGAGCGGGATTCCAAGCGGCCGGAACCCGGCCTCTCCCTGGATTCCTTCCGCGGCGAGGACCTTTTTTGGCTGCGCATGGGCGCGGAGGCGGCTCCAGCCGCGTACATGCTCGCCGATCCGGCCTGCCCGCATTGCGCCGACGCTCTCGCGACGCTTTCGCCGCGCGTTTCTGCGGGCGATCTCCAGATCCGACTCGCCCTCGCCCCGTTCCTTTCGGAACGCTCGGTCGACCTGGCGGCGATGATCATGCTCGAAGGCGATCCCGCCGCGGCCGCGTGGCGGACGCTACTCGATTCTGCGGCCGGCAATCCGCCTTTGCCGCCCGAGGGAGCGGCCGCGGCCATCGGCGAGATCGGGTCCGCGCTGCTGTCGGCGAATCTCGCCTGGATGCGCGCGAACGGAGTCTCCGCCGTTCCCCACTTCGTCTGGCGCGAGAGCGGCCGATGGCGGCAGGCTACCGGCGTCCAGCCTCCGGAAGCTTTCAGCGGCGCCGACATTCTCGCCGGCAACGATCTCGCCATGAGCGCCCCGGCCGCGATTCTCGACATGCTGCCGCGCGTTCCGGGTACGGCAATTGGGGCTGAAACAGGGGACGAATGATCGAGATTTTCGTTCGTTTCTCCGTTCTCCAGTTTCTGCCGATTGTTTCTTGCCGCAAGTTGATTCGGCTCGCGGAGCCGGTAAATCGAAGTCAGGCATTTCATCCGCGTCGGCCTCGCCTCTTTACTCTCGGTTCGTCCTCTTGAACTGCGGCGGCTACTACCCTTGAATGCGAACCCGCCGCCCGCGCGAGGCCGACGCTGCGCCGCTCCGCGAACGGCAATCGCCCGTCGCCGCAGGAAGCAGTCGGCGATCTCGCTATGAGTGCCCCGAAAGCGATTCCCGCGAATCCATCGGAATCGGAAAATTGGCGATCTAGGAAATTTTTCTGTCCTATAAAAACTATTAAATGCTAAATTACATTCGATTCGGAATTTGGCTAGGGGGCGTGAATGGGGACGCAATTGGGGAAGCGGGGATATCCTGGCGGGCGGCTTACCGACGCTCTGGTGCATACGGCGACTGGGCCCGGCAAGCTGTACGACGGCGTGCACGGCCTCTTTCTGCGGATCGATCCGTCGGGCGCGCGGAGGTGGGCTCAGCGTATCGTCGTCCGCGGCAGGACCCGGGAATTCGGCCTCGGAGGCTACCCTCTCGTGACCCTGGCCCAGGCAAGGGAGAAGGCTCTGGCCAACCGGCGCGTCGCGCGGCAGGGCGGCGATCCCGCCGAATCGCCGTGGCAGGCGCGACCGCCGCCCGCCGCTCCGGCCGCCAGGAGCGCGGCCCCGACCTTCGACGAAGCGGCGGTCCGCTTCATCGCGCTGCAGACGCCGGGATGGAAGAACGGCGGCAAGAGCGCCTTCCAGTGGCAGTACTCTCTTGATCAATACGCATCGCCCGCTCTGGGCTCGAAGCGAATCGACGAAATCGAGCCGGCGCACGTGGCGGCAGCCGTCCTGCCGATCTGGGGGACGAAGCGCGAGACCGCGACGCGCGTCAAGCAGCGAATCGGCGCGGTCATGGAGTGGGCGATCGCCAGCGGCTATCGCGCCGACAATCCCGCCAGATCCATCGCGGCTCTGCTGCCGAACAGCCCGCAGGCGCGTTCGAGGCACCGCGCCATCCCCCATGCCGAAGTCGGCGACGCGGTGCGCGCGGTCCTGGCGTCCGGCGCATGGCCGGGAACGCGGATCGCCTTCGCCTTCCTCGTGCTCACCGCATGCAGGTCGGGCGAAGTTCGCGGAGCGGAGGTTCGCGAACTCGATCGGAGCGGCGAGATCTGGACTATTCCCGGACGAAGGACGAAGAGCGGGCGGCAGCACAGGGTACCGCTCTCGAGCGGCGCGCGGCACCTGCTCGACGCGTCGCCTCTCGACTGCTCTTCCGGCCTGCTCTTTCCTTCGCCTCGCGGCAAGGAACTGTCGGACGCCACCATGTCGAAACTGCTCCGATCTCTCGGCATCGACGCCGTTCCGCACGGTTTCCGCAGCAGCTTCCGGGACTGGGCTTCGGAAGTCGAGCAGGCGGAACGTGAAGTGGCGGAGATCGCGCTGGCGCACGTGCCCTACGGAGGAGCCGAAGCAGCCTACGCTCGCTCCGACCTGCTCGAGCGCCGCCGCGCCCTGATGCAGAGCTGGTGCGACTACCTCGAACTGGACAGGCCGACTCCGGGCTAGTAATTCGATTCGGCAAGGGAGAACGGAAATGGAAGAAAAAGACTCGCCCGGCGACGCGCCGTACGAACGGCTGCTCCGAATCGGCGAAGTCATGCGGATGACCGGCCTGGCCAAGTCGACGATCCACCTGAAGTGGCGGAAAGGCGAATTCCCCTCGCCGGTCAAGCTCTTCGAGGGCGGCCGTTCGCTCGGCTGGAAGCAATCCGAAATCCGGGAGTGGATCCAGTCCAGGAATCGCGCGGAGTAGCGGACGGTCATCCTCCGGCTCCCGCTAGCGCTCGAGCCGATCCGCGCGCCTTCGCGCCGCCCGGCTGGCCGCCGCGGCTCTCGCGCACGCGAATCGCCTCGACGGCGGTTTCAAGATCGCACTGCCCGGCGCGGAAGCGCCGCGTCATCGTTCGGAGCACGGCTCCGGGGATTTCCACCGGCGTGTTCGGATGAAAGCGGTTGCGGTCGGCGACCGCCAGGGCGACCAAAGCCTTCGGGCCCATGATTCGCCGCGCCTCGCGCCAGATCCGCCGCGGCACGCCCAGCGCGCCGCACAGCAGATCGCCCGCGACCCACGCCAGGCTTTCGCCGGCATGCCCTTCCCTGGCCGCCAGTTTCGCCGATTCGGCGAATCGTTCGCTCATGATCGAGGACGCGGCCTCTACCGCCGCGAAAAATTCGTCGCGGCGCTCGCCTTCGCACGACGACAGCACGCAGTTTTTCTTTTCGCCGAACCGCGCCGCAGGCGCGGCCGCGGCCTCGCTCGTCCCGCTGCGTTGGACGCCTCTCCTGTCACTGTCACTTGAGTCTTTATTACATTGGGTGACATGTAACCGGACGGGGTTTTCAGGATCCGCGGATGCTCGAATCGCCGTCCCGCTTTCTTGCCCGGACCGTCTCGATTCGGTCAGGGATTCGGTCATGGCGGCGATGGCTCGAAGCCGCCATTCGGCAAGGGCGCGCATCAATTCCGACGGATCGCCGCCGGACAGGGCCGTTTCGCGAATCGCTTCTGCGCCGGCCAGCCATTCAGCTTTCGCCGCCGGGGCCAGCGCGGAGCGTTCGATCGCCCGCTCGGTCGCGCCCAGCGTCGACAGGACGATTTCGCGCTCCTCGGTTGCGGGAGGCTTCGCCGGATCGCCGATCAATTCGGCGACCAGGGCCTTCGTCGCCCGAATCAGGGCGGCGATTCGCCGCCGCCTTTCCCCCGCCAGAGCGAGAATTCTCTTCGCCTCGCGGCGCAGCAGGTCGATTCGGCGCAGGCCGTTCCGAACCGATTCGGAGAATTCCCTCCGGCGAAGGGCCTTCGAGGCTCTCTTCAGAGGCGCGCGAACGTCGTCGCGAATCGCGCGAATCTCCTCCCGTATTGCTTTTTTGCAACACACCCGTTCCCCTGCGATTCGCGGATAGCTCCGAATCGCCGGCTCGAGGCCGATGCCCCAGACCGTCCCGTCGGTGTGCAACCCGGTCTGCCCGTCGCCGCGCTGCCGCCTGTCTACGAGGCCGAGCCTGGCGAGATCGCCGATCGCCCTGCTAACTGTCGACGAGGCGAGGCCGGTCGCGCATGCGATCGACTTGATCGGCAGGCAATAGTACGGAGAGGCCGAATCGGCGGATGTCCATGCGCGAATCGGCGACGGGTCGGCTAGCGCGGCGAATACTGTCGCCGTAGCGTTCTGGCGGCGGCTTTTGCTGAGCGGTTTATGGCGGAGGAGGTGGGATTCGAACCCACGGTGGAGTTCCCCCCACGCCGGTTTTCAAGACCGGTGCATTCGACCACTCTGCCACTCCTCCTGATTGCGTGCGAAATAATATCGAAACAGGAGTTTTAAAAGTAGAATTTAGGCGCCGGCCGAGAAAACCGTCGGCCATTGTTCAACTCGCCACTCGAATTTGATTTGCTCCAAGTCACTTGCGGCGCTAATCGGCGACATCTCTGCTTACGCGACACTTCGGTATCCTTGGCATGTCAAACGTTGCTGGTTTCGAGTCTTTCAATTGTCCTCTCGATTGGCTCCGCGCTTTGAACAGCATGGAATTCGATAGCTTCAACTGCAATATTGAAAGCTAACCGGCCTTCTGAAACCGTCGGACGGGACCGCGGTCGCGGTCTTTAATCCGTTTTGCCGGCGCGCTCGTTTCTGTGCGGAAGTTAACTTTCTCGATCCGGTGGCGCATCCGACGGGACAAATAACGGTCCGTTTTCATTGGATTGATTCTTGGCCTTGCAACGCTTCAGGCATTAATTCAGTATTTTCAAATTCAAAATCCTATGGGTACAAAACAGAACTGCTATTGTCTACGGTGCCAAATTTTTTAGCGTCGACAACGGCCCGCTCTTCACATTCACCTTTGCGAATCGCCGTTTTTTTGCGACACTTGCCGGGGTTGAGAGAATAAAAGGCAAACAGTGAGCAGGATACTTAGCTTCCTATCAGTTCTCGCGTATGTGATCTTTTCCACTGTTTCAGCGTCGGCGTTCCAGTCCGCCGCTAAATCTGTCGTTGTGCTGGATGCACTGTCCGATACGATACTGGTGGAAAAAAACGCGGATACGCCGATACCGCCGGCATCAATGTCGAAGCTTATGACGCTATATATGGTGTTTGAAGCCTTGAAAAGCGGGCGGTTGTCGCTTCAGGATCGGCTGCCGGTGTCCAAAGAGGCGATCGCCTATCGCGGTTCGACAATGTTTCTTGAATTGTCCGACCGTGTTTCGGTTGAAGATTTGATTAGGGGAGTTGTGGTTCTATCAGGAAACGACGCAAGTGCCGTGCTGGCCGAGGCTCTATCGCCCGATGGCACGGAAGCGGGTTTCGCAGCGCAGATGAACGCGCGCGCCAGGGAATTGGGCTTAGACTCGTCGAATTTTGCGAATTCCAATGGCTGGCCACATCCGCTCCATCGAATGAGTGCTAGAGACTTGGCCATACTCGCTGCGAGGCTGATATCGGACTTTCCGATTTACTACCGCTACTTTGCGGAGACGGAATTCGATTTTGAGGGGCGCGCTCCCGGTAATCGTTTCAACCGAAATCCGCTGCTTAAACTGAATATCGGCGTGGACGGCCTAAAGACCGGCTATACTAGGGAAGCGGGGTACGGGTTGACCGGGTCGGCGAAGCGGGACAAAAGGCGAGTCATTTTCGTTCTTGCGGGCCTTTCAAGTGCCGAGGAAAGGGCTAGAGAATCTGAAAAACTGGTCAACTGGTACTTTCTGCAATTCGCCACGAGGACATTGTTCGAAGATGATGAAGTGATTTTGGAAGTGCCGGTATTCATGGGCAGCAAGAGCACGGTTTCGGCGATCTCGCCTCGGGGAGTACACGTTTCCGTTCCTCTAACCGGAAGAGGTGAGATTACGGCAGAAGCAGTACTATACAACGGTATAGAAGCACCGATATCCAAGGGCCAGATCTTGGGAGAATTACTCGTAAAAGTACCGAGCATTAGTGATTTGTCTCGGTTTCCTCTTCAGGCAACGGAGGATATTGAGCGCGGCGGAATCGGAACTAGAATCTGGACCGCCGCGAAGTTGCTGTTCCAAAAGTATGTTCTCGACGCGTTAAAATAGCCGACATGGACGGCAAGAGCCTGTTCATCACTTTCGAAGGCATTGACGGAACCGGCAAATCAACGCAGGTCGCGATTCTGGCCGAAAGGCTGCGCGCGTTTGGGTTCGCCTGCGTGGAGACGCGCGAGCCCGGAGGAACAGTCGTCGCGGAAAAAATTCGAGAACTACTGAAAAGCATACGAGCTATTCGATGGTCGGCAGAAGTTGAAATCCTCCTTTTGACAGCGGCAAGGCGCGATCACGTCGACCAGATAATCGTTCCAGCCCTCAAGTCCGGAAAAATCGTCATTTGCGACAGATATCTTGACTCCACTAGAATTTACCAAGGATTGTCGGATTCCAAGATTCGCGCTGTTATAGAAGACATACACGAGCGAATAATTGGTATTTCGCCGGATTTAACATTTATTCTTGATTTATCGCCTTGCCTTGCGCTGGAGCGAATCAGAGGCCGAGGTATCGACGATCGCTATTTCGAATCCTACGGAGACAAAATCGAATTGCTGCGTCAAGGATTTCTGGATTTGGCGCGCGAACATCCAGAAAGGTGCCTAGTGGTTGACGCTTCGCTACCGGCAGCTGAAATTGCCGACATTGTATACGGCGAGGCGAGAAAACGATGCGAATGACCCCGGATCACACTCTAGAATCCGACCGAATAGGCAACGCGCCGCACCCCCGGTCAACCGAAGTACTGTTTGGGCAGCAGCGTGCAGAAGCAATTTTCCTCGATTCCTTTCTTTCGGGCCGACTCAATCACGCGTGGATGATTTCCGGCCCCCGCGGCGTAGGAAAAGCGACTCTGGCATGGCGTATTGCCAAGTTCCTTTTAACTGATCCTCCAGCTAACCCAACGAGTTTGGATGTATCTCGCGACCATCCTGCGGTTGCGAGGATTCTTTCGCTGACGGATGCATCCATCTACATTGTTCGTCGTCCAGCGGATCCGAAGTCGGGACGAGTCCTAAAGGAAATAACGGTTGACGAAATTCGAAATCTAAAGCGCTACTTCAGCTTTGCATCCCCGGACCACAGGTACAGAGTCGCAATTGTCGATACAGCGGACGAATTGAACGAAAGCGCAGCGAATGCGTTTTTGAAGCTTCTCGAAGAACCGCCGGACAAAACTGTCTTCATCCTTGTCAGCCATTCGCCGTCAATCCTTCTTCCAACCATTAGGAGTCGATGCGCCGTTATTCGGTGTCGCCCGCTGGGTCGACGCGACTTTGCACGCGCACTAGAGGCGATAGATATCGGATCGCAAAGCCTTCATCGCGAACTGTCCGAACTCGCGGAAGGCTCAGTCGGCGAAGCAATTCGATTAGTCGACGAAAACGGGCTGGAGATTTATTCAAAATTGGTTTCACTCTTGGGCGATTCGCCTGGATTCCAGAGGGGGGACGCATCCGCTATAGCCACCCGATGCGATGCGCACGGCACATTCAGGTTAACTATCAGACTGATAGCAATTCTACTTCGACGGCTAGCTTTAGCGGGCTCGGGTCGAAAGTTCGAATTCGAAGCGGCAGAAGGCGAATTCCGATTGTTCCAAAAGTTGGCGCCTGATCGAACCTCATCTCAGGCGTGGGCGAAAATATTTCATGAACTCTCGCGCCGCGCGGAGACCGCAATGAAGTTAAACACGGAGCCCTACGCCACCGTGCTAGAGATGCTACTGGCGATCGATAGCGAAGCCCGCGAACTTAGCGGTGCGCGGCAATGAATCGGGCGCGGATCGTCGACAGCCATTGTCATCTCGATTTTGATACGTTCGAATCGGAGCTCGATGCGATTGTTGAACGCGCGACCGCGGCCGGGGTCCACCGCATCCTAACGATCTGCACGAAATTTCGAAACCTGAAGAAAACCGTAGAAATCGCGGAGAAGTTCGAGCAGGTTTGGTTCGCGGCGGGAACACACCCTCACTATGCGGCCAAGGAACCCCTCGCAACGCCGGAATTCATTGCCGAGGTCGCAATGCACCCGAAAATGATTGGCATTGGCGAAACCGGACTGGACTATCACTACACGAAAGAATCGGCGCGGCGTCAAATGAAGAGCCTAGAGTCGCACATTGAGGCGTCGCGCCTGACAGGCCTGCCACTTATTGTTCATTCACGTAGTGCCGACGACGATATGTGCGAGGTCCTTGGCCGTGAATTCGCTTTACGGCCGTTTTCCTGCGTAATGCATTGCTACTCCTCCGGGAAGCGACTCGCGGAACTTGCGTTGGAAAATGGTTTTTATCTCTCTATGTCTGGAATTGCGACCTTTAGAAACGCAAGTGAGATTCGCGAGATTCTCAGTTCGGCACCGATAGACAAGATACTCGTCGAAACCGATGCGCCATACCTTGCGCCGCCGCCCCACAGGGGCAAGCGCAATGAGCCGGCGTACGCGGCGATTACTGCGCGTCATTGCGCCGAATTCCTAGGCATAAGCTATTGCGAATTCGCTGAAATAACGACCGCGAACTTCAATCGCCTCTTTTCAAAAGCCGCATAGCATGGCGAGCCTGAAACTTACAATCCTCGGCTGCGGGTCTTCCGGTGGCGTACCGCGACTCGGCGGAATTTGGGGCAAATGCAACCCGTCAAATCCCAGAAACATCCGGCGACGCTGTTCGTTGCTTGTAGAGAGATTCTCCAGCAGCGGCGTAACGCGAGTTCTCGTAGATTCTTCCCCCGACCTTAGAAGCCAGCTTTTGGATGCGGAAGTCGGGCATCTCGACGCCGTCGCTTACACGCACTCGCACGCCGACCACGTTAACGGGCTCGACGATCTGCGCATGGTTTTCCACATTCGCGGGTCGCGCCTTCCAGTTTGGGCGGACGAACCAACGCGTACCGCTCTTCTTAAGCGCTTTTCATACGCTTTCATTCAAGCGGAAGGCAGCCAATATCCGCCAATACTGGAACTACACCCCATTCGGGGAGCCTTCACCGTCGAGGGCGCGGGCGGCTCGCTGAACCTCCGGCCCTTTCAGGTAATTCACGGTTCAATAAAGAGCAACGGCTTCAGATTCGCCAACATCGCGTATCTTCCAGATGTCTCGGAAATGCTTCCCGAATCGTGGGGCGCCGTGGCCGGGCTTGACTGCTGGATCGTCGACGCCCTTCAGAGAACGCCTCACCCTACGCACGCACATTTGGACAAGACGCTTGAATGGATAAGGCGCGCGAAGCCGCAACGCGCGGTCCTCACGAACATGCACGTCGACCTAGATTACGACGAAGTGTTGTCAGAAACGCCTGAGAATGTCGAACCCGCTTTCGATGGCATGACTCTCGAAACAGCAGCTTAGCAGATGCATGCGCTTCTTGAGGTGACTCTTCCGGTCTTCATCATCATTGGCGCAGGCTACGTATCGGTCCTAAAAAAATTTTTTTCGCCATCCGATGTCAACAGCTTGATGGCATTTGCGCAAAGATTCGCAATACCCTGCCTCTTGTTCAATGCGATTTCCAAACTGCGGCTCGGAGAGAATTTCGACGCAGGCATAATCGCGTCATTCTATATTTCTTCTACCATTTGCTTTTTTCTCGGGATTTTAGGAGCGATCCTAATCTTCGGGCGCACGAAAGAAGACGCCATATGCATTGGTTTTGCAGCTTTTTTTGGAAACACGGTCTTGTTAGGCCTGTCCATCGTTGACAGAGCCTACGGACAATCGTCCATGCCCGCGGCTTACTTGATCGCCGCGATCGATGCGCCGTATTGCTACATTCTCGGCATAACTGCGATGGCGATCGCGCAGAAAGGAGGACGATCGATATTGGAGAACATGCGATCAATAATTGTTTCGGTCTTTCGCAACAGTTTTATGGTCGCCATCTTTCTGGGATTCGCGGTCAACGCGGCGAATATAGAATTGCCAAGAGTTCTGACGGACTCGCTCGACATGATTTCCGTCGCAGCCCTGCCGGCGGCGCTGTTCGCGCTTGGCGGCATTCTCGTCGAATACAAGCCGGAGGGTGATTTGAAGGTAATCTCCATGGTTTGCCTCCTTTCGCTCGTCGCCCATCCCGCCCTGGCATGGCTGTTTTCGAGCCAATTGCTGGGGCTCGAACACAAAATTGTTCGTTCAGCAACCGTGATGTCCGCCATGGCTCCCGGGGTGAATGCCTATATATTCGCAAATATGTACGATCGCGCCAAGCGCGTCGCCGCAAGTTCCGTTTTGATTGGAACGGTGCTTTCGATAGCAACGGCTTCCGTTTGGCTATTGGTAGCAGGCTAGCGCCGGGAACGCGATTTCCGCTCTTCGCCTTGCGCCGCCATCCGCTACCTCATTTTGCGGATGGTGCGGTCGAGAAGACTCGAACTTCCACGGGTTTTACCCCACAGCGACCTCAACGCTGCGCGTCTACCAATTCCGCCACGACCGCTAACTCCTGCGCCGCATCTAAATCCAAATAATCTGATTGTAAAGCATAGAGCGATTCATTCGCGAAGCAATTTAAACTCGACGACGATTAAATCGCCTCAGTAGAATCAAGGACCTTGCGCAATTGGAATAGGTGCACCAAACTCAAACTAAACCAAGGCGGCTAGGCGTAAACTGAATGGTCGAATGGATATCGTCCGAAATTCCGGTTGAATACTCGGATGCGGTTCGGGAAATGGAAGACAGAGTCAACGGCATTCGCAATGGAAGCGCCGACGAAGCTGTTTGGCTACTTGAACACCCGCCTCTCTACACCGCGGGAACCAGCGCGAAATCAGTTGATTTGCTAAATCCGAATCAATTTCCGCTCCATAAATCGAATCGCGGCGGCCAGTTCACGTACCACGGACCGGGACAGCGCATCGCCTATTTGATGCTGGACCTGGACCGACGCGGCAGGGACGTTCGAAAATTCGTTCATGCCATTGAGCACTGGGCTATATCGGCATTGTCAGATTTCGGAATCGAAGGCCGGCAAAGAAATAGCAGAATAGGAGTGTGGGTTGTACGGCGCGATCTTCCGCCTCTGCCCGACGGAGGCTTGCGAGAGGACAAGATTGCAGCGATCGGCATTCGAATAAGAAACTGGGTTTCCTTTCACGGCGTCTCCATAAACGTTTCGGCGGATCTCGCGCATTTCGGCGGCATCGTTCCGTGCGGAATTCGGGACCACGGCGTTACGAGCCTTTTGGAGCTTGGAATTGCTACTACGATGTCAGAAGTTGACCGGTCACTAAAATTGCACTTCGAATCTGCCTTTGGGCCAAGCTTGAACCCAACGGGCCGCTGAAACCGTCCGTGTCCGACTATGCTCATTGGACGGAATGGAACAGCGGCTTGCGCGCTTCTCGACAAATTGATGAACACCTAATTCATTTGCAAACGGCAAATGCAGTTGCGAACTTTCCGCGTGAGGAAACGGCGTTCGTGGTTCCGGAGCGCGAATTTGACGAAGAAGGCAACAACTGCCAATCAGCGAATATAGCGTTCCGAAATTCTTATGATCCTTGAATCGGCTCCCCTATTTAGCGAAATCGCGGAATCGCCCGTCGGAGGCACGGCCTTTTGGCTTAAATCCAAAGATGGGGCGCGGATCCGACTTGCGGTTTGGGATAACGGGGATAAGGGTACCGTTCTACTCTTTCCAGGTCGCACAGAATATATAGAAAAATACGGCAATGCCGCGAGGGAAATTCAGCGTCGCGGATACTCTTTTGCCGTGATCGATTGGCGCGGCCACGGGTTGTCCGACCGACAATGCGCGGACAGATCCGTATGCCATGTCGGCAGTTTTTTGGAATACCAGCGCGATGTCCATGCAGCACGGCAAGCATTGTCAAATTTCGGCGTGCCGCAGCCGGTCTTTCTGCTAGCCCATTCGATGGGAGGCTGCATTGGCCTCCGTTCGCTCCATGATGGAATAGATGTCCGCGCCGCCGCATTCTCGGGTCCGATGTGGCGCATATTCTTCGGACGCGCATTTCCTAGGATAGCCCATTCTATCGCGAAGACGGCGGTAGGCATGGGACTTTCCAAAAAGTATGTCTTGGGAACAAATCGCAAAAATTATTTTCACATCGCGAGTCCGGATAAAAACGATCTGACCTCAGACGATGAAATGTTTCTCTTTCTGAAAAATCAAATAGAAACGCGCTCCGAACTTTCCCTCGGCGGTCCTTCATATGGCTGGCTCTCTGCGGCGATCGGTGAGAGCCGATCGCTTATGGAAATTGAACCGCCGCCTTACCCGGCACTCATTCTACTTGGAACCGAGGAAAGAATCGTTGACCCAAAGGCAATCCGCGGACTGCATGCAAAGTGGAGTACTTGTGAGCTCGTCAATATCCAAGGCGGGCGGCACGAGCTTATGATGGAGGCTAGTCACATCCGGCAGGAATTCTTTGATCGCGTCGCGGTTTTCTTTGACAGGCATCTCGAATAGGCGCAGCCCAAGTAGATGTTCTAGAGACCTATTCGCTAATACTGAGCTGCGATCGATTCGCGCACGACGGTTCCATTTTCCCGGATTGGACTATCCCGTGTCGCGCTACGCGCGCCGATTGCGCATATTGAATAGTTCTGAGTGCCGCTACGATTTTTCTTTCAACCGCCGCCAATGACGACCAGTCTCGAATCCGGCACGGCGGAGGTTGTCTAATTTCGACCGTTCGTATATTCGGGGGCTAGGAATCGCCGAGATTTGTTTGGCTCGGCATCGGGAAAAAAGCCAAATGAGGTTGGAAATGGCGGATACTGCCGCGCATCCGCATGGCGAGCATCATCACGACGAACATCACGACTATCGCAAGAGTTTTTTCACTCGGTGGTTCATGTCGACGAATCACAAGGATATAGGGATCCTCTATATCGTGACCGCCGCGGTAGTCGGCTTTGTTTCCGTTGCATTTACTGTGTACATGCGCATGGAGCTGATGGAACCGGGCGTCCAGTACATGTGCCTGGAGGGCGCAAGTCTCCTGGCAGCTGCCGTCGAAGATTGCACGCCGAACGGGCACCTTTGGAACGTGCTCATAACCGGCCACGGAATTCTGATGATGTTTTTCGTGGTCATTCCCGCCCTGTTCGGCGGATTCGGCAACTATTTCATGCCGCTCATGATCGGCGCGCCCGACATGGCCTTTCCGAGACTAAACAACCTTAGCTATTGGATGTATGTAGCGGGTACGTCGCTAGCCGTGTGCTCAATGCTTGCACCGGGCGGCAACGGCCTTTCCGGTTCAGGAGTCGGCTGGGTTCTCTACGCCCCGCTGTCCACGCGGGAAACCGGCATGTCGATGGACCTGGCGATATTCGCCGTGCACGTGTCCGGCGCCTCCTCGATTCTCGGCGCGATCAACATGATCACTACATTTCTCAACATGCGCGCGCCGGGAATGACGCTGCACAAGACGCCACTGTTTGCATGGTCGATTTTTCTGACCGGCTGGCTGATTCTACTGTCTTTGCCCGTTCTCGCGGGCGCGATCACCATGCTGCTCACCGACCGGAACTTCGGCACTACTTTCTTCGACCCCGCCGGCGGAGGCGATCCGATTCTCTACCAGCATCTGCTTTGGTTCTTCGGCCATCCTGAAGTGTACATCATTATCGTGCCGGGATTTGGCATTATGTCCCACGTGATCTCGACTTTCTCGAAAAAGCCCATTTTCGGATACCTGCCAATGGTTTACGCAATGGTCGCGATCGGCGCGCTGGGATTCGTCGTCTGGGCGCATCATATGTACACCGTGGGTATGAGCCTTACCCAGCAATCGTATTTTATGCTGGCGACGATGGTTATCGCTGTGCCCACCGGCATCAAGATATTCTCCTGGATCGCGACGATGTGGGGAGGGTCGGTGGAATTTAAGACGCCGATGCTTTGGGCCTTTGGATTCCTGTTCCTTTTCACGCTGGGCGGCGTTACGGGAATCGTTCTCAGCCAGGCGGGAGTCGATAGAGCGTATCACGACACATACTACGTCGTTGCCCACTTTCATTACGTAATGTCGCTTGGTGCCGTATTCAGCATTTTCGCCGCAGTCTATTACTGGATCGGGAAAATGACCGGTCGGCAATACCCGGAATGGGCGGGAAAATTGCATTTCTGGACCATGTTCATCGGCTCAAATCTGACCTTTTTCCCGCAGCATTTTTTAGGCCGCCAAGGCATGCCTCGCCGATACATCGACTATCCTGAGGCCTTCGCATTCTGGAACGAGGTTTCATCCTATGGCGCGTTTCTCGCCTTCGGTTCGTTCGTCTTTTTCATTGGAATCGTTTTCTATACGATATTCGCTGGAAAGAGGGTGACTGAGAACGCCTACTGGGGCGAACACGCGGATACATTGGAGTGGACGCTTCCCAACCCGCCGCCGGAACACACGTTCGAAACTCTTCCGACGGTCGAAATGCACCAGCGTACTAGTCGCTGATGAAAAGGTGCCCTGCAATGCGCCCGTGTTTCGGGGCTGGCGGAACAACGCTGAATCGCGAGGCTATGCGGTGAATTGGGCGCGAAATCCGGCTTCGCGCAACAGATTTGGACAGTTGCCAACCCAGCCGTCGCCCTAAAACCATTTCACGGGCCGCTGATAGCGGCGCCCTGTCGCGCATCAACTAAGGATCGAGCGAGATTTAGCTGTCAGCAAATGCGCTTGGCAACAAGGCGATCGGCTTCTCTAAAGTCGAGTTGGCCGGGATATTTTTTTTTCAGCGTTCCTAGGACGCGCCCTTTATCACGTACGCAGGTCGCGCCTGTTTCCCGAATTGCGATCTCAACGGCTTTTTCCATTTCGCTACCGCGCAGCTGCTTCGGAAGCAAATTCCGAATAACGGCGATTTCCTGCCTTTCGCTTTCGGCCGAATCCAATCTTCCCAGCTCGACATATCCCTGAGCGCTTTCTTCTCGCTGCTGTATCATTCTTTCAAGCGTGGTTAGAATGACCTGGTCGGACACGAACTCGCCCTGTCCGGAGGAGCGCGAGACATTGTCTTTGTCCTTTATCGCCGTCCTGATAAGTCGAAGAATGCTAAGCTGCACCTGTTCGCCGGATGCAGTTGCTTCCTGGAACGCCTCGGCAATTCGAGCGCGTACAAAAGAGTTTTGCACTTCGCCTCCAAGGGTCGCAGAAAACTGCCTCAGCATACTTCGCAATTGCACCTGCGGCAAGAGCATTATTCTATTCGAGCGAGTGCGTGATCTGGGAGGTCGGATGGAGCATCGCCTAGCCGGAACTTCACTGACCCGAAAGACGGTTTTGGCCAAGCGTGACTGGGTTTTTGCCGGATTCAGCCTGTCACGCTTATGTAGGCATCCGGGTCCACGCCGAGCAGCCCGAACGCCCTCGCCTGCAGTTCGGTCGGCTCCGTGGCGATCCGGAACAGGCTGTCGGGCCGTCCCGGAAGGGAGGCATCGTTCAGCGTCAGCGTGCCGAGGTCGTCGAGCAGGGTGCGGAAGCCGTGGACCGGCAGCCCGTCGGGGGTCCGCTTCGCGTCGGCCTTTGCCTTCGCGCTTTCCGAGACCTCGGCCTTCTCCACCGGCGAGCTGCGCCGCGTCCGGGCGCCATCGCGGTCGTCGTCCTCGAACAGCATCGGCGCGAGGCGCCGGCGCATGCGCCATTCCACGTGGAGCGCGAGCATGCACATGAACGCGTGCGCCTTCACGTGGTCGGCCGAGTACACGTAGACGGGACGGATGCGCAGGTCGGTCTTCGCGTTGCGGAACGCGCGCTCCACGCCCGCGAGCGACTTGTACGCATCGACCGCGGCCTCCGTCCCCATGGCCTCCGGTCCCAGGCTGGTGCGGATCACGTAGACGCCGTCGAGCCTGGCCTCGGCGGCGATCCGGTCCTCGCGGCGGCGCCAGGCGATGCTGCCGTCGGCGACGTCGACCTCGAGATGCTTGCCCACCTTGCGGCGGTTCACGTCCCGGCCCACCCGGCGGTCGATCGCCGCCCGTCCCTTGAGCCGGCCCGAGCGCACCGACGCCGCGATCCCGCGCAGCGCCTCCTCCGTGGCCTTGAGCAGGTCCTCGCGCTTGCGCCGTCTCTCCTCGCGGAGCCGGGGGTTCAGGCAGACCATCAGCCGCTCGCCGGGGAAGTCCGGGCCCGTGACCTCCGCCACGGCGTCGGGCGCCAGCGCCTCGGGCACGAGCGGCGCGGGCGCGCCGTCCGGGCCCTCCTGCAGGAGCTTGCGGATGTCCGCCGTCTTCAGGGCCGAGATCCAGTCGAGGCCCGCGGGCTCGAGGTCCTCGCGGATGCGCGCCGTGGTGAGCATGCCCCTGTCGCCCGCGAGGGCGACGCGCCCGATGCCGAAGCGCTTCCGGACCTTGTCCGCCTGGCTTGAGACGGTGGAGGGGTCGGACGCGTTGCCGGGGAAGACCTCCACGGCGACGGGACACCCGTCGGCGGCGCAGAGCAGCCCGTACACGATCTGCACCTTGCCCCTCTTGCCGTCGCGGCTGTGGCCGAAGGCCGCGAGCGTGCACTTCGAGCCTTCCAGGTAGCTGGAGCTGACGTCATACAGGATGAGCGTGCCGTCCTTCAGGTGCCGGTTGGCGAGGCTCCGCTCGATCCAGGGCTGGCGCTTCAGCAGCCAGTCGAGCATGTCCAGCACCTCGTTGCCGGCGACGGGCCCGAGCCCGAGCAGGGACCCGAGGCTCGTCGAGGCGGTCTCCGGGTCCAGCGCCCGGGCCGTCGCGAGCTTCGAGGCCGGGTCGATGATCCGCGCGGCGACGGCGGCGAGCGCGAGGTCCCGCATGCGTTCCGCCTTCCGGCCGAGGATCCTCGCCATGCCGAGCGAGCGCATCGTGCCCAGCACGGCGGCCACGTGGCCGTGGGGAAGGGAGCGGCGGATGGCGAAGGCCTTGCGGGGGTCGTCGAGGACGACCCCGCCCCTGAGCACGGCGCGGAAGCCGTCGACGACGGCGGGATCGAGGCCCGTGAGGTTGGCGACGGTCTTGTGGCGGACGCGCCGTCCCTCGCACCAGGTCTTCCTGAGGAGGACGGCCCTGGTTCCGTACTGGTTGGGGATCACGTCGATTCGGATGGACATCCGCTTATGTAAGTTGCTTCCTGCCTGTCATTCCGCAAATAAGGCAAGGGATCGGCAATGTCAACGGATTTCTAATGTAAGTTAGAATCCCGCGCCGGGCGCCCCGTGACCGGCAAGAGGCCGTTGCGTTTCAGCGCGTTGTGCGGGATGAGGGGCCGATCAGGGGCTGGAAGTTCCGCCTAGCGCGGCGCGCCCACCGGCTCATGCCGGTACGACCGAATGTTCTCGCTTGATCGCCGTCAATTCCGCAATTCGATTCACTTGGACGAAAATTCTTCAATAATTGACCGGAATTCCGCAAGAGCCTATTGTCTCCTCGAACTGGCGAAAAGAGCAATCGATGCCAAGTATTTCGCAACTTTACAAATTGAATTGCCCTAGAACGGGCTGCGCGGCGCTGAGCGACGGAACCTTATTTTTTGGAACGGGATTTGGCGCCAGGGGAACCGCCGTAGGCGAGCTTTGCTTCAATACTTCCATGACCGGCTACGAAGAAATCATGACGGATCCTTCCTATGCCGGTCAAATCGTGACATTTACATTTCCGCATATCGGCATCGTCGGTACAAACGCTGAAGACGAAGAATCGTCCACTCCGGTCGCTGCCGGCATGATTACCAAATGCATTCCCGGAAAAGCATCCAGCTGGCGGGCGGACGAAAACCTTTCGAGCTGGCTAGCGAAACGAAACCAGTTGGGCGTCGGAGGATTGGACACGCGCCGCCTGACACGGGCGATTCGCCGGCAAGGCGCGCCTCACGTTGCGATTGCCTATGACCCGGAGGGCAGATTTGATCCTGACGAGCTTGTCGAAAGCGCCAAATCCTTCGGCGGATTGACTGGAGCCGACCTTGCTTCGGACGTAACAGTAAAAAAACCGTACGGCTGGCAAGGTTCCGTATGGAACTGGCCTGGAGGTTTTGCGAAAGCGCAGACTTCGAAATTCAATGTCGCCGCCGTCGATTACGGCGTTAAGCGAAATATCTTAAGGTGCTTGTCGTCCTTGGGATGCGATGTGAGGGTATTTCCGGCCAACGCGAGATCCGATAGCATTTTGGCGATGGATCCCGACGGGCTTTTCCTTTCCAATGGGCCGGGAGACCCGGCGGCAACCGGCAAATTCGCCGTGCCAATGATCAGGCATATCCTCGATCAAACCGACATTCCGATCTTTGGAATCTGCCTGGGCCATCAGATGCTGGCCTTGGCACTAGGCGCCAGGACCGTAAAGATGAGCCACGGCCACCACGGTGCAAATCATCCGGTGCTCGACATCGAAGCGAAAAAAGTTGAAATAACTTCCATGAACCATGGCTTCGCGGTCGATACCCGAACATTGCCGAAGGGCGTGTCTGAAACCCATGTTTCGCTGTTCGACGGCTCCAATTGCGGACTTCGAGTCGATAGCCGAGACGTGTTCTCGGTGCAGTACCACCCCGAAGCCAGTCCGGGACCGCAGGACAGCCGATACCAATTCAGCCGCTTTGTCGAAGCCATGGGTGCGAGGCGCCGTTCAAAACAAGACCGCCAAGATTCACAATAGGTCATTAGGAACGCGCAACCGCAGTACAAATATCAGGCAAAAGCCGTCTCCAGGACCGCTTCTGCCGATTTTCTTCTAATTTCCTAGCGCGGTCGGAAAATTGGGCCGAGGCACATCGCTTCCTGTCTGAATTCTCCGCGTGAAAATCCGAGAGGTTCAGTTCTTGTCCTGATCGACCAATTTACCGGCTGAAATCCACGGCATCATGTCGCGAAGGCGTTCTCCAACCTCTTCGATCGAGTGAGAATCGTTGACGCGCCTCGTCGCTAGGAAGGCCGGCTTTCCAACCGAGCATTCACGCATCCATTCGCTTGTGAATTTTCCGGACTGGATATCCTTGAGGATAGATCGCATGCGCGCTTTGGTTTCGTCATATGGCAGCACTCTCGGTCCGGAAACGTATTCTCCGTATTCCGCCGTATTTGAAATCGAATAGTTCATATTCGCGATTCCGCCCTCGTAGATCAAGTCAACTATCAGCTTGACCTCGTGCAAGCATTCGAAATACGCCATTTCGGGAGCGTAGCCCGCTTCGACCAAAGTCTCGAATCCGCATCGAATCAATTCGACCAAGCCACCGCACAAAACGGCTTGCTCGCCGAATAGATCGGTTTCGCATTCTTCCTTGAAATCCGTTTCTATAATGCCCGAGCGCCCTCCTCCAATCGCCGAGCAATAGGAAAGTCCGATCTCCAGGGCGCGGCCCGTCGCATCGTTCGCTACGGCGACTAGGCAGGGAACGCCGCCTCCCTTTAGGAATTCCGCTCTCACCGTGTGTCCCGGTCCCTTGGGAGCCATCATGATGACATCGACTTCCGGCTTCGGGTCGATCAGGTTGAAATGCACATTCAGGCCGTGCGCGAAGGCGATTGCCGATCCTTCGCGCAAGTTGTCGTGCACGTAGCGACGGTACGTATCGGCTTGCAGTTCATCAGGCATCGTAAACATAATCAAGTCGCACCAGGCGGCCGCTTCCGCGATACCCATAACAGCAAGACTTTCCATCTCGGCTTTCTTCGCCGACGGAGAATCTTGTCTCAATGCCACCGCTACGTGCGACGCGCCTGAATCTCTGAGATTCAGCGCGTGCGCATGCCCCTGGGAACCGTATCCCAAAATAGCTATTTTTTTGTCCTTGATCAGATTGATGTCGCAATCCCTATCGTAGTATACACGCATGTTCATATCCTGTTCTTTGCAACTAGTTAATCGATATTCGTGCAAATTCAGTGAATACTGTCTGCAAATATTGACAAAATTTAAATTTTATTGAAATAATTTTACTAGAAATATTAAATTATTGAAATATTCATGAAAAAATTGGATACTCTGGATCTACGGCTTCTGCGACGACTTCAAGCAGATCCCGACATGACATGCTCTGAACTCTCGGAAAAATTCGGCATTTCTCCGGCAACTTGCTGGCGGCGAATTGAAGGCATGAAGCGAAACGGAACAATTTCCGGTTTCGAGGGATGCATCGACTGGAAGGCGCTTGGCTATGAGATTGAAGTTTCGCTTCGAATCAAACTCGACAAGGCACATCCGAAAGTTTTTGAAGAATTTATTCGCGCGGCGCGCAAGGTTCCGGAAGTAACCGAGATTCAGACTTTTCTAGGTCGAGTCGACGTGCGCTTAACGCTTCTGGCAAAAAATTCGGGGCATTACAGAGAACTCTACAGAGATCGTATACTGGCCCTCCCAAACGTCTCCGATATCGAACCGCTTATGCTGATTTCGACCGTAAAGGACTCCAAATGCCTCCCGATTTAGTCGAACTCGACGATACCGACAGGCATATACTAAAACTGCTTGCCGAAAACGCGGACATCGCCTGCGGCGAGATTGGCCGAAGAATATCAATCTCGCAGTCCGTTGCATGGCGCCGAATTCAGCGCTTAAAAGAATCCGGCATACTCGGAAAACGCCGGCTGGTATTCGACAATGAAGCTCTGGGCTTTACGGTCACCGTGTTTCTCGGCATTAAGCTCTCGGCCAAAGACAGCGCCAGCTTGGCGGAATTTGAACGTGCGATCACCGCGATTCCCGAAGTCCAGGTGGTCCAGCACGTGCTCGGAATCTTCGACTACCGCGTTCGAATAGTTGCTCGAAACCTTAGCGATTTCGAACGCGTTCTAAGACGAAGGATTATGGCTCTTCCCGGAATCAGCGAATTCGAGGCAAATGTGCTTCTCAGCGAAGAAAGGAGGCGAGGACCGATCGGATAGCGCACGGAGTCGAATTCGGGAGATAATCAATGTACGATATCAAATTCGGAGCCAATGCCCGACCGCATCAACGGCTTTCGAACGGCGCCTATACCTCCGACAGCCTCCAATCCCCGCGTTCTTATTCTTCGCATTGCATTCGATTCCCAGCTAGAGGCAAGATTCAACGCTTCGACACCGATGTAGCGCTTGAAAGCCGCAAATTGCCTGGCGCGCGCGTCGAACGCCAAACGGTCTGCGAAGTCTCTGTTTTCCAAGTCCGAATTCTCCAGAAGCGCGTAAAGCGAAGCTATGTCGCCAATGCTCAGATTTAAACCCTGAGCTCCGATGGGCGGCAACACGTGCGCGCATTCGGCAATGAGCGCGGTGCGACCCTCGGCAAATCTGTTTGCGAGCTGGCTAAGGACAGGCCATGCTCCGATGTCCGAGACCAGCTTTAATTGGCCGAATATGCTGCATGAACGCTTAGTGATTTTTGCGTTGAATTCGCATTTTGGGAGCGACGGAATGTCTTTCGCCGCCTCCGAAGCCTCGATCCAAACGACGGCGGAAGCAGGTCCGCCATTAAGGTCCGGGAGGGGAATCAACGTGAATGGCCCGCCGCTGTCATGTATCTCTACCGAAGTATCGCCATGCGGAAACTGATGCAAAACCGAGAATGCCAGAGCCGTCTGTCGAGCATCCCTCCCAATAACTTTGATTCCCAAGCTTTCGCGAATAGCCGAATTTCGGCCATCCGCCGCCAAGACAAGTTTAGCGGCTATTCGATTACCGCCGGAATACTCGGCTATCGCCTCCAAATCTCGATTCAATACGCGATTTACCAGCCTGCCCTGCAACACCGATACGTTGGAAAGCCCGCTAATTCGGTCTTTAAGCAGCCCTCTCAAGTATTTGTTGGAAATATTCCATCCGAACTTTTCTCGACCGATTTCGCTCGATTCGAACTCGACAACACTATTGATTTCACAATCTCCATTCGCATCGATTATCTTCATGCATCGTAGAGGTATCGACTCCTTGTCGATTTCCGGCCAGATTCCGGCAAGTGATAAAACAGACTTGGCCGGCAGCAAAAGCGCCGTCGATCTTGTATCCGCCATTGTTTCCGCTGTTTCGGACCGTTCCGACCGACGATCAATGCAGATTACGTCGTAACCCGCCGAACCGAACGCAGCTGTAGCCAGCAATCCCGCCAATCCGCCGCCGGCGACAAGAATATCGCATTCTCTCCTCGGCAAGGCGGCGCCCCTTATTTCGCCCGGTCCAAGATTACGGCCGGCGCGGAATTTGAGCGACCGCGCATCGAGCAGGCTCCTTGCGCCGATCATCTACCCTACGCAAATCGAAATTCATTCGCTCGCGACCGCAAATCCGATCTCGCCAGCGACCGCTTCCAAAACCGCCAAATCGCTGCATTCGGCCATGATCCGAACGACTGGTTCAGTTCCCGATTTCCTTACCAGCACACGTCCCTCCGATCCAACTCGGGCTTTCGCATGCTCTATCGCTTGCTGAACTTTTCCGAGCGCCAATGGATCGAATCCGCGCCTGACGCTGACGTTTTTATTGATTTGCGGCACCGGTTCAAATTGTCGCAAAAGTTCGCTCGCGGCGCATTTCTTAGCCGCCATCTCAGCTAAGAATTGCAGGCTCGCGATAAGACCGTCGCCCGTGGTCATGTAATCGGACAAAATGATATGACCAGACTGCTCACCGCCTAGATTCAACTCGTTTTCCCGCATTTTTTCCGCGACATACCGGTCTCCCACGGATGTACGGTGGAGCTTGATCCCGCGCCTTTGCAAGAATTTTTCGAGCCCAAAATTCGACATCACAGTTGCGACGACCTCGTTTTTGCGCAATCGGCCCGAAGCCATAAAGCGAGATGCTAGCAGAGCCAATAGCTGGTCTCCATCTCCAATTTCCCCGTGCTCGTCGATAATGACGACTCGATCCGCGTCGCCATCGAAGCAAATTCCGGCATGGGCTCCGGATTTGAGCACATGATTTCGAGCAGCATCTGTCGAAGTGGAGCCACAGTTGTCATTGATATTGTAGCCGTTTGGCGCAGCGGAGATCGTCTCGAGTTCTGCGCCAAGTTCCCAAAGCACGCTAGGCGCCACCTTGTAGGCGGAGCCGTTCGCGCAATCGATTACAATCTTAATTCCATCGAGTCTCAGGTTTCGCGGAAACGTCGTTTTTACGTATTCAGCGTAGCGACCCAAGCCATCGTCGATTCTGCGCGCCCGTCCAATTTCTCCGGGCGGCGCGAGCCTGGCGGCTTCGTCAGCGATTTTTTCGATTCCTAGCTCCGCGTTATCCGATAGCTTATAGCCATGCGAGTCGAAGAATTTAATGCCGTTGTCCTCGTGCCGATTATGGGATGCCGTAATCATTACGCCAAGGTCCGCGCGCATGGACCGAGTCAGGAAGCCAACAGCGGGAGTTGGAACCGGGCCAAGCAGTAGTACGTTCATTCCGGTGGAGGTCAATCCCGCTGTGAGCGCGTTTTCCAGCATGTAACCGGACAAACGCGTGTCCTTGCCTATGACAACCCGACGGTTATTTGACCGTTTCCCGCTAAAGTAGGTCCCTACAGCCGCGCCAATCCTGAGAGCCACTTCGGCCGTCATTGGATCCGTATTCGCCTTGCCTCGAATTCCGTCGGTACCGAAGTATTTCTTATTCATATTTTTCCCGATGCCTGCTACCGAATTTGTCCTCGCCACTTTTTTCGACACCTCGCTTGACCGACTCGAGGCGGATCAAGTTACAATAAACAGGCGAATGCTGAGTTTACATATTACTGCCGCAGATGATTCTTTAAATTCGGGCGTTCTGCCAACGAAGATTGTCAAACCGCGCGAACCGGCAAATTAAACTAGTACTTGCTATAGACTTTCTTTAAAAAACAGGTGCCTCCCTATGCTCGCTGTCTTCTCGAATTTCGACGCCCAATTAGGTTGGACATCGACCGAATGGAAATGCGTCGCGCCGTTCGTCAACGGTTTTCTATAGCCGACCACAAATTGCGCGGCTATTCGCCACGCTTTTTCATACGCCTCCCTTTCATAAATCGATTCGGGCAGTCCGTCGCAATTGTAGCTAAATTGGCATTTGTGCTTTTCTCCGTTGCCCTGCGTGACGACCGAGCAAATCGAATTCGGAAATTTGCGGCTATTGACTCGATTCATAATAACCTCCGCCACAGCCAATTGACCATTTTTCCCTTCGCCTCTGGCTTCGAAATACAGCGCATTGACCAGGCACTCCAACTGCTGAAATCTGCCAGGCGGCGGAAGAGGCTCAAGCGATAGCCTATATGCGTCTCTTAGCGCTTTCGTCTCACCTACCTTTGTTCGGCGAAACGTTGAAGCACTGGCGGTTTTTGTTCGAGAATTACTACTTTTAGAGGGGCTCGTACCAAAAATCCTTTTAAAAAAACTACCGGCAAAATTTACTGTCTTCTTTTCCGGCTGGTTATCAAGCGGCGGGCTATTCATGCCGGAAACCGTCGCGGTCCTTTCCGAGGATTGGAAATTGGAACGGTCGGATTCAACGGCAATTTCGTTCGTTCGAAACAAAGGCGTCACCGAAGTCACATATACGCCAAGCGTACTGCTCGACGCTTCGCTATGCATTGGCGGAAACGGCCGAGTCGAATTCGACGACATGATATCATTAAATCCGAAAAGCTCGGAAGAACTTTTCGTATAAGCCACTCCGAAACTCGTCAATTCGTAAAAACTAGTCCTAGATTCGGGCTTTTCCGAAACCTGTTCAAATGTAGGAATGTTTTGCGACGCGAATGTGCGTGAACTCGGATCATCTTTAGCTCTAGGCGTCTGAGATGCCGTATTTGTCGAGTCGAATTCAAGCTGCGCATTGCTTCCGGAATTGGGTATCCGCTTTTTTTCGCCCGAATTCGAACCGACTCCTAAATCGAGATCAAGCGCGCTACCGCCGCCAAATCCGCTCCTGTTCGCTATGGACTGCGTTTCTTGGGCTAACGAACTATCGCCTTGCCTTGCCGATTCCAAAAACGCGCGAATTTGTGATTCGCTCGGTTCCGAAATATTGGTCGTTTCCTGAGCTGCGACGATTTCTTCATTTTCGGGGAGGTTGAACAACGCATTCCACTGGCGCATTTGTTCGGCACCGCATCCGCCTACGAGCGACACCGTTCCAATCAGGCAAATTGCAGTCCTAGCGTCCATGACTTATTCTGCGACCACAAATGAAAATTCGAGCGCTAGCGATCCTCCGACCATGAAGCAATCCACTTTGGCCAATTATCCCAGTACCCTAGCCTTACATCAAATTATTCGAAATTGGTAGCGGAACCATGTAATTGCGATCGGTTGCGAGCAAGCACGAATTGCGCAGGAAGGCACCCGAAAATAATCCAACCTATTTCAATATTTTGTGTCGAATTGAAAATTGAACGGCTAAATAAGGACTTAGCCGAATTCAATATTCAGTTAGTGGCCTAATTCTCGAACGAATGGCCCTTTGGTAATCGCGCGGCAACAGGACGACCCTGAACTTTTTTTTGTGATTTTGAATTCAATTTTAAGGATTTCAACGGACGCGCGACTTTAGCGGAAGCTCTCGGCGCGAGCTTCAAATTCGACCGTTTCCTGCCATTCGGGGACGCGAGACCTGAGCGGGCATGACGACTGTCCGGCGCGGTTGAACCTACTTAAGCCAATCGTCTTCCGCGTCGCATCCGCGCCGGATTTCAGGCGTATCGGAACGGGACGCTCTCTGCATTGGGGAACATGAGTTCAATTGCCTGCCCCCGCTTGACTTCGATGCCGGCTCTCTCGGTAGCGCGGATCGATCCCTATCGCAGAATGAGCTGAAATTTATCCAAGTAGGACGACAACTTTTCCTCGACGCCATACTCGAACACGCGAGGCGCAACTAAGAATATCAAACCTTCCGGCTTGAAAGATCATTCGACGAGCCAGAGCCGCAGGTCAATTCAAACTAGTGCGGCTTGTACTCGATTCCTACGCGTGCCCGAACTTTAGTTGGGCTCCTCGTCAAATATTTTTCCGACGCTCGCGAATGGCGCACTGCGCAGCGGCAAGCTTCGCAATGGGAACTCGGAAGGGCGAACATGATACATATGAAAATCCTGCGTCCCTGCAGAATTCAATCGTGGCAGGGTCTCCCGCGTGCTCTCCGCATATCGAAAGTACGATATCCGGCCGGGTCGCCTTGCCGCGCTCAGCCGCAAGCAGCAGCAATTCGCCGACCCCGTCAATGTCAAGCGTCTGAAAGGGGTCAACAGGGTATACGCCCTGAGACACGTAATCTTCCATAAATCTACCGACATCGTCCCTGCTCAACCCGTAGGCCAACTGGGTCAAATCGTTTGTTCCAAAGCTCAAAAATGTCGAGCTGTCCGCAAGATCAGCCGCTCGCAATGCAGCTCTCGGCGTTTCCACCATGACGCCAAGTCGAAATCCGATTTGCGCGCCCATCGCATATTCCAAATCCGCAGCAACAGTCTCAAACATTTGTCTGATAAGTTCCGCTTCTCGATTCGCTGAAACCAACGGAATCATAATTTCCGGAATAACCGTCCTGGAATCGCGGCAGGTGTTAATCGCGGCTTCGAAAATCGCCTTGGCCTGCATTTCGTAAATTTCCGGCATCGTGATGCCGAGCCTGACGCCTCGCATGCCCAACATCGGATTGAATTCGCGCAGCTCGTCGACTCGCGTCGCGACCTTGCTTACCGGCAAACTCAACGCATCCGCCAGTTCCCGGATTTCATCCCGCCCGCTAGGTAGAAACTCGTGAAGCGGAGGGTCAAAGAGCCGAACGCAAACAGGCAGGCCTTGCATTATTTCGAATAGATTTTCGAAATCTCCTCTTTGCATGGGCAGCAGCTGGTCCAGAACGGCCCGGCGTTCATCCGCGTTTTCGGCAAATATCATTTCTCTTACAACCGTGAGGCGGTCTTGATCAAAAAACATATGCTCGGTGCGGCAAAGCCCGATCCCTTCCGCACCGAAACCGAGCGCGACGCGCGCCTCTTCAGGCGTATCCGCATTCGCACGAATTCCGATGTCTTTCTTGACATCCGCCCACTTCATGAATTTGGCGAATGCATCGTCCTTCCTCGGCTCGACTAGAACCGCCGCGCCTTCAAGAACTTCCCCGTTCGTTCCGTTGACGGTAATCAGGTCTCCTTCCCCGAATGACTTCCCTCCGAAACAGGTTATTGTCTTGGCTCTCGCGTCGAATTTGATGTCGGAGGCACCGGCGACGCAGGGGACGCCCAGGCCTCGAGCAATGACAGCGGCGTGGCTAGTAATGCCGCCGCGTCCGGTCAGAACGCCACTCGCCGTATAGATGCCGCGAATGTCCTCCGGGCCGGTTTCCGCCCGCACGAGTATGCAAGGAATTCCCTTGGCCGCCATGATCAATGCTTCGGACGCAGAAAACGCGATGCCGCCTGTAGCTGCCCCGGGGCTCGCAGGGATTCCACGCGCAAGCACCGCTTGCCCTTCCCGGGGTTCGACTTGAGCGTGCAAAAAGCTCATGAGCGCCTCGGGCTCAACCGTCAGCAGGGCGTCTTCAACAGTTGTAGCGCCCTCTTCGACCAGGTCGACGGCGATTCTGACAGCTGCGCGCGCCGTCCTCGGCGCCGGCCGAGCGTCAAGCACGCTCGGCACTCCGTCGCGAAAGGCAAACGCGATTTCGACTGAATCCGCGTAGCCCTTCCTAGTCTTGCACAAGTTGGCTGCGATGGAATCTATAGCGTCTCGATCCAAGTTGCGTATAGAGATTCCGGAGATGCCTTCCCTGAATGCGGAGCCGCTTCGAAAGATGGAAAGCGAACGGCCTTTCATTTCGACCGGATAAAATCTTCCGGTCAATTGCCTTTTTCCTGATTCGTAGCACGTGGAAGCTGCGTAGCCGGTTCCATTAAGTCCCGGACCATGCCCGGAAGCCATGACTTGAACTATCAATCCTAGACCCGCGTCGTCCGGAGCTCCTCTCGCTTGCCGGAGAATCCTTGCCGTCGAACCCTCCCAAGCTCTTGCCATGCATCTGAGAACCTGCATCAGCTGCGTAGACGGAGACTGCGGAAACTGCTCGTCAATATCCTCTTCAAACCTCCGAAGCGCCGCCGCCAATTTCGATTCAGGATCCAAATCGCTCGACGCAATTTCATCGAAGGCTTCAGCATCGAGCCTCGCGACATTGACCGAATAGGAGTGGACAAACTGAAAATATTCGTTTGCCGCGGCTTCCGGGCCGACCGCATCGCCTATTGAAGCGCGAGTCGCTTCGTTCATACCGACGTTCAAGATAGATTCGGCCCCTCCCCAGCCGAACTGGCCCGGGCTCGATCTAACAGCGAGCAACTCGCCTTCCGGGAATGGCTGCAGGAATTGTTCTGCATCGAAGATTCTGCCCGAAGCTATCGCGCGAACCGTATTCATCGAAATTGCGACAGTTGCGGGCACGGGCAAGCCAAGTTCGACCAATCGAGCGAGGCGAACCGCCCGTTCCCCGAAACAGTCGATCGGCACCGGCGTTCCCGCCCTCAATTCGACAATGTCGCGCGTTTCCTTCAAGGATTTAGGGCGATCGTCGGCATTCTTTTCGACAATTTTTCGCGTAGCGGAGCCTTTCCTAGATTCAAACTGTAGTCCTCGCGGTCGCATCAGGTTTTGATTTTCGACAAATCGGCAACCACGCCGCAAGTTGCGCGAACATGCTGTAGAAGAGAAAGCCTGTTGACGCGAAGTTCGATGTCTTCGCAGTTGACTAGTACATTGTCGAAAAACTCGTCTATGGGCCTCCGGAGAGATGCAAGAACCAAGACAGCGTCTGCTGAATTTTCCAGTTTTTCGGCACGTTCAAGACCACCATGTGCCTCATCAAGCGCGCGCGACAGGTTTAACTCTTCTTGTTCTCGAAACAGGCTCGATTTGGGCTCGCCAATTGCCTGAAGATCTAAATCGTCAACCTTCTCAAGTATGTTGTTTGCACGCCTGAAGCCTGCAAGCAGGTTGATGCCGTCGCCCGACTTTAGGAACGCGTCGAGCGACCTCGCGCGGTCGACAAGTAGCGGCAATTCGTCCGCGCGGCGAGCCGCGATGCAGGCATTTATCACATCGTATCGAATTTCCTGGTCCCTCAAGAACACTTTCAGCCTTTCGTGGACGAATTCGATGATTGACTCAACGATCGTGTCGGCAGACGGATTTCCTTCAACTTTCCCTAGCTTTCCTTGACGCCCGTATTCGCCAATGGCGCATCGAATTGCGGGCGCAAGCGGAAGTCGAATGTTGTTCTCTATAACTAGCCGGATAATCCCTAGCGCGGCGCGGCGCAGGGCGAACGGATCGCGCGATCCCGTTGGCGCCTCGCCAATACCAAAAAATCCGGCAAGCTGGTCAAGGCGATCAGCGATGCCGACCGTAACGGCGACCGGCGAAGTCGGAACCCGGTCCATCGGCCCTTGCGGCGAATAATGCTGTTCGCATGCCTCTGGAATGCCATTTTTCAACGACAGGGCCTGCGCGTAGCGACGACCCATGACGCCCTGCAGCTCAGGAAATTCCGTTACCATTTCAGAAACAAGATCGGATTTGACGACCCGAGCCGCCCGTGCCGCCGTGTCGGCATCGCATCCGCTCGCTTCAGCCAATTCGCGCGCGAGACTTTCAATTCTGGAAACCCGTTCCGCCATATTGCCCAGTTGACCGTGAAAGTTGACTAGTTCGAGCCTCCTTCCCATTCCGTCCAGGCCGATCTTCTTGATCGTGCGAAGGTCGTTTCTCCAAAAGAACATGGCATCCGAAAGCCTTGCTTTCAAAACCTTTTGGTTTCCGGCAAGAATTGTCTTGCCGCCATCCGCGGCATCAATGTCGGCGACTGTGGAGAACTTCACGATTCTGCCATCGGCGGGGCATCTAATCGAGAAGAATTTCTGATGATGCCTCATTGAAGTCAGTAAAACTTCGGGCGGCATTTCGAGGAATTCGCGGTCGATATCACCCATGAGAACCACGGGCCATTCCACCAGACCGGCTACTTCCTCGACCAAGTCGGGATCTTCAACGACTTCGAGTCCCTGGGCGAAGGCAAGATTTTCCGCATCGCGCCTGATCCGCTCGGACCGTTCCGATGCATTCAGGACAACGAAAGCCTTTCTTAGCTTGCTTTCGTAGTCTTCAAAGGATTTCGCGAAAAATTTTTCGGCCGCCATAAATGGGTGGCCCATGCTTTGGTCCCCGGCACGAACTCCGCCGATTTCCAGATCGACGATCCGATGCCCGACATCGTCGGAGAGTATGCAAAGAATTGAATGAAGCGGACGAATCCAACGCAACGTGGCATTGCCCCAATACATCGACTTCGGCCAGGGAAACTTAAGCACCGTGTCGCAGACCACATGCGCGACAACTTCGTCAATCGACTTTCCCGGCTGATGAATCGTGGCGAAAAAATACTTGCGCCCTTTTTCCTCGCGAATTTCAAGCTGCTCGAATTCAAGCCCCGTTGAACGCAAAAATCCGTCGACAGCCCTTTTGGGAGCCTCCGCTCCGGGTCCTCTTCGGGAGGTGACTCTGTCCGGACACTTGTCTGGAAGCCCTGAAGCGACAAAACAGAGGCGGCGAGGAGTTGAAAACGATGCCGATTGAGGGCACAGGATTCCAGATTCGGCCAGTCCGCCAACCAATTTTTTTTCGAGCTCCTCCGCAGCCCTCTTCTGCATGCGAGCGGGAATCTCCTCGGAAAGCAGTTCTAGAAGCAATTCTGTCATGAAATTCGCTACCGTTTGAATTTGCCGTTAAGCTGGTGCCACGCGAATGCGCGGCCGTCCGCGAATACAGCCGCGACGCGGTCGATACCGTCGGAGATGTTCTCTCTTATCAAGTACGCCCGCGCCTCTCCACTCTCCAGCGCCGCTCCGATCATATTGGCATCGAAACAGGAAAACCAACGCGGCGCGACTAGCGGCACGGGATGTTCGTGAGTTTTATGTTTTGACGATATCGCGCGAGGATCCGCCGAAGCGACAAAGCACGCTTTGAACTTCAACGGGCTCGCAGAGCCCTTGATCGCGTTGAATTCGGAAATTTCCAACCATTCCAAACCAGTTGCATCCGAATAATCCGCAGAGTCGTAGTGGCCGTAGTTGACGGCATACCACAATAAAATTCCTAGCAATGCAGAGATTCCTAGTAGAGCGACCGTTGCCGCCCTACCTGCAAGTTTCGGACCAAGCCGGCGACGGCGCAAGCGCGGTCCTACCGGAGCTCTCAGACGCGGAATCTCTAAATTCAATTCCTAAATTACTCCTGCCCGCCACCTAATTCCGTGGTCATGAACGCGTCCGCGCAATTTTTTGCCATCGCTCTCACGCGCCCGATCATCGCTTGCCGCTCGCTCACCGAGATTACGCCCCGAGCGTCCAAAAGGTTAAACAAGTGGGACGCTTTCGCGCACTGGTCGTAGGCAGGGTGCACCATGACGATGCGCCGGCCCGTCTTTGCGTCGAGCTCGGGTTCATCGAGGATTCGCCGGCATTCAGCTTCCGCATCGCGAAAATGCCGAAGAATCATCGACGTGTCGCACACATCGAAGTTCCAGCGAGAAAATTCGGCTTCCGAGTGACGGAATACGTCGCCGTATGTCAACGGGATGGCGCTTTCCGGATCATTGTACGGCATTTCCATGACGTGTTCGATGCCAAGTACGTACATCGCAAGCCGCTCCAAACCGTAAGCGATCTCCCCCGCTACAGGTCGACAATTGTAGCCGCCTACCTGTTGGAAGTAGGTGAACTGCGAAATCTCCATACCGTCGCACCATACCTCCCAGCCAAGCCCCCAAGCGCCAAGCGTAGGGCTCTCCCAGTCGTCTTCCACGAATCTTATGTCGTGGAGCGACAAATCAATTCCGATCGAGGCCAGCGAGCCCAGATAGCTGCTTTGAAAGTCCGGCGGCGAAGGCTTTATAAGAACCTGGAATTGATAGTAGTGCTGCAAGCGGTTCGGGTTTTCGCCGTAGCGACCGTCGGTCGGGCGTCGCGATGCCTGCACATAGGCCGCAGCCCAGCTCTTTGGACCGAGCGAACGGAGGCTCGTTGCCGGATGAAAGGTACCCGCCCCCAATTCCAGATCGTAAGACTGCAGGATCGTGCAACCCTTTTGCGCCCAAAAGTTTTGCAGGCGCAAAACGATATCCTGAAAGCATGTCGGCTTCGGCACCGTCTGGGATCCCAAAATTAGTCTCCAATCATCAGTCGCGCAACGCTGCGCGCATTTCCGGTTGCGGGCTGAGTCGCACCCTCGAACCTGGTCTCTTCGAGAGTGATGCGCTCGGATAACGCTTGATAGCTCCAAGTTCGCTGGTACCGCCGCATTTATCGAAATTCCCTAGGGGATGGCAACACCTATTGCGGCTAGGGGAGCGCCCGCGGCGTCGACCTCCGGATTTCGCTGGGAAGCACAGAAGGCTTGTGCTACGAGTGCACTTCCAGCTAAACTGCGGATGTTACTGGCTTATTGGCCCTTCGCGTTTCAATTTGATGCGAAGTGTGCCCAATTGACAAGATCGGGTGACATGCGCCATAGGCCACACTTAATTCAATCGAAGAAAATATTGTCGAGACGGGCATGGGAATTAAATATTGGGCAGTATTCTGCGTCGCGCTTTTTCTTGTCGTGAAAGGTGCAGCGCATGCGCAAGATCGCACTTCTTGGATATTGATCAAGCAAGTCGAGGACTCTCGGGCGGCAAAAGGGCACGCGCGCCTCTGGGCTCTCCAGTTTGATGGCGTGCATGCGCTTCGAGACAAGTTTGGCGGCTATTCGGTTGCGGTTGGCCCATTCGACTACATCGAAGCTCAGCAGCTCGTTCAGCAGTGGGCACATTCAGGACAAATCCCAGAAAGCAGCTCTTTGGCATCGTCAACCGACTTCGCGGAGATTATCTGGCCTCCCGGCGCGGACGACGCGCTTAGAAGCGAATCCGTGCTTGAATCGCAGCCGTCCCCTATCGACGATACCCGAATAGACGTCAGCATTATCGACGATATCGGCGTGGAGCCAACTAGCGAATCATTGGAGCAAGCGAGACAAAGGGAATCTCGGATTCCCGTCGAAGTTCGCGCCGACATTCAGCTCGCATTGCGCTGGTTCGACCACTATTCGGGAGAAATCGACGGTCAATTCGGCCCTGCGACGCGGCAGGCAATCAGCGAATTCCAAAGTCGAATGGATGAGCCAGCGACAGGGTATCTCACAACCTATCAGCAAAACGTCCTGGTGAACAATTATGAGCAGGAACTAAGGGACATCGGGTTCTACGTCTATTCTGATGCAAATGCCGGAATAAGGATGATGATTCCAGGAAATCTGGTCGAATTTGCCAGATACAACCCGCCATTCGCCGTGTTCGAGTCTGCAGATGAACGCAATATCAAGCTGCTAATTGTCAGCCTCAAGGGCGGCGCCGACTTTTTGCAGCATCTCTACGAAGTGGTACAGATGTTCGATGCAGTGCCTCGGGAGGCGGACAAATCAATCGGCCGCAATTCATTCCGAATCTCCGGAAGCAACGAAACCACCAGCGCATTTGCGAGCGCAAATCTAAGCAACGGCCAGATCAAGGGTTTTCTCGCCACATGGCCAAAAGCGGAAAACATACTCATGAACCGGATCGTGCCGACAATTCGGGAAAATTTCCGCGTCTTTAACGATAGGACGCTTGACGATTTGGCGGAAGACGGCTTCGTTAGCGATTCATTCGATCTTCTCGCGGGCTTGGAAACTCGAAAGCCCGACATGACCGCGTCGGGATTTTATATCGATCCATTTGGGCATGTTTTGACCACCTGGCAAGCCGTGGCCAATTGCGAGCGAATTCGCATTGAGTCGGATCACGACATGGTTTTGGAAAGCAGCGGGAACGGCCCGGTCGCGGTTCTTGCGCCCGTTTCAGAGCTGTCGCCCATCGAATATGCGAGATTCGCGCCACGAAGCCCAAGATACGGCGAAGCGGTTTCAGTTTCAGGATTCTCCTTTGGCGGCAAACTTGGAGCCCCGACTCTCACGAAAGGAATGATCAGAACAGCCAGCAATTCTACGGAAAACGAGCAGATCGGGAGCATTTCGGTCGATGCGCTGCAGGGCGATGCCGGCGGCCCGATCTTGAATTCGTCCGGTACGGTCGTCGGTATGCTGCTCCCGAGAGAATTCGGCGACAGGCAGCTCCCCGAAGGTGAATTTTTCTATTCTGGAAGGGACGAACTCAGCAGGCTCTCGGCCGCTGCCGGTCGAAATTTAGATTTTGACAGCGAGGACATTGCCCTGGATACAAGCGCATTTAACCGTTTGGCCGCCGACATTACCGTTTTGATCGAGTGCTTCAGGTAGTTCCAGAGGCCACTCGACATCACTTGCCAAAGGGTTACTGAAAAAACGTTGTTGACAATCCAATGCAGTGGCATTGGCCTCTGCGTCCAATCCGAAGAGTCGAGATGCTTGCGCGCCGGCATGGCCAATGCCAATCCGACCAAATAATCGCCTATGGAATCCGTTGCGGTTTGCACGGTTCGGCCCGTGCAAGGCGGGTGATTTGCATGATCTCCGCGGTTCTTTGGGTGAAGCCGTCCCGCACTTCTTCCTCGACCTCCCCGACATGCTCGGCACTCTCGAATAAGCGGTTCGAGAAGTGGCGGCGGTTGAGCGCCGAGAAGATCGTTTCGACCGGGTTCAGCTCCGGGAGGCGCGGCGGCACTCGGAGCCGGGAGACGCTGGCTCGGACAACAGGGCCTAAAAACGGTGCCGGCCCGCACCCTCGAGCGCCATCAACATTTGCCTCCCTCGGGAATTCCCCGGCAAACATCCCGGAGATGGCGGTTCATCTCCTCGGTGTCCGCCTTCCCGCACGCATGGCCGACCGCCTCTCCGGCCTCGGGACAGGCCGCCGAGAACAGATAGCGGTAGCCGCGCCTGTAGTCCCTCGGCAACCAGGGACGGCTGCCCTTTCGCGCCCAGACCCTGGCGAGCATCTCGTTTTGCCCGATTCGAGCCTCGTCCTGAAAGTGCACGAGAACATACTCGAACGACATGCCGTCGGGATGGATCTCCTCAACCGGCTGCATTGAGCTGCGCTGGACCGGCTCCTATGAGCCTTCTTGTCAAGCCTAAAATCCAATTTTGCCATTCCTTAAGCGTTTCGCATCTCCCAATACGGCGGACGAGCATCGGCTTTCCTTTCCTAGCGGCCGCCGATAGCGGCGAGGGCGGTCCGAGCGGAACGTCTTTTTTGCAGCCCGCTCAACAGGCGCTCAGCTCTTGTACGGTTCGATTGGCCGCGTCGGCTGATTGCTGATCGCGCTGCTGTTGGCCAAGCGCGGTATCTTGACTTCGCCACTGCTCTATCTGAGTCCGTCATTTGAGGAGATCCGCGAGGCTTGCTATGCGCATAGACCATCTCGATACCTTGTTTGAAAGCCGGCAGTATGACCTCGCCAACGCGCTGTCGGTCGGCAGGAAGAGGCGGCCACTATCTTCCTGGCCCGGGAAACAGGGCGCGAAAAAACCATTTCGCGCGCGTCGTTCTTGCGGCGCCCGGCGGTGCGCTGCAAAGAACCCGTTACAATAAATGAGAACCGCAGCGCCTCAGAGTTCGTATCGTTCGTTCAGAAAACAGAACGGTCGCAGCGCATTCGCGAGGATTTGTATGAAGCAACATGCCGGTTCTCATCTGGAATCTGGTACGTCGCCCGCTCCCGACGATGTTAAATAAAGCGACCGTTTTCTCTTTGCGTGAAGCGCGATGAATGTCGTTGAACAAACCGCCCCGAACGATTTCCTTTGTAAGGTGAATCAGTTATTTCTTCGAACGCGGGCGTACGATGAGCGAAAGCGCATCCAAATTCACAGGGCATCTTCGGGTCTCCGAAGAGACTCAGGACCTGGACGATATCCTCGCCCTTGCAAAACGGGCGGATCTCGGCCGCGTCGAATTCGTCGAGTAGAAGGATTCCGGCAGGATCGCGTGGCGCAAGCGAAAGATTTCAGACATTCTGGACGCACTGCGCCAAGGCGATACACTGATCGCCAGCGAGCTCTCCCGGCTCGCGCGCTCGATTTTCGAATGAATGAAAATTCTGTCCATCGCCTCGAACGCCGGCATTCGGGTCTATGCGATCAAGAGGCGCAGGAGGATCGACTATTCAATCCAGAGCAGGATCGGCGCCATGGCTTTCTCAAAGGCCGCCGAGTTCGAGCGCGACCCAATCTCGGCCAGAACCGAAGAGGCTCCTAGAGCGAGAAAGGCCTCCGCGCGGCCGAAAGGGCCTGGCATGAGCAAGACCGATCCATTTCACCCGGAGATAGAAGCGCCACCGCGCAACAACCGCAATCCTCTCAAACTGGATGAAAAGAAACGAACTCAAGAAATCCGGGGCATAAGAATCCTTTGGCGGAATCTGCGCCTATGCTGCGTCAAAGCCGATTCTGGGAAGTCCTCTGCGGAATATCGGCCTCAACTGTCATTGAGGTCTCTTTTACATAATTTGGCGAAGGTTTACGCGACTGGCATGCCGACGTCTCAATTGCTTGGCGCGGAGCGAATGTCGTAAGAGGTTCCCACGCGCCCCCACGCCATGCTTTGTTGACTCTAAATTTTTGCCGATTTAGACTTGGCGCTCTTCTTGACTGCAGGAATGGTGCACATGGTCGCGCTGGTCGACCAGGATAAAACTGAGAGTGCGCTCATCGGCGCGGCAGCTGTCGTGGACGAAGCCGCTGCGCTTGGACACCAACTTGCGCGCGACATAGACCGAATATTTTTCGTTGCATGTGGCGCACCCAATCGATCGATGTTGGGGCTTCAATACTGGATCGAGCACTATAGCAAGTCTCTTGAAGTTCGCCGCTATTTCCCCGCCGAGTTTGTGACCCAGGCAACGCCGCGATTGGATGAGCGAACGCTCGTCGTCATCGGATCCAATTCGGGAACCACCAGGGAAACCATTGAAGCGGCCATGTTTCTCCAGGATTATCCGGCGATCACAGTGGGATTCACGACGACTGCTGACAAGCCACTGGCCAAAGCCGTCAAGCATGTCGTCTGCTCCACGGAATCTGCACAGGACATCGTTGGTCTTCCCCACACGTCCATGTCCATAGCCATGACGGGCTTCATGGGCGGTCTGCTGGCTGCAAAGGACGGCTGGCGACCGGAAGCCAAACTTCTTTCCTCTCTGAAGGCATTGCCCAAGGCAGCCGCGGCCGCCAAGGCCGGCAACGAAGCACGCGCAGCGAAGGAGGCGAAGGAGCTTCAGGACGACAAGATCATTTACCAGATCGCGTCCGGTCCAATGTTCTGTACCGCTTATGTGTTCGGCGTCTGCACCTTGATGGAAATGCAATGGTTGCACAGCACCCCTCTTGAATCAGCCGAGTTCTTTCACGGACCGTTCGAAGCGGTGGATGAAAATGTTCCGATCTTTTTGCTGCTGGGCGAGGATCCCAGCCGCCCGCTGATGGAGCGCGCGCTAGGGTTCTGCAAGACCTATGGCAAGCGCCTGTACATATACGATTCCAAAGACTTCGAGATGCCGGGCATCGATCCGGAAATCCGCCCCATAGTCGCGCCCTACATAGTCGGCATCGCACTGGACCGATTCAGTGAGCATCTGGCGGATCTCCACGACCATCCTTTGGAAACGCGCCGATATATGTGGAAAGTGGAGTACTGATCATGCTGAGTCTTCTCGGCCTAGGTGACAACACGATCGACATTTACGTAGACCGCGGCGTGCAATACCCGGGCGGCAATTCGTTGAACTTCGCTGTCTACGCCAAGAGGCTGGGAGTCGACGCTCACTATATGGGATGCATTGGCGACGATGCTTTCGGCGCACAAATCGAAGACGCCTTGGCAGTCGAGAACGTTCCCAGCCCTCGGCTGCGCAGGACCGCGGCGCAGACCTCCTGGTCGCGGGTCCGCCATATGGAAGGGGATCGCTGGTTCGACGGCTGTCATCTCTATACGGCGGAAGAATATGGCATCAATCTCGATGACGAGGCGTATTTGGGCCAGTTTGATCTGGTCCATATTGGTGTCAACAGCATGCTCGACGACAAGATCAGCGAAATCGCACGCGCCAGTAAACGGCTCTCCTATGACTTTTCCGACAAGTATTCAGAATCTTCCCTGGGCAGGATTGCGCCTTACCTCGAGGTGGCTTTTCTGTCCAAGGCGGACGGTGACCTGCCTGCCGCCCATGCGCTTGCGGGACACGTTGCGAAGTTGGGACCCTCCCTGGTCGCAGTCACGCGCGGCTCCAAGGGAGCGGTATGTCTGTCTCACGGCAAATTATTTGGACAAGACGTCGTTGCGACGGAGGTCGTTGACACATTGGGCGCGGGCGACGCCTTCAGCGCGGTTCTCACCGTCGAATACCTGAAAGGCACGGACACCCGATCTTCGCTGGAGCTTGCCGCGGAATTCGCTTCCGAGATCTGTCAGGTCGAAGCGGCCTTTGGCCATGGGCGGCCGGCCATCTCCATTCCTGACGCCAACCGACAAAAGCAAGGAAACTGTGATTGACCAATCCGCTCGCCTTCGGGCGAGCGCGGCAGGATCTGCAGGCAGAACATTTCGAGCGGATAACTCAAAGAAGGAGGTGCCATCATGGCTGCCAAGATCCAAATGAAATCTCTGCTGCGAATCGCAGCAACGACAGCGATTTCGTTTTCCCTGACTGCGGCGGCGGCCGTTGCTCAGGAACAGTACTTGCTCCACCCGGAGAACACTCCGCCGGACGACAGGAGGGGCGGGATCTTTGTCGTTGGACTTCATATCCCGATGACCCATCCGATCGGGGTCGTTGCTTCCGGCCTGCGAAACATTCCGGGCACCCAGTTGAATGCCGGTCTGATCCGGATGTCCGACAACTATGAGCCAGTCCCCTATCTTGCGGATGAATGGTCTTACAGCGATGACGGCAAGCAGTTCAGTTTCAGGCTGAACGCAAATGCTCGATTCCATGATGGCGAGGACATCACCTGCACGGACGTGGCCTTCAGCATCAAGACATCGCAGGAAAATCACCCGTTCAAACCGATGTTTGCTCCGGTGACAGGTGTTGACGGCGGTGACGGAAAGGATTGCACAATCAATCTGAGCACGCCGCATCCCGCACTCCTGATGGCCTTGACGCCGGGCCTTTTGCCCATCGTTCCCGAGCATATCTTCAATGATGGGCAGGAGATGCCAACGCACCCGCGTTTGACCGAGAATGTCATCGGTTCGGGGCCATTCAAGCTGGCCGAGTGGAACGGCAACGGCAAGATCCATTTCGTGAAGAATGACGGCTTCTTCATTGAGAGCCTTCCCTATCTGGACGAAGTGATCATGAACGTTGTACCGGATGCGTCGACGAACGCGCTGGGAATCGAATCCGGACAATTCGACATGGTAAGCATCTGGTCCGGCGACGACATAGAACTCGCCCGTCAGAATCCGAACATCAAGGTCGTCGACAAAGGATTTGAAGCGATCGGATCCATTCCCTGGATACAGTTGAACCTGCGCGACGAGATCCTTTCCGATGTGCGCGTGCGCCAGGCCCTTTGGTACGGCTACGACTGGGAAGAGTACAATGAGGTCGTGTATGCCGGTCAGCACCGTCGCCAGTGCACCGGAATTCAAAGCCAAAGCCCGTTCTACCACTCGGGCGCCAACTGTTACGACCGTGATGTAGAGAAAGGGAAGGCTCTGCTTGCGGAGGCTGGCTATCCGGACGGCGTTCAATTGACCATTTCAACCTTCCCCGGCCAACTGCAGACCGGAGCCGAGATTCTAAAGCGCCAGTGGGCGGAAATTGGCGTCGATCTCCAGATTGACGTGAAGCCGGATGAAGTCACCATGCTGAAAGAGATTACCAGGGAGAATGCAGACTTTCAGATTTCGCTGGTCGGTCTGTGGAACTGGGGTGATCCGGTCATTGGCGTAAATCGCAGCTACAACTGCGACAACCGCAAGAACAACGTCGCGTTCTCAAACATGAGTTGGTACTGCAACGAGGCGGTTGACGCAAAGCTTGCGGAGGCTGGCTTTGAAATCGATGTCGAAAAGCGCAAGGAGTTGTACTTCGAGGCTCAGGAGATGATAAATGCCGATGTGCCGGTCATCTACCTGACTAACGAAGTGTGGTTTACCCGTATGCAGAACTCCGTTCAGAACCCGCCTGATGGCGTTTGGGGTTGGATGGACAGCTGGGCAGAGCTTTGGCTCGACAGTTAAGCCCTCATAAGCGCGTTATAAGAATGGCCACTCGCGTGGCCATTCTTTTGTAGGGCAGGCACGAATGAAGGCGATCGCAGTCAAGATATTCGAGTCGTTCCTGCTGATCCTTGCGGTCATCGTTTTCAACTTCGTTTTGATCTATCTGGCGCCAGGGGACGTTGTCGATGCCCTGTCAGGCGGTGCGTTCGGCGATGGGCGCGAAGAGATCAACCAGCTCATCCGCGAGCAAATGGGTCTCGACCAACCGTTTCACGTACAGTTGATCACCTATATTGGAAATGTCCTGACCGGCGACTTTGGCTTTTCGCCAATCGGGAACCGGCCAGTCATCGAGATGATCGCGCCAAGGATCTTCCCTACCCTCCTCTTGGCCCTGTGCGCCCTCGCCTTCGCCGTGATCATCGGCGTTACGATCGGTTCGATTGCCGCCCGTCGCCCGACGAGTTTTTTCAGCGGTGGGCTGACCGTCTTTGCCTTGATCGGTTTTGCGATGCCGGTCTTCTGGACCGGCATCTTGCTCGTATTGGTCTTCGGGGTCTGGCTCGATTGGTTGCCGGTTTCGGGCATGAACAACCTTCGCCTTTCAAGCTCCGCAGGATTCGTTGAACGGGCGCTGGATACAGCGCGCCATCTCGTCCTGCCGACGATTTCACTTGGCGTCATCTTTCTCGCGTCATACGCGCGTCTGTCCCGCGCGTCCATGCTGGAGGTTCTCCAATCCGACTACATCAGGACGGCGCGCGCCAAAGGCCTGAGCGAAGGCCCAGTGATGATCAAGCATGCGCTCCGGAACGCGGTCATTCCGATTATAACCGTTCTTGGCATGGAGTTCGGTGTGCTTCTCTCGGGCGCCATCTTGGTGGAAACCGTGTTCAACTGGCCGGGCCTGGGCCGCCTTGCGTTCGAAGCGGTCCTGACTCGCGATACCAATGTGCTCTTGGCCATTCTGACCATGGTGTCCGCCACGGTCATCCTCGCCAATCTCGTGACCGACATCGCCTACCGCCTCGTCGATCCCAGAATTCGCATCGGGGATGTCTGAAATGGCAACTGCCCACCCTCCATCGAGCGCGCTGGAAGCCACCTCTGCGGAACGCTACCAGGGCCTGCGAATGTTCATGGCCAACAAGGCTGCCTTGTTTGGCGCCGTGCTGATGGCCATTATCCTGTTCGTGAGCTACATCCTTCCGGCCATCTTCACGGACGACAAGTTTGCATATGCCGGAAAGCGGCACCTGGCGCCTTTTTCAGAAAACGGGCCGTTCTTCGGTACCGACTATTTGGGACGCGGCGTAGGGCTGATCGTAATGCATGGGGGATCAACCACATTGGAGGTTGCCGGGTTCGCAGCCCTTTTGATCGTTACCGTCGGCGCGGTCGTCGGCGCTCTCGCCGGCTTCTACGGCGGCATCGTCGACCGGGCCCTGATGAAGGTGACCGAGTTCTTCCAAGTCCTTCCCGGGCTCCTATTTGCCTTGGTCGTGGTGGCTCTATTCGGGGCGTCGACCATCACAATAGTCTTGGCAATCGGTATCATCTCGTGGCCGCCGGTTGCCCGCCAGACCCGTTCTGAATTCCTGAGACAGAAAAATCTGGAATACGTTAAGGCCGCGCGTTCAATCGGCGCATCCAACGCCCGTATCATCCTTCGGACAATTCTTCCGAACACGCTTCCGGTGTTGATCGTTCAAGCCACTTTGACGATGGGTGCTGCGATCCTCTTCGAGGCCGGGCTTGCCTTTCTTGGTCTTGGCGATCCGGAAAGCCTGAGTTGGGGGTATTACGTCGGGTTGAACCGGCAGTATTTTCTCGTGAACTGGTGGGGCGTCACCTTTCCGGGCTTCATGGTCTTTATCACGGTTCTCAGTCTCAGCCTCATCGGCGACGGGATCCAAGACGCCATTAATCCAAAACTGCGGGGGCGGTGATGGGCATCGGGTCGACACAACCACTTTTGTCCATCCGCAATCTCACCGTTCGTTTTGGCACGTTTACAGCACTCGACAACCTGTCGTTCAACCTTGATTCGGGCAAGACAACAGCAGTCGTGGGCGAGAGCGGCTCAGGCAAATCTGTAACCGCGCTATCCGTCATGGGGCTTGTAACTCTGGGCACGCGAGCCGAAATCGACGCCGGCGAAATCCTGTTTGAGCGCAAGGACGGATCGACGATCGACCTTCTTCAATGCACCGAGCGCGAGATGCGCAGCATTCGCGGCAATGAAATCTCGATGATCTTCCAGGAGCCTCTCACCAGTCTCAACCCCGTCTACACGACCGGTGACCAGGTGATGGAGTCCATTCAGCTTCATCAGGGGCTGACCCGTCGCAGCGCTAAGGACAAGGCTCTCGAGATGTTCGAGATGGTCCGCATCCCGAGAGCGGAAAAGGTGCTCACCGATTATCCTCACCAGCTTTCCGGAGGCATGCGTCAACGGGTGATGATCGCCATGGCGCTGTCGTGCGATCCAAAACTCCTCATTGCTGACGAACCAACGACTGCTTTGGATGTGACAATCCAGGCGCAAATGCTGGGGCTGATGAAGGAGTTGCAGGATCAGACCGGAGCATCCGTGATGCTCATCACCCACGACATGGGCGTCGTTGCCGAGGTCGCCGACGACATTGTGGTCATGAGGCGATCCAAAGTGGTCGAAACCGGAAATGTGTACGATATTTTCGAAAAGCCGGAAGCGAACTATACGCGGGCGCTTCTCGCCTCCATTCCTCGACTGGGATCAATGACCGGAAAGTCTGAGCCGGAATTGTTTGATCTCGTTCTGGAGGCGAACGAAAGATGAATTCGCTGCTGGATGTTCGCGAACTCCAAAAGGTATTTCCCTTGAAAGACGGGTCGAAGGTCCATGCAGTGGAACATGTGGACGTCGAAGTGGGACACGCCGAGACACTCGCCGTGGTCGGCGAAAGTGGATGCGGCAAATCCACGCTGGCCCAATTGATCTGCAAGCTGCTCGATGCAGACGGCGGAAGCATCAAGCTCGAAGGCAAAGAGCTTACTGGCTTGTCGACCGTCCAGATGCGTCCGCATCGCTCCAAGATGCAGATGATCTTTCAAGACCCGTTTGCCAGCCTCGATCCCCGACGCACCGTTGGCTATTCAGTTGCGGAGCCGCTGATCATTCATGGCCTGGCGAAGAAGCGGGAAGAACTCCGGGATCGCGTAGCGAAGCTGTTCGAACGGGTTGGACTGCTGCTGAGCCACATGAACCAGTTTCCGCATCAGTTCTCCGGCGGTCAGCGTCAGCGAGTGTGCATTGCGCGCGCTCTTGCGCTGGCGCCCAAACTGGTGATCGCGGACGAATCAGTATCCGCGCTGGACGTGTCCGTGCAAGCGCAAGTCATCAACCTGATGATGGAGCTGCAGCGCGACATGGGGCTCAGCTACCTGTTCATTACCCATGACCTCGCTGTCGTTGAGCGCATGGCTCACCGGGTCGCGGTGATGTATCTCGGGCAGATCGTTGAAATGGGCTCTCGGGCCCATATTTTCGAGAACCCGACGCATTCATATACCAAGAAGCTGCTTCAAGCGGCACCGATTGCAGATCCGCGGCAGCGAAAGGAACGCCCCTTGCTGACTGGCGAAATCCCGAGCCCCCGCTGGGCAGCGGGACAGTCGCCCGTCCGGGTTGAGCATGTCGAGATTGAACCCGGGCACCTCGTCGCCAAGGAATAGACGCCAAAGGCATAAGTGTTGCTCAGGAACCCACTCGACATCGCACTGCAAGGAGGCGCTGGAGGGCACCGTGGAGAATAACCGATCCCAAGCCGGTATAAACATTGATACACCCATACGCTTTCAGGACGAATTACCGGACGCGACCGACCTCATCATAGTTGGCGGCGGCATCGTGGGCATCTTCTCCGCGCTCTACGCGAACCGGCTCGGTCTTAAAGTTCTGGTTTTGGAGAAGGGCAGGATTGCCGGCGAGCAGTCTTCCAGGAATTGGGGCTGGTGCCGACAACAGGGCAGGGACGCCGCGGAACTTCCCGTCGTCATGGAAGCCAATCGCCTGTGGGGCGAGGTCGATGCCGAACTCAAGGGGAAATGCGGATTTGTTCGCGGCGGATGCTTGTACCTTGCTCGAAATGAAAAACGACTGGCGAAATTCTCCGAATGGATGGAGATCGCCAAGACGCATCAACTCGACACCCGATGGCTTTCCCCACAGGAGGTCGCCGACAAGATTGACCATCGAGTCGGTGGCGCAACTTCACAAAGCCCATGGGCAGGTGGGATCTGGACACCGAGCGATGCCAGGGCGGAGCCATGGGTCGCGGTTCCTTCTGTGGCAAGCCTGGCAAGGAGTGAAGGCGTTGCCATCGTCGAGAACTGCGCCGCCCGTTCATTGGACGTCCAAGGCGGGCGAGTGGTCGGCGTCGTGTCGGAAGCGTTACGCGTTCGCGCCGAGCAGGTCGTGTTGGCCGGGGGCGCATGGTCGTCGCTGCTCCTGCAGCACCATGGCGTTTTCATTCCTCAACTCTCCTTCAGGGCAACAGTTGTGCAGACCGATGAGTTGCCGGATTTCTTCGACGGAACTGCCATTGATGAGGGTTTGGCCATTCGCCGGCGCGAAGATGGCGGCTACACGCTGGCCGACCGCGACCCGGTCGATCTTTACCTCGGTCGCGACGCGTTTCGCGCGGCCCCGTACTATCTTCCCACCTTGAAATCGAGCCTCGCAAATCCCCGGATTCTCCCGTTTGGCCCGAAGGAATTCCCTGACTCCTGGTTGACTCCCCGACGATGGCGGGCGGACGAGGAGAGTCCCTTCGAACGCACAAGGGTTCTCGACCCGAATCCGAATTCCAAGTCGGTTGAGAGCGCGACCGGTCAGTTCGCCAATCTGTTTCCCGGTCTTGGTGTTCCGAAAATACTGAACGCCTGGGCTGGCATGGTCGATACGATGCCGGATATCGTTCCAGTTATCGACCATGTCCCGGAGCTCGGCGGTCTCATCCTAGCGACCGGCATGAGTGGACACGGGTTCGGCATGGGTCCGGGAGTCGGCAAGATCGTTGCCGACCTAGCCTTGCAGAGGCACCCCGGCCACTCAATGAACCGGTTCCGTTACTCGCGCTTTTCAGATGGGAGCAAACTGGATGTCGGGCCTGCCGTTTAGCATTCTATGCAAGCACCATCGACCGCGTGTCTGGAGTCAATCGCGTTGGCCAATTTAAGGACTACAAAACAGTCGGGCGTTAATCCGCTGCTTTATCCTGCTCCCGGTTTACGTTGTCATTGCCGAAGAGCCCTGGATGCCGGGATTGGGACTTCGTCCCGAGAGTGCCATCAAGCACGCGCGTTCTGGTCTGGAGCATGAAGTGAGCCCCCGGCTTTGACCGGCGCGTCCGCTAGCCTTCGAGGCGCACTTTCCGACAACCGCGTTGACCGCGGATTCAAAGCAGGCCGTCGAGGCCCGTTCGCCACGGCGGTAGCGGTCGGCGTAGTTCGGAATAGCATGGGTATTGTTGCCGATATAGGCTCAAACGGACCGAAGCCGCATATGCGGGCATCTGAAAGAACAGAAAATGCATAAGTGAATTGTTGATACCATCCTTCTGTCGTTGGCGGTTCAAAAGCGCGGAATCCTGGCGATTCGCCGCGCTTTTTTAGGCACGGATTTGCACTCCGGTCGCGTCCGGATCGGCTCTTTGGTCGTCTTGAGGGTCTCGCGGCAACATGTCTTCGGCGTCCGGATAGGCGCGGGGACGATTGCATCGGGCATGCTCCCGGAACCGTGGTTCGATCGCGGTTCCCGGGCGGCGGCAGCCGCAGGTTGCCTCCGTTGGATCCGCGGCCGCTCGCCGCATCCGATACAGTTGCTGGCGCCGGCGGTTCCATTCCCGGCCGCGCTCGCTCATCGCATAGCGGCGGTTCGCTTTCCTACGACGCTCGCGGCATCCGGCATCGCTGCAGGAATTCGAACATTGCAGATGACCGCGGTCGCGGGCCCGGCGCGAAACCACGCGACGGTTGCACCGCCCGCAGTGGAAAAGCCGACCCTCAAGACACATCAACAATCTCCGTCGGAACGGCAAGCAACCGGATCGGCGCCTCGGCTGCGGCTCCGGACGAGAGACTACAGGAGTCAAACAAAAGGGAGAGAGAACAATTTTACGGAAACGCGGCGAACCTCCGGAATACCGCGCTATTTCACAGCCATCGACACCGTAGACACTCAGGAACGTGTTGGCGATCACGGAATCAGCTGCCTGCGCCACCTCGCCCCGCTTGGCCCGAATATCCCTAGCGCCAACCTGGATGAATACCCGAGCGCCCTCGCCCGTGCCGCCATGAAAGCCAAACCCTTGACCAAGTAGTAGCCAGCCACATCGAATTCTTGTCGGAGGGTCTCGACGATCTCCCTCGTGGAGCCGACCGCCCTCGATACCGAGGCGGTGGCCAATATCGACTTCGCCATCGCCACGCAGCACACCGCGACGCGCGTTTTCGTAGATATTATTCAATGAAATTCCTAGCATTCTTTGCTGCAGAAGTCGGAATTTGGCATAGAAAAAATCATCCGGATCGATTTGAATCGAAATCGATTCGCCTGAAGAATGAAAGTCGAAAGGAAGCCCGCGACTCAGAGCTACATGGTTCGGTTTAACGAAAAGAGAGCGGAATACTTGGATTTCGGATGCGCTTACCCGAAATGAACCAGCGTGTACATTCGTACGCCACAAAAATTGACTGATTGCCTCAAACTGAAAAGGGAGGATTTGCTATGAATTTATTTGCGAGGATTGCGCTTGCGGCGATTGTTGCGTTCTCGGCACCAATTTCGGCAATGGCGGCCGTGAGCGACACCCCGGTCGAAAAAGTTTCGTCTGCTTACAGCATGGGCCTAGAGGCTGCGGATTCCGAAAACTGGAAGCTTGCTGTCGTCCATTTCACGGAGGCTGTCCGGCTTGAGCCTGACAATGCCGACGCATTCAATATGCTGGCATACAGCCAGCGCCAAATCGGCGATTTGGAGAGTGCTTTCTCGAACTATGAAATGGCGCTAGCCATTGATCCGCGGCACGAAGAGGCATTGGAGTACTTGGGAGAAGCATACCTATTGGTCGACGATTTGGACTCCGCCGTTGTTCAACTTGAGAAGCTTGATGAAATTTGCGATGGCGACTGCGAAGCGTATTTCGAACTTCGGGATGCTATCGAAGAATTTCGAGCGGCGCGCGGCTCCGACTAGCGAAAGGAGCGAAATCCCTTTTGGGAAAATCTTGTCGAATACCGGCAGCGTCGATGCCGTAGCGAACAATTCTTCGCCCATGCTGAAAACTCGCGCGCATTGCCGTCGCCGTGAGAAAAGAGGTCGATTTCGACCTCGCCGAACTCTTCAAGGACAAGCACCGGAGACTCTTTCCGGTATGTTCTGAGTGCGGCGACAGCTAGAGCCGGGATCTAGCAGGGCCTAAAGGCGCCACCTACGATCCGCTCCACTTCAAGCTCGGCGAATTTTGCCGATGCAGCGAGAATGAAAGGAATTTATGCATGCTGAAGGGAATCGACCCTATTCTCAACGCCGAAATACTATACGCGCTGCGCGCCATGGGTCACGGCGACGACTTGATACTGGCGGACATGAACTTTCCGGCGGACTCCGTAGCACGGCAAACGCGATTGGGGCGATTGCTTCGTATCTCGCTAGCGAGCGCCGCCGAAGTCACGAAAGCAATTCTATCCCTTTACCCTGTCGACACGTTTGTCGACGACGCGGTAGCGCGAATGATGCTTGCCGATGGCCCAGAAGAAATTCCTCCTGTCCAAGAGGAGGTTCAACAAGTGGTCGACTCCCTGTCTGAAAAGAAAGGACCTATGGTGCCGATAGAACGATTCGCTTTTTATGAACGCGCCAGAAACGCCTACTGCGTCATTCAAACAGGCGAAAGGCGATTCTACGGATGCTTTGCGATAAGGAAAGGCGTTATTGCGCCATGAAAAAGTGAATATTCGAGGGAATCCATGCAAGAGAGCGGCATAGTAATTCTAGGAATCTTCGTGGCCGATGCAGCTTATCGCGCCGACAGGCAGCCGCGAATAGGCGAAACCATATTGGGGAAGGGCTTTGCACTTGGACCGGGAGGAAAGGGATCAAATCAAGCCGTCGCGGCGGCGAGACTAGGCTCGCAAGTTAAATTCATTACTCGCATCGGCGACGACGCATTTGCCCGCATGGCTCGCGACATGTGGGCGCGGGAAAACATCGAATCGCTTGTCGTGGCCGACCCAGGTAGCTTCACTGGTTCCGCTTATATTTTTGTCGACGACGCGACGGGCAACAACGCTATAATAGTCGTGCCAGGCGCCGCTTCTGACGTGGGTGTTCAGGACATCGAGCAAAACGCCGATTCAATCAGAGACGCGAGCATTTTCATGGCGCAATTCGAAACACCGATCGACGCCGCCAAGCGAGGAATGGAAATCGCCAAGTCCAGCGGGACTACGACAGTTTTGAATCCGGCGCCCGCCGCCGCAGTAGATCGCGATTTGCTTGAATTGTGCGACTATTTGGTTCCGAATGAAAGCGAAGCGGAAACGTTGACCGGCATGCGCGTGCAAACTGTTGAAGATGCCAGAGAAGCCTCTCGCGCTCTTCGCGAGATGGGGGCGAAATCGGTAATCGTAACGCTGGGCGAAAACGGCGCGCTTTTAAACCTTGGCGGCGAATGCAAGCATCTCGCGGCCTTCAACGCAGGACCTGTCGTTGAAACGACCGGGGCCGGCGATAGCTTTTGCGGCGGATTCGCGCATGCCTTGCTGCAGGGGCATACGCCGTATGAAGCGACCAGGTATGCTTGTGCCGCCGCGAGTATTTCCGTTACGCGCCCCGGAACCGCGCCTTCAATGCCGAGCGCCGATGAAGTGGAACTACTTTTGTCGAAGTTGTAGTTCCAATGAGAACTTGGAATTTTTTGCAAAGATCCTACATTTTTTAGATCCGATTCACGTGACTCGGTCAATCAGGCGATGACCGCAGCGAAACGGAGCCTCACATAGTCAGCCGTCCAATTTCCATCACCATCGCGCAGGCAAGGCGCCAGCAATGCAATGGCTTCATCCAATACCTCTTGCCTTTTTTCACTCCCGGCGGCGCTCAGCATCGGTGTAGCGAAAGTGTCGAGCCATCCCTTCATGCCCGTTGGAAGCGGCGTTGGCCTCGGATGGAGCGCGATTTCGTTGACCCTAAAGCCGTGTAATTCCAGTTTTTTTGCATATTCGTCGACTGTCGGAAAAAACCAGGGGTTGTCGAAACCTTCGTCGAATCCATTTAATTTAAGCGCTCCGAACAGTGCGGAAAGGATCGCAGCTACGTTGCCATGGCCACCGAACTCCCCGACAAATCGACCGCCTTTCTTCAATGCTCTGGCGACACCGGCCAATACGCCGTCGGCATCAAGCATCCAGTGAAGAGCCGCGTTGGAAAATACTGCGTCGAACTCCTCCCTGAATTCAAGGTTTTGCGCGTCCATAAAACATACGAACAAACCTCTTTCCCTGGCGGCCGACAGCAAGTTTTCGGACGTGTCGATTCCGACGACGCGAGCGCCAGCCTGCTCTATTTGCTTGGTAAGGAATCCGTCCCCACATCCCAAATCAAGAATCCGTTCATCTGCTTTCGGGGCAAGAATTTCAATTAACGGCGACCCAAGTTGCGAAACGAATCGCGCGTTTCGCTCATAGCGCGAGGTGTCCCATTCCTGTTTGCGCCGCACATTCATCGAATTTTCCGTCCCTTTTTTGCGCTAACGTGAGAAAGTCCATTGTCATTCGTGAAAGAACGAATACTCTAATCCTATATCGACAAGCAAAATCTAAATTATTCAGCTTGCGGGCCGACTTGTCGAATTATGCATTGAAATTCGCAAGAATAGATGCCTAACGGATCGCGACGCGACAATGCAAAATAATTCGCGCGATATCTTGATAGTCGCACTTAGCCGGATATAAGAAACGTTGCGTCGGAGAGGTGGCCGAGTGGTCGAAGGCGCACGCCTGGAACGCGTGTAGGCGGGGAACCGTCTCCAGGGTTCGAATCCCTGTCTCTCCGCCAGGTATTTTGCCGTCGGCGACGGGATCAAGAGCAACGATAGCGACATTAGCGCGCCAAATTCAATGCGCATGAGGCCTCTCGGGCGTCTCCGCTGCGAGCCTCCCGCAGGCGTATGCCTCCGCCGATCGCGACTTCGAATCCGCGTTGGCCAGAATCGTTAGACCTATTTGGAGTTGGCCTTTGACGGGCAGGCGGTTCGGCGATTCCGGAAAGCCGCAAGAATACGATAATCCTGCTATCGGCATCGTCGTTGCCTAGTCTCCCAATTGGGATCGACAAAATAGGGCAGATAAAGGGGCGTTAAAGGCGCTTTGCCGGCAATCAAATCGGCGGCCTTCTCACCTATCATCATCGTCGGGCAATTCAAATTGGCGGAAGGAATTGCGGGCATGATGGAGGCGTCCGCCACACGGAGGCCCTCGATGCCGCGTACGCGGCATTCGGGATCAACCACGGCCAAATGGTCGGTGCCCATCCTGCAGGTGCCGCAAGCATGGTACGAACTGTGGCATGCAGAACGCAGCCAGTCTTCAATTTGCCGGTCTGTGGCCACTCCCGCGCCGGGCGACATTTCGCATCCCGCGTAGAACGCGAGCGATGGCTGCTTCAACAGTTCCCTGGAAAGCCGAATGGCCATGATCAAGTCCTCGACGTCTTGAGGGTGTTCCAGCATGTTGAGGTGGATGAGAGGCTTGGCACGCGGATCGGCTGAACCAAGGCGAACGCAGCCTCGGCTCAAAGGGCGCTGGTTGGAAATCTGCAACTGAAATGCGTGTTCTCTAACAAAATCCTTCGACCCTTCGGCCACCGCGACATCGAACAGCGCAACCTGAAGATCGGGAAACTTCACGCCCGGTTTTGAACGGATGAAGGAGACAACGTCGAAGTGATTGTTTGCCAGAAGGCCTTTCCGAAACAGCATCCAATCCAAGAATCCCTTGACAAGACCGAACGGGTTGAGGTGTTTATGGAGCGTGACCGGAACGGTGCAAGTTACCTGAACGGAAGTTAGCGGATGATCCATCAGGTTTTCGCCGACGCCCGGAAGATCGTGTGCCACGTTTATTCCGAGCGCGCGCAAATGCGATGCCGGACCGACTCCGGACTGCATGAGCAACGACGGGCTGTTGTAAGCGCCGCCGCACAGAACTGCCTCTCGCCGGGTTCTGGCCGAAAAAGTCTGGCGATGCCTTTCGTATTCGACCCCGGTTGCGCGGCGACCAGACAGAAGAATGCGTCGGGCGTGGCAGCCGGTCTGAATAATCAGGTTCTTCGGCGGGTTGCGCAGATAGCATTGCGAGGTGGACGAGCGTCGCCCGCCGGCCACGTTCTTTGGCAATCTTCCAAATCCGTCCTGCTGAGCGCCGTTGACGTCGGCAGTCTGCAAATAGCCGGCTTCGCGTCCGGCATTTAGAAACGCCTGCTCAAGAGGATTCGGTGCGACGGTGGAGACGCCAATCGAACCCTGCGATCCCCGGTAGTCTGAATCGCCATCCAAACTCGATTCCAATCGCATGAAGTAGGGGAGCACCTCGGCATAGGACCATCCGCTCGCTCCTGCTTCGGCCCAGCCTTCGTAGTCAAGCGGATGGCCGCGCAGATAAAGTTGGCCGTTTATTGACGAGGAACCTCCCAAAACTCGTCCTCGCGGCTGGCGAATCCTGCGATCGTTCATGTACTGTTCTGGCTGGGTTTCATAATTCCAATTGTACCGGGGCGCATCGTAGGCAAAGCGCATGGCTGCGGGAATACGAAATAAAAGGCTCGAATCCTTCGGCCCCGCTTCCAGCAGCAAGACGCGCGTCTCCGGATTTTCGGCAAGCCTAGCAGCGATGATGGCGCCGGCACTTCCGGATCCGATAACGATATAGTCGAACTCCGGCATGTACCGTCCAGTTACGATACGGGACATGAGGGCTGACACTCGGGCAACAACAGTTCGCTCCGCGAACGCAATAAGAATATCCGCAGCACTTCAGCCCTGCTCGTCAGTCAGTCGATTCAATTCCTGTTCAATCCTTTGCACGGCGGATCGGATATGCTCAGCCAACATCTGCACTGCGGGCTCCGCCGAACCGGATTCTACTTTTGTCAGAATATCCAAATGTTCCTTATGGACATTTCCGCCAAGGTTGCCGAGCCCGCGCATGACCAGCATCTGAGCGTAGCGCGACACATTCTCGAACTGGTCTGAGATGATTCGCAGCGCGCGGGGCTGCTGAGCAGGCGCCAAAAGCGCAAGGTGGAATTTTCGGTTCAAATCTACCTTCTCATTGAACGAATTGCTTGCCATGTCCTGAATGATCAGCGAGTGACACTCCTTTAGGGTATCCGGAGTGTGCCTAGATATCGCGAGATTGAGGATAAATGGTTCTAGCGCCAGACGGATATTGGCGATCTCGGCGATTTCGCGCAGCTCCAGCGGCGCAACTATCGGACTACGGCGCGTGCGAAGTTGCATGAGCCCCTCCGAGGCCAGCATTCTAATGGCTTCGCGTACCGGAACTGCGCTCGCGCCAGTCTCGTCCGCAATTTCCTGAATCTTGACTTGCTCGCCCGGGACTAGTTCGCCCGACAGGATTTTGTCCTTCAGTTGACGGTAGATCAGTCGCGGAATGTCACCAATGTCCAACAAGGCATTGCTTTCGGCCTGCTTTTTCGATCTTAATTTCATTGATTCTCAAATAGTTTCGCGCGAATTCGCTTTCTCTTGTCGGTTCGCGATTCCATCCGCCCGCATCCTCAGAGGCGCAGAAGTTTACCGTAGCCGGAAATCGGTCGATCGTATCCCGCCATACGGATGGCTTGCCAAAAGGCTGCCTGATTGGCCGTAATCACCGGTTTGCAAATTTTTGCCTCAACTTCTTCAATTACCTGGACCGCACGAAAATCGGTGCAGGAGATGAACAACCCTTCGGAGACCGGATCATCCGCGAAAATCGCGCCTTCGCGGATGGACGCCGATGTTACCGCGCTAATGTCATTGGAAGCAAGGATGCCGAAGTTCGACACCTTCGCGACCTCAACCCCTCCTTCCAGCAGCGCGCGCACCGTCACATAAGTTACGTCGTCAGTATACGGGGCCAGAACGGCTATGTGTTTCAGGCCCAATGCGGCGAAGGCGGCATGGGCTGCCGTGACTGGCGAGACGCATGTAGCCTCCGGTCGCGCCGCATTTATGGCATTTGCTACGCCTTCGTAACCGATTGCAGCCGTACCTGAAGTGCAGCCAAATATAACTGAATCCAGTCGCCCGCCGGGAAGTAACGTGTCCGTGGCTTCAGTAATCCGTCGCGCCATGGCACGCAGATTCTCGCAATCTACATTGCCCTCAAACGGTACGCGCGCAACGAATATATGCACTTGATCGTCGTCCGGACGCATCGACATCATATCGCGTTCGATCACATTGTCGTTTGCCAATGCCAGCAACCCAATCCGGTAAAGTCCCTGGCCATGATCGAGCTCGTAGCCGCTAGGCGGCTTTTGAAATCGTACTGAACACATTTAGACCTCCTCAGAGTGGAATGGCCCGGCAGAATCCGATTCCGGTCGGTGAATAGTGTTTCGAATCGTACGCATCTGAAGATCCGCCATGAGGCCGGACAGCGATTCCGCACCGGTTTCGGTGACCACCCAGTTGTTTTCGGCAATTATGAAGCCAAACTGTTTCGAGAAGTTCAGATTACATGCGAAATCCATGCCGGGCCGGAACAAAATGCCTTCCAAGGCTGCTAGCGAAGAGTATTCGGTAGTTTCAAAGCCTACACCATGTCCGGCCCGACCGACACCGGAAGTTTGCATACGGCGCGCGGCAGACTCGTTTTCGACCACATCGATCAACTCGGCTGGCGACTTGTCGCGCGCAAAACAAGCATCGGCTTTGCGGCGAAGCTGCATCGTCCAATCAAAAAATTCAGCCATTACCTTGGACGATTGGCAATCGCGATTGGTGCGCGCCGGATCGGATGCATAGCCCTTGACCGTCCCTCCGACGTCAAAGCCAAGTGCTTCACCCCTCTTGATCACGTTGTCAGTTGAGGAAAGGATCATGCCGGAGACGCCTCGGGACGCCTCACCGAAAACAGCGTCCGTGATTCACTACTATTTCCTAATTGTTCGATCCGCAGGATTCGGGCGAATTCATGTTTGGTCATTCGGGCAACGACGTGCTTCGCTGTTTCAAGTTGGTTCCGTGCATTTAGGCGTGGCGACTTCAGCAGATACTCTAGCTCACGACATGATTTGAATAAGCGCGTTTCCGAAGCCATCCTTGATACATCGACAAAACGTGCCGTTGGCATCAACACAATCACTTCATTGAACGCCTTATAGCTCATAGCGAGATACTGCTTACGTCCCATTTCGGTGCCGATTAGGGCATTTTCGAATCCCCGTTTTTAACTAGCTGGCGCGTCATGCGACCTGATCGGTCGGCTCGCCACTGTCTTCGACTCTGTCCTGCGAGATCCAGATGCATTCAACCACCTTCGAAAACTCGAACGGCACGGTGATCAGAACGGGATCGTCATCCTAGTGCCGGACAAACATAGAATTGAGGAATATTCATAGTTTGGCCGCCCGGTAATCCAAAGTGCATCAAGACCGGACTCGGCCATTTGCATCCGAGTCTTGTTCCAGCGTGCTTCGTATTCCTCCAGTGGCAAATCGGGAAAAGCCGGTGCCATTTTGCCTCCCTAGGCTTGACTGCATCTTTTTTATAAATTATAAATTATATTTGACAAGGCCGATTTGGCGTTGGAATAGGCAGTGAGACGTCCGGCGACTCCATGGACACTCTTGATCTCGGTCAACGATTGGCGCATCGCGCAGAAACTAATGGCAAGTCGATTCGCGATAACGCTCCAGATGTAACCGTCCAATCAATTGGCTTCGCATATCCGCTCTTCCTTCCGGACGCGGTTCGCGAGGCCGCGTCGGCAACCGGATAGTCTTTCGCCGTGCCAGCCCGCGCTAACGCCGACAACTTGGTTGCTTCACGCCGTGAAAGCCTCTTTCCGCGCTATGTTGGCGTGCCGTCTAGCGCGAGAGAGGTTATGCCGGGATGACCGGGGTATCCATCCCTTTTCACTCCGGCGCGAATGCAAGTGAGCGGCATAAGAGGTTGGGAATTGTCTGGCCGGATACCGGCGAAGCGCTGGAACAATTCGAAATGGCCTCTCCCAGTCGGTTGAATTCCTTCGCAAGCGGCAATCTGGAATTCGCGTTTGGCTATTCTCGGGTCCCTCCGGGACATGATGTCGAGGTCCTGGAACGCGTTGCCGAGGCGGGCGGAACCGCAGATGCCGGAAGAAAACTGGCGTATGCGGGCGCAGATGCCGTGGTTTGGGCCTGTACTTCCGGCAGTTTCATAGGTGGGCTTGCCAAGGCGAAGACTCAGCTTCGCGACCTGCAAGGACGGATTGGCGTCCCGGTAACCACCGCCGCTCTAGCCCTGATGTCCGCCGCAGATCGGCTTGGACTGCAAAAAATCGACATTCTCAGCCCGTATCCCATGGATGTCAGCGGGATTTTCCGCGATTTCATGGAAGATGCGGGGTTTGAAGTCGTCTCGCTACTTCCACTGGGCTCGCCATGCGCTAGCGCTTCGGCCTCGCTGGACCTCATCGAGGAATGTCGGCCGCTAGCCTCAATGCCGGGAGAAGCGATTATCATCCCCGATACGGCGACCAACACGCTCGGCAATGTCGCGGAACTGGAAACAGCCGCCGGAAAGCCGGTGCTAACTGTCAATCAAGCCTGCTTGTTCGAAGGGGCTCTACTAGCCGGCGCCCGCGACGCAGTCGCGGGAATCCCCGCGCTCCGTCGCCTTGCGGACACGTCCGCGATGGGCGCGACATGATAGACCTCGACTTTCTCGCATCTCTGGACTTCAGCGTTCCGTGGGAATTTCGCTGGCAGCTTGTGAAGGATGCCGGGATGACGCTCTTTCTCGCCGCAGTGTCTTCGGTGATCGGTCTGCTGCTAGGGATCCTGCTGGCGATCGTCGTTCGTTCCGGTCACTTGTCCGTACGTTACGCTGCACTGGCCTACATAGAGTTTTTCCGCAACACTCCTTTGTTGGTGCAGTTGATCTGGATCCACTTCGTGCTGCCCATGGCCACGGGAATAAACACCACGCCGCTAGCGTCGGGCTTGATAGCGCTGACCCTGAATGTGACCGCCTATTTTTGCGAAATCGCTCGAGCCGGCATAAATTCCGTTCCAAAGGGCCAGTGGGAGGCCGCAACCGCGCTTGGGCTGCGTAGGTTTCCGGTCTGGACCAAGGTGATCCTTCCGCAGGCGTTGCGGGTCATGATTCCGCCCCTGGCCAACATGGTTATCAACATCTTCAAGGCGACGGCGATCTTATCGATCCTTGCAGTCGACGATTTGATGCGCGTTGCGATTCGAATTTCGAATTCCGTCTACAAGCCGGTGGAAATGATTACATCGGCAGCTTTGATCTATTTGGTGATCGGAAGCTTCCTTGCGTTTTCAGCGGATGCTCTCGAACGGAAGTACGGACCGGAGGGAAGAAAGGTATGAGCTTCGACTGGGGCATCCTGTGGGACAACATCGACATTTTGCTGTTTGGTGCATGGAACACGGCTTCCGTCATGGTGCTGTCGCTAATTTTTGGCACGATCATCGGCGGCTTAGTCTGTGCCGGCAATCTCCAAGAAAAAAGCTTGTACCGTATACCAACCAGAGTTTACACGCACGTGTTTCGCACTTTGCCGGAAATGGCGCTGATTTTCTGGGTATATCTTGCCCTGCCGCTGGTTCTAGGCATTCGCATGTCGGCTTTTTCGGCCGGAACATTGGCGCTTTCGCTGGTTGTGGGAGCCTTCCTAGGCGAAATTTTCCGCGCTGGTATCGTTGCGTTGCCTAGGGGCCAGATCGAGGCAGCCCGAGCGCTAGGCCTTGGATTCGTGGCCCGCTGGTTCAAGGTGATCCTGCCTCAAGCCATCAAGCTGGTTCTCCCGGCAATAGTGAACTTCATCACGGAGCTTCTGAAGTTGACGAGTCTGTTGGCAGCCATATCCGTAGGCGAACTTGCCTATCAGGCGTACGTACTAGGCGGGCAAAGTTTCAAATACAACGAATTCTTCACTTCGGTCGCAATTGCCTACTTCTGCATGATCTTTCCGGTCACGCTACTGGCACGGCGGCTGGAGAAGAAAATTGCGGCCTGATCCTGCCGGCTCGGGCCTGATAGCGGAGTTCCAAGTCAGATCAGAAGGAGGATAACATGATGTCTCTGACAAAAAACCTGAAAATTGCCGCGGCGGCGCTGCTCGCCTTGACCGGATTTGCGGCAGCTGAAACCACTATGGAGCGGATCCAGTCCGATGGCGCGATTCGCGTTGGCATGGCGGATTCGGTTCCGTTCCAGTTCAAGGATCCGGCTTCGGGGGAATGGCGCGGATACAATGTCGATATGGCAAACGAGATGGCCCAGGCACTGGGCGCGGACTTGGAAATCGTGGACGCAACTTGGGCAACGCTTATCCCCGGTCTGGAAGGCAATCGCTGGGACGTGGCCTTCGTCGACATGTTTGCAACGCCGGAGCGCGCCGTAAAAGTCATGTTTGCCGATCCCTATTTCACGACTCGCCAAACAGTGATGGGCAATACGCGATCCGGAGTTGAAACCTGGGACGACCTGAACCAGGATGGAAGAATAATCGTGTTTTTGGCCGGCACCGCGGATGAGGCCGTGGCAAGGGAAAAGTTCCCCAACGCCGAATCCCGTCCAATGATCGCCGAAGGACTTGGTACTGTCTTTCTTGAAGTGGCATCGGGCCGCGCCGATGCAACCGTTGCGTCGGAGTTGAACATTCGCCTGTATTTGGCAAGCAACCCGAACGCGCCGCTCACGATACTCGAAGGCGGCCGAGGCATTGACGCCCAGGGATTCTCCTATGCAGTGCGCCCCGGCGATCATCACCTGCTGGAGTTTCTGAACACCTGGGTTCGTTCGGCCAAGGCCACCGGCTTGGCAGCCGAGATGGAATCCAAGTGGATTGACAATTTCGAAGAGTGATCGTCCATGCATGATCGGGTCGCGGCGGCTAACCGCCGCGGCGCATTGGATTCCGACGGCACCGCGGCAATCTCGGGCCGCGAGCGACAAGCAGAGTCGATTTCGGAAATTGTGGAGAGTGGCCTGTGCGTCGGCTGCGGGCTTTGCCAAGCCATTGCAGGAGAGAAAAGCATCCGGTTTGTCATGACACCCGAAGGGCGAGAGAGGCCAGTGCAGACTGGCCGGATCAGCCGAACGGACTGGCTATCGATCGCGCGCACTTGTCCGGGAATGCATGTCGCCGGATCCGATGACAAAGGACGACAGGAGCAGGCAAAGATAGATCCGGTATGGGGGCCGTATCACGATCTGAAACTCGGCCATGCAGCGGACGCCGGGATTCGCTTTCGCGCAGCCTCGGGCGGTGTTCTGACCGCATTAGGCCACTATCTACTCGAAAGTGGGCAGGTGAAGTTCATTTTGCAGGTCCGCCCATCGAATGATCATCCGATGCGGACCGAGACGGTCATGTCGCGTGATTCCGCGAGTGTTACCGCCTCGTCAGGCTCGCGCTACGGACCGGCAACGCCCCTGGCCACCATACTCGACGCACTTGATACAGGCAGGCCATTTGCATTTGTCGGAAAACCCTGCGACGTAACGGCACTTCGTCTCTATGCGCGCGAAGACGCTCGTGTCGAGAAGCAGTGCAAGTTCATGCTGGCTCTGGTTTGCGGAGGTGCGCCCGAGTTTCGCAAATCGCTCGATCTAGTACACGAACTTGGATACGAGGAAGAGGACGTGACTCTCTTTCGATATCGCGGCTTCGGAAATCCGGGTCGCACGCGAATCGAGTTCCATGACGGTCATGCGGAGGAACGCACCTACTCAGAAATGTGGGCGGACGAAAGCAAGTGGTGCATTCAGGCGCGCTGCAAGATTTGCCCGGATGCGATCGGCGAAAGCGCCGACATTGCGGCAGCTGATTTCTGGCTAGGCGGAACGCCGTCCGGCGAGGATGCCGGATTTAACTCAATCATAATCAGGTCTCGGCGAGGCGGGCAGCTATTAAGCGAAGCGATTGCAGCGGGCGCGATCAAGCTGACGCGCGACGTTACAGTCGAAGAAATGTCGGACACGCAACCGCATCAGGTGCGCAAGAAGGCCAATCTTTGGGCTCGGCTTGTCGGAATGCGCGCCGCCGGGCACCCTGTTCCGAAAATCGAAGGTCTCCGCCTTTCAGACCTTGCCCGCGGCCAGTCGTTGTCGGAACTTCTCGGAAACGCTAGGGGTGCGCGTTCCCGATGCCGCGACGGACGGCTAAGCGAACCTCCCGCGCTCGCCGAAGGCAACCTCGCGACCAACCCAGGTTCGCCGGCGAAGCCCGAATAAATGGAATAGAAAATCCGATGGCCTAGCCTCGATTCCCAACTAAAGCAAATTGCATGACATTCTAGCCGCCCCGGCG
>JAPPFL010000077.1 GCA_028823855.1 Albidovulum sp.
TTATCATCCTTGACGAACCGGCAAACAACATTGGCGTAGATCAGCAACGCGCCGTCCTGGAACTGGTTGAGCGGGTCCGCGACACTCAGGGCGTGTCGTTCATAATAATCTCGCACAATATGGATCACATATTCAATCTTGCCGACCGCGTTATCGTAATGCGTAACGGACGCACCGTGGGCGATCTATGTATTGCCGACACCAGCCGTGCCGAAGTTGTTGGGCTCATTACCGGAGCAACGATTGCGTGAGCGACTGGAGTTCAGGCGATCTACTGACGGCTGTCCGTATGCGGCTGGACGCGGTGCCCGATTCCACGTTGCTGCTGTCGACGTTTTCCCTTCTGCTTCTGATGATATTGATTTTTTCCTTCACGGCCGATCAGTTCTTCACCCTTGCCGTGCTGCGCAATGTGCTGACCCAAACGTCGATTTACATCGTTCTCGGCGTCGGGCTAACCATTGTCCTAACGTCCGGGGAAATCGATATCTCCATCGGGTCAATCATCGGCCTCGGGGCCATGGTCCTGGGCATCAGCGTAGTCAACATGGGATTTTCGATCGGGATCGGGCTGCTCGCAACGCTGCTCGTCGGCGTTCTTTGCGGCCTTATGAACGGTTTCCTGACAGCGGTGGTTCGCGTGCCGTCGATCATAGTGACCCTCGGTGCCCTGACGTTTTTTCGCGGGCTGGCCTATCTGCTTGGCGGAAACAACGTAATGGTCGGATTCCCGCCGTTCCTGGTCTGGATCGGCTCAGGCACCGCTATCGGCGTTCCAGTGCCGGTCTGGCTGGCATTGATTGCGGTGATCTTCGGACAACTGTTCCTGAAATCCACGCGGACAGGTCAGCACATTATCGCAGTTGGGGGCAACGCCGAAGCCGCTCGCCTTGCCGGAATCAACATAAGGTTCAATAAAATTCTTGCATTCGTCATCATGGGGGTGCTTAGCGCAGTGGCATCGATCATCATGGTGGCCCGTCTCGACGCAGCGCAATCTGTGATGGGCGCAGGGATCGAGTTGCAAGTTCTCGCAGCCGTTGTATTGGGCGGCACGTCGCTGTTTGGCGGCCGGGGCGTTATTCTTGGATCGGTGCTTGGCGCGCTGATTCTGACAATATTGCAAACAGGATTGTTGCTCTCTGGCGTGGTACAGTTCTGGCAACTGGTTGCGGTCGGAGCGCTGTTGATTGGTGTGGTCGCAATACGCATTGCCTATGAGCCTTCAGAGGCCCGGCCATGATTGTCGCAGTGGACAAGGCTGTCGAAGCTAAGCGCGGCAGATTAGCGGGCCTGCTTCGCGATTGGCTCGACGGCCGCTCTGATGCGGCCTCTGTCAGCACAACTGCGCTGCTGCTGGTTGTTCTGATCCTACTGTTCTATGGCATCAACGAGCGTTTCATCAGCATGCGCAATATCGTCATCCTTTTAAACCAAAGCGCGGCCTATATAATCCTCGGCGTAGGGATGACACTGGTCATCACTATCAAGGGAATCGACCTCTCGATCGGGGCGATTGTGGCGGTTTGCGGGATGATGCTGGGTATTCTTCTGGTGAACAATGACTATCCTGTTTGGTTGGCTATTTCGGCGGCGATAGCCGTCGGCGCCGTTTGCGGTGCCGTAAACGGTTTCTGCGTCGCAAGTCTGCAAGTTCCGGCATTGGTGACAACATTGGGAACAATGGTTCTTTTTCGGGGCGTGGCCTATGTAGTTCTCGAAGACAATATTCTGTTCCGGTACCCTGACCAGTTGTTGTGGTTCGCACGGGGCCGGATCTTTGGATTTGCGCCGGCGGTCTATATTGCAGCGATTGCTGTGATTTTCGGGTTCGTATTGTTGAACCATACGCGCTTTGGCAAGCACGTCATTGCGGTCGGGGGGAACGCCGAGGCGGCGCGGCTCTCGGGAATCAACATTCGTCGTGTCCAGTTCATTGTGTTTGCGCTTATGGGCGTAGCGAGCAGTCTTGCCGCGATCATCTGGGTTGCCCGGTTGAATTCGACCCAGGCGTCAGTAGCGCTGGGAATTGAGTTTCATACGATCGCCCTTGTTGTCCTGGGCGGCACATCGTTGTTCGGTGGCAAGGGATTGATTGTGGGTTCGCTGCTGGGCGCCCTGATCCTGAGTGTACTGGAAAATGGTTTGGCAATAACAGGAATTTCGTCTTTCGTTCAACAGACTCTCATTGGCCTGATCTTCATTTCAGTCGTAGCGTTGCGTACCTTGCAGGCGCGAGGCGCGAGCCAAGCCGACGAGCCTATGTGAGCTTGACCGCTGTTTTTCCCGAGACTTTCGCTCGCAACAAGACTTGCTTTAACTATTCGCCGGGCGTAGCCCGAAGAAGCCAAAATAACGGAAGGGAAATAACAGGGAAACTGCAGCCGTGCTGCCGTCCAGCCAGGCTTTCTTGAGCCACCGCGACACGAAAGCGACAGCAGCAAAGGATTTCACTGCCGGAAAAGCAAGGCGCAAACCGGCGAAAGCCCGCCGCAACCCGATTCGTCCGAACCGCAATCCGAAGAGTCCGGATCACTGTACCGAAACTCTAGTTGGCTTCCGTTCCGTGGTCGGGTCCCGTTTCCTGCAGGCGCTCAGCCGTGAACTTGTCCGAAATCAGCACATCGACCTCACGGGTCATCAATGCACCCCGGATCGCATCCGTCTCGGCTCTCCCGCCGGCAAGGGCGAACACACGGTCGGTCCTGGCCTGTTTCTCCAGAGTCATGCCATTGACCCGGTTATCCAGCGGCGTCTTGACCGGGCGCCCGATCTTGTCGAAAATCTTCGGGCCGATATCCCCGACACCCCCTGCCTCGGCGGCTTCCGCCAGTTCACTTGCCAAAAAGGCATTGCCGTTTCGCGCCAGCATGCTCGAAGGCTCGACTGCGCCAATCCCGACGATCGATAGCGTGATCTTTCCGAACAGGCCGGTCCTGTTCGATCTCATCGGACGGACATTGTCGACCATCTTCAGGATGGTTTCGCTCCGGCTCGATATACCGATGACTTCCTCGTTCGGCGGCGCGACCTCGAAATTATGGGCCGCTTCCTCGCCGATCAGGGCCATGATGGCGCCGTCGCGGTCCGCGCTGCCTTCGATAACAATAGCTTCGGGCAGGCTAAACCTATCCCTCGATCCCTCTTCGAGTTCGGCGTAAATTCCGGATGGCGCCACGATCGTCGTGCGCACGATCCCTTCCTCCCGCGCCCCTTTCCGATATCCGGGAAACGGTTGCTTCGGAAAAACGAAGATGCCTAGCGGTTTCAGCCTAGCGCCGGCCCTCGACGCGATACGTCCGGGCAATCGGCGCAATCAGCCCGAGTTCGTTAAAGCGCGTCAAGGCTGGCTCCGTAGCAATCCTTGGCGCTTGATTGCACTAATGCATCATGTTGCATGCGTCGAGCGGGCGATGGCCTTGCGCCAGCTCTCGCGAACGGAGCGGCGACAGGTTTCATCAAGATTTGGCTCCAATGTCTCGCCGCGCCGGTCCAGTTCGGCGATTGACTCCAGGCTTGGCCAGAATCCTGCTTCGAGACCTGCAAGATAGGCTGCGCCGATGGCCGAGGCTTCCGCGCTTTCCCGGGTTGCTACGGGATGATCGAGGTAATCCGCCACTTTCTGCATAATGAAGGCGTTCCGACTTGGTCCGCCATCGACTGAAATAGCGCCGATTTCTGATGGACTGTTGGCCTTGATGATATCAAATACGTCGCAAACTTGAAGGGCCATGCTCTGAGCGGCCGCATGCGCAACGTGAGCCGGGCGCGTGCCGAAAGTCAGGCCGTCAATCAGTCCCCGCGCTTCAGCGTTCCAGTGCGGGGAACCCAGTCCGACATGCGCCGGAACGAGGTTCACGCCGAGAGTGTCATCGACCGAACGGGCGAGTTCCATCAGGGCATCAACACTCCCTAGGCCCAGCAATTCAGCGGTCCAGGGGAGAATCGAGGCGCTGACGAGAATGTTGCCTTCGAACGCGTATGTGGGCGTACCCTTAAGTTGCCACGCGATCGTTGTCGTGATGCCCGAGGGCGGTACGACGAATTCCCGAATAGTGGTCATGATCGAAGAGCCGGTGCCAAATGTCACCTTGCCATCGCCGGGCCCGAAGGCACCGTGACCAAAAAGTGCGCCATGGGAGTCGCCGATGGCGGAAGCGATGGGAATGCCGTCGGGAAGACCGTCCGCATCGCGGGTTTCGCCGAAAGTGCAGGAACTGTCGAGCACGACCGGCAACCGAGCAGGATCGATGTCGAAAAGGTCACAGAGCTCGGCGTCCCATTCGCCCGTTCTTATGTTGTAAAGCTGGGTCCGGGCCGCATTGGAGGCGTCGGTGGCATGTATCGCCCCGCCGGTGAATTTCCAGACCAACCAGGAATCAACGGTGCCGATGCAGATGTCGTCGCCCGCTACTCCCTGGCAGTGGTTGTCGAGCAGCCACCTAGCCTTGCTCGCAGGGAACAACGGATCAAGGGGCAACCCGGTCTTGCTGATGACGACATTCTCGTGACCTGCATTGCGCAGCGCGTCGCATGCCGGCGCAGTGCGACGGCATTGCCAAGTGATCACCGGTCCGAGCGGCTTGCCGGTCGCTCGGCTCCAGGCGAGCACCGATTCCCGCTGGTTCGAAATTCCGACTGCAGAGACTTCGCTGGCGGGAGCGGACTCCAGACAGGCGGCGACGGCCGAAACCGTGCTCGACCAGATCCGGTCGGCGTCCTGCTCAACCCAACCTGGCTTCGGGTGACGTATATCAACGCTGCAGGCGCCACTGGCAAGGACCTCCCCGCTCCCGGAAACCAGAACTGCCTTGGAGTTTGTCGTGCCTTCGTCAATGGCAAGAATTGTCCGGCAGACCATGTCAGATCTTTTTCCTGATCAACTCGATCGCGCTCTCGGCAATGCCGTCGGGCGACATCCCGAATTCGTCCAACAGAAAATCGGCTGAACCGGTGGGCGCGAATATTCCGGGCACGCCGAGGCGCTTCACGTGCACGGGTTCATTTTCGCCGACAACTTCAGCAACTGCGCCTCCCATGCCGCCATAAATGCTGTGCTCTTCACAGGTTAGGATCGCACCGGTGTCGCTGGCCGCCCTGACGATCGCTTCCTCGTCTATTGGCCGGACCGTCGCCATGTTCAGCACCTGCGCCTCAATCCCTTTCGCGTCCAATATGTCGGCGGCGGATACCGCGCGATGGGCAAGGGTCCCGTTGGCGATTATGGTGAGGTCGGCACCCGCGCGAAGCGTGTTGGCCCTGCCCAACTCAAATCTGTGCCCCTCGGTGAAAAGGTCCGGGACTCCGACCCTGCTGAGCCGCAGAAATACCGGCCCGTTGTAGGATGCAGCCCACTCCGTCGCGGCCGCTGTTTCGATTCGGTCAGCTGGCGCCACGACCGCTAAATTCGGGATCGCCCTCACCCAAGCGAAATCTTCCGTCGAATGGTGGGTCGAACCCAACGCTCCGTATGCCATGCCCGAACTGATCCCGCAGAGCTTGACGTTCGCGTTGGAATAGGCGACGTCAGCCTTGATCTGCTCCAGTGCTCGGCCGGTCAGGAAACAGGCTGCCGCACAGACGAAAGGCAGCATTCCGCCATTGGCCAGTCCTGCGCCTACGCCCACCAGATTTTGCTCCGCGATTCCGACATTGATCAGTCGTTCGGGCCACCTTTCCCTGAATCGTCCCAGTTTGCTCGACCCGACTGAATCGTTGCAGACGGCAACAATGTCCGGGTTCTCTGCGGCCATGGCTTCAAGCGTCGAAGTGAAGGCGTCCCGGCAATCATGGAGTTCACCCGCGTTTCTTCGAACGGTCACTGAGCGAATTCCAAGGCTTTGGCTTCAGCTTCGAGCTCCGCCATTCCCAGTTCAAATTGCTCGGCGTTCGGTACCTTGTGATGCCAGGCGACATTGTCCGTCATGAAAGTGATGCCTTGCCCCTTGTTGGTGTGGGCCACCACGCATCTGGGTTTGCCGACGATTACTGCCTTCGGGGAGAGGGCCCGGCAGATTGCCTGCATGTCGTGACCGTCGATTTCCTCGACTGCCCAGCCGAAAGCCTCAAATTTGGGCGCCATTGGAGCGAGGTTGTTGGTCTCGGCAAGGCGAGCCCCTTGCTGAAGCCGGTTATGGTCAATGATGAGCGTCAGATTATCCAATTTGAACTGGGCTGCAGCCATGATTGCTTCCCAGTTCGAGCCTTCCTGCATTTCACCATCGCCGGCGATGACGAAAGTATGCCAATCGGCATTGCCGATTTTTGCTGCCTTTGCCATGCCGACGCCGACAGGCAAACCGTGTCCGAGCGGACCGGTATTCGTCTCTACGCCTGGCACCTTGGTGCAATCCGGGTGGCCGTTCAGACGCGAGCGAGGCTGGAGATACGTCGAAATCTCATCTTTCGGAATGAAGCCTCTTTCGGAAAGAGTGACGTAGAGCACCAGCGCGGTGTGCCCCTTGCTGAGAACCAAGCGGTCCCGATTCGGATCCAGCGGTGCGTCCGGATCCACGTTCAAGATGTCGAAATACAGGGCTGTCATGATATCGGCGACCGACATCTCCCCGCCAATATGGCCGGCACCCACTTCGAACACCGTGCGAAGGTCACGACGCCGAATCCGGTTGGCGATGATTTTGAGTTCCCTGAGCCCCATTTCCCTAGAAAAAAAATTTAGACTACGCATTTTTCCGCACTTTTCAGCCTGTATCAAGTTTCCGGCAATTGATCCATACCAGAAATGGTCAACGCAATCGCTGATGAAATTTCCGCCATTACTCGGAAAGCAGCATGCGGGCGGCCGCGCGCCCTCGTTCACGGCGGCGTCTAGAACCCTGTGCGGCAATTTTTCGACGGACCGGTGCGCCCGCGCCATTGCCTGAAACCGCTCCGGATCGAGCTTCGAGCTCAGCGGCGAGCGACGGGTTTCGGTCGTTGACCTTCCCTTGATCTCGCGCCTCGAAGCCGCCTTTCCGACGGCCTCGAGCCTCGGCCAATGGCGCCTGTCCAGAATCTCCCGGATGTCGCGGCGGGCCGACGCCTCGCGGATCTCGATGCGCCCGCGGTCCTTGCCTGCGCACATAAACTTTCGCATCTATTCCGCATTTCCGGTGTTAGCCATGCGGAACCGAACGTCGTCGCGAAGCGTCTCCCGGCTTCCCTTGAGCGACCGGCGTAGTCGCCGCCGCGGCGAACGGCCTCCTCGGCCGTCGCCCGCTGCGCGCGCATTGCGTCCGCCGAAAAATTCGATCCTTCAGGTCGAGCAGTTCCGGCAGCGCCGGCATTGACGCGGTCGCGTTCGTTTCGGAATTCACCCGGAACTGGCCGAGAACCGGGCGGGACTGGGCTTGGAAGGCGTGCACGAGTCGTCGCGGCGTCCCTGAATGACCGGCGCGGCACCATTCCGTCCATGGCGACCGCCTCTCCGATGTTCCCGCTCCAGCCCGAAACCAGCTTCGGGATCGCGTCGTGCAGTTCCTGCGGGTCGAGGGCCCTGATTAGGTCGGAGAAGGCGTCGCAGCTAGGAATTCCCCGCCCGAGCGACATTAACCGCTGCGGAATTTCCTCTTTCGAGCGCCCGAGCGCGACATTTCGACGCATTCCTGGCCGCCGCGCATGACGCAAATCAGCCCGATCGCGGACATCTCGCAGAGGTCGTGGCGCGTGGCGCTGCTGTGCCGGGCGTCCTCAATCCTTCAATAAGCTGACAAAATTCCTGAAAATTGCAACTGCGGCAATCTTGATTATTTCGGGCGCAACGCAATGTTCCCGACGAAAAGGGAACCGTAAAATTCAAAAGCGATTGCCTCGGCGCCGCAAGGAGATTCGAAACGGCAACGCATCCCGAAATCCCGAATCCTCCGACCCCCAATTCCGCAGATCGGGGATTCACGGCGCACGCCTTTCGTAGCTCCAACTGCCCCGCGAAGTTGCTCGGCGAATTTTTCGCTACCCTTCGCCAGCGCTTCACCGAACTGCCCAACCGGCGCCGGGGACGCGACGCCCGCTACAGAATCGCCGATATCGCCAAGGCAGGCTTCGCGGCGTTTTTCGTGAAGGCACCCCTATTTCTGGCCCGCAGGAGGATGCTCGAAAAGACGTCCAGACGCTGCAACTGACCGACCTCGCTCGGAAAGGAAAGGATCCCGGCCGACAACCGCATCCGCAACATCCTCGACACGGCGCCGCCGGACCATTTCGACGATGTCCTCATCAACTTGGTTCTGGACCTCGAGGCGGCGCGGCTTCCGTGGATAGTGCGCCTCGCGAAGCCTGCCGCCGCACCGCGGGCAGCCGGCCACGCGGAACTCGTCCGAAATCGATCGGTCGACCCTGGTAAGATCCGATCAGTGGCTTGCGCCGAAGTTGATTTTGCTGGACAACGAAGCGTCTCGTTTTGCGAAGAAAAGAGACAACTACCTCGGGGAGCTTTTGCATGCTCCTCTAGGAAGCGGATGCCGGTTTCGGCTGCCTACGAGGCCAAATCGGCGCGATTACCCATCAAATAATGATTCACGCTAAGCCGACCTCGACGCTATCGAAAGGCGCGGCCAATATCGGGATGCGCGTCGGCGAGGTCGTCGGCCGCCGAAGAGTAAAGAAGCACTTCGAGTGCCGGATCGGCGCCGATTCCCTCTTCACCGGCGCAGGACGGAGTCCGTCCTGCGCGAGGCCGCGCTCGACGGAGTCTACGCGATCCGCACGTCGCTGGCGGCCGAGGGCAGCGCGTGCTCAGCTACGAGGCCTTGACGCGCGCGAAGCGGGCGTTTCGCTCGCTCAATGGACAGACTGCTCGCCGGCCTGGCGAGGCTGACGCTCAACGAAGTGTCGCTTCCGGGCCAGCGGGACGGCGGCTTCCGGATGGCGGCGCGGCCCGCCGAGGTCCAGAAAGAGGCATTCCGACTGCTCGGCATCGACGCGAAAAAGGAAGTCAGCAAACAAACGACGGGTTGATTCGTCAGAAAACCCAGGAAAACAGGGCCGAATGAAGCCTTTCCTAAAATAAAGATCCGATTTGGGCAAAAACGATTTTCCGATCGAGGCGCGCGGTCAAACGGCGGCATTGAGCCAGCGATTTTCGACGGACGCGTAGCGCCGCAGTTATTCGGATCCCTATTCAGCTTCCATCCAACAGCTCTGCAAATCTGTCGATCTCCTCGTCCTCTGTCGACCAGTTGCAGACGAGGCGCGCAGATAGCGGTTCCTCGCCGTCGCCTTCGAAGCATTGGCTAAAGGGCCAGAGATAGTATTTTGCTCCCGCGTTCGCTGCGCGTCGATGCCCCCGCCGGGGCCAAGACGCGAATACCATGTTGGCTTCCACGGGATGTTCCAGTTGAACTCCCGGAATTGCCTGCAGCGCCTTCGCCAGGCGATCGGCGGCGCGGTTCGCCCGGCCTGCGAGCTTGAGCCACAAATCATCTTCAAGATACGCGTCCATTTGCGCGGAAAGGTATCTGTGCTTTGAAAACAGATGCCCGGCTCTTTTTCGGCGCAGTTCGAATTCCCAAGCTTTTTCCTTGTCGAAAATTACGACGGCCTCCGCGCCGATCAGGCCGTTCTTTGTGCCTCCAAACGAGAGAATATCGATTCCCGCTTTCCATGACAGATCAGCGGGACTGCAACGGAGCCTTGCGACCGCGTTCGCAAATCTAGCTCCGTCCATGTGGCTCGGCAGCTCGTGCCGCGCGGCAATGGAAGTTAATTCCGAGACTTCGCCGCAACTGTACACGGCTCCGTTTTCAGTGGCGTTGGTAATCGAGAGCGGCCCCATTTGAACATTGTGCACGCCGACCAGGGCCGTCGTTTCGATGGCTCTCTCAAGGTTGCTGGGATCGATTTTTGCGTGATCGCCGTCCAGCAAAACCAATTTGGATCCGCCCGTAAAGAATTCAGGTCCGCCGCATTCGTCCTCTTCCACGTGCGAATGGCGATGGCAGTAGATGGCCGACCAAGGCCGACTCAGGCAGGCCAAACTCAGAGAATTCGCGGCGGTACCCGTCGCGACCAGATAAACCGCCGCGTCGGGAGACTCGAAAACCTCGCGAAATTTGCTAGTAGCCGATTCCATCCAGGCATCTGCGCCGTATGATCCGGCGTAGCCCGTATTGGCGCGCGCAATCGCATCCATTGCTTCCGGCGCGGCGGGGCCGGCGTTGTCGGACGCGAAGTTCAAGTCAATAATCCTCCACAGCGAAATTCCGCAAGTCTTCGTCGGCGACATGCTCTTCCGAAATATGCCTTCCCGAAATCGAAATGCCGGCCTTGTGCACGCTGTCGGGATCTCCGGAAATCAAAGGGTGCCATTCAAAAAGCGGCCTGCCTTCGTAAAGAAGGCGGTAAGCGCAAGTTTTCGGCATGAATTCGAGATTCGATTCAATGTTTTGCGGCAAAAGCTTTATGCAGCTAGGTACGACCTCCGTTCTTCGGCTATAGTCCTTGCATCTGCAGGTAGATGAATCCAGGAGCCGGCAGGCAACGGAAGTGTATATGAATTCCGATGAATCTTCATCTTCGAATTTGAGAACGCAGCAGCAGCCGCATCCATCGCAGATCGCTTCCCACTCGTCTTCATTCAACTCGCCGAGTTCGAATCGCTCCCAAAATCGCTCTCGAATGTCCTTGGTCATGGTATCGCGGTAGGTTAGGGAAAAAGGGATTTTGATCTTTTGAACGCAACTACGCTTAGGCGCAAGAGCGAACTGCATAGCAATCCGTTGCGGTCGCGCCGCCGACAAGCGTCATTGCGATTCTCCCGCGGAGTCAAGAATCGCGCGCGACCGTGCGCAGTCGATCTGCATCTGATCGACCAATTTGCGTGCGGACTCGAACCTTTGTTCTTCTCTCTGGAATTCCACGAGTTCGACCGAGACGCGCTCGCCGTAAAGATCGCCGGAAAAATCAAATAGGAATATTTCGAGAATCGGCTTGTTGCGACCGAATGTCGGGCGAATCCCAATAGACGCCGAGCCGCGGTAACGTCCTGCATGGGGGCCGGAGCGCACGTCCGCAAATGCCGCGTATACTCCGAACCTGGGAGGGTGAAATCCTGAAATACCGATGTTCAACGTCGGGAATCCCAGCTTCCGTCCTCTTTGGGCGCCCTTTTCGACGCGCCCTTCAATGCTGTGTCGGCGCCCGAGCATTCTAGCGGCGTCCCGCGTCCGCCCTTCGGATAAAGCCTTGCGGATGGCCGAGGAAGAGCATTTGCCGTCCTGGCCGCCGAATTCGGGCGCCACGGTTACCTCGAATCCGTGCCGTTTCCCGGACGCGGTCAGCAACTTCACGTCGCCGCTTCGACGATGACCGAAGCGAAAATCGGATCCCACGACCACATGCGACAGCAGCAGCTGCTCTTTTAGGACGGAGGCCGCGAATTCGTCCGCGCCAAGCATGGAAAGCTCCGAGTTGAACGTCAGTTCGAAAAGAACGTCAATTCCCAAATCCCGGATGCGAGCGATTCGCGATTCGCCGCTCATCAGCCTGAATGGGGGAGCTGCCGGCGCAAAAAATTCTCGCGGGTGAGGTTCGAACGTTACTACTCCCGACGGTTTTCCTCCTTCTTTCGCTATGTCCTGCGCAAGCCGAATTACGGAAACATGGCCCAAATGAAGGCCATCGAAATTGCCGATTGCCGCGACCGATTCCCGCGCGATTTTGCGCGGTCGCTGATTGTTCCTGAAGATGCGCATTCGCGCCGATGTGAATCCTAGTTGTAGATCGGAGCGATGACGCGAGCGTCGCCGGTAACGACGACTTTGTCATCCACCCAAGCTTCGCAGTCTAAATTGACGCGATTTCGATCCGAATCGATTTCGGATATCGTTACTTCGGCGACCACTTTGTCGCCCGGCTTGACCGGCGCTACGAACCTTAGGTTTTGGCCAAGATAAATGGTTCCGTGCCCCGGAAGCTTTTCTCCGATCAACCCGGAAAACAAGGCTGCGGTGAGCATGCCGTGCGCGATTCTTTCGCCGAATATCGTCTCTTTCGCCGCCTCGTCGGAGAAGTGAAGCGGATTGCGGTCTTCGGCGATCTCGCCAAACATCTCGATTTCGCGATCGCCGATAGTCTTGGCGATGCGGCTGCGCATGCCGACTCGCAGATCTTCGAGGAATATTGTTCCCGTGCCTTCGATGACGATGTTATCCATAAATTTACTCCAGTTTCGCGCCTTGTTGCCCACGGCTTGAATTCTGTCAAGACACGGATTTCGGGCGCGAGCGAGCCGGCGAGCAATTCCGATTTGCGGAAGGCCTAACAGACGTTAACTACCGGGTATTGAATCGTGGCCCGTGGCTGCCGGGTCCGTCGAGGAGGCATTTAATTCTTTCATTTGGATAGTGAATCAAAGGTTATCTAACGGCTTCGACTTGGCGGCCAGAGCGATAGCCGGCGATTCGACGAGCAAATTCGCGAGCTTTAGGCTCGAGCGAAGGGGAACGCGAAAAGGAACGAAAGGCGATGCACGGGCGCGCCGAGGCATACGAAAAATTGCCGCGAATCCAACGATCGCGGCGCAGTCTAAATTCGCTATGCGAAAATTCTGAGTTTCGAAGCAGTTGTCCTTTCGGCAAAGTGATTGGCGGAGTTCGCGCCGACGCGATCTCGTCCCGTTTCCCGGTGAACAAGACAGGTAAGCGAGTATCGGGAATTAGGCGCGAACCACAGCGCCGAATGGGGGAACGGCGCGCCCAATCGCTCAGGCTTCCCGTAGGACCGCGAAGTGGCGGCGTCCGGCATCCGAGGCCCGATTGATCTGGTCGTATATTATTTTTGGAAATTTGCGGGTCGAGACGCGGATTCGGCTACGCGAATACTCGTGGACCGTTTTTGAAAAGGCCGAATAATTTAGCGAGTAAAAACAGAAAGTTCCCTCCGATGCCCCGCGTCGATCCACGCTGGGAAGACGGCACGCTATAGATTTTGGAAATTCCGCGCCACGGGGTTCGTCGACAATTAGTGAATGAATCCAAAGATGCGGGCTTTCCGAAATAGAGGCATCCCCGGTCGAGAGCCCTATCGAAGCCTGCCGATCGCGTATTTCGGAAACGCTCGATGCTCATCCAAATACCGCTTTAGTTTTAACGGATCCGGGCTAAATTCGGTGCCGGTTTCATCCGCCGCCAAGCCGCCCGAAACAAAAACGCAGTCCAGATTCTGGCTCTCGGCTCCCAGTATGTCGGTGGAGATGCCGTCGCCGACGCACACGATGCGATCCGAACGCGTTCCCGGTACGAGGGCGGTAAGCCGTCTCAAAGCCAAATGGTAAATCCTGCGGTGAGGTTTTCCGTAGTAGAGCGATTCGCCTCCGATAGATTCGTACATGCGAGCTATCGCGCCCGCGCAGTAGAAGCGTTCGGCTCCTCGGTCCACGACGATGTCGGGATTTACGCACAGCAGCTTGAACCCGGCCCTCAAGCCTTTTTCCAATATTGGAAGATAGTCTTCGAGCTTGTCGTTCTCCTCGTCGAAAAGCCCCGTGCAAACAAAGCCTTCCGCCTCTTCGCTGGGCACTCGTTCGATTTCGGAAGATTCTATGCCTTCGGGAGGCTCGAAAAATTTCAAATTGATCGGCGGGCCTATATGGAACACTCTTTTGCCGGCTCTGCCTGCGAAAAGCGCGTCTTGCGCCGCATCGCCCGACGAAACGATCAGATGCCAAATGTCGCTCGGCACGCCGATCTGCGCAAGTTGCTTGGCTACCGCATCGTGAAGCCTGGGAGAATTGGTAAGCAGGACGACCTTGCCGCCTCTTTCGGAATACGATTTCAAGGCTGATACGGCTTCCGCGTATGGACGGCGACCGTCGTGCAGGCATCCCCATAGGTCGCAAAAGATCGCATCGTAGCGATCGGAAATCTCCGTGAACTCAGAAATAATTTCGGTCATGAATTATTGACTCCGCGAAAAATCGTTCGCTTCAAGATTCACCAGGTTAAATTCGGGATGATCTGTTTTTTGCGGCTGACAATGCCGGGCAACTCGACCGTATCTCCCGTAGGTAGCGCTCCGAAGCTCCTTTCCGCGATGTGCGAGGCAAATTCATTCGGCAGCAGTAGCACGGCATTCTGTTCAAGAATGTTTACGACGAAAAATAGAACGACGTCTATTCCCTCTTTGCTTCGGCGCGAATCAATCGCGGCCATCAGGCCGCGTTTGCGGTTCAGCACCGCCGAAGGATTCATGGTTTCCAGAACCGAAATTCGGAACGATTTGCCTTCAATCTCGTATTTCTTTGAATCGATTTCCAGAAGCTGCTCATCCGAATACTCGGAGATATCGGACTTGGCTTTGAACATGGCCTTCGCTAGTTCGGAAATCTCGACGTCGAGCTCCCTCGCGAGCTTTTCAGCGAGTTCCCTGTCGGTTGGCGTCGTCGTAGGAGACCGGAATTCGAGCGTGTCGGAAATTATGCAGGATAGCATTATCCCCTTTATCCCGGGAGAAAGCTTGTCGGCATCCGAGCCCATCAATTGATTCATGACGGTCGCGGTGCACGCCAGGGGTCTGACCGTAATGTTGATAGGGCTTTTGGTTTTCAATCCTCCCTGCAGCAGGTGATGGTCGATAATTTCTACAATGTTCGCGTCGCCGATATTGTCGGGAAGTTCCGCGACATTGTTGGTATCCACGAGCACGACCTGATCCCCGGCCCCGACTTCGGAAAGTATTTCCGGGACTTCGAAGCCCCAGCGGTCAAGCACGTACCGCGCTTCCTTGCTTGGCGCGCCCAAAAGTCTCGGTTCGGCCGTTCGATCTAATATTTCCGAAAGATACCACGCCCATATGATCGCCGAACCCGCTGAATCCGTATCCGGAGCCTTATGCCCGAACACCTTGATCATGTTTTTCTCCGTTTTCTCGCCGCGTAATGCGAGGCGCTTATAGACTTCATTGAATGGAGTGTCACGGTGCGATCGCCGACAATTGCCGCGGATTCAACGTTGACGATTTTGAATGGGTCCGGTATCGGGAATTTCGCCCGTCGCTAAAAAAGGAAAACCCGGAGAGCCGAAGGCGAAATTCGACTTTTTCGCGCGGATAGTTCCAATGGCGGCTCGATTGCGCTTTAATGTCAATTGGCCGCGAGCGTAGAATTAGCGCCCGAGGAATCCGGGAATCTCCGAAAAAAAATTCAAAAAAAATTTCGCCGGCGTATTGAAGCGAAAAATCCAGAAACTATCTAACGGCTGTTAGCACTCGACGGCGATGAGTGCCGACAATTCGTCGGCCGCCGAAGGGCGCTGGGTTGAGATTTATAGGAAAGGAAGGTGAAATGGCCTTGAGACCCCTGCAGGATCGCGTGCTCGTTCGGCGCATCGAGAGCGATGAAAAAACCAAGGGCGGGCTGATTATTCCCGATACGGCGAAGGAGAAGCCGGCCGAAGGAGAAATCATCTCGTGCGGAGAAGGTGCCCGAAAGGATTCGGGCGAACTAATTCCGATGAGCGTCAAGGACGGCGATCGCGTCCTTTTTGGCAAATGGTCCGGGACGGAAGTAACGGTCGACGGCGAAGAGCTGCTCATCATGAAGGAAAGCGACATTCTCGGCATTCTCAGCTGAGCCGTCGATTTCCCGGAATTCTAGAAATACCAGAAAGGAACGAGCCAAATGGCTGCTAAAGAAGTCAAATTCGATACCGACGCACGGAACAGGATGATGAGCGGTATCAATACGCTTGCCGATGCGGTGCGAGTTACGCTTGGCCCGAAAGGCCGCAACGTCGTTGTCGACAAGTCTTTCGGCGCGCCTCGCATCACCAAGGACGGCGTCGCCGTCGCTAAGGAAATCGAGCTTTCCGACAAGTTCGAGAACATGGGCGCACAGATGGTGAAGGAGGTTGCTTCCCGCACCAACGACGAAGCCGGCGACGGCACGACGACCGCGACCGTACTTGCCCACGCCATCGTTCGCGAAGGCTTGAAATCCGTGGCGGCCGGAATGAACCCTATGGATCTCAAGCGCGGCGTGGATCTCGCCGTGTCGAAAGTTGTCAATGAAATCAAGTCGTCCTCGCGCGAAGTAAACGACTCGGGGGAAGTTGCCCAGGTCGGAACGATTTCCGCAAACGGCGAAGTCGAAATCGGAAATCAGATCGCCGATGCGATGCAAAAAGTCGGCAATGAAGGCGTTATCACCGTTGAAGAGAACAAGGGACTGGAAACCGAGACCGATGTCGTCGAAGGCATGCAGTTCGACCGCGGCTACCTATCGCCTTATTTCGTAACGAACGCCGAAAAAATGACTTCCGAACTCGAGGAAGCCTACGTACTTCTGCACGAGAAGAAACTCTCCTCGCTCCAGCCGATGGTTCCGCTGCTCGAGTCCGTCATCCAGTCGGGCAAGCCGCTGCTCATCATCGCGGAAGATGTCGAAGGCGAAGCTCTCGCTACCTTGGTGGTGAACAAGCTGCGCGGCGGCCTCAAGATTGCCGCGGTCAAGGCTCCCGGCTTCGGCGACCGCCGCAAGGCCATGCTTCAAGACATTGCGATTTTGACGGGCGGCCAGGTCATCTCGGAAGACCTCGGCATGAAGCTGGAGAATGTCGGCACCGAAATGCTCGGCCAGATCAAGAAGGTTTCCATCACCAAGGATGAAACGACTTTGGTCGACGGCGCGGGCGAAAAATCCGAGATCGAAGGACGAGTATCGCAAATTCGCCAGCAGATCGAGGAAACCACGTCCGACTACGACCGCGAAAAGCTTCAGGAGAGACTGGCCAAGCTTGCGGGCGGCGTTGCCGTCATCCGCGTCGGAGGCACCACGGAAGTCGAAGTCAAGGAGCGCAAGGATCGCGTCGACGATGCGCTGAACTCGACCCGCGCGGCCGTACAGGAAGGTATCGTCGCCGGCGGCGGCGTATCGCTGGTTGCGGCTGCGAATACGCTCGGCGACTTGAAAGGCGAAAACAGCGATCAGGATGCGGGAATTGCCATCGTTCGCAAAGCCCTGGAATCGCCGCTGCGCCAAATCGCGGAAAATGCCGGCGTCGATGCCGCGATCGTGGCCGGGAAGGTTCGCGAGTCGGCGGATCCCAATTTCGGCTTCAACGCTCAAACCGAAGAATACGGCGACATGTTCCAATTCGGAATTATTGATCCGGCGAAGGTGGTTCGCACCGCTCTGGAGGACGCGGCGTCGATCGCCGGGCTTCTGATCACGACCGAGGCCATGGTTGCCGAGAAACCCGAACCGAAGACCCCGCCGATGCCGGGCGGCGCACCGGACATGGGCGGCATGGGCGGCATGATGTAAGCCAGACTAAATTGAAATTCGGAAAGGGGGCCTTCCAAGGCCCCTTTTTTCCTGGATGCGCGCTAAGCGATTGCAGAATGAATCGCGCGTCGCCGAATTAGGTCCTTCGGAAACGCGAATCCGATCGCGCGCCGCATCGAGAAACGAAGATGCCCTGCGGTCAATCGGCGGGCCTTCAAGTCGGCCGCATTCGAGAGCATCGGGAGTGCGCGCGCTGGCACTGGCAAGATCGATAGATCATGACGCATCCGTCTCCGTTCGAAAATCGCTTCGAATCGGCGATAATCGTGATATCGAAATAAAAATTCTTTCCCTCTTTTTCGGCTTTGGTTCCGTCGGCCGGGAAATTCGCCGGAAACGGAAATTTAAGCGCAAACTTCTTGCCATTTGATGTAGCATGCACATATCAAGGGACAATTGACTGCGGAATTGCGCAATGCAAATGGCTGCGGAATAGGAAAAATGTCGAAGCAATTTTTCGGGTCGCATCCATTCCTGCTCGGATTCGACCAGCTGGACCGATTGCTGGAAAGTTCGGAGAAAAGCGCTTCAGGCGGGTATCCGCCGTATAACATCGTGCGAACCTCGAGCGACCAATTCCAGATTTCTGTCGCTGTCGCCGGATTCTCCAGCGGCGATCTGGACGTAACTGTTGAAGGCCGTCAGCTCCATATCGCCGGAAGGCGAAGAGAATCCGGCGCCCGCAGGGTTTTCCTCCATAACGGCATTGCCGCGAGGCAGTTTCGGCGCAGTTTCGTTCTTGCGGATGGCATGGAGGTTTCCGGCGCGCGTTTGGCGGACGGCCTTCTGCATATAGAACTGTTCAGGAAGTCCCCCGACCCGCAAATCCACCGCATCGAGATCGCAACGCTCTAGGAGTAGAAAATGGAACGCAATCCGCCAGTTGATTTCGGCAATTTGACCCGAACGGTCTACGTGCGTCCGGTGGAAGCGGAAGACCTTCCCGACGATATTCGCGAGCAGATTTCCGATTCGAAGGAAATGTTCGCACTCCACGATTCCGCCGGTCAAAGAATCGCGGTCGTATCCGATCGCCGAATTGCGTTCGCCGTCGCGCGCAGGAACGATTTTTCTCCCGTTCACGTGCACTGACGACGACTAAGAATTCCGTAAATTCTCGACCATACCCTGTGCGATTGACGCTCGCGTATTGCGCGGAGCTGACGTGGAGCAAGCCAAGGCAGGGCCCCGCTTTCCACCCGCCGGACGAGGCGACTCCGCGATCGCCCGCGATCCGGTTGAATCCGATGCCGAGCCAAATGAAATTCGACTACTTTAACTCTTTAACCAAAAGGTACTGAATATGAATATGAACCGACTGGGAAGCACCGACATTCTCGTTAGCGAACTATGCCTCGGTACTATGACATTCGGCACTCAAACGCCGGAATCCGACGCTCACAGGCAAATCGACATGGCCCTGGACCATGGAATCAACGTTGCCGACACTGCCGAGCTATATCCTGTCAATCCGATGACGGCTGCGACACAGGGAGATAGCGAGAGAATTCTCGGAAGCTGGATTGCCAAATCGGGAAAGCGAAAGGAGCTTCTCGTCGCCACTAAGGTTTCGGGAGAGGGGCAAAAATTGATTCGCAACGGCGCGCCGATATCGCGGGAAACCATCGCGATCGCCGTTGAAAGCTCTCTAAAACGGCTAAGGACCGATTATATCGACTTCTACCAGCTTCATTGGCCCAATCGCGGCTCCTACATGTTCCGGCAGAATTGGACTTTCGATCCGACCAGGCAAAACAGTTCGGAAACGCTGGACCACATGGCGGAAACATTGGAAGCGGTCGACGATTTGGTGAAGGCGGGCAAAGTCCGATGTTTCGGCTTATCGAATGAAAGCGCTTGGGGAACGGCGAATTGGCTGCGAATCGCTCGCGAGCGCGGATTGCCCAAGGTCGAGTCGATTCAAAACGAGTATAGCCTGATGTGCAGGCTCTACGACACCGACCTCGCTGAACTGTCTCACCACGAATCAGTTGGCCTGCTCGCCTACTCGCCTCTCGCGACCGGGCTGCTCACAGGAAAATACAGGAAGGGCGCGGTTCCCGCAGGCTCGCGGAAATCGATATCGCCCAAGCTCGGCGGCAGAGCGACCGATCGTTCATCTCAAGCGGTCGAAGCCTATTTGGGCGTCGCCCGCAAGCACGGGCTGGACCTCGCTCATATGGCGCTGGCCTTCTGCATTACGAGGCCATTCATGGCATCGGCGATATTCGGGGCGACCACTTCTCGGCAGCTAGAACATTTGCTCAAGGCCGCCGAAGTCAGATTGACTGAAGAGTGCCTGAACGACATCGATAAGGCGCACCGTGCGAACCCTATGCCCTATTGAGCTAGGCATCGGTTCCAGAAACCGCCGGTTTTTGGTCAATTGAAAGTCGAGATCGATTCTTTTTGCGGTGGGCGGTTCGCTTTCTCGCGCCGCAAGTTCGCTGAATTTGTATACCGCCTTCCAAGGCATGATATGCCCTGAATTCGTTCAAATTGCCAACGTGTTCGAGTGACGATTGGATTAGCCGATTAGCCGAGCCCATCTAGGAGCGCGACAAATGCGGTTGCAGTCGCAACGCCCGCTGAATCGTCCCCAAATGCCTTGGCAACCTTTAGCAGGGAAACCTTGCCGGAACGCAGAACATGAGCCGCTGTCGCTGCGCAGACCGGCAATGCCGACTTCATAGCACCATCGGAAACTTCTCCCCTCGGTGTATCAGCCGGCAGTTTGGACAAAACGGTTTCCGCTTGCCGCGAGAGTTCGACGTTTGAATAGCCGGAAGCCGTTACGCACCAAGCGGCGGCACGGCTTCTTCCGTCGCCACGACCTCGATTTCGGGATAACGGGCCAAATGCTCCTTGTTGGCACTCGGCGACGCGACCGCATTCAGTTGGATTGCCCGAACAATGTCTCCATCTACGAGAAACTCGACATCTGCTCCTGGATGGTTGGTCGCGTCGAAAATCCGCGCAGTCACCTCGTCGCCATCGATGTTTTCGGCATGTAAGAACAAAAGCTCATGGTAGATGCCTTTCACGTTGGACAGGACGTTGCGCAACTGTTCAGGAGCCAGGGTCCCGACATACTCGGCGAGTTGTTCCGCGCTTGCGTCGATCAGGCTGGCCGCCGATCTTCGCCGGGCATCCGAATTTAGGCGTTTTTCCAACGGCTAGAACTGCGAAGAGTCTTCGATGTGATGCTGAAGGGCGACTGCAATGACAACGGCCGCGCTTCGGCTTGGTTTCCGTCGGCAGACATCGTCGCCGATAGCGCGATCCGTCCGAGTTCCATTCTGCACTGGTCGATTTTGCGCCGTTGCCAGATGGCGAGAGTTCGGTTGAAAGGTCGGAATTCGGACTTCCAGTTTTCTTTCAGTTAAGTAGCGTCCCGGTGCTGTTTGATCTGGTGAACATACGGAATTAAAGCGAATTCCGGCTCAAGTTTCATTTGCGCCGGCATTGGCGCCTGGCCACTTTTGCGCTGCAGTTTCACCGAATTGATCAACGTGCTGCAGACAGCGAGGATCGCTAATTCGTGGTCCTGAAGGTCGTTTTAGGCGCGCTCTTTGCCAAAAAAATTTCGTTCGTTTGACTACTGCCCCGGCGGCAACGCCGACTCCGAGACTGGTGGCGGCAAGCAGGATTCGGCCGCGGGTCACCCCAAGGCCGATCAGGAACCCGATCCAGTTGAGTCTTGCCGTAGTGGCAGCCGCACCGGATTACGAAGCAATGGCAGTTCCCGTCGACGCGATGCCGAAATTAGCAACCAGCCCCGTAATTCCACCTGCAGCCGCCGCGCCGCCAAGCTTTCCGACAAGTGCACTGACGCCACGAGATCGCCGATGTAGCGCCACAGCAACTGGAAGTGGCGACTTGCTGCCTTGCGTCGCGCCGGGACCGCTGTGACCCCCGGAAAATTGCGCTATCGGATCGAACGGATCCGTCTCCCGGACGGCGCCGTGTACGATGTGCCGGTGCGGCGGGAGCAGGGAATCGATCTCCGGCTCGGCCTCGATGTTGTCCGAATGGCTCGCAACTACGAACTCGATGTAGCGGCGATCTTCACTAAGGACCAGGACCCGGCCGAAGCGGCACGCGAAATCCGGGACATTGCGCGAACCGGTGACCGCTGGCTAAAGGTCGTCTCGGCCTTTCCCCGCGAACCGAACTCGAGCTCGGATCGCGGCATGGAACGGACCGATCGGTTCCAAATGGACCGCGAATTCTACATTGCGTGCCTTGATCCGAGGAACTATCGACCGAACCGCTGAAAGATCGCGCACGCCGCTCCCAGGGTTTGCGGGCAGCGAAGTCCGAAAACCATCGAAAGAAGAACGCTGGAAGTCGGAAGAAAAACGTTAGAACAATTCGAACTGGAATTTTCGTTTAACGGAATGCCAAGATTCCCTGCTTCGTTATTTAAGTCAAAGGAGTCAAATCAAATGATATTGGCGCCTGTCTACAGGCAGTCCTCATTATGCAAAATTTCTACCATGTGTAGCATTGAATGCATTTGCCAAATTATGTCGCCCTTTCGAATTGCCTGTGCCTTTACAATAGTCTCGATAGCCGCTGTCGCGTTCAATTAAAGCATTCAAATGAGTTTCGATCACCTAATCAACGGGGCACGTTTTCCTCTCGCAAGTGCTTCGTCCGCTAGCGCAGGCCGTTTCCGGGTCGTCGCGACCCGCCGCGCCCAGGCTTTATCGCTTTTCGTGGCCCGGCGGTCCCTTTCCGGCCTTGCGGCGGGGCTCCGGTTCCAGGCGGCGAGAAGACTTCACGAGCGGCTTGATTGCGTCGCGCGGTTCCTCTCGAGGAGTTCGGCAATCTAATTTCCCTGCACGGCAATCCGTCCGTTTCGATCGGCGAACCGCTTCGCGAGCTTAGAGTTGCTGCTTTTCAGACGGGCGAAAGCGGCCTCGGAAAAAGAATTCGGTTTTGCCGGCGGATCGGAATCCCCGAATGCGGCCGCGAGCGCATCTCCTGCATGCCGGAGCCTGTATTCGCGACTTGCGCCGCCTTTCCGGAGCCGCTACTCTGTCATTCAGCGGCTTGCCGAGCGCTTTTTTGAGAAGCGTCGTCCGCGCGACGAAATACTGTCGCTAGGGAAGCGGCCAACCGCGAAATGCGGGGAACTTGGCCCTATTGCGGCCGATCCCGCGAAGCAGTTGGAATTCAAGGAGAATTTCTCGTCCACATTTCTTGAAGCCGCCCCCGGAGGGACCGAGCTAGGCAGGATCGAAGCGAGAGCCGGGATGAAGGGAATGTCGTCGCGCGTCCGGGCTCCTAGGAACGCTCGCCCGTGCGCGGTGCGCGACCAGCATTGCGGTTGAGCCTACCTGTTCGCTGCCGCCCGATGCGACAAACCCGCTGCAGTCGGCTACCTCTACTCGAAAGCCAATACCGTTGAAATGAAACAGCACGTCCTCGACATCTCGGCGGCCATAGCGGCCGCAAAGCGCGAGGTTGCGGTTCTCGACGACGCCGGATGGCACCGCTCGAAGGACCTCAAAGTCCCGAAAACCGGAACTCATCCGGCTTCCGCTTCGCAGTTCTTCACTCTACCCGGTCGAGCGGACGTTCAGCTTCATCAAGTCGAACTGAATTTCCAATCGCATGTTCGACACCGTCGACGACGCCTTCCGACGCATCGCCGCTGGAAGGGGCCGGTTCAGGAGCCGCGGCGAACGCGTCCGCCCCCTTGGAATTCAAGAGCGGGAGGCGATCGAATGATAGGATTTGCGCAAATCAAAAACGGGCCGAACAGGCCGAAATTTGGGAGAATTGGCATAGCAACCTTTTCAAATCGCTTAGCTTCGTTTGGGTTGGTCTTTAATGTAGCCCTAGCAACCCGTGCTTGTCCGGGCATGCGAAGTGCAGCAAATCGTCAATCGGAGGGATAATATGAGAATCACAACGTTGATCGCCGGAGCTGTCGCTTTGACGATGTACGCTTCAACGGGCGTAGCGTTCATGCCCGGCGATCCCGTCGCAGGTGAAAAGGTGTTCAGGAAGTGCAAGGTTTGCCATAGCGTCGAGCCCGGCAAAAAGATTAACGCCGGACCGAACCTCCTGGGCGTTTTCGGCCGACAGGCCGGGACTGCCGATTTCAAGTTCAGCACGAGCTTGATAGAGGCCGGCGAAGCTGGGCTCGTCTGGACGCCTGAAACCGTGGACGCATACATTCAAGATCCCAAGAAGTTCCTCCAGGAATATCTGGGCGTGTCCAAGGTGCGCAACAAGATGGTGCTAAAGCTGAAGAGAGAAGACCAGCGTGCGGATGTAATCGCTTATTTGTTGTCCCTGTCGGACTGACCGCGCTATGCCTACGCATGTCTCGACGGACCTGAGCAGTTGTTTACGTTCGTAAAGGTCGCATGGTCCATGAGTGCATGCCGGGCAACGGAGAGAAGGCTGATTCTCTTAAAGAACTATTAGCATGCAGTGTTGATGGGTTTAACGATTTCAAATTTATCCCGGCGCCCGGAGTCGTGAAGCGCTAGCCAGCTGTCTTTATACACGCTTCCGTCACCCGGCACATGGTCTCTCGCTCGGAAATGCAGCGCAACCGACACAGCCGCGACAAGTCTCCGATTTCGGCCATGTAAAACCAGCTCCCGCGCTTCGGCGCGCCGCGAAATTCAATCCGTTTCCCAAGGCTCGATGCCTCCCTGGGCTCGAACGACTCCCTGAGGTGCGCGGTGCAGTCGCGTCTTGCCGGGATCGGCAAATCGGCAAATCGTAGGGGTTGCACTTCAAGCCTAAATTGGCGATAATCCTAGCGACGTGCGTCTTGAATCCGGCGGGCCTGCGGACCGCCTGGAGCGCATGCGCGGCATCTCGCGTCAGGTCCGGCGCGGGAGTTAGGAAAACTGATGATATGGGTCTACCGACTGGGGTTCCTTGTGCTGTTGGTAGTACTCTGGATCCTCGCGGCCCAGCGGTTCGGACGGAATGTCGTGCCGACTCCATTGGCGACTTTCGAGGCCGCTCAGCGGCTGGTCGCCGAAGGACGGCTCATGAGCGCCTTAGGGGCATCGCTTACAGTCTATCTTTCCGGTTACGCGCTGGCGGTCGCCTGCGCGATTCCCGTCGGGGTCGTGATGGGCGGTTTTCGGTTGTTGGGAAAGACGCTTGAAATCTATGTCTTCGCCCTCGCCGCCACTCCGCGCGTCGCTTTCATCCCGCTGATCATAGTGATCATGGGGCTTGGCGTCGATGCCAAGATCTTCATCATTTTCCTGGGAGCATTGATGCCGGTCCTGATCAACACCTATGCCGGCGTGCTGGCGGTCGACGAGGAGCTTGTCGAAATGGCGAGGTCGGTCGGCTCCAGCCGGCAGCGCATTTTCATCAGCATAGTTCTGCCGAGCGCAGTGCCCTTCGTTGTCGCCGGCATGCGGCTCGGCGCCACGATCGGGTTGATCAACACGGTGGTCGCCGAACTCTATACAGCGGTGAGCGGGCTTGGGGGCCTGCTCGCTATTTATGGAAATACTTTTCGAATGGCCGAGTACTTCGTAGTCGTGATTACGCTGGCGATGGTCGGCGTGGTGGTCACCGAAGTTCTCCGACACTTCGAAACGCGTCTTGCCCGCTGGCGCGGAGCAAACTGAACGGGCTTGGCGGCCTATCCGGCCGTCCATAAGCTAGGGAGAATTCAACATGAACCGAACCAAACGAATAATCGGGCTGCTGTCAGCGTCCGCGAGCGCGATACTGATCTCGGCCGGCGCAATGGCAGCCGAACCATTCCGACTTGTCCTGACACATCTGGAACCGCCTCTGGTTCCGAATTCAGTAATGGACCTCGCCCAGGAACTCGGCTACTTTCAACGCGAGGGCGTAGACGTCGAGTTGATCCGAGTGCAGCAGACCCCCTCGGCGCTGGCATCGATCATGGCGGGCGAGGGTGAAATGGCCAACGTTTCGGTCGATTCCGTTCTGCAACTAATGGCCAGGGGGGGCGATACGCTGATGGCGGTAACCTCTCCCAACAAGTCTCTGCCGTTCCTTATCGCGTCCAGATCGGAGATCGCAAGCCCTGCGGACCTCGTCGGTCACAGCTTCGGAGTCGGCCGCATCGGCAGCTTGGATTATTCGCTGAGCTCGAAAGTGTTGGCCAGCGAAGGGGTCGACATGAATGAACTCGACGTAGTTACCTTGGGCCAGCCGTCCGTACGCGCCCAGGCGCTCGCCGCCGGTCAGGTCGACGCGACCACCATGTCGATCGGTGTTTGGCTGTCGATCCCCGACAAGACCGGGCTGTCGATACTGGTTCCGCTGGACGCCTATTTCGAGGCCGCGCCGGTCGTTAACAAGGTCAACGTAGTGTCCGCTGAAGTGCTCGAGGGCCGACGCGACGAAGTGGTGGCGGTAGTTAGCGCATTGGTAAAGATTTCGCGTGACTTCGCGGCCAATTCCGACGCCTGGGCAGATGCCATGGCTCCCTATAGCGGCAACCTGACGGTCGAGAATCTGGGTCTGCTGGCCGAGAGTTTCGACGGCAATTGGAGCATCAACGGAGGCATCAGCAAGCAGGAGCTTCAAAATACCCAGGACTGGCTCTATCAGACCGAGGACTTCAAGGATCTCGAACTGGTGGCGCTTGATGACTGGGTCGACTTTTCCGTGACCGACGATGTGCTGGCCGAACTCGGTACCGCGCCGGGGGCGGACCAGCCCACTAGATGAGCGTAGTGCCCGAGGATTTAGCGGGCGGCGAGCATGGCCAACGGTCTGGCTTGCCGCCCGCAATTCGGTTCGATGGGGTCAGCAAGACGTTCGCATCCGCCGGCGGGCGCACCGCGGTCTTGGCGATCCAGGATGTTTCGTTCACGGTCGAACCTGCGACGTTCGTGGCGCTTCTGGGACCCTCCGGCTGCGGCAAAACCACGATCCTGAGGCTCGCGGACGGCCTGATCCAGGGCGATACGGGCCAGGTCGAAGTGTTCGGCGCTCCGCCGAAGCCGGGGCCGAACATCGGCTTCGTGTTCCAGACCTTCCGGTTGATCCCCTGGGCAAGCGTTCAGGACAACGTCGAGTTTGCACTGAAAAGCCCGCAATTCAGCCAAGCTGAGCGGCGGGAACGGGCGAATCGGCACCTTGAACTCGTCGGGCTGGCCGAGTTCCGGCACGCCTATCCGGGCGAGCTTTCGGGCGGCATGAAACAACGCGTGGCTTTGGCTAGGGCGCTTGCAACGGAGCCGGACATACTTTTGATGGACGAGCCTTTCGCCAGCATCGACGCGCAGACCCGAGAGTTGATGCGGATCGAGCTGATGCGCATTTGGACGGACCGGCGCCCGGTGGTGCTGTTCGTCACGCACAGCGTCGATGAAGCGATCATACTAGCCGACCGCATCCTGCTTTTGGGACCGCGCCCGGGCCGGACTGTCAAGACGATCGAGGTCGAACTCGAGCGACCGCGCTGGGCCTACGATGCCCGCGCCGAGCCGCGCTACGTGGAACTCAGAAGCTATCTGTCGGAGCGCATGCGCGAACTGGTGTTGTCCGACCCCTCGTCCGAATTCTACGGGCGCGACCTCGCTCCGCCCCCGGATCGCTGAATGAATCCATCAAGGGCTCAGGATCGTCGCGCGATGCAGTAGCCGGCAAAAAATTCAATCTTCCGAGCTACCGCGGCTTCGAATTCGATCAATAATTCACTATAACGCTCCAGCGGCGGATGCCATAGTGATGGAACTTGGCATCGGCCATTTAAATTCGGGAGGAAACCCATGATGCCTATCTTTTGTCGCCCCGCTACGCAGTTCGCGCTGGCTATGGGTTTTGTCGTCGGCTTCGCTACTGCCGCGGCCGCCCAGAGCAGCGCGGAACCGGTCGAAAGACCGGTCTCCTTCTCATCGGAGCAAGCAGATCGCGGAAAGGTAAAATACATAAAGGAATGCGTGGATTGCCACGGAGAAAATCTGAAGGGCGGGCTGAGCGGCGGCGCGCCATTGCGCGGTCTGGCATTCGAGCAGAAGTTCTTCGACGGTTTGCCGGCCTCGATTATATTTGCGTACATGGTCAGCACGATGCCGCCTGATTCGCCGGGTCGCTATTCTCCGAACACCTATGCCAACTTGATGGCCTACATCCTTAAACGGAACGGTTTCAAAGCCGGCGCGCCGCTTCCCTCGGACTTCGATGCGCTCGACTATCTAATCATGGAGAAATAGCCGGGGTTCGGAGCGGCAGGGCAGTCAAGACTTTGGCCGGACACTGACCATGGGGCTGCAAGAGGTCACCATCCAGTTGATCGCTTTCCGTGTCTTGGCGCTTCTGATCATAGCCGGAATTCATGGTGGCATTGTTGCCGGAGCGGCGGTGCTGCTGGGCGATAGGGGGCCGAAATACGACGGCCGCGTGACCTTGGCGCCGACCGGTCACATGGACCTAGTCGGAACGATCAGTTTGATCGTCTTCGGGTTCGGGTGGATAAAGCCCGTGGCCATCGACGTAGCCCAGTTCCGCATCGGTCGCATTGGAATTGTCGTTGTGATACTGGCCGGCTTCCTCGGTCTCAATGTCGTCGCCGCGCTTCTGGAGGCGCTTGTTCTTCCGGCGCTCACGACTATGCCTCACACGGCTGCGCTCGCGACAGCCGCATTTCTCAGGACCGCGAGCGACCTGTCGATTTATTTCGCGCTCTTTTCCCTCATTCCGATCCCGCCGCTCACCGGCGGACTTCTATTCGAGGCGTTCGGGATTTCCGTATCGCGGCGCGTGCAGAGGGTCTTAGCCGTAATGCTATTGTTTTTGGCGGCGGCGGGCGTGGTTCGTCAGCTGCTCGGACCGGCCCATGCCGTTCTGGCGTCGGTAATTCTCACCGAATGACAAGGGCTCACAGGTCGGGGACCGGGGCGTTTCGACCGATCTGAGCCGCCCCGTAGCGCTCTAGGATGGTCGCTAGCGTTCCATCCGATTCAAGCTGGCGGAAGGCCTGATCGATCTTGCGCTTGAGCGTGAGATCTCCCTTCCAGATGCCGAAAACCAAATTGTAGCGGGCGAGCTCGTTGGGCAGCGGCGCGACCCATAGGCCGTTCTCCGCCGCCAGCCATCCGGCCAGGATCGCCTCGGTTACGCCGGCGTCGAGTTCACCATTTGCGAGCCCATCGACGAGTGCATTTTCGTTGCGCAGGACGCGGACGGCAACGTCGTGAGCGCGCAGGTAGCTCGATAGCCCGATACGATCGAGCCCCGACACCAGGGTCAGCGCCCCAATTGTAAGACCTTCTACGTTGCCGAGCGGCTCCGGTGCCAAGAACGCCCATCCGGTTTCGGCGTAGGGTGGGCCGGTTTCGAGGAAAGATCGGGTAAGCGCCGAATCGACGACGCCGCCCGCGAGCATCTGGCACTTGCCGCGGTTGACGGCCCAATGGCGCGGATTGAAGTCTCGTCCGATGGCGTCGTTGGGACTCAGCAGCAGTTCGACGCCGATGTGATCAGCGACCTCGCGCAGAAGCTCGATGTCGATTCCCGGCCGGTCGGGGTCGCTAGTGACGAGCGGCGGATAAGCGGTCGGAATGCATGCGCGGATGGCTCCGTTTGCTTTGACCTCTTCCAGCGACGTGTCCGGAGGCAAGACGCTCACCAGTAGCAAAAGAACGGTGACGATGCCAAGTCCGCCGAGGTCACGCGCTAGTCGCCGGAGCGTCAGCATGTTTCACGCCCTGCGGAAATCAATCAGCGCAATCGAAAATAAAACTAGTCCGGCGACGACCATGACAGCAATGCCGATTCGGGGGTCGAATTGGTTGTAGTCGATGAGCACGCCGCGCAGCGCGTCCACGGCATAGGTAAGCGGGTTGATTTCAACGAGGGTGACCAGCCACTCGGGATAGGTGATGCGAGCCTGCGCCCGGGTCAGCGCCGGGTCGAGCGGAAAGATCGAGCTGGATGTGAAGTAGAGCGGCAGGATGACAGCGTTGGAAAAAACGCCGAACCCCTCGAAGCTGCGAATGCGGTTCGCGATTACCACGCCAAGCGAGGTCAGCGCGAAGGCCAGCATGGCCATGAGGCCGAGAGCCTTGATGATATCGGACCAGGTCAGCGGCACGTCGGCGAAGCGAGCGAGGAGCAGTACCAGGCAGCCGTGAACCACAGCCACCGTTGCGCCGCCCAGTACCTTGCCGAGCAGCACCATGCCCCGCGACATTGGCGAGACCAGCACTTCGCGCAGGAATCCGAATTCGCGGTCCCAGATGACTGAGACCGCCGACTGAACCGACGTGTAAAGGATGTTGAGCACGACGACGGCGGGAAAGATGAACTGGAGGTAGGTGAACGGTACGACGAACGTTACCTCTCCGTAGACCTCTCCGCGAAAATAGGGATTGAGGCCGATGCCGAGGATGAGCACCCACAGAATCGGGCGGCTGATGCCCCCGACAAGCTGACCGCGGTCGCGGATGGCGCGTTTAACCTCGCGCAGCCAGATACCGTAAAGACCGCCGAGCTGGATGAGGAGCGGCGATCGGCGCTCGGCCGCCCTGTCATCATTGGTCATCTCGTGTGTTCTCCTCCGCGTCTGCCGAAGGCGAGAGTGCGTTCGCGGGGACCGGCGGCTTGATCGCGAAGCTCGCGGCCAGTCAGGGACAAAAACACGGCTTCTAGGCTCGGCGTGTCGATCGAAAGCGAGCGGAGGCGAGTGCCGTATTCGGCGAGTACGGCTTCGACTAAAGAGTCGCTCGAAGACAGCAGGATGCTTTCTCCCTCTTCCCCCTCCAGATGGTCCGCGTAGCGATTCAAAATCTCTTGACGGTGGTCGTCGCTCTTGGGAACGACGCGAAGCACCTGTCGGCAGTGATCCCGCTTCAGCGCGTCGGGCGTGTCAAGAGCCAGTAGCTTGCCCTGGTCGACGACACAGACCCGGTCGCATCCCTCGACTTCATCAATGTAGTGGGTAGTCACCAGCACGGTGATCTTCCGCTCACTGCGCAGGGTGCGGACGTAGGACCAGATGCGTTCGCGGCTCTGGGCATCGAGCCCGGCTGTGGGTTCGTCGAACAAAATGATCTCGGAATCGTGAATCAGGGCGCGTGCGATTTCCAGTCGGCGTTTCATGCCGGAAGACAGCGTTCGGGCCGGCTTGTCGGACAAGTCGGTCAGTTCAACCAGTTCCAGCATTTTCTCAATGCGCTGTCGCCTGAGCGCTCTCGGCACTCCGAATACCAGCCCGTGCAATTCAAGATTTTCGCGAACCGTCAGCCGGTCGTCGAGACTGGGCTCCTGAAAGACGATGCCGAGACGTCGGCGGGCAGCCAGCGACTGCCTAACGACGTCGAACCCGCCGACGAGCGCCGTGCCGCTGTCGGGGCGAAGGATCGTGCAGAGTATGTGCAGAAGGGTCGTCTTGCCGGCGCCATTGGGACCTAGGAGCGCGAAGAACTCTCTGTCGCGGACATCGAAGCTGATTCCGTCGAGCGCCAGCGTGCGCCCGTAGCGTTTAGACAAGTTATCTATGCTGACGGCAGGCCCGGAGTTCGGCGTGCTCGGCATCAAGGAGCGGCCCTCGCCGGGAACTCGTATTCATCGAGAATATCGGCGATCGTTCCGTCCGCTCTCAGAGCAGCGATCGCTTCGTCTATGGCCGCGCGCAGGAAAGTCTCGTTCGAGAGAAGTATTGCTCCAACGCCAAGGACAATCGGAGGCAGCGGTGCGGGGTCGATCACATTCAGGCCGTCATAGACGGGATCCTCGCGCTGCTTGATCCAAAAGTTCGGTGCCCAGACGAGAGCGACATCGACCTTGCCTTCAAGAAGTGACTGAAGTGCGAGGTCGCTGGTGCCCATAGGGTATGTCACCCATCGGTCGTCCGCAGGCAACGCCGAGAGGTAGGAAACCAGTCGCAGGTGAGCGGAAGTTCCCATCGTAGCGCCGATCGGACGCGAAGGCGCGAGGTCTGCGAGCGCTTGAATGCCGAGGTCGGCGGCAACAAAGACGTACTCCGCATCGTAGTACGGCCGGGTAACGGTGATCCAGTCGGGATAACCTTGAGGAATCAGTTTGAAGCCCATGTGAATGTCGCAGTGCTCGAGCATAACCGCGTAGACTTTGGTGATGTCGTCAAAAATTATATTGCTTTCGACTACGTATCGCTGCGGCTCGAGCAGCAGGCCCAGCGCAATGGCGTCGGCGATCGCGCTAGCCACCTCCCAGTCGGGGTCGCGCCGGTCCACGCAGTAGCGAAGCTGCGACTCGTCCATCCGCCGGCCGTAGGTCCACTGGTTTTCGGCATAAGGCCGGTCGTAAAATTCCGGCTCCTGAGCCGGAACAGTCACAGGCGGCGATACGGACACCATTACGAACAGCGCCAGCGCCGGCGTCGAACCGGCTAGCCGCGGCAACTCTAGAAATGCGGGCAAGATCAGACCTTATTATGGCGGCGGGCGGACTTGAAACCTCCAAGTCCGCCCGAACCGAGATTAAGAAATGCGCTTAGCCGACTAGTCGGGCAAAGCGAAGACGTAGACCGTAATCGGGTCGTTCGCTGGCAATTTCACTTCCGGCGTTATCTGTCTCAGGCGGCCTAGGCCGGAGGCGAAGTTCGCGGTGATCGCGACGTACTGCTTGCCGTCAACCATATAGGAGACGGGGAAGGATTCGAGCGAATTGCTCAGCTTCCCGCTTGACCACAGTATTTCGCCGGTTTCGTCGTCGAACGCCAGGAATTTTCGATCGAGGCTGCCAACAAACACAACGCCGCCTGCGGTCGGCAGGGTCGAGCTGGTGACCGGAGGACGCTGGCGGTACGACCACATGGTCGACTGGTCGCTCAGCTTGACGGCATCGACGCGGCCGACGTTTCCGTCGCTGTCGGGCACCGGCACGCGTGCGAAGGTCGCCCGGCCCCCGCCGGTATAGACTTCGCCCGGGTCAAGCGGGTTCGGCGTGGTGTTCGAGCAGAACTCGACGAGAGGCAGATAGAGCGCCCCGGTCCGAGGGCTGTAGGCCGTGGCCTGCCACGACTTCCCTCCCGGGTCGGCGGGGCAGTTGAACGTGGTCTCGCCAATACGCGGAATCACTTCCGGATTGATTTCCTTCTTACCGGTCTCCGGGTCGATCGAAAGTACCACGTTCTGCGGCACCGTCTCGACACCCCACAGCCATTCGCCGGTAACCCGGTCGATGGCCTCGATGATGCCGATCTTTCCTGCCGTCACCACCGTCTTGCGCTCCTGACCATTGACCGGGAGGTCTATGAGTATCCGCTCAAAGGCATAGTCGAGGTCGAGAGAGTCGCTCGGAAGGTGCTGGAAGTACCACTTCAACTCGCCGGTGGTCACGTCAATGGCGAGAGTAGAGTTGGTGTACAGCGCGTCGTTTGTGACGTTCGGGTCCGCGCTCACGGGCAGCAGCCCGTTCATCTCGGATATCCACGGATAGGGCTGACCGACGCCCGCAAAAATTAGATTCTGCTCGGGATCGTATGACGCCGCCAGCCAGACCGAGGCGCCGTGCCGGCTTTCTAGCGGTATGCCGTTCCAGCTGTTACCCTCGGGCGAATCGCCTCGGGCAATGGTATTGACCCGCCAGATTTCCGCGCCCGTGTCCGCGTCGTGACCGGTGATAAAGCACCCGCCGGGCTGTCCGCGGCCGCACCCGGTCATACCCTGGACGACGACGCCGTTGGCCACGAGCGGTCCAGCGGAAAAGCTGTAGCCAAAATTGTGGTTGGCGACTTGCTTATCCCAAATCAGCTGGCCGGTTTTTGTGTCGATCGCAATCAGATGAGCGTCTCGGGTCGCAACAATCAGTTTATCTTCGTAGATCGCCTTGTTGCGTTCGCCCCTGGCTCTCACGCCATCCGGAAGCTCGTATTCATACTCCCAGATCAGGTCGCCGGTCGCTGCATTGAGCGCCTGGATCACATGGTCGGCGTTCTGGACAAACATGACTCCGTCATGAACCAGCGGCGTCTGCTGGGTCCGACCCGGCGTCATGGCCCAAGCCCACGCCAACTTGAGGTCGCCAACGTTCGACTTGTTGATCTGGTCGAGCGGGCTGTATCCCCAACCGTCGTATGTACGCCGCCACATCAACCAGTCGCCATCGGGCGGGTTAAGCAACATCTCGTCGGTGACCGGCGAAATGTTATCAATCGGGTTCTCTTGCGCGACCAGTGCAGTCGCTAGCAGTCCCGCCGCTACCGAGGTCGCTGCAAAAAGAGATTTCCGCACTAAATTTTTGTACATCGGGCCTCCTCCCTTCAAAGTATAAATCGATATCCTGAGGTTGGCCAAGAGAGCCAGATTTTCCGTATTAAGGGGGTTGCACAAACTTATCGTCTCGAGACCCACCTCCGGTTGATTGGAACATAGCCGAAATTGAATCGGATGTCAAAGCTTGATTTACCCGTGAGGTGCTGTTTAAAGTTCTTGAGCCGAATTGCGCAGTGGTTTGCAGTCTATCGCAATGCGCCGCGAGCAAGACCGCAAATCAGAGAAGTGCATAAATAAATCTGGAGACCCAGAGTACGTCCCAAAGCCGCGCATTGGCCAATTTCGACCAGCCGCCGGGTGATCTGGCATCGCTCGGAGTTCCCGATGCAAAGCTGCAAGTGCTGCTAGAGGCGCGAGTGATTCTTGGCGCCTCGCCGTGGCAATCTACGGCACCGGGATTCCGGTGCGATAGCAAGAGGCTGAGGACCGCGCGGACAAGCGGGAGGACGGTTCGGCGAAGCCCCGCGAAGTCTTGGCAGATCCGTTCTTCAATCTTGGCTTGATGGACAAAAACCGTAAACGCGGAGCGTTCTCGCCAGTTTCTGGCCTGTGCCGGTGTAGTCTTTGCGGTAAACGAGCGTCTACGCGACAACCTGTGGTCCGACGCAAGAATGCGAATGGCCAGTTCTTGGCTGCGGAACGTTAGCTCATAGCCATCGGGCATCGAGCGATGAGTGGAGTTGCCGGAAACATGTTCGAAGAGTTTGTCGATTGGGCGGCTACGACGTCGACGAGTTGCTTGGCGATGCAGCGCCCATTGCCTCGCGTTCCCCGGTAGGGTTGATCGAATTGAATGACGTCGACGTTGGACGGAACAATGTAGTTGTGGTCATCGTAGGTGTTCTTCTACGCAAAGTAGCGGCCGAACCGGTTTCCTCTGGTAGGCGCCAAATCGATCTTTATCAAGCATGGAAACGCATCCTTTCGGGCCGGCTAAGCCACTAAGTTGGCAACCGTGTCGAAGTCGGAGAGCAGTGCATTCGGATTACGTCGCCTAGTACATGCGCATATTCCTTGTCGCGATCAAGCTAGCCGATTCGAAACAACCCGAGAGAGCCTGCCGGCGGTCCCGTCGACAAGCGTTGGACGCCTAGTGCGGCAGGTCGGGTCAACTACGGGCGAAGAGTTCGGCCAAGCTGAACGGACACCCTGTTGCGGGTTTCCGAGTTTCTCCAGATCCATGTCCTCGCGAACTCGGCAAGCGTTTTCGCACCGAACCGGAGCCTCTGGCGGGATGCATATGATGGACCGCAGGAGCGGTCGCCATCGCCTCCACGGTCGAGATCGCGACCGAGACCGCGACGTAGGCGATCACCGGCAATCTACTCTGCGCGGCTGCTTTTAAATCCTGTGGGTAATAAGTCTTCGTCCTCGAAAACGCACCAACTTCGGCTTCGTAAATGCGATTGTTTCCCCGCCTGCCAATCCTGCCTTGAAGCCGTCATCAATGTGGCCCAATCGTCGGGCGGATTTCCTTGCGCAAGCATTCTGGTGAAAACCGCGTAAGGATCGGTTCTGCTCCCTGAGGATCGCAGCGTGGATTGGTCTTTGACCCAAGCGTAGACGATCATCTTCGCCCGGGCATCATAGCGGAAGTACAATCGGAACCGCCTGGCGATCTTGGCGCATCGCCTCTGGCGGTCGCGCGTGCCGAGAGCGCTTCCCTGAAGGCGCTCTTTCCGGGACGGGTCCTGCGGGACGGTCTCACGCATCTGTCGGCTCAATGCATGGAACAACTGGACGCTAGCAGTGGATGCGAAACCCGCGGGACCGCGTCGTCGTGCGCGTTCGACTGTTTGGTGGAGCTTGCGTAGCTGGTCGATGACGCAATTTCGGAACGGCAGCGTCCATCCGCAGTGCTGCATCAGAGGTCGACATCGTCTGCGATGTCTTCGTTCGGTCCCGCTTTGCGCCGCGCATGTTCAAGCATGGATTGCGCCTAATAGACCGGGATCGCCTGGACACGCTGGCCGGCCTGGATATCGCCGGTAATTGGATCCAGAAACGCACCGATGGCCCGATCTTTGCGCTCGCCGTTGACACGGCTGACGACGGCATTTCCGTCCTCGTAGAGTTCGAATGCCATCCTGGCACCAGCACCTTTCCCCAATGCCAGACGGATCGACTTGGGCAGAGCGATCTCGGCTTATGCGGTAACTGTGGCTACTTCGGCGATGATCGGCGCAATTAGCGCTTCATTTGCTTTAAAAGGGCTTAAAGATATTCCCTTACCTTTTCAACGTCACATGGAACTTTCCAGCTTTTCCTGCCGAGCGAGATTTGCGACGAAGATTTTCGACCGGCCCTGTCGCCGCGCATGCGCAACTGAATTGACGCCGAATACCCGCTTCGGGTGAGCGCGGCATCCTCCACCGGATGAGCCAGCATGCGCTCGCGGTCCGCATTCGCTGTCGCCGACGCATTCTAGGCAACCGCGAAGTCGGCGGACAGTTCCCTGATTCTCCCGCGCCGGGCCTCGTCCGCCGCGTTCGGGAATTCGTCGGCAAGCCGGTTGCGCTCGGTTTCGGCCTCCTCCATGGTGCGCAGCGCATCGTTCCACTCCTTTTCCAGCGTTGCGGCGACGAGGCGGTTGCCCGGGTCGACCTCCCGGTGGCGCCTGCCGGCCAGGTCGGCGCGGCAGCGCAGCGCTGCGAGTGCTTACGGTTTGCTCTGGTGAAGTCCGCCCCGACCTGTTCCTCCACCGACAGGGCCGGATCGATGTTGTTCCGATTGACGGTGCCGACGACGAACTCGGCCACGGCCGAGTCAATCCGCTCTCCCCGCACCGTCTGGCAGGACTTCCCGGCCCAGGAGACCTCGCCGCCGGCGCAGTAGCAGTGCCGCACGTTCGCCCGCTTCGGATCCGTCGATCCGCCGTATTTGAAAAGCATCCGGCTGTCGCGGCGCACGCGCTTCGAGGCCGGTCCAGCCGCTCCCGCATTGCGGAGTCGGACGGCGCTCGCCGCACGCCGAACAGCGTGCGCAGGTTGCGCGCTTCCGCCGGGTCGCCGCCGCGGGCGGCGTCGTCGAAACGCAGCAGCGACGGATACTTCAGTAGAAAGACCGCCAGCCCGGACATCAAGCAATCGGACGGCGGCAAGCCGCGCGAGCGCGTCGGATCCAAGATTTTCTCGAATTGGTCGCGAACGACATTCAGCAACCCCGGCATCGATAGATGCCGGGGCATGACGTTATTTGACATGGGCTTGCTCGAGCCTCGAATTGTTTTTTTGCATTCCGGCTCGAACGAACCGATTCGGCAATCCGGGCTCCGCGAATAAAAAATTTTCGATTATGAGAAACGCCTTGTATTGGAATGATGTTTACTTTAGCGGGAAATGCTGAGGAAATCTCATGCAAATAAGGCGCATCGCTCACAGAAAAAATTCGCCCTGCTAGTGCCACAGGATTGTTGCATGCGGCATTCCTTGTACAAATAAAGACACAAACGAATAGGAGACTACAGATGAAAGACTTTGACCTCACTGAAATATCTGCGGACGACTGGGATGAACTGAAAAACCCACGCCCCTCCGAATCCGACTTTGATCGTGTGGTAGAGGAGGCGATTTCGCGCAGAGGTTTCATTGGCGGCGTCGTGGCATTCGGCTCGGGTGCAGCAGCCATGGGCACAGGCACGCTTCTGTCCACGACTTCGGCCGAGGCCATGGGACACAGCCGGTTCGCGTTTTCACCGATTGGGATCGCGACGGACAGCACAATCCACGTGCCAGAAGGGTATAGCTGGTCTGTTGTCGCTCGCTGGGGTGACGCGCTGACTTCGGATGCCGAAGCCTTTGACCCCGCGACCGGCCACACTGCCGCAAATGCCTCAAAGGTCTTTGGCGAGAACACCGACGGCATGTGGCTGTACAACGTTGATGGGCATGAATTGATCGCGGTCAACAATGAGTATGCCAATCGCCGGACCAACCTGCCCTACGAGGGCGACGCTGCCGGCACGCCGCAGAGTCTGGACGATGTGCGCCTGTTCCAAGGCATCCAGGGTGTGACGGTCGTTGAAGTGGCCGCCGATGGCAATGGCCAGTACAAAATTGTAGTGGATTCGCCCTTTAACCGCCGGATCGATCACAACACGCCGATGGAAATTACCGGGCTCGCGGCCGGCCACGACATGATGAAGACAGCGGCCGATCCGAACGGCACGATGTCGCTTGGGACGATGAACAACTGTGGCTCTGGCCCGACGCCTTGGGGCACATACCTGACCTGCGAAGAAAACTTCAACGGCTACTTCGGCTCGACCGACGAAAACGTCGAACTCACGGCAGGGATGCAGCGCTACGGTGTTGGTCTCGACGGTTGGGGGTATGACTATCACAAGTGGGACGAACGCTTCGATATCTCGAAAAACCCCAATGAACCGAACCGCGCGGGCTGGGTTGTCGAGATCGATCCTTCTGATCCCTCCTCGACGCCGAAAAAGCGTACCGGACTTGGCCGTCTCAAGCACGAGAACGCGGCTGTGGCGATCGCGCCCTCGGGTCATGTCGTGGTGTACATGGGCGACGACGAAAGGGGCGAGTACCTCTACAAGTACGTTTCCAACGGAACTTACGCTCCTGGGAAGGATACCGACAACCTGCTCAACGACGGCACGCTCTATGCCGCAAAATTCCATTGGGATGGCACCGGCGACTGGCTTCCGCTGACGCCCGAAAGCACCGGCATGGATGCGGTCGAGATCCTGATCCACACTCGTATGGCTGCTTCGGCAGTTGAGGCGACCACGATGGACCGGCCTGAGTGGGTTCAGGTGAACCCGATTGCCGCAGAAGGCTACGCAGCGCTCACCAATAACAGGAACCGGGGTGTGAAGCCGAACGCCGGTGGTGACGATACATCGGTCAACGGACCCAATCCGCGGGTGGCCAACAACTTTGGTCAGGTGGTTCGATGGTATCCGGCGAACGACGACCACGCTACAAGTTCGTTCCGCTGGGATCTCTACGTGATGGCAGGCAACCCCGCAACGCAGGAAGGTGCCTATAAGGGATCGTCCAATGTCAACGAGGGCAACATGTTCAACTCGCCGGACGGGCTCATGTTCGACTCGGCCGGGCTAATTTGGATCCAGACTGACGGCAACGACGACAATGAAGGCGAATTCGAAGGTCAGGGCAACAACCAGATGCTGGCGGGCGATCCGGTATCGGGTGAAATCCGTCGCTTCCTGACTGGCCCGAACGGCAGCGAAGTGACGGGGCTGTGCTGGTCGACAGACCGCAAGACAATGTTCGTCGGAATCCAGCACCCGGGCGCCTCCTTCCCCGATGGCGAGGGCCTGCCGCGCTCGTCAGTCGTCGCGGTCTGGCGCGACGACGGCAGTCTCGTGGGTTAATTGACGTACTATGGCGATAGGCGGTCTTCGGACCGCCTTACGTCCGGTCTTCCTCCGAGTGGTTTGATTCAAACTGATGATACCGTTTTCTGCAGCTTCCGGCGGCCTCCTTTCCACGAGTCGACGAGTTTCTCGGGCTTTCTGCTCCACCGGAACGGCTAGGCGTGGTTGGCGTTGTGGTGCTCGATGCGGCCCTCGATCGCCGCGACGCACTCTTCGCGCGAGTTGAAAACGGCGTTCCTCAGCCTCTGCCTCGAGAGCTTGTTGGAGAAGAAGCCCCTTACGGCGTTGGCCCGGGAGACATTGTAGAGGACGACGTGCATGTCGGCGTCGCGCTTGATCCCGCGGCCCGCACGATCGAGGAAGGCGAGGAACTCCTCGGAGCGGTGCTGCCGCACTGTCTGGCCGACCACCTTTCCGGCGGCGACGTCGAGAGCCGCCATTAGGCAGGTGGTGCCGTTGCGCTTTTGGACGTGGGTTCGGGTCTCGGGATGCTCGGGCTTCATCGGCAGCGGTGCCTGCGTCTGGCCGAGCGCCTGGATCTGCGTCCTTTCGTCGACCGATTGCGCGATGGCATGGTCGGGCGGGTGGACGTAAAGCCCGACAACGTTGCGGATATTGCTCTCGAACCGGGGATCCCGCGACACCTCGAAGGTCTTGACAATGTGCAGCTTGAGGCCGTTGCGCTTCAGGACGTTGCGCACCCTGGAGGCGACCATCCCCAGCTTTCCGGCCAGCGCCCGCGCCGTCCAGTGGCTGGCATGCTTCGGAGGGGGCGAATTCGCACGGCCGGCCAGGGCTTCGGCCTTTTCCTCCGCCACCGGATCAAGACCCGGCGGCCGGGCGTCGTACAGGATCCCGCCGATGCCCTCGACGAGGAAGCGGTCCCGCCAGCTCCAGACCGTCGGATTCGACCTGCCGGTTCTCCTCATATTCTCCGCTAGGCCGCGGCCCGAACCGAGATGGAGGATGATTTCCGCCCTGGACGCATGCTTGAGGAACGACTGCGGATCGGTCCTGATGCGCTCGAGGCGCACGCGATCCTCGTCCGAAAACGTGATCGGCGTTTTGTTGCTCTTGGCCCTTTCCGCAAGTGTACGGCGGATGCCGGAACCAGTAAATCAAATTCCGGAGAAAAATGGAATCTTTCATTAAATACAATCTACTAGAGCCTGTTGACTAAAGACCTTGATTCGTTCGGCTTCATCGCGCCGCGATCACTCCCTCCACGAGATTGATGATGGCTCGGAAGCCGGCGACCGTCTTGCCGCCGCGCGTCGCAATAGCTCGAAATTCCTTGATTTTCGCAAAGAAATTCTCGATTTGGCGTCGCCATGCGTACATCTCCCTGTCGTGGCTGCGCTTGGCTTTCCTGTTGGATTTCGAAGATATCGCCGCCGCGCCGCCGCGCGCTTCAAGCTTCTCAATCAGCCAGCCGGCATCGAAGGCCCTGTCGCCAATCAGGGCGCCGACTTCCAGGCAGCCCGGCAGAGGCGGCAAGCCCGCCAGATCGTGCGCCTGCCCCGGAACCAGCTCAAAACGGACCAAATAGCCCAAGGCGTCGACAAGGGCCGCGATCCTTGTCGCCGGGCCTCCCCGGGATCGCCGATCGCCTGCGCCGCAGAGCTCCCCTTTCGCCCGAAGCCTTCGCGTGCGCCGGGACCGCGGCGCCGTCCACCTGCGCCCACTCAAGGTCGAACGAGCGCAATAGTGGCAAGATCCCGGCATTTCGCGATTGTCCCAGTCACTCGTTTTCTTGAGCCGAGCGCCGGTTCTCTATCGAAATTGCGCTCGGCAAGCGGCCGAGCGGCGCGGTAGCGGTTCCGGCAAGACGACGCAAGTCGCGAAAGAGAGCGGTAGCATGCAGGCGATGCGCCCACGGCCGCATTCGGGGATTCCCGTCCGCCGACGGATTCGCCTTCCTCTGCGGAGGAGGCCTTCGCCCTGCTGAAGAGCAGCAGTTCGGAGCTCGCAAGGCAGCTCGCCGAGCGAGACGAGCGAATTGCCGAGCTCCTCGAGAGGATCCGGGAGCTGGGCGACGAGATCAAGCTGCTGAAGAAGCTTTCGCGCCGCCCGGATCCGAAGCCCCGCGGCGAAGCCGGCGACGGATCTCCGGGCTCCGAAAGGCCGAAAATGCTGGGCGGGAGCCTGCTCAGGCGGACGCGGCGCGTGCCGGCGGAAAACGTGCCCGACGGGGCCGTCGTTCGCGGCGGCTTCGGGTATCGAGCCGTCCGCGACGTGCCGTTCTTCGCCGAGGAGGTCGTCTACGAGCTGGAAGTCTGGAAGCTTCCGGGCGGCGGCCGCCTCGTGGCGAAGATGCCGCCGGGGCCCCCGACGTGCCGAGGCTTGCCGACCTCGTCAGGACCCGCGCCGCGGCCTGACGCCGCGGCACGGCAATTCGATGCTCGCATCCGCGCAGTTTCCCGGTAAGTTGCCCCTATTACGAACGAACCGGACAACTCCTTGAAAACGCCTTTGAAACCCCCTTTCTCGCCTAGCGTCGAAAGCGAACGAAAACGCTGTTCCAGTTGCCGAATTCCGATGGAAGATCCCGCCACGGCGATCCGGCTCGAACCCGCCAGAGCGCCGCTTCCAGAAAAAGGCGGCCGTCGGCCGCCGTTCTTCCCGAATTCGCCTCAATTTTCCGCTTCGATTTTTGCCTTTTCGGCTTTTATTGGTAAAAAATACCGGACTCGATGCATCGAATTAAGTCCTTTCGTCAACAGGCCCTAGTACTCCGACACCGTTGAAAAGATTGATCGAACCATGAACCTGATCTCGTACATTACCGAATGATGATCGGTCGCTATTCTGCCCCCTTAAAAAAGCAACGGCAGGTCGGTGTTCCGCTCGGGCAAGGTGTCTCCCGGTCAGGGTGCCGCCGTCACGCCTGACGTGGGCGCGACGGGCTCGGAGAGGCAAAAGCCAATGGCTGAATCGGGCAGAAAGATCTATTGTGCGAGATTGAACGACGACGAGCGCGGTTTCCTGCGGGAGATCGTGGACGGCGGCAAAGTGTTGGTGGCGCAACGCTGCAAGCGCGCCCAGTTCCGCCTGCGGGCCGACTAAGGCCGCGAAGACTGCGGGCGTACCGATGCGGACATCTCCTCCATCCTTGGCATCGGCACGGCGACGGTCGAGCGGACACGGCGCCTGCGCGTGATGGACGGTCTGGAGGAGGCACTGGAACGTAGGGTCCAGCTCAACCGGAAGAAACGCACGCTCGTCGTCGGCGGCGAGGTGGCACCGGTGAAGCTGGCCTGCTCGCCGCCGCCCGACCTGAAGTCCGCGGTTCCCGTCAGCCAGTAGTACGTAGGCATGTACGCTGGCCTCATGGCTGGATTGCAGTGGACGGTCGAGTTGTCAATGCCTCGATCCGGCCAATTCAGTAAAGATACTGCGATAGTGTCCTGCAATTCAAGGGTTGCAGCGGATCGGACAATTGCTTCGACCAAATTTCGGTCCCGGTTGTTGCTGGCACTCGCGACCCAATGACAATTTCTTGGGTGCCAATTCCGGCGCATGGATGTTTTCTCACGGCAATCCTTCGAAGAAACGCACCTGTTCGGAACTGCGGCATTCGCTGAGAGGGCGTTAATTCGCTGGCGCGAATCCACCATGCCAATTAAAAACCGGTCCCCGTATTTGTGAATCGCGATGGTTTCGCTAATCAAGGGCATCGAGTCCCGGGCATTTTTCGGCCGGCACCTGTCGCGAATGCAGATCGTCTGCGTTCAGTAAATGATGTCGCGTTTGCCGGCCGACAGCCGCCGAGAGCCAGTGCTCGCCGGATGGCGGCTATCGCGTGCAGTTGAACGTGCTCGTGCTGGCGTTACTCGAGGATCTCGGCGTTTTCGCTCTGCATTCGAAACGCCGAGCGGGCGTCCCGAGGAAGCCGGTCGAGGATTTCCCGCCTTCACCCGAAGTGCCCGCCCGTTACTGGACCCGGACCGCCGGCCGGAAGCGGCAACGGATTAATGTCTCCCTTTAGACATCACTCGTCGGCCCAAGTCCGGCTCAAGCGGCTCGCGAATCGCAAATTCGATTTGTCGCGCAGTTCGAATTCGAAAACCGGACCCGTCTGGGCTCATCCGACCGGGTCGACACCAATGGTCGCCATATTTGCTACGGAATCAAGGTTCAGGATTTTCAGCAAGAAATTTTTCCGCGTCCAGCGCCGCCATGCAGCCCATTCCCGCCGACGTAACCGCCTGCCGGTAGACATGGTCGGTTATGTCGCCTGCGGCGAATACTCCGGGAATGGATGTCGCGGTGCTACCCGGTTCGACCGAAACGTATCCTCCCGAATGGGTTTCAAGCTGGCTGGCGACAAGCTCCGACGCCGGCGAATGCCCGATCGCGATGAATACTCCCGCGCAGCGTAAATCCTTCGTTCTACCGCTAGCGACGTGCTTGACCCTTACGCCGGTGACGCTGGGCGGAGCTTCATCGCCGATCACTTCGTCCACGACATGATCCCAGAGCAGTTCGATTTTTTCGTTTTCGAACAACCTGTTCTGCAATATCTTGTCCGACCTGAGTTCGTTCCGCCGGTGGATGAGCGTCACTCTGGTTGCGAATTTCGTAAGGAAGATCGCCTCCTCGGCGGCCGTGTTGCCGCCGCCCACCACGACAACTTCCTTTCCTCTGTAGAAAAATCCGTCGCAGGTCGCGCAGGCGGACACTCCGTGCCCCTTGAATTTTTCTTCGGACGGCAGCCCTAGCCACTTCGCCTGCGCGCCGGTCGCGAGAATCACGGCGTCGGCAAAGTATGCATCTCCGCTGTCGGCGCGGGCCGAGAAAGGCCGGGACGACAGATCAATCGACAGGATATGATCGGAAACGATTTCCGCGCCGGTCGAAGCCGCGTGCTCCTGCATTCTCAGCATGAGATCGGGGCCTTGAACCATGGAATCGCCCGGCCAGTTTTCCACGTCGGTCGTAATCGTCAGCTGTCCGCCGGGCTGAATTCCCTGTATCAGCACGGGATCAAGCATTGCGCGCGCCGCGTAGACGGCCGCCGTGTATCCGGCGGGCCCCGAACCGATAATCAATAGTCGCTTGCGCTTGACATTTTCCATTTGGACGATTTCTCCAATTTCGTGCGGCTTCGTTGGCAAAAGGCGGATGCCTCGGCGGCGGCGCGACTTGGGGCCGCGCCGAAAGACACGGCGAAATGGCAAAAATGCAACGGAAATGCAATCGGCGCGGCGACGTTCTCGGTCGTTCAAAACATGTTGGCCTCGGCGCCCGGGTATGAGGCGGAAATGAGGGACAACTGGCAGCCAAAATCCTTTTCGTCCGCGTGTCGGCATCGCCTATAGGAAAAATACTCTTCAGGGCTGCCGTAGGTGCAGACCCCAACCCATTCGACTTCTTCAACACCGCACTCGCGAATTCGGTCCATGCAGAACCGGGGTAGATCAAACAGGTATTTGCTTTCGGGGCCTAGGATGAAATAGCGGGCGTATGTCGGGTTTTCCGTTAAGAACAGTTGAAAAAATTCCTCTCCGACCTCGTAGTTGCGCTGGGTGATGCCCGGGCCGATGACGGCTCTTATACGCTCTTTTCGGGCGCCCAATTCCTCCATCGCCTTTGCGGTGTTCTGGAGAATGCCGGCAAGAGACCCGCGCCATCCGGCGTGCGCCGCTCCGACGACGCGCGCGAGCGGGTCCGCGAACAGGACCGGCAGGCAGTCGGCGGTCAATACGCCGAGCGACACGCCCGGCGTCTTCGAAACCATTGCGTCGGCTCTAGGGCGCCTGCCGCTATCAGGCGCATTGGCTACGGCCACTTCGGCCGAGTGCGATTGAAAGAGAGTAGCAAGGCTGCCTTTGTCCATGCCGATGGCTTCGGTCGCTATCCACCTGTTCAATTCGACGTTGCAGTCGAGATCCGACGAGCCGAATCTGCAATTCAGCGAAGCGTAGACGCCGGTCGACACTCCGCCTCGACGACCAAGGAATCCATGCTTGAAAGACTCCAAGAGCTCAGACTGAATCGGATTTGCCGTCATTTCGAGAATCCAGGCGGCAAAGGAAAATGGCACGAGTAGAACGCAACGGCCTTGAACAGGCTTCCCATTTGTTCGGGACTCGTAAGGCGTTCAAACGCCGCCGCATGCTCTTCCAATGCTCGGCCCTTTAGATTTTTCGACAACTTGCGAGCGCGTTCGCGAATTCCGAGTCGCAAAAGGAATTCGCCCTGCGTCGTCATCTCGGTCACCGCCGCCTCGCCGGCCAAACCCGAAAGAGATTTGAAATCGACATGCGCCGAAATATCGGCGCATCCCGGAGAAGAGAAGGGATCGACTCTGCCGTGCCGGTGTACGGCTTGCAATGTGCTGCCCCGAATTTCCCAGTCGCCGTAATCGACAATCAGTGCGACGCCGCCGAATTCGGAGATTTTCTCGCAAATAGGACGCAAGACCGCTTCGGCCGAAGGACGCAACTCCACGATTTCGGAACCGGCAATGTCCGAATCTCTCGTATCCGGAGCTTCCGGCGCCAACCTCGAAATTCCCGGAACGAGCCGACCGTTGTCAAGACCGACTCTAATCTCCTCAATTGCGCTTTGGCGTTTCACGTACTGCCTGACGGGAAGAGCGTCGAAGAATTCATTCGCGATCAGGTACAGCGGCTTGTCGGGCAGGTCGCACGAGAAATTCACCCAGTCGATATTCCGCTCATCTAGCGAAGAAAGCTGGCGCTTCTTCAGTTCGGGGCTATGTTCCACCAATACTACTTTCGCGGCTTCCCGGAATCCCGGCACGACCCTCGCCGAGCGAAGCAAGTCGGCCATTAGCGTTCCGCGGCCAGGCCCGAGTTCGGCCAAAGTGAATTCGCCGGGCGAATTCTGGTCGAGCCAAACCTGTGCGAGAAACATCCCGACGATTTCTCCAAACATTTGGCTGATTTCCGGAGCCGTCGTGAATGAGCCGGCGCTGCCGAAGGGATCCTTGCGGCAGTAGAAGCCGAATTGCGGGTGCAGAAGGCAAGCGGACATGTACTCTGAAACGGGAATCGGGCCGCCGGCGCGAATCCTCCGCTTCAAGACGTCGAGCAGTTCCGTCACGGGCTTTTTCGTCGCGCCCAGAATATGATCATCAGTCCAGCCACGAGCATAGGCAGCGATAGCAACTGCCCCATCGTTATCCCGGCCGTGTCCGAAAATGGAATAGCGAATCCCAGCGGATTGGCATCGGTGCTGAATTGCTGGTCGGGCAGCCTGAAAAATTCGACGAATGTCCTGGCCGCGCCGTATCCCGCCGCGAACATGCCAGTGATCTGGCCGGGGCGTTTTAGCCATCCCCTTCGGTATGCCAGCCAGGTCAGGACCAAGCCGAGAACCAGGCCTTCAAGCAAAGCCTCGTATATCTGCGACGGATGGCGGGGGCAGGGCGATGAGCAGTCGAAGCCTTCGGCAGCCGGAAAGACAACCGCCCAGGGAACGTCGGTGGCTCGTCCCCAAAGCTCTCCGTTAATGAAATTCGAGATCCTGCCGAGGCACAGCGCCCAAGGCACGGTGATCGCCACGGCATCGGCGACGCGAACAACGGGAAGCCGGTAGATGCGGCAGAACACCAGGCCGAAGACGACGACGCCGATCACGCCGCCATGAAAGGACATGCCGCCCAGCCAAATCTTCAAAATCTCTTGCGGATACTCGAAATAGTATGCCGGACTGTAAATCAGAGCGTAGCCGAGCCGTCCGCCCAGCACAACTCCGAGGATCATCCACGTCGCGAGGGAGTCCAGCTGCGATGCATTCATCGGCGGCTCGTCGTTCGGCCACAAATACGGCTTGCGAAACATCGACGCGAGCCAGACCCATGCGATCAGAAAACCAGCCAGGTAGGCAAGCGCGTACCATCGAAGCGCAAATGTGAATTCGCCGACTTCGATTGAAAAAATTTCCGGCTGGATATTCGGAAAGGGAATGGCGAAAATCATCGAGGCTCAATCCTTGCTGAACGACGCCGTTGTCAACCCCGCACTTGGATTTATTCGACGCCGCGCCCATATTCCTTATGACAAAGTTGAAGGGGCTGAAACATGCAAAGCCAGAATAAATTTTTCGAGGATCTTTCGAAACTGATGAACAATGCCGCTTATGTTGCCAACGAAGCTAAATCCGAAGCGGAAACTGCCTTCAACAGCTGGATGGACCGGTTCCTGGCCCAAAGAAATCTGGTCACCCGCGATGAATTCGATGCGGTCATGGCGATGTCGCAGAAGGCTCGCGAGGAAAACGAGGCACTTAGAAGCAGGATCGAAGTTCTGGAAGCTGAAGTCGCGAAAAAGCCCAAGCGTCGCGCGACTAGAGCCAAGCAGGCACCTAAGGCCTAGTCGAAAATTCGCGGGCAAGGCGGCGAGGTCGCGAACGTATCGCGACGGTCCAAGGAACAATTTTGCTTAAATTATTGTCGCATGTCGTGAAAACGGGCTGCCTGTCTGTTTCGCGAACATTAAACTTGCAATTTCGGGGAAATTTCGGCGGCTTATTCAAAATAAAGAAATCCCTGTTTTGAAGTTGTGCGATACAAGTGCTCCGTCGCCCAATCCCGCGAGCGCGCGCTAGTTTCGCTATGATTGTAAAGGCGGGAAATTCGACTGGTTTTGGTCGGAGCCTTTTTCCGCATCGAATATTTCGTAGTTATTCCCAGATGTAGCGGAAGTCCTTCGAACTGAATCCGCAAAATGGCTGGCGGTCGCACTAGTTGCTACGCGAGGTCGACGCCGCGCAGGCTCTGCGCGGCCATACTCCGACAGGCTCAAACTCGGTAGTTCAGGTTCAATTCCGCTTGACGGTACATCGCGGCATGTTTGCCGGAGCCGTAACGTCCGTTGACTCGATTCCGTTGCAATAATTCGGTCATCAGAATTCTGTAAGCGGAGCAAATCACGAAATTCCGATTCGATGCTCCGACTCGGGGCCCGAATCGGGCACGGCTCCGATAGTTTCAGTTGCTCGGTTCGGGAACGCGTGGCGGCGCGCTTCGCTCTTGCCTAGGCGGCCAGAGCAGTTTGCAGGTCTCGGTAATGACTATGATTCAAGTAGTTGCAAGACGTCATTCTACAAAACTGCCAGCATGGGTCGGAATCGTCTCCTTCGAAAGCAGCCCAGTTTGCATGAGTCTCGCAATGAAGGAGGTGTGCGGCGTGGTTTAAGCGCGATTTGAGAATCGAACACGTAGGTTCCGGGGTTTGAAAAATCGGCACGCGGCCTTGCGAGAAAAATTAATTCCTGGAAGTAAGCTGGAACTCTGCGCTAGGCGCAACTTGTGTCTACTTCGCGATCCGCAAATCTATTAAGTTGCGCCGAGAAACCGGTTTACGCGGAATTCATTGCGAAGCGCCGTTGGATTCCTCCGATTTTTTCCGCAAGATATTGCGCGAAATCGAAATTGGGTCTTTCGAGGTGGCTAAGGTGTCCCGGTCGAGCGCCATCCGCGCAGAGTCCCTTGTAGACTCGCTCGGTGCATTCGCGATCTTCCGCGTTCACTTCATCCAGGAGCGTTTTGAGTTCCGGCAGATGCCGCTGCGCTTCCGGAGAATCGATAAATTCCGGTGCCATGCCGCCTCCGAAGGAAATCCTAACCTGACCGACTCCGTGAGGGTGCAGCGACAGATACCAGAAATATCCGGGAGTAAGAGTAATCAGCAAGCTCGGATAAATCGCCAATAGGTAGGTGGTGCGCCTTCGATCACCCGTCATCCTGGAATTTTCGGGATGAGCGACAGCAATTGGAAGCGTGTCGTCTTTCAATATGGTGTGGTAGTTGAATGCGCGCTTTCCCGGCGGGCATACCATCTCGTCGAGTTTAGACAGCCTGCCGACGGTATCGGCATGGCAAACGGGCAGGTGGTAGCTTTCCATGAAGTTTTCGGCCAGCACTTTCCAATTTGTGTTCCAAACGTAGCTTTCTTGAAACGCTTCGACATAGCCGGTCATCCCGTAGTCCGAGACGAGGCTTTCAATCTCGAAAAGCTGGCGCGCGACCGGCGGCGCGTCCTGGCTGAGGGTGACCATGACCCAGCCTAGCCATTCTTCGCACCGGATCTGCGGCAGCCTGTAATTCTTCTTGCAGAACGCCTGATTGTTTTTCATTGCAGGCGCCCCTCTTAACGTACCGTCAAGATTGTAGGTCCAGCCATGGTATGGGCAGGTCATTGCGCTCGCTCTGCCGGACCCTTGGACAATTGTTGACATTCGGTGCAAGCAAACATTTGACATTGCCCGCAACTTTCCGCCTCGGTCTCGGACGACCAGAATGGGCTGCCCGGCCAGTTCATAGGCTAAATAGTCTCCGGGATTTTGCAGCGAATTCGATCGCCCGACGCATATCCATTCTTTTGAAAAAATATAATTGAGTTCGCGCTCAAGAAACTCGGAGCTTGTATAGACAACTGGCGGCATGGCTCTGGCGGATTCAAAGGGGCCTTTTGCGCATTCGATCAATTCTGAAACCGGGTCGATTTTTGTCATGGCAGTTTCCCTTATTTCGGCTCTTTTAAGACGACCGCGCCGTTGAAGACCATGCGCCTGAACGAGCGAGGCGATAGCCTCCGTCGCATATACCGTTAATGAATGGGTTCATTGAAAAAAAGTAGTGCATCGACGAATCATCGGTTGCCGCTTGCTTGCTGCAGCGATGGCCCCGACAAGCGAATCCTTCCAACTGCGCAGGGGGATTTGTCGCCGAAGGGACGGAAAGTGAGATTTGCCGGTGGCGGCGGGGAGCCATCGCACAGTCTTTTGGGAATTACGTCCAAAAATCGCTTTTTCCTCGCCATCGACAGTCGCGCCATCGCAGTACCTCGCGAATTGAGATTCTACGCTCATCCGAATGCTGCAGCCAATCCGGCGGAGAACGAATGTAGCGCATTCATCCCTAGCGGTCGCTTGCTTGGAAGAAATTTTTCTCGGTTGAAGGAATAGCCGTGGTACGAGAGGCGCTATGGCCGCTCAAGGCTCGCCGCGCCGGGCTCCCGCGCTCGAGTTGGCCCGCGGGATCGGTTTGTCGTCTTCCGGCGGTGCCGGCGACAAATTCGGCCCCTCCTGATCAATCATCGGGCAGGCAAGCGGGTCGGTCCGGGAGGAGCGCTCCGGAATTGGCCTGACAAGGATCATCGTCTCGATAACTTGTTGAATCTGGTTGTCCGCGATCCAAATCGCCAGCTTGGAAACCCCGCCAGAGAGGATCCGGTCAATCGAGGGCATTCACGCAATGCGTGGCCAATGGCCGTTCCGAGTTCAACCTTGCAGCATTTGCGAGGAGGCAATTCCAACTCGCTGAATAGTAGGCAATCGCGGACGGTAGACAACGGAGGTTTCGCCGCAATCGGGTACACGTCCGCGATTGAAACAAGGGTTGTCAGGCGGCCTCGAAAAGATCTCGATGCTCCTTCCAGCGACCGCGCGTACAGAATACGGGTGGATTGCCAACTGGAGCGCGGACTGTCACGGTTCTGCCGGCCTCGTGCTTCTCACCCGTCCATACGTGCACCCAGTCGGACCCGTTCGGCAGGAGGACCTGGCGCTTGTCCGCAAAGGGTGCAAGCACCGGCGCGACCAGCAGGTCAGGGCCGAACATGTATGCGCCCTGACCTCGGCGTAGCGCAGTGTCGCGCGGAAATGCGAAGGGCAAAGGCCGCATAGGCGGCACGCCGGTCTTTGCGTAATCGCTCATGGCTGATCCAAGATAGGGCCGGAGGCGTTCGCGCAGCTTCAGCAAGCTTCCAAGGATTTCTTCCAACTCCGGCCCGTAACTCCAGATTTCGTTGTCGCCGCCGGTTTCGGTGAAGACTCGAAACAGATCGCGCCCGTAGTCGACCTCGCCGTCAAGTGCGGAATGCGGAACGTCTCCGGGCACCCGAACCCCATGCAGTCGGCATACCGGCGAGAAGACTCCAAACTCGAACCAGCGGACAAGTAGTTCGCGGAAATCGGAATCGTCAGCGTGGCCCTCGTAAAATCCGCCGATATCGCTTGCCCACCATCCGAAGCCGGACATCGCCGCATGCAGGCCGGCTGCGATCTGCGCTCGGAAATCGTCCCAGGTCGACCGGACGTCCCCGGACCACAAAATTACCGGATAGCGCTGTCCGCCGGCCCATGACGAGCGGCAGAGCAGCACGGCGTCCTCGGCTCCGGATTCCGTCAGCCCCTCGGCATAGCGCTCGGCATGCATCAACGGATAGGCAGACAGCATCTCCGCCCCGTTGCCCTGGTAGGTTCGAATATTTTCGGCGTGGGCCGGCCGCATCTCCGGCTCGCAAGCATCAAGCCAGAAGTTTCGGATACCGCGGTCGAAATAGTTTCGCTTCGCCTTGTCCCAGTGAAAATCTCGCGCATCGGGATTAAACGCATCGTAATATGCCAGGAAATGCACTCCCAACGGTTCCTTGTCCGGAAACTGGATCATTGCGGGAACTCCTCGCTCTGTTCCCAGAAGATATCCCTTTTCGCGCATGTCCGCGTAATATTTGGAATTGGCGTTGACCGTCGGCCAGACGGAGACGACGGTTTTCACGTTCATCTCTTCAAGCTCGCGCGCCAAACCCTCCGGGTCGGGCCAGTCCTGAGGGTCGAACTCCCATTCGCCCTGTTTCGTCCAGGCAAAGAAGTCTATGACAATGCAAGAGAGTGGCAGGCCGCGCCGGCGGTATGCGCGGGCGACTTCCAGTATTTCCTGCTGGGAGCGGTAGCGTAGCTTGGACTGCCAGAAGCCGGTGACCCAGTCGGGACAGGGCGGCGGGTATCCTGACGCGTCAACGTAGTTCCGGAGAATCTGTTCCGGGGTTTCTCCGGCGGTAATCCAGTAGTCGAGCCCTGGAGTCGCTTCCGCGCGCCAGCGGCTGATGTTGGTTGCGAACTCGACGCGTCCCACGGCCGGGTTGTTCCAAAGAAACCCGTAGCCGCGCGACGAGATCACAAATGGAATGATTACATGCGAGTTCTGTTGAACGAGGTTGGTTGACGTGCCCTTGAGATCTTCACGTCCGTGCTGGGGCTGGCCGAGCCCCATCAGGTGTTCATCGTCATAGGCCTTGAACGCGGCCTCCAGTTGGAAGCTGCCGGAGGCGAGAGCCTTGAAATGCCTTGGAGGAGGACCGGCAAAATGCGGGCGGGTCTCTGCCAGCAATTCGTCGTCGGTGACCGTATCGAAGTAGCTGATCACCGGTTCCAGTTGAACGTCCGCCCCCAGCCGCCGCGCGATTCGCACACGTGCCTCGATGCGGCCGTTGCGGATGCGGGCATGCTTCCCGTCGACGGACGCTTCAACCTTCGTCGCGGAAGGTTCAAGCAGAGCGCTCGCACGCGGTTCGACGACGCGCCCTCCGGGTCTGGCGCGAGTCCTGAGAGCGTCCTTCCCCCATGCTTCGATCCGCACGCACTCGGAATTGAAACGTATGGTCAGCGCATTGCCGTCGATTGAAAACGTATCAGGCAAACATTGCCCCCATTTTTCCTGTATCCGGGTTCCTGTTGAATTCGACGGGCTGGCCGCCGGGATGCTCCGGTACCAGGGCGGAAATATTCTCCAATGCTTCAGTTGGCCAGTTGCGCGGACTCGGCATGACTTCCGACGCCAAGTCGGAAACGGCGCCGTCGAAGACATTTGCGGCATGAACTCGCACGCCGTTTGGCAGGTCCGACCAAGCGGGATGATACCAGAGCGTCAGCAACATGCGTTCCTGATCCGTCCGGTTGGGATAGGCCGCGTGCAACAGGCGCGCGTCGACTACGAAGACATCACCAGGCGAACTTGGCAGCGCGATCTCTCCGTCGGCGCTTTGGAACAGTTTGTGCCGAGGATCATCGACCCGCGACAGCGCCCTTGCGTGCGCAGTGATCGAGTCGTGCAGCGGATGCCGTCGCAGATGCGTGCCCGGCACAACGCGCAAGCAACCGTTTTCGACGGTGGTCGGACCCAAGTAGATCATTATGCCGAGCTGCGGCGGCATTGGCTCGTAAGCCGATGGGTGCGACCAGCCCCACCAGTCCTGATGCCAGAATAGCGCAGGCGAATGGCCTGGCTTGGATATCAGAAAGCCGGACTGGTATCGAAGGTCAGCAAATCCCTGGCTCGCAAGCCCGTCTAGAAGTTCCGGGCAGGAAATGAGTCCGGAATAGGCCGGATCCGTCGCTATGCTGATCATTGATCCCTGCGCACGGTTGGCAGCCCGGTGATCGGCGCTTGCGCGCTGCAGATTGTAGGCCGAGTTCCTGGCCAGCCGGGCTATCAGGCGTGCGGGCAAGAGGCCTTTAAGATGGACGAAACCATTGGCCTCGATCTCAGGGCTCATATTTTTTTCTTCGTTCCTCAACGCTTTCGAAGATAACCGCCGTCAGCGATCAGCTCGGTTCCGGTGATAAAACTCGCTTCGTCCGATAGCAGGAACGCGATTGCTTCGGCGATCTCCCCCGGGTAAGCCATGCGGCCAAGGATGTGCGCATCGGCTGCCTGCGCTCGGACAGCCTCGCCATCAGGCGTCTCGTCCAGCGCCCGGTCGGTGAAAGGCGTGTCAACCCAGCCGGGACTTACGGCGTTTACACGGATGCTGCGCGGCGCGAACTCGCCGCTGGCGGCCCGCATAAGGCCCAGCACCGCACCCTTGGAAGCGTGATAGGCCGTGTAGCCGTCCGTGCCGATGTGAGCCGATACCGAGGAAACCAGGACGATGCTCCCGCCTTCCTCAAGGCGCGGGCTTGCATGTTTGATCGCAAGCATTGCTCCCCGCGCATTGACGGCCATGACGCGCCGCCAGTCCTCCCATGGCAGTTCCTCGACGCGTCCGCGCATATTTGTTCCGGCAATGCAGACCAGGCCAGCGAGCGCGTCCAATCTTTGAAAGGCCATGGCGACGGCGGATTCCTCGGAAATGTCCAGCTGGTAGCTTTCCGTTGCTTCGGGGCATGGCCGCAGGTCGAGTGAGACGGCCCGTCTGCCGGACGTCCGCAGCCTGCGCACCAGCGATGAACCAATACCGCCGGCCCCTCCGGTAATCGCGATCGCCGCTGCCCGCGTCTCCAACTCTAGTGCTTTCTCATGAAACCGCCATCAACGAAGAGCGTCTGGCCAGTCACGAATGATGCGCCGCTGGAACAGAGCCAGAGCACTGCCGCGGCTACCTCGGATGGCTCGGCCATGCGCCCCAGCAGATGAGCGTCGCGTGCGGCTTCATCCAGCCTGGCGGGATCTTCCGATTCGGACTTGGCATGATCGGTGAAGCCCGCATTCACCCAGCCCGGAGCCACGGCATTGACGCGGATTCCGCGAGGTCCGACCTCCTGCGACAGCGCTATGGTGAAGCTCTCAACCGCAGCCTTGGTCGCGACGTAGGCGGGGTAATCGGGAGATGCGACATGGCCCGACACCGAAGCCATGTTTACGATCGCTGGTCCGACACTTCTTTCCAGCAATGGAATGCCGTGTTTGGCAGTCAGGAACATCGAGCCGACATTGGTGTCCATCATGCGGTCCCAGTCATCCGCATCCATTCGAGACACCGGAGAGCAGTGGTTTATACCCGCCAAGTTGACCAAAGCGTCGAGCTTGCCGAATTCGCAGCCAATCCGGTCAAATGCCGCCGCCACCTCACCGGGTCGCGTCAGATCGACCGCTGTCGAGATCCCTTGGGTAGCTTCGGGCAAACAGGGCAAGTTGCGATCGAGCAGAGCCGTATTGTAACCGGCGTTGGCAAAGGCGCGCGCAACATCTCTTCCGATTCCGCCAGCCGCGCCTGTAATCGCCGCGACGGCCAACTCACCTGACCCGCGCACCTGAGAAACGGTGAGCGATCATGGTCAGAATGATCACTAGACCGAAAATGAAGTCGGTCCAGTAGCCGGCAAATCCGGCGCCGACCGCACCGGAAGGGATAAGCGTCACCGTCATCGCGCCGAAGAACGCCCCGAAGATCGTGCCGACACCGCCCCATGTAGGAGTGCCCCCTACGAAAAGAGCGGCCAGCGCGATGAGGAGGTAGGCCTTTCCGCTGGTCGGGAACCAGACCATGTTGGCCATCTGCACAAGGAGGGCGCCGGTAATCGCCGCCGCGATCCCCGAAACGATGAAGACGCTGACGCGGATTCGCTCGATATTGATCCCCATCTCTCGCGCGCTGTCGGTATTGTCGCCGACAAGTTGCACCCGGATGCCGAAGCGATGGTATTTGAACAAGACGTAGCAGAATACGACCCAGGCCAGCGACCAGACGAAATGGTTCGGTATTCTCAGCGTGGTATCGAAGAGCTGCCATTTGCCCACGAAGAGAGTGTAGCCGAAGCTGTCCATCGCATGCGGGGCCGAGATCGTCCTTCCCTGAGCCAGCAGGTTCACGATTCCGAGGATGAAGAAATTCAGGCCGAGAGTCGCCACCAGCGAAGAGATGCGCCCGTAGACGACGATGAGACCGATCCCCACTCCGATCAAAGCGCCAAAGGCCAGCGTCAGCAAGAAAGCGGGAATGACGGGAACGCCGAGAACGACCGAGTACATGAAAACTCCGCCCGCCGCTCCCACGACGGAAGGAAAGGCCAGGTCGAGCTCGCCGGAGACGATCACGAACACCAGCGAAGTGGTCAGGAAGATCGTCGCGGGAACCGAGAATAGGAAAGCGTTGTAATATAACGGGTTCAGGAACAGTACAGGGTTGTTGACGGCAAAGACGCTCCAGACGAGAACCAGGGCCAGGAAGGCGTTAAGGGCGCGGCCGTTCTTTCGGTAGAAGCGATTCCAGCCGGACTGCCCGCCGCGTCGATCGGCAACGGATTCGGGGTTTGCCGCATCGGTCATTCTGGCGGCTCTAACGTTTCCTCGAGCAATGTGGTAGTATCGGCCCGGCCGGTTTCCGCCAGCTGGTGCATCATCTCGATCAGGTGTTCGGCACCGGCGAACGCCGACTTGGCGCCTTCGAACGCCTCCTTGCCCCGGTCTATCACGAAGAACCGATCGGCGACGTCCCAGACATGGTAGATGTTGTGCCCAATGAAAACTACGGTTCGGCCGGAGGCCTTGACGGCCTCAACAAAGCGAAACACCTTTTGAGTTTCCGTAAGAGACAACGCCGTGGTCGGCTCGTCGAGTACTATCACGTCCGCTTCGTTATTCAGCGCCCGGGCAATGGCGACGCCCTGCCTCTCGCCGCCGGACAACGTTCCGACGGTGCTTTCGGGGTTGAACACTTTCGAAGTGAATCCGATCTCGCGCATGAGGCGGTTGGCTTCGTCGATCTGTTTCTTGACCTGAAGCAGGCCTACGGCATTCGTGATCTCCCGGCCCATGAATATGTTGGTGACGATCGAATGCTGCGGCGCAAGGGCGCGGTCCTGAAAGACAGTTTCGACGCCGGCGTCACGGGCCGCCGCGGGCGTCCAGGGTCGGCGAACCTCGCCCTTGACAATGACTTCACCCTGGTCCGGCGCGTATACGCCGGCAAGCGTCTTGATCAGCGTCGACTTGCCGGCGCCGTTGTCGCCTAGCAGTCCGAGCACCTCGCCCTTTCGAACAGCCATCGAAACGCCGGACAACGCCTCGACCGATCCGAAGCGCTTGACGATGTTTCTCAGTTCGACGATCGGATCCTGTCCGGACACCAAAGCCCCGCCCTTCGATTTATTGCAATCCGGGCCGGCGCTTGGAAGCGCTCCGCGCCGACCCGGGAAGCGATGTGCCTAGCGCACGCCCTGTTCGGCCAGCTCAACCACATCCTTGTAGTTGTCGCCTGTCACGAAACCGGCGCCCGTGTCAACGTTAAGCGGCCCGAGCTTGTAGACCAGTTGCTGGCACAGCGAGAGGACCGGCAAGTAACCCTGCTGGTATGGCTGCTGGTCGGCCGTCACCGTGACATAGCCGCCGTCAAAGGCAGTCATGACGCCCTGGCCAAGGTCAAACCCGACCGCCATGATGTCTCCCGGTCCCTTGCCTACGGCCTCCATGAAGACTGGAGCGGCCGCCAGCCAGGGGCCGCCGGGATAGCCGATCAGTTTGGTTTCGGGATTTGCCAGAAGCGTAGCTGTCAGTACTGGAATCTGAAGCATCTGGTCGGCTGAGGCGCCTTCCGCCTCCTGCAGCTTGATCACGGTCATGCCGAATTCTTCCAATACTTCCACCAGTCCCAGTTCACGCTGGGCGCGGTTCTCGCTTTCCCAGCGGCTCATGACGATGGCGGTGTCGCCGGGCTGAAGCCTGTCGCCCGCGAGGCGAAGGGTTTCATCTCCCAGGTTGCGGCCCTGCTGATAGAGCGTTGCGCCAACATAGCCCGAACCGAAACGCTTGCGAACCTGCGGAACATCGACGTTCATGTACATGATCGGTATGCCGGCTTCGGCGGCCTGCGCGGCTAGCGGCATTATCGCGTCGTCGCCGGGATGGCCCATCATGGCGATCCCGTCCGGCCCTTGGCTGATCGCTTCGCGCAGTTGCGTTACCATCTTGTCGAAATCCCACTCGGAATAGATGAGCTGCAAATTCGCGCCGGTATCGTCGGCGGCCTGCGTCGCGCCCCGGTCGATGATTGAGTTGAAGGCGCCGCCCGCCGGGCCGCCGGAAAACACCCTGATTGTCTTGCCCGAACACCAGTCGCCGGCAGAGGCCATTCCTACACCCATCGCCAGTCCCGAAACTGCCACCAAGACCGCGCTAGCTAGTTTTCGCATGTTTTTCTCCCTATTAGCGTCAAAAGCGGAGTATGCCCAAAAACGTTTTTGGGGTTCGGTTCCGACATTTGCCAAGTTTTGCCTCCCGGTCAAGGGACAATCCGCGATTTTTTTGCATTTTGCCAAAATTTGATCATGCTTCTTGACCAATTTACAAAAACGTTTTTGAATATGGGTCCAATTTTGGAGACAGGCGTGGCATCCGATACCCGTACAAATCAAGACAGCTGGTGGCGCGGCGCATGCCTTTACGAGGTCTATCTGCGCAGCTTTCAAGACTCGGACGGCGATGGAGAAGGCGACCTGAAGGGGCTGGTTTCTCGCCTTGTGTATCTGGCTCAACTCGGCGTCGACGGCATCTGGATCACGCCGTTCTTTCCGTCGCCAATGTTCGATTCGGGCTACGATGTCGCGGATTACCGGCAAGTCGACCCCAGATACGGAACGCTTGACGATTTCCTGGAAGTTGTTAACACGGCTCATGAACTCGGACTCAAGGTGATCATCGACCAGGTCTATTCGCACAGTTCGCATCTGCATCCTTGGTTCTCAATGAGTCGGTCCAGCCGCGACAACCCCAAGGCCGACTGGTACGTGTGGGCTGATCCCAAGCCGGATGGCTCGCTACCAAATAACTGGCTGGCTCGCTTCGGCGGCGTTGCCTGGGAATGGGCAGCCGAAAGGCGACAATACTACCTGCACAACTTCCTTGCTGAACAACCCGATCTGAACATGCACAATACTAAAGTGCAGGACGAATTCCTGGATGTCATGCGGTTCTGGTTCGGGCTCGGGGTCGATGGGCTGAGGCTGGACGTGGCAAATTTTTTCATGCACGACCCGGAGTTGCGCGACAATCCGCCTGCCAAGCTGGCGGAAACACCCGCCAATCCCTATTACATGCAGCAACGGCTCTATGACCGCTCGCGCCCGGAAAACTTGCTATTCCTTGAACGCATGCGCAAAGTTGCAGGTGAGCGCATGCTGCTGGCCGAGATCTCGTGCGACTGGCAGGTGGAACGCATGGCCGAATATACTGCGCCCGGGCGCCTGCACACGGCCTATAGCTTTGCCTTGCTGGCACCCGAACTTGATGGCAATGTCGTTGCAGATGCGGTTGAACAGGCAGGCCACGGCGATAGCTGGCCGACATGGGCGTTTTCGAATCACGACGTGATCCGGGTAGCCAGCCGCTGGAATGCCGCCGGGAATCCCGGCAAGATCACAATGCTGCATGCGCTGCTAGTCTGCCTGCGGGGCACGGTGATCATTTATCAGGGCGAGGAGCTCGGTCTAGGTCATGGCAATGTGCCGCGCGGAAAACTGCGCGATCCGGAGGCCATTCGCTTCTGGCCGCTTGATCGCAGACGAGACGGCGCGCGCACGCCGTTCCCGTGGGACGATAATCCCAACCTCGGATTTTCCCGTGCCGAGGAGGCCTGGCTGCCATGCGACCCGGCTCATTCAGAACTGTCAGTTGCTAGGCAGAATGCCGTTCCTGGCTCGATTTTGGCAAAATGCAGGGATCTCATAGCTTTGAGGAAAGCAAGCCCCGTGCTGCGGCTAGGCGAATTCGAGGTTGTCGACCAAGGCCGCGACCGGCTCATATTTCGTCGAATTCTTGAAGGGAAGCGCTTGCTTTGCGCGTTCAATTTTGGAGGTCAGGCGATTAATCTGTCTAGGCACGGACTTCCGACTGTCTTGTCCGGCGAGGCCCGAGGCGGGGTTCTGAGCCCTGGCAGCTATCTGATTGCGGAGGAATATTGATGGCAGAGCAGGCGTATAGACCGGGCATTAGAGGCGTGGCGGCGCATGTCGGAATGTCCGTGTCTACCGTCAGCCGGGCGCTAAACGGCTATTCGGACGTCAGTAGCGACACTCGGCGCAAGGTCGAAAGGGCGGCAGGGGAACTAGGTTACAGGGCCAGTTTTGCCGCGTCGAGCCTACGGACGCAAAATACGCAGACCGTGACGTTCATGGTTTCGAAACCGTGGACCAAATTTGTCGATCCGTTCTTTCTGGGGCTGCTTGACGGCGTTGAGCTCGCACTTCAAGCACAAGGATACGCACTCCAGGTGGTGATGGCGCGCGAATACGAGAAGGAATTCGAGATGATTCGCAGCGCCGTGGAAAGGAACCGCTGCGACGGGCTGCTTTTCGGGCGCACGAGACCCGTCGATGAACGAATTGAATGGCTGCAGGATCGCGCCTTTCCGTTTGTGACGGTAGGCCGGACCGACAAGGCCGATCACGACTGGGTCGAAGTGGATCATTACAAGATCGGTTATCAGGCAACCGAACGGCTGATCCGCCTGGGACATGACCGCATTGCGCATCTAACCACGCCTCTGCGCTACACCTATTCCAACCACACGTTGCAAGGATACCGCGACGCGTTGCACGCCCATGGTCTTTCCCGCGACCCCGAACTGGAAGCCGAATGCTACCTGTCGCGCAGGACAGGCGCGGACGCGATGACGGAACTTATCGCCCGCGGCGTCGGTCCCACGGCAGTATTCTGCGGAAATGACATGATCGCCGTGTCGGCGATGGAATCGATGCGTCGTTTCGGCATCCGACCCGGGACGGATGTGGCCGTGATCGGCTGCGACGACATTCCGGTGGCAGCTTATGTCACCCCGGGGTTGACAACATTCCGCCAAGACCTCGATTCGCTCGGCATGCGGCTGGGTCGAATGATGGTTGCAAGGCTGCGGGGCGATCCCGGTCCCCACCAGGAACTCATCGAGGCGGAACTGATCCCCCGCGGAACCGATGTGCCGCCCGCCGCAGGGGTCGCGAAATGAAACTGACCGTCGGCGATATTGTCGCCCGCAAGGGGAAGGGCCAGCTGACCGAACTCAATGTCGCCTGCGCCGAGCACGCCGCCGCGGCCGAAGCTGCCGGAATCGAGATCATCGTCTCGGGCAGGAAGCACCTGCGCACTGCATTCCGAGCGGCCGCTCCAAATACGCATTTTACTTTTGGGCTGATCTACGGACATACTGTCAATGCAGACGAGGCCAAGCGCGCCGCCTTCGAAGCCATGGAAGCCGGGGCCGACAGCATATATTGCCCGATGCATTACGATGTGATCGAGGAGATGGCAAAAGAGGCAATCCCCGTCGTGGGCCATATCGGCTTCATGCCGCAAAAGGCTCGCTGGACCGGCGTGGCCGCGCGAGGGAAGACCGCGGCGGATGCGTTGGCGATTCTTGACGACGCTCGGCGCTATGCGAATGCCGGTGCCTTTGCCGTCGAGATCGAAATCGTCCCGTCTCCCGTGGCAGCCGCCATTTCCCGGAACTCTCCGCTGGTCGTGATCTCGATGGGTTCCGGCGGGGGCTGCGACGTGCAATACCTATTCGCAGCGGATGTGCTCGGCGAAACCGAAGGCCATGTTCCCCGCCATGCCCGGGTGTATCGCGATTTCCGGTCGGAATTCGCCCGATTGCAGCAGGAACGCGTTGCAGCCTTTGCCGAGTTCCGACGTGATGTAGTAACCGGGGCCTTTCCGGCCGACAGCGAGCTGGTCGCGATGCCTGAAGGCGAATGGCGCAAGTTTCAGGATGCGTTGGCCGAATGGAGTTGAACGCAAAATGAGTCTTTTAAGCCTTATCACATTCCCGATGGAACGCGACTATGCGCTGACTGGACCGGAACGGCAGAATGCAATCGACAATGGACTGGCCGGGGCCGAATGGTACCGGACGCCTGTCGACCGCAGGACCATCAAGGCGCTTATGCGGCGTTCGGACTGGCCAGCGACACGGGACATCTCGATCTGGATGGGTCTTCTATTGGCAACCGGCATCGGCATCGTCCTGCTTTGGGGCAGTTGGTGGGTGTTGCCGTTCGTTTTCGTCTACGGCGTTCTCTACGCCTCCGCCGCCGACAGCCGCTGGCACGAGTGCGGGCATGGAACAGCATTCCGGACACGCTGGAAGAACGACGCTATCTACGAGATTGCAAGTTTCATGATGATGCGCAACCCGGTCGTCTGGCGCTGGGGCCATGCGCGACACCACACCGACACGATCATCGTCGGGCGCGATCCCGAGATTGCCGGTATGCGGCCTCCCCAGTTGATCGTCATCTGCCTGAACTTTTTCGGTATCGTGGCGGTGCCGCAAAGTCTGGCCGCTATCGCTCAAAATGCTGCCGGGATCCTACCGCCCGACGAGGCCGACCTCATACCTGAAATTGAGCGGTCAAAGGCGATCCGGGTGGCCCGCATACACTTGGCCATCTATGCAGCTACCCTGGCGCTTGCCATCTGGTCGTGGTCGCTCCTTCCGCTCATGCTGATCGGCCTGCCGCGGGCTTACGGAATCTGGTTATTGCTGTTGATGGGCCTGCCACAGCATCTGGGCCTGGCCGAGGATGTTCTCGACCACAGGCTGAATTCGCGCACTGTTCTGATGAGTCCCGTTCTACGATTCATCTACTGGAACATGAACTACCACATTGAGCACCACATGTATCCGATGGTGCCCTATCACGCGCTGCCGGCTTTGCATGAAGAGGTAAAGCATGACCTCCCCGCTCCTAATCCGTCACTTTGGCATGCCTGGTCCGAAATCATCCCTTGCGTCCTGCTCCAATTACGCGATCCGCACCACTTCATCCGGCCCGTATTGCCTCCCGGCGCCGGAACACTACAGCCTTCGCCGCCGTACTAACTCGGCGGGGCATGTTCAAACACTGCGTCCCGGATAGCCTGAACGACCGGAACGCCGATACTCTATGCATTGGCTTAGCGCGCAACTTGATCAACACTGCAGTCGCCCTCGCCAGAACGAAAGGCGGGACGCGGTGTAATGCGGCCATGCCTAGTTCTGCGTAAGGTAGGAGAAAGCTTCCGTCCGGGATGAATAAACAGGGCTGATCTCGTCAAGGCTCGTCGTTTCGAGGGTCTGCCGGTCCTGTTTGTCCGCGACGCAATGCGCCAACCTCGCAAATCCGGCGGGGAGTCTCCGGACAATCTTGGGATAAGCGCCAAGACCAGCCTTGCTGATGTAAGAATAATTTTGGGAATTGTATGCTTTAATCTGAACTTCACGCGAAAGAAATAAAGAAAACCCCAGCGTTTGCAGGCGGAATCGCCCGTATTCCGCCTTTCCGTCCTGCCAACTGCATGGCAACCGTCTTCGAGGGATCGATTCCGAGCAGGTCGAACGCGCGCGCCTGCAGCTTCGTCGGCCGCGACGCTGCCGATCGCCGACGAGAGCGGGGCCCGCGAGGCGCTGAGGCTCTACGCCCTGCGCTGGCGCATCGAGGACTGGCACAGGATTCTGAAGTCGGGCTGCAAGGTCGAGGAGATCGCGCACGCGACCGCCGAGCGCATCCAGCGCGCCGCCGCGATCAACGCCGTGATCGCATGGAGGCTGGCCGCGCTGACGCTGTGCGGGCGCGAGACGCCGGAGCTGGACGCGAGCTCTTTCTTCTCCGACGTCGAGATCGCCATTCTCGAGGACTTCGCGACGGAGCGGCGGATGTCCGGGCCGGAAAATCTCGGCGCCGCCATGGGGCTGGTCGCCGCCATGGGCGGCCACCTGCACCGCAAGCACGACCGGCCTCCGGGCAGCGAGGTCGTCTGGTTCGGATACGCCCGGCTCGCCGACGCGTCCCAGGCCGCGGAGCGCGCCAGGAGGCTGGGACCGGAAAGCGCGATGTACAAGCTGCTGCGTCCCGACTGAAATTAAGACCAATGGAAAGGGCGCGGGTTGAGGCAGACCATCAGCCGCTCGCCCGGGAATT
>JAPPFL010000057.1 GCA_028823855.1 Albidovulum sp.
CCGCCTTCGGCCACAACCGCGACGGCAAGAAGGGAAAGAAGCAGACCGCGTACGGGCTTCTTTGCGCCGCGAACGGCTGCCCCGTGGCGGTGGAGGTGTTCCCCGGCAACGGGGCGACCCCTCTACCCTGGCCGCCCAGATCGCCAAGGTGTGCTCCCGCTTCGGCATCTCCCGCGTCGCCCTGGTCGGCGACAGGGGCATGACCGCCTCGGCGCGCATCGGCGAGGATCTCCGGCCCGCCGATCTCGACCCTGAAGACCGCCGACATCCGCAAGCTGCTGAAGCCGGCGCCCGGAGGCGGCTAAGCCCCGCTCTCCCCCGAGCGGCTGATGGCGCCCCCCGACCCCGGGCTCCGGGAGGACCGCGCCCGCAAGCGCGAGGAGCTGCTCGCGAAGACGGAAGAGAGCCTCCGGGAGATCGCGGGCGCCGCCGTGCGCGGAAAGCCGGGCCCCGCCAACCGCGCCCGCGCTCTCGGGGCGCTCGGCCGCCGGGCCAACCGCGGGAAGGTGGCCTAAACCCAACATAGGTACCGATTCCGCCATGGGATTTTCATGCGGCTGGCTTGCTGATTCCGTTCTTCCTCATCCAGTTTGAGAAGTTGCCGGGCGTTGTGCTGTAGCGCTTCGCGATGAACTTCTGCGTTGATCCGTTTGCGAGCAGCGCCTCGATCTCCGGACGAAACCGGTCAAGCTTGCTCCTGCCTGGCCCTTTCGGCCGCCCGAGCGGCAGCCCCGAAGCCTTTCTCGCTCTGAGCGCTTCTTTGGTTCTGGCCGAGATCAGGTCGCGTTCAATTTCGGCGGCCATCGAGAAGGCCATGGCGACGATCTTGCTCTGGATGGTTTCGCTGAGCCTCCAGGACCCCTTGATCGCATGGACCCGAATGCCGGCGCCGGAGGCAATGGACAGGATTTCCATGCATTAGAGCATCGAGCGTCCGAGCCGGGAGAGTTCGCCGGCGATCAGGGCATCGCCTTCGCGCAATTCATCCAGGATTTCAGCGATCTTTCTCTTGCGCCATCCGATCTTGCCGGACGCCTTCTCCTCGACGAATTCGACGCGGCCGAGATCCTCCCTGTTGGCAAGGGCGAGGATATCGGCCCGGTTCTTGCCCAGGTCCTGGGTCACTTTTGAGACCCGAAGATATCCGATGGTTCTGGATGCGCTTTCGGCCATCATCTGCCCATATTCGAAGAAAACACAGTTTTACCACTTAAAAGATGTCTTTCGGGGTGGTTTATTCAACGACATTCATCGTACTTCACGCGCAGCGAAAACGATCGTTTTCCCTGCAATTCCCAACAACGGATTCCCTCATGCCCCGAATGCGCATTCTGAATGCGGATGAACAAGCCCGCCTGGAACACCCCCCGGTCTTCAACAGTACAGAACCCAAGCGATTTTTCGACTTTTCCAAATCCATCATGGATGCGGCGCATGACTTGCGCAGCACGGCGAACCGGATCGGTTTCCCGAACAGTCGGCGCTTCTCCCTATGAGTTTTCCAAGGAAAATTACAGGGAAAGAACCTGTCTGCATCATCAGAAGCGCATTCTCGATTTGCAAGGCTTCCGGCCTTTTGGAACCTGGGCCAAAGACCAGCTGAACACGGGAATCGCGAAGATGGCGCGGGTCCACCTCAAGGCCCGGCTCATTTTCGGGCGCTGCATCGACTTTCTGATTGAGAAGCGGATACAACTTCCGGGCGCGCGGCGGTTGACCGATCTGATCCGAGCCCAGCTGAGTGAGCAAAAGGAAGGTCTCATACGACTGGTCGGCATGAATCTGTCTCCGGACCTGCGAGCGCTGCCGGATGATCTCTTCGAGCAGGAGGATGGAGAAAACCGGTATCGCCTGACATTGCTCAGCAAGATTTCGCAATCCACTCGCCCGGGCAAGATCAGGAAGACGGCCGCCGACCTGGAAATCCTGGCGCACTCGCAAACAGCATCACTCGGGCCGTTGCTGTCGGAAATCCCCGCGGTCTTGATCACGCCGAGAAGGAAGCCCAGGAGATCGCCGAGGGCTGCAACCGGCTCATCAGGAATTGCATCGTATGCTGGAACTACCTCTACCCGGCCCGTCGTCTGGAAGCTGCCAAGACCCCGCAAGAGCGGAAACATATTCTGAAGATGATCGACCTCCACTCGCCGCAGACATGGGGCCATACCAACATGCTTGGCGAGTACGATCCTGCAAACGAGAAGCTTCAGGACAACACTGGCGTCTTGCCCCCCAAATCCACCTCAAGTGTCATCCCGGAAAATTGGGAGCCGCCGAAAAGGTAAAAACGTCAACTATACAGGAGTGTAACGAAATTCCCTATGGCGGAATCGGTACCTATGTGCGTTTAGGGCCAAGAACGAGACCGGAAATAGTGTAACGGATTTCCCGATTTCCGGTAGAGTGCTAGAGACGTATCGAGGTTCTCACATAGGGCAATTCTGGCAGGGTGCGGATGGCGAGACACATATTGCCGTTTACATTCGAAATGGATCAAGTGACAAAACAGTCGAAGCAGACAGGTTAGACCCAGCAATTCGCGGGATTTGGAAGGAGTATTTTGGTTCCCTTTCTATCTGGCAAAAACTGGTAAGGATACTCTACTCCAATCGTGTATGGATAGCTGCCATCATTGTAGCTGTTATTTCCTCGACAATCGTGCTCTCGGCAGACAAACTGTGGGGCACAAGCGCACAAGGGGAGAATCCAATTGAAGTTTCTGATAAAGTCCTGACCAAAAACCCGCTATGCGAATGAGGCCATCTTGGAATGGATGGCCTTGTGTGCCTTGCGGCTAGGCCGGCATTCTGGCTTCCCGCCGGCGGCTATCGTTTACCCGTTCGGTACCGTCAAGCGCTGGATGGCGATGGCACATTCCTGATGTATGGTCTTGAGAATGTCTGCGGCCCTGCTAGCCATCATGTGCGCCGGAACCGAGGTGGCAAAGAATGAAGGGTGTCTACCCTCCTGATCGGGTCGGGTCCGAGGGGAGGGCGAAGCGCATCCCCCGCCAGCTACTGAAGGAGATGCGCGCCTGCGTGGCTGCAAAGGGCAGGCTGCTTATCGTAAACCAACAAAACCACATATGCAGTATTATTCATTTAGGGGCAATACCCGCTTCCCGTTCTAGTTCTGCTGTCCGGCGTTCGACCATTACCAACAATTCGTACCCCATTTTGCGGCCGCTCGCGGCGCAGGCCGTCTTGAATCGTCTGTGGAGGCCTGCTGGAATGTCCAGGCTGAACCGCTGTTTCGGTTCTTCCATAACAACCTTCCGGTCGGTGCCTGGGCCGCCCTTTTCATAGGCGGCGACCTGCTCCGCTGTCGGCTGCGACGGCCTGGGCGCCGCCGTGAACGCTTTCCTTGCCATGGCTCAGTATTTCCTCTGCCAGCTTCGTCATTTCCTGCTCCGCCAGGCTTCCCGGCGCCCACTCCCCAATCGTTTTGCCCATGGTCAAACTCTCGGCGAAGGCCACGCGCTGGGCCACTTCCGATGCGAGTACGGGAATTCCGGATTCAGCCGCTAGTTGCCGTATGTCCCTTCCGATCACCTTGTTGGCGATCCGACGGGAGACCACGAAGCCGCATTCGAGCGAGGGCTTGAACTCCTGTGCTTCCCTAACTTGGCGCACCGTGAGATCGGAGGACCAGGCGGAAAACCCCGAAGGCTCAATCGGGACCGCCACGAAATCGGAGGCAATAATGCAGGAACGAGAGATTTCCTCCGCATGCGGCGGGCCGTCGATCACCGCGTGGCTAAATCCGGCGGCGATTTCCATCGCATCCCTCGCCATGTTGGCGCGCGCCATTCCGATCACTCTGAAAGATGCCGGGGAATCTTCTTCCCGCACCTGCGCCCAGCTTGTCGCCGACCCCTGTTTGTCCGCATCAATCAGCAATACTCGGCACCCCTTGGCCGCCAGGTGCGCGGCGACATTTAAGGCAAGCGTTGTCTTTCCAACGCCCCCCTTCTGATTGAGAAATGAAATGATCATGCATGCCCGGCGCCGCAAGTGTTCAAAAGCATACTAGCATGAATATTTAAAACTACAAAACCACATTTAAGGATATGACCGGCGCGGCAGCCGGCCGATTCTCAACCGGCTTCTTCGGCGGCCCTCAGAGCTCCTGCAATGGCGGGAATACCGGACAAGGACTTTATGGCCCGCGTCAATCCTATCATCATTCCCGGCGCTGCCGTCCTCGCCATAAAGCATGCCATCGTCATCGAGCCTATAGCGCATTGTCGGCATCACGGCGATCAAATCCGTGTTTTTTGGGCCTTAGCCCGAAAGAGGATCGTCTCAGGCCGCCGCGCTATGCCCTTCGGCCAGCCAAAGCAAAAAGCAGATTGCTGATGAACGACAATGAAGCCGACGATTTCCCCGCTGTCCGACCGCGGTATCGGTCTCAAGGCCCTCACCGGACAGGGCGCGCAGATTGATACGACAACCGCGGTCGGACGACTGTCCTTCGGCATCTTTGCCGCGCTGGCCGAGTTCGAGAGCTAGCTCATCCGGGAACGGACCATGGCGGCCTGCAGGCCGCCCGGGCCCGAGGACGCAAAGGCGGCCGGAAATTCGACCCGGCGAAGGCTCAGGCCCGCATGGCCCAGGCCGCCACGGCAAATCGCGACACGCCGGTTTCCGAATTGAGTAAGGAACTCGGCATCCGCCCTGCAGCCCTCTACCGGTATGCTGATCCGAACGGAAGCTTGAGGGTGTGCGGAAAGCGCGTTGCCAGCGCTTAGAGTTCTATTTTGCACTCATCCGGAACGACCCCGGCGAAGGCTATCCGTTCGTCAGCGACGTGATCCGCGCCCCCCGTTGGCCGCACGGCCTTTTATTATCATTTTCCGAAGGCGCGGATCCGGGAACTCAGAGGCTGACGGTAGGGAAGGGGGCAGGGCGATCAAGCGGACAGGCTAGCTTCTGCATTGCTGTTCCAATCGTCGGCATCCAGCGCTTTGACGCGTCCCGCAAACACCCGGTGCATATCGTTGAGCGATTTTGCCAACCACTCGTGCTGGCGCGTCCAATCCTCTCGGCTTTCGGGGTCAGCTTGATCAAGATAGACGGCAATTCGACTATCTCGCCGGTCCGGAAGCTCTTCCCATTCCAGAGGCGATTCGAACTCTCTCTCAATGTCAGTCTTTTGCTCGCGAAGCAGATGGAAAAAGGCCTTTGCATGCTCGGTGCTCAGGTAGAGCTCCACGCGGATGCGCTTCTTTTGACGGATCATGGTAGTGCCGAGATTCATCTCGCTCCGACCGATGGGATAATACATCCACGATTGCGGCTGCGGCTTGCGGTTGCCTGAAATTGCCCCGCCCTGTTTTTCCAAGACTTGATGGAAGGCGGCCCAGTAATCGCGCTGCATGATGCGAATGTCGGAAAGCTCGGTTTCATCGATCGCCCGCGCAGCTTGGGCAACCGACCTGGACCAGTCGTTCGGCTTTGAGACGACATTGAACTTTGGCGCTGCCGGGGAGTCGCCAATGCGCCACAGTTCGACCTCCAAGCCGAAAAAGCGAATGCTTTCGTCGGTGATCCTGTTCAGCCAGTCGAGCGTGGATCGGTGCTCCTCCGTAAACCGGGCGGAAATCCAGATAATCGTCACGGCTTCAAGGCCCGAGGCATAGGTTAAAAGCTGCCCGAGGTGGCCATGATCGGTGCGTTCAAGCTGATTTTCCACAAGCACCCATGCGCCCGTGCCGATATCCTTGCACAAGATGTCGGCGCGGAAAGGGCCGACAGCTTTTTCCTGCGCTTCCAGTTCCAGGTCGATCCCGAGTGTCTCGCCTAGGACCGGGAGGTTCTCTTCCCCTGCAAGCCAAGGTGTAAATTCGCTTGCTTCACTGGTCCAGATGTCGCGAAGATCGACGCGGGCGAGTCGGCCGAGTGCATCGTGGCTCATTCTCTGGCCTCCATTTCGTTTGCGGTAGCGGCGATGGCCAGCAGCAGGCTGGCCGGCAAGGCGTGTCTCACAAGATCCTCCATCGTCCGTCGGAGCGCGACCATACGGGGATCGAGGCCCGGCGGCAACTGGCGGGATGTTCATGCCAAGACCCTCCGAGGGATCCATTCCACACCTGTCCCGACGGTCCTGAACCCCGTTTTTTTCCCGTACAGCGCAGGAAGCGGTTTTGCGGCCTTAGGGAGCCATCCGGACGACGTTTCGTTCACGGTGCGGGTGCCGTGTCTGACGGTGCCGAAAATCCAGATATTGGGTCTGAAAACAAGGCTCGCCTCTCAAGCTCCACTTTCTTTTTCTTGTCATCTTCGAGGATGATGAACGACTGCGTCATCATCTCGAACCAACCTAGGGGTTTTAACTCAACAAAGGTACGTAACGATCCGCAAGGCTGATTTTCTCTTCGTCCATCTACCGGGGTTAACCGCCCCGGCGATCCTGCCGCTGTCTGAGGCTAGGTCATCAAGTTGCTGTTCATCCCGCGCTACATCGACCGGGTTGAACCGCGGCAGGCAATCGAGAAGTAGCTCAATAGGGTCAATCTCGCGAACGGCTCCGCGCGCGCCGTCGCGGTCGGAAATTCGCGCGGTCTCGAACATGCCGGCAAGGTCGAGCAGGAGATAGCCGAAAGCCGCAGCCGGCTCATCGAGAACAGCATCGTCCGCCGGAATTATCTCTGCATGACCCGCCGGCTCGAGGCTGCCGGGATCCGGGAGGAACAGAACGGGCTGCCCGGCATGATCTCGGTTTATTCGCCCCGGTCGCGGGGATATTTCAATGGCGCGTTTGACCGGTTCCTCGAGGGTGTCCCGAATAACCGGCAAGTCACTTTCGACGATGAAGGCTGGATGTGCGCAGTCGCACGACCCGGTTGGCGGACCTGCTCATAGAGGTTGAGAACGATCTCGGATTTTGCGCGCATTTCCATCAACTTGGAGAAAAGCCGGCGGACCCCGATGCTATCAACCTCTCACACTTAACTCCACCGTGATTCCGTGCGAATCGCGAGGCCATGCAAATCGGACTTCGCCAAGTATCGTCGGAAACGGTGGAATAGTTCAAGGCGGCCTGCTCGGGCATGGGCCCAGAGCCGCCGTCGCCGTCCGCCCGGCTCGCACCGCCGCCCGGTCGCGGGCTATCCCGACAAGGCCCTCGCCTGCGGCCTCTCGGCTCTCGGCGAGGTATCGCTTGAGCCGGTTTCCGAGGGCAAGCGGCGGCGCAGGGAGTCGATGGCGGAGAGCCACCATCCGAAGGGCTGGCGCCGCGCTCCCGGCGGCCGGATGCAATACTGGATCCGCTCGTCCCGGCGCGGGATCCTCGACGGGGCCGCCTTCGCGTCCGCGGGCTGCCAGCTGGCCCCGCGCGACCGCTTCGTCGGCTGAAGCGCCGACGCGCGGCTGGCCAACATCGGCCTGGCGGTCCGCAACAGCCGCCTCCTGATCCTGCCCTCGGTGCGGGTCCGGGGCCTGGCCTCGCGGGCGCTGCGGCTGGCGGCGGCGCGGATCGCCGGGGACTGGGAGAGGAAGTACGGGTCGCGCCCGGCCCTCGCCAACAGCTTTACCGGGCGACGGCGGAGCGCTGGAGCGCTGTCGGCTGGAGAAGCTCGTCCTGGCCGTGCAGGATACGACGACATTGAACTGCGACGGGCTAGAGGCGACCTCCGGCCTCTACGACCTCGGCGGCGGCGGCAAGGGCGTCGACGGGATCCTAACTCACTGCTCGGTGGCGATCAACGCCGCCGGCCGTCCGCTCGGGCTGCTGGCAATCGACGCCAGCTTCCGCCGCGCCGAGAAGAAGGACAGCGCCCGCTGGGTCGCGGAGCTGGACCGGGCGCGCGAGCTGTCGGCGGCCTGCCCGGACGCGCGGGCTGCCAATTAGTCAATTTTCCTCTGAACAAATACGATTCGCCCCTGTAGCGTGTCGCCCATGGCGAATCAAAACTGCATCGGACGAACCCTTCGATCGCGCGGCGGCGGCGGCCCGGCGTAAGCGGCTAAACTGGGACGTAGCGTTTTGTCCGGATTTCTCCGGCTTCAGGTTCCGTTCGGCGGATCGGAGGCGCGGCGTTGGACTCCGGTTCCGAGGTCCGACTTCATCGGGTCGCCGGCGAACAGATCCTTCCACCGCTTCGGCGCGGGTTCCTGGACGCGCGACGACGGGTGGACCGAGACCCTCTGGAGCACGTCCTCGAGGCAGGCGCGCGGGTCGACGCCCTGCAGCCGGCAGGTCGCGACCGGGCTCTGGACGATCCCGACCGCCTCCGCTCCGTAAGCGGCTAAACTGCGACGTCCCGATTCAGGATTGAACCGGGTCCGCCCCGGCCGGTACCCTCGAGCCGGAATATTTTCGGCAAGGA
>JAPPFL010000028.1 GCA_028823855.1 Albidovulum sp.
GTGGAGCGGGCCTTCCGAACAATGAAAGCGTCCCGCCTGGAGGTCCGCCCGGTCTACGTCTACTCCGAGAACCGCGTGCGGGCGCACGTGTTCATGTGCATGCTCGCCTGCCACGTCGAATGGCACATGCGCCGGAAGCTCGCGCCGATGCTGTTCGAGGACGACGATCCGGAGGGAGCGCGGGCGAAGCGGGCGACGCCGATCGAGAAGGCGGAAGTCTCGGACCGCGCCAGGGACAAGGCCAGGAGCAAGAAGACGGACGACGGGCTCCCCGCGCACAGCTTCGACACGCTGCTCGCCGACCTCGGCACCCCCGCGCGCAACGAGGCGGCGATGCCGGCAAGCCCCGAGCACGCGTTCACCGTGCTCGCCCAGCCGACGCCGCTGCAGGAAAAGGCGTTCCGGCTTCTGGAGATCGACCCCGCGAAATAAGCTGCATGCAGAATCCCGTTCGAAAGTCGCCCGAACCGTTGCCCGGCAAGGAAAATCTCTGAATTATTCCCCTGAAGTTCCGTCTAAATCTATGCGATTTGTTCCTGTCGGCAGATGCGCTTGCGAGATTCAGAAGATGGAATTTTCCAATTGCACGTAGGAGCATTTTGTTGGTTTGGAAGGCCGGCGTCCATGTCGCGTGCCCGGCAATTGAATGGCGCCCCATGCGCGGGCGAAAACGCGGAGGAATCCAGAGAATTGGCTAATTCCGATGCGAGCAAAATCTCGAATGTTGCCAATCAAGATCCGCTTCACGCCTCGGACGGGCCTGCAGGCAGCTCGGTCTGGCATTCCTTCAGGGCGAGTGTAACTTTTATTTGCAAACCGAAAACGCGGTTTCCAATACCGCGCGGAAAAGGGGCCAGTGTCCGTATTCGGGCGGTCGGTGCAATCAAATGACCGGAAATGTCGTCAAGCGCCGTGGAATTGCCAAAGCAAGAGTGGCGGTGCTTTCTATCAGAGCAATGGTGCCGAAACCGCCGAATTTGGGCCGGGGGCTGCTCCGTCGTGGAATGCGCTAACGAATCGAGTTAATCGAACGAACCGGCATCCGTACTCGCCGGGAAAAGCGACGCGCAAACCGGCTGCGGGCAAGCCGCACGCGAATGTCAGCCGCGCAGGAGTTTTACGCGAGACGGGTTTGGCGGGTTTCGCCAAAATGTGCTAAGCTGAGTAGCAGGGACGTGAATTTCCGAAGCTAGGGCGATGAATCCAGCACAATCCGAAAAACTGCGCAAATTCGCAACTAGCAAAGATCGCGAATGGACTCCCTTTTTCGCCGGGAGGGACGACATAATCTTGAAAGTCGAGGCGGCATGCAAATTGGCCGCAGAAGGCGAAGACCCGGAACATTGGCAATGGACCGGCCTAAGAGGAACAACTCACGTTATCCAAGGCGCTCCCGGTGCCGGAAAGTCTTCGCTGCTCCAGCACCTCGAATAGTTGTGGGTCAATCTTGCTAGCGCGAACGAGCCGGCCCCAATTCCGGTCGATATCCCGAATCACGCTCTCAAGAACTCCGAAGCGTTTGCGGAAGCAATTGAAATCGGCCTACCGGTTTCGCTGGCCGGGAAGGCGAAAGGGCTTCTCCACAACGTCAAGAGCATGTCAGTGTTGGGACCAGGCCTGTCGATCGACTGGAGCTTCACAGCGCCTCCCGAAAGCCTTCGGTTTCGGCGCAACCGGGCGGTAGTTCTGATGATCGACGAAGCCCAGAATCTCGACCTTTCGTCGCCGCGCGCGCCTGCGGCCGAGCTGCTCCTTTGGCTGCACCAGGGAAATCACGGCCTGCCACTGGTACCGGTGCTGGCGGGTTTGTCAAATCTTGAAAGCCGACTCGCCGCAGCCGGAATCAGCCGGCTGTCGGTTGACGCCGTTTACTCGCTTGGCTGCCTCACAAGGGATGAAACTCGACAATCCGCCGAGCTTTTCTTCGAGTATTTCGGGATTCCGCGCTCGGAATTGCGGAATGCCTGGGCCGAAACCCTTTACGATCTGTCCGAGGGCTGGCCGGCGCATCTTCATCATGGCTTCCGATCGCTTTCCGCCGTCCTGGCCGACGCGGGTCTCCGGCTCGAGGCGGTCGACGTCAAAGCGTTCCGTCGCGAGGAGGCGAGGCTTTGGATGGAGTACTACGATGCCAGGACCGACATGCTTCCGGTTCAATTGATTGCGCGAATGCTGGACAAAGTCGGCGCGTCGGGCACGCGCGACGACTATATCGATGCCATCGCTGCCGAGCACGATGCTCGGCCGGGAGGCTTCGCCTTTCGAATACCTGCCGGTTTGGACGCGGCCGGGCTTTTCGAGAGCATCTTAGGCAAGGGCCTCTTGCAACGCGGAAAGTACAAACGATACCGTACACCGGTGCGCTCGCTCGAGGGCTACATCGTTGCGCTTTCCGGATCGCCGCTTCATCTCGCAGCGCTGTCCGGCGATGAATCCAGCGTAGCCTCCGCGCTAGCGGAGGGCGAAGACCCCAATTTTAGAGACATACGCGGACGGACGCCTTTGCACGTCGCAGCCGAGTGCGGATGGACCGGAATTGCGAAAACGCTGCACGAGGCCGGTGCCGACCCCGAGGTCGCCGATCAAAAGGGCAGACGCCCGGGGGAGATCTTGCCGCGCCATGCAACCGAGGAGACCAAAAGGATATTAGAGCCCGAAATCGCGCCGAATTCTTCGAATTACCAGCAAGAACCGGCACAAGAGCAATAGAACCGCAACGACGGCCCGTGCTTCAAAGTGTGATTTCCAGCCGCGTGGCGGGAGATCGAAGTACTGCGGGCTGAAAGCGTGTTTTCCGGATCGGCGAGCCTTGGCGACGACAAGAATCCGAAATCCGGGCGTGTTCCGCGCTTCGATCGAATGAACGATAATTTCACGGAATTTACTGCGTAGGCTGCCATCCAAAGGGACAATTCGGAATAGCGTCGAACTGGGATGCGTTCTCGATCGGCTCAACGAATTTCGCGAAACCAATCTGTTGTTCGGACTGAAGGTGTAATTTCTGGAACGGCGAAAGAGAGCCCGGTCTTATGCGTGAATACCGGTGAATCAGGGCAAAAATATGAACGGGAATGTAGCGTCTAATTCGCCTGGAGGGGAAAGACGAAGCGATCTCGAAAAACGAGGCGGCATGTAGAATAGCCGCAAGAAGCGAGAATCGCGGGTACCGGCAGTGCAGGGACCTCTAAGATGCAATTGGCGCAGGCGTGCCCCGCTCCGTGGCGGGAATACTGCGCTACTCCTGCGCCTCCGAATTGGCTGGGACAAGACGTCAACTTCTCAACGGCAACCATGCATGTGCGACAACGAAATCGATAATCTGCGCTTCGCCGCCGAGCGGCACCTCTTGCAGGGATCGCAGCCTACCGGCCGTTAGCGATTTCTGACGAAGTTCGCATGGTCGTTCCAAGAACCTTCGCCGCCAGATCTCGCTCGGTTCATTTGCGAGGCTTTCCGGGCGCAGGCGCCGGTCACGCCTCGACGACAAATCAAGTCAAAAATTAAACGCACTCGTCTGCGCAAAACGGACTCGCCGGACTGCTTCCCATGCGTAAATGAAAAATTCGTCTACTGACAGGGTCGCCAGGCGATGGATCGAAGTCGGGTTTATCTAATCTCTACGGAATTGGGTCGACAGCGCGTTCCAGGCGACCTTCTACCAATGATTCCCGGATCAAAATCGGGACGAATTGAATCTTTGAAGTTTCGCAGTCGACTTTTTCGATCCTCGAAATCTCCGGATTGAGCCGGCAAAAGCTGTATGGGGTCATCGGCTTCGGGACCACGCTCAAGGGCCATGTCCGTTGCTTTACTCGCACACGGCCTATTTCTCGGAACCAATACGCGATTAGACGATTTATGTTCGGCGACGGCCGGCATTCCGAGCGGCGCGCGCGCCGAGCCAAGCCAGCGCGACAAATTGAATTCGCCAGTCTCTACTGCCGGCCGCCGCGAAAAATTTCGACTCGCTTCACGCATGACATGCGGTCGTCGCTAACTGCCGGAGCGAAGTTCGCGGCATCCGCCGATTGCCTGTAAGTGGCAAAAAATGTAGTGCGAGCGTCCAGCGGCCATCCATTCGCTAAGGATTCTCTATGCGAAGCCATGAATTGCTAGGTGCGAAAGTGCTATCGGGAACCCCCAAGGCCCGGCTTGCCAGGAATCTCATTCAAAACCGGAACGATCGGCCTTTGCGAAGCGCAGGTCGCTATTCGCTATCGATGGAAGGTGGCGGGCTCGCCGGATTGCTTCCAAGGGCGACCGTAACCGCGACGGCCGCTATGATATCGTCGACGGATGCGCCTCGCGAAAGGTCGCAGACCGGCTTGTTGAACCCCTGCAAAAAGGGTCCGATCGCGCGCGCTCCGGCAAGTTCCTGCACGAGCTTGTAGCCGATGTTTCCCGCATCAAGATCAGGAAATATCAATACGTTTGGACGTTCGTCGCCCACTCCCTTGATCTTCGCTATTTCCGGATTGAGCGCGGCGTCGGCCTGGATCGGGCCGACTGCCGAAAGGCCTCGCTTTTCGGCAAGCTCGGTTGCCGCCTTCACGCGGTCCACCGACGCTCCGGCGCCGGAAGTCAAGGTCGAAAAGGACAGCATGGCGATCGAGGCCCTGCCAAGCAGGATTTCCGCCGACCGCGCGGACGCCGTCGCGATACCGGCCAGCTGCGCCGCGTCCGGCGCTACATTGAGCGCGCAGTCGGCGAACAGGAATTCCGAACCGTCCGGCATGGCCATCAGAAAAAATGACGAGGGAATTTCGATGGACGGGGCGATGCCGATCGCAATGGATGCGGCCTCGACCACTCTACGCGTCGGGTTTTCGACGCCTGCGACGAGTCCGTCGGCTTCCTCGGCCGCAACCATGGCCGCAGCGCGGATAAGCGGTCTCTGCAGCATGCGCCGAACAAGCGCTTCCTTCGCACCTCGGACAGAGCGGACGGCCGCGACCTGCGCGGGGGTGACGTCGGCCAATTCCAGGGGTTCCGCGATTCCTTCGGCGCGAATTCGGCGCGCGGCCTTTGACATTCGCTCTTCCGAAATCTCCGGTAGGACAATCCGCGATGCGAGCGCTCGCGCTTTTTCAAGCGCCCTGTCAATGGCTGTCATAGATAATCTCCTTTAAATCGAAAGGATAGAAAATGAACGAAACCGTCAAGATCGAACGCGGCCTGAACGGAGTTTATTTTGAACGATCGGGCGTGAGCTTGATAGACGGCAAAAAAGGCGAGCTTAGCTATAGAGGATACTCGATTCACGAACTTGCGGAGCATTCGACCTTCGAAGAAGTCGCGTATCTCTTGATCCATGGCGAACTACCGAAAAAGCATGAACTGGAAGAGTTCAGCGCCGCTATATCGGAAGCGCGTGTTCCGGAAAGAGTCTTCGACATTGTACGCTCCATTAAAGACGGACATCCGATGGATGTTCTGCGAACGGCGGTGTCCGCGCTAGCCGCCTGCGACCCCGGAAGCCGCGAAGTCGGCGAAAAGGAATTCATCAGCAACGGATTGAAGCTTTGCGGGCAAATTCCAGCGCTGGTCGCGGGGCACGAATCTATTCGGAACGGACGCGACCCTGTCCAGCCCGACCCGGATTTGAGCTTCGCCGCCAACTGGCTCTACATGCTCAAGGGACGAAAACCCGACACCGACGAATCCCGCCTGGCCGACGTGGATTTCATACTGCATGCGGAGCACGGCTCAAATGCGTCCTCTTTCGCAGCCCGCGTCAACATCGGAACGCAGGCAAACCTCCACGCGGCCATAGTGACGGCGCTGTCGACCTTGGCCGGTCCCGCCCACGGCGGCGCAGCTGAGGATGTCATGAAGATGGTGCAGGAAATCGGAAGCGCCGAAAACGCCGCAGACTATGTCAGAGCAAAGCGAAAGCGTCGCGAACCCGTTACGGGCTTCGGCCACCGTGTCTACCGGGCGGAGGACCCCCGCGCCCGCCATATGCGGGATGGCGTAGAAAAACTGGGACGGGAAAAGGGCGAGCCTCAATGGTATGAAATTCTGCAGGCCGTGGTTGAGGCCATGAAGCCCTATTCAAGACACGGATTGAACGTCAACGTAGATTTTTACTCCGGCGTCATTTATCACCTTCACGAGATTCCCATGGATTTGTTCGTGTCGATATTCGCGATCGGAAGAGTGCCGGGCTGGATTATCCAATGCGTCGAGCAATTGCGCTCGAACATCCTGATTCGTCCGCTAACATTATATAACGGCCCCGGTCCCAGGCACTATACGCCAATCGAAGACAGACAGTAACAATTCGGTAGAGAGGCGCGCCCAAGGGAGCAAAAGCGTTATCGGAAATTTTCATGCTTGCCGAAATCCTCATTGCTAGATGAATCGCGAATTGGTGGCCGTGGTTGCTTCGGGAAAATTCACAGGCCTGATTCAGTGGACGCACGGCTATTCTCGTGGACAGCAGCTAAGAACGAAATGCGCATAGCGCCTTGCTTCGATTTGAGCAGGAGTTCAACCGCGTGAATGGCCGCGAGGAACGTTTCAGCTCATTCGGATTGTGCCGTGCCGTTCCGACTGGACAATGTATTCCGTACGCAGAATTCCGAGCCCGGAGTCCAATTGCCTAGGTATCCTCGAGCCGTTTTTGTCGGCTTATTCGAACTTCCCGGAATACATTGTCGCTTTGCCAGAGAAAGCGAAACAAACCAATTGCGGCGTTCTCGCATGGCGTAGGAGGGATCCATATCCGGCGCAATGAACGCTTATGGCTTCGGAGCCAAACAAAAGATTCCGGTTGAATCCTTTTGGTCTGACGGTGCAAATGAATCGGACAGCAATTCGAAATTTAAGCGTGACGGCAAGGCGAGCGAATTCGCCTCCCGTTTCTCCGCAACAGCATTCGAATTTGAAAATTGGCTCGAAATACTATCATGCGCACTGAAGTAGAATTTAATTTTTCCGATCGCGAAGTTCTGGTAATCGGCGCCAGCAGAGGCGGTATCGGCTCGGCGATCGCCCGGGGATTCGCCGATGCGAAGGCCGATGTCGCAATAACCGGCATCGAATCCGAACCGATTGCCGCGTTGCAAGGAATTTACAAGTACCTTCGACTAGACGTGACCGACCATGACGCGATCCTGAGGCTCGCGGCGGCGACGAAAAAGCTCGACGTGCTCGTCAACTGCGCCGCCATAACTTCTCGGGGCGAAGAAATGGATCCGGGATTCTTCTCGCACGTGCTCGATGTAAATCTGCAAGGCACGTTTCGCACAGCGAAGGCATTCCGCGAACACCTCGCCGATTCTCGGGGGTCTCTGATCAACATAGCATCGATGTACGCGACGTTCGGGAGCCCCAAGAATCCCGCCTACGGAGCCAGCAAGGCCGGCGTCGCCCAATTGACGAAGTCTCTGGCGATCGCTTGGGCGAGCGACGGCATTCGGGTGAATTCGATCGCCCCGGGATTTATCGTGACCGAGCAGTCCGCGAAAAGCCGGCTAGACCCGGCGCATGTGAGCGCGGTCGAATCCCGCACGCCGCTAGGACGATGGGGACTGCCCGAGGACATAGTCGGAACTGTTTTGTTTCTCGCCTCGTCATCGGCCGGATTCATTACTGGAGCGTGCATACCTGTTGACGGCGGCTACTCCGTCGTTTAGGAATTCCGAGTTATTTTTCAACCGTAACGAGCTAGCGGAATTAATTCGAATGGCCGGATTTTGCTCAGTGGGCGCCGCCGTCATCGGCACGGGTTTCATCGGCACGGTGCACGCGGAGGCTCTGCGGCGCCTGGGTGTTCGCGTACACGGAATTCTCGGATCCAGCGCGGAACGCGGAGCCGAGCGCGCTCCGGCGATCGGGGTTGCGAAAGCCTATGAGTCTCTTGGCGAATTGCTGGCCGACGAAGCGGTCGATGTCGTCCACGTAACGTCTCCCAATCATGCGCACTACGGACAAGTTCGGGATATACTTGCCGCGGGAAAGCATGTCGTCTGCGAAAAGCCCTTGGCACTGAATTCGCAACAGTCGGCCGAAATGCTGGAATGGGAACGGAAATCGGGTCGCGTCTGCGCGGTCAATTACAACATACGATTCTACCCGCTCAACATGCACGCCCACCGCATGGCTACAGACGGACTACTTGGCGATATCCGGCTATTGACAGGCCACTATCTGCAGGACTGGCTGGCAAGGGAGACCGACTGGAACTGGCGGCTGGAGACCGAATCCGGCGGAGCGCTGAGGTCCTTCGGCGATATCGGCACCCACTGGGTGGATTTGACGAGCTTCATTTCGGGCGCCAAAGTCAGCGAAGTCATGGCCGAGCTTACGACGTTCGTGAACCCCCGATACCAGCCCGTAGGACCTGTCGAGACATTCAGCCAAAGCGGAGGCGGCGAAACCGTAGCCCGAGAAATCGAGACCGACGATAGCGCGCTCGTGCTGCTGCGCTATTCGAACGGCGCGAAGGGAAGCGTCGCAATTAGCCAGGTCAGCTGCGGGCGGAAAAACGCGCTCCAGTGGGAAATCGATGGAACGCTCGGTTCCGCCGCGTGGCACTCGGAAACGCCGGACCATCTCTGGATCGGCAATCGCGACGCGCCGAACCAGATTCTCAACCGCGACGCCGCCCTCATGAATTCGACCGGAGCTGCGGCGGCCAGTCTTCCCGGAGGCCACGTTGAAGGCTTCGCCGACACGTTCTTCGCACTATACAGGGAAGTGTATTCCGCCGTGCTGAAAGGCAGGCGCCCGGATACCCCTCTCTTTGCGACGTTCGAAGACGGGCATAGGACGATGCTCGTCTGCGATGCGGTCCTTAAGAGCGCCCGGCTGGGTCGCTGGGTCGAAGTTTGAACCGCGCGAGCCGAAATTCCTAACGAGGAGGCGAATATGAAACTCGGCATTCTCACCGCTCCCTTCCCGAACACCGGCTTGATGGATGTCGCGGACTGGGCCGTCTCCGAAGGCTTTTCGGCAATCGAGATCGCCTGCTGGCCGGTTTCTGCGGGAGAAACGCGCCGCTATGCCGGAACCGCCCATATTGACTGCGCCAGCGTACACGGCGACGCCGCTCGGGAACTTGCCGATCAGTTGGCGGGAAAGGGAATCGGGGTTTCGGGACTCGGCTACTATCCGAACCCCCTTCACCCGGATGCCGAGCATCGGGAAATGGTCATCGAACATCTGAAGAAGGTCGTCGCCTGCGCTTCGGATATGGACGTCGGCATCGTAAACACGTTCTGCGGCGGCGATGCAGCTCTCACAGTCGACGACAACTGGTCGCGGGCGCAGGAAATCTGGCCGGATGTCATCTCCTACACGAAGGACAAGGGCGTGCAGCTCGCTTTCGAAAACTGCCCGATGATCTTCAGCTACGACGAATGGCCGGCGGGGCACAACATCGCCTACTCGCCGAGAATTTGGCGAAGAATTCTGGAGGACTGGGACGGCGGCGTAAAAATGAACTTCGACCCGAGCCACCTTGTCTATCAAATGATCGATATCGATCGCTTCATTGGCGAGTTCGGCGGGGACATGGTGCACGTGCACGCGAAGGACTTGATGATCGACGCCGAAGGCCTCTACGAGCGCGGAATACTATCGGCGGGCTTGGGATGGCAGATTCCCCGAATGCCGGGGCTGGGCGACGTCCACTGGCCCGCGTTCTTTTCGGGCCTGTACCGCGCGGGCTACCGAGGCCCGATCATAATTGAGCACGAGGACAGGGATTTCGAGGGATCCGAAGAATTGGTGAAAAGGGGTTTTCGGCTGGCGAGAGACGTGTTGTCCCCCTATGTTGAATAAAGCTCGCCGGCGGCAAACTTTTGACGGCAACAATTGGCAAATGAAGGAAATCATCATGAAGAAAGCACTTTCTGTTTTGGCCGCGGTCGCGATCGGCATCGGCTTGCCGAGCGGCGTCCTTGCTTCGGATTATTCGATCGGCGTATCGAACACCGTCCAGGGAAACGGCTGGCGCGAGCAAATGATCTGCGCGATCAAGGCGCAGGCGCTTTCGTCCGGCAAGGTTTCGGATCTTAATATCGCGCATCGCAACACCGATGCGGCGGGCCAGCTCGAGGACATTCGAAACCTTATTCAGGCGGGCGTCGATGCGATAATCATCAATCCGTCGAATCCCGACGGGCTGAACGCTGCGATTCAAGAAGCGACGGATGCCGGCATCGTTGTCGTCGCGGTCGACCAGGCTGTCAGCGCTCCGACCGCCTATGTCCTTTCGAACAACCAGGAAGAATACGCGTATCTTGGCGCCAAATGGCTGTTCGAGCAGCTCGGCGGCAGCGGGGACGTTGTCTATATGCGCGGCGCCGCCGGCGCCTCGGCCGACAGCGACCGCGATGCAGGGTTCCACCGTGCGCACGACGAACATCCCGACGTCAATATCATCCACGAAGTCTTTACAGGCTGGCAGCAGGACCAGGGCAAGCAGCAAATGCTCGATTTTCTCGCGACGGGAATTCCCCTGGACGGCGTTTGGACAAGCGGCATCGACAATGTCATCGTCGACGCGTTCCTGGAATCCGATTCGCCTCTCGTCCCGATCGTCGGCGCGGACAATGCCGGTTTCGTGGGAATGCTGAGTTCGGTCGACGGACTTGTCGGCGCGGCCGTAACCAATCCCGGCTCGGTCGGAGGCGCGGGCATTGCTCTCGCCTTGAATATCCTCGGCGGAGACGCGCCCGGCGACAGAACCGTGCTTGTCGATCCGGCACTGTGGGAGAACCAGACGGAAGAAGGCAAGGCAACACTAGCCGCGGCGGAAAACCCGAACCTCGATCCGGAGTGGCCCGTCAGTGTCTCGATTCCCGGATGGACCGACTACTCCATGGAACAGATTATCGCCTGCAAGGGTCCCGGCGAGTAGTCGATCAGCCGAAAAAGAAAACAATGAGTATCCGGTCCCCGAGAAGCGAACGGGGGCCGGGATTTTCCGGGCCCAAAAAATGAAGTGAGGCCGCGAACGTCTTGTCCGATGAACGGATACCGCTTCTTGAAGCATCAAACGTTACCAAGATCTTCGGTGCCGTACGAGCTCTGACGAGCGCATCGCTTGAACTCTTTTCCGGCGAGATCGTGGCCCTGCTTGGCGCAAACGGCGCCGGGAAATCCACTCTCGTAAATGTATTGACCGGCGCGATTCGCCCGGACAGCGGGCATGTCCGCATTCGAGGGCGAGAATTCAAGGCCGCCTCGCCCACCGATGCCCGTCAATCCGGCCTTATTCCCGTCTATCAGGAATCGTCCATGATCCCGGACCTTTCCGTGGCGGACAATCTTCGGCTGACGAATACCGAACCTGCGCCCTTTCGCTACTGGCTCGGCGAACTGGGAATCGGCCAACTCGGGCTGGACGAGGAGGCGGGCGGGCTTCCTCTTGCGACTTTGCGCATTCTCGATCTTGCGCGAGCTCTCGCTAGCGAACCGGAAGTACTGCTTCTGGACGAGATGACGGCCGCGCTTCCGACGGATCTCGTGCGGAAAGTGCTCGATGTGATCAGGAGCCAAAAGGCCCGGGATTGCGGGATCATCTTCATTTCCCATCGCTTCGTTGAAGTCGCCGCTGTCTGCGACCGGGCCTCGGTTCTTCGAGACGGTCGAACCGTCGGAAACCTCGCGATCGAGCCGGGCGTCGAGGATCGAATCGTCGATATGATGCTTGGCGGATCCATCGACGCGGCGGCCGCTCGAAAAGCGAAGTCCGCCGACGACCGTGCGCCCGGCTTGCCTCGGCTATCGGCGAAGGGGCTTTCGGCTGGCACGAATCTTGCCGACGTATCATTCGAATTGCATCGCGGCGAAGTTCTCGGCGTCGTGGCTCTGGAAGGACAGGGGCAGGACGAGCTTTTCGAAGTGCTGTCCGGATTTGAGAAGCCGAGCGGCGGGTTCATCGAGGTTGAGGGGAATAAGGTTTCGTTCGAGCACCCAGCCGACGCGATCGAGGCGGGCCTCGCCTACGTTCCGGGCGACAGGGCCGCGGCTCTGCTGATGCAGCGCTCGGTCCGCGAAAACATCGCATTGCCTTTTTCCGCGCAGGTATCGGCCTGGGGCGCGATCCCGGTCAAACGCGAAGGCGAGCGCGTGGCCGAAGCGATTGAAAGGCTGCAGATCGACACGCGGGCGCAGGGAGAGGTTCGCCGCCTGTCCGGCGGCAATCAGCAAAAGGTAACGATCGGGCGCTGGATTGCGACCGGGACGAAAACGCTACTTCTCTTCGACCCGACTCGCGGAATCGATATCCGAACGAAGCGGCAGATCTATCCGTTGATGAGGAAATTCGCGAAGCAAGGCGCATCCGTGCTCTACTATTCGTCGGAACTGGAGGAAATTCCACTTGTTTGCGATCGCGTAATCGTGATTTTTAGCGGTCGCATCGTCGACACGTTCAATGCCGGCGATGCAGATGAATCAACATTGATGCGCGCGGCCCACGGTCTGGCGCTATCGTCCGCAGAGGCCGCCTGATGGGGTTTTTTCGGCGGGAAAGCTGGAACCTTGGCCTCGTTGCCATCCTGGCGCTTCTTTTCGTTCTGACGAAAGTCGTGCAGCCGAACTACGGAGCCAGCGGCATAGTGGGACTGGCGCAGGCGGCCCTTCCGTTCGCATTCGCTGCGGCGGCGCAAGCCATCGTGGTAATCGTTGGCGGCATCGACCTCTCAATCGCCTCGATGATGGCCGTTACGAGCGTCGCCGCAGCCGTCATGATGGAAGGAGCGTCGGAAGGCCAGGCGTTCTGGATCGCCCTGTTCATTCTCGCCCTCGGAACAGCGATGGGCGCCTTGAACGGCATTTTGATCGTGCTAACGCGAGTCCCCGACATCGTTGTAACCCTGGCGATGCTATATGTTTGGGAAGGCGTCGCGCTAATGATACTCAAGGCGCCCGGAGGCGGAGCCTCGGATTGGCTGATGGGCCTGCCTATCGGTTCCATTCCGCTGCCCGGCGTTCCCGAAAGCGTCTCGTCGTTCCTTCCGAAGGCGCTGCTGCTCCTGGTAGTCTGCATCGCAGTTGTCTGGGTGCCGCTGAAACGCTCGAAACTTGGATTGCAAATCTACGCGATCGGATCGAGCGAACAAGCCGCCTACCGAACCGGCGTGCCGGTAAAGCGATCAAAAGTCGCGGCCTATGCGATCGCCGGACTGTTTGCCGCCATGGGCGGACTCGTGCTTACCGCATCGACGGGCATCGGCGCGCCGATCCCGGGACCGTACCTGCTCGCAAGCGTCGCGGCGGTTGTCTTGGGCGGGGTCGTGCTCGGCGGCGGGCGGGGAGGATTGCTGGGGCCGATCATCGCGGTCTTCATTCTCAGGCTGGTTAGAACGATCCTCACGTTTCTTGCCGTCGATCCCAATGTGACGACTATCGTGGAAGGCACCATCATGGTAGCGGTAGTCATGGTCGGCGGCGTCTTGGCGCTGCGCGGCCGGCGAAGGTCGGCCGCATGACCGTAGCCGCGGCAGAGGGACCTGCGATTCGGATCAAGCGCTTCTTGAGCGAGTACCCCGTGGTTCCGCTAATACTGCTACTGGCCGCGCTAGTCGTGGCGCTCGAAGTTATCCGTCCGGGGATAGTCAATGAAAGATGGATCGCCAACACGATCAAGTTCGCGATTCCGCTAGCCATGCTGGCATCCTGCCAGACCTTGACGATGCTTACCGGCGGCATCGATCTCTCGGTCGGAACGATCGCGACGATCAGTTCATTCGTGATGGCGACCCAGGTGCCGCTTGCCGGCACGGCTTCGGCAGTCGTGATCGCGCTTGTTCCCGCGTTTCTCCTGGGACTCGTCAACGGCTTCGGAGTCGGCATCTGCCGCGTGCATCCCTTGATCATGACGCTCGGCACGGGATTGATCGGCATAGGATGCCTTCAAGTCTACCAGCGATTCGTGATCGCCACGGGTTCGGAAGTTCCGGATTTTCTTGCGTGGCTGGGCACGGGCCGAATTTGGATTCTGCCCCACTCGCTGCTCCTTTTCGTTCCATTCGCGGTCGCCGTCGTTTTCATGCTGAGGAGGACGGGATTCGGGCGCCTGCTCTACGCCCTGGGAGACAACGAAAACGCGTCCCGGCTCTCGGGAGTTCGAGGATGGCAGGTCTTTCTCGCCCTCTACGCGCTATCGGGACTGATCGCGGGCATAACGGGACTGCTGTATCTGGGGCTGATCAAGGCCCCTTCGCTTTCGCTGGTGGAACCGCGCCTCCTACCCGCGGTCGCGGCGGCGGTCATCGGCGGGACTTCGATCTTCGGCGGGCGCGGAACCTACTCGGGCACGATTGTCGGCGCGCTCATACTGACGGTCCTGACGACCATGCTGACGGTCATGCAGATACCCGAAGGAACGCGCCGATTGCTGTTCGGCGTCATTATTCTAGCCGTGACCGCGATATATCTCAGACTTACAGAGGAAAGCTGACAGGAACAGGAGGACGTTGGAATGGCTTTTCGCGTTGCGGGCATCAGTTTTGACCATATGCACATGGGCGATCTGCTCCGAATGGCGCACGACCATCCGGAGGCGGAAATCGCAGGCGTCTTCGATCCGAACCCCGATCGGATGTGCCGTGCAATCGCCGATTTCGGAATTCCCGAAAGCAGGGTATTCACCGAACTCGAAGCCTGCATCGAAACCGCCCGGCCCGATCTGGCGATACTTTGCGTGAAAACCGCGGAGCATGCGGCCTATACCGAAAGGCTGGCGGCGCTCGGCGTCAACGTGATGGTCGAAAAGCCCTTCGCCGCCACCGCGGACGAGGCTCGCCGAATGATCGCGGCGATGGAGAAATCGGGAAAAACGCTTGCGATAAACTGGCCGCTCGCCTGGGTTGAAAGCCATGCGACCGCTAAGAGATGGGTTGATGAAGGGAAAATCGGAAAGCTGATAGAAGTTCATTCCTATGGCGGCAATCGCGGACCGCTCTACCATCTTGCTGACAAGATCGAAGTATCGCGGGAAGAAGTCGAGCGCCAAAAGCCGACCTCCTGGTGGTACAAAAGGGAAGCGGGCGGCGGAAGCCTGCTCGACTATCTAGGCTATGGCGCCACTCTGGGAACATGGTACATGAATGGCGAGGCGCCATTGGACGTCACAAGCGCGTGGGACGCGGGCGGCGAAGTCGAAGTCGATCAGCACTCGATTACGATTTGCCGATACAGCGCAGGATTGTCGAAGATGGAAACTCGTTGGGGCACGTTCACCGATCCGTGGACTATTCAGCCGCAGCCCAAGTGCGGATTCGTGCTCGTCGGAGAAGACGGCACGATTTCGAGCTACGACTACGACGAATTCATCACCGTCCAGAACCGAGCGCAGCCGAACCCGACGAGAGTCCCGGTTGACCGCCTGCCCGAAGGCCGGCGAAACGGGGTCGAGTACGTCCTAGGCTGCATATCGGAAGAGAAGAAGCCCGAAGGCTGCCTGGACCCTGCGCTTTGCCTGACGGCCCAGCGAATCGTCGATACGGCTTTTCAGGCGGCCGAGTCCAAGCGCACGATGGAGCTGCTACCGTGACCGACAAGACGCCGACCGACGACGAATACTCGCTGAAGACCCCGGAACTTCCGAGAATTCCGGCTCCGGAACTGGACTATCGTCCGCCGGCGCCACGAAAATATTCGCCGAAAATCGCGCTGATTGGCGCAGGCGGAATCGCGGGTTCCCATCTTGATGCCTATCGCGACGCCGGGTGGGATGTCGCGATTATCGCCAGCCGCACGCTGGAAAGCGCCGTCGCACGCAGAAACGAATTTTTTCCCGAAGCTGCCGCGACCGACGATGTGGCCGGCGTTTTGTCCGATCCCTCTATCGAGGTGGTCGATTTGACGCCTCATCCCGAAGAGAGAGGCCCCTTGATCGAATCGGCGATCGATGCCGGAAAGCACGTGCTGTCGCAGAAGCCGTTCGTTTCGGACCTTGAGGAAGGCGAGCGCCTGGCGAGCTTGGCGGAAGATCGAGGCGTCAAGCTGGCCGTCAATCAAAACGGTCGCTGGTCTCCCCATATGGCGTGGATGCGGAACGCCGTACGAAGCGGCCTGATCGGAACGCCGGTCGGCGTCCATCTGGCGGTCCACTGGGACCATTCCTGGATCGCAGGCACGCCCTTCGAAAAAATCGAGGATTTGATCCTGTATGATTTCGGCATTCACTGGTTCGATTTCTTGATCAGCCTTGTCGGCGACCGCGCGCGTTCCGTGCGCGCCACCAAATGCTTCGGGACCGGGCAAGCGGCGAAGGTTGCGCTATTCGCCCAGTGCATCGTCGAACTCGAAGGCGGGCAGGCGAGCCTGGTCTTCGACGGCGGAACCAAATTCGTTACTCACGCGACGGCGTTCGTAGGAGGCACGGAGGGCTCCCTGTCTAGCCGCGGTCCGGACTTCGGGAGCCAGGGCGTGACACTTACAACGGAGAATGGAATCGCGGAACCAGCGCTGGAGGGGTCCTGGTTCAACGACGGATTCCGGGGCGCAATGGGAGAACTGCTTTCGGCGATCGAGGATGACCGAACGCCTGTGAATGGCGTTCGCGAGAATATTGAAAGCCTGCGTCTGACTTTTGCCGCCGCGGAGTCATCTCGAACCGGTCAACTTGTCTCTCTGGCGTGAATTCTCAGCGCAAGAGCAGAGCTTAAACCTCAAAAACTTCAATTCGTTTTTGAAACATGAATGCTTATTGTCATTCAACTGAGGCATTTTGGCAAACGGCCAAATACAAAATCTGGTAGACTTCGCCGCATCCCCAATGCCGCTAGCAAGACCTGAAAATTTTCTACGACCCGCCTTTCCCGCTGCGATTACGCGCGTCTGCTCTTCGCAGCCGATCCCGGTCTCTCGACCGCCCGGTTCGAAAGTTTCGCCTATATCTCTCCAAGTCGAAGATATTCAGGCCAGAAGATGCAAGCCCGAGCAACTCGGAACTTACGTAAGGACCGGGAATTGCTGCAAATGCGATCCGGGCCGCGCCTAAAATCGGAAGTGGCGGCCTGCGAATCCCCGCTTCGGTTCCGAAGGAAATTTACTCTCGCGTCCCGTGCCGAGACACGACGGGAATTTAATCCTACAATTTGCTCGGCAGCCAAAGAGCTATCTCCGGAAACGCGGAAATCAACGCCGTTCCCACGCAAAGAAGTAGAAAAAAAGGAAAGGCCGCTTTAACGGTTCGTCCGATTCCGACCGACGTCAGGCCTTGGAGAATGTAGAGATTCAGGCCCACCGGCGGCGTCAATGCGCTTAGTTCGATCATGATGACTAGAAAGACGCCGAACCATAGCGGATCGTAGCCCGCCTGCACGATCAGCGGAACCGCGATCGGCACCGTCATCACCGTCATGGATGTCCCGTCCAGAAACATCCCCAGCACGATGTAGAGAAATGCCAGAATGAGCAGAATTCCGTATGGAGGCAGCTCAAGACTGGCAATTCCTTCCGTTATGCGAAGCGGCAGGTGAAGATAGGCGATCGCCGCCGAAAGAAATGCCGAGGCCGCGATGAGCATGCAGATCATCGCCGAGACGCGAATCGTCGCCATCAGAGATTCTACTATCAAGTCCACAGAGAACTGCCGAGTTGCGACCGTGATCGCGATTGCGCAGGCTACGCCGACGGCGGCGGCTTCGGACGGCGTAGCCAAGCCGGAATAGATCGAGCCCAGCACGATGAACATGAGCAAGACGATCGGCGCGAGTTCCAGCAGTCCTTTCAATATGTCCCGGAACGATACCTCCTCGTCTTGCGGCGGAGCGGTGTCGGGCCGCAGTACGGCCACGAAAATAATGTACCCGGAATAAAGCGCGGCCATCATGATTCCGGGAAGCAGGCCGGCCGCGAACAGCTTCGCAATCGAGACCTCCGCCAAGACGCCGTAGATTATCATCGCGATGGACGGCGGTATGAGCAGGCCGAAGCTTCCGGCGCCGGCGAGCGATCCCGAGGCCAGGTTCAAGTCGTAGCCCCGGCGAAGCAATTCCGGAATCGTGATCTTTCCCACCGTCGCAGTCGTCGCCGTGCTCGAACCGCTGATCGCTGCGAATACCGTACAGCCGAATACGTTCGTATGCAGGAGTCCGCCGGGTACTCGGGACACTAGCGGCGAAAGGCCGCGAAACAGCCGCTGCGATATATCGGTTCGAAATATGATGTCGCCCATCCAGATGAAGATCGGAATCGCCGCGAGTTCCCAGGATACCGCGCTAGAGGAAATGACTTTGGTGGCGATCGCGCCGATTCGCGGAAGGCTGAAATCGAGCACGAAATAGATCGAGCCGGCGCCGACAAGAATAAGCCCCGCGAAAATCCACATCCCGGCGCCGAGAAACACGACGACAAGAACGAGCAGGACGGCGAATGATTCAATGGCGGACATTGAGACTCGAATCTCGTCTTCAAAGCGTCAGCGACGTCTCTTCGTCCTGGCCCGGCGTGGTCAGGCGGCAAAGTCGAACAAGCAGTTGGAGCGCAAGCAGCGACAGGCCGGCGAAGAAAATTGTTTCGGGGATCCACAAGGGGATCGGGAAATAGTGCTGGCTTACCGATTCCCTCCGCCAGAGTTTGGCTATGCTCCTCCATTCGTAGAACATCAGGAAAAGCACGAGCGCTTCGGCGCAAACGATGGAAAACGCGTCCGCGCACAGTTTCGCTTTTGGACCCATCCTTTGGGTCAGGACGCTGACGCGTATCATGGTTCCCTTTTCAAGAGCCCACCCGAGCGCGAGAAACGTAATGGCGGCGACGCCGTAGCCGACTAGGGCATCCGCCATGAAGGTCGAGTGCGAATAAAAGCGAAGCACGATCTCCAGCAGTATGAGCGCGACCATGAGCGTCAAGAGGATTGCGGCGATTCCCGCCGCAATCCGATTCAATGTGGACGAAATCGCGGCAAGCCACCTTATTGCCAAAGGTTCTTGCCGCGGCTCCTTCTGATTCGAGGAATTTAGGCTGCTCACCAGCCTACTGGCTCGGTTAGACTACTGTCGCCGCCTTAATTGCTGCGTGAAGCCTCGAATGCCTCGAGGATACTTGTAGCGCGTTCGCCGGTCTCCTCGATCCATGCCGCCTTGACCTGGTTGCCGGCGCCGCCAAGTAGATCGAACACGGACTGCGGCACGTCGTCGTCCAAGGTCACGTTCATTCCGTTCTCGCGCATCGCGGTATATGAAATCTCGACCGCGTCTTGCATTAGCTGCCAATTGAAGGCATCGCAGGTATCGATCGTATCGAGAAGAGCAGCCTGAGCCTGTTCGGGAAGACTATCGAACTCGTCCTTGTTGACGTGGGCAACGAACAGGGCCATCGCGTAGTTTAGCTCGGTGAAGTCGCTGACGTAGTCCCAGATGGCGAGTTGCTTGCCGCCGTCCGCCGAAGTCAGCACAGCATCGATACCGCCCGTCGACAGCTGCGGAACGAGATCGGACCACGCGATCTGGAGCGGCGAAGCGCCCGCGGCGATAAGCGTTTCCGTTCCGTTGACGTCGTAAGTGCGTATTCGAAGGCCTTGAACCGCCTCCGGCGAAGTAATGGGCATCTTGGCATGAATTCCGCTAGGCGGGTTCGGCATGGCCCATAGCATGATCATGTTGTTGTCTTCAAAAACCTTCGCATACTCCGGGCGCGCGATCTGCCAAAGATCGTAGACCTGCGCGGCGGTGTTGGCGATGAAAGGAAGCGAGCTCAAATTGAACAGCGGGTCGATGCCGCCGAGCTGGGTCAGCAACGTTACAGCGGACTGCACCGCGCCGTCCTGAACGGCGTCGAAGTGATCGGCGGACTTGTATCCCAGTACGCCGCCGCCCTGATACGTGATGTCAAGCGTTCCGCCGGACGCATTGTTGATTTCCCCTAGGCAGAATTTCGCTGCCTGGCCCGTCAAGGCATTTTCGCCGTATTCATCGGCCATGTCCCATTTAACCGCTTCCGAGGCCGCTGGACCGGCGAGCGCGAGTGCGCCCAATGCAGCGGCAAATGCAATGTGCCATGTTTTGGTCATCATTTCCTCCTCCTGGATCATACGTTCGAAAGTGACTTGGCGATATCGGGCAACGTTGTTTCGCGCCGAGATTCGGCAGTAAGCGAATTCTGCCCAACAAAACGCATATCGCCGCTCGGCGAACTATCGTAATTACATTCGGAAATTGTCAACCGCATATTGTTAACGTAATCCTATCTGGAACCGGTTGGGCGAAAAAACGTTTTACTTTCGCGTGGCCTCGAGCAAGCAGGGAGCGGCACAGATGACTGAACAGCCAGAGGCCGGCAGGGTCGTCCTGGTTTCGGGGGCAAACAGGGGAATCGGCGCGGCGATCGCTCGGGAACTCGTTTCCCGCGGCTACCGGGTTAGTCTTGGTGCGAGGAGCCGAGAATCGCTAGCTATCGCGCACGGGCCGGAGAACGAATGCCGTAGCTATTCGGAGTTCGACGCGTTCCGGCCCGAGACCGCCGAAATGTGGGTGGAGCATGCATTGTCCCGATTCGGAGAAATTGACGCTTTGGTCAACAATGCCGGACTAGCGGAGCAGTTCACGCTTCAAGATTCGGACGAGTCCGTGCTCGATCGGCTTTGGACGGTAAACGTCAAAGCGCCGATGCGTTTGACTCGCCTATGCCTGCCGCACCTCGAAAGTTCGGGCCGAGGCCGAATCGTCAATCTTGCCTCGCTTTCCGGCAAACGCGTGCGCAACGCCTTCGTGGGCTATAACATGACTAAGTTTGCGATGATGGGTCTGACGCACACGACCCGACACGTAAGCTGGGACAAGGGCGTGCGCGCAACGGCGATTTGCCCGGGATTTGTACGGACCGAAATGAGCGCCTACACCGACAAGATCGAGCCTGATGAGATGATTCAGCCGGAAACGATCGCGCATCTGGTACGCACTGCAATCGAACTGCCGAACAACGCAGCCGTAGCCGAAATGCTAGTCAATTGCAGGTTGGAGGACACGCTGTAGGCGAACGCGATGCGGCTTGCAAGGCCGGGCGGATGCACTGTCGCAAGCGGACCGGCGGGTATCAATTCGACGGCCGAGAGCGTAAGCGGGTAGAGGCAAAATAGACAATGGGCTGGCGCGTCGGAGTGGATTCGGGGGGAACCTTTACCGATGTCAGCCTGTATCATGAGGAGTCGGGCCGTTTCGAAGACTGGAAGATACCGTCTACGCCGGAGGATCCGTCGCGCGGAATCGCGATGGGCATCGCAGAGAGCCTCGCAATGGTCGGCGCCTCCGCGGACGACCTAACCTATTTCGGACACGGAACCACTGTAGCGACCAACTCGCTAATCGAATTGCGCGGCGCGAAAACAGGCCTGATAACAACCGAAGGGTTTCGCGACCTGCTGGAGATCGGGCGGCAAATGCGGCCCAGCCTATACGACATGATGGCAGACAAGCCGCCGGTGCTCGTACCCAGAAGGCTGCGCGAGGAAGTGCCGGAAAGGATCAGGTTCGACGGCACAATTGAGATTCCCCTGGACATGCGGCGCTTGCGAGAGGCTGCCCGTCGACTTGCCGAAGAAGGCGTGGCGGCAACCGCAATTTGCTTCCTCTACGGGTATTTGGAACCGCGGCACGAGGCAGCGGCGAAGGAAACAGTGCAGGATGTCGCCGGCGGGTTCGTGTCGGCCTCGTACGAAGTCGCGCCGGAATTCCGCGAATTCGAACGGCTGTCTGCAACCGTCGTCAACGCATTCCTCGGTCCAGTAATGAAGCTCTACATTGAACGGCTGAGCGAAAGACTGCGCGAGCTCGGGATGCGCGCGGTGCCGCACATGACGCAATCCAATGGCGGCGTGATTGGATTCGAAACCGCAGCCAGACTTCCGATTCGCACTATCCTTTCAGGACCGTCGACCGGCGTGGTCGCTGCCCAGGAGATCGCCCGCCGAGCGGGGCTAAAAGACGTTATCACATTCGACATGGGCGGCACTTCTTCCGATGTCGCGCTGCTAGAAAACCTAGAATGCAAGCGATCGAAGGAGCCGGTCGTTCACGGCTATCCGATCAAGACGCCGATGCTTGACATACATACGGTAGGAGCGGGCGGCGGGTCAATCGCAACAGTTGACAGCGGAGGGCTGTTAAAGGTCGGACCGCGAAGCGCGGGAGCCGTTCCGGGACCGGCCTGCTACGGACAAGGAGGCAACGAAGCAACGGTAACGGATGCAAATGTCGTGCTGCAAACGCTCAATCCTTCGCAGCTTCTCGGCGGTCGAATGAAGCTGAGGCGGGACCTAGCGAGTGATGCCGTAGCCCGCCTGTCGCGAGAATTGAACCTTGGCCTCCAGGAAACGGCGCAGGGCATCGTGTCCGTTGCAACGGCAAACATGGCCAAGGCTCTCCGTGTCGTCTCCGTGGAGCGCGGTTACGACCCGAGGGAACACGCGCTGATCGCTTTCGGCGGGGGCGGCCCTCTGCACGCGGCCAGGCTCGCGAGAGAGCTCGACATTTCAACGATCATTGTGCCGCCGGCTCCAGGATCACTTTGCGCTCTTGGATTATTGCTTACGGATCTCAAGGCGGACTTTACCGCAAGCCGTATTGTTCCTTTGAACTCCGGCTCCCTGCCGAGCATCGAGCTAATGCTCGAGGGATTGGATGATCAAGCCAGCGACTGGTTCGAACGGGAATCCATTGGAGAAGAGAGACGCGTGATCGTTCGTACTTCTGATCTCCGATACGCCGGACAAAACTACGAACTCCAGGTGCCCTTCCCTTCGGGGCCGCTCGACGCGAACGCCATAAGCCTACTCGAACGGAATTTTGAGGCGGCCCACCTCCGTCGATTCGGTTTCGAATCGCCCGGCGATCCTGTTGAACTCGTAACGATTAGGCTGGAAGCCGTAGGAACGGTTTCCAAAGCCGATCTATTCAAGGCAAATTCGGTCAAATGCAGCGACGCCCCCTCGCCCGCCGGATCAAGAGTAGTTTGGATGCCGGAATTTTCCGGGCGAGGAAGATGTCCGGTTTTCGACCGAAGCGACTTGCGATTCGGCCATGTTCTGGAGGGTCCTGCCATCGTCGAGCAAATGGACACGACGACCTTGGTTCTTCCGGGAATGCGAGCTGCGGTCGACAAGTTCCTAAATTTGATCTTGGACACCGGCCGATGACTGCGATTGATCCGATTACCGTCGAAGTCGTCGGCAGCTCCCTGAACTCGGTCGTCGAAGAAATGGGCGAAGCGCTGGTCCGCGCTAGCTATTCGACAAACATAAAGGAAAGAAGGGACTGCTCGACAGCCTTGTTCGACAAGCGCGGGTTCACGATCTGCCAAGCCGAGCATATTCCAATGCATCTGGGAAGCTTCATCGAGTTTATTCCCTATATAATCGAAAGCTGCGGAACGGACGAAATTCGCCCGGGCGACGTTTTTATGGGCAACGATGCGTATGCAGGCGGAGCCACGCACCTGCCGGACATCGTACTGGCGGAGCCGATTTTTTTCGAACGCGAGCTCGTAGCGTGGGCAATCAACACGGCTCATCACGCAGATTTCGCGGATAGAGGTCATTCTCACATATTTCAGGAAGGCATTAGAATCCCGCCGGTCCGCCTTTATCGCGAGGGCGTCCTCCAAGAGGATCTGCGGGAGGTCTTTCTGCTAAATTGCCAAGTGCCCCGCGAACGGCTGTCGGATATCAACGCCCAGCTAGCCGCCAACCGCCTCGGCGCACGCCGATTGAACGACCTGTTCGCCAAATACGGAAGGGAGCAAATGCTCGCGGCCTGGCGAGCGCTCCAGGACTATTCCGAGCGCAAGATGCGGGCCGGAATCGCGGCCATTCCCGATGGCGTCTACCGGTTTTCGGATACGTTCGACAGCAACCAGTACCCGGCATCGCTGGAATTCGACGTCGCCATCGGCGTCGAAGGCGACTCCATGGTCCTCGACTTCAACGCGCCGGCGCAAGTCAGCGCCGGGTTGAACATGGTTTACACGTCTCTGCTCTCCGCCTGCTACTATTCGGTAAAATCCGCAGTCGATCCCACAATTCTTCCTAATTCAGGACTTGCGCGACCCTTGAGAATCGCAGCGCCGAAGGGGTCGATCCTGAACTGCGTTCATCCGGCCGCCGTCGACGGGCGAATTGCCGCATGCCAAAGAGTAGCCGACCTAGTTCACGGTGCTTTGTCGCAGGCCATTCCCGACAAGGTCGCGGCGGCGGGAAACGGGTGCTGCACGGGAGCGATATTCAACGGAGTAAGGTCAAACGGCGAATTGTGGGTATACCTTGAGACAATTGGCGGCGGCGGCGGGGCCCGACCTACTGGCGACGGGATGAGCGGCATCCAAGTACACCTGACCAATACGTCGAATTTGCCCGTCGAAGCGATGGAGCGCGAATACCCGCTGACGCTTTTGCGCTACGAACTGGTCGACGGATCGGCGGGGCCCGGGGAGTTTAGAGGCGGAATGGGCATCCGCAGAATGTACAGAGTCGAGGAAGCGTGCCGGTTTGTCGTCGAGGGTTCCCGCCTTCGGTCAAGACCTTGGGGGCTTGCGGGCGGTCGTCACGGCGCCGGATCTAGATTCGACCTCGGCGACGGACCCGGCGCTTTCAGCGGAACTCGCGATCTCGAACCCGGCCAAATCGTGGCCATCGAGACTCCCGGAGGCGGCGGCTACGGTCCGCCGGCGGACCGTTCAAGAGCAATGGCGAGAGCGGATCTACTTGACGGGCGCATTTGCAAAGACGAAGCGCATCATATCTACGGATTGGAAGATGGCCGATAAGCAGGCCCGCGCTTGCTCCGGCGTCGCGCCGCCGCTTGGAAGAAAAAATGAAATCAAGGGCGCGACGTTGAATCGGCAACAGCATTCAGTGCGATAGCGAATATCAAAATACTCGAAGCTTCACGCATTTGCCGGCCGATTCGGGTCAAATCCGTTGCCGAAACCCGTTGAACATGGCAAGGCAAAACCATATCTGGGATTTAAGCCACCAACAGTCAGGAGAAACATCAATGGCTCTTCGAATCAACGATACGGCACCGGATTTCGACGCTGAAACGACCGAAGGCCGAATAAATTTTCACGATTGGATCGGCGACGGTTACGCCGTTCTATTTTCCCATCCGAAGGACTTCACTCCGGTATGTACGACCGAACTGGGCGTGATGGCCGGAATGAGCGAAGAATTCGCAAAGCGAAACGCGAAAATCATCGGAATTTCGGTCGACCCGGTCGATGACCACAACAAATGGAAATCCGACATCGAAAGCGTTTCGGGCAATACAGTGGCATACCCCATGATTGGCGACGGCGAGCTGAAGGTCGCAAAGCTTTACGAAATGCTTCCGGCGGCGGCCGGCGATTCCTCTAAAGGTAGAACGCCCGCCGACAACGCGACGGTTCGTTCTGTTTTCATTATTGGCCCCGACAAGAAAATTAAATTGTCGCTGACCTATCCGATGACCACGGGAAGGAATTTCGACGAACTCCTTCGCGCTCTTGATTCTATTCAACTAACCGCAAATCATCAGGTCGCGACTCCCGCCAACTGGAAGCAGGGCGAAGATGTCATAATAACGCCGGCTGTTTCGAATGACGACGCTAAAGAAAGGTTCGGGGAATTCGAGACCGTGTTGCCATACTTGCGGAAAACCAAGCAACCTAACTAAAGGTCTAGCAATTCGCTCAATTGGCAGCGGTCGGCGCACGCCCAATCGCATTGACTTTGTCGTGAGTCCCGGCCCAAGCGCCTAAAAAGCTCGGAGGACGAACCGCCCATGGGAAGCCTTCGGTGGGAGCATGAAATTTTTCAAGGAAATTGCCGCTTGGCCGATGATTCCTTGTGACAAGGCGCTTGCAAAATGGACTCGCGCTACTTTCCGTCTTGTTGCGCACCGACCTTGATCCGCAAAGTTCTCGGGAGCAGATCTAGGCAGTATTTCGGACAAGGCGCAATTTCGAGCGAAGCAGCTGAACGAAACTCAGCCATCGGTACAGAGGGGATTCGGATCAAGGATTCCATCGCAAAAGAATTCGAATTCCCTTCTTGCCCGGCCAAAGCGGCGGCAGCTTGAATTTACTTTGCCTCGCGGAGCGGGTGAAACAGGTTAACAGCGACACGCGCGCAATTTATGGGCATGGTCCAAAATGGAACATGCGATTTCCGGGATCTACTGCAAATCTCATGCGCTGCAAAAAACCTCTGTAGCCCGAAAAGTCTCCTCGCTGCCAGTCATCGCAGCCGAACATGGTTGCCTCGACCTCCGGCGGGTCGCCTGTATCCGCCAAAAAAGTCATCGAATGCGATACTAGACTGCCAGCCATTCGGCCGGCAGCGGTTTGTAGATGTATTTCGTCGCTTTTTTGCTCAATCCCAAGCCGCTTATTCAATTCCTGGTCAAGAACGGCCCAGGGAATTGCCGCGTCGAGTTGAGCCAAGGTCACAATTCTATCCCTTCCTTTCAGAGAGATTGTCACGTGAACCGATAACTGTTTAGACCCCGATGCATAATCCTCTTCTTCATACCTGGCCTCGCCGCATAGAGAAAGCGGTTCCGGGCTCGAATTCAATGCCATCATTCGTCATTCGAAGCGATATGCAGAATAAGTGGCAGCGCGCCCGCATTTCCAGATTTTCCCAAATTGGCAAGCAAGTCATCGAGAGTTGTTCCGGAACCCAATAGGTGGCCATCATCTACGGCAACCCATTCGCCCGAAAATTTGAAGCCATTGCTCCTAATCCAGGATAAATCGGCTTGCCGGTCCGTTGTCGCTACTTTGACTCTTCTTGCCTTCCTGCTTGGAGAAACCACGCGCAAGAGATTGGAGATTTGCCGGTCTTCGGGAAATTGACTCGTTCCTAGTCGAAGAACGCGGATTGCTTCGCTTATATTCTGCTCACTTAGAAGCGCCGTGGCTCTCTCCAGCGATTCGAAGGCTCGAACAAGAGGTTCAAATGTCTCGGAAATAGCGCTCTGCGCAGATGACCGTCGGGCAACAACAGCCGGTCCTTTCTCAGTAGATCGAATCATCTGAGATTTCCCGGCTTCGCAACGGCGGGTCGACTGCAAATTTAGGAACATTCCATCTGAAGTATACTTGGAATTGGAGGATTGAAAGTTCATTTGCCGATGCGTGAATTCAGCGGTCTGCCGTTGAGACCTGTCGGCATTAGATGCATCAAAATAATGCCAATATTCGCCAGAGGACCAAAGGTTTATTCTCTCCTTCCGAACACGTATCGGAATGCCGAAACTGTCGACCGCGCATTTGTTCGCGTTCGACGATGCCGCGCTGCTGAAGTATGCATGCGGTCGAGTGGCAGCGGTCGGCATTCCCTCCTTTCGAAAGCAGTCGGCGTTGCCCGAATTCTGAGTTTTAATTGCCACTATTCAGGCTCCAGATCCACGATTGAGAGAAGTCGGCGAAAATGCCCGATAACCGGTTCGGGGAGCCTTTCAAAAGAAATTTTATTGGTATCGATTGTAGCCTTCAATCGTACAAACAAGCAGTTTGAAAATTCGCCCGGCATATCCAGTTAAATGTTTGCGCTAGTCCGAGGTCCTTCATGGGCAAAGTAGTAAGCGGCCAAATCGCCAATGACGGTAGCTGGTTCAATTGACGGTGTGAAAACGAATTTACTTATATGCTTTGCCGGTGACAAACGGTCGAGTTGCGCATGAAATGTTTAGCCGAATCGGTATGGATCGAAAGAATTGCCGATAATTTAACCTCGCACTGCTTGAAAAAACGCTTCCGGCCGGGAGCGAGTCGATGATCGACGCGATCACCGACAATTTCCGGGTGAATTCATACGGCCGACATCTCGTCGTCGGCTGGCTCGGCGCCAAAGGATCCGTCCGAATCAACAATCGATTCGGCGGCACGAGCCAATAGCATATTCAGTCTGAAACCTATCGATAGGCCTTCCGAAATCCCGTGGCCTGGAAAGGCGTGCATTTCTTAGGTCAAGGCACCTATTGCGGATGATTCGAATGTCCGCCCGCATCTAAGCCTGGGAAACATCGGTTCGCGACTAAGATCTTGTCGTTAATTGTATTGTTCCGCAAACCGGAGCGTCGCGGCTTGAAAGTCAAATCCCTGGCTATGCCGCTCGGAATATAGTTGAAATGTGGCGAGCTCCCGGCCTTTGACATTCCGCTGAAAGAGCGAATGCCGCGAGCAAAAGCCACATCTGCAAAACTCAGCGACGCGACGCCGGCGGCGCGCCGGAGACTAGTTGGCCTCCGGCTTTCCGCGCGTGAATTTTGCCGTCAACCGAGTTCAGCTCGAATAACCTGATCATTCGATGGAATCGGTTTTCAGGTAGTCGAAGAATTCGCTTTCCGGCGACATAACTATGGAAGTGTTTTTACCATCGAGCGCCTTTTCATAGGCGTTTAATGACCGGTAGAATTCAAAGAACTCGGGATTCGCGCCAAACGCAGCCGCGAAAATTGAGTTGCGGCGCGCGTCCGCTTCACCCCGCGTGATTTCGGCTTGCTTGCGCGCTTCGGAAACAATTTCAACCTGTGTCCTGTCTGCCTGAGCGCGTACTTTCTGAGCCGCTTCTTCGCCGCGAGCGATTTCGTCCGCGGCCTCCCTCTCGCGCTCCGCTCGCATGCGCGCAAATGTGGCTTCGAGGTTTTGAGCCGGCAAATCGGTGCGCTTAAGTCGAACGTCGATAATTTCGACGCCTAGGTTTTCAGCTTCGATTTTGGCGGTGTCGCGTATCTGAGCCATCAACGCCGCTCGGTCGGCCGAGAGAACCGTATTCGACGATACGGAGCCCAAGACTTCGCGGGTGGCTGCGGTGAGGATGCGTTCGAGCCTGCTTTCCGCTGAACGAACGCCGCCAACGCCGACAGCTTCCCGGAATCTAATGACATCTAGGATCCTGTAGCGAGCAAAGGCATCGACGACCAAGCGCCTATCATCGAGAGGCGTAACTTCGAGGGACTGCGTATCGAGCGACAATATGCGGTCGTCGTACCGCACAACCTCCTGGATGAAAGGAATTTTGAACGCGAGGCCGGGGGCTTCCTTAACGAAACGAACTTGACCGAACTGAAGAACGAGTGCTTTTTCGCGTTCATCTACGATGAAAACCGAACTCAGCAGCGCGCCGACGACTACGACGGCGGCGGCAATTGCTATGGTAGCTCTGTTCATTGATCCGTTGTTCCTTTGCGCAATTCATTGAGTGGCAGATACGGCACGACACCGTTTCCGCCACCCTGTCCGATGCTCTGGTCAAGCAAAATCTTGTCGACGGAAGCGAGAACGCGTTCCATCGTTTCAATGTAAAGGCGTTTCCGCGTGACTTCGGGAGCCTGCTCGTACTCCGCTAGAACAGCGCTGAACCTGCTTGCTTCGCCTTCAGCTTCGTTCACGACCTGCGCCCTGTATGCTTCGGCTTCCTCCAGCAGCTGCGCCGCTTCGCCGCGCGCGCTGGCTAGAACTCTGTTCGCGTAAGCGTCCGCCTGTTTCTGCAGTCGGTCCCTCTCCTGCTCCGCCGCCTGAACTTCGCGAAAGCTGTCGATAACTTCCTTCGGCGGGTCCGCCTTATCAAAATTTACCCTGACGACATTCATACCTGCATCGTATCCGTCAAGGGTCGTTTGGATCAGCTCGCCGAGCCTCGCCGCGACGATTCCGCGGTCGCGGTTGAGAATTGGCGCCAATTCCGACTGCGCCATGATTTCTCGCATCGCCGATTCAGAAACCGCGCGGATCGTTTCAATTGGATCTGCGAGATTGAACAAAAATCTTCCCGGATCCGTAATGTTCCAGACCACCTGGAAATCGATATCGATAATGTTTTCGTCGCCCGTCAGCATCAGACCCTCGTCGACGCGCGCACTGCCGCCGACACCGATGTCTTCGGTCCGTTCCCGCGTTACGGAAATGATTTCGCGGGTAACAAGCGGCCATGGCGCAAAATTAAGCCCAGGTTGGCCGGTGGCCGAATATTCCCCGAGGAAAAGCTCCACGGACCTTTCTTCCGGTCGGACCGAATAGAAGGAAAAATACGCCCATGCGGCCGCAACGCCCAAAATAATCAGGATAATCGGACCTCGGGATAAACCGGGGCCTCCGCTTGTCCCTCTCCTTCGGGTTCTGCGGCCGCCGCCTCGTCCTCCTCCGCCGAAGATGGATTTTAGCTGGTCCCTGCCCTTATCCATTAGTTCGTCGATTTCCGGCATTTCTGGCATGTTCGGACCCTGCCCGCCGCCCCTGTCGCGGCCGCCCCATGGACCGCCCGAATTGTTTTGAGACATTTCCGGAATTTCACTCCTTTTTCTTGATTCCAAGGAATCCCTATATATTGTGGTTATTTAAACGCGAAATTTCAAGTTGCTCGAACCGGGTCGCGAAATGTCACGAGTTCCTCGGCCGCCGTCGGATGCACGGCGACGGTTCTGTCGAAATCTTCCTTGGTCGCGCCCATCTTCACGGCTACGGCGGCAAGCTGAATCATTTCAGCCGCGCTCTCGCCCACGATGTGGACGCCGAGCACCCGCCTGCTAGCCGAATCTACTACGAGCTTCATCAGTGACCTTTCCTCGTTGCCCGAAATCGCGAATGACAAGGGCTTGAATTTGGTAGCGTAGATCTGAACACCGCCGCGCTTCCTACCTTCTTCCTCCGTTAAGCCCACGGTTCCAAGTTCAGGCTGTGTAAAGACCGCGGTTGCGATATTCTTGTGGTCGACGGGTGTTGGATTTCCTTTGAAGACCGTTTCGACGAACGCGGCACCCTCCCGGATCGCAACGGGTGTCAGATTGACCCGGTTAGTTACGTCTCCGACCGCGAAAATTGAGGGGACTGTTGATTGAGAATATTGATCAACTTCGATTTCGCCTCTCGTTCCGATTCGAACGCCTGCCTCCTCGAGTCCTAGCCCGTCCGTGGCGGGTCGGCGCCCCGTCGCAAACATGACCCTATCGAACTCGAAAGACCGTCCGTCCTTGGCAATGACCGAATATCCGGATTTTCGAGGCTGAATTTCCTTTACGTCGGTTTCGACCTGGATATCGACCCCTCGCCGAATTATCGCCTCGCCCAGGTGTTCACGCACTTCTTCGTCGAATCCCCTTAAGATCTTTGGACCGCGGTAGAACTGCACGACACGGCAGCCCATGCCGTTCAGGATGCACGCGAATTCGCAAGCGATGTAACCGCCGCCGACAATTAGCACGCTCCGTGGGAGTTCTTCCAATTTGAAGACTTCATTCGAAGAAATCGCATATTCCGAACCTGGCAGAGAAGGAATCTGGGGGGCGCCTCCCGTTGCCACGAGTATGTGGCGAGTTCCAATTCTCGTTCCATTGGAAAGGTGCACGGCGTGCGCTCCATCCAAGACGGCGCGACTTTTGAACACGGCAACTCCGGACGATTGAAGGAGCTGACCGTAAATTCCTTCGAGCCTCGCGATTTCCCTGTCTTTCGCTTCCTTGAAGCTCTTCCATTCGAATCGAGCTTCGCCGCATACCCAGCCAAATCCCTTCGAGCTTGCAAACGCGTGCGAAAAATTGGACGCGTATACCATGAGCTTTTTAGGGACGCAGCCGCGGATTACGCATGTACCGCCCAAGCGATATTCCTCTGCTAGCGCGACTTTTGCCCCCGCTTCTGCAGCCATTCTCGCCGCACGGACGCCGCCGGAGCCGCCTCCGATCACGAACAAATCGAATTCAAACATGTTCGCCGCCCGTTTTAACTCTTTCCTCGGCCGAAGCTGATGGTTGCTTTCGATGCTCGAAAGATCGCCTGCGCAATTCCCGGACGTCCCCGTTCGCCAATCCAATTACTAGCGTCGTGGCCAAATCTAAAAACAGGCCAGTCTCTATTACTCCCGGAATAGACTGGATTTCGGCGTCAAGCTTGTAAGGATCGCCGATCCATCCTAGCGATAAATCAAGAATGTAATTTCCTTCGTCGGTTAAGAACGGCGACGTTTCGCCGCCTCTTATTCTGCAATTCGTTCCGCCGACATCGCTCCTGCCGAGCGCCGTCTCCAGACGATTCTTAGTCGACATCCATCCGAATCTCGTAATTTCTACGGGAAGCGGAAATGAACCGAGTGACTCGACCAGTTTTGTCCTATCGGCAACGACAACCATTTTTTCAGACGCAGCGGCAACAATTTTTTCCTGGAGAAGCGCACCGCCGCCGCCCTTTAGCAAGTTGAATTCTGGAGCAATTTCGTCGGCGCCGTCAACTACGATATCCAACTGCCCTACTTCGTTGAGCGATACCAGTTTCAGCCCCAGGTCGTCGGCGATTCTTGCCGTATTGCTCGACGTTGAGACGCACGAGACATTCCAATCGTTGCGGTCGACAGCTTTGGCGAGTTCTCGTACAAAGATCGATGCCGTCGTACCGGATCCAAGCCCGATACGCATCCCGTCTTCAACGTAATGCACAGCTCGCGCTGCCGCAGCTTGTTTAGCGGCGTTGGCGCCGACTCGCGAATTAGTCGCCATTGCGTGATTCCAAAACAGAGTATCCGGAACGTATATAGCCGCGATGGAAAAATTTTAAGACGAAGGCGATACTTTTGTGCCGAAAATGCCGCGTGAATTCAGTTTTGCTGCAAATACTGTCGGAAATGGAATGCAACTCAAGCCAAATATTTTGACAGTAGGAAATTGGCAGAGAGTTGAAGAATGTTCTTAAGCACATTTGACATATTCAAAATCGGAATCGGACCGTCAAGTTCGCATACCATGGGGCCGATGGTGGCCGCGGGCATGTTCCTGGACGATTTACGGAAGAGCCATTTTACGCCTGCCGGGCTAAGGGCGTCTCTTCACGGTTCCCTCGCATTCACCGGAAAGGGGCATGCGACGGATCGCGCGGTCGCCTTGGGTCTCTCCGGATTCCTGCCGGATACATATGATTTGAACGAGGCCGAGAGGGCGCTGGAAAAACTCGCCGACGCCAAAACGATAAGGGTCGACGGTTTGCCGCCGATGAAATTCGATCCCGTGAATGATCTAGTTTTCGACTACGAGATCCGGTTGCCTCGACACGCAAACGGCATGATTCTTTTTGCGACGGACGCGCAAGACGACGTTATTTTGCAGGAGACCTACTATTCGATCGGCGGAGGATTCGTTCGCACCGAGGGCGACTATACCAAGATATCCGAACCGGTGGCGGAAGTCGACTTTCCGTATCCGTTCGAAAACGCCGCGGAAATGCTGCAGATGGCCGGCGAAAGTGGAAAATCAATCGGCGACATGATGCTGGCCAACGAACGTCGACTGCGCAGTTCGCCTGAAATCGACGAAGGGGTTAAGCGCATTTGGGACGTGATGAATCGATGCATCGAACGAGGGCTGGAAACCGGCGGCGTTTTGCCCGGCGGGTTGGGAATCAAGCGTCGTTCAAAAGCAATCATGGACCGACTAAAGCAAGAACACGGAACAAATATTGCGGCGCCTCACATCATCAACGACTGGATTTCAGTATATGCGATGGCGGTCAACGAGGAAAACGCAAACGGGGGCCAAGTCGTAACTTCGCCGACAAACGGTGCCGCAGGAGTCATTCCCGCTACCTTAAAGTATTTTCTTGAACATGTTCCCACGGCCTGGACCGGGAAAATCCCCGAGTTTTTTCTTACGGCCGCCGCAATAGGCGGGCTGATGAAGAAAAACGCTTCGATATCCGGCGCGGAATGCGGATGTCAGGCCGAAGTCGGGTCCGCCGCCGCCATGGGCGCCGCCGGCTTGTGCGCGGTTTTGGGCGGTTCGCCGTCCCAAGTTGAGAATGCGGCGGAGATCGCTCTGGAGCACCATCTCGGCATGACCTGCGACCCGGTGAAGGGTCTGGTTCAAGTGCCATGCATAGAGCGCAACGGCCTAGGCGCCATAAAGGCTGTGTCGGCTGCGTCGCTAAGCCTAAGAGGAGACGGCACGCACTTCGTATCGCTCGATGCCTGCATCGAAACCATGAGGCAGACAGGCGAGGACATGAACGAAAAATACAAGGAAACGTCTTTGGGCGGACTCGCCGTGAATGTGCCGTATTGCTGAATGGGCCTGGGATGAACGGAAAAATGCGCCATTCGAAAAATCGCTCCTGGATGACGGCATTGCGGTCGCAGTTGCAGTGAAGCCAAGCCGGAGCGGCGCGCAACCCTAAGTATCGCGTCGAATTCGGGCGACCGGTAGCTCCCGCAGAGTTACGAATTCCGGCCGAAACCGATCCGGACCGGCGGGAGCACCTGTTTCGCGAGTCCCAAAGATCGGCGAAGGGCCAATCGCCGTTCCCGCAAATTCCCGAAATTGATGATCTGTAGATCGGAACTTGAAATTCATCCTATATTGTTGTCGAACCACGACGAATGCGGACGATCCCCGAATTTCCTTGCCCGCCGATTTGCAGCGTTGCGCGGCCACATTCCCGCGATTTGCCGAACGGTTGGCTTTTAGCACGAATTTCGACGAAAACGATCAAATTTTAGGCAATTACATACTTGACTACACAACGGCCTAGCGGCTTCCAGCGGCACTAACGGCCTCCAGCGACCTAATCCCAAACCCACCCATCACCCGTGAAGTCACTTACCCTTAGATAAAGACCCGCAATGACAATTGACGTATTCAGGCTTGCCTTTTCTTGTCCTGATATACGATTTGACCATACGGAGAAGGAGAACCTTCTCCTTCGTTCACAGATTTCTCCATTGGGCATGAAGATTTAGTCATTATAACCTCCAACTTCATAATCCCTAGTGCGTCTAGGTCCACTTAAGTTTCCTTTTGAAACTCAAGAGTCCAATGACTTCCGGAAAAAGAGAAGTCTGTGAAGGTCAGATTATCCTATAGGAAACGACACGCTTGCCTGACTTGTGGCAACAGCGTGCCGATACTAACGTAGCGAATTTATTGTGTGTTGTTAACTTCCCTAAATGACACTAATGGAGCAATAAAATGGAAAACACTAAATCAATTCCCGAATCTCGGAAACAACTCGAACAAAATTCTTATGATAATCGACGATCTCTAGAAACTTCTCATACAAACGATGATCAAAATCATTCTCAAACTCCGAAATCATCGGAAGAAGTAAAGCACCAACCACATTCACCAATTGATTCCTTGAAATTCTCATCTGATAATCTTTCCCCGACTCATCACAAAAAGATAATAGAAATTCGTCCAGTCGGTATAGCAATAAGCGTTGTTATGGCACTATCAGCGGCATCAGTATCTGCTTGGTGTAATGCTCCATCAACCATGTGGATTCCAATGACACCTGTAGCACCAAATAAACCATATGTTCCAATTTGCATTAACGAATACACTCGTACCCATACCTGTAGTGATTGGGAAATTGCCTCGTACAATAATGACGTTGAAAACTACAATTGGGAACTTGAACAATATGAACGTGATGTCGATGCATATATTGATGCATTGAATGAATATCTGTATGAAGCTCGTGAATATGCTGAATGCATGGTTGATGAACTTAACTAAATAACGATATACCAATAATTCGTAAAGGAAAAATTATGAAGTTGTTAGTTGCAACAATACTGTTAGCTTTGATACCGATATCATCTTATGCGTTTTTTGGTGGTATTGAAAAGCGAACTTTATATATACCATGTATTGGAGTAATTAATGGACATTATATACTTGACTACCCAAGATGATCGGCCATCGTCTGATGTACAAGGATTTGGTTGCCGATAATGGCCTTAGTTCTGGTAGTGGAGCGAATGCGGAGAAGGTGAAGGTTCACCTTCGATAAGGCCGTTCGAGAAGTGGCATCCCTATCCACCTAGGGATGTCAACGTACTTGTTAATCAGTTACAGTATGGTTAGTATCAAGAATAACTTAAACAGGTAGTTTAGTAATCTGAGTATTTCTAATAAGATTAATGCAATGATTCTTATCATTGTACCTCCGTTGCAGTTTCTGAATAATCGACTCGGCGTATTCCGAGACATAGCCTGTATATCTGATTCGGAGACATTTGTTTAGCCGAGAGCGCGATGCTCTCGGCTATTTTTTCTTTTTTTTCGAGGTGCGATATGAAAAATGAGCCGGAGAGAAAATTCCCCGAAGATATTCCACTTGACGAAATGGCGAAAATGGTCGCCACAAATTTAATGAAGCAAGAACCGCCTAAAAGTCCGAAGGATAAACCTTTGGAAGATTGGCTTAGTTAGACTGGCGGGTAGGATGGGATTCGCACCCACGGGACTTGTTTACTGTGGTACACATCCTTTACAATTCTAGTTTCAGCAGTTTTTACGAAGGAGAAGGTTCTCCTTCTCCGCAAGACTGCCGCAATCGACCGTTCTGCCACCTACCCTTGAGTTGTTGATATTCGAATTCCATTCTGCCCGCAAGTTTTAGCTCTTGCGTTGTCAAGTATGTAATTGCCAAATTTTAAGCAAACCGTCGCGCGCAAGTTTTAACAGCCGTCAATCGGACAAACTCAAATTGAAAACTTGAATTGCCTTTTCAAATAGCCGCGGTTTCGGCGACAATTCATCGAATTCGCACGGCGGCAAGGATTTGCCCGCCAAATGACCAGCGGATCCGATTGGGAATCGAAACGACACCGCCATTTGCAAAGCGGCATTCAAACGGATATTCGAATGTTTCCGATGCCAATATTATCCCAGGCAATAGAAGTTTAAATTTAAATTATGTTCCACCTTATGAAATTTCGAAAAGCTTGTCGGCGCGAGCCGGCAAAATTTTTTTCCAATTTTGGAAATTTATCAACATTTCAAAGTTAACTCGATTTGTTTGGATTTCTTTTGGATTCAAGTTTTCTGGATTTGTCATTAATATCGGAAAGCGACGCACGTTCTATTGAATCCGGATCGCCAACTGAGGGCCGCTACTATATTCTCCGCGCAGTTTTATTTATCCCTCCCCGATTATTGATTGCAACCCTCTTAAGAACAAGAACCGTAAAGAAAATTTGAACTGCTGATAACGGATATCGAGTCGCAAAATAAATCGCAATTTGTTTTTTCATAAGATCAAAATGATTCAATGATTTAAGCTTCTCGATTGAAAAAAGAGACCGCGATTTTGTAATTGTTGGACATAATCACCCTATATACTTCAGATGCCGACTTGAGTTCCCGCCAGCAATTTAATTCCAGATTCCTGTTTTGTCGGTTCGAGCAATTGAATTTCACGCGGGTTTCGAAAACAGATCCCGCTAATGCGGTATACGTACAACGGAATCCTATCGTCCGCTCGAATCCGGCACTTATTAAAGGGAGATTGTTGACTTCGCTGCGGCTAAAGTAAATGGACTGCATTCGTTTGAGTCTTGGGGTCGCATCCGGCGGCGAGCTAGAGGGACGAAATGGATATTGAAATTCAGTTTCCTGATGGAGGAAGTAGGAAATTCCCGCGCGGAATTACCGTCGGCGAGGTAGCGGCAAGCATTTCGCCCTCGCTGGGACAAAGGGCCATTTCAGCTACAGTCGACGGCCAGCACTGGGACACAAAATGGCCGCTCGCGAAAGACGCGAGCATCATCATTCACACGATGAAGGATGAAAAACCCGCCCTCGAATTAATAAGGCACGACTTGGCCCACGTTATGGCTCGCGCGGTCCAGGAAATCTGGCCCGATGCCAAAGTAACCATTGGACCGGTGATCGAAAACGGATGGTACTACGATTTCGACAAGGAGGAACCGTTTACGCCGGATGATCTCTCCGCTATCGAAAAGAAAATGCGAGAAATCATCAACTTACGGGATCCGGTACGTACCGAAGCCTGGTCTAGGGAACGCGCAATCGAACACTATGAGCGTAATCGGGAACCCTACAAAGTCGAGCTGGTGAACATGATTCCCGAGGGCGAAGACATTCGAATGTACTGGCATGGAGATTGGCAGGATCTGTGCCGCGGCCCGCATTTCCAGCACACGGGCCAAGTCCCCGCAGATGCCTTTAAGCTCATGAGTATCGCAGGAGCCTACTGGCGCGGCGATTCCCGAAATAAAATGCTTCAGCGGATTTATGGGGTCGCATTCCGCAATCGCAAGGACCTAAAGGTTCATCTTAATATGCTGGAGGAAGCTCGGAGGCGAGACCACAGAAAGCTCGGAAGCGAAATGAAGCTTTTCCATCTCCAGGAAGAAGCGCCGGGGATGGTGTTTTGGCACCCGGACGGATGGACTGTCTATCGCCAGCTCACGGACTACATGCGCCGTCGCCAGTTCGAGCGCGGATATGTAGAAGTCAACACGCCGCAAGTAGTGGACAGAAGTCTTTGGGTAGCGTCCGGACATTGGGAAAAATACCAGGAAAACATGTTCATCGTCAGCGTTGACGAAGAGCACGCGGCGGAAAAGCGAATAAATGCGCTTAAGCCGATGAACTGCCCCTGCCATGTTCAAATCTATAATATCGGCCAAAAGAGCTACCGCGATCTCCCGCTTCGAATGGCAGAATTCGGTTCCTGTACGCGATACGAGCCTTCTGGCGCGCTCCATGGAATAATGCGAGTGCGCGGATTTGTACAGGACGACGCGCATATCTTTTGCGAGGAAAACCAAATCGAATCAGAAACTCGAGAATTTATCGACATGCTTTCGCGCGTGTACGAAGATCTTGGATTTCCCGAATTCAAAATCAAATACGCGGACAGGCCTCCGATCAGAGTAGGATCGGACGAAACTTGGGACAGAGCCGAGCAAGCATTGATCGAAGCCACGAAAGCCGCTGGCCGCACCTACGAATTGAATTCCGGAGAAGGCGCGTTTTACGGGCCGAAGCTCGAATTCGTACTCACAGATGCGATCGGAAGAGACTGGCAGTGCGGAACGCTTCAAGTCGATTTTGTACTGCCGGAGAGGCTTGACGCGGTTTATGTTGGACGCGACGGAAACAAGCACAGGCCGGTCATGCTCCATCGTGCTCTACTCGGAAGCTTCGAGAGGTTTATTGGTATTCTACTTGAAAGCCATGCCGGACGCCTGCCTTTCTGGCTGGCACCCCGGCAGATCGTGGTCGCTACCATTGTCTCGGACGCGGACGAATACGCTCGAGAGGTCGTCGGAGTTCTCCTAAAGGCGGGGCTGCGAGCGGAAGCGGATATTAGGAACGAAAAGATCAATTTCAAGGTTCGCGAACATTCATTGGCAAAGGTTCCTGTCATCTTCGCCGTTGGGGCCAAGGAATTGTCGAATGGCACCGTATCGATCAGAAGGCTAGGCGAACGCGGGCTTGAGATAGCAAGCATCGGCGACGCGGTTGACCGATTCGCGACGGAATCTATGCCGCCCGACCTAAGGCAAGCTGACACAGAGTGAACAGCGATCGACGCTCCGGCGCTTTCATTCGCGAGACCGCTAATTCAAGCAGATCGCGCGAAGGGAAGATCAATCCTGACCGAGAGCCGCCATCATGCCCGAAGCACCATGGACGCACTTCCGGCCAGCGTCCTTTATAACATGTTTTGGCGAACATCGTCGTAATCCTAGAGCCTAGGAAATCGTCCTGTCTCGCTTCGCCGCGCTGTTTCCCAGACGGAACGCCAGCACGGCTGCATATTGCATTACTGCTTTTCAGCGCCGCCCGATAAGGAATCCGCGGCCATGGTCGTGAATTGTCCTGAGGCATCCGAAATGGAGTCCCCTAGTCATACAAATAAGTGAATTCCGGTTTGCCTTTCAGGAAGTTGATGTTGTCGAGAAGAGTCGCGTCGAGCCCCGCATCGTATTCGTCAGGACTCCAATGAGCAACCTGGCCATTCCGTAGGACCTCGAACCGCCGTAGGCGGCAGTTTTTCCGTTCAATTGCTGCCTGAATAATCTAGTGGAGATCTTTGAGATTCGTATCGGGACGTGCATCCATTCGCCGTGCAACTTTAGGCTCCGCATGCTGAAGCGTAATGCTGAGTCGCACTTTTCCTAATTGCATGCGTTTCCGAGCCATTGACCATCCCGTAATTGAAGTTGAATTGACCGAATTGTGCTGACTGCCTAATCTGTCGGAGTCGTCGATGAATTGCCGAATTGCAAATGTCAGGCGACCTGTCATCCACCGTTCGGCAAAGGCGCGTAATTCCGATTTTCAAACACGAAGCGCAATTCTTTGGCATCGCGAGAGTTGCGTCGCCGTAGTGGCAGCCATCGGTGCAAGTCACGCGGACTTCGGGCCTCGTTCCTTGGCGAATTGCCCGACGGGCTTGTTGACGGCACCAAGTAGAAGCGAAGCTGGGACGGACTGTTGCCGGGCGCCGCTTTCTCGTCAAAACGGTGTACAACGGCCCCGCCTTTCGGTACGTTGCCGCGGTCGGCGAAACCTTGCTTTCACTTGTCGGCCGACAGGCGGGTGCTTTAACAGTTGAGCTTTTCGAAGCCTGGTTTGGCTGGTCCTCCGCGCAGCGCTGTTCGCGGCCTTGCCTTGTCGCGAACAACGCAAATTTCTGGTTCTTGTCCCAAACCTCGCTTGCAGAGTACTGGAATTGAGCCTCCAAGATCCGTCGGAGGACATGACGGCGTTGCACTGGCAACCGAGCGTGCTTGCCAAGGCCATCTTTGACCGTTTGCGCTTGGGCGGATCCGGTAACAGTGTTGCGAACTAGCGTTTTAGGCCCTTTCGCCAAGGTTGCTGACTTCTATAAAGCGCGAATCCGGTGCAATGGAGCCTAGTCTGATTTTCAACCATTGACGTCGCGGCGCGCATAGCCGAGTTTCGCAGTTGCGGGGTCCTATGCTCAAGGCGGCAATCGTGTCTCTTTTAGGCACGGCGGCAGATCGACGAATAGACGCACAGCGCGAATGGATTTCGAGCGCGTCTCCGCGCGATATCGCAGTACGACGGATCCGCGCAGGGAAGTTCCGCCCGTCATATTGACGCCGTATCTGCACGTGCGGACAAAACCATGCCTGAACTTCGATGTACAGAGTTCCAAACTGCATCTCGCCTCGGTCCGCATGCCGCACCGCAAATGAAACGGCGCATTGCTGGCCTAGGTTTACTTCTTGGCAATCGTTCTGCAGCGCAAATCGGGTCTGTACCTGGGAGAAGCGCACAATCTAAAGCTTCAGGATGTTGATCTTTAGGTGGTGCTCTTGGTCGTGCGCGAGGCCAAGTTCGACAGGACCCGCTTGGTTTCATCGCGCCGTTCGATCAGAGAGATTCTCGCCGGTCGCGCGGCTATGTGCCGGCATTGCTTGACCGGTCGCCGCATTTCAACGCTTTAGTTCTTCTTGAGCTGTTAAAACGGCGCAACGGCGCACGAATCGGCCGAGCCTCTTGCATGCTGTCGCGCCAAATGGGTTCTACCCGGAATTGGGTCGTCAGAAATTTAACTGCCTTGGGTGCGCAAGCGATTGCACTTCTGAGTCGCCCCTTTCCTCTGGCCATGCCAACGCAGCCAGGCGGCCAATAATGCGACAGTTTCACCATTAGCGATATGGCGGGGACGCCTCGGCAAACCACGCCGCTGTGTTCGGCGAAAACCTGCCCTGGGGCGGAAAACTGCACGCCGACCAAAGTCGAGATTCTCGACAACGAACTAATCACGCTAACGAAATTGATGACTTGCGAGACGTGGGACAGCACTGCCGAAACTGTGTTGCATTTGGCGAAAAGGGGAGGATAGAGGAACGCGGTCTATCGCTTTCATTTTGTTCGGGAATTATTGCGTGGCGTCCGGGAAGGAAGGTTTTTGATCAACTTTCGTAGAGCCCCAATTGTAATCCTGGAAACCCGCGTATTGTCGTTAATGTTGTTGCGTGAATTAACCTAGTATCATGGAATAGCCGGTGATTTCGACCCGTATGATCGAAAAGAGGCGATAAGGGAAAAATTTCCGAAGGTGGCCTCAAAGTCTACGATCGTTATGATTGATTAGCATTTTTCGCAAATGCAACACACCAGAATCTGAAATTTACGATCTTATTGGCTTTGGCGACGTCGAAAAAAGTGGCAACGGAATCGCGCGGCAAGTCAATTATTAAAGCGGCATTGCCGACCAATCGCTTGGGGAAATGCTGGAACATTGAGAAATTCCAACTGCGACAAAAGCCCAAATAAAGAAGTGATCCGCAGACTTACTCGGAACGATCCGACTCCAAATACGCGTGTTTGACGAATTTAGTTAAAAAGCCAGAATAACATAAGAATGAAGAAGCAATGCCTAGCGATACAATGCCAAGTATAAGGCACGACGTTGAAAACAATAAAAATTGAAGTGGCAGCAATCGAAGGGTGGTTGGAGAATGCCAATGGCTACTTAGCCGAAAAGATTTCAAAACCTGATAATTATTGAATCATCGAAGTAACAAAAGCTGCGTTCGCGCAGGTCTTGGTAAGTCTTTTCGGATATAGCCTTTCGCTAGACGGTCGGATGCTGTCGTCGATTATGTATCAAACACTCTAGTAAATTACACTTATGATTTCGATATCGCTTCAACCGCCGCCTGAATCTATTACTTTAAAATGTGATTGCGCAAATAGAACTTTTTTCGAAATGATCGCGTACCTTCCGGCGGATGAATAACTTTTAACTTCCAAGTTTTTAGCAAAAATCGACTACGAATCGCTGACGGCGAAATAAAGGGAGATCTACAGTTTTCAGAAAATCGCCGCTAGTTGCGCCGAATACGGCTTCGATTGCATCAAACTACCCGACGACTGGAAGAAGGCCGACTTCGTCGGCAGCCGAACAGACGGCTCGACGCTGATGGGGCAACTCAAATCGCGCCCGGCAATTCACAAGAAGTGCGTCGACAAGAATTCGTTGATGGCGTTTAAGGCGGATGGCCGCTGGAATCAGTTTCCTCACGAACGGCGCGTGCGAATCGAGGGCGCAACCACTTCGGCGCTGTAAAGCCGGTCGTTGGGACAAAGAGGGTTTACAGTAGGTCCAACGCGCCGAAGCAATTGCTCGGGGCACTCGAAATGCTTGTTTTGTAAAGGCGAGTAGACGTGGCGGCTTGCCAAAAAATTTTTGCGGTGATTCGAGGCGAGGCGTGATTTACGAATATAGCGCCCGATTTTTTGGGAGAGGCATAGTAGCGAACAGTTTGGTTCGACGACCGGGCGGGCTCTTATCCGTCGGATCGGCGCACTACGGAATGACTTGCCCTTGTAGGGCGAATCCGGAAATTCCGAACGGACAGGATTATTCGGACTAGTTGTGCCTATGGTCGGGAGGTATAAGTTTAGCGTGGAATGATGATGAGTAGTCCAAAGGCAAGTCGCGAATAATTTAAGGTACGAAACTTCTCGCTTGCGACTAAGCAATGCACCGCTATTGATTTTGCGAATCGCGCAATATATCTGAATCTACGAAACCGTAAGCGGCGAAAAAAGGAGATAGCCCAATACCCCGTCGACCACACAACGCACCGCCGGTGCGTGAAACGGGCCCCCGCGTTAATGATCGGATAAACGCCCGTGAAATCCGGCTCATAGGACCAGAGGGAGAAAACTTCGGAATAACGTCACCAGACCACGGCATCCAGGTAGCGCAGCAGGCGGATTTGGACCTCGTGGAGATTTCGCCTACCGCAGTTCCTCCTGTTTGCAAGGTCATGGACTACGGCAAGTTCAAATACATGCAGCAAAAGCGAGAGTCTGAAGCTCGCAAAAAGCAAAAGACCATTGAAGTTAAGGAAGTTAAGTTCCGTCCAAATACGGATAGGCACGACTATGATGTGAAATTGCGTAATGTCGCGAAATTTTTAGGCAATGGCGACAAGGTCAAAGTCACAATGCGTTTCCGCGGCCGGGAAATGGCTCACCAGGATATTGGACGCGACCTGCTCAAACGAGTCGCCGACGACATATCCGAAATCGGAAAAGTTGAAATCGTGCCAAAGCTTGAAGGCCGACAATTGTTCATGATGATTGGCCCTTCGAAGTAAAAATTGCCAAATGCTAGCCTAATGCAAATTGCACTAATTTAGCATCCGCCGGCATTCATTTGCCTCCGCGCGGTGCGAGGCGAACATCGGCGTTTAAGTGATAGGCCGAAGACTAAATTCGGTGTCAGTGCCGGAAAGTTCACGAAGTCGCCGACCGAAAACAAGGGCAATCCGGAGTTTTCGCGGCGCGAAAGGAACAAATGTACGACAAACCAGTTGCTCTAATCGTTGCGGGTGGATCCGGAATTGGCGCGGATGCCGCCCGCAAGCTAGTCGATTGCGGGTATGGCGTCGCCGTCATGTCGTCGTCAGGCAAGGGCGAAAAACTAGGAATCGACTTGGGAGGAATCGGTTTTACAGGCTCAAATTTGGATTCCGTAGATTTGAAGGGATTCGCAGACTTCGCGTACAATCACTACGGAAGAATCGACGGACTCGTTAACTGCGCCGGCCATGGCCCGAAAGGCGAGATATTGGAGATTTCCGACGACGATTGGCATGCGGGAATGGACTATTATCTTCTCAATGTCGTCAGAATGGCGAGAATCGTTACGCCTTTGATGGCGAAACGAGGCGGTTCCATCGTCAACGTGTCAACATTTGCGGTTTTCGAACCCGATTCGGATTTTCCTACATCGGCGGTATTTCGCGCCGGGCTTGCCGCGTTTACCAAGCTCTACAGCGACAATCACGCGGCCGACGGCATCAGAATGAATAACGTGCTGCCGGGATTCATCGATAGCCTTCCGGAAAAGCCGGACAGAAAAGCTCGCATTCCGATGGGTCGATACGCACGCGTTTCCGAATTGTCGGAAGTCATCTCGTTCCTGATTTCCGATGCATCAAGCTACATCACCGGCCAGAACATCAGGGTTGATGGCGGACTTACTCGTTCCGTCTAGCAATTCCGCAATGGCATCCTAAAGACTATCCAAGGGAATGGCGCGCGAGACACCTTGGCAAGCGCGTTGAGGCTATCGCCCGTCCAGCGCGGCGATTACATCATCGGTTCTAGTCACTTTAGCAACATTCTGCATAGCGTAATCTAATGATGCCCTGTGCCAATCCGCATTCATGGTCGAGCAAGCGTCTTCAGGTACGAAAACGCGGAATCCCTTGTCGGCGGCCGTTCGCGCAGTATGCTCGACGCTCATATTCGTCCACGCACCGGTGTTGATGATCGTGTCGATACTCGCTCCGCGCAGGTAGGATTCCAACCGGCTGGACTCCCACGCGCTCATCGTCATTTTTTCGACGACAAGGTCTCCCGACACCGGTTCGAGACCACTTGCCGGAGCCGCTCCCCAGCTATCTCTCACCAGCGCATTTTCTGCCTTTACGCCTTGAAACAGAGGAGAGTTCTGCGTCAATGCCGGGTGCCCTGGCTCGCAAACGAACCAGACATGGATGACCATGGCACCTCGCCTCCGGCATGCTTCGGCTAGCCGACGGCAATTATCGGCGGAGTTTTGCGACATGGCGTGAACGGGAGCGCCGCTTGAATCGAATGCGCCTCCTTCCGTGATCACGTCATTCTGCATGTCTTGAATAATCAATGCGGTACGCGCGGGCTGGATATTCAATTCATTCGACGACGGTAAAACAGTATCCGAATTTGCAGCGGGCGCGCCCGCGTTCATAAAGGGCTCGGTTCTCGCCCGCGCTTTCGTGAGTACCGTATAAAGAGAAGTATGGGCGCAGATGAAAAGCCGATTCCAATTTTCACCGCCCCAATGCAGGTTGGCAGCCGGTTCCGGAGTACTGATTTTTCCGAGCAGCTCGCCTTCGAAAGAGTAGACCCAAATGCCGCCGGGCGCAGTAACCCACACATTGCCATTCGAATCGGCCTTCATGCCATCCGGCATGCCAGGCACCGCTCTGTCCTTGATCCCGGACGCAAAAATTCTAGAATTCACGAGTTTTCCGTCAGGCGCGACATCAAACTTCCGAATATTGCACTGGTCCGAATCATTGACCCACATGAACCGTTCGCAGGGGCTGAAGCACAGTCCGTTCGGCTGCGTAAACATATATCGGTCGGAGACAAGCCTTGGTTCGGTTCCCGCGACATGGCCGGGAAGCAGCATGTAAACTCCCTGAAAGCCAAGCTGGCTCGGTCTTTCGATTCCAAAGTGCGGCATTCGCCCGTAGGTGGGATCGGTAAAGTAAACGGAACCGTCCGACTTTACGCAAATGTCGTTGGGCGAATTCAATTCCTTGCCATCGAATCGCGAGCACAGCACTTCCCGATGCCCGTCCGGGCGAAATCTCGCGACCGAACTTGTAGAATGCTCGCAGACAAGCAAATTGAGGCCCGCGTCATAGGTCATTCCGTTGCCCTTGTTGGAGGGACGCATTTCTTCTGAAACTCCGCTAGCCCGCGACCACTTCCTCCGCACGTCTCCAGGCATGTCGGAAAAAAGCAGGAATTGTTCCTTGGGATTCCAAATCGGGCCCTCAGTGAATGTGAAGCCGGATCCAATTTTTTCGACGGGTGCGGATATGTCGAATAGTTCGTGAAATTCCGGCCTGACGGCAGTGTGCGCCATTTTTTAACCTCCGATTCGCCGATTTCGCGACTTTAACGACTCGGCTTCGGCGACGCTACTTGATCAAAATTCAAAGGATCGAGCTTCCTCGCTAACTGATCAAGTTAACTGCCGATCGACTGACTGAGCTTGTTATTCGTTGACGTTAGCATGCCGGGCCATCGCTCATTAAACTTATCAGTCGAGCGTCAAGCGGAGAATGGTTCACCTTTCGAATTAAACGGAGAAGCCCTGGTGGCTAAATCCAATTCAAGCAGTTTTCGATAAAGTTGTTTAGCAACTAGCTTCTGAACAAAGATGTTTTTTAAGTGAATTCAGCTCTGTCCCTAAATTTAGAAGAACCTGTTTTTCCCGGTAGTGGAGCCGGCAAACCGGAACGAAGATCGAGCACTGAATGCCGGGCGAACTTCGCGGTCGTAATTTTGCGACAGGATAGTCGTCCGGAGCACTGGGATTCCCAAGGGAAAACAAAGGACGATCTCGGCGACCCATTCGATTCGCGACAAGCGCAGTACCCGGGAGCCGCTTGATTTGCCCGACTAGGCGCTATGCCGGATGCGATGCAGTGGCTTTGATTCCGTTTTCTTCGTAAAAAGGCCAAGCGGGCACTGCCCGACAAACTTAGAGAGCAAGTTGCGGGGCCTTGCGTAGCTCTTGGCCATGATTTCGCCAACCGGCAGCTAAGGGCGGGCTCGTCGCGCTTCGCGTGCGGTATCGCCGAATTGATATGCACGAGCCCGGATTCCGGCGATCCATTTGGCGGCCTTCGAACTGCCCCAACCCCAAGGATTTCGATCGCATGCCGGATTCCCGGAGCCGCGACGAAACTAGCGGCTCTGTTGGGGAACCTGCGGAAAGCCGCGTATAAGGTGGTCTGGAGTCGCGAATCATTTCAATTGATCCTACCGACGCGCAAAACGAAAAACGCGCCAAAATCTCGCGTAAATTGCCGAATCGCGGCAACGGTTCGCGCATCGCGTTTTCGAGCGAAACTGATTGGCGATTCCGACGCAAAGAGTGAGCGGGCCCGGGGAATTTGATTCAACGCGAGACGAAAGAGCCCGTTTTCGAGAAATTTCCGGTGAAAAACTTGCCGGCAAATTCACGGTCCGATTGGGGCTAGGAATGCCTACGTTCAGGGATTTCTTCTCTTGCGCGAACCGGTTGGAATTTTTACGGGGGCGTCCGGCCGCCGACCGTCGATCTTCTCCAAGGTGGTTTCTATTGCGATTCGGGCACGTTCCAGTTCGTCGGCGCTCCCGGACAGGAATACCCGGCCGGTCGCGCCCATCATCTGCACGTCATTGATGACCGCTCCGGGCGCGGCGCGCTCCGCCTCGTTCGCTGCGGCGCAAGCGAAAAGAGCCGGCGCAAGTTCGTAAAGCAGCAGACTGGTTCCGGGAACCAGTATCGACGCGTCACGCGATCTATTTAGAATTATCGCATGCTGGTCGGAAATATTCTCGATGATGTCTACGAATAGCGTTGAGGGCGCAAACTGGTCCTTAGGCGACGCGCCTATTCCGTCGAGAATTGCCTGGCCCGCCTCCTCGATTTCGGAGCGGTCCGATGAGTGCAATTCCAGAAGCCCGAATTGACGCTCGGTAAATAGGATTCCCGGCTCCATATTCGGAGCCGCCTTTAGAGCTAGGTCCGTTATTCTATGAATCGAAAGAGATGGGGCGACCTCGACAATGAGGCTGTTCTGGCCGACAAAGGGAGGATAGCCACGCGCCCGCAGCGGCGAACTCAAATAAGCCGCAAACTGCGGCTGCAGGTCGAATATAGGCAAATAGACCCTGAGTTCGGTCATTAAATGCGCCCTGGCTTGCTCTTGATCTTCCCCCTTCAAGATAGCGCTAAGTACCGAAATGGTCGCCGAGATCGCCGTGCGGCCTCGGAATTACGTGTACCGCGACGACTTCGCCTATTCCGTTTGCCGCCTCTGCGCCCGCTTCGGTCGCGGCCTTAACAGCGCCTACGTCGCCTCGGATCAAGACCGAGACGAGGCCGCCGCCGACTTCGTTTTTCGAGACGATTTCTACGTTCGCGGCCTTTACCATTGCATCTGCTGCGGCAAGCGACGGAACGAATCCGCGCGTTTCGATCATGCCAAGTGCTGAATTTGCCATCATATTTCTCCTTGAGCTGGCATATAGTGCTATTCGTCAATTGAACCAATTATCAGAGCGTCGATCGGAGCCTTAACGTTGGGAAAATGCGATGCCGCTACTGATCCCTGCGTAACGAGCACGGCTTCGCCTTCGGCGCAGCCGATGATGTCGAGAGCCACGACTGTTCCGCCTCCTTCCGATTCCACTTCCAGCAACGCTCCGTTCGGAATCGTTTCAATATTCTTCGTCGACCACACTCTTCCCACGACTCTCCCCCGGATCATGCCGACATCCTCTCGAGTTTGATTCCCGCCTTTCGAAGGGCGTCAAGCGCAAGAGGGGTCACTCTAACGCCCTTCGCCACTCGGACTCGCGATGCGGAATCTGGAAGTTTCCTGATTTCCTTCTCCGTAATCAATCCCGATTCGAAGCTGGCTATCTCGCTTTCGAGCATCCGCCCGGCTTGCCCTAGATTTTGGCGCTTTGGCATAGGTTCGTCGTCCTTGCCCATCTTGAAAACGTGGCGACCAGTTTCGATCGCCTTTCGTGAACCAGGGTCGGCGCACAATGCCAAAAGACGCCGCACGAATTTCGCAAGATCTTGATCGGACCCAATTCGCACTCTTTCCTCAATTACTTGCGGCCGGCCCGTGGCGGAATCGGCGCCTACCTTGGCCAGTTCTTCACGCAGGATTGCGCGAATCGCGATCCTTAATTCATCCGGCATCGGACTAGAAAGCTCCCTTGGCTCGCAATGCGCCTTCCGCCGCCTCCCTGGCGTTTCGGACTTCGGCTTCGTCTCCGGCAAGGTATAGCCGTCCATTCGCGCCAATCATTCTGTAGTCAATCACTTTGATGTTTGAAGCCTTTTCCGCCTCATTGCAGGCAAGAATCGTATAAGAAGCCGGTCTGCATTCCAGAAGATACATACTTTCGCCCGCAAGGATCATCGAGCCGAGCTTGTTGCGGTTGATCAGAAACGCATGCTGGCGGTCGACTCTGGTAACGGTTTTCGAACCGAGTATCGCCGGCGATGTGGCGTCTTCTTCCTCTGCGCCCAAGGCGTCCAGTACCGCCTGCGCCCCGGCCTTGACTTCGGCGGTGGAAGACGAATGAAATTCGAGATAGCCGAACTGTCGTTCGACGACCAGGAGTCCCGCTTTGACGTCCGAACCCTTCAGCGCGATATCCGTAAGAGACTCGATATCCATTCCCGGCGCGACTTCGATGATCTGAGCAGCCATATTGCGACGAGGCAGGCTGCCTCGCATCCACGATGCTACATAGGCAAGCGTCTGCGGCTGCAATTGATCGATAAAAATGAAGGAGCGAAGTTCGGCCATGCCCTACCCCTTCAGAACCGCCCTAAGTTCTTCGGCGATTATTCTTCTTAGTTCCTCCCGGTCGATCCCGCCCGCTGCGACATTTCCAACCGGCGGCGCGCGGTATCGGGATTTGCCGGGTACGCCGTCCTCCGGAGCTTGGGGAAGCGGACCCTCGAATCGCGCGGAAACCCCGTCATAGTTTCCGAATGCTTCGGAATTCTCGGAACTGTAGGCGAGTTTTGTCCAATGAACGAGATGCTGCGGGCCGATGTTTTCGCCGATTGAACTGCGTCCGAAATACCCTGTGCCGACAGTGAATGACGGCGCCAGATGGGTACCGAACCCGGCTGCGCCCTGCGAACACGGAGCGTTGACGACGACCCGGTAGGACTCCACCGAGCACGCGAAATCAAAAGCGGCTTGCTCATCGGACGCGTGCACCGCCGCCGTGTGTCCCGCGCCGGCGAGTCGCAAGACCGCTCTCGCCTGCGAGATGGCTTGGGGCCTGTTTTTCGCGACATGATAGGCAAGCACCGGGCAAAGTTTTTCTTTGCTGAGTTCTTCTTCGACGCCGATTTTCGAAATCGGGGCGACCAGAATCCTTGTTGCCCGCCGGACGCTGATTCCTGCCTGATTCGCGATCCACCCGGCATCTCTACCGATTGCCTCTACATTGAACCCGCCCGCATGGAAAAGGAATCGCCGCAGCCTCTCGGTTTCATCTTCCTCGCAGAAGTGCGCGCCCTTGCTTTGCAGCGCGCGACGCAGCCGAGGATCCACTTCGGGCAACGTAATGAGCACGCTTTCATTGGTGCAAAGTACCGAATTGTCGAAGCTCTTGCTTTCGACTATTCTATCCGAAGCCTTGCCTAAATCCGCAGAAGAATCGACGAATACGGGAGCATTTCCCGGACCGACGCCGATCGCGGGATTCGAAGACGCGTAGGCAGCTCGCACCATTGCCGAACCGCCGGTCGCGAGGATGACCGACGTTTTAGGCGATTGCATGAATTCGTTCACGAGAGGTATCGAAGGATCCTCTAGCACCTGAATGCAGCTGGCGGGAGCACCGGCCTCCGAAGCGGCGGAGGAGAGAGCGGCCGCGGCCGCGACGCAGCAATTCTTGACGGCGGGATGAGGAGAAATCACGATTGCGTTCCGGGTCATCATCGCCAGCAATATCTTGTAATTGAGCGTGGAAATCGGATTTGTGGATGGCGTTAGAGCGAAGATCACTCCCGCCGGGCGCGGGATCTCGACGATCTTTTTTTTCTCATCTATGCGCGGGTTTACATAGTCGTCTTCGCGATAGTATCCAACTAGCGGCATAGCCGTCAGCTCATTCTTGATGCGCTTATGGGCGACCACTCCGAATCCGCTTTCCTCAACTGCAAGCTCGGCAAACCGGGACGCGCCTTCATGAGCTGCGGCGGCAACCGAATCGACAACCCGCATAGTGGCATTTCGGTCAAATCTCTCGAAAACGTGCGACGCCCATTTCGCGTTTTCCAGCATAACGTCGGCGCGCCCGCGAAGCGCTGCGGCCGAACGCGAAATATCGACAAGATTCCTAATTTCGGCTTTCATCAGGCGGCCCACTTTCGGCTGCCCTTGACCTCGTCGCGGGCGAGGCCTACGGCTATTTCTACGCGGCGAACAAGGTCTTCGGCGTCCGCCTGGGAAAGGAGCAGTCCAGGCTTGAACTGCAAAACGCGCGGATCCAGAGTGGAGAAAATCGCCCAAACCCCATTAGCGTAAAGATGCTTCATGACCGGCTTGGCTCCTTCGGGATGGTCGAATTCCAACCCCATGATGACGCCGTGCTGTCGGATCCCCGCAAAGAAATCCGAGTATGCGCTCTTGATCCTGTCAAGCCCGGAGCGCAGAAAATCGGAATTGAATCTTACCATGGCTCGAACTTCTGGACGCTGTACGATTTCCAGAACCTTCATCGCGACGACGCAGCCAAGTTCCGCACCGCCCATGGTAGACATATGAGCGAAACCGTCCTGCTGCAGCCACCCGCCGCATTTTTCGCTGATTTGAACGCAGGCTATGGGATACATTCCGCCCGATATTCCTTTTCCGGTAACCAGAATGTCGGGTTCAACGCTGTATTTCGTAATGCCCCACATTTCTCCGGTTCGCATCAATCCGGTCTGAACTTCGTCCGCAATGAATAAGGCCCCGTATTTTTCGCAAAGCGACTTAACGGATGGCAGATAGCCTTCATTCGGCATCGGGAAGCCGTAGGTCGCCGGGATCGTTTCGATAATTACGGCGGCGGCCTCCCGATCCTTGAGCGCTTCTTCCATCGCCGTTAGATCATTGAAGGGAACTTGCACGAATTCTCCTTCCCTGTCTTCGGATAGGAAAATCTTGGAGAATCGCTCGTCGCCCGTTTTCACGGCTAGGCCGGTGTGGCCATGATAGGCCTTTACTATCGAGACGATCTTGCGTTTTTGGCTAGCGTGCCGCGCCGTCTTTATTGCAATGTCGATGGCTTCTCCGCCGCCGGATCCGAACGCCGTATACTTCATGTCAGGCGTAGGTGCGCATGCCGCGAGGGCTTCGGCCAACGCCGTTCGAGCCAAGGCGGGAAAATGGTGGTTTCCCATGTCGAACCGCTCGGCGCCTGCTTTGAGGACCTCCACCAGCTCCGGGTGCCTGTGACCCAGATTGTAGGTGCCGCCATTCAAGTGAACGTCGATCAATCGGCGTCCGTCCATGTCGAAGAGATAGTATCCCTCCCGCCTGTCAATCACGAGGTCGACGCCCATGTCTTGCCAGTCCTGGGTCTTCTTGGGATTCCAGAATTCTCTAGAGCGTTCCAGAAATTCGAGTTTGGCTTGGCTCATTCCGTCGCTCCGACAGCCAATTTCGGAGTCAATGAATATGAGTATAAATTCGCCTTTTCTTGACAATCGGACGCAGCGAATTGACAATTGGTCGACAACGATCGCCGCTTGCGCGGAACAGGCGGCCAAATCGGATCGGCCGGTTAAGCCATTGTTCCCCTCGTAAAAACGACGCGCCAATCCGATATCCAAGCCCTTGGATTTTCGAGCATTTTCATTCGCCCGCTTCGGCTTGCCGGACCCGGCGAAATGCCGGCAAGAGTTCCTGCTAGATTGCGCCGGGCAACCTTTTTGCGCTTGTCTTTGAACGAGAATCGTCACTCGGTGCAGGTGCTCGGCAAAGAAGCTATTTGCAACGTCGGCCGGATTAAGATGCGCGCCGGCTTTTAGCCGAATTGCGAAAGATAGGCTTCCGCGAGCTCCGCAGTCACATCCGCGAATCTCGGGGCGAGTTCCTGCGGTTCGGGAGCCTCGATGTGGCTGCCGATCCACGCCAGCAATGCCAGTCTGCGAAGCATCACGAAACTGTCGATCTCCGATTCCTCCGCTTCCGGGAGCGGACGCGCCTTGCGGTAACCCTTCACCCAGGCGGACTTTAGCTCGGGAATTTGGGGATGGTCTTCTATGAAAGAAATTCCCGTGGCGAAATCGTACAAATACCACCCCCATCCGCAATCATCGAAATCGATCAGCCAAGTCCTGTCGCCCTCGATAAGAAGGTTTGCAAGCCGCATGTCGGCATGAATCAGGCCGTACCGGTCCTGCCCCTTTCCGAACTTTGTCAATCTATCGACCACGGTTGATTCAAGTTTTTGAAGAAGCTTCGAAATTTCCGGCGTTACATTCGGCGCATCCCGCCAGTATCCCCAAGTCGGGTCCGAACCGAAAATCGCATCGAGATCCCAAGTCAATCTTTCAAAGGGTTCCGGTCTCTTCCAACTAATGGAATGCACGTGGGTTCGCGCGGCAATTTCGCCAAGCTCTTCGAAAGGCGCTTTCAAGTCTTGCGATTCGTCCGGTTCGTGGCCTCGGGCAAACTCGAACATGACCATGAACCGGGGCCCGGGAAGCGGATCGACTATTCCCGATTGAACAGCTTTGCCGTCTTTTCCGATCATGTATCCCGGCGTTAAGACTTCGCCCGCCTCGCCGAGCGCCTGCGACCATTCGAGCTCGCAGTAGATCGCTCGTTCGGTGTGGTAGTCTTCGCGATGAACCCGCAATATCGACTTGAATTCGTCCGGGCCCTCTACGAGATATGTCGAGTTTTCTGATACGTTTATGAGGCGGGCTCGGGACCCGTTCGGAACGTCCCAAAGTTCGAGGGAATTGTTCGCCAGCGTTTCCAAATGCTTCGACAATTCCGCAAGAGGCATCTCGTTCTTCGCCATTTCAGACTCTCCTGACGAAATAGGAATTCAAATCTCGTCGATCGCTTCGAGCGATTCCGGAATGATCTGCCCGCCGTCGACGACGATCTGCTGCCCGGTAATGTAGCTTGCTTCATCCGACGCGAAAAACAGCGCCGCGTGGCCTATGTCCTCGACATCGCCGAGTCGCTTGAGCGGAATCGAGGCGGCCATCGTTTTCAGATAGTCTTCGCCGAGGTCCTGCAGACCCTCGGTATAAATATTTCCGGGCATTACCGCGTTGATCGTCGTCCCGTAGCGAGAAAGTTCCATGGCGGCCGTCTTCAGAAAACCGAGTTGCCCTGACTTGGAAGCGCCGTAGTGCGACCATCCTGGAAATCCCGTCACGGGACCAGTTATGGACGATGTCAGAACCACCCTTCCCTTGCCCGCCCTTTCGAAAAATGGGATGCACGCCTTGACGCACAGAAATGCCGATTTCAGATTTGTCGCCAAGACCTGGTCCCATTCAGAAGGCTCCATGTCGACAATCTTGGTCTGCGGAAACGCGCCCGCATTCGCGCACAGCACGTCGATGCCGCCGCTACGCGCCGCAACCGTTTCCGCCATCGATTTAACGCTTTCCCAATCCGACACGTCGCAGGGAACGTGGTACGCGGTTCCGCCGCACGCGCTCGAAATCTCGTCGCTAGCAACTTTCCCCGCCTCCTCGCCTCGCGACGCGATGGCAACGTTCGCGCCCTCGCGCGCGAAAACCTTGGCGATACCGCGACCGATGCCCTTGGAGCCACCGGTTACGATTACAGATTTGCCTGTTACGGGTGAAAACATTTTTGTCTCCTTGCTTTTATGCGGACTTGGCGCTCGCGAACTTGACCGCGTGGAATATCGCAAACGCGATAGCGATCAACATCAGCGAGCCGGCCACCGAAAGCACGCCGACCGTCGGAACCAGCGGCGTGTATCCTGATACAACTTTTGCGTACAGCCATTCCGGCAATGTACTGTCCGCACCGGTTGTAAACAGAGAAAGCGGGAAATTCCCCCAACTCAGCAGAAATGCGAAAAGCCCCGCAGACACTATACCCGGCATAAGTAGTGGCAGCGTGACTTCTCGAAGAATCTGCCAAGTCGATGCACCCATGTCGCGAGCGGCTTCCTCAAGGGCCGGATCAAATGAATACGCCCGTATCGCGATTATCAGAGTTGCGATCGGCGCGATCCATACCAGATGCGCGACCACGGCAGTTTTCCAGTCGGGAATTATTCCTAGAGCATTGAACCAGATCAATAGAGAAAGTCCCAAAACCGCCTGCGGGAAGAAAATCGGAAGCAGGATGACCTTCTGGAACAAAGACCGGTGCTTCCAATTGTAGCGGGCAAACGCCAGAGCTCCGAAAAATCCAACTACCATGGATATCGCCGCGACGATCAACGCAATTCGGAGCGATACGGCGAGCAATTCCATCACCGTTTCGCTTGCAAATGCGCTGCTGTACCACTTCGTAGCATATTTCTTTATCGGAAATGTCAGATAACGCGCTCTGGAAATAGAAGCGAAGCCTACGGAAACCAGCGGCAGATACAAAAACGCAATAACGACGATGCCGTAGGCGTAGAGCGCCAGCTTTGCGGAGCGCGAAGCACCCATCACCTGTTCCGACCTATTATCGCGTCTAAATTGACGCGAGCGAGACCATAAGTAACCAAGCAGCCGATTATGGCAATCAAGACCACTGACAAGGCCGACCCGAGAGGCCAATTCTGGCTGTATGTGAACGCCGTTTCTATTTCATCGGCAATGACAATCACGGCTTGCCCGCCGAGCAGCTTGGATTCTGCTAGTGCGCCGGCGGCGAGAACGAATGACAATAGCGATCCCACTGCGATTCCTGGAGCCGCGAGCGGCAGATCGATTTCGATGAGAACCTGCCAGCGAGACGCGCCAAGGTCCGTTGCGGCCTGGCGGGCGTCGTCGGGTATCATGGCAATCCCCTGAGCAAGCGGGAATAGCATGAACGGGAGATATACATAGACCAGCCCGAAAACGATGACCGGCACATTGTAGAGGAGCCCGTCGAATCCTATTCCGAACCAGGCCCGCGCGTGGCCTTCGAGCAAGCCTCCCTTCATAAGCGTCAAAGACCAGCCGAACAGGCGAATGTTTTCCGACACGAATAGGGACATCACGACTAGCACCGTAATGGCCAGCGTAAAGCTTCGAAATACCTTGGCCATGGCATAGGCGAGAGGCCAGCAAAGAAGAAACAATGCGCACGTAGCTACGAACGCCATGCCTAGCGACCATAGCAGCGACTTATAGTAGTCCTGCTCGACCAAGGTCCTGAATGCTTCAAATGTGGGAAAGTGGGCGAGGCCGAATACCCGCTCCGGCATAGTGGAATACAAGGCAACGACTGCCAGCGGAGCCAGGAATCCGAGCGCGAGTACGACCAGAATTGGGAGCGAGCACAGAAATCCGAAGCGCTTGTCGGCTCTTTCCACTATCCGCCGCTCCTGATCAGATGCGTGTTCTCCACGTCCCAGCCGAGCAATACTTCGTCTCCTGCAACGCAGCTTAATCGGTCTTCGCGCAGTTTTTCGACTGTTAGCGTCGTTCCGTCTTTGCACTCGAACTCGTAGTGCAAACGAGATCCAAGTAGATATTCGGCGCGCAATTTGCCGAATACCCAGAAGTCGCTGTTTCCCTCCCCGTCGATTTGTCGAATAAATTCCGGTCTAACCATGAGAGTCCCGAATTCGTCGTCGACCAGCCCCAAATTCAGGTTCTCTCTTGAATGCAAGGCGCTCGCAGCGATGCCGCTTCGCTCCGACCCGTCGATATCGAATAAATTCACTTCGCCCATGAATTCGGCGACGAACTTGCTGACCGGCTTAGCGTAGATTTGATCGGCGGTTGCGATCTGTTCGAATTGCCCCGCGTTCATGATCGCGATCCGGTCGGACATGACCATGGCCTCTTCGAGCGAATGCGTAATGTAGACGAACGTCTTGCCCGTCCTCTCGTGCAGGTCTTTCAGTTCTTTTTCGAGGGCTTTGCGCAATCTGTAGTCCAGCGCCGAAAGCGGTTCGTCGAAGAACAGGATTTCCGGGTCGAACGCCAGCGCCCTCGCCAGGGCCACGCGTTGCTGCTCGCCGCCGGAGCATTGCGCAATTCGTTTGTGGTAGTAGTCGCGCGGCAGTCGAAGCAAGTCCAAGAGTTCATTCGCTCTTTCCTGTCGCCGATCTTGGGGCTCCCTCCGGATTTTCAAGGGAAATTCGATGTTCTGGCCTACCGTCTTGTGAGGGAATAGCGCGAGAGACTGAAAGACCATGCAGGTCGGGCGTTTGTTTGCCGGCGTGCCTTCGATCCTCTTTCCGCGCAGGCGAATTTCACCTTCCGTCGGCTCATCCATGCCGACGAGCAGCCTGATAAGCGTAGTTTTGCCGCTACCCGAGGGTCCGACAATCGTCAGGAATTCGCCTTCAAAGATTTCGAGGCTGATGTTTTGGAGCGCCTGGAACGCGCCGAAGTTTTTTGAGAGCCCGTCGAGCTTGAGAATCGTTGAGCCTACCATTCCCTAACCGCCTGCCAAACAGGTCCGGCGCGCATCGCGCCGGACCCTGGGAATAGATTATCCGCGCTTCGCCGCCGTGTAGATTTCGATAAGCGAATCATAGGATTCCACTATTTCATAATCTAGGCATCTCGAAAGCTCCTCGGACAGGCTGTCCCATTGAATCGCGTCCAGTTCGTCCGCGTCGAATAGCTCCATAACACCGGGATCGCCCATTTGCGAAACAGGGTTGTACGTTCCCTCGGCAAATGCGACCGCTTTGGAGATTTCGGCGGATTGCACGAATTCCAGGAAGTCCTCCGCCAAGGAGGAGGGATCGGGATTGTTGACCTTTGAGGTCAATTCAATCCAAACTACTCCGCCCTTGCCGTCTACGGGGCCGGATGCCGGCGTGATGGCCCGAACCTGCGTCACGCCGTCGTAGCGCGCGGGGGACGCCGTATACGTTCCGCCCGTGAAATAGGCATCGATCTCACCGTTAATCAACGCCGTATTCATGGCGACCAAATCGTCGGTCAAAAGCTTCGCCCCGCCGAAAATTGCTTCCGCTGTCGTGCGGAATTTTTCGGCGTCATCGCCCTCGATTGCGGCGAAGGGATTCAGCCCCGCGGTCAATGCGATGTGCATGACGTTCCAGTTGTCGTATGTCAGCACGCCGTAACGCTGGCTCATGCCCGAATCCAGAAACAGGTTCCATCCCTCGTCTTCTGCCATGGCGCGACTCACCACGTCCGTGTTGACCACGAAGCTGAAGGGGCCGTAGCGCTGCGGCATTCCAATGAGTTCTCCGTCGTCGCCGAATGCCAGCGGATAAGGCCCCTGGAACTCGGAAAGCATGCTATCGAAAAACGGAAGGAACCGATCTTTGTCCAGCGGAAGGATCAACCCTTCCGGATAGAGCTGCGCCCTTGCCCAAGGCTGGTTTACATTGATAAGGTCCCAAACATTGACCTCTCCCGCGCGGAGCTTGTTGATCATGTCTGGATCCGAGGTGCCGCTTTCGGCGCGAACGGTAGCATCGGGATTGGCGCGGCGAAACGGACCAAGCACTTCATCGGAATTGTACCCTTCCCAACAAAGTATGTTCAATTGATCGTTTCTTTCGGCCAATGCCTTGGAACCGGCCAACGCTCCCAGTCCTAGCGTTCCCGCAAAACCGGCATTGAAGGATCGTCTTGATACACGCATATGTTTCTCACCTCCATTATTTTCTTGGGTTTCAACCGTTAAGCCATCCTTTATATCCGACATCCGCGGAAGAGACTTGACGGCAATTGCCCGAAATTTGACATAAGCTCAGCTTCGCTACAATCCCGCAAGGAAGAATTTTCGGCGATTCCGATTTTGCCTCCGATGGTTCGCGACTCGATTTCCCTTGCGCGCCAATGCTCAGAGGTCCGAATTGGATCTGCGAGCGCTGCGATTCGCCAATTCCAATCACGCGCCGCTATTCGGCGTGACAACGGATTTTGCGCGGACGTTCCCAACGAACAGTTGCCCCCGAAATATCAGATTTTGAAGAAAGTGGATTTTGGGACCGTCGAAATAGAAAATTGAAAGCGGAAACCGTCAATTTGCGTGCTATAAACCGAAGCCGCGACGCACGCCGCCTGCAAAATTCAAGCTAATCGGAATGCTCTACAGATCGTCGAATTTCACTTTCGGATGCCTTGCCGAAATTTGGTAAGCGAAGCCTTTCGCTTATCCGTTGCATGGCGGAATCCAATATGAAACCAAGTCTGATTCCTCGGCAAGGCGAGCCGATCGGCCGGCAGGAGTTTCGTGAGCCATCAGGCGTGTTCCCTTATTGCGATGTACGCACGGCAACGCCGGGTTATTGGCGAGTCGCGCACTTAAGTCGCCGGTTTGCCCGATATAGACCGGATACCACCCGGCAGCATTCCTCGCTACAAACATATAGTTGCCCCCTACGCGCTTTAGCGACGGGTTTTCCATCGAGTAGACGAACCAGTACCTATAAGTATTTCCCGTTGAGCCGGGCCAGTCAATTGTTTCAGCCATCGACCTATCTTCTCCTAGGTACTTTTACCCTTCGACTCCTCCGTCGATTCAGGCAACCGTATTGTTGCTTGGCAATTGGCGCGCTCGCCAAAGAACTCGGCCAGTCCGGCACCGCGCGCGGACGTACGTGGAGTTGAGATTTTTACTGCTTGCCATGGGTCGCAAACATCGGACCGATGCCATATCAATCGCGATTTTTTTGCTATTGTTGCAACCGGTCTACACTCCAATCAACCCGATCAACAGAAATCGGCTTAATCCGTCGAAAGATTTAGGCTGAGGTTGCGAATTCCGATTTGGACTCGCTGCGCATTTGGAACGCACTGCCTATACGCGCATTCCAGATTCCTCCTCGAAATACCAACGCGCAACTTGCGCGAAACCGGACATCCTATTACGGTCATCAGGTTCGCACCAACTTCTTGCTTGTACGAGCTTTTCGGGTTCCGAAAAATCTGAATCAAGAATAACTTCAATTTCCCGTTTTACTTTTTTTCGATCGCTAGCCAATTCGTCGTCGTCAAGATTTAGATGCTCAATCATGTGTCGCGCGGCCATATCGCCTCCATCTTTCGGTAGAATATTACCCGCGTCTGTAAATTTGAACTTCGATTCACATTCCGAGTCAGATGGCATGACGTGACGGCGCTCATCAAACCAAACCCCTTTTGCTTCGCCGCAAGTTAGAGGCAAAGCCCTGACGCCGGAATGCGAAGAGGGTCCGCAGCTCAGAAAAAAATTATTGTAGTCAAGTCGACGATCTGGCCGGGGTGTGGGTCAAAAAAGTTCCCGGGCGATATTGCGCGGCGATTCGCCCGGCGCCATACTGCTGCGAGGCGGAAACCAAAACATAAAAGAGCAGTACTATGAAAAATCCAAAACCGCCAAGCGCGGCCCAGGGCCGCGCACTGGCGAATATCGATCGCGCACTGGAAAAACTGGAGGCTCGCGGCGTGCCGGAGGCGGAGCTGCAAGAGCTGCGCGAGGTGCGCGAGATCCTGGGCGGCGCGCCGCTGGACCGGATCGAGGCGATGGTCGCGGACCTGATCCCCGGCCGCGTCGACGACATGGACTTCGAGGCGGTCGAGGCGGCGCTGTGGGACGGCTCGCACTCGGCGGTGCGGGACGCTCTGGAGCGGGGGCGCGGAGCCGGAATGCGGCTGCGGCGCGGAGCCGGCGCGCAAGGGCCGGAAAAAAAAACGATAGCGACCCGGTTCGGGAGGGTTTCCTTCGATCGCCAGTACTTCCATTGCGCGAAGTGCGGGAGCGGGCTTGTTCCGCGCGACCTTGCGCTCGGCGTCGCCGGGGAGAGCTTTTCGCCGGGGCTGCTGCGGGTCGTCGCCCGCTTCAACGCCGAGGCCGGCGCGCGCCGGGCGAGCGAGTTGATCTTCGAATCGATGCGCCTTTCGATCGGCCCGAGCCAGGTCGGGCGCAAGGCGAGGAAGGTGGGCGAGAGGGTCCGGGAGTGGGAACTGTCGGAAACGGCGCCGTCCGGTCCGGACGCGTCCGTCTGCGGCGTGGCCGTCGACGGCACCGGGATTCCGGTGCGAAAACAGGAGGTTGCGGACCGCGCGGGCAAGCAGGAGGACGGCTCTGCGAAGACCCGGGAAGTGAAGGCGGCGGCGTTCTTCAACCTCGGCCCGCCCGACAGAAAAACCGGCAACGCGCAGCGCGACCCGGGCAGCGTAACGGCAGCAGCCGCGATCGAAAGCGCCGCCGCCCGCGACGCGGACAGGGAGCCGTCGCCCTTCGCGCGGCGGCTCGCGCGGGAGGCGGAGCGCCGCGGCTACGGCCGTTCGGACGTGCAGTTCGCGCTCGGGGACGGCGGGGCCTGGATCTGGAACACGGTCGGCGAGCTCTTTCCCGACGCGATCCAGATCCTGGATCTCTACCGCGTGCTGGAGCGGGTCTCCGACGCGGCGAAGGCGATCCACGGCCGGGGGGACATGGCGAAGGCCCTCGCGAAGCGCTGGCGCGGCATGATCAAGTCCGGGCGGCTCCAGCCGGTCGTCGACGAGCTCAAGT
>JAPPFL010000004.1 GCA_028823855.1 Albidovulum sp.
GGTTGTGCCGTCCCCGCCATTGTGGCACAAGAAATTCCTTAAAGCAACAGTATTGAGTTTAAACCGCCAACGACACAGGAACTCGTGGACAACGGAACGCCCGTGGCCAAGACTGCAAAATACCTCGGGATAGGACGATCAACCGCATACGTGGCGATCCGGGAAACCGGTCCATAGCGACGGTTCCCGATCCGTTCCGCCCTAGCACGATTCTACGCGCAAACTATCCGATGGGGCCATGTCACGCCCAAAAATTACGCAAACGCCTGTACGGCAGCGTGGAGCGGGGAGCCGAAAGAGAATTGAGGGAAGCCGAACCGCGCGATAGCAGATGGTGGGACAGGGTGCTTGGCATGCGCGTTGTGATAGACGAGCAAATTCACAACAATCTCCTCGTGTTTGGCCTGGATCCCTGTCAGGGAAGCAGAGCCCTCTTTCGGCCAGAAACACAGAACGGCAATCGCACTCAAGATCTCGTTGCGGTCATACGGCGCACGGCGGCGATTCTCCTTACGGAAGGCATCGACCAAGGAGCGATCGCGTTTTGCTATCCGCAAGGTCATGTGTCCTTCTAGGACGGCACCAATGTGGTCAGGATCGGCATGGCGAAGTCGGCAGGGATCAATGACTGCAAGAATTGCGGGGCCATCGCCGTGCTGCTCCAGGTACGATCTAAGCTGGGAACGAGCCGAGTTCGCTGCCTTGGCGAGCCGCTGACCAATCTCGACGGTCGCTCCCTTGTTGTTCCCCTGGCTGCTGAGGAGTCGCGCTTCGTTGCGTTCCTGCTCATTGCGCGAGAACTCCTTTAACTCGACAGGAACGACCCCGTCGGAAACAACAATTGTGAAATCGGGAGTCTGGGACTTTCCTTCGGTGATACGCCTACAGCTCGTTCGGGCAGCGATCATGTATTGGTAAAAGAGGTATTCCCACTTGGTCAAATTCAAGGTAAGCGCTCGCTGCAGATAAGTGTCGGTATTTATGTGCCACAAATTGAAAACCTGGGCGGAGGTGAGGAGCGTGGCTGTTAACTTGTAGTGGTTGCCAGGCCAGTTGAAGCTCCAGAATTCGGAAGGACGAAGCGTCCTGATATTCGAAGAGTAATTCGCGAACCGCGCTACCAAGCAGAGAATGAATGGCGAGTCATTGTGGATAACCCAATCGCCCTGCTGGAGGTTGAGCAGTTCGGTGCTATGGTTGGGCGCGAGCGAACGGAATCGACGCAGATCTCCCGCGAGAGAAACCGCTGTAATATCGAGGCCGGAGACGGGCTCGTAGGGAATGGGAGTCGGATCGAACATTACATGCGTTTCGTTTCTTCGCTGGGGTTAACGTCTGTCTGGAACATAGTCCAATTACCCACTTAGCTCAGAGACAGGTTTCGGCAAATGAACAATTCGTCGCCGAGTTGAAGTCATTCGCGCACCGTGGATTATCCCACTTCAAGAAAGTTTGGTTCTTGGATCTCGTCTTGAAATTGGGCTTATCTGCAAAAAGCCAACAGCGGATTCATCAAGCCTGACAGAGGTTTCACCTGATTGGGGTTGACTCCGGTAGGAGGGTTCTAGACAGATTCGCGTTGAATTGCACGCCGGCGAGCCGGTTTCGGATGGATGCGGAACGCTCTTGTACGCCGGATTCCGGTTTTCCGTCCGATCCGGCCCTTCAGAATGCCGAATTCAAGCCCTTCAGCCCGAAATGCTCGGCAGCCGCCCTACCCGTCCGTGCGCCCGCGCCGCGGCGAGGCCGGCCATGGTCCGCTCCCTGAAGAGGTCCCGCACGAACTGGGCTGGAGCCCCGAAGACGTGGAAGACCAGCGTGCCGCTGGCGGTGGTTGTGTCGATCCCCTCGGTGAGCGAGCGGAAGCCGAACCCCCTCTCCTCGAGCCTGCGAACCGTCGCCACCAATTGCGGCAGGCTCCTTCGCCGGTCCAGCCTCTAGACGACCAGCGTGTCGCCCTTCCGCATCCATTCCAGTGCCCGGGCGAGGCCGGTCGAACCGCGTCCCGGAGGCCTATCAACCTCTCACACTTCACTCCGTCGTGATTCCGTACGAATCGCGGGGCCATGCAAATCGGGCTTCGCCAAGTATCGTCGGAAACGGTGGAATGGTTCAAGGCGGCCTGCTCGGGCAAGGTCCCGGGGCCGCCGTCGCGGACTGCGCTGGCGCGCGAACTGTGCGAGCGCGAGGGGTAGCTCGATTCGCGCGGCGAGCCGCGCCGCGCCTCGGCGCGGAAGCTCCTTCCGAGGCTGGCGGCTTCGCTGGGCTCGGACCTTCCCGCGCCCCGTCGCCGTCCGCCCGGCTCGCACCGCCGCCCGGTCGCGGGCTATCCCGACAGGGCCCTCGCAGCGCGGCGCGGCTTCAAGGTCCCCCAGGGGCCGCCGGAGATGGACATCCGGACCTTCGTCGTCCTCTCGGCCGGCCAAGCGGGGTTCCACCCCTCGAAGCGCCAGCCGCTTCCGGGCGCGCAGAAGGTCTGGGAGGGCGTGAGGATCCTCTGGACCTCGATCATCGGCCACAGCGCCATGCGCGAATGGATAAAGGACAATGAAACGACGCGGACTTAAGTACGATACATTGATAGCCCGGAGGCGCGGCCCTCGAAGATCCGCTCGCAGTCGGCGGCGCTGACCAATGTTGGCACTTTTCTAATCGGCGCCGCCTTGGCGACAAAAAAATTTTCGAATCGAGGATACTACATGTAGATTATACGCCCGTTGCAATCAATATGTTCCGTCTTTGTTCGGAAAAATCCCGTTTGCAGGGACAGGAAATGCAAAACAGGGATTGTTTTTTCATTTTTTCCGCCAGAATCGGCGGCTATGTACATCAAGGCCGCGAAAACCCACATGAAGGGCGGCGAGCCCGCCTACAGCTACCGCCTGGCCGAGTTCCGAGCGCGTCGGCGGCAAGGTCCGCCAGATCGCCCTGCCCGACCTCGGCACCGGATTCTCCGTGCCCAGGGAGAAGTGGCGCGAGCTCCGCCGCCCTGGTTGAGATGAAGATGTCCGGCCGGATGAGCCTGCCGGGACGGATCCGTCGCTCGAAGGCGATGCGCAGCGGATCGCCCGCAAGCTGCGAGCCCGCCGCCCGGAGGAGCCGAAGGAGCCGCCGAGGACGGCGGAGGTCGACCTCGACAGCCTCGAGCACGAGGATCCGCGCACGGTCGGCGGCGAGCGGATCTGCCTGAAGGACCTGGAGGATCTCCGCTTCCGCGATGCGCCGGCGTCGAGCCGGGCATTCGCCGCTCGAGGTGCGCACTGGACGTCTAACCCCGCCGCCCGGATTCAACAGAATCTTCGAAAATGCACGGACAGGGTGGAATCCGCCCTGAAAATAATGCATATGATTCAGGAGGTTGCAGGACGGCATTGTAATAGGGGCAACTTGCCGGGAAACTGCGCGGACGTGAGCATCGAATTTCCGCTCGGCGGCGTCAGGCCGCGGCGCGGGCTAAGACGAGGTCGGCAAGCCGCGGCACGTCCGGCGCCCCGGCGACGCCGAAGCGGCTGGCGAGATAGTCCCGGAGCGGCACGCCGAGCTTGGCGCAGGTCTTCATCGCCCCGAGATACCCGTCCCGGGCGGACCGCCCCTTTTCGCTCCGCGTGCCGAAAGAGATCTTTCGCCGCGCGGCGTGGGCCCGGATGTCGCGCTCGGCGCCGTTCGTGTGAAGCGGCGTTTCCGGGTGGTCCAGGACCCTGAGGAGCTCGTCCTTGTTCGCGGCCAGCCGGGACAGCAGGCCGTCGAGGCTCGCGTATCCGGTTCCGCCAGTGAAGACCTCGTCGAAGCGCGCCGACAGATGCGCCTTGCGCTCCTCGCGGGGGCTGTCCCTGTACTCGGAGAGCTCGGCGTAGAAATCCCAGATCCCGGCCACGACCGGCTCCACTCTCGAAAGGCGGTAGCCGGTGCTGCAGGGCAGCTTGCGGACCAGGCGCTCCGCGTGGACCCGGCACAGGGCGTGGTGGTCGCCGACGTTGAACTGGCCGGCGTCGTCGCCCGGGACAACCGTCCCGGCGATGCGCCCGCCCTCGGAGATGGCGCCCCAGAGCCCGCCCTCGGATGCGATCCCGGCCGGGTCCGGCAACGTTTTCATGCCGGCGATGCCGAGCGCGGACAGATGGGCGCCCCAGGCGTCCGCGCCCGAAAAGCGCTTCCGCGGATGGCCCGCCAGAAGCGAAACCGTCTTCTCCGGCAGGTTCATCCGCCTCATGTAGCCGAGCGCGGCGTCGTTGACGAGGAAGCCGGCCTCGCCGGCGGAAGGGCGCTCCGGAAAGTTGAGGCGGCTCTTCGAGCCGGTCGACCTGAAATGCGTGAAAAGGTCGTTGCCGACCACCGTGCAGTAGCCGTTCGCCGCCCCGTGGCGGGCGCCGCCCGGAAGCTTCCAGACTTCCAGCTCGTAGACGACCTCCTCGGCGAAGAACGCCACGTCGCGGACGGTTCGATACTCGAAGCCGCCGCGAACGGCCCCGTCGGGCACGTTCTCCGCCGGCACGCGCTGCGTCCGCCTGCGCAGGCTCCCGCCGGGCTTTCGCGGCCCGCGCCCCTTATTGCGCGCCCCGCCGCCCGGCCTCTCCGGCTTTCCGGGACCCGGAGGTCCCTTTCCGGCCTCGCCGCGGGGCTTCGGATCCGGTCGTCATGTTCCCGATTCCTCTCCAAAAGCTCGGCAATCCGCACGTCTCGCTCGGCGAGCTGCCTTGCGAGCTCCGAATTGCTGCTCTTCAGCCGGGCGAAAGCCTCCTCCGCGGAGGAAGGAGGATCCATCGGCGGACGGGAATCCCCGAATGCGGCCGTGGGCGCATCGCCTGCATGCTACTGCTCTTTTTCGCGACTTGCGTCGTCTTGCCGGAACCGCTACCGCGCCGCTCGGCGGCTTGCCGAGCGCATTTTCGAATGAAAACCGGCGCACGGCCGAAGAAAGCGAGAGACTGGGACAGTCGCGAAATACCGGGAACTTGCCCCTATTACACGGCATTTTGCAAAACTGCCAACATGGGTCAGGGGGCGTCGAGCTGCAGCTCGGGGTTCTGGTCCAGGGTCGAGACGCGCACGTGTCCCGCCAGCATGGTGTCCGCCTGTTCGGAAAAGGGCTGCGGGGCCAGTATATCCGGACACCGGATGCGGAACAAGCTTTCCGAACGGAAACCCGGATGGATTCCCACGGTTTCCGGGCGAGCCGGAGACTGTTCGCTAAACGGCCGAAAAAAGAACAGGGGGGTGCAAGGGCGGCATTCTCGGTTATGTACGTGGCCAGAAGGATACAAAATTTCTGTCAAGAGGCCGTATCACGGCTACTATCTTTACGCATTCATTGAGTGTGACAGGCGTTCGAACAGTAGTAACAGCCGTTGACTTGATTGTAATACTTTCTCGCCTCCCTAATGGCAGGATCACAAGATGAATAGTCGCCGAGATAGATACGATTCTCGGGATTCGGCAACCACGTACAACCCGTTTTGTGGACCTCATGGTCCCCGTTAGCCTGCATATTCTTGTTGACGTAATACCTTGCCATTCCCACCTCCATTAATATGCGCAAATCTTGTGTCCAAGATATTCAACCTGTGATAAACATTAGTTTTTATTCACGTGTTTGGAAAAACGAAAATCCTCCCGCAGGCCAGCAATGTCGATACTTCCCCAACACCGTGCTGTCAGTTGCGCTCCTTTTGGCTGGAACGCTCCGTGAATCACCTTGATACCTCTGGTTTCGAGAAATTCGGCTACCGGCACGAAGTCCCTGTCAGACGACACTAAAACAGCAATATCGTAATTATCAACCCAAGCTAGCTTGATCATGTCAGTAGCCATGCGAACATCGACGCCCTTTTCCTCTGTCCCGCGCATATCAGAGCCACAATTGGGGCATTTGTCCACCTTTTGGCGACAGGTAGGGCATCTGGGAGGGGAACGCTTCTTCTGGCGTTGAACGATTGATACGCTCACACCAGGAAATGTATCTATCACTGTCGTTGCCCAGTGGTGAAGTTTCCGGTCCGCTTCACTGGAGGGATCGTAAGAACCATAGAAGTTAAGACCTTGATAATCACCTATTGTGGTACTATCGACAACTGACGTCGCAGCATTCGACAGCACTGGGCCTAGCCTTGACCAGTCAGTGCGAAACGCTGCGTCGATATTCTGCATCAAAAGCGTGTAGTTCCAAAAGTCGACGAACACGCGAACTCGAAAACGAAAGTTCTGGATTGAATTTCCACCCGTCATGTTGGCCCGCATAAACACAAATACAGGGACGCTCGAAGCGTCCCTGGGGTAAAGATAATCGGATACCGTATTTCCCTGTTTGGGCGGTAGTCCGATGGGTTGTCTTATGTTGCAATGTATGCCCATATGATGAGGATTACAAGCCGCCCTAGGGCACCAACAAATTTCTTAAAAAATGCACGTTAAGCGTGCCGCTTTCTGAGTTTTTCGGAACCTATCTTGGTCTCTCCGTAGAAGACGGTAATTCTCCACTCGATCGGGCCGATGTGACGAAGCAGGTCGCGGTCGAACGGGAAGGCCGTTGTTGCTGCAATACTCGATATGTCCCTTGCCTGCCAGCAGTTGATGCTGGCGACCTGCTTGTCATCTATCCGGAGCGCGCAATGCTATCAATGCATCACTCGTAATTCGTTCTCGTCTTCGTTCTGCGATTGATCACGGAAGGAGTTGCAACCGATGACGGCTATCGGGAATCCTTCGCGCCTCCCGGAGTGCCGGGAAGGGGCTAGACATCGAAATCAGAACGCCGCACGTCCGGCCGCGAGAGCAACTGAAGTCAGGATTCCGAGGACAGGATACTCGCGCGGGAACTTGTCGCCGTGCGGCGCGGTCGCGGAGCAGGCAAGAAACCGGCCCGGATTGCCAGCTAGTGGTTCATCCAGTTTGAATTGCCGGGTAAAGAGATTTTAGCTTGATCCTCGCATCCTCGGCGGTGAACTGCCATTCCACCCTGGCATTCGCGGCGTTTCGGCGCGCTTGCCAGGCGGCGACCTCCTTCTTCATAAAGGCCCGGTCCGGTATTCGGCGCTTAAGGCATTGGCGCGACATGACGCCGATTTCGATTTCCGCCATGTCCGGCCAGCTTCCGTGCCTGGGCGTATTTACGATGTTGATCCGGGACTTGATCCGGCGGGCCTCTTCCGGGGGATATGCCTCGAAGAGAGAGGCAGTGCGGTGCGTGTTCAGGTTGTCCACGGCCGGCGTGACGCTCCTTCCGGGGAAGTCCTCGTCCACGAGCTTCCTTATCTGCTTGGCCCAGTCCAGCTTCGTGCGTCGGTCGGCGGCATCCACCCGGCGCCAGTTCTCGAGCGGCGCGTAGAACATGAACAGGCTGGACACGCCGTTGCGGACGTATTCGAAGTCGCGGATTTCGCGGCGGCCGGGCCTGGCTTCGATCGGCGCCGCCACTTCAAGCGCCAGCTGCTTGCTCGTCTCGTCCATGCAGACCGGAACCTCGTCGTCGGCGTAGTCCTTGCAGCAGGCGTCGAGCACGTCCTCCATCCTGTCAACGAATTCCGCGCTGCGCCTTGCGGGAATGCAATTATAGTCGGCTCTCCAGAGCTGCAGAGCTTTTTTTTAAGGACTTGCGCACCGTTTCGGGGCCGGTCGACTCGACCGCCTTCAGCTCCACCAGCTTGTCCGCCAGCAGCGAAAGCGTCCAGGACGCGAACCCCTCGGGCGGCTTGCTGCAGCCAGGTGCGACCAGGCGCGCCTCTCCCTCGCGGGCGATCCGCGCCGGAACGTTCATGGCTATCCCTCCTTGCCGAAAATATTCCGGCTCGAGGGTACCGGCCGGGGTGGACCCGGTTCAACCCTGAATCGGGACGTCGCAGTTTAGCCGCTTACGTCGAACCGGCTGAAGCGGTTCTCGCCGGCGCCGTCCGCATAGGGCTTCCGGTTGATCTTCCGGACCCGGGCCGCGATCGCCCGG
>JAPPFL010000049.1 GCA_028823855.1 Albidovulum sp.
AGTGCCTGACATGAAAAACAGAATCAAAACAATGACTTATGATTCAGCCTCTAAGCCCGCATTCCGGAGAATAGCGGCTTGCGCCCCTCGGCTCTTGCCAGCTGACATGATCGGGATAAAGGGAACTTGGCGCCTTTTTTCGGCATAGTCCTGGCTAGGCGAAAGGCTCCGCGCTTCGCGGCTTCGCTTCGATCGCCGACGTACTTCGAACTATCCGGTACTATCGGTTGGCTCAATTGGCGGCGCGTCATCGTCCGCCTCAAATTGATGCATCCGAAACCTGCCCATTCGACATGCTAGTTGACTTATAGACGGCTGAGTCGGGTTGGACGCGATCGTTTCCGCAACTACTATCCGGTCGAAGCCCGGGGAAAGGGAACTCGTCGCTTGAAGGCTTAACTCGAACTGTAGTCGCCCTCAGACCGCCTTTTAACGTTCCGCCAGGCGCTAAAGCCGATTCCGGCGCCTTATCGATTCGCATTCCCTTTCCGCAGCTAAGTTCCGTTTCGCGGAATTTCATGATGCCACTCGGCAAAATGCAAATGCTCCTCGCCATCCCAGCAGTCGACAGTCGCGTCCAGCAAAAATACGTCCCTTGTTGCGGACATCTTCGCGGTGGTCTTGATCCGGACCTCCCAATCTCCGCGTCTGATAGCGCTTTCCTGATCCATGGTTGCGCGAGCGCTTAGCGGGTCGCCGCCGCGGATGCGATAAACCCGGTCCATGATGTCGCCGAGCTCCGTTCCGGTCTCGTCCAGCCTCACCCGTCCGCTCGGTCCGAAAACGCCGCCGTCGATGTAGAACCTGGCGACGTGCTCGCCGGTGGCAAGATCAGTCTTGTTCGAACGTTCCATTGAACCTTCCCGAACCGGCGTAACTGCCGGTTTCCCGCCGCGCTTTTTCGGAACCGGCAGTTGGCGAGCAGCTTCGCCGGTTCTTGCGCGAACGGGCAGCGACAGGCTGGAGGTCCCCGATGCGATACGCAGCGTCACAGGGTCGGGAGAGGGCCAGAGGATCGGCCAGTAGGCCGTCGCGATCTGAACTGTCAGCCTGTGCCCGGCGGCGAGCCTGTAGCCGGTCCCGTGCAGCGGAACGGAAACCGCCGCCTCTTCGCCGGGAACCGTCGGCGCGGGTTCGGTATCGGAGTTTCGGTGCGTAAGATTGCGAAAGCCTCTTGAAATCAGGGTCTGGGCGCCGTCAGGGGCTTCGTCGACTAGAAGCGCGGCGACAAATCCCTGGCTTCGGTCGACCTTGAGCGACAGGCTGATCGTAGGCTGTCCCAGAATGTCGAGCGGCGTTGATAGCGCCGGTCCTTTGAAGCTCAGCGCCCCGGCGGCATCGATCCGGCAGTCGGTCGGCATGTCGCCGGGAATGGCGAACGAGCACATGTCGCCCCCGGCCGATCCAAACGTCTGGGGCGAGCATATGGACATTTCGGCTCCGCGCTCGGGACTCTCTCCGAGCACACCGGCATTGAGCCAGAGCCGCTCGAACGTCACATGGGCCGAGGGCCAGCTCGTTTCTTCAACCCATCTTCCCGAGCTCTCCGTGCGGGTTCCGGAGGGGCGATGCGAGTCCTGCAACCAAAATCTGAGCCGCGGCTCGTCCATTAGCCCGGTATCTACGCCTTTCAGATAGTGGTCCCAGAATTTGATAAGTTCGGCAACGAAATCGACCTTCGGCTCCGGGATTCCTTCGTGCGGGTACAAATGCGCCCATGGTCCCATCAGGATCTTAACGGGTCCTTTAAGGTTTTCGGCGATTCTGAATGGCGTATCGCGGAAAAAGTCCGCCCAGCCGCCGAAGAAGTATACGGGAACTTCCACGTCATCGTAGTTTTCCGAAATCGATCCGCGTCGCCACGTGCCGTCGCGCGTCTGGTGCTCCAGCCATTGCGCCGGCCAGTAAGTCATCGCGTCCAGCCGCTCTTTCCACATTCCCCGCCAGCGGTCCTCGCCGACGATTTCGGGATCGGGCGGAAAGGCGTTCAATAGCTGCATGACCGATCCCCACCAGAAATTATCCCCGGCCAGGACTCCTCCATAGTAGTGCACGTCTTCCAGCCAGCGATCGTCGGTTCCCATGACCGGCGCGATCGCTTTCAGCGCCGGAGGGCGCTTCGCTGCGACCTGGAACGACGTGTACGCGCCCCACGATTTCCCGAACATGCCTACGCTGCCGTTGCACCAGGGCTGCCTGGCGATCCAGCCGATCGCGTCGACACCGTCCTGCGTTTCCTGATCGGTGTATTCGTCCGGCATGATGCCGCCGCTGTCTCCGGACCCTCGCATATCGACGCGAATCGCGGCGTAGCCCGCCTCGGCGAAGCGAGGATGCATGCTTTCGTCGCGCATGCGAGTCCGGTCTCGGCGCCGGTACGGAATATATTCGAGAATAGCGGGCGCAGGCTCGTCGCGCGCTCCTTCCGGAAGCCACAAGCGCGCGGCGAGGCGGACTCCGTCGGGCATGGGAATCCAAACGGTTTCGATGACTTCGGTCATTGGACGGTCTCCTTTTCGGGCGGCGAGGCATTGGGAGCGAGCGGAAAATGGCAGGCTACAAGGCGATTCCGGCCCTCTGAGCGCGGCGCCGCTTTCGCGCAGCGGTCCCTAGCCCACGGGCAGCGAGTGTGGAATTCGCAGCCGGCCGGTCTGGCTAGAAGCGACGGAACTTCGGCAGGAAGCGAAATCCGCGCCGATTTCTTGTCGGGGTCGGGCTCCGGGTTGGCGGACAGCAGAGCGGCCGTATAGGGGTGCTTCGGCGCTCGGAAAATCTCCTCCGTCGGGCCGGTTTCGACGAAACGCCCAAGATACATGACTGCCATTCGGTCGGCCACGTGACTTACGACGCTGAGATTGTGCGTGATGATGATCATCGCGAGGCCGAGGCGGCTGCGGAGATCGTTGAGCAGATTGAGTACTTCGCCCTGCACGGAGACGTCGAGGCCCGCCGTCGGCTCGTCGGCAATGATGAGCTTCGGGCGCAAGGCGATCGCTCGCGCCACGCCAACGCGTCGCGCCTGGCCCCCGGATAGCTGGTGGGGATAGCGATTGGCGAAATCCGCGGGCAAGCCCACTAGCGACAGCAAGCGTTCGGTTTCCTCCTTCAGGCTGGCCTCTACCTTGTGGATTCTGAACGGCTCGGTTACGGCGTCGCCGACCCGCATCCGGGGAGAAAGCGAGCCTACCGGATCCTGAAACATCATTGCCATGCGCTGCCGCATAGGCCGAATCCGTCCCCGGCTCATAGTATCGATTCTCCGCCCTTCGAAATTTACCGATCCGGCGGATACCCTCTGCAGCCTGTTCACGGCGCGAGCCAAAGTCGTCTTTCCCGAGCCGCTTTCGCCCACGAGCGCGAATGTCTCTCCGGGCCGGACATCGAAGCTAACGCCGGCAACGGCGAGAAGAGAGCGTCGGCGGACCAGCGGCCCGACGCGAAACGCAACCTCGAGATCGCGCACTTCCAGAATCGCGCTCAATTTTCCGCAGCTCGGTGGCAGCGAGCCATGTGGCCTTCCCGAACATTCTCGGGCGGCGGCTCGCCGCAGACTTCTTCGCGCAGGCTGCAGCGGGCGGCGAACACGCATCCGCTGGGACGCGCGCGCAGATCGGGGATGTCGCCCGGAATCGTCGGCAGTTTCTCCGCGCGCCCCGCCAGCCGGGCGGGGTCGCACTCTATCAGGCGCTGCGTGTAGGGATGCCGCGGCTTGAGGAATACCTGCCGCGTGGTTCCCCGCTCGACTACCTCTCCGGCATACATCACGACCACTTCGTCGCAAAGTTCGGCGATAACGCCCATGTGGTGCGAGACGTACAGCATCGAACAGCCGATCTGGTTCTGCAGCTCGAGAAGCAAATCGATAGTCGCGGCTTCCAGCGTTGCGTCGAGGGCCGTGGTGGGCTCGTCCGCGATCAGCAGAGCGGGCTCCATCATCATGGCCATGGCGATGGCGATTCTCTGCTTCATGCCGCCCGAGAACTCGTGCGGGTACCTGGACAGCGCCGCTTCCGGGTCGGGCATGCGGACCCTGCGCAGCATTTCCGCCGCGCGGCGAGCCTTCTCCCTTTTCGAAAGTCCGGACCGGTACTGGATGTTCGTCATTTGCCGGCCAACCCGGAAAACGGGATTCAGAGCGCCCATCGGGTCCTGAAACACGGTTGATATTCTCGGCCCTCTTATCTCACGCAATTCCTTCGCGCCTAGCTTGGTGAGGTCCCTGCCCTCGAACAGGATTTCGCCTCCGTCGATGCGGCCGTTGTCCGCGAGGAGGCCGAGTATAGCGTCGATCAGCGTTGATTTGCCGCAGCCGCTCTCCCCGACGATTCCGACGATTCGGTGCTCCGGCACCTTGAAGGTCACTTTGTTCAACGCCTGCAGATCGCCTCCTCCCGTCGCGAAGGAGACGCTCAGGTCGAGGATTTCGAGTTCGCTCATCCTCTTCCCCTAAGCCTAGGGTCGAAGACATCGCGGAGGGTCTCGCCGAGAAAAGTGAACCCCAATGTCGTCAATATGATCGGCAGGCCGCCGGCGACTGCGATCCAGGGCGTGTCGCGAATCGCCGTAAAGCCATCGTTCAAAATGGCGCCCCAGCTCGGAGTCGGAGGGCGAACGCCAAGGCCGAGAAAGCTCATTCCAGCTTCAATCGCTATTACGACGGGAATATCCATCGAGGCGAGAATTAGAAGCGGGCCGATCACGTTGGGAAGAATGTGAACGCGGAGGACTCGCGCCGTTCCGGCGCCCATGCTCTCTGCGGCTGCTACGAATTCCGCGCTTTTGAGGGCCAGGGTCTGGGTCCTGATGATGCGCGCGTATCCGGGGACATTCACAAGCACCACAACGACGATCACGGCCGTAAGCGACGGGCCGAACAGCGTTACGAGCGCAAGAGCGAGCATGACGGTGGGAAAGCTCTTGATCGCATCGAAAAGCAGGATCAGGATGTTGTCGAGCCAGCGCGGTCCGAAACCGGCGATTAGACCGAGCACGATTCCGATCGCCAGCGAAGCGGCGGTGGAAAACAGCGCGACCGACAACGCGATTCTGCCGCCGTGCAGCACTCGGCTGAAAAGGTCTCGGCCCAAGTGGTCCGTGCCGAGAAGGTGATCGAGAGACGGGTCCAGGAATCGGTCGCGCGGCGAAATCCGAAAAGGGTCCGCGCCAGCCAGGAGATCCGCAAATACCGCGCCGGCAATCATCGCGACGACCAGAACGATGCCGAGGCCGCCGAGAGGCTCCGCGAATATCCGCCGGAAGGCGCCAACCGCGTCAGAATCCGCTGCGAACACGGGGATCCAAGGCTCCGACGATCAGGTCGGCCAGCAGGTTGATGAGCACGAAAAGCACTGTCGTTACGAGAACGGCCCCGGTGACAAGGGGATAGTTGCGCGTCAGAATAGCGTCGTAAACCAGCTTGCCCACTCCTGGTCGCGCAAAGACGATTTCCGCGAAGACCGCCGAGGATAGCATCTGTCCTATGCCCACCCCGAGAAGCGTTACGGTTGGAAGAATCGCGATCTTCAGCGCATACTGGTAGGTAATCTGCCGATCGGGAAGGCCGAACGCTCTTGCCGTGCGAATATGCGATGCCTCCAGACTTTCCAGCATCGACGCGCGCACCATTCGCGCTATGTAGCCCACCCAGCCAAGGCCGACGGCGAGTGACGGCAGGATGAGGTGAACGATTTGCGAGCCTGGATCTCCCGGTTCGCCGGCGCCGATAGCGGGAAGCCAGCGCAGAGTGACCGCGAAGATCAAAAGCGCATAGATCGCGATGACAAACGACGGCACCGCTATGACGGCAACGGAAAGTACTCCCACTAGGCGATCGGCGAAGCTGCTGCGCCTAACCGCGGCCCAGCAGCCGAGAGGAATGCCGATCGCGACCGACCAGATGATGCCGCTTGCGATAAGCGCCAGGGTATAGGGAAGCTGCTCGAGGACAACCTGCGCGACGGGGCGATCGGAAAGCACCTCGCGTCCGAGGTCTCCTTGCCACGCGCTGGCGAAAAAGTTCCAGAACTGGATCCAGACCGGCTTGTCGAGACCCATCTTTATGCGAAGGGCTTCCCGCATCGCTTCCGTCGCGCGGGGACCGAGCGCGACCGCCGCCGGGTCTCCGGGGATCAGGTAGATCATGCTGAACAGCAGCAGCATTGCCACCGAAACGATGACGACCGACAGTCCGAGTCGTTTGACGGCGTAGTTCAGCATTAGGGTCGAGCGGTCCGCGAAGACCGCTCAAAGTGCTTTATGCAGGCTTGAACTCGGAAAACAGCGGTTCGCCGTTCGGCTTCAGCCCGGGATCTATCGTATCCCGGTGTATTGCGCCGACGACTTCGTGCGTAAGGAACACGTAGCAGCCGCTCTCGTCCATGAGACCCTGCATTTTCTGGTAGATCTCGTCCCTGACGGCCGGATCGCTTTCGACGAGGCCCTGTTCGTGGAGCGCCTTGTACTCGGCGTTGTTGAACCTTTCCCAGTTCCAGACTCCGACCTGCTCCGGCGTGAACCATACCGTCGCCCAGCTGGGGTCGGGCTGCATCGAGAAGCGGCTTAGCACCAGTTGGAGCTTGTTCCAGTAGTTTCCGTCCTTGGAGCCGAGAGTCCAGAAAGTGCCGCTATCGTTCGGCTTGATCTCGCAATCGATTCCGACATCGGCGAGATTCGCCTGAATGACCTGGGCCGCGCTAAGGCGTTCCGACTGGTTCAAAATATCGAGCGTAACGCTCAGGTTCGCCGCGCCTTCCTGTTCAAGCAGTTCCCGCGCCCTGTCGGGATCGTAGTCGTAAGTGACGCTGTCGCGGTTTCCGGGCAGGCCCGGCGCGATAATGCCGTTGCCGACGGATGCCGCTCCGAAGTACGCCGCGTCCACGACGGTCTGCCGGTCGACCGCGTGCTGAATCGCGCGCCTGATATTCGGGTTGTCGAAGGGAGCCACGTCCTGGTTGATTCCGAGCCAGACATAGGCGAGCGAAGGCTTTTCGAGCACGACGCTGTTGGGCGGAGGATTTTGCTTCAGGCGCGGAAGCGACGACACCGATGTCCAGGTGTAGTCCAGATCGCCCGCCTCGAATCCGCGCTCGGCGGTGGCGGGGTCCTCGATCGGAATGATATGAATTTCATCGAACCCGCCGGGCTCATGCGCCCAGCCCGGATTCCTGCGAAGTATCGTTTTCTGCTTCGGCTGCCATTCCGCCAGCAGATACTGACCGGATTGCGCTACGGGCTTCGTCGTGATTTTGCCGCCCAATTCTTCCATGGCGCGCCTGGAAAGAATGCACGAGGCCGGGGTCGGCAAAGTCGTCGTCCACAGGGGCACGAACTTGTTCTTAAGGTGGATAAGCCCTGACAGCGCGTCCTTGACCTCAACTTCTTTCAGTGCCGACCAGTCTCCCGCATACGGGCTTTCCATAGCGGGGTCCGCAATTCTTTCGATAGAGAATTTCACGTCGTCGGCCGTCATCTGGCCGTAGCCGTCCGTGAATCCGATGCTGTCTCTCAGTTTGAATGCTATCGTAACGTCGTCCAGCTGTTCGATCGACTCCACTGCGATGGCTTTCCAGCTCCATACGTCCCCCGCCTCGGGAATGATCATCGGCGCGAAAATCGAGCGAATGATGTCGTCCTCAGGCAGCGACAGCCGGTAGGCCGGGTCGAGTACCTGCAAATCCGAATACGACCTTAGAGTTTGTTCCTAAAGTAGCAATTGGCCTCGAGCCATGGTATTCCATCA
>JAPPFL010000001.1 GCA_028823855.1 Albidovulum sp.
GTGCCTGACATGAAAAACAGAATCAAAACAATGACTTATGATTCAGCCTCTAAGGGCAGCGCTATTGCTGCAACCGCGTCCGCTGGCGCCCTTGCCGCTCCGGCCGTAGCGCGAGCCGAAACGGTAACCCTTAAAATGCAGGCAGCCTGGGGAAGCGGGTCTATTTTTCTTGAAAACGCTAAAGCTTACGTCGAACGCGTGCACGCAATGGCGGGCGACAGTCTTCAGATCGACCTGCTGCCTGTGGACTCGGTCGTAAAGACAAGCCAAATGCAGGATGCCGTGCATCGCGGCGTTCTCGACGCGGCACACTATGTTCCCGCGTACTGGTACTCGAAATCGAAAGCCGCCTCGCTATTCGGGACCGGACCGTGCTACGGCTGGTCCAGCCAAGAGGTTTTGGGCTGGGTCCATTACGGCGGCGGCCAAGAGCTTTTCGACGAGCTAATGGCTACGCTCGGACTGAATATTGTCTCCTTTTTCAACAGTCCCATGCCTGCGCAGCCTCTAGGCTGGTTCAAGGAGCAAATTACGGACGCCAGCCAGATGGTCGGCCTGAAATATAGAACGGTCGGGCTCGCCGCCGATGTGCTTTTGGAAATGGGAATGTCGGTAGTTCAGCTGCCCGGCGGAGAAATTCAGCCGGCCATGAAGTCAGGCTTGATCGACGCCGCGGAATTCAACAACCCGACCTCCGACCGCGACTTCGGCATGCAGGATGTGTCGAAGCACTACCACCTGGCTTCTTTCCACCAGAGCCAGGAGTTTTTTGAAGTCACGTTCAACCGCCGCAAGTATGAATCCCTCCCCGCCGAGCTTCAGGCTATTCTCAAACACGCTTCTGAAGCGGAAAATTCGAACTTCTACTGGCACAATACCAAAAGGTATGCAGAAGACCTCGTCAAACTACGCGACGAGCAAGGGGTCAATGTATACCGGACGCCCGATTCCGTTATGGCGGAACAACTCAAGGCGTGGGATGTCGTCGTGGACCGCATTGCGGCGGAAGATCCGTTCTTTGCTAGAGTCGTGGATAGCCAAAAGGCCTACGCGAAATCGGTCATGAACTACCTCAACCTGAACCAACCAGACTACAAGCTCGCCTATAGCCACCATTTCGACTGAACATCGAAATAATTCGATCGTCGCGGCGGGACGCCGGTCCCGCCGCGGATTGCGGATTAGGAACAAGAATTGGAACGATTAGTCCATACGATTGAAAGTTTGAGCGTTTGGGTTGGTCGCGCATTCGGTTGGTGCATACTGGTTCTGACGCTGTCCGTGTCCTACGAGGTATTCGTTCGATACGTGCTGAACGCGCCTACTGTCTGGGCATTCGACATGATGGTCCAGATGTACGGGGCGCTGTTTTTGATGGCCGGTCCGTATGCGCTCGCACAGGACACGCACGTTCGCGGCGACGTTCTTTACCGCCTGTTTCCGGTCAAATGGCAGGCACGCTTAGATTTCGTTTTGTACATTATCTTTTTCTTTCCCGGAATGCTCGCGCTGTTCTGGTACGGGTGGGAAATTGCCTCGGACAGCTGGCGGTATAAGGAAGTCAGCTGGAACAGCCCCGCGCGAATTCAAATATACTTTTTCAAGACGCTCATACCTGTTGCCGGATTTCTGCTGATCGTCCAAGGCATCGCTGAAATCATCCGTTGCTGGAAAGCAATGCAAACAGGAATTTGGATGAAACGTCTGGACGATGTCCGTGAAACAGATGACATTTTAACCCACGCCCCACCAACTGATTTTTGATCGCGGCGCTTCCAAGAGTCATCGAGGATTCAATGCAATGACGAACCCAGAAGTCGCCATACTTATGCTTTGCATATTCATCCTGTTGGTACTCCTGGGATTTCCAATCGCGTTTACCTTGATCGCCATGGGAGTCGCGTTCGGCTACTACGCCTACTACCAAAGCGGCGCGGAATCCATCGCCGACCTCCTTAACAACAATATCTTCTATCTTTTGAATCAAAACACTTACTCGGTCATGGAGAACGATACGCTCGTAGCCATACCGCTTTTCCTTTTCATGGGGTACGTCGTCGAAAGGGCGAGCATCGTCGACCGCCTGTTCTATTCGTTGCGAATGGCGGCCCGAAACCTTCCCGGATCAATGGCCGTAGCCGCATTGATCACGTGCGCGGTGTTCTCCACCGCATCCGGCATCGTAGGCGCAGTCGTTACGCTTATGGGACTGCTAGCGTTTCCGGCTATGGCGAATGCTAATTACAACAGGCAATTCGCGTCGGGCGTCATTTGCGCCGGCGGCACGCTCGGTATTCTAATACCTCCTTCGATCATGCTAATCGTATATGCAGCGGTAGCTGCATTGTCGCCTCTCAGACTTTACGCCGCAGCCGTCTTCCCCGGTTTGCTTCTGGCCAGCCTATACATCGCGTATGTGATCATAAGGGTCAAAATCAATCCTTCGCTAGCTCCTCGTCCGCGTGACGAAGAAGTTCCTCCCGCGTCGCTGATTTTCAAGAGCCTTTTGGTATCCTTTGTACCGTTGACCGTGCTGATCATGCTCGTGCTAGGATCGATACTGGGAGGGCTTGCCACTCCCGCCGAGGCGGCGGCTATGGGAGCATTGGGAAGTCTCGTCCTCGCAGCGGCGTACAGAACCTTGAATTGGTTAAAATTAAGGGAAAGCGTATTCCTTACCGCCAAGGCAACCGCAATGGTTTGCTGGCTCTTCGTCGGATCCTGGACCTTTGCATCCGTCTTTTCCTATCTTGGCGGCCACGACGTTATTGAACACTGGGTGCTCGGATTGAACCTGGAGCCGTGGCAATTTCTTGTGATGGTTCAGGCCATTATATTCATCCTGGGATGGCCGCTGGAATGGTCGGAGATTCTGATTATCTTTGTTCCGATATTTCTCCCTATGCTCGATTCATTCGGCGTGAATCCATACTTTTTTGCAATGCTTGTAGCCTTGAATTTGCAAACGTCGTTCCTGACGCCGCCAATGGCTATGTCCGCCTACTACTTGAAGGGCGTACTCAAAAACAGGATCGAACTTGTTGAAATCTTCAAAGGGATTCTTCCCTATCTGGCTATCGTGATTTTCGCAATGTTTCTCATGTATCAGTTTCCCGGCATCGCCTTGTGGTTTCCGGACTATCTTTTCGGCGCCTACATTCCCTAGCGGACGACGCGGAAATGGACGACGGTTTACATTCCAGTTTGACGGCGTTTGAAGCCGCCAAATTAATAAAGTCGCGAAAGCTAAAATCCGTCGAGCTTGTCCGATCCTGCTTGGAAAAAATCAAAAAAAACGACGCGCAAATCCGCGCGTGGACCAACTATGACAGCGAATCCGCGCTACAGCAGTCCGCTGCATTGGATGCCATCAGCCAAGCATGCGGGCCGGTAGGCTCGTTGCACGGCATTCCCGTGGGCATCAAGGACATCGTGGATACGAAGGACTTCCCGACGGAGCGAGGCTCCCCGATATTTGCCGGTCGCAGGCCGGACGCGGACGCCGCGATCATTGACCGGCTAAGAGAAGCTGGAGCCATTGTTCTAGGCAAAACGATTACAACAGAATTCGCTTTCATGAATCCGGCGGAGACTCGAAATCCGCATAATCTGACTCAAACGCCCGGAGGGTCGTCGAGCGGTTCGGCCGCTTCCGTCGCCGCGCTACACGTACCGCTGGCAATCGGCACGCAGACGAATGGTTCGGTAATTCGTCCGGCTTCTTTTTGCGGCGTCTTCGGGTTCAAGCCGACCCGCGGAATGATCCCACGCACTGGCATACTGGAGACTTCACGATCGCTGGACCAAGTAGGCGTCTTTGCTCGCACATTGAAAGACGCGGCCCTATTGGCCGATTCAATATCCGGACACGATTCTCGCGATCCGCTCTCGTTGCCAAGACCTCGACCGGAAATGCTAAAGGGCTGCCTGAGCGAGGTCCCGGTCGAACCAGTATTCGCTTTTTTCGAACTGCCGTTCGCTGAACGTCAATCGGAAGATGCGAAACAGGGCGTTGAAGAACTGCTGGATGTGCTCGAAAAACGCGTGGAAAGACTCCCCGCGCCGCAAGGATTCGCGGATCTTGTCGAGGCTCACCGAAAGATTCACGAATTCGAGATATGCGTCCACCTGGGAAATATCTTTTCGTCCCATTGGCACCTTGTAAGCGAGCCTCTTAGGAGAGCGGTGGAGCGAGGCCGATCAATCAGCGAATCCGAATACGAGAACGCCCTTCTCCAAATGCATGGCGCCAAGGACTATTTTACGAAATTTTTCCTGGACTACGACGCCGTCATCTCGCCGAGCGCCACTGGCGAGGCACCTCCCTTCGAAGATGGAACCGGCGACCCGATATTTTGCACAGTTTGGACGCTGTGCGGACTTCCGACCATTTCCATGCCTCTGCTGGTAGGAAAATCGAATCTTCCGGTCGGCGTACAGCTGGTAGGCGGCATGGAAAGAGACGACCGGCTGCTTCGAACGGCGCGCTGGATAATTGACGAAATACGGACGGTCGACACTTGATCAAAGGAAATTCAATGCTCGACAAAAAAACGAAACTAGCGGCCGGACTGGTTGCGATTGCGATGGTCGTGGCATTCGTGCTTGGCCTTGCCGAAAGCATCTCGAGCGGATTCGCCGGCTTTTGGGGCGGGCTTCCATTTTGGATAATCGCGCTAGCCGTACTCGCGCTGGCTGTCTACGACTTTTGGGACGAATGCATTCGCAATTGGAGTAAAGATGACAAATAAGCCCGTATTGTGGATGCCAAGGAAATTGTCCGGCGCAACGATTGCGCGCGCCCAAAGAAATTACGAATTGATTCTAAACGAGGCCGATACCGAGTCTTCTACCGACCAGATCGTAGCCATGAGCGCCAGAGTGGACGCTATGCTACCGTGCCACTCGGAACGGTTCGACAAGGATGTCGCTGCCCGCCTGCATCCGAGACTGAAAATTATCGCCAACCATTCGGTTGGGGTAGACCACTGCGATATCGAAGCGTTAAGGGCGAGAAATATCGCTGTAACCAACACCCCCGACGTATTGTCCGATGCCACGGCCGAAATCGCATGCTTGCTTCTACTCGGCGCGGCTAGGAGGGCGATTGAAGGCGACTCGCTCGTGAGGTCCGGCAATTGGGACAGCTGGAGCCCCTCCTTCATGGTCGGCAAGCAAATTACCGGGCAGCGACTCGGAATCGTAGGAATGGGACGGGTCGGGCAAGTCGTTGCCGCTCGCGCGCGCGGATTCGACATGGAAGTGCACTACCACAACCGTCGACGTTTACCTGCAAAGAGCGAATGCGGCGCGAATTATCACGAACGGCTTGAAGATTTGCTTCGAGTGGCGGATTTTCTGTCATTGCATTGCCCGGCAACGTCGGAAACAGAGAATTTGATTAACGCTCGGCGACTGGCGATGCTGCCGAAAGGCGCGGTTTTAGTAAATTGCGCTCGCGGTTCCTTGGTAGATGAATGCGCTTTAATCCAATCGATAGAAAGCCAACATCTAGCGGCCGCGGGTCTGGATTGCTTCGCATGCGAACCCGGCGGAAACCCGGGTCTGCGAAAATTCAAAAACGTCTTTATGCTGCCGCATGTCGGCAGCGCAACTACGCTTACGCGAGATGCGATGGGTTTTCGCGCGCTCGACAATATCGACTCATTTTTCGCCGGGAAGAAGCCGCTGGACCTGTTGTAGGAACTCCAGGGGAATTGTACAGGCCTAACGCGAAGTTGAGAGTGCCTGGCGTCAATCTCCTTCTGCCTTCCTCGCCGATGCGGTTTGCCCGCGCATGCCGAACTCGCTACCGACGCCGGACGCATACGCACTTGACATTTTCTCAAATGAATACACACTCCGCAGCTTAGCAAATTAGCTTGGCTTGAGCGGCAAACAGTAAATTTGCCGGATCCGGACAAATCGCGCGTTGCGCGCAAACGACATGCGGCGCGCCCAAACAGGAGAATGAAATGGAATCTCGCCTTTCTTCCTGGCTTCGATGCTTCGATGCCAGTGGTTTACCTAGCGTCAATTCAAGGGCTCTCGTAGCCGCAGTCGCAATTTCAATTGCAGGCGCCGGCTATGCCGCTGCCGACAACGTCGTAAATTGCGCCTATCCCTTCTGGTTTGGTTTCGCGCCGGCGCCGGTCGCGGACAAGATGGGCTACTTCGAAGAGGAGGGAATCGAATTCAGCTACGTCTACGACAACGACCGGGCCAACGTGTATCCTGCTCTGGAGACCGGCGACATCAATTGCACGATGAGAACGATCGGCGAACACATGTCGAGGCCGCTTACCGCCGATTCAGATACCGTCGTGATCGGCCTTGTCGACGTTTCCGTCGGCGCCGACGGCGTCGTGGCCGGGCCGAATATCAATTCGGTTGAAGATCTCATTGGCAAGAATTTCGCAGGCGAGACGGGACATCCGGGAATATTGATGACGGCGCACGCCCTTATGGAAAAAGGCCTGTCGATGAGCGATGTCAATGTCCGCCTTATCGCTACCGACGATAGCCCTGCTGTTTTCGAGGATGACGACATCGCGGCTGTCGCATCGTGGGAGCCGATGCTGAGCGAGATCGCCGCGAACACGTCCAGGGAAGGCTCGAAGATCTTGCTGACTTCACGTGAATTCGAGGGATTGATTACGGATGTCGTGATCGTAAATAAAAGCGACTACCTCGACAACCGCGAAAAGTATGCCGGTTTCATGCGCGGAATTTACCGTGCAGTGGATCTTTTCAATAGCGACCCTGAAAAATTCCTTGAACTTGCAGCCCCCGAATACGATGTTACGCCCGAACAAATGAACGCCGATCTGGCGGGCGTTTACTACACGAGCTACGAGGATGCCGAAGAATATTTCGGCACGAGCGGCGCCGCCCCCAAGCTAAAGCAGATAACGGAAGATCTGGTCTCAATCAATGTCGAACTTGGGTACATGGATGCGCCTATTCCCTATGAAGCCATGGTAGACCCGTCGCTGACGAATGGCTTATTCGACGGCAAGGCACGCTAGAGCTACCAGCTCAATTTGGATCCTGTCCGAAGAGGGACAGGATCCTTGTTCGACGCGGAAAGGACTTCGGACGCTTTCGGTTCGCCAAATCGCGAACGCGGGAACGTCCTCGGAACGACAATCGATAACGAATTCCCGTAAAGCTCCCACTCGAAGAAAGCTGGACATGAAGATCAAGGCGTTTGTGAATTGACCGAGGCGGCTAGCGAAGTTGTTGTTCGGGGGCGGCGGCAACTGGTTTCGCTTTTGACATTCCGCGGAAGGCGGCACGCAAGAGCAGATTTCGTACTTGGCGTTATCGCATTCGCGATTTTCATTGCGGCATGGTATTTTATCGTCATTGCCGGAATTGTTCCGGAAAGGTTTCTTCCCCTGCCGAGCACGGTCATCCAGACCATGCTTCGACTTTTGACCGAGTCGCATTTTCTTAACGACATATGGGTTTCCGTGGCGCGAGTTTGGGGAGCTTTTCTTCTGTCCGTCGTCTTCGCCGTTCCAATCGGAGTCTGGATGAGCAATTACCGGCTTGTTGCAGCGTTGCTAGAACCCATTGTAGATTTTATCCGTTATCTTCCGGTTCCGGCACTCGTGCCGCTTCTAATTATCTGGTTTGGCATCGGAGAAGCGTCCAAGATCGCGGTATTGTGGATGGGTACTTTTTTTCAGCTCGTGTTGCTGGTGGCCGACGATGCCAAAAGAATTCCGCGCGAATTCGTGGAATCGGGATTTACGCTAGGCGCCAAGCCGTTCCAAATCACGCGAGACATCCTCCTCCCGGCCATGTTGCCCAATTTGGTCGACAATCTGAGAATAACGTTGGGCTGGTGCTGGACTTGGATCATCGTCGCCGAAATTGTTGCCGCCAAAAGCGGCATCGGTCACTACATCTGGTCAATGCGGCGTTTTCTCAAGACGCCGGAAGTGATGTCCGGGATACTCGTCATTGGCATAATCGGGCTGTTGACCGACCAGGCGATTCGCGCGTGGCACCGCCGCCACTTCCGCTATCTGTGACAGCATCGATGACAAATGCATCTCCATTTTTGAGCGTTCGCAAAGTTTCGAAAGAGTTCGGCGGCGAGAATAGAGCGGACTCGCCGATCAAAGTCGTCGACAATGTGTCAATGGATATAGACGAGGGCGAATTCGTCGTATACCTTGGCCCGTCCGGATGCGGCAAGACCACTCTCTTACGGATAGTGAGCGGGCTAGAATCTGCTTCCGCCGGGGATATCCTGCTTTCCGGAAATGCCGTAACGGGGCCCGATCGAAAGAAGGGCATGGTATTCCAGGCGTACGCATCCTTTCCCTGGCTGTCGGTGCTTGACAACATTAAGTTCGGAACTCGCTACAGAACCGACATTGGAGACAAAGAAAAAGCGGAAATTTCAAAATATTATTTGCATTTGGTAGGTTTAGGGGACTACGCGGACTTTTTCGTGAACCGGATCTCCGGCGGAATGCGGCAGCGCGTAGCCATTGCTAGAACGTTGGCTGCGGCGCCAGACATACTTCTCATGGATGAACCGTTCGGGGCGCTGGATGCCCAAACCCGGGAATTTCTTCAGGAGCAATTGCTTGAAATCTGCCGGGTAGAGAAAAAAGCCGTCATATTTGTAACCCACGATGTCGAAGAAGCAGTGTTCTTGGCAGACAGAGCTTTCATGTTCTCCGCCCGCCCCGCGCGCATCGTCGAGGAAATCGATATCGCATCCGTTCTCGGCGCGGAAAGAGATTCCCGGACCAAAGAGAGCGAGGCATTCTTCAATTTGCGCAATCATGTTCGTGAATTGATGCGCAAGCAAGCGCAGCAAAATATCTAGGGCACCATCAGGTGATTCGTACGCGCAACCTTAAATTCGATTTTTCGGGCAGAAATGTTCTAGTTACCGGAGCCAGTAGAGGAATCGGCTTGAGCGTTGCGGAGAGTTTCGTCGAAACCGGCGCGCGCGTAACGCTTCTAGCCAACGACGAATGCGTCGAATCCGCAGCAGCCTCGCTGAGCGAGCGCCACGGCGCGGACGTAGGTTTCATGGTCTGCGACATCGCCTGCTCCGACAAGGTCGAACGGGCGCTGGATCCAATCCCCAATCTGGACATACTCGTCAACAACGCCGGTCTGGAACTACTTACGCCCGTTTCCGACAGTTCGCCGGAGACTATCGCCGCCTTCGAACGAATCGTTTCGATCAACGTCGTCGGCACTTACCACGTAACGCGCGCGGCGCTAAAGAAAATGAAGCGCGGAGGCAGGATCGTCGTAACTGCATCGATGTGGGGTAAAACCGGTGTCGCAGAGTTTGGGGCCTACTGCGCCAGCAAGCATGCCAATATCGGATTCGTGCGAAGCCTGGCAAAAGAACTCGGACCCCTGGGAATAAGCGTCAACGCGGTTTGCCCGGGTTGGGTTCGAACCCGCGCCTCTATGAATTCACTGGCAGTGATGTCCGACCGACAAGACAGAGACGAAAAATCCCTCCTAAACGAGATCACTTCGGCGCAGGCGTTCGGCGGCCTCATGGAACCTGCGGACATGACTGAAACATACCTGTTTCTCGCATCCGACGCGGCGGACAACATTACCGGGCAAGCGTTAACCGTTGATCGCGGCGAATTGCTTAGATGAATTTGCCGCTAGAGAGTAGCGTAGCGCTTATCACCGGCGCGGCGCATGGAATTGGAAGGGCTACTTCAATTGAGCTTGCGCGACGAGGCGCGGCCGTCGCGCTGCTCGACATTGACGATGCGTCATCCGTCGCGCGATCTATAGCCGACTTCGGAGGCGAAGCCATTTGTTTGCATGGCGACGTGAGAAGCGAAGAGCAATTGGAGTCGGCGTTTTCGAAATTCGATCGTTGGAGCAACCGACTTAACATCGTTGTTAATAATGCGGGCATACTCGTCGAGGGAAGGCTGGCCAAAATGTCGACGGAAGATTTCGACAATGTCCTGGCCGTAAATTTGCGCGGAGCGTTTCTCGTCGGGCGGGCGGCCGTCCAGCGAATGAGAATCCACCATACCGAGTCGGAAAAAAGCGAATGCCGTATCATAAACGTCGCGTCGGAATTAGCTCAAATCGGGCGGGCCGAGTATACTGCGTACTGCGCATCGAAAGGCGGGATCATCGCGATGACGCGTGCTTGGGCAAGAGAGTTCGCACCTGGAATACTAGTCAACGCGGTCGCGCCCGGTCCCGTGGACACAGCGATGCTTGGTCTTGAAAGCATGTCGCCGGAATGGCGCGAGAAGGAAATCGATATACCGCTAGGTCGCCTTGGCACGCCGGATGAAATCGCAAATACGATCGCATTCCTAGCCGGGCCCGAGTCCCGATTCTATACTGGTCAAGTTCTCGGGCCGAATGGCGGCGCGGCAATGTACTGACTAAGCAAAGAGAGGGAAGCCAAATTGATTACCAATCCTCCGCCCTGGCCCAACGGTGCGCGCTGCGCGGTCGCGATCACATTCGACATGGACGCGGACAGCCTTATCCATCTTGACCACAAAGCCGACGGCATCAATCGAATTTCCGGTCTGTCGATGCTTCGCTACGGACCCGAAATTTCAATTCCGAGAATACTTGATACGTATCGTCGCCTAGGCATTAAGCAAACTTTCTTTATTCCGGCCTGGTGCATCGAAAACTATCCTCGGGCGATAGACGCCATTTTGGAAGCCGGTCACGAAATCGGCCACCACGGCTACATCCATGAGAACCCTCGAGCAGCCGGACGCGATGAAGAGGAATACTGGCTTTATCGCGGAATCGACGTGATAAAAAAAGCAACCGGGAAGAAACCGCGGGGCTGGAGGGCACCGCTTTACAACTTTTCGTACTTCTCCGCAGACTTGCTGATAAAAGCCGGATTCAGGTACGATGCATCATTGATGGGCGACGACGTTCCCTACATTCTTCAAACAAATGAGGGCGAAATCGTCGAACTGCCGTCGCATTGGGGAATGGACGACTGGCCGCAGTACGTCCACGCGATGGATCTCGACTACTTGATGCCAATTAGCTCCGCTTCGCGCGGCATGGATGTCTTTCGCGAAGAATTCGAAGCAATGTGGGAGCATCGAGGACTTTGGATCGCAGTCTGGCATCCATTCGCGACGGGAAGATTGGCTCGATGGCGGCAGGCGGAAAGACTTTTTCAGCATATGCTTGAAAAAGGCGGCGTCTGGTTCGCAAGACTTGAGGATATCGCCGCCCATATCCAAAGTTGTCGTTCAAGCGGCGAATACACAGCCCGAGTGGACACGCTTCCATACTACGATAAACCCGAATTGCCCACGAAATCTCCGGAGATTTGAATTTCCTCGCACCACGGCTTCTCTTAAGATTTTAAGCGAAACGACGTCGAAAACGGTCGGCGCAAGTTCGCTGTATTTTCACGAAGCGATCCGGCCGAAATGCCATTGCATCCTAGAATTATGTTTGCTGAGTGGCCTAGTGTAGCCGCTCAGCGCCTTCGAACCACCGATTCGGCCAGCAGGCAAAGAATTTCATACATGATCGTGGCTCCCGCCAGTGCGGTAACGCCCGTCTGATCGAAAGGCGGCGAAACCTCAACTACATCGGCTCCAACCAAATCGATGCCATTGAATCCGCGAACAAGCTTTTGCGCCTCAACAGTGCTGATGCCGCCAATTTCCGGGGTTCCGGTTCCAGGTGCGAAGGCGGGATCCAGACCGTCGATGTCAAATGAAATATAGGTCGGGCCGTCGCCAACAATTCGCCTGGCTTCGCGAATAATCTCGTCGACTCCGGCATCGCGGAGCTCTTCCATGAATACTATCCGCATACCGGATTCGATCGAGTAGTCCCAGCCTTCAGTCGTATTCTGGGCACCCCGAATGCCAATTTGAATCGTCCTTCTCGGGTCCAAGAGCCCAACTTCGACCGCCCGCCGGAAAGGCGCCCCGTGCGAGAATCTAGATCCCTGAAAACTGTCCCAAGTATCCGTATGCGCATCGATTTGGATCATGCCGATCGGATGTTCGGCAGCTAGGGCCTTGAGTATTGGAAAAGTTATCGAGTGGTCGCCGCCTGCTGTCAAAGGCACAGCGCCGTGTCGTACTACTTCGGAATAAAACGACTCAATCTCCGAAATCACAGTTAAAACGTTGTAGATTTCCGTGAATCGGACATCGCCTAGATCTGCCACCTCGCAAAGTTCATACGGGTTTCGTCGCGTAACGTGATGAATCGAGCGCATCATGCTCGACATGTTCCTGACTTCGCGGGGCCCGTGCCTTGCCCCTGGACGGTTTGTCACCGCGCCATCGTACGGCACGCCAATTACGGCGATGTCAATCCCCTCGGCGGATTGCGCCGGCGGCGCGCGAAAGAAAGTTGCAAGCTCGCTGTACCGCGGCGCGCTCATTGGATCGAATGACGACGACCTGTCTTTTTCCATTTTCGATTTTCTCCTTCCGCTCTTGAATATCGTTGATCATATCATTCGACAAACCACAACGTTCGCGAAATCGCGGCCTAACACTTTGCATTTGGAATCCGATATAAATTCAATCTTATACATTCGGAGTGTACAGCTCTAATGCGGCCGGAGTTGAATGACCAGATTCGCGAAATGGCGCAGGCCGGTTCGGAGACCGGCGATCAATCATTTGGCAATATCGGAGAATCGCGCTTCTTCGCAGCTACCTTTGAGTTGCTTAGCGGCTCGTCTAGGATGAACTAAGGAGTAAGATTTCAGATTTGTTCACGCGGCCTCGACCGTAAATCGCCAACTGACCGTCTCGCCGGAGGAATTTCAAAAATTCTGGCATTCCGCCTCCTTCATCATGGGGTACCTAGTTGGGATTCGCCGATCGAGACATTGATTCGAAAGCATTCCGATCTCGAATTCGGCCGTGTCCGACCTGCTTCCGTACTATCTCGCGGAGACCATTTCCGTCTGCGAATCCGGTTGCACGGCTGCGCTGTCGGGAAAGGCCTTATGATTCGAGCCGGACCATTGCGTATCCCGATTTTCATCACGAGCGCCCCTTTCCCGTCCAGATAGGCTTCGTCGATCGACATTATTGATCCGCTTGGCCCAGCTGTCGTTTTCTTCGCCGCGCAGCGGCGCTGACGCGACGCAATTCGCCAATGGAGAGTAGAACACTGGCGCTGGTTCGACACGCCCTTGCGAACGCGATCAAAGTCTCTATTTTCGAGGCGTTCGGCCTAGACCCAATCAGCGTCTTGAACTCAAGGGCATGAAGCTTGGTCGTCTAGCCTATTCGGAGCGGCAGCGCGCGACTGGCTTCGGCCCTTCTTGCAGTCGACTTGGTCGGCCCCGTCCGACGGAACACAGTGTAGATCCTCTTCAGGCTCTCAATCGACGGCTAAACATTGGTGATGCCGCCAAAGAAATCTCGCCGCCCCCATTGAGGGCGGCTCGTATTACAAGAGCTATTCGTCGATTCGATCCTCAATGATCCGGCTCTAAATGAAACGCGCAAGCGCTCCTTGGACCTTCAACCCTTCCAAAATTGCCCCGAAATTATCGCGAATACTGCCATTAGTTCCAGCCGCCCGATCAGCATCGCACCGGCCAAAAGCCATTTGGCGGAATCGCTAAGGCTTGAATAATTCCCCGTCGGACCGATCGGATCGCCTAGGCCGGGACCGATATTGGCAAGAGCCGCCGCCGCGCCGGAAATAGAAGCCATCGCATCAAGGCCCGTGAAAGCCAGCAATATCGCGACGACGCTAAGAGTCGTTAGGAACATGACGAAAAACGCCATTACCGAGGAAATTACATCCTCGGGAACTTTGTTCCCCTCGTAACGCGGCGTAAAAATTCCATGCGGCGAATGGATGCGCTTAACTTGCGCCTTGATAGACGCGATCAGCAACTGGAAACGGAAAATTTTTATGGCACAGCTCGTCGAGCCGGCGCACCCCCCTACAAGTCCGATCAAAAAGAACAGAGTTACGGGAAAACTACCCCACACCGCGAAATTGTCGCTTACGAATCCAGTACCGGTCAATATCGATATGCCGTTGAACAAGGATCTTCGAAACGATTCCTCGCCGCTCTCCCCGTTAACCCCAAATTGCCAAATACCGAGCGTGCCAACGACCATGGCACAGAAAATAAAAAACGACCGGATTTGACTGTCCATCAGGATCGGGGTTGCAGACCCGTTCACAAGCTGCACATATCGAATAAACGGAAGTGCTGAAACAATCATGAATCCGGCACCTACATACTCGGCTCCCGCTCCTAGGCCTGCAAAGGAATCGTCGTAGTTCGCGAATCCGCCGGTCGCAATAGTCGTCATTGCGTGGACCGCCGAGTCCAGCCAGCTTAAACCGACCATCGAATATGTCAAAAAGCACGCTACCGACAGCGCAAGATAAATCAATGAAATCGATCGCGTAATTTCAGCCACCCTAGGTAAAATCGTGCCGAGCGAGTCGTAGCTGTCGGACCGGAAAAGCTGCATTCCCCCTACTCTAAGGAGCGGCAGAAATGCCATGGCGACAATAATAATGCCAATTCCGCCAATCCATTGAAGCAATCCTCGCCAAAGAAGCAAACCCGCCGGCAAGTCGTCGAGACCCGTCAATACCGTGGCGCCGGTTGTAGTCAGTCCCGACATCGCCTCAAAAAATGCATCAACGAATCGAGCGCCGGTCGCTCCGAATAAGAACGGAAGAGCTCCAAAAACCGGTAGTACGCTAAATACGCTGATCGTAAGTATAAATGTTTGTCGGATCGTGAGGCCGTCGCCGACTCCGTTCATGCACGAAAGCACCAATGCCGACCCAACCACTACCGTGAGGATCGATGATGCTGCAAACGCAGTCCAGTGGCTGTCGTTGGACGCAAGGTCGACAATCAGCGGAACAAGCATGGCAAGACCGAGCGCAACCAATAGCAAGCCGATCAAAAAGCTGACTGGCCTCAGGTCCAACAAAATAGGCGCCTCAGAATTAATCGTCGCGCAAAGTCAAGCTAGCGGCGAGACTAGCAATTGGACGACGATTCTTGTGCCGATTATGCAGCGTCGAGCGCACTTTCTATATCTCTTGAAAGATCTCGAACGTCCTCCAGGCCAATTGAGATTCTTACAATTCCTTCGGTGATTCCGAGTTCCTGCCTCTGATCACTGGAAAGCCTTTGGTGAGTTGTCGTGCTCGGATGAGTGCAAAGGCTTTTCGTGTCTCCGAGATTGTTTGATATGCGAACAATGCGAAGCGCATTCAAGAATCGAAATGCGGCTTCCTTTCCTTCGCTGAATTCAATTGAAAAAACAGTTCCCCCCCGCGTCAATTGCTCTTCCGCGAGCTTAAACTGCGGATGGTCGGGAAGAAAGGGATAAATCACTCGCGAAAGCTTGGGATGGTTTCGTAAGCCGGTCGCGATTTTGGCCGCTGAATCCGCCTGTGCATTGCAGCGGAGTTCCAATGTTTCCAAGCCCTTGAGCATAACCCATGCATTGAACGGGCTAATGGCACCGCCCGTGTGCTTTAAGAATGGCTCAAGTGTCTTCCTGATGAATTCCGTTTGGCCAAGCACGATTCCGCCGAGGCAGCGACCCTGGCCGTCTATATGTTTGGTCGTCGAATACACAACGACATCGGCTCCCAGCTTTTTGCATCGATGAAAAACCGGGGTCGCTAGAACATTGTCCACGACGACGATTGCCCCGACGCTTCGGGCTAACTCGCGCACCGCGGGCAGATCGATGACTTCAAGCATAGGATTTGAAATCGATTCTAGAAACACGACCTTGGTGTCTTCTCTTATTGCTCGGCGCCACTGCGACGCATCCGTGCCATCGACAAATGTTACTTCGATGCCGAATCTCGGAAGGATGCTTTCGAGGATATACAAGCAAGATCCAAAAAGCGCTCTGGAAGAGACAACATGATCGCCGGACGAAAGCACCGATGCCAGTGCCGCGTAAACAGCCGCCATGCCCGATGCCGTAGCGAAGGCATCTTCCGCCCCTTCCAGCGAGGCCATGCGTTCTTCAAACATTCGAACAGTGGGATTGCCGTAGCGTGCATAAATATATTCGTCCGGTCCCGATTCCAGGAACCGCGCTTCGGCCTGTTCCGCGCTATCGTAAACGAACCCTTGAGTAAGGAAAATTGCCTCGGCGTTTTCGCCAAACTGGCTTCTTTTTATGCCGGCATGAACGCTTCTGGTCCTTCGGCGATGCTGCATGTTAATCTTGTCCTTCTACCGGATGTTCGCATTGAGGCCCGTAACTCAATTCGGATTCTGCGCACATGCTTTCTGCAATGCTTGCTGAACCCGGCCAGTCAACACGCTAAAAATATTCCGCCATTTCAGTATTAACCGTTTTAGCGGAAGGTGCGCAAAGAAAACCGCGACAAATCTTCGATTCGTTGAGAATTTGCCCGAGATCCAATCGAATTTCTAACTTTCGTTCGATATTGCATCTCCCTAGAAATTCTCGATCCCAAATGAGTCCAACGCCGGTTCGGAACCAAATGTTGAGAGAATTTCACAGCTGATCCTGGTACGGTGCTTTCAAACAGCATTTTGTTGCTTAAGACCCGCCGCCGGGAGCGGAACATTGTTCAATCCCTTCGCGAATGCCAAGGCTTCTCGAAGAAATGCAATGTGCGCGGTTTCTTCCAGCAATTCAACGACATATTGAGCATCGACCAATGTCTTTCCTAGGCCAATTGTTCCGTGGCTGGCAAGAGTGGCAGCCTTTACGGAATGATCTTCGACGGCCGGAACTATGTCTTCGCTACGCTGCGGTCCGCCGTTGGGTCCGAGCGGAATTAAAGGTATTCGCCCAACTTTCTCGATCGTTTGCACGGTGGCGCAGGGAATTTCCAATCCGGCGGAAGCCCAGCCCGTCGCCCAGGGCGAATGAACGTGGACGATTGCGCCGACATCTTTTCTAGCTCTATAAATTCCCGCGTGAAAATCGAGATCCTTCGAGGGCTTGCCGCTTCCCGCCAATACTTCTCCGTTCAGGTCGGCGACCATTAAATTGTCGACCGTGCACTCGTTAAAGCCGATTCCGCTCGGCTTGATCACGATGGCTTCGTTGCAAGCCAGACGAACCGAAAGATTCCCGCCCGCATTTGACTGTAGCCGCAAGTCGAAACATCTCTTCGCAGTTTCGATAAGCGCAATTTTCCGGACCAGAATGTCGTTGTCATCGAGTTCAATCAATTCAATATTCCTTTTCGGCATTCGACGGGTTTCCGTTCGCCATCATTCGCAACAAAACTTTCGCAGCAAATTCGGCAGTCCCGGCGTCATTGATGTGATAGGGAAGCTCTATGATTTCAACGTTGCCCCGCAGAATGGCGCGAAGCTCTCGGGCGAAGGCGACCCGTCCCGACGGATTCTCGATTGCGCCGCCTACTCGGTCTTCCGATGAAAAACCGCCCATAGGCAGAATAAACGCATTTGAGCACTCGGATTCATTTAGAGAATCCGCCACATGCCTTCCGGCTTGAGCCATTTCGACCGTTTCAAGCGCAACATGCGTAAAATCCGGACTGTGCCTATAGTGAGGCCGGTTGAGCTCACTACTGTCGAGCGTCTCTATTCCGCCCCTAGTAAAGAAATTTATACCGCCCGGCAGCAAGACTCTGGGAACTGGCCTGCGAACAACTAGCCTGTCTTCCATTAGTTCGCCGCCGCTCCCGCCAAGCAGCCGCGTCAATTCGTGTATTGCGCAGTCCGCTATTCCGGAAAAAAAGCCGGCCCTTCCCCATCTTGCAAACGCGGCGCCGCCGAAACCGTTGGCATGAAATGTCGTTACTTCATGCCCCGCCCTCGCAAATCTTGCTACGATCGCGTCGATCACCGGAGCAACCACGCCTAACGCCGTAATCCCGATCGTCGGATGGTCGCGCAATCGTTCTCGTTCTCCGCCGCGAGCCAAGGCCGCCGCCATCGATGCGGCATCGCTCAACGAATTCCTAATCGCGGGGCCAGTTCCTATCAAATCCGCAATTGTCGGAACAAGCACTATACCGTCAATCGCAGCGAATTTTCTCAAGTCGGAAGCCAACGTGGTTACCAGAAGCTTAGGAGTCTCCAATGGAAGACTTGACAAGGCTTGCGCCGCGATCTGCGCGCCGGTTCCGCCGCCGATGCCGACAAACACCAGTGCTCCTTCGTCCGAGGCTCGTTGAACTGCAAGTCCGGCCTTTAGAGCCGCTTTTCGCATGGCTTCGACTTTTTCCTTGCCGGAAAGAACTACTCCGCCCGGTTCCAGGCTCGTATCCACGACATCGCAGGCAAGACCGTTTCGACGAAGCCGATTCAATAAGCAATCGGTCTCGATACGCTTGGTATCGAGTGTCGCAAGCACAACCGCCCTAGGCGAATCGATCAACAGGTCCCCTTTCGCGAATCTGGATCGCTTGACGCGAATTACGCCCGAACACTTGCCACATTGTCCCGTGAGATTCAGCCACAAATTACGCTTTTGCCTAATTGGCCGGGCCGCTGTATTTGAACTTTCGATTCGTACAATTATCTCAATCTGGAACGACAATGACGACTGAAACAACCAAGATCTATCCGATCAACACGGGCTGGCTTGAAGCTGACCTTGGCACATATGTTTTCTGGAAGGGACCGGCCGGAAAAAAAATCTGGAACCCCGTGTACTGCTTTTTCGTCGATACCGGCGAGTACAAGCTCTTGATCGACACTGGTCTATGCGACGAAGCGCGCGCAACCAGGTATCACCACAAATGCCAGAAACGCGGTTGCCTTGAAGTTCATCGCCATTTGCCGGAAAAGCTCGGCGTAGCTCCCGATGAAATCGATATCGTTATTTTTACCCATCTTCATTGGGACCATGTGCAAAACATGAAGGAATTTTCGAAAGCGAGATTCATTTGCCCGGAAATAGAAATCAAGTGGGCCTACAATCCGCTGCCGCTCTATTATCGAACATACGAATCACCGGTTCTCGGCATCGAACCCGCATACTATGGCTGCAGTTTCGAACTCGTGCACGGTGAAACCGAAGTCGTACCAGGAATCTCGATGTTCGAAACGCCCGGTCATTCACCGGGCCATATGGCTGTGACAGTCAAAACCGAGGTCGGCGATATCGTCGTTGCCGGCGATGCGATTTTCCAGGCCCGGAACATGGAACCCAACGAGGAAGAAAAATGGCGCTACTGGGTACCGGCTCGCTTCGTAAACTCAATTCAGGGTTGGAGGTCCGTAGAAGAGATTGACAAACGAGCAGATTACGTTCTTGCGTGCCACGACGAGGCCGTCGGCGTTAGCGACGTTTATCCTTTCGATGGAATGAACGTTCGGCAAAGGCGACAGCACATCCCTGGCTATTCATTCTACTTCGCAGATATGCCGCGCTGAAGCGCTGTGACGCAGCTTATCGATTCGTTAAACGCCGTCATCGACAAGTTCGATGTAGCCGTTCTAGACCAATGGGGCGTGCTCCACCGGGGAGCAGGAGCATTTCCACCGGCTGTGCAGGCCGTCGCGCGTCTCGCGCGCAAGGGAAAGCGCACAGTCGTACTCACCAATTCCGGGAAGCGAGCGGAGGTCAATAGGAAGCGAATCGAATCTTTGGGATTTCCGAAAGGATCGATTAATCACGTAGTTTCGTCCGGCGAAGTCGCATGGCGCGATTTGACGACTGAAAGAAAATTGCCCAATTCGCAGCCAGCGGGCGCTTTGTTCCCCGTGTGCGCGGCTCCTCGCGATGCGCAAGACTGGGCCGATGGCGATCCGTCGATCGTTCTCGTAGATAAGCCGGAGCTCGCACGGCATCTGCTGCTTATGGGGCTACCGGACAACACGGACGAAGACGCGTTCGATAAACTATTTGATTTGGCCGTTGGCCGCGACGCCGGAATGATCTGCACAAATCCGGACAAGGTTTCTTTAAGAGGCGACCGGCGATTTATCGCGCCCGGTTTTCTGGCGCGAAAGTTCGCCGGCCTAGGAGGCAGAGTAGCCTGGTACGGAAAACCCTTTTCAAGAGTGTTCGATGCCGTCCGAGATCTTTACCCCGATATTCCCCGAGAAAGATTTCTCATGATCGGCGATTCGATGGAACACGATATCGCCGGGGCTAATCGCACGGGATTTATGTCGATGCTCGTGACGTCGGGCGTGCACGGGCCGGCAATTGGCAATGCCGAGTCCGACCGCGTGCTGCGGCCCGGTATCGAAGAATTGGCAAGATCATACGGTACCAAAATGCCGGACTTCTGCATTAGACAGCTACGGTGAGCGCAGATGGACCGCAACATAACGCCGTGGCGCGAATTCCTTGAACTTTCTCGAAAAATTGGATGCGACCCGCTGCTCGTGCAGGGCCCGGGCGGAAACACGTCCTGCAAGAACGGCGGCACGATGTTCATAAAAGCGTCCGGAACCAAACTTTCCTCGGCTCTGGCGCAGAATACCTTCGCCTCTGTCGACGTGGAAAAAGCGATCGCCGAAATTGACGGGGCCGGCGACGGCACCTGCCGAGCAGCGATGACCGATCCTTCCTCTTCCGTTCGACCGTCTATCGAGACTACGTTTCACGCGCTGCTTCCGCAAAAATTCGTTTTTCACTATCATTCGGTTTCTGCGATCTGCCATTCGATTGCCAACCAAGGAATGAAGTCGCTTCAGCGCAAGCTCGAGGGAGTAAATTGGGCTGCCGTACCGTACCGCAAACCCGGCATTCCTCTTTCGAAGGCAATCCGATCGACGATAAGCGGCCGAAAAGTCGAAGCGATCGTTCTTGAGAACCACGGAATCATCGTCGCCGACGACTCTCTGGCGCAAGTCGCTGCCCTGATCGAGGACATCGAACGCAGGCTCGACCTTCCTCCTCGCCCGCTTCTCGTATCATCCCGTAACGAATTCCCGGAATTAGAGGGCTGGACCGCTATACCCGAACTTTCGGGCCTCCTTTTCGACGATTTATCGAAACGACGCGTGACGGCGGGTAGCTATTATCCAGATCACGTAGTGTTTCTTGGGCCGGCGATTGGCATTGCGCGACTGGGCGAATTTCCGTCGCCGGACCAGGATAATTTTCCTTACCCTGCAATACTTGTCGAAGACGCAGGCATTTACATTAAGGAAAGCGCGTCAAATGCTCAAAGAGCGATGATACGCTGCATATTCGACATACTCTCGCGAATTCCGACGGATTGGACGCTTCGGCCTATCGGTCCTGATGCCGAGGCAGAGTTGCTTAACTGGGACGCCGAAAAATATCGGCAGTCGCTCGCCAAAAAGCATTGACCATGTTTCTTGGGATTGATGTCGGAACGTCGGGAGTGCGAGCGGCGGTTATCGACGCGTCGGAAACTTTACTCGCTTCGACCGAGCACGCGCTGCCGCCGCCCGATGAAGCCCCTGACTTTCCGACTCAGCGACCCGCTGTCTGGTGGAGCGCCGTTTCAGAATGCCTAGATTCGCTGGCCGTGTCGATGAAGCTTTTCGGATCCGACTTGTCCGACATCGAAGCGATTGCAGTCGACGGAACTTCGGGTACAATCTGCCTTGCCGACGAAGACTTAAATCCCGTTACGAGCGCCTACATGTACAACGCTTCCGGATTCCAATCGGAGGCCGATTCCATCAGTCAATTCGCGGAGCCGAATTCATTGGCGCTCGGCTCGGGCTCGACTTTGGCGAGGCTTCTTAGGTTGCAACGATCTCCGGAAGCGCGGGGAGCTCGATTCGCGCTGCACCAGGCCGATTGGATTGCCGCGAAGCTCACCGGCATTGGCGGCAGGTCCGACGAAAACAATGCGCTGAAGCTCGGGTACGACCTGTTCCAAAATTGCTGGCCGTCCTGGTTCGAGTCATTGGGAGTGAAAATGGAATTGCTTCCGGAAGTTCGAGCGGTTGGTGATCCTCTCGGGAATGTCGCTGCGACATGCGTCGCTCGGTTCGGACTCAGTCGAGATGCATTGGTGGCGATCGGAACAACGGACGGCAACGCGTCGTTTTTGGGATCCGGAGCTTCTAGCGCCGGAGAGGCGGTGACTTCGCTCGGCACGACGCTAACCGTCAAACTGCTTTCAGAAAAACCGGTTGTCGATCCAAGTCGAGGCGTCTATAGCCACCGGCTTTTCGGCATGTGGCTTGCTGGCGGCGCCTCCAACACCGGCGGCGGCGCGCTCCTTCAATTTTTTTCTCCCGAGCGAATGGCTGAACTGGAACTCCAGCTTGATCCTGAAAAACTCACTGGCACGGATTTCTACCCATTGCCGAGAATCGGCGAGCGGTTCCCGGTAGCCGATCCGAACTACGCTCCTCGCCATTCGCCACGCTCCAAGAACGATGCCGAATTCTTCCAAGGCTTGCTTGAAGGCATTGCGCGAATTGAAAGGGATGGCTATCGCGCACTGGAAAGTCTGGGCGCAACCGAAGTTTCGTCAATTCGTACATCCGGCGGCGGCGCAAGCAACCGAGCCTGGATGCGCATTCGCAAACGCATCATCGGTCGCGATATCTCGGCATCATCTTCTTCCGCCGCCGAAGGCAGCGCAAAAGTAGCGCTAAAATGCTGGACAGACCGCCGGTGATTCAATTACAGCCAACGCGTCGGCGATCCTTCGCCTCTCGAAGCAAGACCAATTTAAACCAATCTACGAAAGGATTGGCGAAAGCCTTTTGACGCGACCGCGCACCGACTAGGCCCTAAGGAGTACAATATGCACGATCCGATTGACCTATACTACTGGCCGACTCCAAACGGCTGGAAGATATCCATCGCACTTGAAGAACTCGGCATCCCTTATAAGGTTCACCTGATCAATATCGGAAAAGGCGATCAATTCGCTCCCGAATTCTTGAAAATCTCGCCCAACAACCGCATGCCGGCGATAGTCGACCATGACGGTCCCGATGGACAGCCCGTTTCTATATTTGAATCTGGCGCAATTCTGCAATATTTGGGTCGTAAAACAGGCAAATTCTACGGGTCCAGCGAAGGCGAGCGCATTGAGATCGAGCAGTGGCTTATGTGGCAAATGGGAGGCGTCGGTCCTATGGCGGGACAGGCTCACCATTTTCTTCTATACGCACCGGAACTCGAGCCGCCTCAGGACCTACCCTACGCGAAAGAAAGATATCGAAATGAAGTCGGCAGGCTATACCGCGTTCTAGACACGCGATTAGCCGACCGCGACTATGTTGCCGGCGAATATTCCATAGCGGACATTGCAATCTGGCCGTGGGCGATCAGCTGGGAGAGGCAAGGGCAGAACATAGATAAATTGCCAAAATTCTCCGATTGGCTAAAACGCGTCGGCGATCGAGACGCCGTCCAAAAGGGGCGAGCTCTGGCGCAGGAACTGCGAAAACCGATTACGGGAGACCAAAAAGCGCAAGACATTCTATTCAAGCACAAGCCGTAACTTGCGATTTCCAAGGAATGCGCCAGCCCACGTCCGGAACCAGGGAGTCCCGGCGGCAAGCCGCGAGCAAATTTACCACCGAGAATATTAAGGTAGTCTCGCAGGAGTCTTGACGGGAAAGCCCCGAATAACAATTCAACCTAGCCCTAGCGGTTCAAGTCTAGGCCGCTTCACCCTCCGATGCCGGTGGCTTCGAATATTTGACGAATACGTCCCTGTTGAGGAAGAAAAACAGAAAGAACAGAATAAAGATACCAAATGTCTTGAAATTTACCCAGGCGTTGGTCGACATGGTTCGCCAAATGAATTCGTTCAATCCCGCAAGACAGACGAAAAACGCTATCATGCGCCACGTCAATAGATGCCAGCCCCTGGTTGTCAAAGGCAGCGATTCATCCATAACGTATTGAATCCCCGACTTCCCGCGAATCATGCCCGCAGCAAGTATACCTGCGAATAGCAAGTACGTAATCGTCGGCTTTATCTTGAAGAATCTTTCATCATTGAACCACAGGGACATTCCGCCGAAAACAACCGCAATTACGGCAACCGAAACCTGCATTCTTGAAACCTTGCCGGCCAGCCGCCAGTACAAAAATGTCGAAACCAAAAGCACCGGTATGAATATCGCAGTCGCAACGATAAATCCGGAATATTCATGTCCCGCGAATTCAATTACGCGATTCCTCAATGCCATGTAGCTGGCGAAGAAAACGATAACGGGACCAAGATCGAATAGAGTTTTTTTGCCTTTGCTCACGGCTACCTTCCCGTACTAAATTTTTGTCTCGACCAGAATTGCGCCGATCGCGATCATGGCAATCAGGACCAGTCTCCTGCTTCCGACTGCTTCTTTCAAGAAGAACCAGCCTATCAGAGCGGCAAACAATGTGGAAGTCTCTCGTAGGACAGCGATTTCACCCACATGGCTCACCCGAGTCGCAAGCATAATCGCACCGAAACTAGTAACCGCCACGATTGCGCCAATGAAACCCAGCCTTGCGAGTTCCATAAAACGAACGCCGAAACGGTGCCTGCGCCATCTGGCGAAAGCCAGAACGGGCATGAAAAATCCGTCGAGGAAAAACAACCATGCCAAAAACGTAAAGGGGTTTGCGGTTGCCCTTATTCCGTAGGCGTCAACCGTCGTGTAGCCGGCAACGAATATTCCGGTAGTTACCGAGAGAAGTAGGGCGAACGCGAGCCTTGACCGGTCGTCCGCTTCTTTGGCGAGATTGTAGGCCGCTAGCCCAAGTAGCCCGCCCAATAGCAAGATTACGCCGCACCATTGAATCGGTGAAAATTTCTCGCCGAACACGATTCCGGCGGCAAAAACAGTAATCAGCATGCCCGTTCCGCGTATGACAGGATAAACGACCGTTAGCGCGGTTTGGCTGAACGCCATCGCCTGAAACAACTTGTAGCCTGAATGGACGGCTATTGCGCCCGCGAAAATTGGCCACATATACGGCTCGGGCCAAGGAACCACGAACAGGGCTAGAGGGGCCGTGCCCAATCCATAAAACAAATCGATCGCGGCTCGGGAAGTAAAGGGATCGTGCCACCCCTTCTGCATTGCAGATACAAGCGCGTGAAGCACGGCGGCCGCAAGCGCGAGCACAATTGCAAAATTATGGCCTGTTTGCGTGCCCGCGACCGAGATTATCCACTCGCTCAATCGTCGGAACCAGTAAGAGCCTTGGCAAAATCTCTAGGGTCGAATGCGAATAGATCATCGACACTCTCGCCAACTCCGATGGCGTGCACCGGCAACCCGAATTTATCGGCCAATGCAACTAGCACTCCTCCCTTCGCAGTGCCGTCGAGCTTGGTCATTATTAGTCCCGAAACATCCGCCATCTTTCGGAACGATTCCACTTGGGACACGGCGTTTTGCCCGGTCGTGGCATCGAGAACCAGCAATGTATTGTGGGGCGCCGTCTCATCTTTTTTTCGAATGACGCGTACGATTTTCTGCAATTCCGCCATCAGATCGGCTCTGTTCTGCAGTCGGCCCGCCGTATCGATAAGGAGCAAATCGGCGCCCGACGCCGTTGCGGTTTCGATAGACGTGAACGCGAGGGATGCCGGGTCTGCGCCTTGTTCGGCGGTCAGCACGGGAACGCCGGCACGTTGGCCCCAAATCTGAAGCTGCTCCACCGCGGCTGCCCTGAATGTATCGCATGCGGCAATGACAACCGATTTGCCGGAACCGCGGAACTGACTGGCCAGTTTTCCTATCGTGGTGGTCTTTCCCGAACCGTTTACGCCTACGACAAGGACGATTTGCGGTCGCTTCGAATAGACGGGCATCGGCCTTGCGACGGACTCCAAAACTCTTTCGATTTCCACGGCCAGCAACCGCTTCAGCTCTTCAAGAGAAATGCGCCTTCCCATGCGCCCTTCCGCCACCCCTGCCGCCAGGCGCAGAGAGGCATCGACGCCAATGTCCGACGAAATCAGCAATTCTTCCAGGCTTTCGAGCATTTCGTCATCCAGCCTTCGCTTCTGTCCGGCGTAATCCTTGGAACTGCCGAAAATCCGACCAACAAATCCGGTTTGGCTTCCATCCGACGAATCGTCCGGGATAGGCCGCGGTTCTGCGGATTCTCCAACCAGTCTAGCGGTTTTTTCGCCGTCAAAAAGAGAGGCAAGTCCTTCGCCGATTTTCGACGACGACTTGCCTAGCCTGTCCTTAAGCTTGCCAAAAATCGACATAGTATATCATTTCCGGTTATTTGAAGCCCTTAAGCAAATCGATTGAAATTCGCCTGCAGCGAACAGGGTCGAAATTGGCTCTGCCCTTGAACTTATCCGAAATCCTCGAATTCTATTCACACCCATTCCGTTTCGCTGCCGAATCATTTGAAAAAAAGTCAAACACCAGCAACACCGGCGATTGCGGAACCGGGCTGACTAAATGATCAAGCCGAATGGAACTTGTTTCGCTAAATTACGCTAATCTCGCTTAGCGGGTCAGATTTCGCCCTTCTACTTCGACGCTTAATTCTCGTTCCGCGTCAGCTCAAGTGCTTTTCAAAAAACTCCAGCGTCCTCTTCCACGCTAGCTTGGCCGCGTCCTCGTCGTACCGCGGTGTCGTATCGTTGTGAAATCCGTGATTCGCACCTTCGTAAAAATATGCCGTATATTCCTTCCCGTGCTCCTTTAGAGCCTTTTCGTATGCGGGCCAGCCCGCGTTGATCCTCTGATCGAGTTCGCCGTAATGAAGCAAAAGCGGCGCCTCGATCGACGGCACGTCTTCAGCGGCGGCTTGACGCCCGTAAAATGGAACTGAGGCGGCCAAATTGGGATAGGCTACTGCCAGAGCATTGCACACGCCGCCGCCGTAGCAGAAACCAACGGCACCTACTTTGCCCGTTGAACCGGGATGATTTACCAAAAATTCAAATGCCGCGAAGAAGTCCTCCATTAGCTTCGCACGGTCGAGTTGCCTCTGCATGGTACGGCCTTCATCGTCATTTCCCGGATAACCGCCAAGCGACGACAAGGCGTCTGGTCCAAAAGCGAGATATCCGGCCTTAGCCGTACGCCTTACAACATCTTCGATGTACGGATTGAGACCGCGATTTTCGTGGATGACGAGTACCGCGGGAAGTTTTCCGGTTGAGTTCGAGGGACGCGCCATCAAACCCGACATGCGACCATGCCCGTTGGGGCTATCGTATTCGGCAATTTCTGTCGAAATACCGGGATCGTCCGGCGCAACCTGGTTTGCAAGCGCATAGTTCGGCTGAAGGCTTGCCAAAACCGCGACCGCGCTCCCCGCCGCGGAGAATTGCGAAGCTCTAACGATAAATTCGCGTTTGGTCATTTGACCATGGACATACCCGTCGTAAAGTTCGAGGATTCTCGGGTCGAAGTCCCCGGCTTTTTTTCTTTGCATTTCCTTACTCTCTTTCCTAGCCTGATATCGTTACAAGTATAGCAAAAATCCGAAAATCGAGAAACAAACTTTGCTCCTTCCTATTCTCAAGCCCGAAAAGACGATTCCCGCCAAAGCGAGAACTTTATCCGATATCAACCATTTTTCATTTCTGCTGAATCCCCGGAATTCTAAATCTTGACTATCAGCCATTCATAGGGCCGGACCCTGCCGAGATAGCTTCCTGTGGGTTGCGGCAAAACACGGAATGCCTATCAGAACTCGAACTCTGCGAATTCACTTCGCGAATAATCGTTAGCCCCGAATTACGCCCTTGATATTTTAACTCCGTGCCGACGCGAATGAGGCGACAAAGCGCGAGCAATCCAATGCGTCGCACGGCGATTCAGTGACTCTCGCCTTTCGACATTTTTGTTCGAATTCGGCCTCCGTGAATTAATCAAGACGGCCTGCAGACGGCATTCCGTTCGACTAACCGTCCTATTTTCCTTCGATACCGAGATATTCCGACTATGCCTCGTTGAATCAAATGTCGCGCTGCGCTTTCAATTTCAGATTCAATCTTCAAGTCGTTTCAGAAACTATCCCTATAGGCGCTCGACAATTCCTGCCAGTGGAATTCAACCGCAAATTTCATTGGGGAAGTGCTTGATTGTAAGTCGAATTGGATTTGGGGCTGCCTGACCAAGCCCGCATATCGACGCGTCCTCCATGACCTGGCAAAGCTCTTCCAGCAAGTCCGAATCCCATTCTGGCTCTTGCATGAGCTTGACAGCTTTTTCGCACCCTACTCGGCAAGGCGTGCATTGTCCGCAGCTTTCATCCTCGAAAAACCGTAGCATGTTTAATGCCGCCTCTCTCGCGCTGTCGTGCTGCGAGAGTACGACAACGGCCGCCGAACCGATAAAGGTCCCGTGCTCCTGTAGAATGTCAAAATCCATCGGTATATCGGAAAGTGAAGCTGGAAGCAGTCCGGCCGAAGGGCCGCCAGGCTGATAGGCATAGAACTCGTGGCCCTCCACCATGCCTCCTGCGGATTCTATAATGTCGGAAATCGTCGATCCCGCCGGCAAAATGTAAACGCCTGGATTCGCGACGCGCCCGGAGACCGAATAACTTCTCAAACCGGTTCTTCCGTTCGCTATTACTGAAGAGAGGATTTCCGGACCTTCTCGGATTATTCGCCCGACCCAATAGAGCGTTTCGACATTGTGGACCAAGGTCGGACGCCCGAATACTCCGTTTTGAGCGACAAATGGCGGGCGGTGCCTAGGCAGGCCCCGCTTTCCCTCGATGCTTTCGATCATCGCGCTTTCTTCGCCGCAAATGTAGGCGCCTGCGCCGCGTCTCAAGTCAATGAATCCTGCTTCCACGATCCGCGCCCGTTCCAGCTCGGCGATTTCTCTCAGGAGCAACTCGCGAGCGGCTGGATACTCGTCGCGTAAATAAATAAAGGTTTTTTTTGCATCGACCGCCCAAGCCGCAACGAGCATGCCCTCAAGAAAAACATGGGGGTGTCGCTCTAAAAAAAACCTGTCCTTGAACGTTCCAGGCTCGCCTTCGTCCGCGTTGACCGCGAGATACCTCGGTTCCGGCTCCGCCCGAACGAACGACCATTTCCGACCCGACGGAAATCCCGCGCCGCCCAGTCCTCGCAGCCCCGCCTTCAGGATTCTTTCCTGGATTTCGTCGACCGAATTGGAACCTTTTCGCAATGCAAGCAAATCTTCATAACCGCCGTTGTTTCGGTAGCTTGCGTAAATTTCGTATTCTGGAATTCGGGGATGAATCTGTTTGGCTTCAATCGCTTTGACGACTTTTTCCATATTCGCAAAATCAATGTGATTGTGCCCTAGTTCGAGTGTCGGAGCCGTGTCGCAGCGCCCCATGCAGGGAGCGCGAACAATTCTCACTTCGGCGGGATCAAATTGCGCACTTAGTTCTTGCATTAGGGTCGAAGATCCTGCGATTTCGCAAGAGAGCGAATCGCACACTCGTATCGTGATTGGCGGAGGCGGCGATTCGTCTTCTTTCACGATATCGAAATGGGCGTAAAAGGTCGCGACTTCGTAGACCTCGGCCTGCGCCAATCGCATTTCGGAAGCCAAGGCGCGCAAGTGATCCGCGGAAAGGTGGCCGTACTCATCCTGAATCAAGTGCAGGAATTCGATTAGCAAGTCCTTTCGGCGAGGCCGATCACCGAGCAGTGCGCGAACTTCGAACACCGATTTTTCGGAAACCTGTCGGCCCTTGGGCTTCCTACGCCCCTTGCCGCGCCCCGATTTCCAGATTCCGGTCGAATCTTCGCTCATTTACAGTTCCTTTCGGCCAGGTCGGCGGTTCGCCCCTCCCGCGATCTATTCTCGCCGCAAACGGAATTCGAGGCGACTCTGACAACTGGCAATTGATCGATCAGCAGCGGTTTTGTTCAATCGGACCTATGGTTATATTCTACGGACATCCAGCCTGCCATCGTAGAACTCTATTTCCAAATCGGTTGCCGAGGAGGCAATTTTTTTCGATTTCACCACTTCTTCGCGAGTTCTGATAACGGTAAACCCGCGCTGCAGCGTTTGCCGATAGCCAAGTGAATTACGCAACCGGTCAAGATTTTCCACTTTCGCTCTCTTAGCGATCACTTTAGTCGAAAAGGCTCGAATCGCTATGCTGCTGACCTCGCCGATACGTCTTGAATTCTCTCTTATCGAACGTTCGAGCAACCGAAGATTCAAATGCGGCGCAACCGCCCGATAACGGTAACGATGTCGTCGATACGCTTCGGAAAAATTCGTACCCAAGCGGTCGCTCAGCCTGTCGAATTTGCGTCTCGCTTCCTGCGTCGATCGCGAAGGTCGCAATCCGCCTTGAAGCCTTGCCACGGAAAGCCGGCGAACCTGCAGCGCTGCGTGAACAGAGTTGGACAGGCGAGATGTAGCGAAATCCAGCCTTTGCGCACTGGTCGCCACCAGGGTCGAAGTTTTCGGCAGCAGCCTAGCCAAGTCTTCCAGCCTTTGCTTTTTTCGAGCGATGTTTCGGGTGGCGGAAGCGGAAATCCGCGCGGAGAGCGAAATGACTTTCTGCGCGATGTCTAGTCGAACCGGCACGGCCATTTCCGCCGCCGCGGTCGGCGTAGGTGCGCGCACGTCCGCAACATAGTCGATCAGTGTCGTATCGGTTTCATGACCAACCGCCGAAATCACCGGTATCGAGCTGCGGAATACTGCCCTGGAAACGACTTCTTCGTTGAATCCCCACAAGTCTTCTACGGATCCACCGCCTCGCGCGATGATAATCAGATCCGGCCTGGGCAAGCCCTTCGCCGCTTCCAGTCCATTGAATCCTTGAATCGCGGCGGCAACTTCCTTTGCGCAACTCTCGCCTTGGACCGCTACGGGCCAAACTAGCACGCGGCGCGGGAATCGATCGCGCAACCGGTGGAGAATGTCGCGGATTACCGAGCCCGTCGGCGACGTCACCACGCCGATTACTTCCGGTAACACAGGTAACGGCTTTTTCCTTGAATCTTCGAATAGCCCCTCATTGAGCAATTTGGCCTTCAGTTCCTCGAGCTTTTCGAGAAGCGCTCCTTTTCCGGCACGCTCAATTCTTTCCACGATCATTTGGTAACGGGAATTCCCGGAGAATGTCGTAAGCTTGCCCGTTGCAAGATATTCTATGCCTTCTTCGGGCAATTTCGGCAGCCTTTGCGCAGTACTGCGCCAGATTACAGCGTCGAGAGAATGGCTGTCCTGCTTGAAAGTTAGATAGAGATGACCGGACCGGGGCCTGGACACTCTCGCAACTTCGCCTCGAACTCTTACTCGTCCGAAATTTTCTTCGACCGTATCCTTAACTCTACGCGAAATCTCTGCGATTGTGTACTCGGCGACATTGTCAACAACATTTGATTTGCTGAGAAATTGCTCCTGCATACCGTTCGCTGTCCTTCGGCGCCTATCCGCTCGCCTACTAGATTTGCTTTTCGGGCATCCGAACGACAAGCCCTTCGAAGTCGTCCGTTACTCTCAGCTGGCAAGTTAGACGCGACTTGACCGGATCGGGGTCCCATGCGAAATCCAGCATGTCTTCTTCCATTATTTCCTTTTCCGGAAGCCTTTCAATCCAAGCATCGTCAACGTAGACATGGCAGGTGGAGCATGCGCATGCTCCTCCGCATTCCGCTTCAATCCCGGGAATGTTGTTGTCGCGGGCGCCCTCCATCACGGTCAATCCATTGGGGACTTCCACGATGTGCTCTTTCCCATTGAATTCGATATATTTGATTCTTGCCATAAGATTTCTGTCGCGAACGAGATTTTTTGGCTCACTAATGTATGAGCGTGCTTTGTGCTAGAGAAAATTTCCAAAGACTGAATTTGCGTGCAATATATGTTCCGTTCACACATGATTTAGCAATGAACCAAGCGCTTCGTACCGATTGGCCTCGTCCGCCTTCTTGCATTCCGGCGCATCGATTGCAGGAACCGCCAAACGGCTCCCGCGTAGCGGTAGCCGGACTTGTACTTGTCAGGCAGCGCCCGGGAACCGCCAAAGGAGTCGTTTTTTTATCTCTCGAAGACGAAACCGGCGTAGCCAATATCATTGTTTGGGAAAATATTTTTCAGAAATTCCGCAAAGCGGTCATGGGCGGCAGAATGCTACGGATTTACGGACGCGTCCAGAGAGACGGGGCGGTAACGCATGTGATTGCCGATAAAGTCGAAGACATTTCCTTCATGCTCGATATGCTCGCGGACCCGAACGAAGAACAACCGTAGTAATTTCGCGCCGAATACGGGACACTCGGGCGAAACCGCCAGAAACAATTTGACGCGGACCGACGCGCGAATGAATTCGGATTGAAAATTCGCGGGAATCTTGCGACTCCCGCTTATTCGCAGCATAGGCAGAATTTACTCGTCAATTGGCAATGCAACGAAATTTGACTGTCCGGCGCGACGGAGCAGCAGCAAAAGCGATTTGCGCCCGGCCTCGTTCGCCATCGCTATCCTGTCCTCGAATTCTTCCAGTGACGTTACCGCGCTTCCTCCAGCCTCCGAAACGACATCTCCATCCCTCACGCCCTTGTCAAACGCAGAAGAATTCGGATCTACTTTCAGAACAATGAGACCTTCTTCGTCCTGGCCAATGCCAAATTCGTCGCGATGCCTTTCCGTAATTTCCCCGAGTTCCATGCCTAGGTGCGATTCAGGCTCGGACTCTTTCTCAATGTTCCTGCTCGCCGGAGTGATTTGCGTTTCAGCTTCTTCGCGGCGGCCCAAAGTAACGGTCACAGCTATCGATTCGCCGTCCCGGAACAACTCTATCGAAACCTTTCCTCCGACAGGTGAATCGGCAACGCGGCGAACAAGGTCTCTCGTGTCGATCACCTCTTGACCAGCAAATGAAATTATCACGTCGCCTACTTGAATCCCCGCATCTTTCGCCGGCCCGTCAGGCAAACTCGCAACAATTGCACCTTTGGCGCTTTCGAGATTCAGGGCTTCAGCCATATCCGAAGAAACGTCCTGAATTCGAACTCCTAGCCATCCGCGCTTGGTCGTACCGTATTGACTCAACTGGTCGACAACGTTGGCGACAACTGCGGAAGACATGGCGAAGCCTATTCCCATTGACCCGCCCGTCCGGGTCGTGATGGCCGTTATGACGCCAATGACCTCGCCCTCCATATTAAAGAGCGGACCGCCGGAATTCCCCTGGTTGATTGCGGCATCGGTTTGGATAAAGTCGTCGTAGGCTCCCGCGAGCTCACGGTTGCGAGCCGAAATAATGCCGGCCGAAACCGAAAACCCGTGCCCAAATGGATTGCCAATCGCAAACACGTAGTCGCCGACCCGCGCCTTGTCGCTATCGCCAAAAGAAACGGCCTCAAAATCATGATCGGCCTTGGCTTTCAGCAGCGCGATATCTGTCTTTGGATCCGTGCCGACAAGTTCAGCTTCGAATCTTTCGCCTGAGGAAAATTCCAACCAGATCTCAGCGGCATTCCGGATTACATGATCATTGGTTACGACGAATCCGTCGTTCGATATCACGAAACCCGACCCAATCGATGCCGGGCGGGCAAATGGATTCCTGTTAAATTCACGTTCCCTGAAATTCTCAAAGAACTTTTCAATCGGATTGCCTTCGGGAAGGTTGAAATCCGGAATCTCCATTTTGTTGCTACTGTCGCTCACCACCCTCGGAGTGACGATGATATTGACGACGGAAGCTTGCGCCATTTCGGCCAGGTCCGCCAATCCATCGTGCGCAATGCCAACATTCGATGACACCGCCTGGGCCGCCATGAACGCTGCGGCAAAAACTGACAGCGATTTGGACCCGATCAGCCGCCGCGGATTTTCAACGGAGGCATTTGCAAGGATTTTGCACATATTCTGCTCCTCTAGTTTTCGACGCTACTTCGCGCCTGCATGCCTGAGCGAAATAGTCCTTTCGCTCGGCGCAACACAATTGAAATTGTCGTGAACCCAGACTTGCTTTTGCCTTGCGACAAGCTTCGGATCAAGACTTTGGAAAGAAATCCTTTTGACTCAATTTAGAAAATTGGATAGCCGCCGTCAAGAAAATTAGAGCATTTAGTTTTACATTTCAATGAGTTAATTGCTTTTCTGCTTATCATTCCGGCGATCGTTCCAGATTCCCGTTGGTGCACGACTCTGCGCGCCGAGCTCGTGAACACACAACATTTTTTGAATTGGTGCCCCCAGAGAGACTCGAACTCCCGACCCCCTGATTACAAATCAGATGCTCTACCGGCTGAGCTATAGGGGCACGCGCATTTATTGATTCAAATCGTAGCCCTTCACAACCCCGCGAAAACCGGATTCTTCGGAATGTGGATTTTGGGCAATTCAAAACCAGTCTGCCCTCAATTGGGCCGGCCACTGCGGGATTCAATTTCGGAAAACTGTATTCGGCTTTTCTTTCGCGACCCTCATTTCGCGGCATCGTTCAGCGATGAATGAAAATTGGCGCGGCGGATCACTTTCAACGATTTATTCTAACTAACAATGCCACGCCGAAGCATCCGACAAGTGTAACCAGAATCGCCGGCGGAGCCGCTTCGCCGATATTCTCCAGCGAAGCCCTTTCGTAGACTCGCGTTGCCAATGTATCGAAATTGAACGGGCGTAGCAGAAGAGTGGCCGGAAGCTCCTTTACGCAATCTACGAAAACTAGCGACAGAGCGGTAAGAATCGACCCCTTCACCATCGGAATATAAACCGCGCGCAGGGTACGGGCCGGAGACCTTCCTAGGGTTCGGGCAGCAGCGGGCAGCGACGGACCTATACGCCCCATGGCCGCATCTGCGGAATTTTGGGCAATCGCAAAGAATCGCACGAAATAGGCGAATATGATGACGAGGCTGGATCCGGTTATCAGCAATCCGGGATCAACCCCAAAAACCGCCAGAAACGAATCCGCGACCAAATGATCAAACGCGGCAAGCGGTATCATCACTCCTATCGCCAGGACGACGCCAGGCACTGCGTAGCCGAGCATCGTAGCGGGCATTACGGCGCTTAGCCGAATGTCGTTGGCAAGCCTTACCCCGTATACCATTATTGTTGCAGCGAAAACGGTTAACGCTGCGGCGATCGACCCGGTGAACAGAGTGTGGCCCAGAGCCTTGGCCAAGCCGGGTTCAATCCAATGCTCCGGCTTTCGAATCGCGTGCCAGAGCATCACGCCGCCAGGAAGGCAAAACCCGAAAGCGAATGGAATAAAGCAAAATGCGGACGCCGTCCAAGCGGCGGCGCCCTTTAGCTCGATCGGGCTTATGGGAATGGTGCTCTTTGCGGAGCCAAATACTTTAATTTTTCGACGGCTAAACTTTTCCAGTGCGACTAGAACGAACATTATGCACAGTACCAAAACTGCAATTTGGGCCGCGCCCCCTACATTGTATGAGTCGAGCCAAATTGAAAAAATTCCCGTGGTTAGCGTCTGTACGGCAAAATAGTCGACAACGCCGAAATCGCTGACAGTCTCCATCATCACAATTGCGGACGCGGCAAATGCTGCGGGGCGAATAAGCGGAAGCCCAACCTTAAAGAATCTTGTTAAGGGGCCTTTCCCGAGAGCCCGCGATACCTCGAACATTGCACCCGATTGTTCGTTCAACGCCGCACGCGAAATCAAAAAGACGTAGGGATAAAGAGCGAACGTAAGTGCAAAAACGGCCCCGCCAGTGGAGCGGATTTCAGGGAAAAAATATTCATTCGCCAACTTCCAGCCAAAAAGCGTGCGTAGGGCTGTTTGTACCGGTCCTGCGTATTCCAAAAAGTCCACAAGCGCGTAGGCTCCGACATAGGCTGGAATCGCCAGCGGCAAGAATAGCGCCCATTCAAGCAATTTCCGGAACGGGAAGCGATACATCGTGACCAGCCACGCGGCCGTCGTGCCAATGGCCGCCGAAAATATCGCGACTCCTGCCATGAGTATAAGCGTATTCTGAAGATATCTGGGCAGCACAGTTGACAAAAGGTGCCCCCAAATCGGCTCGCTCGGAAACGACGCAATGAAAAAAACAGACACTATCGGCAGGAGTACGAGAAAAGCTACGGCAAGGGCGATAATAAGAATCCAGCGCGAAGCAATGGATGATATAAGACTCGAGAGCATGCCGGCTCGGTTCGCTAAACGCCGTCCATTTCTATGCCCAAGAATTTAAATTCCTGGACGGATTGACTACATAGCGCCTATCCCCGAAACCGAATTCGCCGGACCCTGGAAATGTCGAACGATTGAGTCTTGCGCCTTCGTGGAACAGGCAGTCGGCAAGTGAAGGAATTTCCATGCACTTTCTATTTTATTTCGGTTTGGCTTTGGCGTGCACTGGCCTGGTCGGAATCATCGCCGCGATTGTAATGGCAAATTCAATTCGCGTGCGCAATCAAAAACGTGAGGATGCAAAATCCAACCTCGAAAAACTGATTCCTTTGAACTATGCTTCGCTATTGGTGGCCGTTCTCGGACTGTGCGCAATGGCGGTTGCGGTCGTTTTGGATTGAGAGCCAGTTCCATAAAGGCAAGTAGTCGAAGACCAACTCCCTGTCCGAAATTTCAATCTTCCGTCGCAGACCCGGCGACCGCTCTTTTGACGGCATTCGATATTAGCTCTAGACAGCGGTCGCTGGAAAACCGATGGCCTTCGCCATGCACCAAAGTCAACTCCGAACTCGGCGTCTGGGCGTGTTCAATCAGCCTTACTGAACATCGGAAATCGACATCGCGGTCACAGGTTCCGTGCAAGAGAATCATCGGGCAGGAAAGAATCAACTGCTCGTCCAATACGAGATTTCGGTTGCCGTCATCAATTAACTGTTGCGTTATCACCGTTGGCTCGTCGTCGTATTCCGAGGAGAGCTCAATTCGTCCATCTCTTTCGAGCATTTCAGATTCTTCCGGCGACAATCCGGCTAAGAAATCTTTTGTAAAATCGGCGGCCGCCGCGATTCCTACGATTCCGGCAATCTTCTCTGGAAATCTCTTGGCGAGCAATAGCGCTATCCACCCGCCCATGGAGGAACCGACCAATATAAGAGAGCGGCCCATTACGCCATTGATCGCGGCCGCGGCATCGTCGGCCCAGTCCCCGATGCATCCGTCGGTGAACTGCCCGCTGGATCGACCGTGGCCGGAGTAGTCGAATCTTAAATACGCCAAGCCTTTGTCCCGGCACAAATTGTCCAGAAAAAGCGCCTTGGTTCCCTCCATGTTGGAGCGCAGCCCGGGTAAAAACACTATGGCCGGTTGGCCGGCCTCGCCGGTGCCGTGGCGATAGACGTACGCGATTCGACGACCGCTTTCCGTTGCGATGAACTTTTGTTCCAATTTTCAACTCTTCCCTGGCCGAGCTCGGTTCGACATATTTTACGCTATGAAGAGTGCGGAAAAAAGAGAGGGCTCGATCTTGTCCGATCGACAATTCGAAAGTGGAAACGCCCTCATCGCACTTCGACTCGTGAAATGCGGCCAATAATTGATACGATATTCCGGTATCTGGAATTCGCGATCGCAACGCATGTCATCAGTGCCCTCGCCATGATACGTGCCTCCTCTACTATCGAAAAAAAGAAGTTTGGCCGAATAGTTGCGAACGGAGGCTGCCCGAACGATTCCTGGCTTCCATGCGAGGCGTCGGCACTCATAAAATGACGACCAATTTCCTGTTTCAACCGGAGCGAGCGCCCGTTTCCCTTTGAACCGTCGAAGAAAATCCCGTATCTACTAGGACGAAGAGCATTGCAGATCAAGCGTTGCCGCAATCCGCTAATACCTTAGAAATTCACTATATGACGACGACGAAGGCTCGAGCATCGATTGATGCCCGATTCCAAGTCATTCGCGCGGGAGTAAAATAATTCGGGAAAAGCAGCCCGGTCCGCAAAGTGCGTTCGTGCAGTCATGTTTAGCGGCTGATACACGGGATCGAAAAAGAATCTTCGGCAAAAAAACGATAACTGCCGATCAAATTCTCCTTAATTGAATCGGGGCACCGCAACTACGCACAAAGCGGCGATGTCATTGCAACTGCTAGTCGGTCTGCTATCTTCGCTTTCGCGCGCGCGATCAGGCGCTCGGATTCTGGGACAAAGTACCGGGAGAGTATGGAGATGTTGACGCAGGAATCTCATTGGCAGGAACTATACGACCATGCCTAGACTGAAAGGCCCATCCGCGCCAAACGATGGCGTGTTCTTGGCGCGATGCTTTCGTCCCGGAATTGGCCCATCTGTCGCCGCAGTTCGCGACGGGGAGCTTGTAGACATTACTAGCCGCCAGGCTCCGACGGCGAGAGACATTTGCGAACTTGCCGACCCTGCGGGATTCGTAGAGCAGGCGACCGGCGAACGCATCGGGAACGCGAAAAGCATAGCGTTCAACTCCAACGAGAGTCTAAGGAAGGATTCTCGGCCGTGGCTTCTCGCTCCGTGCGACCTGCAAGTCATCAAAGCCTGCGGCGTAACCTTTGCCGGTTCGATGATAGAGCGGGTAATCGAGGAACGCGCAGACGGGCACCCAGATCGCGCAGAAGAAATTCGTTCAAGAATCGGACGACGGATCGGAGCTAAACTATACGACATTGAGCCGGGATCCGAAAAAGCGGCGGCAGCGAAGGAAGCATTGATCGACGAGGGCCTCTGGTCGCAGTACTTGGAAGTCGGGATCGGTCCCGATGCCGAAATTTTTACGAAATCTCCCGTCCTTTCGGCGGTGGGAACTGGATTCCGCATTGGAATCCATCCCGGTTCAATATGGAATAACCCCGAACCCGAATTGGTTCTGGTCTGCAATTCCAAAGGCGGCATCGTTGGAGCGACGCTCGGCAACGACGTTAATTTGAGGGACTTCGAAGGTCGGTCGGCGTTGCTTCTTGGCAAGTCAAAGGACAACAATGCTTCTTGCTCTATCGGACCATACATAAGGCTCTTCGACCGCGAATTCGGTATCAGCGACATCGCGCGAACCAAAATCGATCTTCTGGTCGAAGGCGAGGACGGCTTCATTCTCGAGTCGACAAGTGAAATGGAATCGATCAGCCGGCCGCTTCCCGAATTAGCATTGCAGACTCTGAACGAAAATCACGCCTATCCGGACGGATACTTGCTCTTTTGCGGAACGCCGTTTTCGCCCACAAAGGATCGCGATGCGCCAGGTAGCGGTTTCACGCATCATTTACGCGACATCGTAACTATCCGTTCGCCCGAATTCGGCGCTCTTAGCAACGAAGTCGCGCATTGCGCTGAATGCGAGCGCTGGCACTTTTCCGCGTCTCATTTGATGCGAAACCTCGCAGTTCGCGGTTTGCTTTGACCCGTTGTCTATTGTCATCGATTCGGCCCGACCGGCGCGAAAGAGCAAATACTATTCCTGCTTTCGCCATGCCTCCTGAATAGCCGTCCGCTGCGACCCTCGTTTCCGTGCGCCGCCTTTCCGCTATTCCCGATCTTTCCGTTTCGCGACTGCCTATTTCATGCAAATGAATTGAGCGCGATGCATCGAGTGCTTTACGATCAATCGGTTGCCGCGAAATTCCGATCTAGGATTGCCTCGGCTACTTGATCAAGAAGTTGCCTAGGCATGATGGCCAGCATGCCCGGCACCGAAAATTCTAGCTCGACCGGACCGCCAATTGCCTCGTTCGAAGTGCCGATTCGCCCGGCTGGCGAAAATTTCATCCGGTCGAACGGCCATTTCAGACCGCGTCCAGTACCGCTTACGTCGGTGAACGGAAACAGGGAAAAGAGAGTCTTCGGCGGCAAGTCGATTTCAAAGCTTGTTCTCAATGCAAAGCAAATTTCGCTTTCGCCGACAAGAATGATCGATTTCGCGGCAAACCGCGCAAGAACGTTGAAATTCGCCAGTTCGTGATCAAGCCTTCCTCCCGTGAACCCGACGGCGATATAGAGCGGAGCCTGTACATGCGTGACGCATTTGCAGAAATCCGTAGTCTCCTGTTCGGCGACTCGAAAAAGGCGCTGGCTCGGAATGAGGGAAACGTCGGATTCCTCCAAAGAATCCAAATCTCCGATTACGGCATCCGGAACGCGTCCGCAGGCAAGCGCGGCTGCCGCGCCTCCGTCCGCGGCGACAAGAAATTCCGCTATACGAGTTGCATGAGAAAAATCGGCCTCCTTCAGCCGCCCGCCTCCCACCAGGGCGACCGGCTTCGAAGAGCGCAAAGGAAACTGCAAGTATTTCAATCCTATGAGTCGGCCAGCTATTCCGGCTGCGAATTCAAACTAGACGCGACTGTTCTTTCGCGGCCCTTATAAAATCCGCAAAGAGTGGATGGGGCTCGAACGGCTTGGATTTTAGTTCGGGGTGAAACTGAACGCCTATGAACCAGGGATGATTCGATATCTCCACGATTTCGGGCAATTTGCCGTCAGGCGACATGCCCGAGAACGATATTCCGTGTTTTTCGAGCAGATTCTTGTACTTAACATCCACTTCGTAGCGGTGCCTGTGCCGTTCCGAAATGTCGGTCGCGCAGTAAATCTGCGCAGCTCTGCTGCCTGGAAGGAGATTGGCGGCATAGGCGCCCAACCGCATCGTGCCTCCCTTTTCTCCATCAGGCCGCCTTTTTTGAGTTTTGCCGCAATGTTCCCACTGCTTTAGATGGTAGACAACTCTATTCGAATTACTTTCGCCGTTATCGCCATCCGGATTCTCGAATTCGAATTCTTCCGAACAGGCATCCTTCAGGCCCGCGAGATTGCGCGCAGCTTCGATAACCGCCATCTGCATTCCGAAGCAAATGCCGAAGAATGGAACTTGCTTGTGGCGCGCGAACCTAGCCGCACAGATTTTGCCTTCGCTTCCTCGCACTCCGAATCCCCCCGGCACCAAAATCGCGTGGAATCCTTCCAAATGCGGCGATGGATCTTCATTTTCGAAAATTTCCGCTTGAATCCACTTGGCCAAAACCTTGACTCGGTTTGCCATGCCACCGTGCGCCAGAGCCTCTTCAATCGACTTGTACGCATCGCCGAGTTGGGTATACTTGCCAACAATGGCAACACGGACCGTGCCTTCCGCGTTTCTAATTCGTTCGGAAACGTCCTTCCATCGCGAAAGGTCGGGTTTGGGAACAGGGTCGATCCCGAAAGCCGCGATTACCGCGCTGTCCAGGCCGTGCAGGTGGTAAGACACCGGAGCCTCGTAGACCGTCGAGAAGTCCGGCGCCGAGACGACCGCATCGGAACGCACGTTGCAAAAAAGTGAAATCTTTTCGCGGACCTTCTCGGGAAGAGCTTCCTGCGACCGGCACAGCAATACATCGGGCGAAATCCCTATGGCCCTCAACTCTTTCACGGAGTGCTGAGTCGGCTTGGTTTTCAGTTCGTTGCACGATTCGATGAAAGGCACCAGGGTCAGGTGAAGGAATATGCACTGGCGCGGCGCGCGTTCCTGCGAGAATTGGCGAATCGCTTCGAAAAACGGCAGCCCCTCGATATCGCCGACAGTTCCGCCGATTTCGCAGAGCATAAAATCAACTTCTCCTGTGCCGTATGCAATAAACTCCTTAATCTCGTTGGTTACATGCGGGATCACTTGTATTGTTTCGCCCAAGTACTCCCCTCGCCGCTCCTTTTCCAAAACCCGCGAATAAATTTTCCCGGATGAAATCGAATCGGTCTGACGGGCCGCAACACCGGTGAATCTTTCGTAGTGGCCCAGATCCAGATCGGTTTCCGCGCCGTCATCCGTAACGTAGACTTCGCCGTGCTCGAACGGACTCATTGTTCCGGGGTCAACATTCAAGTACGGGTCCAACTTGCGCAACCTGACAGTATAGCCGCGAGCCTGAAGCAGCGCTCCAAGCGCCGCAGCAGAAAGACCCTTCCCCAGTGACGAAACTACGCCGCCGGTTATGAATACATATCTCGTCATTTCGACTAGGCCTTCCGTGAATATGCTCGATCTAAATTCTTTAAAGCGATTCAATCGCTCGTATCACGGGATTCGGAGACTAATTCGAATATGAAAATTCAGCAATACGAATCTTACTAGAGAACTATTCAATATTCCAACCAGTTCTGCGGCGGCGACATAATTCCAGTTGTATTGAGCAAACACCCGCGTTCAAGACCCGAAGCGCCGCCGAACTATATTGTCGAGGCGATGGCAATGTTGGCGACCATCCCCCTATTCCTTCGGTGCCAATTGAATATTCGAAGTCGATTCGCGATGCTCGCCTGAATCAATAATGGCGGATCGAATCTATTTTCCGCGTTCGCTCGCGCCGTACATCTTCCAAACTTGGTTGGGCGGTTTCCTTGCACGCGGTTTCAGAATTGATGGAATTGATCAGCATACGCGCCGGTCTCGAGTTTGAATCCGCGTCGAAATCAATCGATTCCTAGGCGCTCGAGAGGACGGGACGAAGCCAAAGTCTGCCGAATGCCGCCGTTCTACGGAGGGAATCCCTAAAGGCCCCGGCAAGGAATCCCAAAAGTCGAATTTGTTCGAAAATTACCGAATGGCTAGAGCAATTCGGCCCAGAGTTTATCGCTCTGGACCATTATTCCGCTCGCGAAGGATGCCTGGAACGAAAAATCTCGAATTTATTGTCGCAAATGCCAGCGCGGCCGCATCGATGAAGCTGCGGCGTATCGGTAGCGATTCCAGAACCGCTGATCGCTGTCAAAGTCGAGTCAATTTTCGGATTGCGTCCGGGCATCCGTCAATACTAACAGCATCGAATTCGACTCGTTCGCCGACAATCCGCTATTCGGCTTTGGGCGGAGAAGCAGGAGAATCGGGAAGGACCGGAGGCAGGAGCGTGTCTCCCAAGTTCGGGCTTTCTCCCTCGTCGGTTGGCGCGGCGCCAATGGCTTCGACCCCGACTCTCTCTATCACAGAATCGCCAGATTGCTCGCGCGCCGTCAAAATAGTCAAAGCGAGCGATGTTGCCAAAAAAGCGACAGCAATCATCCACGTCACCTTGCCCAACGCCGTGGCGGCCTGGCGACCGGTCATTACACCGCCGCCGCCGCCAATTCCCAATCCACCCCCTTCCGAGCGCTGCAAGAGCACGATTCCGATTAGGATAAGCGCAAGAATAAGGTGGATGATGAGTGCGACGTTGTTCATTCTAATCCCGGCTAGAAATGCTTCGCTGGTCGGCGCGGACTCTGTCCATGTATGCGTTTGCCAGCCTAGCTTCAAGTGCATTGTACGCTGAAAGCGAATTCTCGTAAACGGAATCAAATTGCGCTTTGCGCATGTTCGACGAAAACGGCGCATCTACTCCGCTGCTTCGCATACGCCCTATGGCAATTCAAAATTTGCGTTTTAGGTTGCCGAGCGGGCCCGATAAAGTTAACCGGTTCGAAAATCCGTACGAATAGGTCTTTAGCATTGCCTAATATTGTTGCCGTAGGACTCCAATGGGGAGACGAAGGCAAAGGAAAAATCGTTGATTTTATCGCTTCCAGGGCGGATATCGTCGTTCGCTTCCAAGGCGGGCACAATGCGGGCCATACTCTGGTCGTAGGCGGCAAGGTATTTAAGCTGTCATTGATTCCGTCCGGCGTGATTCGACCGAATTTGCTTTCCGTCATAGGCAACGGCGTCGTCATTGACCCCTGGGTGCTCTTAAACGAAATCGAGACGTTGGAAGCGATGGGAATCAGTATCAGCGAACGGAATCTGGCGATTGCGGACTGCGCCTCGCTGGTTCTCCCCTTGCATTCAGAACTCGACATTTTGCGGGAGAGAATAGCGGGAAAGGCCAAAATCGGAACCACCGGCCGCGGAATCGGCCCGGCATATGAGGACAAGGTAGGCCGACGAGCCATTCGAATCTGCGACTTGGCATGCGAGAGTTCAATATCGAAAAGGCTTGACGCACTGCTCGAACACCATTCGGCTCTGCGAATCGGACTCGGACAAGAGCGACCGGACAGGCAAGCGCTTTTTGACGGCCTCGCGGAAATCGCGCCTAAAGTTTACCGCTTTGCCGCGCCGGTTTGGCAATTGCTGCACAATGCCCGTTCTTCGAAAAAGAATATTCTTTTCGAGGGCGCCCAAGGAATTTTCCTGGATATTGACTATGGCACTTATCCGTTCGTTACTTCTTCTTCTACCGCGGCATCCAGCGCATATGCCGGAACGGGAACCGCGCCGGGCGCGCTCGATAGAGTGCTGGGAATCTGCAAGGCCTACTCGACGCGAGTCGGTTCCGGACCGTTTCCTACGGAACTTAACGACGAAGTCGGGCGACGCTTAGCCGACGTTGGTCAAGAAAGGGGAACCGTTACGGGCAGGAGGCGTCGCTGCGGTTGGTTCGACGCGGCCATGGTAAGCCAAGCCTGCCGTCTCTCGGGCGCCTACGCCGTCGCATTAACCAAAATCGATGTGCTGGATGGAATCGAAGAGCTGAAAATCGGTGTCGGGTACAAGTTAGACGGTGAATTCAGAGAGTTTCTCCCTCCACTCGCGGAAGAGCAGGCGCGCGCAATTCCCGTCTACGAATCCCTGCCCGGATGGCGCGAATCAACCGCGGATGCAAGAAATTTTGCGGATTTTCCGGACAATGCGATCGCATACATTCGACGTATTGAGAAGTTGATCGGATGCCCCATAAGGATTCTATCAAATTCACCTAGGCGCGAATCGACGATCGTTCTGGAAGATTTGTTTTCGGCATCATGAAATTGTCGTTAAGGGCACGCCGCCGCTGGACGATTTTCCTTCTTTGCGTCTTGGGGCCAATCTATGTGGTTGTCGCGGTCAATATAGTCGACATGTTCGATAGACCGCATTTCCTTGTTGAGTTAATCATTTACGCTACGCTCGGAATAGTCTGGATATTGCCGTTCAGATCCGTCTTCAGGGGCGTTTCAAGAAATGACGAAGACAATAATCCGAATTGATCGGCGCAGACTGCATTGCGCAATCTTGTTCCAAGCCGATGAATTACGGCCGAAAAGAGCCTTGCCGAGCCGATTTGGCAGTGCTCGACTGCGCGCGCCTGCCACTGATTTTGACACCGGTCCAAGGTCAAGTATTGTATGGCCGGCGTGGGCACATGGCCAACGATCAGCGAAAGCCGACCATGTTTACATCACTTCTGAAAAAGTTTGCAGGACCCGTCGCCCGTTCTGAATCCGCCGCCGGTTCAGGACACGACCAAACGAGGCTGGCTCTCGCCGCGCTACTCGTTCGCGTGGCGCGGTCCGACAGGAATTACGACGACGAGGAAAAATCGCAGATCGATTTAGTGCTTTCGCGGCGATTCGGCTTGGAATTGCCTGAAGCCGAAAGCCTTCGCTTCGAAGCTGAAAGAATTGAAGAGGATGCTCTTGACTCCGTCCAGTTCACGAGAGCGATAAAGAATTCGGTTCCATTCGAAGACAGAATCGGAATTGTAGAAGAACTTTGGGAGATCGCTCTTTCCGACGGAACGCGCGACCACGAAGAAGACGGTCTCATGAGGCTTGCGGCGAAACTACTCGGTGTCAACGACCGCGACAGCGCGATAGCGCGGCAAAACGCGGCAAGGCGCATAGGATGATTGCCTGCCTTCCCATGTACGACCGGCCCGAGACAGTATCCGCCTTTGATCTGCTTTGGTCGCATATTCGCGATAGTCTTGTCGAATCTGGAATTGACGGTGCTCCAAAATTGCTTGCTAGAGGCAATCGTCCATCGGCGGCCTGGACAAACAGCCATTTGCTGCTTTCGCAGACATGCAGCCTTCCCTTCAGGACATATCTTAAAGGAAAGGTTTCCTTGGTCGGGACCCCGGACTACGGCTATGAAAGCGTCCCGAAGGGATTCTATTTCAGTTGCTTGATCGCGAATGTCGAAGATGCTCGGCGGGAACTTTCACAATTCAATGGCTGTCGGCTCGCATTTAACGAAATTTCGTCGCAGTCTGGATGGGCTGCGCCAATGGATGAATCCAAACGCGCAGGCATTCAGTTCGGCAGCTTTCTGCGGACCGGAAGCCACCGGGCATCGGCGCTTGCAATTGCCGAAAAACGCGCAGACTTGGCGGCCTTGGACGTAAATTCTTGGCGACTAATTGAGCGGTTTGACGCTGTCGCGGCTTCGCTACGGGTTCTGGGAACAACTTGTTCGACGCCCGGGCTACCTTTCGTAACGGCGTTTCCAGATTTGTCGGGCACATTGTTTGATGCGATCGAAAACTCTCTGATGCTTCTTCCGGACGATGCCGCCGAAATCGTCGGATTCGGGCATTTGGTTAGATTGACCGAATCCCAGTATTTGGCGGTCGACAATCCACCCAGCCATATTCCCGGGCCATGCGCATTTGCCAATCGTACAGATTCCAGCGATCGCCTCGACACCGAACTGCCTGTTGATAGTGAACGAACCGAATCAAAATTGAGCTGCTAACGTGATTATAGGCATCCTTCAAACCGGTCACGTTATTGAAGAGCTATCAAAGGAATTCGGCGACTACGACGGCATGTTCAGGCGATTGCTAAGCGGTCGAGGATTCCAATTTCGGACATGGAATGTCGTCGATTGCAATTTCCCGGATTCGCCTCGCGACGCGGAAGGCTGGCTGATTACCGGTTCGCGATTCGCGGTTTACGAAGACCATCCGTGGATCGAGCCGCTGGCGACTTTCATACGAGAATGCTACCGCGAATCTTCTCCTATCGCAGGCATATGCTTCGGGCACCAAATTCTAGCTCACGCTCTTGGCGGCAAGGTTGAAAAATTTGCCGGCGGTTGGACCGTGGGCCTAACGGAGTACGAGTTCAACGGGCACCGAATCAAACTCAATGCCTGGCATCAGGACCAAGTAGTCGAATTGCCGAACGAGGCGGAGACGATAGGCTCAAGTCGGTCTTGCAAGCACGCGATAGTCGCCTACGGCGAAAAAGCATTCTCGGTTCAGCCGCATCCGGAATTCGATCGAGAGTTTCTTGCTCAGCTAATCGACAAGCGAGGACGCGGCATCGTTCCAGAATATCTGCTGCGCGAAGCCATCGATAATCTTGACAATCCTTCGGACTCTGCGCGTATCGCTTCGGCGATCGCGGAATTTTTTCTGCTCCCAAGCGAGCGCATAGCGCGTCCAGCGCAGGACGAGAATGTTTAAAATAGACTCCATTCTTAGGAAATTCCGGCCAATGGTTTCGAATTTTTGGCGGCGCGGGCAAAAGATCTCCATGCATCGCTTGATCGCGGCGGACGCTCTGAGTCCGGCCGGTCTGTGGACCCGGACGCCAAGGATCGACAGGACGATGCCGCTCCCGGATTTCTTGGAAGGATACTCGATGAAAATTTTTCTCCATGGGAAGATTCCTCGATATCTGCCAACACTTTGAAATTGTCCCGCGCGTAAATTCTCGTAGTCGATTTACAGAATGGCTGTTATCGTACGAAACAAACGCGAACGATCAATGGCAAACGAATCTATTGCTTGAATCGCAAAATCGCGCCAGACGGGTACGAGGTGCGACCGATCAACAAACGAAGGCAAAAAGATGTCCGTAGATTTCGAGCAAGCCAGAATTGTCGTAATAGGAGGGGGCGCCGTTGGTGCGTCCTGCCTCTACCATTTGGCACTAGCCGGCTGGACAGACTGCGTCCTGTTGGAAAAGAATGAGTTAACGGCCGGTTCTACGTGGCATGCGGCTGGAAACGTGCCGACATTTTCGTCATCGTGGTCCATAATGAATGTCCAACGTTACTCGGCGGAACTATACCGCAACCTCGCCGCAGCCGTCGACTATCCTATGAACTACAATGTTACTGGCTCTCTGAGGCTTGGCCATACACCCGAAAGAATGACCGAGTTCCGCAGAGTCGTTGGCATGGGGCGGTACCAGGGCATGGACTTGGACATGGTTGGCGCGAACGAGCTTCGTGAGCGATATCCATTTCTCGAAACGCACGACTTGCGCGGTGCGCTCTACGATCCGTACGACGGCGACATCGATCCGGCGCAGCTTACGCAAGCGCTGGCCAAGGGATCTCGCGATCTTGGCGCGCGTATAGAGAGATACCGGCCCGTAACTGGAATTCGGCGAGACAAAAACGAATGGATCGTTGAAACGCCAAAAGGCGGCATCAGGTGCGAAATCATCGTCAACGCAGCAGGTTACTACGCCAGGGAAATCGGAAAGATGATCGGTCGCGAAGTCCCGATGGTTGCTATGAGCCACCAGTACCTAGTATTCGACGAGATCCCGGAACTCAAAGAGTGGTCCCAAGAGGCTGGGCGAAAGTTGCCGCTCCTGCGCGACGTAGATTCCTCCTACTACCTTAGGCAAGAAAAATTCGGTATGAATCTTGGCCCCTACGAGCGAGGGTGCCGAGCCCATTGGGTAGACAATGACGACCCGATGCCGAATGATTTTTCCTTCCAGCTCTATCCCGACGATTTGGACAGGTTGGAATGGTATATAGACGATGCGGTTGCGAGAGTGCCGATTCTGGGAACGGCCGGACTAAGCAAAGTCATCAACGGCCCGATTCCCTACGCGCCCGATGGGAATCCCCTAATCGGCCCGATGCCGGGCGTACCGAACGCCTTTGAAGCCTGCGTGTTTACGTTTGGAATCTGCCAAGCGGGTGGCGCCGGAAAGGTCCTCGCCGAGTGGGTAACCGAAGGCGAAACAGAATGGGACATGTGGTCCTGCGACCCGCGACGCTATACTGCCTTTGCGGACCGCGACTACTGCATCGCCAAGGCCAAGGAAGTCTACGGCCACGAGTATGCGATCCATTTTCCATGGCACCGCTGGCCTGCGGGAAAAGACAAGAAGCTTTCGCCCGTGCATTGGCGAATACTTGAACTCGGAGGACAGATGGGCGCCTACAACGGCTGGGAAAGAGCAAACTGGTTTGCCCAGCAAGGCGACGACACTTCGGAGGAAGCGACGCAAAGATGGTCCCGTTCTGGTCCATGGGAACAGCGCATCAAGGAGGAATGCGAAGCGGTTCGCGATTCAGTCGGAGTTTTGGATCTCCCGGGGTTTTCGCGTTTCAACCTGACCGGACAAGGCGCTGCGGGTTGGCTGCGTACTAGAATTGCCGGCGGCCTCCCGCGTTCGGGCCGAATGAACCTAGCCTATTTTTCAGACCGTCGCGGCAGAATCGTGACGGAAATGTCGATTTTAAGGCACGGCGAAAATCATTTCACGCTGATCACGGCTGCCGGAGCCGAGTGGCACGATTTCGAACTACTTGACCGCTCGCTTCCAAGAGACGCGGGAATATCGCTGTCAAACCACACCGATGATTTCTCTACTCTTGTGGTGACCGGACCCGCCAGCCGGACTCTATTTGAAACGATCGCTCCGGAAGCGGATCTTGAACTACCTTGGCTGAGCCACCGGCCGGAGCGAGTCGCCGGCGTGCAAGCCGCGCTTGCCCGAGTCAGCTACGCAGGTGAACTTGGTTGGGAAATCCATGCAAAGAACGAGCATATTCCGAAACTTTACGAAGCAGTAATTGAATCGGGCGCGAAACCGTTCGGCATGTGGGCTCTCGACAGCCTTCGCCTGGAAAAAGGATATCGCGCGTGGAAGGGCGACTTGTCGACAGACTATTCGCTGCTTGAAGGAGGCCTCGACCGATTCATTAGGCTCGACAAGTCGGAAGATTTCCCGGGCAAGCTCGCGCTGCTGAAGGAAACCCAGGCAGGGGTCCAAAAGCGATTTGTTGCATTGATTGTGGATGCCGGAGACTACGATGCTCCCTACATGTCCACAATATGGAAGGACGGGCGCGTCGTAGGCGAAACGACGTCCGGCGGATGGGGATACCGCGTCGAGGCGTCGATTGCTCTAGGCATGGTTGGGACGGAATTCGCTGAACCGGGAACAAAACTCGATGTCGAGATTTTCGGTGAAATGTACTCGGCCACTGTCCAAGAGGATCGTCCGCTTTGGGATCCGGAGAACGCGCGTTTGCGGGCGTGAAACAGTGTTGAGCGGCTAGCGGAGAGACAATTCAATGGCGTTGAGCAATCCACCCCTAAATGCGCGCGCGGTTATCATCGGCGGCGGAGTGTCCGGCTGTTCGGTCGCGTATCATTTGGCTGGCCTTGGCTGGAAGGATGTCGTTCTGCTGGAACGCAGGGAACTCACATGCGGCACGACTTGGCATGCCGCCGGGTTGGTCGGCCAATTGCGCGCGTCGCGCAATTTGACGCGCCTTGCAAAATATTCCGCCGAACTTTTTTCGGAACTGGAATCTCAAACGGGAATTTCGACCGGCCTTCGCCGTTCCGGTTCCATCTCCGTCGCACTAACCGAAGAAAGAAAGGAGGAGCTATTTCGCCAAGCGTCCTTGGCTCGCGCTTTCGATGTCGAAGTTCATGAAATCACTGCCAGCGAAGTGCTGGAACTCTATCCGCATTTGAATGTTGGCGACGTTCTCGCTGGCGTATTCGTCCCGAAGGACGGACAGTGCGACCCTGCCAATATTGCCAGAGCACTCGCAAAAGGAGCCAGGCAGTACGGCGCTGAAATCATCGAAGGCGCCGAAGTACTTGACGTCATTGCGAAAGACGGCCGCGCAAAGGGCGTAACTTGGCGCAACGGAAGCGACGAAGGGCGAACGGATGCCGACGTTGTCATCAACTGCAGCGGCATGTGGGCGCGCGAACTCGCGGCGCGTTCGGGCGTTGTCGTTCCTCTTCACGCGTGCGAGCATTTCTACATCCTGACGGAGCCTATTTCTGGCTTGGCGCAGCTTCCTTCGCTGCGAGTTCCCGACGAATGCGCATACTACAAAGAAGACGCCGGCAAAATCATGCTAGGAGCTTTCGAGCCCTCCGCAAAGCCTTGGGGAATGAATGGCATTCCAAAAGACTTTTGCTTTGACCAATTGCCGGAAGACCTCGATCATTTTGAACCGATCCTGGAAAAGGCAATTGACCGGTTGCCGCTTCTCGCTGAAGCGGGAATCCACACGTTCTTTAATGGTCCCGAAAGCTTTACGCCGGACAACAGGTATTATCTTGGAGAGGCTCCGGAACTGCCGGGCTACTGGGTCGCCGCGGGCTACAATTCGATCGGAATCGTATCTTCGGGCGGAGCGGGCTTTGCGCTGGCGCGCTGGATCGATAGCGGTTCTCCGCCATTCGACTTATGGGATGTCGACATTCGGCGGGCTCAGCCGTTCCAAAAAAACCGAAGCTACTTAAAAGCGCGAGTGAAGGAGACTCTCGGCCTGCTCTATGCCGACCATTTTCCTTATCGACAGCCTGCAACCGCCCGGGGAATTAAGCGATCGCCTCTGCACGAGCATCTCAAGGCACGGGGAGCCGTGTTCGGCGAGACTTCCGGATGGGAAAGAGCGAACTGGTTCGCGAGAGACGGGCAGGAACGGAGCTACCGCTATACCTGGAAGCGGCAAAACTGGTTCGAAAATTCGCGCGCGGAGCACTTGGCCGTGCGCAGCGGCAACGGGATATTCGATTTGTCTTCCTTCGGCAAAATTCAAGTGAATGGTCGCGATGCCGTCCGATTTCTTCAGCGAGTTTGCGCCAACGACGTCGACATCGACATCGGTAAAATCGTCTATACTCAAATGCTTAACGCAAGAGGCGGAATCGAATGCGACCTGACCGCTACCCGCCTGTCAAGCGATACCTTTCTTCTCGTCGTACCGGCGGCAACTATTCAACGAGATCTGGCATGGCTTCGCCGGCACGTAAGGGATACGGAATTTGCGACGATTTACGATGCGACTGCTTCCGAATCGGTCATTTGCGTTATGGGGCCCCGTTCCCGAGACACAATGAAGCTTGTCAGCCCTTGCGATTTTTCCAACGACGGCCATCCGTTCGGTTATGCTCGCGAAATCGAAATCGGCCTAGGGATCGCGAGAGCCCACCGCATTAGCTATGTTGGTGAACTAGGATGGGAAATTTACGTAACGGCCGATCAGGCGGCACATGTATTCGAAACTTTGGACGAGGCGCGGCTTGAGACCGGCGCCGCACTTTGCGGCCTGCATGCCCTCGATTGCTGTAGGATCGAAAAGGCCTTTAGGCATTTCGGGCACGATATTTCGGATGAAGATCACGTTGTGGAAGCAGGACTGGGATTTGCCGTTAAATCCGACAAAGGCGAATTTATTGGACGCGACGCAGTCCTCAGGAAATTGGAAATCGGCAAGGAGCGAGTGCTTGTTCAATTTATCCTTCGGGATCCCGAGCCCCTGCTCTACCACAACGAGCCGATAATACGAGACGGGACCGTGGTATCGTACCTAACGTCGGGCAACTACGGGCATTTCCTGGGAGCTGCCATTGGTTTGGGCTACGTTCCCTGCAAGGGCGAATCAGCGGACGAAGTTCTTGCTTCCTCGTATGAAATCGAAATCGCAGGAGAGCTTTTCCCGGCGGAGGCTTCGCTCAAGCCCCTTTATGATCCGGCGGGCAAGCGGGTCAAGATGTAAAGAATATAAAGGAGAATGTCGTTGACCGAAGCAAAACCAGCGCGCCGGTCCGGCGGTCGAGCTGCTCGAATAAAAGTTAGGTCAAAGCCACTGGAGGACAGCGTTCGCCCGGTGCGCGGCGGAATGGAAGGCGGTACCTTCAGGCCGCTGTCGAAGAGCGACATCCAAAAGGTTCACAGTGCAGCGCTCGATGCATTGGAAATCATCGGGCTATCGAATGCCCCTGAGTCCGGAACCGAAATTCTGAAGAACTCGGGGGCGATTCAAGGCGACGACGGGCGTATCCGCTTTCCCAGGTCTCTGGTAGAAGACAAGATTGATGTTGCGCCGTCGGAAATCGATTTGTGCGCCAGGGATAGCAGATTCGATCTAAGGGTCGGAGGGAAACGCGTATATTACGGCACTGCCGGAGCGGCCGTTCATGTCGTCGATGTCGAAAATCGAGACTATCGAGCTTCTACAAGCGCAGACCTGTACCGCGCCGCGCAAATTGCGCATGCGCTCGACAATATCCATTTTTTTCAGCGGACGATGGTTTGCTGCGACATCGTAGACAATTTCGACTTGGACATAAACACGGTTTACGCTTGCTGCGCGGGAACATCCAAGCATGTCGGCACGAGCATTTCCGAACCGGAGTTCGCCGACGGCGTACTTCGGCTTTTGCACATTATCGCGGGGGGAGAAAAAGAATGGCGCGATCGACCCTTCGTTTCGCTTTCCGACTGCTTTGTCGTGCCGCCCATGAACTTCGCCGAAGAGAGTTGCCGAACCATGGAGCGCTGCATTCAAGGAGGCATGCCAATTCTCTTGCTGTCGGCGGGTCAGGCCGGCGCCACCGCTCCGGCGGACCTCGCGACCGCAATCGTTCAAACGGTTGCGGAATGCCTTGCCGGGGTCGTGTACGTTAACTCCGTGCGCCCAGGCCATCCCGCTATATTCGGCACTTGGCCGTTCGTATCGGATCTTCGCACCGGCGCTATGTCGGGCGGTTCAGGCGAGCAGGCACTTCTGGCAGCCGGGTGCGCCCAAATGCATCACTTCTACGGATTGCCTGGCGGAGCGGCGGCGGGCATCGCCGATTCAAAGCTTCCCGACATGCAAGCTGGATGGGAACAGGCGATTTCCAACGTCTTGGCCGGGTTAAGCGGTTTAAACATGATTTACGAATCGGCTGGAATGCATGCCTCGCTATTGGGATTCTCGCCGGAATCGCTGATACTGGGCAACGATCTGATTGGTCAAGCTCTCCGCTGCGTCAGAGGCATCGACATTTCGGATGACAAAATAAGCATCGAAGCAATTAGATCTGTATGCCTTGAGGGTCCGGGCCATTATCTGGGCCATCCGCAAACACTTGGCCTCATGCAAAGAGACTATGTCTATCCCGCCGTCGCGGATCGCAGTAGTCCAAAGGAATGGATCGAGCGTAGAAAGCCGGATCTCATTTTTTCCGCAACTTCTCGAAAAAATCAGATTCTCGCGGATTCGCGGAGCCCGTTATTAACTCCCGACACCGACGAAAAAATCAAATCCGAATTCAATATTGTAGTTCAGACCTAGTCAAGTTTTACCGAGGAGGCGTCAAGTTCCGAAAACTTTCAAGAGATCTACTCGCGCGTCGAAATGCCGTCACCGCATTCGGAAATGCGGGCAGGTTCCGCGTCGTGAAGTTGCGCATCGCCTCTTTCCCTGCGATCTCCCGGCAATGGCGAAAAGGCGCTCACTACTTCGGTCCAGGCCGGAAAATTCAACTGATTTCAAATGCCGCCTCGGCCTCCGAAATCGGAAAATCATGGCCGTAAATGTTCATGATGGCCTGTCGATGGCAAACAACCAATGTCTTCGACAAACTTGCGGCTAAACCGAAACTGCCGGCGTCAATTCGCCCGACCGTGTTTTCAACGCTATTCCTAGAATCCTAGCGGATTTAGGGTAGTTGGATACACGCCAAATATGAAAGGAATCACAATAATCCGATAGCAAGACCGCAAAGAGCAACAAGGCAGATTCCTAAATTCGAATGCAAATGACGCGATCACCAAATGGCTATCCCTTGTCGTGGTACGCTGCTTCAGCAGATATTCCGCCTCCATATGGTAGCCTTGACGCTGACGCCATGTCCGACATTTGTATCATAGGCGGCGGGTATACGGGACTGTCGGCGGCTCTTCATTTGGCTGAGCGAGGCTATTCGGTGCTTCTCGCCGAAAAAGAGCGAGTTGGATTCGGCGCTTCCGGACGAAACGGCGGCCAAGTGGGATCCGGTCAGCGCCTCGACCAGTTGACACTGGAAAATCGGGTCGGCGAATACAAAGCTCGGCAATTTTGGCTACTTGCCGAAGTAGCCAAAGACCTAGTAGCCCACTTGATCGATCGGCACAGAATCGCCTGCTGTTACAAGCCCGGTATCGTAACCGCCGCATGGTCGGACAAGGAAGCCGAAAGGGCGCGCGAGTATGCGCGCCATCTAGAGGCTCGCTACGGCTACAAGAATACTCAGCCGCTGGATAGAAAAGCAATTTTTGAATTCACCGGTTCCGGCGCGTTCGCAGGCGGCTTTGCTGATTGGGGAGCGGGGCATCTTCATCCGCTTAATTTTGCGATCGGACTGGCTAAGGCCGCATCATCGGCAGGGGCAAGAATTCACGAATCCACAGCTATTCGTTCCATAGTAGACCAGGCCGGCAGTGTATTGATTAAGACCCGGAAACACCAAATCAAATGCGACAAAGCAATCGTCGCCTGCAACGGATACATCGAAGAACTGAACGAAACGATCAAAGAACGGGTCGCTCCGATCAATAATTTCATAATCGCAACGGAACCGCTGGGCGCGGTCGGACCGAGCGTTTTGCCCAGCGGAACGGCAGTTTTCGATACTAGATTCGTCGTGAGTTATTTCCGGAAATCCCACGACGGACGAATGCTGTTCGGCGGAGGCGAAAATTACCGTTCGGCATTTCCCGACGATATTGCAAGCCTGGTACGAAAGCCGATGGCAAAAGTCTTTCCGCAACTGGATCGCGTCGCAATCGACTATGCGTGGGGCGGAAAGCTAGCAATTACAATGAGTCGAATGCCTTGCTTCATTCGCCCGTCCGACAACGTCATCTCGGCTTCGGGCTATTCGGGGCACGGCGTCGCAATGGCGTGCCTAGCCGGACGCATACTCGCTGATTCCATCAATGAGAATTCATCGCAGTTCAATCTGTTCGCTAGTTTCGAAACGCCTAAATTTCCCGGAGGACCGCTGTTCCGTTCATCCCTTTTGGCGCTTGCCCTTTCCTGGCTCGCCATTCGCGATCGAATTTGAATCGAAGCCTGCTATGATTCCGCCATCGCCGCCGGAATTAAAGGTTGGCTACTTTAGACTGGAGTTCGGCTAGCTGACGCTTGATGTCCTGGAGTTCGTCTTCGTTCCGCACCGTATCGCTTGCCGAATCGCTAGTCTTTTCCGAAGTCTGAGTTTCCCCAATGCCCCAGCTTCCGATCAATCGCTCGAAAAATTCCTTTTGCCTGTCATGCACGTCTTTGACGGAAACAACGGGAGTTCCGAATTGCTTGAGGCCTTCTAACATAAATTGCTGATTTTGCTGAAAGGCTTCAAACGACGCGCGAAGAAATTCCGGAATGATCGTGGCATGGTCTGAATAGGAACGTACAATTTCCGTCAAGACATCGACAGGCAAGATCTGCTCGCCCCTAGCTTCGTGCTCGGCGATGATCTGAATTAAATATTGCCTAGTTAAATCGTCGCCCGTCTTGAGGTCCACGACTTGGACATTTCGACCGGATCGAATTAATTCCGCGATGTCTTGAAGAGTGACGTAGTCGCTCGATTCCGTGTTATATAGCCTGCGGCTGGCGTAGCGCTTGATTATAAGGGGCTTATTACTAGGAGTGTCATCGCCTGTCGTCAAATCCTGGCCCTCGCGTCGAAGAGTGATTCAGCATGCGTTTCGCCTTTTCTGGCGTTCACGGAAAATTCCCTACTGCCAACGCCATAGTTGTTGCATGAACGATTGGCGCCCGCAAGCATTTCGGAAACTTGGAATTGGTACAACCTTGCTCGTTCTTTGGATGAAGTTTCGAACGGTGTCTGGAAGACAAGCTGCTCCGCCACGAGATTCCCAGCTGCCCGCGAACTGAATTATTGATCGTCTGTCGGTTCCCTCAATCCGGCACGCATAGCGAAATCCGTCAAAACAAGAGTTCAACATTGCTCTCTTGAGCAAACTCCCCTCAACCCTTTGATTACGCGCCTTTTCCCCGTCCCGGACTTCCGCGATTCGAACCAGCAGGTAGCCGTGTCGCTTGACGCTGCGGTACAGGATTGCGACCGTGCGGGCAGCGCGGATCCTCTCGAACGCCTGCATTTCGCGCTCGAAGCAGTCCTCGGCGCGTGCCGCCATCAGGTAGATCAGGCGCGCGAGCTCCCGCGCGGTCGCGGCGGTTGCAACCGGCTTGTCCTTGCGGGCAAGGAGGGCGCGGTGGCCTTCGCCGATGAGGTTATGGCTGCGCCGGGCCGTCTCGGCGGCCATTCGCCGGGCCTGCGCGACCTTGTTTATGACCTTGCGCGACCGTCCCGGCGGAGCGTGCCGCCGCTGATGCGGGTTCCAGGTGCCAGCGTCGCCAGGAACAGAAGCACTGAGCGGATGGGACGGCCGAGAAGTCCGGGGCGGCGTCGATTCCGATCGAGAGGATTGGCGCGGGTTCGGCGCCCGCAATTCGGCGTAGTGCGCGGGAGGTCGGTTTTCCGCCGGAAGCCGCCTCGCCCGCGGGGTCGGCCACCGTCTCGCCGTCGTCGTCCGGCGGGGACAGGACTTCGATCCGCGCCGAGATCCGCGCCGAGATCCGCGCCGAGATCCGCGCTTCGCAGCGCTCGAGCCGCCCGGAGACGAGGTCGTAGTTCCGCAGCGTCTGCTCAAGCGGGAACAGATGCTCCTCGCGCCACGTTCCCTGCGGGCTCGCCGCAATCTTGTCGGCGGCGTCCCCGATCCGCTTGCCGCGAAGAAGGCCGTAGGACGACAGATGCCGGATCCGCTGGCAGTCCAGAATATCGCTTTTGCGGCCGCCGATCTGCTTCGCCTTCCTCGGCGGTGCCAGTACCGCCTCGAACCCGGCGCGATACAGCACCTCGTAGACCGGGATCCGGCAAACCGAGGCCGACTACATCGCCAGCGCCACCGCCCTGCAGGACGACCGCCAGGCTCGGCGGCTTCCTTCACCTGCGCGGCATCGCGTGCCCTCCGCAAGTCCGTCGCTCCATTCCGGTCGCGGAGAAACCGCTGCGAAATTCAAGTCCCTCGAACGAGGTCGCGGCAAAACTGCGCCATCAGCGAGGAAAGACGACCGCGGCTCGGGCCATGCTACTGTACGGGCGCTCGCGCACGCTAGAGCGAGTTCGGTCTCGGCAACTCCGACCGACCGCCAGATAATTCCTTCGCAACGGCCGTCGCAAGAACCAATCTGCATTCGCGAAGGAGCCGCCGCGCGGGGGGTGTGGGCTACAATGTGAATTGCGTCTGCTCTCGCCGTTGGCGCAATGACTCCAAATGCGGTTTTGCAATCGAAGATTTGCCTCTTCGGCAGCTCCAATCCCGCGCGATTGGTCGAATTTGCGACTTGGTCGGTAAACATGCGCGAGTTCGCCGAGGCGCTGCGAACGCCGGGCCTAGCCAAACTTGGAAATTGCAGAACCGGGCGGCAAGTCTCTTCCGAATCCTCTGTCAGGCACTGGGTTTCGACAGCCGGCACATGCGCGGAGTGATCCATTTCTCGCAATTGCTGCGCAGCTTAAGTTCTCTTTTCCGCCGCATTGACGAATGTGAATTTTGGATTCGCGTCGCAATTTGCGTTTCGAATGGATTTTTTTGTCCAATACCCTGCAATCGACCTTCCGTACCATTGCGTCGGCGGCAGGCCGAACCCAAACCAAACGGTCGGTGGCCTACTGGAGTGCCGAGGGATAAATTCATCAAAACCCGGAAAAAAACATTTTCGCCCGAGGCAAAGCGGGGTGCGCAACCTCAGTTGGGCAAGCTGCGCGGCGGTCCCTTCACATAGGTTCCCGGAGCCGGTCCCAAGCCTGTTTCCAGTTCGCGGCCGCCAATTTTCTTTCCCGAACGCCGCGCCAGCCATTGTTCCCAAGCCGGCCACCAGGATCCTTTTCTGTATTCCGCGGCCGCTTTCCAAGACCCCGAGTTGGAAAGCGATTTGGAACCGAGAAAATGGCCGTATTTAACTTTATGGGGCGGATTGACGATTCCCGCTATATGCCCCGATTCTGCAAGTACAAAATTCTTTTCTCGGCTTCCCATCTGCCGAACCCCGTCGAAACAACTCTGCCACTCGGCGATATGATCCGATTCGCATGCTACGGCAAAAATCGGGTGCCTTACGTCGCCAATTCCAATTTTCCTGCCGAGCAGAACCGTTTCGCCCTTCACGAACAAATTGTCCCTGTAGCATCCAAGCAAATATTCGATTGCCATGCGTCCGGGAAGGTTCGTGGAATCGCCGTTCCAGTATAGCAGGTCGAAGGCAGGCGGAGCTTCTCCCATCATGTAGGAGCGAATGGCTGGTCCGTATACCAAATCATTTGCCCGAAGAAATGAAAAGGTGCGCGACATGAATTTCGAATGCAGCACACCCTCTTCTTCGATCTCTTTCTCTAGCCCGTCCAAAAAATGGCTGTCTAGAAACACGCCAATTTCACCCGGTTCTTTAAAGTCTGTTAACGTCGTTAGGAATGACGCCGATCTGATCGACTTGTCCCCAATCTGCCTCATATAGGCGAGAACCATGGCAAGAAGCGTTCCGCCGATGCAGTACCCGACGGCATTGACGCGGTCTTGGCCGGTAATGGCATTTACTTCTCGAATTGCCGCTAAACATCCGTCTGCCGCATAGGCATCGATTCCCTTGTCGCGGTAGCTGGAATCTGGGTTAACCCAGCTTACGACAAACAGCGTATATCCTTTCTCGACGACCCATTTGATGAAGCTGTTTTCCGGTTTCAAATCGAGAATGTAGTATTTGTTGATCCACGGCGGAAAGATAACAACTGGCTGACTGAAAACTTTTTCCGTCTTAGGCGCATATTGGATTAATTCGAACATTTCGTTTCGGAAAACCACCGCCCCTTCAGTCGCCGCAATGTTGCCGCCAACCTCGAACGCCTTCGGGTCGGACAAGGTAATCAACAACTCCCCGTCGTTGGCTTCTATGTCGCGTACGAGGTTCTCCAAGCCATCGACCAGCGAATCGCCCTCGGTTTCGAATGCTCGCTCGAGAGCTTCGGGATTGGTCGCCAGAAAATTGGCCGGACTCATCATGTCTATAATCTGGCGGGCAAAGAAATTGAGCCGCCTGCGGTCGTCGTGTGCGAGACCGTCGATTTCGCCTATGGATTTGGAAATGGCTTCGGAATTCAAAAGATACTGCTTTTTAACATAGTTGAAAAACGGGTGCGTATTCCATAATTCGCTTTTGAAACGGCGATCGTATGAAGAAGAATCACTGCTTTGGTTCGAAGATTTGCCCTTCAATTGTTCCTGGGCTTCGGACCATAGTTGAAGCGATTTACTCCAGTATCCGACCTGATTCTCCATTATTTTCGAAGGATTGGCGGCCATGTCCGTTACGAATGCGCCAAAGGCCTTCGCATAAAAATCCTGACCCGGGCTAAACAAGCTCGGGTTCGAATGCTTTTTTTTCGAAATCGCGCTAAGGAACCGTCTGTTAAGCTCTTCGATCTTTTTCAAATTCCTCTCAAACTTTCCCGCCGACTTTTTCAAATCCATTTCGTTCTTTTCCATGGAGTCGTTCTTTCCTTGATTCTTGCCCGTGTAGCCGGATTTCCGGTTCCGCCCCAAATAAGGAAATAGCATCGCTCTTCAACTTCACGCAACAAAGAGATTCGAAGCATTCGAAAAGAAGGGTCGCGGAAAAATTGTTCGGACGGGCGCTTTCGTCCTCCGCTCATCCCGGACTCCGGAAAACGCGAAATGCTCGCTTGCTCGAATCCGCTGCTGCGAAGTATGAACCGTATACGCGACCATCCCGAGACCGACGGGATTCCGGCATGTTCCGATATGGCGAAGAAACCGCATAGGGCTGCAGTTCCCTGGGAGCTCGCAGAAGGCGTCACGGCGATGTCAGTCATGTGCTTTCCGCGTCTACCGCAGTTGTTCCGCCGCCTCCCAGCGCATCTACAGCGGTGGCGACGATGTGGCGCGCGTTTAGCCCGGCCGTCTCGTACTGCGAAAACGGCTTGTCCTGGTCGAGAAACGCATCGGGCAAAACCATGGGGCGGAATTTCAGGCCGTCGTCTAGCATTCGCCTAAGCGCCAATAGGTGAATTACATGCGAACTGAAACCGCCGGCGGACCCTTCTTCAATGGTGACAAGAACCTTGTGTTCGCGCGCCAGTCGCAGGATCAGTTCCTCGTCCAGCGGCTTGGCGAATCGGGCGTCGGCTACGGTTACCGAAATCCCCTTGTCGACGAGTTGCTCGGCCGCAGTGAGCGCTTCGTGCAGCCGCGCCCCGTAAGACAGTAGGGCGACTGTCGAGCCCTCGCGCATTACCCTGCCTTTGCCGATCGGCAGGATCATGCCGCGCTCTGGAAGAGTAATTCCGAACCCAGTGCCGCGCGGATAGCGGAAAGCGCAGGGGCCGTCGTCGATCGCCGCCGCGGTAGTGACCATGTGCACGAGTTCGGCCTCGTCCGCAGCTGCCATCAAAATCATCCCGGGCAGGCAGCCAAGAAAAGCAATATCGAACGCGCCAGCATGAGTCGGACCGTCGGCGCCGACTAACCCGGCGCGATCAATTGCGAAGCGTACTGGAAGACGCTGGATCGCTACGTCGTGAACTATCTGGTCGTATGCGCGCTGCAGGAAAGTCGAGTAAATCGCCGCGAAAGGTTTCATACCGCTTGCAGCGAGGCCAGCCGCAAAGGTCACGCCGTGCTGCTCAGCGAGCCCGACATCGAAAGCGCGATGGGGGAATACCTTCTTGAAAGCATCGATGCCGGTACCGGACGGCATCGCCGCCGTGATGGCGACGATCTTGTCGTCCCGCTCAGCCTCGGCGATGAGACTGTCGGCAAACACTTTGGTGAATGTCGGAACGTTGGTCTTGGGCTTGCTCTGGATCCCCGAAACGGACTCGAATTTAGCGACGCCGTGAAATCGGTCCGCAGATTTTTCGGCTGGCGCATAGCCCTTGCCTTTCACCGTAACAACGTGAACCAGAATAGGACCCTTGCCCGCATCGTCGCGAGCATTGCGCAACACGGGTACAAGGTGGTCCAAATTGTGCCCGTCGACGGGTCCGACATAGAAGAAGCCAAGATCCTCAAATAGCGTCCCGCCGGTCATCAGTCCGCGGGCATATTCCTCGGCCCTCTTGACTCCATGCTCGACTGCGCCCGGAAACCGCTCTGCGATGTGGTGAGCGACATCGCGCAGGCTGCGATAGCTCTTCGACGAGATCAGCCGCGAAAGATAACTGCTCATCGCGCCAACCGGCGGAGCAATTGACATGTCGTTGTCGTTGAGAATCACGATTATCCCGCTATCCAGCGATCCCGCGTGATTGAGCCCCTCATAGGCCATTCCTCCAGTGAGCGCTCCGTCTCCAATGACCGCGACGACGCGGTTCTTCTTTCCCGATAAATCGCGGCCGACCGCGAAGCCGAGCCCGGCCGACACCGATGTCGAAGCATGCGCCGCGCCAAACGGGTCGTATTCGCTTTCCGAACGCTTAGTAAACCCGGAAAGCCCGCCGCCTTGTCGAATCGTGCGTATGCGACCGCGCCTTCCGGTGAGGATTTTGTGGGGATAGCACTGGTGGCCAACATCCCAGATCAGAATATCGCCTGGAGTATCGAACAGATGATGCAGCGCGACTGTAAGCTCAATCACGCCGAGACCGGCGCCGAGATGCCCGCCAGTTGTCGAAACGGCATCGATCGTTTCCGCGCGCAGGTCGTCTGCGACCGCCCGCAGTTCGCCTAGCGACAAGCCGCGCAAGTCTCGCGGCCAACTCACTCTGTCCAAGTTCGGCGTATCGACTGACATTGTGATTCTCTTTCCTGTGCGCTTCCACGCATAAATACATAGTTGCTGGAAGCGGACAACTTGTTGGCGATCAAATCAAAGGCATTTATCCACGCCGCAGCCAATCCGAACAGATACCGCGCCTCGACCCGTCCGCATCCAGCCCAGTTCCTAGCACAGCTTTTCCTAGGGGGGGGGGGGGGCGACCGAATGCTTTTCCAGCATCGCCTTTTCGCCGGTCGCATAAAGCTCGTCTCCGGCGGCGAGGATGCCGTCGACGGCAGAATAAGCGAAAGCGCTCGATTGAAATTGCCGTTCCCGCAACGCCGAGCGTCCAGGGCTTGCCTATCAACCGAATAGTGAAGGTCGAATTTTCCGCTATTCCTCGGGTGCCGCGATTCGATTGAAGAGAACCATCTCTTGCCGCGCCACGAGATCGCATGTAAGGTCGGCTTTCATCAGCGAATGTATTCGCCGGCCATTGCGGAATCCTTGTCGACCACCAGTGTCTACAATGGACAATGCCTACTGCATCGTATTCCAAAAAAATTGGTTCGGACTACTCGGGTGAAGAGCCATACATCAAGCCTTGAACTAAGAGCGAGTTAGGGAACCGCCAGCCGCGTGCATTTAGAATCGGGCTAGTCGGAATTGTGCTCCTGCCCGGGCCCGGCCTGCGCAAGCCTCATTTACGTTTTCGTCATTTTTGGCAGCACATGCCAGCAGCCTGGCTAGTTTTCGACGTCGCCGCAATACATTGGCTATGCCGACATAAACTGCAACTATTTGCTTACTGGCCTTGAGTTCTCGTGCTCGGACTTTTTCTTTGAATCGCCCGGCTGTAACATTGGAAAGTCGATCGTCGCGAAGGCATTTTCAACTTTGCGACCTCAAAGATCGATGGAAAAATGCCGCAAACAAGGCAGAAACACCGTTTGCCGTGCGCATTATGGTTTTGCTCGCAACGGTATCAAGTATCCATTGTCCGATTGGCCGCCAATGGTCGGGTTTACCAAAAACAATAAATTGCGCTATGAATTTTTGCGCCAATGTAAATCTGGTTGTACTGCTAGTCTCCGAAATCGGCGAATTGACAAAGGATCGAAAATGACATCCAACGTCGCGCTCACGGGACTCGCCAAAGATTTGGCGAGGCGCGCAAGTAGCAGCTCTCCTGTACGAATTGGCTTAATCGGGTCGGGCGAGATGGGAACCGATATCGTAACCCGGGCGAAAATGATGACAGGTATAGAAGTGGCGGCGATTTTGGCGCTCAGTCCTTCATCGGCCCACAAAGCCGTTGACCTTGCGTACCGAGAAACCGGTCATAGCGTCGACGCAACCAACGTGGGCGAACTGAATTCGGCCATCGAGAGCAGTAAGACCGCGGTCACCGACAACGTCGACGCGTTGCTAGATTCTGGAATGATCGATGTCGTCGTCGAAGCAACCGGAATTCCGGAGGCAGGCGCCGATATCGGGCTGAGAGCCATGGAGAGCGGCAAACACCTAGTTATGATGAATGTGGAAGCAGATGTCACCGTCGGCTCCTACCTTCGACGCGAGGCTGATCGGCTGAACGTCGTCTACTCGTTGGGTGCCGGGGATGAACCGTCCGCTTGCATGGAATTGATCGAATTCGTTTCGGCCATGGGTCACAAGATCGTTTGCGCCGGAAAGGGCAAGAACAACCCCTTGAACTTCGATGCAACGCCCGACGAATACTTTGCCGAAGCCAAGAGCCGAAATATGAACCCTCGACTGCTCGTTGAGTTCGTTGACGGTTCGAAAACCATGGTCGAAATGTCGGCAATCGCCAACGCCACCGGTTTGATTCCGGATATCGACGGAATGCACGGGCCGGCCGCAGAGACGAAGGAATTGGCTAGTGTTTTCGTTCCCGAACGCAATGGAGGCATTCTATCCGATATAGGCCGTGTAGACTACACAGTCGGGAAAGGTGTCGCTCCCGGAGTTTTCGTCGTCGCAGAGGCCGAGCACCCGCGTGTCTGGGAGCGCATGAATGATCTCAATATGGGCGATGGTCCGTATTTTGAATTTATTCGGCCCTACCATTTGACTTCGCTGGAAGTTCCGCTGACCTGCGCCCGCGCGGTTCTTTACGGCAAAGCCGACATGGTCCCGCTGGATATCCCCGTCGCGGATGTCTGTGCCTTGGCGAAGCGCAATCTGCTAGTCGGCGAAATCTTCGACCAAATCGGCGAATTCACCTACCGAGCCTGGGCAATGGAGGCATCGCGAGCTTTCTCTCGGAAAGCGATTCCCGCCGGTTTGCTTTCGGGAGCGAAAGTAACCAAGGCGATCAAGAAAGGCGAACTGATAACAACAAAAAATGCTGAACTGCCGAACAATTCGCGCATTGTTGAATTGCGCAGATTGCAAGACATGAAGGTCTTCGGGAAGTCCTTGTTCGATACTTAATGCTCGACAATTTCAGCTTTCCAGATTCGGCGCAAACGCCGCAGCGTCCCGATTTCCGTATCACCAAGCCCAACCCGCAGATTAAGTCGGTGAGCTTTCCGAAAAGGGGGCAACAATCCCTGAGATGGCGTAGCCCTTCAATTCCTAAGAAAATTCTCAACGGGCGAATTCAATAGGACGCATACGGAACCGTCCAAGCACTCCAGTGCCAAGACCCACCCGAAACGCGCTGAAGAGGCGATTGAAGGAACCGTCGCGGGCCTTGGACAACTTGCTTTTTCCCAATGCTAGCGGACATCGAGGTGCCGGGGACGGTGTGAAGCCCCTGTTGAACAATCGAACCTATTGCCGCCGCAGCCAAATGCCCCTCTCTTGACCGCCAACGAACCGCTCACCGGCCTCGCTTCACCGTGGCCACGGATCTCTTGCATGCCTACGTCGATCGAATGGCATTCGCACTCCGGCTCGGGCGCGAATTGGTCGAGACAAAACAGATCTATGTCGAGGGATGCTGGCATTTGAAGAAGAGAAGTTCGACGAAACATCGCTGCCGACAGGAAAGCCGGGCCAAGGAACGATAGCTGAAGTTTCTCGGCAACCTGTAATCCGAAAACGGACAATTTCATGCGATCAGATCGCAAGACTGGAATTTCCTTAGGCGTTCAATCAGGTTCGGCTTAAGAGGATTCGCACAACAACGAATTCTGGTACCCTGCATGGCGAAAAAGCGATGGACTCTTCGAACCCGGCCGTCAGCTTAGAGCGCCTAATACTGAACTAGATTTTGAAAGTTTGTTTTTGCCTAAGCGTGCCAACGGACTGGTATCCGCAGTCGTCGCGGCCAAATTGGGTGCGCGCGGTATGCAATGGAGTGCTCGCGAGCCCTTCAATTTCGACCAAGCATTGAGGGTCTTGCTCTTGCTCGTAAACGCTGCTCGCCAGCAGCAGAAACCGCCATCTACTAGTAGGTCAACGCCTGTGCGGTATGTCGATGAATCACTCGCCAGAAAAATCGCCGGGCCAACCATCTCATCCGCCGTCGCAACGCACCGCATCGGCGTCTGACTTTCGATCTCCCGCGTTTCGTGAACCATATCGGGACGCGTGTTCATAGGCATCGCGGTGAAAGCACGGCTGATGGAACTAACCCCGACACCGCGATCAACCCATTCTATCGCCATCGATATCGACAGGTGAATCACGCCGGTCCTGGGGGCATTGTAGTGCAACTGGTTCAAAACCCGACACACAATGACAACGGGCATTGCAGCGATATCGATGATTGATCCTTCCCGTGTCGAAGCATAGCGCATGCCTCGGTTTGACAAGGAAGGAAGACGTCTTTCATATTTTTGTCCGCGAGGGTTTGATATTGTTCTTCGTTCATCTCTTCCGCGGAGCTGGCTTTGGCGATTCCCGCGGCATTGACTGGGATGCCTAGTTCGCCGAGTTCGCTTTAAGGTCGGGCTGCGGCTTCATCGAAGCGAGCACGGTCTATAACGTCGGCATCAATTGCAGTTGCTCTCCCGCGGCCTCTATCAACTTAACCGAGTTAAAATTCGATTTGATATTGGCAAGAGAATCTGCAGTCGATTGGCAGCCTCGGGGATAGGGCGAACTCTTCTTCTCGAATATTGGCATGCAGAATCCGCGAACGAATACCTTTAAGCGCATGGGCGCCGATGAAATTGAATCCCGATACCGGTCGCCGGTTTATTCGGGCCACCAATGACGCTCTAGGGTTGACAAAGCGGTTCTTGAATGCCGCGTCTTCACTATCGTCGGCCTAGGCGAAGGCTGAATAATAATTGTTAGCGAACTCGGCAATCTAGGCAGTGCGTTTGTCCATTGCACCGCGATTCGATCCAATGCCATCGGCGAATTCGAACCACAGCATCTTGTCATGGAAACTACGGGATGCGCGCATGTCGCCTCTAGCAATGAAAACCCAATAGTTGCGTCGGCTAGTCATTCCGATGCTGAGGGCGGCGGAGTGACGAAGGCCGGATTTGCGTTCCAAATCTTCGCGGCGGCATTCGCGTCGAGCTTTCTAAAATCCCAAATTCAAAAAAATTTACGCCTAGTCGCGCAAAACGCTCACTACTCGCATTCGGCACAGATTGATCAATGCGTTGGGACAAATTTGCCGCTTTTGCCGCCCGCTAGACGCGAATCGGCAAAATTTCAAATCGCATCGCGCTTGCTTGAGGTGCCGAAGTGGCGCGACGCACAAAAAATAGTCGGCAATTGTCAAGTTTCCGAAATTTCGATACCAAGTCCAATGTCATTTGAGTTGACTTGATGACGGAAAACCTTCAACCAATTCAATGAAATTATTTTTTGGAATTGTTAAGGAGATGAAGGAAATGGTTGCAAGCCTATCCGCAACGGCCGCGGCCTTTGCCGCGGCGATGTTTGCATTCGCAGGTGCTTCAGTCGCTCAAGAATTTTCGTTCAAGCTGCATCACTTGCTCAGCGCCAATGCGCCGGCACACACCCAAATGCTGGAGCCTTGGGCAAAGCAAGTCGAAGAAAATTCCGGCGGACGAGTCGAAATTGAGATTTTCCCTTCGATGACGCTCGGAGGGCGCCCGGCCGAGTTAATAAGTCAGGCCAGAGACGGCGTAGTGGACATCGTTTGGACGGTCAACGGGTATACACCCGGCCTGTTTCCAAGAACAGAAGTCCTAGAATTGCCGTTTGTCTACGTCAACGACCCTGTCGCAGCCAATCTGACTCTCTACGATTTGTTCGAAAGCGATTTGAAGCAGGAATACGCGGGCGTGGAGGTCATGTTTCTGCACGTTCACGCCGGCCAAGCCATTCATATGCGCTCGAATGAAGTCCGCTCTCCAGCCGACCTAGCCGGATTGAAGATGAGAATCCCGACGCGCACAGGAGCTTGGATCATCGAAGCCCTAGGCGCAACCCCGGTCGCGATGCCGGTCCCGGACCTCCCGCAGGCGCTTCAGAAGGGCGCAGTTGATGGCGCCTTTATTCCCTGGGAGATAATTCCTCCGCTAAAAATTCAAGATCAGACCCAGTTCCAAATCGAAGGCGCGGACATGGCGCGATTCGGCACGACCACCTTTCAGGTTTCCATGAACAAGTCGCGCTGGGAAAACCTGCCGGAAGACATTCAGAAAGCCTTTAAAGATGCTTCCGGGCGCGATTGGTGGGGCGAGGTCGGAGAAATCTGGCGCGCATCCGACGACTTCGGCATAGGCCTCGCGGTTAATGCCGGAAACAGCCATATCGTGCTCTCTCCCGAAGAAACGGCGGCTTTCAAAGCAGCGCTTGAACCCGCGGTCGACCGCTGGATCGGCGAAGTCGCCGAAAAGGGCATCGACGGAGCTGCTCTCGTCGCGAAGGCTCGTAAGTTGATCGTCCAGAATTCGCAGTGAATCCCGCGAACGAATCAGATGAAATGCGCCGCACCGGCTGGATCGGTGCGGCGAAATTGGCAATTGACGTCTGGGCACTGGCAGGCGGCGTACTGCTGCTTGCGGTAGTTGCGATCAATGTATTTTCGGTCCTCGGAGGAATTTTCTGGAAGCCTTTTCCAGGCGACTTCGAATTGACGGAAATCGGCGTCGCGGTCGCGGCGTTTTCTTTTCTGCCCTACTGTCAGCTGCGCGGCGCTAATGTGACCGCCGACATTTTTACCGCTCGCGCTTCTACTCGCTGGATCGCGATATTCCGAATTTTCGCCGCGGCCGCGGCTATTGTATTCGCGGCTCTCCTTTTGTGGAGAATGTATGCCGGGATGCTAAGCCAAAAGGAATACGGATACACGACCGCAATTCTGCAAGTTCCGATCTGGTGCGCGTATGTTCCGATACTCGTTTCATTGGCGCTTCTGTTCGTTGCGGCAGCGATTTCATTTTCAGAAGGCGGATTTGGCTTGAATTTACGGAAGCGCGCGTAATGGACCCTGTTTCGACCGGTTTGGCCGGTCTCGTAGTTTTGGTCCTACTTATCGCCATCCGAATGCCCATCGCCTACTCGATGATTCTTGTCGGCGGAATCGGCATCATGGTTGTGAACGGTCCGGCGCCGATGCTGAACCAGCTTAAGACATTGGCCTATGGCCAATTTTCGATCTACAGCCTTACCGTAGTTCCGATGTTCGTTTTGATGGGTTCGCTCGCTTCCAAGGTCGGCTTGTCGAGGGCTCTCTTCAGAGCCGCAAATGCGTGGCTAGGCTGGCTGCGCGGCGGCACCGCGATGGCGGCCATCGCCGCGTGCGCGGGCTTCGGCTCCGTCTGCGGATCATCTCTTGCCACGGCAAGTACGATGGGCCGGGTTGCCCTGCCCGAATTGAAAAAATATCGGTATTCCGGTGCGCTGGCGACAGGTTCCCTGGCGGCAGGAGGCGTGCTGGGAATACTGATTCCGCCCTCGGTGGTGCTGATCATTTACGCAATCATCGTGGAAGCGAATATCGTTACGATGTTTACGGCCGCTATCGTTCCAGGACTATTCGCGGTCGTTTTGTTCCTGTTGACCATCGCCGCATACGTTTTGGTGAATCCCGACGCCGGTCCCAAGGGCGGATACACGGATCGTCAGGAATTTTTTGCGGCGACGATCGGACTGATTCCTGTGCTTGCTATTTTCGGGTTGGTTCTCGGCGGCATTTTCGCAGGGTTTTACAACCCCACCCCGGCAGCAGCAGTCGGCGTTTTTCTTGTATGGGCCTACGGCGCGATCAAGCGCGAAATAACCTTCCGAGTCATGGAGGAGGCATTAAAGGAGACAGCCTCGACTACCGGAATGATCTACTTGATCCTTCTCGGCGCCGAATTGATGAAAATCTTCCTTTCCCGGGTCGGGTTGCCGCAGGCGACGGCTGAATGGATAAGCCAAACCGGCATGGCGCCGATGCTTGTCATGATCATTCTGCTGACGGCGCTAATCGTTCTCGGCTGCCTGATGGACAGCCTGTCGATGATTCTTCTGGTCATTCCCTTCTTTTGGCCCGTTCTCGTCGAAATCAACGGCGGAATTTATCAGGGCGCGGACGGTTCGGGTTTCGGCATGGGCACGGAAGAGCTCAAGATTTGGTTCGGCATATTGGCGCTAATCGTCGTCGAGCTAGGATTGATAACTCCGCCGGTCGGCCTGAACGTATTCGTAATTTCGGCTCTGGCGAAAGACACGCCCATGCTTGAGACATTCAAAGGGGTAGCGCCGTTTTTCGGCGCCGAGATCATTCGCGTCGTAATCCTGCTAATCTTTCCCGCTTTGACGTTGTGGCTGCCCTCGGTCATGGCCGGCTGAGCCAGCAATTCGACGGCTGCGGAAACTATCTCCCGTCGACCGGTTTCGCGTTCCGCGCCAGCTACGATTCAGGTTCTCGCGGCTTCAAACGCTTCCCACGACCTGCGGAAAGTTTCAAAGTCGTAATTTTCGGCATTTCTAGCCGGTTCAAGCACAATGGATTCTGTTTCCAGCATTTGCGCTACGGCCGCGGCAATCTTGGGTTCCACCGAACGAGGCACAACCGCTGCGCCGTGAATATCCGCATGGATCAAATCTCCCGGACTGACATCCATGCCGAACACGGAGACCGGCGTATCGATTTCAACGACATGGACGAAGGCGTGGCTTACGCCGATTTCTGCCGCGACAATTGGGAATCCGTCGGGCAATTCGCCTAGGTCTCGTACCAGACCGTCGGTAACGACGCCCGAAATGCCGAAGGCCTTGTGTACCGTCGCATTGACCTCGCCCCAATAGGCGCCGCAGATGTTAGGCTTGTCTAAATCCTCGAGCACCGCGATTGCGGGGCGAACGCCATCCGCCATGTACTTGTAATACGCCATTCTGCGTTCTTTTGCCTGCTGCGGGCCGCCGTCGAAGGGAGCCGAGGCTCGAATTTTGGCGGTTAGTGCGCGCCCGACTATCGGCTGCCCGCCGAAACCGGCCGTAGCAACCGAACCGCGCGAATAGTGGTAGTGCCCCCTCTCACCTAGGGCCACCTCAATAGCATTGCATACGGTCGGTGTATCGATTCCGCGCAGCAATTCGAAAAGGTCAATTTCCATTCAATTTTCCATCCATTCGACCAGCAATTCAGTAACTCGCTCGGGTTTTTCCAGCGTAGGCAAATGCCCGGCGCCTTCGACGACAGCCAGTTTGGCCCCGGACAATAATTCGGCAATTTCCCAATGGAATGACAACGGGCACAACCGGTCATCCGAACCGCATATGACAATGGACGGGACCCGCGTCAAGGCTAGCGTTTCCGAATAGTCGGCTCGGGTCTGCAGCGCTCTTGACTGCCGCACGAATACGTCCGAACCAAGTTCAAGCGCCATTTCCATTACTATTTGTAGAACGGCTCCCCTTCGCTCTCCCGCCGCCAGATAGGAAGGCTTCATCTCGTCTCTTACAACTTCCGCCAACTCGCCACTTTCGACCCTTCGAATGCGCTGTTCGCGAATTTTAGCGTTTAGAGGCGACTCTCTGCGGCAGTTCGTATCAAGAAACGCAACGCGGGCGACCCGCTCGGGAGCTGATCGCAAGATTTCCATGGCCACGATTCCGCCCATGGAAAGTCCCGCTAGCGAAAATTTGGGAGGCGCGTCCCGAAGTAGCAGACGAGCAATTTCAGGAATCGTGTCGCCGCGCCCAATGGAAGCGGCGAAAACCGAAACGCGCTGCGATAGCGCGGCGATCTGAGGCAGGAATACCCGAGCATCGCACATGTGGCCGGGCAGCAGTACGAGCGGTTCGGTCACGAAGCGAGGCGCGCTCCTTCGGCGAGCGCTGCAAGCTTGGCATAGGCGATGCTCGGATCGACGGCGCCGAAACCGGCGAATGTTCCGAAGCCGCAGTCAGTGCCTGCGATGATTCTATCGGCGCCTACAATTCGGGAAAATCGCCTAATTCTTTGCGCTACGAGCTCGGGATGTTCGACGAAATTCGTTGTCGTGTCGATAACGCCTGGAATCAGGACCTTTTCGTCCGGAATCTCCGATTTCCGATCCTCAAATACCGACCACTCATGCGCGTGGCGCGGATTCGAAGATTCAAACAAAACGAACTTGGCCCTTACTTTCATAAGCGTCGCAAGTACTTTATCCATTCCGATGTCGCAGATGTGCGGTCCCTCGTAGTTCCCCCAGCAGATGTGAACGCGCACGCGCGACGGATCGATTCCATCCAGCGCAAAATTGAGAGCTTCGACGTTGCTCTCGGCCACGGCAACGAATTCGCTATCGCTCAAGTCGGAAAACATGACGTGCCTCGACAGCCCGAGATCCGGGCAATCGACCTGGAGAAGCAGCCCGCTATCGACAATCGCGCGATATTCTTCGCTCATAGCTTGGGCTAGAGCTTCGAGGTATGCGTCTCTACTCGGCCAATAGTCGTTGGGAAGAAAAAGGCTGATAACCCCGGGCGATGCGGCGTTCATGAATCCCTCCGGCGCTCCGTGCGCAGCAATTCCGGATTTGAGATTTGCGATGTCCATTTCCAGTTCGTTGCCCGGTTTCTTCCTTATTTCGCCGACGCACTTGGGTCGAGAATATTGCGCCGTTCCGCCTTCCTTCGCCAGACGCCTTAAAAATTCCGGAAATTGCAGCAAATCGCCCGGAGGGCTACGCGGCGTGTCTCCGGCGAATCCCGTATACCTATCCTTGACGTAAGTCGCATAGGATATCTTTGAAGTCTCACCGTCGGACACGATGTCGACCCCGGCTTCCACTTGCAACCGGACGGTTTCGGAGCATGCTTCCGTCATTGCCGCGTCGAATGCAGACTGCTCGTAAGCTTCTCCTCTCTCCTTGGCAAAAAGAAAATCCGTGACTTTCTGACTGCGAGGCAAGCTTCCAACATGAGTTGTCCTTACTGCCATTGTTCTATCGCCTCCTTTCTTCCGATCTCGGGACTTTTCCGCGCCGCGCGATCAATCGCGACGGCAACCGCCGATTCACGGTCGCCAAGTCGGGCCCGCCGGGTCGGTCGTGCCCCTGACTCTGAATAATCCAGCCGGGCCGGAAACGGCAGGTTCGATGCATCTTCCAAGTCCCGGCGGTACAAGGCAAGTATCGCCCGGCGCTAGAACATCCGACGTGGCTTCCCAGGAAATCCGCCAGTATCCTTCGGTAGGCATCAATACTTCGTACTCGCCGATGCAGTAACGGAATGAATCGGTGTTTGATCCCCTCGAAATGAATTCCACCTCGAATCCGGGCCTGTCTACGATCATTGCGTCCTCGCCGATTACCCTCGCGGGCCGGCCTTGCGACAGCGAGATCATGTCCCATTTTCGCGCAATGTAGGCCGGAACGACGTCGCGAGCGCCAAGTTCCGGGAAATCTTCCAGTTCTTCATCGGAAAGCAACGGCATGGGCGTTATGCCTGCGGGAAGGCTCTCGCCTTTCTTCGCATCGTAAAGCCGCCCGGTGCTAGCCAGCACCAAGCCGTGTTCTTCGGCATCTTGAACGACTTGCGGAGCCCAGATGACTCCTCCTCCGGCATCGTCGCCGCCAAGTATCGCCATGATCATCCCGTGCTCCTGGCCAATATTCTCGAATCCCCGGAATATTCCTGTAGGGATATCGAATATATCGCCCTCTTCGAGCACAACTTCGCCGGCATTGCCCCATCGGCCCCAAAAGAAGCGCCACCTGCCTTCCAGAACGAAAAACACTTCCGCGGTTCGATGGGAATGCAGCGAGTTTCGGCATCCCGGCGGCTGCCCGGCGGCGCCGATATTGAAGCCGGGCGTTTCCTTGATATGCACGTGCTGGTCGGGGCTTTCCGACACGCCGCCTCCGACAATCGTAAAGTTCTCCTTTTTGTCGGAACCTGGCGTATGCGCATCGATAAATGCCGTGCGGCAGGGAATTAACTCGCCGTGGCGCACGATGCGAGGCGATGTGGATTGCTGTTGCATGTAATCCTTTCTTTGGATGTAGATGACCGAAAAAACTACCTTTCAAACAAAAACTCCCGAATTCAGCCGGCGTGAATGAGAATTTGCTTCCAGATGGCGGTTTCGTCGAGGATCACGTATTCCCTACGAATTCCTCTGGGTCCGAATTCCGCATGCGACGCGCCCATCACGTAGACATCGGCGCCTGTTGGCGCGCCGAACATTCCGAAGCCGTCGTGGGCGCCTGCCAGACTCCATCGAACCGCGGCGCGGCGGGGCATTCCCTGCTCGCTCAGCCCGGTCGCGTGATCAATTTTGAATTCCGCCGCCGGAAACGATGAACGAAGTCCAAGCCAAAACGAGTCGGCGGCCGATCGGCCATGTGCCGTCTTCCCGCCCGGATGCTCCAAGTGACAGGCGCGATCATACTCCGTCGAGACCACCGCCAGATCCGCATGCATAATTCTAGAAAGCGTATCGGCGTATCGATTTCCTGTCTCGTCGTTATTTCCTTCGCCGCGATACGGCCCATTGAAACCGCCCGGACTAAAAGGGCGCGTACACGACTCGAAACCGCCTTCTCGATCGATCGCTTCCATGGCAAAGGTTCTCGGGTCGCTTCCCAGCTGCCGAACGATCGCTCCTTGGTCGCGTATCAGCCATTCGTCGTCGATTTGCCATCCGCATTCCTCGCAGGCATGGGCATGGCAATCCGCAATAGTCCGATAGGCAAGTTTTTTTCCGGTTGCCGCTCCGTACTGGCCGTTGCCGAGGTGCGTGGCGGTCGAAAATAGCCTGTGGGAAGAAAGCCAGCTATCCTCTCCCATTCGCGCCCAAATGACATCTTCGCCTAGAAGCCGTCGATCCGGAAGTTCGGCCAGCGTCGCGCACGTTGAAACTATGACCGATTCATGGCCGACGACGATTCCTGTCGGCGAGCGAACGAAAATTCCCTCGGAGTAGTAGCGCCGCAAACTGTCGACTTTGCGATGTTCCCATATTTCTTCGGTTATTCCAAGAATATAGTCGCAAAAATCGGTGTAGCGAGGAAGCTGTTCAGTCATGATTCCCGCTCCCGGGAATTTTCGCCGATCGCCTCACGACCAGATGTCCGGGGATAGCGAACTGCGTCGTTTCCGAATGCGAATTTTCAATTCTTGCTAGCAAGATATTGACCGTGAGGTCGACCATCTCGTCGATAGGCTGACGATAGGTCGTCAGGTCATAGGCCTTCCATCCCGCTTGCGGCGCATCGTCGAAGCCGACGACCGAAACATCCTCGGGAACGCGAAGACCGAGCTCGTAGCGAATAACGTCCATAACCGCGAACGCCATGTGGTCGTTGCCCACGAATACTCCGTCGGGACGACCGGCGGGCGCCGAAAATATCGACCGGGCCGCCGCGGCGGCGATATTCCTGTTCCAACGGCCGTCGATTCGGTCATGCAATTCGAGCCCGGCTTCGACCAGCCCGTCGCGAAATCCCGCTTCCCGGTCAAATCCTGTCGATGATTCGCTCCAGCCGGCGATATGAGCGATTCTGCGGCACCCGGAATATGCCATGAAACGAGCGATCCGCTTTGCTCCGTCATAGTTGTCCGACGTGATCGCGGTCGGTCCCCGCTTGCCCTGGTGGCGATTGAACAGCACTAGCGGAATACCCGCCGCGCTACAGCGGTCGGAAAGGGAATTCGACATTGAAACCGAAGCCGCGATGATTCCGTCCACCTGGTAGTCGAGAAGAGCATTTACGACCCGATCCAGTTCTTCGGCTGCATTGGAGGCCATAAATACGAGAACATGATAACCTTTCGCCTGCAACACGTGCGAGATCCTTTCAAGTGCCATCGAATAGAAGGAGTTTCCAAGATAGGCTACTACCATGCCGATGATCCGCGAACGGCCGGTAATCAGGGATCGGGCTAAAACGTTCGGGCGATACCCCAGTGAATCCGCCACCTGCATGACTTTCTCAAGGGTCTTGGGCGAAACGGACGCTCCCGGCGAAAATGCTCGACTGACGGCCGATTGGCTGACGCCCGCGAGCCTCGCCACGTCGTGCGACGTTACTCTGGCGAATGGTCCCGATCCGGAATGCGCGTTTGGTTCGTCGCTACCCTCGACGCGCGAATTCCGGTCCAGAGGTTTTGAATCTTCTCGCGTCATCCTGCGGTCCATCCGCCGTCGACAATTATGTGAGTTCCCGTCACCATGGCCGACGCGTCAGATGCCAGAAACTGAACAGCGCCCATGATGTCTTCCGTTTCGCCTATCCTGCCAAGTTTGATCTTGGATTCGATCCACGCGACACGTTTCGGGTTTTCGAATGTCGGCGCCGTCAATTCTGTCCGAATAAAGGTCGGGCAAATTGTGTTGACTCTGACTCCATGCGGTCCCCATTCGATCGCCATGGCTTTAGTCATGCCTTCAACTGCATGCTTGGAGGCGCAGTAGACCGAACGGTCCTGGCCGCCAACAAGCCCCATTTGGCTGGAAATTTGAATTATCGAGCCGCCGCCTTCCGCCTGCATTCCTCGAGCCGCTTCTCGCGCAACAATGAACGCCGCGCGTACGTTAGCCTCCATTATGTCGTCGAAGTCGTCGATTGAAGTGTCAAAAGCAGATTTCGGGCGAGCGATTCCGGCAGAATTCACGAGAATCGCAAATGGCCCGTGACGATGCATTGCGTCGCGAACCGCGACCTCGTCCGATGCATCGAATGGGACACCAATGGCCGTGAAACCATTCCCAACCAGGGTTGCGGCCGCCGATTCAACGGCGCTCGCGCGACGGGAAGCGATCACGACTGAAGCGCCGTTTTCTGCCAGCGCGACCGCGCAGGCAAATCCGATACTTCCGGTACCCCCGACCACAAGCGCGCTGCGACCGTCGAGACGAAAAGAAGGAGAGCGCGGAACTTTCATTCCGCGCTCGACGGATAGGGAGCGCTTCCGGCATAGGGGATATTCATTCCGCCGTAGCGCCGCAGTCGCAGGTTGGCTTGTTCCGCATGACCGGCGAATCCTTCGAGTCTGCAAAGGCGCGAACAGTATTCTCCGATACGCGTCGCCGCCTCGTCCGTAGTGATTTTTTGGTATGTATGCGTCTTGAGGAATTTTCCGACCCAAAGCCCGCCCGTATATCGGCCCGCCTTGCGGGTAGGGAGCGTGTGATTGGTCCCGATTACCTTGTCCCCGTAGGACACGTTCGTCCTTGGCCCGAGGAACAACGCGCCGTAACTCGTCATATTGTCCAGGAACCAGTCGTCGCGGTCCGTCATGACCTGAACATGCTCCGAAGCTATGCCGTTCGCGACTTCCAGCATTTCTTCGTAGGTGTCGCAAAGCACGACCTGTCCGAAATCCGACCAGCTTTTCGCCGCCGTCGCGGCGGTCGGTATAATCCTCAGGATTCTATCGATCTCGTCCAAAGTTTCGGAAGCCAGTTTCCCGCTGTTGGTGACGAGCACGGCCGGCGAATCGAAACCGTGCTCGGCCTGGCCGATTAAATCGGTCGCGCACATTTCCGGGTCGACCGTATCGTCGGCAATGACCATTGTCTCTGTTGGTCCAGCGAACAAATCTATTCCAACTCTGCCGAACAATTGCCTTTTAGCCTCCGCTACGAACGCGTTTCCGGGTCCGACGAGCATGTCGACGGGCGCGATTTCGTCGGTTCCCAGGGCCATGGCGCCCACTGCCTGAATTCCGCCCAAAAGATAAATCTCATGCGCTCCTCCGAGGTGCATCGCCGCGATTACAGACGGCGTGGGTTCGCCGTTCACCGGGGGCGTGCATGCGGCGATTCTCGGAACTTCGGCCACGCTTGCCGTCACCGTCGACATGTGCGCCGAAGCTATAAGCGGAAACTTCCCCCCCGGGATGTAGCAGCCGACCGACTGAACCGGGATATTCTTGTGACCGAGCACCACGCCAGGCAGCGTTTCAATCTCGATGTCCTTTATCGAATCCCGCTGGGCCTTGGCAAAATTTCGGATCTGCTCCTGCGCGAATCGGATGTCGGACAGGTCGCGGTTGGGAACTTTGGCAACCAGAGATTCGATTTCGGTTTCCGAAAGTCGGAACTTTTCAGGAGCATGACCGTCGAATTTTTCGGACAGCTCCCTTACGGCATTTCCTCCCCTGGCGTCGATGTCCGCAAGCGCGGATTCGACAATGCTCCTGGTTTTTTCATCGCCCGCGTTCTTTTCCCGGTCCGATTTCCCTGTTTTCAAGTATACTACCGTCATTCTCCTGTTCCAGTTTCGCAACCTGGCCTCGGCGGCTCTCTATCGCCTCTATCGAATGCTTCCCAGCCTCTGCCTTCGAACACGTCGTGGCCTAGCTGGAACAAAACATGGGGGAAATCCACCATAACCCAATTATCGGCAATTTTTCCGTCGATAACCTTCCAAAAGTCCATGTAGCGGATTTCTACGCGCTTTCCTGTAGGCTGAATGCCAAAAAATTCGCCGGTATGCACAGCTTCCTGGCGTCCGAACGCAGCCGCCCACTCGCCCATAAAGAGCCGAGCCTCGTCAATGCAGACCTTGTCGGAAAATGCTGCCTGGAACGGGCGCTGCCAATTGTCCTGAAACTCGCGAAGCCCGAATTTCGAGCCGCAGCCGAAATTGCCCATCCAGCGAAAATCGAAATTGAAAAATTCGCCGATATCGTCGATGCGGTGTTCGTTGAGGCCATCGACCATGTTCTCGATCACGCGCCGAGTCTCGCACGTTCGCGAAAGATCCGCATTTGCACTCAGGGCAGCTTGTATCGGTCTTTCTCCTTGGGCGGGCACTATTCGGTTCCGCCGAATGCGTATTTGCCGCGTACTCTCGCTAGCAACCCGCCCGAAAAGCGCGACAAGAAAACGATATCAAGACTCTTCATCGACTACCCTCTCACAGCGCCGGCGGTAAGCCCGCTGACGATTTGTTTCTGGAATCCGTGACGAGCAGCAACAGAGGCGCGGAATCGGATACGGCCGCGGCTACTGCCTCGACCTGATCCGTTGAAGTCGCCTCGCGACTTACAATACTCGCGATTGCAGGCACCATCGACTGGTACACCGCATCGAGCAGAAGCGATGCTGCCAGCAAATCGCAAAGGGCAGGCAAATAGCTGAATTGGCCGGCCGCAACGACACCGCGCCAATTCACCCGCAAAACTGCACATCGAATTGCTCGGAAGCGGGGAAAGGAAAGCTGCCTGGCCGCGGACGGTTCTGGCGACGCTGATGACGGCCATGGCAATGGCGAGTCCCGTTCCCCAAGCGGGCGAAAGGGCAATAAGCGCGAACGCAACGCTGAACCGCAGCGCCTTCCGGAAGTCGATTCCCATGAGCTTCTTCCGGCTAAAGCCATCCAAAGCCTCGGCGAGCCGCTTCAGCGCCAAATCATTCCGGTAGCTGCCAAGGCCGACGAATTCCCCTACGGTAACCAGGATGCCCTCGTCGCCAGCCAGCGGCCGGGTCCTGTTATCGATTACGCAATTCTGCGCAACTAAGCCCGGAGTGCAGCTTTCGATTTCAATCGTTTCGTAAACGGCTCGGGTAAACTGGAAACCATGTACGAATACGCCGGCGAACGGAGCAGCGATGAAAAGCATCATAAAAGGTATCGAAGGTCCCGCGATTGCGGCGGAAGTTCGGGATTTCATCCGCTCGTCCCTTCGCCTTGGGCGAAATTATTACTTTGCGCCGAAAAGCAGTGCATATCGACTCTCATGAAGAAACAACGAGGCGCCCTAGCGAGCGACCCCACTGGAATATCTACAACAGCCCATGTTCATCGGCTGCTGCAATGTATGCCGCCTCTACGTTGGCAAGCGTATCCGCGGCGCTCGTCGCTCCGGTCAAATAATCGGAAACTATGTTACCCAACGCAGTATGCATGAGACCCATCGCCTTGCCGGCAGGATATGGCACAGCGCCGTTGGCAGCCGTGGCAGCGGCGCCCGCGGCTGCCTCTCCAGCTACGAATCCATCTATGAGCCAAACCGCCGCGTCGTTGTGTGCAACAACGGTTTCCGTGTCGAGGCCTTCAAGGGCGACTCTAAATGCCGCGTCAGCCTCTTCGTCGGAAATATTTTTTGCTATCACGATTCCGTCCCACCAAATCGTGGACGCGGGACGCACAGCGCCCATTGGCGCCGATGCCATGCCGACCATACCGACAACTTGGCTATCCTCGGCATTGTTCATCGCCGCCGCCCTCGACTGCCAAAGATTTGCTATCGCGATTTTGCCTTGCTGGAACTGCTTCTGGACATACGTCGAATCGGAAACCAGGAATTCAGGGTCCATAAACTTCGTGAGACGTTTCATCATGACGAGAGTAGCGATGCCGGTCTCGTTATTCACAGATGGCTCATGTCCCTCGCCGAAGAATTCGCCGCCCTCGCCTACGAAAATGTTTACGAATTCTTGGGCTAAATTCCAGCCGCTCATATAGGTTCCGCCCAAGGGATAGTCTACAACTCCCGCAGCCTGAATTTTAGCTGCAGCGTCAAGCACCTCGTCGTATGTGGTGGGGACCGCGATGCCCAAATCGTCAAGAATGTCCTTGCGATACATAAGGTGCTGGACGTTCACCATCATGGCAATCGCCCAAATTTCGCCGTCGAGCTTGATCAGCTGATTCGGCGAAAGATGCTGCCCATAAATCGCGACCAAGTCGTCTAGCGGTCGAATCGTTCCCTGGTCGTATAGCGGAACGAATGGGGAATTCGACACGCCGCCAATATGGTAAAGAGATGGATTTGCCGCAAAAGCGGCCGGTTGCTTGAAACGGTAATCCCGATCAAGCTCGGCTTCGAAATTGCCGCATTCCGCCATCGATGCCGCTACAGCCTTAAATGCGTCGAAATCCGCTGTGAGAGAATTCAATGGTATAGAGTTTTCAAAGGCGCATTCGGCCCATGCGCCGGATGCAATTATAGTAACTGCGCCCGCAGCGACGAAGTTCTTAACTTTCATATAGTTCTCCGTGATGTTGCGGCATTCGGCACTGCATGTCGGGTCGACGGCGCGTCGGCTTTCGCGATGAAATCAATGTTTATCCGGCTTCGATGGCGTTACCTGTGCTCTGATCAAATACATGGCAAATAGCGGCAGGAACGTTAACTGAAACGTTTTCGCCAATTTCTGCGCGATAGTCTTTTGCTGCCTTTACTGCCACCAGCGACCCGGCGACGCGCACCGTCAGCATTGTCGCGTCGCCCAGTAGTTCCATTGTGAACACCGGAGCCGTTATTTCGCCGCCGCCGTCTTTTCGTATCGAGGCGTCCTCGGCGCGGAATCCCAAAGTTATCGGTCCGTCTTTTGCCTTTAACCCTTCGACGCGGATGAATTCCGCTTCGAAAACGCCCTTCGAAACGCTGCCGTCGAGCAAATTCATGGCTGGCGAGCCAATAAAACCGGCAACAAATGCATTGGCGGGTCGATCATAGATGTCGGCCGGCGAACCGACTTGCTGCACCACGCCTCTATTCATAACGACCACGCGGTCCGCCAAGGTCATGGCTTCGATTTGGTCGTGCGTCACGTAAATCGTCGTGACTTGCAGTTCATGGCTCAAGTTCTTGATCTGCGCCCGGGTCGAAACGCGTAGCTTTGCATCGAGATTGGACAAAGGCTCGTCCATAAGAAACACATTCGGTTCGCGAACGATCGCCCGCGCTAGAGCGACCCTTTGGCGCTGGCCGCCCGACAATTCCGCAGGTCGGCGGTGCATGAATTCGGTCAATTCGACCATGCTTGCGGCGCGCTCCACCCGTTCGCGGTGCGTCGAGGAATCGACTTTGCGCACCTTGAGTGGGAACCGTATGTTTTCGTACACATTCATATTTGGATAAAGCCCGTAAGACTGGAACACCATTGCCACGTCTCGGTCCTTCGGGTCCAAATCATTGACGACTTTGCCGCCAATGCGAATTTCGCCTTCCGTCACATCTTCCAGCCCGGCAATCATCCTCATCGTGGTTGTCTTGCCGCAACCGGACGGCCCGAGCAGGACAAGGAACTCGCGGTCGGCCACTGTCAAATCGAATTTCTCGACTCCGGTAAATCCCCCCCACCGCTTCGAAACATTTCTCAACTGGATTTCCGCCATAGCATTCGCACTCCTTTTCGGCGATGCATACGAATGCAATTCGATAGTATCAAATTGCGCGCTTTGCAACACAAGATTGGCGACGAGGATGCATTTCCCCTACCTTCCAATACAATCAACGGAATCGCTATTTTGATCGGTAGCGCTCCCGGTCTCTTCCTAATCGGGGTCGATGGAGTCCACTACCGGTAATCTTCGAATATTGAGTTTCAAACCGAAGACGATTCCTACGCTCGAATGCGCCGACACCGCCTAAGCGATTCCGCGGTCGCCGCGAGTTTCGCCGAGGGAATCGAATCCGGGCTTTTCGGCCTCGCAAAGGAATGAAAATTTGTGCTTGCGAAACAGTTTGCCAAACAAAGCGCGTGATTGGCCTGATCCAGCAATATTTTGTTCAATTGGCCGTCGGTCGCGTCTTTGGAAATAGGCGTCTGTCCATGCGCCGGTCTTCACTCGTCTATCCGAAATGTGTCGGACCTGCACCTTGCAGGTCGCAGCGGGCCAAGCGAGCCGCGAATAGCTGAAAGCAATGAATCCGAATGCATGAGCCGCAACTATTCACGATACGGTTCAATACGTAGTTGAGCCCGAGCAAATTCGACCGCGACTCGATTTCGAGACGGCGCCGGCCCCTAGCGAAATCCTTGCGCGCAGATCGCTTAAATTGCGATCTGAGCGCAAAACTGCGCTTTCAATGAACATTCTCGAAGGCGACCGACCCTAATGGGCTACCGGAAATCCATAGCCCCCGATCTTGGACGTGCGAAGGTTCGCGGCAACGAGGGCTTCGGCAAACGTGACGGCGCAACTCAATCCATCGACGACCGGGAGCCCGAATTCATTCGTCAACTGCTCCGCCAGGCTGGTCATTCCTGCGCATCCGAGAACGATGGCGTCCGATTGATCTTCTCTGATCGAGAGCTCGATTTCGCGTCGAATGATTTCAGTAGTCTCCGGAAACTTGTGCTCCAGTTTCAATACGGGAATGTCGGTCGCCCTGATTCTGGCGCAGCGGGATGCCAATCCGTATTTGATCAAGTTGGCTTCCAGTACGGGCACCGAGCGCGAAAGGGTCGTAACCACGGTGAATTTGTTGCTGAGCATGCTGGCCGCATGGCAGGCGGATTCGCCGATGCCCACGACTGGCACCTCTAGCATACACCGTACTGCGTCCAGCCCGGTATCGTCGAAACACGCGATTACGACTCCGTCAACGTCATTATGGCGCTCGACTTGCGCTAAAAGTCCGGATAGGCAAGCCGCGCCGTCAAAAAAACCTTGGATGCTTGGCGGTCCCGACAATGATCCAACCGCGACGATTTGCGTGTCGGGCCTCGAGACGCGCCGGGCCGCGCGCGAAATACTCTCGGTCATTGACGCCGTACTGTTGGGATTGGCAACGAGCAATTTCATGGCCATTCTACACCGCACCTCCCAGGTAAGCGGCCTTTACACGTTCGTCATTCAGCAAATTGCGGGATTCTCCAGATATCACGATGCTGCCGGTCGTTAACGCATACGCCCGATGCGAGATGCTTAGAGCCATTCGCGAGTTTTGCTCGACCAGCAGAACGGTAACGCCATCGTCGCAATTGATTCTAACAATCGAGCGCGCGATGTCTTGGACTAGTTTTGGCGCAATTCCTAGCGATGGCTCGTCCAGAAGCAAAAGCCTAGGAGAAGCCATGAGGGCTCGCCCAATTACAAGCATTTGCTGTTCCCCGCCGGAAAGCGTCCCTGCCGTCTGGCGATATCGTTCCTTCAACCGGGGGAACCGCTCGAGAACGCTCTCGAGCGTATTCATGATTTCGGCTTTTCCGCTACGGGTGAATGCGCCCATCAAAAGGTTGTCTTTGACCGACATATAGGGAAATACCCGGCGCCCTTCCGGAACCATGGATATACCCTTGCCTACGATGCCCGCGGTATCGCTGCCGTCGATCCTTTCTCCTTCGAAATGGATTGAACCGCTATTTATTTTGGAAAGTCCTGTGATTGCACGGAGAATCGACGACTTCCCGGCCCCATTTGCGCCGATCAAAGCGACCGTTTCCCCCTCGTTCAGTTCAAGCGTCACGCCTCTAAGCGCATAGACTCGGTCATAATAGAGTTCGACATCTTGAAACTGCAGAATTGGCGAAGTCACTAGCTAGATCCCGATCTCGTCATCGGAACTGCCCAAATAGGCTTCGATTACATTCTCGTCGCTCTGGATTTGAGCCGGCGTTCCCTCGGCGATTTTTTTGCCGAAATTCAATACGATAATCCTGTCGGAGATCGTCATAACGGCCGCCATGTCATGTTCTACGAGCAAGACCGTAACGCCTCTGTCGCGGACGGATTTAACCAATGAAACCATCTTCATGGTCTCGTCTTGGTTCATTCCCGCAAACGGTTCGTCGAGCAGCAGAGCGACCGGATCGGTAGACAGGCCTATGGCGATGCCGAGAGCCCGCAAATGTCCCTGAGGCAAATTGCTCGCCCGCTCGTTGGCGATCTCCGAAATTCCGAGGAAGGAAAGGACCTCGTCAGCCCTTCGTCCGAAACTATCTTCGTCCGAACGCGCGGCACGCGAGCCAAAGAAATATCCCGATAGAGATGCCGTCGAACGAAGGTGCTGGGCGATCAAGACGCTTTCCCTGACAGTCATGTTCTTGAATATGCTTGTCTCTTGGAAGGTCCGCACAATTCCCATCCGCGCTACGATATGCGGCTTCAAATCGGAAATCCGCTTTCCTCGAAACAGCACTTCGCCCGACGTAGTCGCCAAAAACGATGTCATCATCTTGAACAGCGTAGATTTACCGGCTCCGTTCGGTCCGATCACCGACAAGATTTCGTGCTCCTGAACATCGAAAGATACTGCGTCGGTTGCGGTCAAACCACCGAATTTTCGAGTCAATTCGCGAATTTCCAGTAGCGGGGTCACTGCCGCGCCCATAGAATTCGACTCAGCCTGACACTCAATAGACCGTTCGGAAGAACCAGAATTACAAGAATCAATACGCAGGAGTAAATCAAAAGCTGATACTTTCCGAGTTCAAATAGCAGGTCCCAGCCGAAATACAGCACAAGCGTCCCGAGCATCGGGCCGAACACGTAACCGAGCCCCCCGAGAAAGCAGTTCAACATGAAGTCGATTGAGTCCTTGACAACGAAGCTCGACGGATAGACCGACTGCGCAATGGCTCCGAACATGGCGCCGCCCACTCCTCCGAAGAAAGAAGAAATCGCAAAAATAATGACTCGCAGGTAGGCGATGTTAACGCCGACAGACAAAGCAAGCTCTTCATTCTGCTGCATTGACCGGCATAGTTGGCCGAGGCGCGAATTTACGATCCGGTACATCGCCGCGTAGCAAGCAACCATTAACGCGCATGCCGTGTAGTAAAACGCTAGCTTCGGGTTTTCGATCGCAGAGAAGTCAGGGATTAGGACGATGCCGAATATCGACAACTCGCTCGGCAACGGTATGGACACGATGCCTTTCGCGCCGTTTGTGATCGGCAAAGCGAGTGCAGCGAGCCGGACCACTTCGGTTAGCACCAGAGTTATCATCGCGAAATATACTCCGCGCAAGCGTAATATCGGAAGGCCGATCAATACAGCAACCATGCCCGCGAAAAGGCCGGCGATCGGGAGGGAGATCCAAAAGGAAATGCCGGCCTTGGTGACCAGAATCGCCGATACATATGCGCCTATCAGCGCGAACGCCCCCTGCCCGATGTTGATTCTGCCGATATAAAAAGTGAGCCAGACCCCGGCGCTTGCGACGGACAACAGCGCCACGGATGTCAACGTAAAGTAGAAATTCCAGTAGCCGCTGACGGCAATCAAATAAGGAATTAGCCAAAACACGGATATTAGGAATGCCGCGAGAGCGAGAATGCGGCGCGCGTCTTTCAGACTCATCCAACTACCCCCACGGCTTTCCCATGAGGCCTTGCGGGCGTATCGCGAGGAAAACCATCAAAGCGATGAAAATCGCGAGATAGGTGATGTCTCCGTACTGGGAAAGCACGGCCAAGCCGACGGCTTCGAGCATCCCGAGAATGAATCCGCCAGCTATCGCGCCCGAGATCACTCCGGCCCCGCCAATCATGACCATCAAGAACGCCTTGATTGACGTTGGACCGCCCATGCCGAGGTTAACTCCCGTTATCGTAACGAGCAGCCCGCCGACGAGTCCGGCCAACATGGCGCCTAGAGCAAACCCGATCATTGAGTAGCGCTTTACATTGACGCCCATCAATTCGGCCGCCACGCGATCCTGGGCTAGCGCCCTGAGTGCCCGGCCAGTCTTGCTGAAGTGCATAAAGCTGATGAACGCCACTATAGAGAGAATAGCAATTACGCAGATCAGTATTCTGTCGTAGGGCATGATTATCCTGAAGTCCCAGTTGAAGACGCCATTGACGATCTTCGGGACTCCGCGCTGCTTTTCGCCGAATACGAGCAAGATGACTGCATCGAGAAGGAAAGCGATTCCCGCCGCAAGCAGCATGGTGCTCTCTTCTCTTGACGACCTGCGGATTACGGGGCCGAAAAGAAATCTCTCGATCAAGGCACCCAGAATCGCAAGTGTCGCGCACGATGCCAAAAGAGCAAAAATGAAGGGAATCTCGAATTGGCCGTAAAACGTGTAGGTAACGAACCCGCCAATGACGTACATCTGCCCATGGGCGAAATTCAGGACGTTCATCAACGCAAATATCAGGGTCAGTCCGAGGGCGATCATTGCGTATTGGGCTCCGAGATACAAACCGTTCGCAATGACCTGTTCCATGCAGGAATCCTTTTTTCGCGTTCCGGACCGGGAGACCGATCCGAAACGTTTCCTAATTTTTGGCTTTTTTAGTCGACTTCTGCAACCAAAAGGGTTTCGAACTCGCCGTTGTTGAAAACATTGACAACGAGCGGAACCGAAAGTTGGCGTCGCTGCCCGAAGGAAGACGTGCCGACGTAACGCAGCACGGCGTCGCCTTTCATATACGGGTTGGGCGCCTCGAATGTATCCATTGTCATCTTGAATTCTTCGACATCATCGATGCCTGCCGGATTCGCCGCTAGCGTTGCCAGGATATACTCGAGCGCATAAACTTTCGTATTTGACTCGTCGTTGTACTCGCCAAACATGTCGGTGTACCGCGCGACAAATTCGTTCATCATGTCCGACGCGATTTCGGGCGTGGACGCCCCGCCTACGGAAATGAACCCGTTCGCGAGGTCGCCTGCGCCTTCGCGCAACACTTGAGCGTCCTGAGCGGTCTCCGTCGAAATCAACCCTTCGAATCCCAACTCGCGCGCCGACCGGATGAGTTGCGGCGCATTGGCGGGCGAAACGCCAGAAAGTACTAGGAGATCTGGATTTGTTCGAATTACCGGGGTCAGAACCGGCGTGAAGTCCGTCGTATCCACCTGATACGTTACGTTCGCTGAAACGGCTTCAAGCCCCAGAGCTTCCGCTGCCGCGAGACCGCTGTCGCGCTGGCTAAGAGGATCGGACTCATTGGCGGCTATGAAAGCTACGGTCTTTACGCCCTTTTCGTCGATCAGGTACTTGTAGATTGCCGGTCCAGACTGATAGTTGGCAACCATTCCAAGAACTGCGTTCGATGCCGGAGCGGTATACAGTTCTTTGGGAAAAGCGTACGGGAAATACATGATCCCGCTGGCTTCTGCCACGGGTCTCACAGCCGCCGCCCCGTTGTCTACGTTCGGGCCAACCACATAGTGAATCCCTTCCTGAGCCATCTTTTCCATTCCGGCGATTGCCCGTTTAGGATCCTTTTGGTCATCGAACGATACGATCTCGATATCGTACATAACATGGCCGATTTTGTATCCGCCGATTTCATTGATCCACGCTGCGCGGGTTTCCATCGAGCGCTGGTTCGATATACCCCACGCGGCCGCCGGACCGCTCGTAACTCCGACAAATCCGATCTTAAGCAATGGATTTTCGGCAAAAACGACAGAACCTTGTGCCATGCTCAGTAAGAGCGCCGCAGAGGCGGCCGAGAAAATGCTTCTACGATTCATATCTTCCTCCAAGTTGAATTGCGGGCTTCGGCGCATTTCAATCCGAAACGCCAATATTTGCCTCCGAATTGCACCCGACCACAGAAAAGATATATTGTCAACAATAATTGAAAACAATAATTGTCAAAAATGTCGAAGATTCCAAACAGGAAAGCTTTAGGGGCGTCCACTGTTGCTGACTTGAATAGTCGGTCGCGAGCAAGCGAGCCGGAGCGATCCGGCACGGCGAGCGATTCCGACGGGATTAATCGCTACCGAGTTGACGAAAAATTCATTGTCGAGCGAATATACAATGCGGTTATGGAACATCGCCTCGCACCTGCCACGAAGCTGAGCGAACATACGCTTTGCGCCACGTTTGGCGTTGGACGCATGCGAGTTCAGCGCGCGCTCCTGCTGTTGTCCGATCAAGGAATCATAGACCTGGAAAAAAACAGAGGCGCGTTCGTTGTTAGCCCGGGCCCGACCGAGGCGAGCGAAGTCTTCGAAGCCCGCGCACTGCTAGAACCTGCGATCGCGCGTCACGTAGCCTCGGACATCGGGTCGAAAAACCTCGAAATGCTCAAGCGACACATTTCGCTGGAGAGCGAAGCGCGCGGCAGCAACAGCGGTGCCGATTTAATTCGGCTTTCCGGCGAGTTTCATTGGAAACTTGCTCAAGCATCCGGGAATCGTATTCTGAGCCGGGTTGTGCGCGAGCTTGTTACCAAATCGTCGCTCATTGTCGGTCTATACGGGGCATCCAAACAAAAGGTCTGCCCAAAAGACGAACATTTGGAAATCTTAAGCGCAATTGAGCGTTGCGAAGCGAATGCGTCCGAGGCGCTGATGATCGAACATCTGAATCGAATCCGTGAAGGCCTGGATTTTTCGGCACCGCAACCGCAGGACGGTGACCTTGCGGAAATACTGGGAATGAAGTGATTCCCGACAGACCGCCATTTGCGCCTTCAACTTCGAAACAGAACCGGTCAAGGTACGTTTCGAGGAAATGCGCTAACTGAATCTGCTTTTGTCATTGCCTTCGAACAAATTCATTGCTGCTAAGAAATGAGTCCAGATGCAAGAGTCCACTACCGGCGAAACCTCCATCCAATACTCGCAGCATTCTAGCCTCTCGAATCTAAAACTCATGGTCACGCGATTCTTGACCCTGTGGCAGGAGCGTTTGAAGGCGGCTGGGAATCCGCCAGCCGATTCGGACGACTTGGACGACCATTCGAGCTGGACCTCCGTTTAGGACCAAATGCGCAGCTAGGTGCGGACTGCCGCCTGGATGCGCGGCACCGACGGGATTCTGGCGACTAGACGGCTTCGACGACACCGGTCTCCGCCGCTCGCCATGCGCTCTTGGCTTTTGGCTTCGCAGCCCGGAATCAACGGATTTTTCGGAAATCTAGGGACAGGGCGAGTTCTGATCCAAAATTAGTGCACATGATTCAATATGTTGCGAATCGACATCTACTGTTTCTGTCGACTTGGGCTTGCGTCGATGCGCTTGGCGGATTGTCTCGGCAGTCTCGTTCGGTTCAAGCTTTCGGCGAGGAGCCGCCTCCAAACTTGAAGAGCTGTCATTCGCCGGCCTGATCGGTGACAAGATCCTTGTGCCGACAGCTTGGTCAAGAAACTGGAAGTTATTCCGGCCGGTTCTCTATGGGCACTTGGCAGCGACAAGTGATTGCATGGCCCGCTGACTTGAAATTCGCAATGCCGCCAACCAAGCGCGCCCAACGATGGAACCGCGGGCCCAACGATGTTTCACAAGCTACGCCGACTTGCGATCCGCAAGAATTGCGGGAACGCCAGATCGTCAAGGCTTTGAAAGCGCCTCTGGGGCGAGAGCCGACTCGATTTTCCCGTTCCCGCCCCCGAACTGACGAATTGAATGGCATTTGGGGCATTTGCCCGAACAAGGCAGCATCGTAGCGTTCGCCGGTCATTGTTTCATGGCCAAGAGCGAAGTGGCCCTCCCCTGGCGAAAATCAACTCCTAGTTGCTAAACCGCGGGAAGCATCTACGTCCGCACCCAGAAGTGCGATTCATTGCCGGATTGAATTCAATTCGCTGGTTCGCCCAAATCGCCTTCCCCGAGGATCGACCTGCACACGCCGCACTTGGCCGTGGGGCTGACGTGATCGGCTAAGGAATCTTTACGGCAAAGAGCGGCGCATATTGCTGGCACCCGAACATGTCGCTCTCGCCGGGGTCGCCGCTAGGGCGGAGGCGGCGAATTGTAAATTTGATCGCATTGGCGGGTTCGAATGCCGCGAAATGGGAGATTCGATCTTTGTCTATGCCAAACAGCTTGGCAACCGAGGCTGCGTCGAGGCCCGCTCTGTCTCGGACTCGTTCAAAGGTCTTCCGGTCATTCAGGATTATGTCAAACGTGATGTGATCCACGCCTGCGTTCTTGGAACGAATAGTCTTTGCAAGATTCCTTAGCTCATCGCTCATAACCCGGTCTCCATTTCAGTTTTTCCCTATCGTCATGGATGAAGTCGAAAAGAGTTCCGTTGCATGCCTGACTTCCATGACATGGTTTAGCGTCCATCGGTAGCCCGCCTCGCCCACCAGCACCTCGTCAGACATGAGCGCGGCGGCGCCCGCAGTTCCCTTCAATCCGGGGAGCCTTGCGTAGAACAGGTTCCGAGAAGCGAGGGCGGCAATCTCCTCGGCCATCCTCTCATCCTTCGAAATTACCTCTATCACCACGCACAGTTCGTGGGGCACGCGCGGAGCAAAGGGTTCAAGATCCCTCATCACGCCGTTCCGTCCAAAAGTGTGAAAATAAATTTCGTAGCTGTCGCCAGGAGGCCCAAATCGCGTTGAAAGTTTGCCACGCGACCAGTCAACCGCCTGATCGATTCGGGCCGAAGTCTCGGGGTCGCGAACGCCGACGATGGCTAGGCGGCGTTCTCCCACTTTGCCCGCCCCCTCCAGCTTGACCTTGCAAACTGGTGCTTCGACAAAAACGGCTCCAGTTGCCTTCGTCGTTTGCTTGTCCGCACGCGTATAGACGCAATTGGACATGTCCACGTAGCCGCCGGCAATGTGTTCGCGGAAAGGATTCTCGCGCTCGTAGATGGAATGCCCCGCTACCGACTCGGGCGTACAGCGCTGATTCGGATGCATGGCGGTCAGGTAGACAGAATCGTTTTCGATCTCTCCGAGAATAGACTCCTTTGCCATATACGGTTCCGCGCAAAATGAAGCGCATTCCATGAGCTTGCCTGCAAAATACGAAACGCCAGGCCCATGGCCGGCGTTGAGCAAAGGCGCTGCGAACAAGGCGCAATCGCTCGCTCGCCCGGCGATTACGACATCAGCGCCATCGGCGAGAGCGGCGCGAATCGGTTCGGCGTTCATGACCGCAACGGCCCGGTCAGTCGAGTCAAGGTTATCCTCATCTGCATCTGGACGACCTCCTAAACCTTCAATGCGAACCCCTTCTGAAAGCCGTTCGCGAAGGACTTCCACCGGCACTTCCGAGTAGATCGCCGCGAGCTTGAAGGGAGCAAGCTCCCGCTCCTCTGCCACTTCGCGAATGATGTCAACGAACTGGTTCACGCCGCGGTTGGTGCCCGTATCGGATGCTGAACCGACGATCATCGGGATATTCAATCGTCTCGATTGGCAAAGCATGATGCCCAAGTCGTGGCGTTGCCATGCCGCATGGCTAACGTGCTGGTCGGCGCCAAGCGGGCGGGGACCAATGTCGCAGCTTCCCGCGTCGGCAATGACGAAATCCGGCCCTTGCTCACAGCCGCGCAGGAAGCTCTCCGGTTCAAGCGGCGTAAAACTCAGGTGTCCCGTTGGACATAGTATCTTGACGTTTTTCATGGCTGGGCCTCTTCCGTTGCCGATGTCTGCTTGGGGGCGGCATCCGTCCTCCAAGGCGTTCTTCGATGACTTTTCGCTCTTGTGTGAAATTCGGTCGGACGGACCACTCAGCTTGTATCGCCGCCGAAATCAAATGAAGTCCAGTCGCCGCCGCTAGGGTTTCCACTCGTGAACCACATGCGCTTTTGCCCGGTAGCGTAAATGCTGCACGATATCGTCGCAGAGAGATCCTCGCCGCCCATGCGGTACAGGGACTCACAGCCATTTTGACCCCGGAAGCCAAGGATTCCTGCCGCGCCTTCCAATCCCATGCAGTTGGATGCGCCCGAAAGCAGGTCGTGAAGGGTCGTCAAGCGCCGTTTCGAATTCCGGAAACGTCCTGATGCAATGTCGTCGCGTCGATTGAGTTCTGCGGTGGAGGCGCCGACATAGTGGTTGGTGCGTCCGATCTTGCCCTCGCGCCGAATCTCGATTGCAACGGAACTGGAGCCAAGCTCCACCGCAGCCATGCAGCCCGCTGCATCGCCAAGAACTAGCGTGCCTCCGCCAGCGTGCGGAGTTGCGGCGATTTCCTGCAGCGCGTCGGCAACGGAGGCGCAACGAGTCTGCAATCGATTAAGCAGAAAGTATCTGTGCCGCCCGACCCGGTGGCTGCTGGTTCGGCTGGACGTGTCGGCCAAGGCGAAGCCATCCGAGTTCATCCCGCTGGAGAAGTTTCCCGGGCTTCCGAGCGAACCAACGCAAAGCACCTGTCGCCCATTCCAGGCTGGATCCCGGTGGCGAAACACGCGCTGAATGGCTATATGCTCGCGGCGGTAGTCCCGATTCTTGGCTAGAATCGCGCCTCGTTCAGCGGTTGATGCGGCGAAGGCCGTGCATTCTTCGGAATCGCCGCCGGCCCGGCCGAAGTCCTCGGCGAGTGAGAGCATCAAGTAGTCGAACAACCGCTCCACGGGGATATCGAATCCCGCGCCGATACCTTCAATCTCCTCCATGATATCCGGGTCGTGTTCCTTGTGAAAGCGGCGCAGATCTTCAAGGTAGCTGCGAACGCCAGCGTCGGAAAGAACTGCCGCAGACTCTTCCATCCGAAGGGCAACGGAGCGCCGGACTGCGCCAACAGTATTCGGGCAGCTCTTTGCCTGCTGCAGGCCTCGCTCATAGGGCGGTCCCGAGAGATCGACGGGAATTCCAATGGGGACGAATTTGAAGTTCATCGAGTGCTCTCTTCGTATAGATGGCAGGCGGCCTGATGGCCGGCAGACACCGAATAGATTCGGGGCTTAACATGGCTGCAAATTTTCATGGCCTTTGGACACCTTGAATGGAACTTGCATCCGGAAGGCGGCCTCATAGGGGAAGGCAGGTCGCCCTTCAGCTGGATTCGAGCTTGGCGGCTTTGGGGGTCCAACTGCGGAACTGCTGACAAAAGAGACTGCGTGTAGGGATGGCAAGGATTATCCAGCACCTGGTCCCTTGTGCCTGTCTCGACTATTTCACCGAGGTACATGACGACTATGCGGTCCGCAACGTATCCAATGACAGACAGATCGTGCGAGATGAAGAGATAAGTGAGCTCCAATTCTCGTTTGAGATTGTCGAGAAGCTCAATGATCTGAGCCTGAATTGAGACATCCAAGGCCGAGACCGGTTCGTCGCACACCACGAACTCGGGATTGACAATCAAAGCCCGGGCAATACCGATGCGCTGGCGTTGGCCGCCGGAGAACTGGTGCGGATAGCGGCCTATGTGGCTAGCCCTCAGTCCAACCCGTTCGAGCAATACCTTCACGCGCTCCCGAGTCGCTTCAGAGGATCGATTTTCGTGGAGCCGCAGGGGAAGCCCCACGATTTCCTCCACGGTGCGCCGCGGATTCAAGGAAGCATACGGATCTTGAAATATGATCTGCATCCGCCGTCGCAGAGGCTTGAGCGCCGCGTCGTTTAATCTTGTAATATCCTGGCCATCGAAGAAAATCGATCCTGCGGTCGGTTCCTGTAGGCGCAGGATCGTACGGCCGAGCGTTGTCTTGCCGCACCCGCTTTCGCCGATCAATCCAACCGTCTCACCCCGGCGGACGGAAATATCGACATCATGCACCGCCTTCACAACGTGCCCCTCTTGCCCGGAAACCAAGCGCGCTAACCCCTTGCGCAAGTCGAAGTGTTTTCGCAAACCGCGAACCTCTACTAGCATTTCGCTGGATGCAGAGTAGCCGTTCACGGCTCGTCCCCGGCGAAGATGCACCGTGCCTCCCGGTCATGCCCGATTTTTCGCATGGCGATCGGAACCCGGCAGCCATCCGCCGACATCGGACAGCGCGGCCGAAACCGGCATTCGTCCGGCAGGTTGATCGGCTCGGGTACCGTGCCTTTAATAGGTAGAATGCGCGCATTGCGGTCGTTGAGGCGAGGAATCGAGCGCAGCAAGCCGCTCGTGTAGGGGTGCCTAGGTTCCGCGACTACATTTTCCGTGGGTCCCGTCTCGACAACCTGACCCGCGTACATCACCAAGACCCGGTGGCAGTGCTCGGCCACGACACCAAGATCATGAGTTATGATGACCACGCTCATTCCCAGCGTGGCCCGTATCTCCGCAATCAGATCGAGAACTTGAGCCTGAATTGTTACGTCCAGTGCTGTCGTCGGTTCGTCGGCGATCAGGAGTTTGGGACGGCAGGCAAGAGCGATCGCGATCATGATCCTTTGCCTCATTCCTCCGGAAAACTGGTGAGGGTAATCGTTTACCCGACGCGACGCATCTGGAATCCCGACCAGCGTCATCATCTCTACGGCCCGCGCGCGAGCCCGGCGAATTCTATCGCGCTTGCTTCCATCGCTTTTGTCATGAGTAATGATCGTCTCGGCGATTTGATTGCCGACCGTGAACGCCGGGTTGAGGGCGGTCAAAGCATCCTGGAAGGTCATTGCGATTTCCTTGCCGCGCAGTCGCTGCATCTCCCGAGGGTCCAGGGTTGTCAGTTCGCGATCTTCGAACATGATCGAACCCGCTTCGATTCGTCCCGGCGGACGGACAAGACCCATGATGCTGGCAAAGGCGACGCTTTTCCCCGAACCGGATTCGCCTACTACGCCGAGGCATTCCCCGTAACCGATATCGAGATCTACGCCATCGACGGCCTTGATCGCGCCATGGCGGGTGCGGAATGTCGTCCGCAGTCCGCGCACCTTGAGCATCTGCGCTTCCGTCATCGCTGCAGCCTTGGATCGAACGCATCCCTAAGTCCCTGACTCGCCACGTTGATGGCGAGAACGAGGAGCAAAATTGCCACGCCCGGAAATGTACTGACCCACCAGGCATCCAGCAGGAACTCTCGTCCGTCAGACACCATGGATCCCCAGGACGCGACTGGCGGCTGGATGCCAATGCCGAGAAACGACAGGCTGGCCTCGACAATGATGATATGCGCCATGCGAAAGGTCGCCACCACGATTACCGGCGACAGAATATTCGGCAGGATTTCCCTTAGCATCACGTGCAACCGGGACGCTCCCAGCGCCCGCGCAGCTTCGATATACTCCATCTCCCGCGCGGCAAGTGTTTCGCCCCGAACTACGCGGCAGGGCAGTACCCACTCCTTGTAAGCGAGAGCCAGGATGATATTCTGGAATCCCGGTCCCGTCATGGCAATGAGGCCAATGGCGAAGATCAGGTATGGGAAGCCGAGCAGAATGTCGCACAGACGAGAGATAATTGCATCAGGAATACCGCGCAAATAGCCGGCCGCTAGTCCTGCGAGCGTTCCTATGGTCGTCGCGATCAGGATGACCGCAAGCCCCACTGCGATGGACACCCGGCTTCCGAAGATCAGCCGGGACAGAACATCGCGTCCAAGGGCATCGCAGCCTAGCAGAAATGCCCAGTCACCGCCCTGCTCCCAGGCTGGAGGCAAAAGGCGGCGGAAGAGGTCGGTCTCGTACGGGTCATGAGGCGCGATCCAAGGCGCGAAAGCCGCGAGTAAGGCAAACACCGCGACAACGCCCGCGGCCGCAACGGCCAGGCTGTTTTCGCGAAATTCGCGAAGATTGTCTGCGAGGATGGAGCGGTCCGATTCCGCAGAGGTTGCAGGCAAGCCGGGCGCTGACGTCATAACTTCACACGCGGGTTTAAGAGCGTATAAACAATGTCGGCCGCGAAGTTGAGCAGAACATAAGTTACCGCGTAGAGCAGCACCGCTGTCTGGATGATCGGATAGTTTCGAGAAAAGATGGCTTCAACCACAAGGCGGCCGAGGCCGGGCCATCCGAAAATTGTCTCGACGATCATGTTGCCGCCAAGAAGCGATCCCGTTTCGAGGGCGGCGACAGTCACGGTTGGGATTAGAGCATTCGTCAGCGCATGGCGTATGAGAATGCGCATTCGGCCAAGCCCTTTCGCCGCCGCAAACGCGATGTAATCTTGATCCAAGACCTCGAGCATGGAAGTGCGAGTTACGCGCATCAGGATGGCCCCCATGGGGAGTCCCAAGGTCACTGCCGGAAGGATCAGATGGCCCAGGGCATCGAGAAAGCTGTCGAGCCGTCCTGCTAGGATGGTGTCTATGAGAAGCAAATATGTAACTTTTGGCACTTCGAAATCGTAGCCGATGCGTCCCGCGACGGGGAGAATGTGCCAATGCACCGCGAATAGCATGATCAGAAGCAAGCCGAACCAGAACCCTGGCAAGGAAACGCCGAAGATCGAGGCGACAGTGGCTATACGATCAATAAGCGTGCCCTTCTTGACAGCTGCGACGACTCCCAGTGGCACGGCAGTTCCGATAGCGATAAGCATGGCGACGAGGGTGAGTTCGATGGTCGCAGGCAGACGCTCGAGTATCAAGTCCGAGACAGGCCGTCGATGAAAAAAGCTGTTGCCGAAGTCGCCGACCAAGGCGTTGCTCAAAAAACGGAAGAATCTCTCATGAACAGGAAGGTCCAGGCCCATGTCCCGGCGTAAGGCCGCCTCTTGTTCCGGGGTGGAAATCTGATCGCCCAACATGATCTCCACCGGGTCGCCCGGTGTAAGCGTGATCATGGCGAAAACGATAATGCTGATCCCCAGCAACACGGGGATCAGCTGCAAAATTCGTTCAATCAGCGTTCGCAGTTGCACTGCGATGCCGGTCGGCGTCGCTCGGTGCCAAGTTTACTCCAGATAGGCGTCGTGCAACTTGATAATGCCGCGACCGCTCGGCATCCAGCCTTGTAGCCGCGAGTTGGCGCCGTAAATGTCCTGCGGAAGCCAGAGGAAAATCAACGGGGCTTCGTCATTCACGATGACTTGCGCATCCTGGTACATCTGCGAGCGTACATCCTGGTCGGGTTCGGCATTGGCGCCGTCGAGAAGCCGATCCACCTCGGCGTTCGAGTAACCTGATCGATTGCCGCGCGCATCGGATCTGAGTACAGGCATGAAAATGCCTGCGGGATCCAGGGCACCGCTGCCCCAGGACGAAAAGTACATCTCCCGCTCCTTCGGCTTTTTCGGATCCCAATGAGCGCGAAGCGCGTTGCGCTCCCAGAGTCGCACCTTCGCCCGGAAGCCGCTGGAATTCATGGAGGCCGCGATTGCCTCGGCGAGATCCTTGAACTCCGTTTCCGCATCCAGGACCACATCGACGCCGTCAGGATATCCCGCTTCGGCCAAGAGTTGCCGCGCCTTCTCGGGATCATGGCTGTAGACCGGCAAGTCGGGATTGTAGCCGAATGACTGTGGGCTGAGAATGCCATTGATTGGAACCGCGAGTCCATTCAGGATGCGATCGATAATGATTTGCCTGTCGACCGCGTGATTGGCGGCCTTTCGGACCCGTACATCGTCAAATGGCGGCTGAGTGTTGTTCAGAAGAATGAAGAAACTCCGAGTGCCCAAGGTTTTTAGCACCTTCGTACCCGGGTTGTTCTCGACTCGCGCCATAGCGTGAACGGGCAGTTCGTTGATCAGGTCCACCTCTCCAGCAAGCAAGGCTGCGACCCGTGAAGCACTCTCTGGAATGATCTTGAAAATGACGCGATCGACCTGGGCTGCCTGGACCGGAGCGATGCCTTCGGCACCGCCGTAGTAGTCATCAAAACGTTCCATGATGATGGAATCGCCCTGGCGCCATTCCACTAGCTTGAACGGACCGTTTCCGTTGACTTGCGTCGCGAGGCCTTCGGTTCCAACTTTTTCGACGAAGGCTTTGCTCACTACTTCCTGGAATGGAAGCATGCGGGGAAACACGGGCCAAGCATTTGCCAGCTTGAAACGCAGGGTGTAGGCATCGATAATGGAAGTCTCTTCCAACGGGCCAAGCAAACTCTGACGCGGGCTGGTCTCGCCGCCCATCGCGCCTTCCTTGGTTAAGCGGTCGAATGTGAACTTTACGTCCTCGGCCGTCATTTCTGTACCGTCGTGGAAGAGCACGCCTTCGCGAAGCTTGACTTCGTATGTCACCTCGTCGAGTTGCTCGAAGGATTCTGCCAATTCCGGCCACACAAGCATCTGATCATCGCGAGCGAGTATGCCGTCATACATGTTTCTAATGATGCCTTCGGAGATACGGCTTCTGTGATTTGCCGGATCAAGCGTCGATGCATCCTGGGTGTATCCTACGCGGATTTCAGCCGCTGTAGCGCCGTTTAAAGGCAAGGCAAGCAGGAACACGCCTGCCGCAATAAAGGAATAGTGCGATACTTTCATTTGAACTCCTCCCTGTTTTGAAAAACGAATGCGTTCGGCACAGCGGAGCGTGCCGAATTGAATTCATCGTACCCGGTTAAGCGGACAATTGGGCTATCTAGTCACAATCGCTTGGCCGGTCAACCCTAAAGCCTCCTAAGAGCCTAAGGCCCCAGAGGGTGCGGGTCATTTAAGTTCTTTAGGCCGTTTTTTTTGCTCCGCCCAATTCTCCCAAATGTCTTCGAAAGTGTTCGATTCGACGGCTCAGCCCCGGCATCTTTTTGGCCCTGGCGACGCTTAAAAGTTCCCGGATTTCTTTAGCCGCCCGGCGACTGCGCTTCGGCACGCCCACCTCGACCAGGGCCGAGTCGACCCGAAGTCTGGCGGCGCGTGCCTCCTGGGATCCACGGTGACCCTAATAGGCCGACCGGATCCGCCCATGCGGTCGCCCGCCGATGCGCCGGGTCGTCCTCCGGTTGGCAGCCGTCGCGCTCGAAATAGCCAGCGACCTACGCCGGCGAGGCGATTCCGCGATGGGACGCTACCGCCGCAAGCATCCGCCGGACAAGACGGTCCCTGGATTTGCGCTGGCCCAAACTGGCAAGATGGTACCGACCCGATGCCGAACAAATGGCTGCGCGTTCTCGTCGCCGGCTTTTGCCTCTAATGTCTATCCTGCCTGCCGCCCAAAGCACTTGCATACATCGCGGTACCGCCGTGCGCACGGGCATGATCGTTCCTTCCGTTCGCCAATGTGAATTGCGGCAGCTATAAGGGAACAGTTCGTCCCCGCTGCTGAAAAACTGCTTAACGGAACGGGTGCGCGGCATCCTGGCGGCGCTGACCATGGCGGAGAATATGGAGGGCTTCATTCGCGAGTCGAATCCCGGATAACAGGTTCACCGGCCGCCGAGCGAGCGAGGGAACGAATGGAGCGTTTCGGCGGCGGCGCGGATTCTCGGCGTGCGCCGCGCGACACTCTCGGACCTGCTGAATGGCAACTTCTTGCTGTCTCCCAAAATGGCGCTGCGGGTAGGGAAGACTTTCGGCCTCGGCATGGACCAGCTGTTGGGGATGCAGGCATGGCACGACGCCGCGCAGATTCGGGCGCGGGCCGACGAAATCGACGCTCGGATTAATCAGCCGCTGCAACCGACGCTGCATGTGCAGTTCATTTGAGGCGCTGCCTTCGCATTGGTCCATATGCAATTTGCGGCCACGAAAGCTGCGGTTGATCCATCCGCACCATAAAGGGCGCATGCGCCTTCGGAAGGAGAATAAGGTTCCCCGTCATCAAGAAACGGGTACTTGCCGGGACTCGGGGACCAGCGGATGGTACCTGAGGAGGAGGAGGATGCGATGCGAGACTATGGCGTGGAGACCACCAGCGGAACCGCGTGTGCCGCGCCAATCACGCGAGCGACCGCAAGGAACTGGCGGGCATCGAAAAGAAGACTAGGGCCATGACCGCGGTGGTCGAGGACGGCGAATGCGTGCTAGGCATGCTGAACCGCGCGCGCGAACGCGCGCGAAGTGGAATCCCGCTTGGAATAAATCAAAGCCCGGCCGTCGGCCGTTCCAGCCGACCTTCCGGACATTCGCTCCTGAATCGTAGACGTATACAGCGAATTCGAGCGTCTTGCAGCGCCCTTGGACGGTCCCGGCGACCGCGACGAGGCTCCGGACGCCATCTGAAGGCCGATCAACACCAGCGCGCTCATACCTGGCAAATTGCGCGGCGAAAGGCGCACCGAGCTGCGCGGCGGCCTCGGGACGAGTCTCGAATGTGCCAGCGACCCGGACGGATAGCCAAGAAACCGGAACCGACACCCGGTATCGCGGAATGCCGCTAACGGCCGTAGTGGCGGCTCGCTCGCGAATAAACGCGGCATCTATTTTCCAAATGCACCGGCGAAAATTCCAGCGATCGTGCGTCCTGCCTTAGGATTTCCGCGTTCGACCAAGTGGCGAGTGCCTTCGAATTAAACCGCGGACGCAGTTCGAACATAAGGAGCCGCATTCTGCCAGGCTAGCCGCAGCCTCCAATCAAAAAAACCGCTTTCCGCTGTCTCCAGCGTCGCAATTCTCCCGCTGTTCGAGCTTCGATGTGTCATTTGATATTTTTTGAGGACCGGAGTCGGGAGGAACGACCAACGCAACGACATTTGTTCCATCTCTTTGAGTCCGTAGCCGAACCTAATTGAAGCTGTTGAGAGTCGACCTCAATTGATCGGACTGTTCCAATCCGAACAAAGTGTGATGCAGCGATTTTCGATTTATGCAACGGCACATTCGCAGCATTGCAATTTTAGAATTTAGGACATGCGGCGCCTTCTCTGTATCCTGACGAGCGCCAAGGACAGAACGGACGCCAAAACAGTGGCTCCCAATGCAAGAAAAAATGCGAATCGATAATCGCCCCATTGGTCAAATATCCACCCGGCAAGCCAAGGTGCAGTCAATCCGGCAACGCCCCAGGCTGAAAAAATCAATGAAAAAACTCGTCCGAACCGGGCAGAGCCGAACATTTCCCTTGTCAGGGCCGGGATACCCGAAGCAACCAAGCCATAGCCGGAAGCAATAAGAACTAGTCCCGCGCCGACGATCGCAGGAATCGACGAGTGCCAGGCAACTGCAATTCCAAGGGCAATGATCGGCGCTGCACCTGCTAAAATATTTTGCGGAAGCATCCACTGCGCTAGAAAGCCGACGGCCAATCGTCCGGCGGTGTTTCCGACCGCTATTCCGGCTAGAGTAGCACTCGAAAGCAATACCGATGCTCCTCTAACCTCAACTATGCTGGAGGCGAGGCCCAATGTCATGAGGCCCGCCATAGAACCCAAGCAGAAAATCAACCATAAGAGCAATACACGGTGCCGGTCCGCAATTTTCATTCCTCTTGGTTCGGCTTCGGTTCTTTGGATTTCGGCAACGGCTCTTTTTTCCAACGCCAGTGCAAGCGCCGAAGCGCAGACCAATGGGGCGGCAACGGCCGAAAGAGATGCGAGGCCTCCTCCCGCCCCTACGAGTAGGCGCAGAAGCGGTCCGAACAGCGCGCTTCCGAGTCCAAACGCCGCTACCATAACCGGAACAAAGAGTATCGGACGCTGTGCTCGGCCGGCAATGTCGAGTACTACTATGTAAATGCCGCCGCTCGCGGCGCCGAAGCCCAGGCCGAAGCTAACGACAAAAACAGAATAATTAGGCGACACAGCAGATAGGCCCAGAAAAACGGAGCCTGCCGCGCCAATTATTCCGCCGCCCCGCAAACCCTGCAATCGCCTTCCCGCTCGCGGAACCAGAATAACGGCAATGGTAAAAGCCAGAATGGCAGAGGAAAAAACCATGCCCGCCTGTTCCGTGGTCGCCGAATATGATTCTCGAATCGCCGGAATCATCGCGCTCCACGCGTACAGGCTGCCAGCGGAGGCCATTAGCCCACCGGCGATCCAAAGCTGCCAAGTCTTTCCGTAACCCATTGAATTTACAAGATTTACCTTTTTCGAGGCCATAAATTTGGGCGCAATCGACGAAAAAATGATGATAGCGGACCCAATCGCGCACCGCGGCTAGCATAGAATTTCGTAAAGATACTCCAACCATGAAATTCACCGAGTGGCGCGAAACGATGTATCGATAGGAAAGAAGTACTGAAAAGAAATTCCCAATCCAGGCAAATGCTAGAATCAGCGAGGAACCGACTGACGTCAAAGAACGCCGCCAGGTTCGAACTTAATTGACGAAATTATCAAGCTGGAATTGCAATGAAGTTTTAGGCTGCAGGTTTGATCGGATTCATCCCGCATTTTCTACGCCTCATGCATTTCAAATCTCGCGCCGCCGGGGAATTATCTTAAGCGAACGCAAGTTTAGCCTATTGTTCAATTTCCGGGATCTGGTCCAGCGTTGGCCCCCGTAGAGAGCGGAGCGCCGCAGACCGAGATTTTCTTCGATCATCCGTTGCGACAATCGGATTGCGGTGGAGGCATGAATCCGGAATAGCGCCTTCCAGGGACCGGTTGGTTGAAACCGCGAGGCATGGCTAAATTTCGCTTTAGCCGCGAAGGCCGTCGCCACCTCCCGTCCGGGCCGCATCTCGCGGATATGGGCATTAAACTCGCACTACATCAAAGATGCGCATTCCATTGAAGACTTCGGCGTAGACTTGGTCGCGAGCGAAATATTGAATTTACGAATCCGCCGTTCGTGAATAATTTCCCTGCGCAATTCGACAAAACCGGAGACTTGCGCATGGTGTCCGTTATCGGCGCATCCCTTACCGAATTTGGTCGTCGCAAGGACGGATCGTCGTTTCGCGACTGGGCGGCCGATGCCTTCGAGTCTGCGCTATCCATGAGCGGTCTCGAAAGATCCGATATCGACCTGCTTGCATGCTCCTCCGAGAGCGATTTCTTTACTTTCCAATTGAATCCGGCTTCAGTCATCGCTGGCGATTTGGGGCTAACCGGCGCAGCATCGATGCGCGTCGAGGGCGGCGGCGCATCGGGCCAGCTCGCTGTGCATTCCGCAGTAAACGCAATTAGATCCGGTCAGGCCAAACGCGCAGCCGTGGTCGGCTTCGACCCGTCGGCGTCCCAGCTATCGGCCGCCGCAGTGAAAGAACTTTATTGCCTTTCGTTCGACGCATGGACCGATGGAATGACAGGAACGAGCTCAACCGTGCTTTACGCTCTTTCCTTTCAATTCTTCATGGAGACTCGCGGTCTCGATGAAAGGCATCTTGCGCAAGTAACAATTCAAAATCGCGACAACGCACTCTCAAACGCGAAGGCGCATCTTGGCAGGCGGCACAGCGCGCAAGAAATTTATGCCTCGCCGATCATCGCTTCTCCCTATCGCCGGCTGCACTGTTCGCCCTTGAGCGACGGAGCCGCGGCGATCATATTATCGGAAAGGAATTCTGCTCCAAACCAGCGACGCAACGCCCCCCGCATCGTCGGCATCGGCGCCTCCTCCGACAAGCCGCGTTTGGGCGCCCGGAACGCTCCGGGAGAATTCCGATCCAAGACGGCCGCAATGAAAATCGCGTGCGCATCCGCGGGATTGACACCCGCGGACATTGGGTTGGCGGAGATTTACGACGCGTATGCGGGCGCGCAACTCCAAGCGATTGAAGCGCTTGGCTTTACCGACGATATAATTTGCGATTTGGAAAGAGATGCTTTCCGCCCGGGAGGCCGGCTTCCCGTCAATCTCTCGGGTGGGCTGATGGGGCAAGGCGCCCCTGCCGGTGCGATCGGAGTTGGCCAAACAGCAAATTGCGCACTCTTTCTCGAGGGCCTTCATTATTCCGAATTGCAGCCGGCGTCGCCGCCGAAATACGCTCTCGCAGATACGCACGGCGGCGTTTGTACGACTTCCGCCGTCACAATTCTTGGCGTAGGTCTATAGGCATGATCAAACGTGAACTTCCCCTTGAGTATAGGCTCGCACCCGGCTGGCTGACTCCCTGGATTGAATCGGTGGTGCGAGGCGAAACCTTGGCTCGGTCCTGTAGAGCGTGCGGGAGAATTAGTTTTGTTCCGGAACGCGTCTGCGAATGCGGCTGCGCCGAAGGAATTTGGAAATCCCTCCCAGGAACCGCTACGGTGATCCGCCGCACCTTCGGGGCGGACGGCTCATTTGGATTAGTTCGCTTCGACTACGCGGATACCTGTACCGTCGTCGAGCTCGACGGATTCGAGTTGGGAAACCGTCGCGGCAAGCTGGTACCTCCCGGAGGTCATTTGCCAAAATTGATTCTGCAACCTGAATTTGGAGCGGCTTCCGCATGACCTATGAATCGCTGTTGGAAACTGAACGGCTCGCCAATTTGAATCTCCGGGCTATCGAAGGAAAATTGGAAATAACCTGGCCTTCGGATGCGAACATATACCATATGACTCTTGGCAAGCATCTTGGTCCGGACAGCCGCGAACGGCTTGCCGCGATATTCGAAAAGCCGGACGCCACGCTGGAAACGCTTACGTTCGCTGAAGTCGAATCGGCAGCCTATAGTCTCGCCTCGAAATTGCGTAGCCTCGGATATGGGCGCGGAGACCTTGTCGGAATCCATACAGGGCAGCATCCGGAAACCGCCGTCGCCCACATGGCGGTTTGCCTGCTTGGCGGAACAGCCGTTACGCTTTCCCAGCTCTACGGACCGGATTCGCTGTCGCACGCGATTAACGATTGCAAGGTCAGAGTGCTCCTGACCGCGGCGGAGGCTTGGAGCGAATTGCGAAGCGAAGCGGCAATTCTCTTTCCCAACCTGGAACATGTGTTTCTCAGAGCCCCTTTGGGCGGGGAGCTGGACCTCGCGGATGCTTTCAATTGTGATGCGACCGGCTTCGAACCTGACTTTTCCGGTGCCGACGACCCTGCCCTGCTTATGTACACTTCCGGATCGACGGGCATGCCAAAAGGCATTTTGCACGGGCACCGCGTACTCGCCGCCTACACGCCTTCGATCAACCTTTTTTTCGATTTGTCTATGGACGACGAAGATGCCGTCTATTGGTCGCCGTCGGACTGGGCATGGGTCGGCGGCTTGCTAGACATGCTCTTTCCGGCTTGGATGGCCGGTCGGCCGATTGCAACGTCTCTTGACCGCTTCAACGCCGAGCGGGCCTATGGCTTCATGGCTCGCACCGGGGTTACACACGCGTTTCTTGCGCCGACGGCGATCAAGCGGCTTGCGACTACGGAAGACCCGCGCCGCAGTTTCGACCTCGCAATCCGCGTAATTTGCACCGGCGGCGAAGCGCTGGCCGCGGAAACGCTTAAATGGGCCGAAGACAAGCTCGGAGTTGTCTGCAACGAGTTCTATGGAATGACGGAAGTCAACCACCTTATCGGAAATTGCGCGGCGCTATTCCCTCGTAGACCGGGTTCGATGGGCCGCGCCTATCCCGGGCACGACGTTCGGCTTGTCGATGAATCGGGCTCGGAAGTAATGGAGGGCGAAACGGGCGAGATCGTTACCAGTTCGGATTCGCCGACGCGATTTCTCGGCTATCTCAACAATCCCGAAAAAGAAAGCGAGATGAGACTTGGCCCCTTTTTAAGGACCAACGATTTAGCGGTTCGGGACGAGGACGGATATTTTTGGTACAAGGGACGAAATGACGACGTCATAAAGTCTTCCGGCTTTCGCATCGGTCCAACCGAGGTCGAAGAATGTCTTATCTCGCATAGAGATGTCGCGGAAGCCGCCGTCGTGGGAAAGCCGGACCCTGAAAGAGGCTCGATTGTCAAAGCGTTCGTGAAACCGTCTCCCGGAGTTTCAACTTCCGAAGAACTCTCGCTCATCCTAATCGAACATGTTCGGAAAAGGCTGGCGGCGTACAAGGCTCCGCGAGAAATTGAATTTGTAGAGCAGTTTGAAATGACATCTTCGGCGAAAATCAATCGTCGTTCGCTGCGCGAGGCGGAAAAGGCGAAAGCCGCGAAGGCGCAGGACCGGTCCGGCTCCTAGCCGGCGGCACTTCCGGTTCCGCCGATCTCGATATATCCGAGTGGCGGCGAAGGATTGCGCAGCACCAAGCATGGAAAGGAATAGCATTGCCGGAATTCAAACCACTCTCCCGCGAACTAATGAGAATGAGGCTCGAGCCTCCCGCCGGAAGAGCTAGAGTGCTGATCGATACCGATACGGCGAATGAAATCGACGACCAGTTCGCTCTGGCATGGGCGCTGCTTTCCCCGGACCGGATGGAAGTCGAGGCCGTTACCGCCGAACCCTTCTCGTTTAGCCATCACAGAGAGGAATTGCTGAAAGCGGAACGCGCGATAGAAGACGGAAACGAAAGCCCCGAGCAATTGGTAGGAGGCTTCCAAGGTTGGATAAATCGCCTGCATGCCCGGGGAATGCGTGCCGCCGACCTGGAATTTGCTGGAACCGAGGAAGGAATGGAACTGAGCTACCGGGAGATCCTGAGAATTTACGGCAAGCTCGGAATGGATTCATCGGGCAGGGTCTACAGGGGTGCCGGGAAATACATGCAGGCGTCCGACAAGCCCGTTGAATCAGATGCAGTCGATGCAATTATAGACTTGTCCAAATCAGGCGATGCGCCTCTCTACATTGCCGCGATGGGCTGCGTTACCAATATTGCGTCCGCTTTGCTGAAAGCCCCGGAAATTTCGCACCGCATCGTCGTTATATGGACTTCCGCATATCCGTCGACGGCACCGCACTGCAATCGGCCGTCGCTGAATTTGGTTCAGGATCCCCACGCATCGCGCCTGATTTTCGATTGCGGCGTGCCGCACGTCTATCTGCCGGGCTATCATGTCGGCGCCCAGCTGAAAATCTCGCGGCCGGAAATGCGGGAATTCGTCAAGGGTCGCGGCGAAATCGGCGACTATCTTTGGCACCTGTACGTGAATAATCCTCTTCACGAAATGTTCGCAATTGGCGACACCTCCCGACGCACTTGGGTAATTTGGGACATAATCGACATCGCCTGGCTGATCAATCCGGACTGGGTCCCGACTTTTTTGACCAGCGCACCGATTCTAGACGAGAGCCTTTTCTGGAAGCGCGATCCGTCGCGCCACCTGATGCGCGAAGGGCACGACGTGCAGCGGGATGAAATATTTCGAGACTTGTACGACAAGCTCGGAGAATTGCGAACTGTCGCTAGCTGAAGTCCGTCGCTTCGAGATGCGGACGCATCGGGCGAAAGCCCAACGGCTCCATGCCCGTCCAAGAGCCGAACTCGGCCAGGGGCGAGCTCACGTCTCCCGGGACCAGCACGAAATGGTGCTCCATGCCGTGAGCCATAACCGTCGCGACCAAATCCTCCAGCGAAGACGCTTTGCCGCCGATTGAAAAATCTCGCAGCCAGCCTCGGCAACCGGCGAATCCCGACGGGTCTCGAGATTCTACATTTGCGGTCATGCGAAACAAAGCGCGGGCATCGCGCGCAACGCGGAACAAAGTCACGGGCCCCGGCCGGAAAACCAAATCGCAGATGGCGCCGAAAATTGGACCCGCTTCCGTGCCTCGGCCAATCATGGGATGATTGATCCAGCGCGCGCGTCCTTCATCGGCCAAATAGAGAGGACCGCCGCCGCCGTGCCACGCGAGAAGCGATCCGTCCTCCAAGTCCGGCTCTGTCATGTCTAGCAGATAGCCGACTCTGTCTGTTAGCGACAGAGCGACAAGCTGGCTTACGGCGCCCAGTACGTCTCCTTCGGAAGCGACCGGAAGATTGCCGCGCTCTTCGAGCCAAGAGAACGCGGCGCCCGGGTGCATGCCGGGATCAGCTTGCAGAGCGGGCCAATCGCTAACCGCCAGCGCCGTGTAGCCGAATTCATCTGCGATATCGCGCATGGCCAAAGCGCATCTCGATGTGAGATCCATCTGCTGTTCGCCGATTCCAACAACTTCGGCGGCTTTCCTAATCAGATTCGATTCGCGAGCCGCGCGGCCGTCGTCGACCGCCGCCATTCGATTCTGCAGTTCGTGCATGTCATGGTGGGCGACCTCGACGCCGAGACGCTTCCTAAGCATGTTTGTCGAGACTTCCATATTGTAAAATGTCATGGCTAGACCGCCGACCACGCCAATCCTCGCGCCCTTCAGAGACTTCGCCGCCTTTAAGGCGCGGATCGTTACTTTCAGACTCGCCTTTAGCGCACGGCTTTCGGGCGCCCCGTGGAACCACTTGACGGGGCGGCGGCGAAGATCGCGGACAAGGCGCGCTATCGACATGGACATGTTCAGAGACACGAAATTGTTCAATTGCACGTCGCCGGTTCGAATTGGCTCCGGAACCGACCAAAAACCGGCTCTAAATTGCGATGCTAGGACGGTACGCGCTACATCGCCCATCGTGAAACCGCCGTGCAGGACCAGGATGAAATCCGCGTCGTTCTCTGCGCATGCATCCAATGCGGCTTGGGTTTCGCGGCCATCCAACGGAATACCGGGCGCGACGAATAGCGACGCGCCAAGTCCCTTAAACAGGGTCGCCAATTCCGATTCTGCGCGTTCCCAGACATCGTAGCGTTCCGGGAAATAGCTGGGCAACGAGGCCTTGATCAGCCCGATTTTCAGTGTGCCGCCGGATTGAATCGACATTTGCATCTCCTAAATTCTCAAATACCCGCCATCCACGGTCAGGGAAGCGCCCATAACGTATTTTGCGAGGTCCGAGGCTAGATAGGCGCATGCGTCGGCTACGTCCCCCGGCTCTCCCCAACGGCGAGCAGGGATCAAGTCGAGATAGCTTTCGCCGGTTTCGGTTCCGATCACGGGATCGTCCACGACGTTCATCTGCGTTCGCATGATGCCCGGGTTTACGTTGTTAACCCGAATTCCGTGCGGTCCAAGCTCGTCGGCCAATGAAAGGGTTAGTAGCCGAACCGCGCCTTTCGAAAGGTTGTAGTGGCAATAGCCGCCTGTTCCCCTCATGCCGGCAATGGAACAAATATTGATAATGGCTCCGCTCTTGCGAGGAACCATTGCTTTGGCTGCGGCCTGCGAGCCGAATAGCACGCTCTTTACGTTTACATCGACCATCAGTCGGAACATATCTTCCGTCGCTTCCAGGACAGGCTGTTTTTTCAGAATCCCGGCATTGTTGACCATGATGCCGAGGCCGCCCGAGCTTTCGGCAACCTCCACGAGAGATTCGAGCTGTTCAACCTTCGAAACGTCACACTCTATGAATCGAGCGGCCCCCGGATGCTTTTCGTTAATCAAGTCGGATGTCGACTTTCCGCCCTCGCGCGGTTTTTCTGTCAAATCGGCGACAATGACCAATGCGCCTTCATCGGCGAACTTTATTGCGATGGCGCGGCCGTTTCCGCTCGAGCCGCCGGTAACAATTGCAATTTTGTCCTTTAGCAACAATTGGAATCTCGCATTTCGTAAATCCGAAGATATATCGTCGGCAGTCAAGAATTCGACGTTTAGCAATTTGCTCGCGAATTCCCCCTAGCCTCCGTAAATTTTGGGGAAATAGGGCGTAGTTTGCGGCGCCCGCCAAAGACTGAGCATCTCGTCGTCGGGTTCAAATAGCGAAACCGAAAAACCAGCGGTTTCCTGCGTCGTCGAAAACGAGCCGACCATGGGCGAAACCGCCTTGATCCCGCGCCCGGCCAACTGGCGGTCGACTTCACCGTATACGGTAAGAAGCTCCATCAAGGTTGTGCCGCCCGAGCCGTTGATCAGGACGACCGCCGGTCCCGGCGACGGAATCCGGCGATCCTCCAGCAAAGCGCCTAGCACAATTTCGACGAGCTCCCCGGCGGAACCCATCTTTTTTCTCGCGACGCCCGGTTCGCCATGGACGCCCATGCCTATGAAAACTTCATCGTCCGGCAATTCGAACATGCTCTCGCCGGTCAGCGGCGAAATTCCAGGCGATATGGCCACGCCCAATGTTCTCGTCCGTGACCTAACCTCTTCGCCCAGCGCGACGAGCTTGTCGACCGGCATGCCCGTTTCCGCGGCGGCGCCGAGGATTTTGTAAATGAAGAGCGTTCCGGCGGCGCCTCTCCGCTCGTCTTCCTGTCCCTTCGGAGCCGACGAAATGTCGTCGTACATTAGCAGTGGTCGCACATCGTAGCCTTCGTCGACCGCCATCGACGCGGCTGCTTTCCCGTTAATCACATCGCCCGAGTGTCTCGAAATCAGCAGTACCGCTCCGGCTTCGCCTACTACCTCCTCAATGCCGTCCAAGATCATATCCGGAGGCGGCGCCGCAAACACATCTCCGACAACGTTCGCGTCCAAGAGTCCATAGCCGACGAATCCCATTGCGATCGGCTCGTGGCCGCAGCCGTTGCCGATCAAAAGCGCGGCCTTTCTGGATTTGTCTGCCGGAGTTGCGCGCAGCACGATCCGAGGATGCGCCCCAAGCGCAACGATTTCGGGAAAGGCCGCCACGAAGCCTTCGATCATATCGCTTTCGATTTTGGCCTTGGAATTGAATAGTTTTTTCATCCGCATGATTCTTTCCAGTTGGCGAAGGCGATCAAAATTTCGGCAACCGACATTGCGCCCGCATCCAAGTGACCGATTCCTGAGCCTTCCACGTACTTGGCCCTGCCGCTTCTCGCGGCCATCGCGCGTGTTGATTCCAGCCCTGTTTTCGCTGCTTCGGCCGCAGCCGCCGGCGACGGTCCGGCTTCCGATGCCGGAACCAGCGCGTCCAGCAATGTTTTGTCCCCCGGCTGCGCCTTCCCGATTTGGATGATTTGTTCGGCCGCCTTGCCCAATTCCATGTCGAGGGTCGCGCCGTTTTCAATTACGTTTTGAAGCGCGCGGACAACGAATCCGAACAACGTTCCGCCCGCGCCTCCGGATGCCCTTCGAAACGCCTTGGCAGGACTGGCTTGCGCGTCTGCGGCGGCGCGCAAGCCCTTAAGCATTGTCGTCCCGTGATCCCCGTCTCCGGTCGCCGCGTCCAGCCGGTTCAACTCCGGTTCGATTCCCTCGAAGCGGTTCACCAAGAAAGGCCAGAATGCCTTCATCCGAATGTTTTCCGCATGAAGTCGAGGGACCGCCGGGCGGCGTCGGTAGCATCGGGTTCGATGTTGCGCCAGATTTTAAGATCGGCACTTGCCGGGTTCCCGGCGATAACGAATATTTCCGCTACGATCCAGTCGTCGTAACTCAGTTCGTCCAGTCCGGCTTTGACATCATTCCATGGCAAATGCCCCGACCCAGGAACGCCACGGTCGTTCTCGGAGACGTGGAAGTGGAACAGTTTCTCGCCCGTTTCCGCAATTGCCCTGGAAATTTCCTTTTCTTCCATGTTCAGGTGGTACGTATCCAACAAGACGCCGACATGTTCGGAATTGGAATCTTCGGCAATCCTGGTGGCTTCGCGCGCGGTGTTCACGAGATCGGTTTCAAATCGATTGATCGCCTCGATTCCCAATTTAACGTTGCGTGCCTTCAAATCCGCATCGAGGGCGGCAAAGGCTTCGGAGGCATATGCCGCTCGCTCTTCCTTTCGATCCGGTTCGTAAACGCCCCACGGCGCGTAAATGACTCCGGCGAGGCTCTGCGAACCCATCTTGGCTGCCGTGCGCACGGCCCAGCGAAGATATTCGCGCCCCGCCTTCCGGATGTCGGCATCCGCCGAAGTGATATCCGCCTGCGGCGTCAATCCGTCGGAGCACGTGATATTCAGACCGTGGCCGCTGGCGAGGGATCCAAGTGCCTCCGCCTTTTCGTCGCTCATGCCCAGCAGCGAAATCTCGATACCATCGAATCCGAGATCGGAAACGATTCGCATGATCGGAACGATATCGTCCGTCCAGCGAGCCATCCAAAGTCCCGCATGCACGCCGTACTTCATGGCATTCTCCTAATTCGCCAGCACCCAGAGCGACGAGGGCGGCAAGCTGATTTCAATTTCATCGCCCTTCGAAAACTCCGCGACTTCGTTGGGATTTGCTATCGCATCGATCAATTCGCCGCCGATGCGCAACTTGAGCCGCGTTTGAGTTCCCATAAATAGCTTTTCGGCAAGGCTTGCCGTCATACGGTTCGTGGCTGACGCGGAATCTCCGATCCTTACGTTTTCCGGCCGGAACGTCAGTTTTCCCTTCCCGGAAGCCGCGCCTTCGGGCAGGTCCAACGAACCTAGCGCGCTCTCGAACCGAGATCCGTCCGAGCTGCCGGCAACGAAGTTTTGACCGCCGAAGAATCTCGCGGTGGCTTCGTCGACCGGCCGATTGTAGAATTCTTCCGCTCCGGCGTACTGTTTAAGTCGACCGTCGAGAATCAACGCCACCTTGTCCGCTAGAACGACGGCCTCCTCCTGATCGTGAGTAACGAAGATCGTCGTAATCCCCAATTCCTGCTGCAAGCCCCGAATCAGGTCGCGCATTTCAAAACGCAAGTGCGCATCCAGATTGGACAGGGGCTCGTCGAGTAGCAGTACGTCTGGTTCTACGATGAGAGCGCGAGCCAACGCGACTCGCTGCTGCTGTCCTCCTGACAATTCCGAAGGCCGGCGGTTGCCGAGATCGGGAAGCTTGACGAGATCGAGCATTTCGCCAACGCGTCGGCTTGTTTCCAGCTTGCCCACTTTCCGCATTTTAAGGCCGAAGCCGATATTCTCCGCAACGCTCATGTAAGGAAACAGCAGGTAGTTCTGAAACACCATGACCACGCCGCGCTTTTCGGGCTTTTCGTGCAGTATCGACCTTCCGTCGAATTGAACATCGCCGGACGTTGGCTCCAGCAGCCCGGCGATCATTTTCATAGTCGTTGTCTTGCCGCAGCCCGATGGTCCCAATAGCGCGGCGAGTTCTCCGCTGTCGATTTCGAGCGACAAGCGGTCGAGGGAAGGCTCGAATTCGCCTTGGTACACTTTCGTCAAATCTCGAAGCGAAACTTGCGTCATATGGTGCCGAATCCTCCAACCGCGCTGCTTCTTCCCGACAGATGGCGCGCCGTCATCAGGAGAATTAGGATTCCGGGCAGGATGTAGATCATCCCAATTGCTCCCGTTATGTCATTTCGACTCGAAGTCGCGAAATTGAAAAGCAGCAAGGGCAGCGTAACCACTTTGCCGCCCCCGATCAGCAGCGTCAGTATATATTGGCTCCAGGATACCAGGAACGCGAACAAACCGCCGACGATGATTCCCGGCATGATCGCCGGAATTGTGATGTACCAGAATGTCTTGAGTGCCGAAGCTCCGAGGCTTCGCGCCTGGGCTTCGAACGATGGATCGTAATTCGCGAATATTCCGGACATGACCAGCACCATATACGGAAGAGTCGGAATAAGGTGCACGACGATCACACCTGTTACCGTATTGTTTAACCCAAGCGTAATGAACACCGAATGAATGCCGAGAACGACAGCGATACCCGGTACGATAGTCGGCGCGAGAATCATTAGCTCTACTAGTTCCTTGCCGCGGAATCTGTATAGTCCCAGAGCGCGTCCTGCCGGGACACCTACGATTATCGAGAGAATCGTAGCGGCAAGGGAAATGAAGATCGTGAGCCACAGGCACTCGATAACGCCCGCTGTATCGGAAAATGTGTATTCCCAAGCCTTAAGCGACCAATTCCGCGGCAAAAGATCCGGAAAGTACCAGCCGCGCGCAAATGACCAGATTCCCAAGGGAATGAGAGGCAGGACCAGCCAGGTAATCAGCACGGCTCCCGAAATCACGCGAAAACCGCGCGTAAAGGCGCCGCCTCGCCTATACAACGATCAACTCCTGATCCGGCGGCGCGTATAGCGCACGTAAACGTAGATCATGATCGCGCTTAGGAGCGCTATCACGATGGCCATGGCCATGGCTTCCGGACGCGCCGCGAGGTCGACGTCGGTGTACTTTCTGTAAGCGAGCACCGGTAGTGCGGCGGGGTAATTCGCTCCTAAAATTGCCGGAATCTCGTAGGCGCCGAAAGTAAACGCGAAAACGATGACGGACGCTGAAAGCACTCCGGGGAAAATCAAGGGAAGCAGGACATAGCGAAAGGCCTGCCAACGCGTCGCGCCGAGGGAACGGGCGACGCTTTCGTAGTCTTCGCCCAGCGACTGCATGTTCGCTAGGACGATGACCCCGATAAAGGGAATTTCCTTCCAAACATATTGCAGGATTATGCCGATAGCGTACGGATCGAATACCAAGGCCGGGAAATCCCTCGGCCTCGCGATCATTCCGAACTCGGCCGCCAGCCGCGCGAATGTGCCCGACTGAGAGAACAGGTAGAGGATTCCGATCGCTCCGACCAAATGCGGAACGGTCAGATTGAGCTGGAACAGAAAGTTGACGACCGCGCGTCCCAGGAATTGACGACGAAGCAGCAGCGCCGCGCCAATCGCGAGCACTGACGAAATCACCGTCGACGTAAACGCGATGTGAAAGGTCAAAAGAAATGAGCGCAGAAACTCGCTGCTCGTAAATATACTTGCGTAGGCCTCCAGATTCGGTTCCAACAAGCCGATTAATGGCATGTAATTGAAACTTCGCAAGAGACCGATCGCCAAGCCCCCGAAAAACAGCAGGACGATAAACGACAATGCTGGCAGCAGGAGCAGGAAAATCTTTACTCGGTCCGACATATTGCCGTGCGCTCTCCGGTCCCAGTCAAGCGCCGGTCAACACGCGACCGGCGGCGCCCAAGTACTCGGCGGCGCGACTAAACGCCGCCGATTTATATTTGTTGCCGGAGCTTATTGGCCCACGTTCGCTATCCAGCCTTCCTCGATTGCCGTAATCCAAGCGGAATGCAGCTCGGGCAACGCGGCCTTCGCCAGTTCGGCAGGGGAAACGACCGAAGGATGCCTCTTAATCGAGGCAAATTTCGCTTGAACGTCGGGCGAAGTGCGATCGACTTCGATCGCCGGCTTAGTGCCCCACACGTCGGGCTTTGCCTTTGTGTACTGGGCTTCGCCCGACAAGAGGACGTTCTGCAATACCAACGCGGCCGCCTTGTGCGGAGAATTGATCGGAATGATCGTGTAGTTCGTGTTTCCGATAGTCCCGTCGGTCAGGCCGTAGCTGCTGGTTGTAGGAGGAAATATCCCGTTATCGACATTGAGACCGAATCCGGCAGGTTCGTAATTGAAGTACAAATCGACTTCTGAATTTGCGAAAAGTTCGGCCAGCGCGTTGATTGATGTCGGATAGGTCGCTCCCTCGCGCCAGAGGCTTGATTCGATATCGTTTAAAATCTCCCATGTCTTCGCGGCAACTTCGTCGTACAGAGCCTGATCGAACGGAACCAGCAATCTGTCAACGCCCCCGGCGGCGTGGTAGAAAACGTGGCGCACGAACACCGAGCCGTTAAAGTCCGGAGGAGCCGAATATGTAAACGCTCCCGGATTCTCCTTTACCCACGCGATCAATTCGCCAATCGACTTCGGTGGATTATCCGTGCGGGCCGTGTCGTAGGCGAACGCGAATTGAGCCTTCGACCAAGGTACTTCGCACCCATCTACCGGAACGCCGAAATCATTTGCAATCGCCGGATTGTCCCAATTGACGAGCGCGTTGTTCGGCAAGACATCCATATAGCCGCAGTACGCCATGTTGCCCTGTTTCATAGTGCGGAAGTTTTCGCCGTTGATCCAGATCATGTCGACCGAACCGTTGTCGGTTACACCCGATTCCAGCTCTCCCAAAACAACGTTCACGGCTTCAACCGTATCGGACAGGCCAACTCGATTCAGCGTTATGTCGTACTCGTCCTTCAAGATACCGCCAATATATTCACTTACGTAGCGGTTGATGTTGTCGCTTCCGCCCCACAGGAACCAATTGACTTCGCCTCCGCGAGCCATTTCGACAATTTCTTCCCAAGACATGGATTTCAGCGATTCTCCGTCCGCAGTGTCGGCCATGGCCATAGGCGCCACGGCCGCCGCCCCAGCCAGAGCGGCAATTTTAGCAAGCAATTTCATAGGGTCCTCCTTTGGTTTTGCTATCGCGATTCAAAATGATGCAAGAGTCTTGGAATAAGTGAAAAAGTTGGCATATTCCGCCGATCGCTAAGCCAATGCCATGAAGGCCAAATGCGTTCCGCGCCGACGAGGAGAATTCCGCTCGCCCGCCGTCAAATCCGCCGCCCTGATTCACGTTCGGACTTGCAATCAACGGTATCAAGAAAAAACATGGACCATTTCTCCTTCGAACCGGAATGCGGCTTCATACCAGTTCGCAATTAAGCACAGTCGAACAAGTTATTCCAAAATCGCGTCTGCGCGATTCGTTTATATTCCTCGGGATGTCAAGTGCGTTGCCGAATTTACGCGCAGAAGTCTTCTCGCGTGAACCGCCCGGACAATTTTCGGGGAGGCGTCGGATCTTTGCGAAATTGACGTTGAAGTGAAAAAACTTGGGTTTTTCGATCTTGGCCTGAGCGATAATTTTGCCCGTTGGAATTTCGTATCCTTTCAGCGGCGTGGCGGCGAATGCATGGCATGCAGGACGACCGGCATTGGAATTAGAAATGCAAGTCTATCAACTGCAGGTTCGCAAAACGGCGCATATTGGCTGAATTTCGAATATGCGCGTCTCAGTCGCCCCCATCTGCGAATCTTGGCCAATATCGGAAATCTCCGCCTTCGCAGTCGGGCAAGTGGCCCGCCTATCTACTTGCGGCAATCGGCGTCCTGCCCGCCTTCCGATTTCCGGGGCGGCTGCAACGGACCGAGATTCAATCCCTCGACCGGTTCCGGAGGCGAAAACGGTGCGATGGAACATAGTCTTGCGCAACCGAGCAAAGAACCCGCCGCTCGAAACTCCAGTATTCGGACCGATAGATGGATACGAGGGAATGCGAGCCCGAGAATCAGACGCGCGGCGCCAAATTGGAGCATTTGCGCCTTGCCCAATAGTAAGACTCTCCGGATTGGCCGATTTGCGTCGAAAGAGAGCGGCGAGATGCCGTCTGCTTCACGTCAAGCAATATCCAGCTGCACCGTCTTCTCCTATGCGATCCGGTAAACTGCTCGTCCAGGGAGAAAATTGAGCCGAATTTCAGCCATCGGCGGCTTCTTGATCCAATGCGGAATTTCGAATCGCCTCCGCCGTGAGCGGCAGCCGCCGGATACGAAGGCCGGTGGCGTCAAAAACGGCGTTGACAATCGCTGCTATCGCCGGGCCGCCCGACGCTTCGCCGGCCCCATTTGACGAGCGATCTGGCCGATCAATTGCAATTGTCTCAATTTCGGGTACATTGTCGAAGCGCAGAACCGGGTAGGAATCCCAGTCGCTCGAAACGATGCCTTCACGATTCCAGACCACCTCCTCGTGCAGCGCCCAGCTCGCACCTTGCAGAAAGCCTCCTTCCATCTGAGCTTCGAGACCGGGCAAATCCACAATCCGACCGGCGTCGACCACGATGATCGCCCTGTCTAGAGTCACTGCCGCATCGTCGGCAACCGATACGAAGACTCCGACTGCCACTCTCGCCATTTCGTTTTTGTATTGGGCATAGGCGATGCCGCGCCCGTCGCTGTTTAGTTTACGCGCCGCCTTTTCCATGGCCTCGCCCAGACGGTCGAGAACCGCAAGCGCGCGAGGATCTTCAAGATAGGAGCGGCGGAAGGAAAGCGGGTCTTTCCCAAGCTTGAATGCTAGCTCGTCCATGAAGCTTTCAATCGCAAAAATGTTCGCCGCCGCTCCCAAACAGCGCAACGCCGAGGTTCGGTGGGGAAGATCCGGCACCAGATTATTGACCAGGCGTGTTTCAGATATTTCGTAGCACGGATCGAGGTTCCGGTGAATTCCGCCTTGTTTGTTCAAATTAGGAACGGCGGGCGGCGCAGGAATCGGGGAACCGCGAAATCTATTCGCAAGGAGCCGCGCCGGTCCGGCCCCGCCGGGTCCTGGACTCGGACGCCCCCGATAAGTTCCGCCGATTGCCTCTGCGGACAGACCTTCTATCCGGCCATCCTCGCCGAGCCGCGCCGCGAGTTCGACGGCTTGGGGAGGCCCGAAAGGTTCCCAGCAATGCTCGTTCTCCCGGGTCCATTTCAGCAATATCGGCTTTCCCGGAATCGCGTTTGCCACGAGAGTCGCATCGAATGCCGCATCATCCGCGCCATTGTGACCGTAGCATCCGGAGCCCGGCGCAAAAGTAATTTCAACATTTTCGAGTTCAAGGCCAAGGCATTCTGCTATGCTGGCGCGCAGCGCGTAGATTCCTTGGCTGTGCGAAATAATGGAAATTCGCTTACCGTCGCGAATGGCCAACCCTGCGGATGGCCCCAACGACGCATGCATGGTGAACGGACGTAAATAGCGCGCCGCGCAGTCCGCCCTCGGTTGCATAGGAGCTATCGGAGCGTCGGGAATAGGCCTTCCGTCAAGCACCGGCATTCTTTCTGCTTTGCTTTGCGCAAGCAATTCGTCGACATCGATTTCCGGCAGACCCTTTTCGAGATCCCAGGTGCAGGAGGTTAAGACACGACGCGCGGCCTTGACGACAGGCCATTCCCTTGGACCGGCCACGGCAATGAAGCTTCCATCTCTTACCGTAATGATGCCGCCATCGGCTAGTTCGTCGATGACCGCTTGACGAATATCTAGAAGCCTAGCGCGAGCATGCGGCGGTCGCACGGCGCGCGCATGAAGCATGCCGGGAAGTTCAAAATCCTGCAAAAATCGATAGCTGCCCGCCGCCATGCTTTCGATACCAAGCATCGGCGGCGATGCCGGCCTCGCCCTGGCCGGCGGCGGCGGAATATCCTGGTCCAGGGGAATCCGAAGATCCATGTCCTCGGCAAACTCAAGAAAATCGACCGGTCGGTTGCGCCCCGGCCCGTGCAAGATGCCTCCGGTTAGCGTCCAGTCATTCGGCCGGCTGCCGGTCTGCTCTGCCGCGAGTCCGATAGCATGCCGGCGCAAAGTGGCCGCAGCGCGCCGAATCGCCAGGCCGCCCTGCTCCAAGGAATTGCTTCCCGAAGTAGTTCCTTCATCCGGGCTGCTGCCCGTCTTGACCTTTGCCACTCTGATGCGGTCGCGCAAGACCGTCAGCTCCTCTCGGGCGATCTCGGCCAGCGCCGTGGATATACGCTGGCCTATGTCAACCTTTCCAGGCCGGACAACGAGCATGCCGTTCTCAATTCCCATCCATTCGGATACATGCCGCCGCCCCATACTCATTTTCGATTTCGGCTCGCCGCCAGTTCGACGGCGCGAAGCACTCTGGGATGAGAGCCGCAACGGCAAAGATGCATTTGCATTTCCGCTTTCGCCTCTTCGCGACTAGGCGACGGGTTTCGCATCAAAAGGGCCGTCGCGGCAATTGCGAGCCCGGGCGTGCAATAGCCGCATTGCGCAGCCGACGCTTCCGCGAACGCCGCTTGTACGCGAGCTCCGCATTCGGTTTCCGCAAGCCCTTCGGGCGTCACGATTTCGCTCCCGGCAAAGGCGGCGGCTGGAGAGACGCAGGTAAATGTCGCCTCCCCGTCCGCTAGGACCGCGCAGGCGCCGCATTGCTCAAGCCCGCAGCCGAACTTGGCGCCCTTAAGCTTCAACTCGTCGCGCAGAACGTAGAGAAGCGGAGTGTCTTCCTCGGAGCGCACGCTCCTATCCCGCCCGTTGATTCTGAGCGTTAGCTCCATGGCTTCGCGCGCTCCCACGATACGTCGAGAGCCACATCCGCCGCACGAAAGAGACTCACTACCGGACGGCGGTACTCCACGTTTCGCCGCAGCTTTTCAAGCCGCTCAGGCGGCTCGTCGGTTTGCACCTTTATCCGAATCCTGACCCCGTTGAAATACGGCCGCACCCCGGGCACGCCGCGCGAGCCTCGCTGATTCACTTCTCCGCCCGCATCCATTTCAACGGCGGAATAGCTAAACTTCATCGCTTCAGCGCATCGATTGATGATTACGCCTTCGCCGCCGAGTAGCGATGACGGACACATCTCAAGCGGCGTCGGTCCGGTGTTCGATTCCTTCTCGTCTGAAATCAGAACATGGTCGCGCGCCATCATAACCGTGCGAGTAGCAGCTTCGTTGCGAGCGCCCACTCTGCGAACGCCGATTGCGCGCCTCTTAGGATACACGCTGGGCGGAAGAAGGTCTACATCGCTCACAGATTCGCCTCCAGAATGTCAAACCCGCTGCCTCGATCAATCAAATGAATCGTCCCGTCCTCGTCCACGTCGACATCATTGGATTGCGGAGGGGTGCCGTCAGGACCGGGTTGAGGAATATAATGGGCGGCTTCGACCGGCATACGCGGATCGGCCAAGTCGAGCACTCCGAGGCCGCTGGCGAACCAAGTCGCATAGACTAGAGCGGAATCAAAACGTTCGCGATACTGGTGCGAACCGAATCGCGTGCCCGGATTTCCGGACCAGGGACTCGCCCTTTCCGAAAGATCCCACGCCGCGACGGGTTCGATCCGGCTTAGATCGGTTACATCCAAAACCCACAGGAACCCGCGTAGTCTTCCCGGCTTGTGATCATGCTCCTCGTCAACCGCCACCGCGTAGCGCCGGCCGCCAATGCGTTGCTCGAGCGGCATCACCGTATGCGTGGGTTCAGGTATCGCTTCAGGGAATCGATAGCTGCCAATGACGCGCGGACGGAGCAAGTCGGAAGCGTCCAGCACCCGGACAACGGCGTGCCAGACCGCAGCCCTTAACTCGTCGCCGCATCGCATCGCGTGGTGAAGCCGGTGCCCGTATCCGCACCAGCTGGGAGTTTCGCCGGCGGTTATGTGCTGGCCCTGCATATGCCACCGCGAAATTTCGATCGGTTTAGAAGGATCTCGGATGTCGTAATTGAATAAAATGTTGCCAACGTATCCCTCCATTTCCGTGGAGATGTACGCGTATTCGGAATCCATGTCGAATCTGTGAACTCCGAAGCCGTGAGTGCGAACGTAGGAAGGAAGCTTCGGCGAACGCTTGTCAGAGACATCCCAGACTCGAATTCCGCCCGAACCGAATCCTCGAGCGTTAGCCGCCTCGATAATCGCCACGTCGGAAGGTTCGACCTCAAGCCGCCTAGAGATTTCGGCGATTTTCGCACTCTTTCGTAGAGAGTGACGTTGGTCCTGCTCGACATTGGCAATCATCACGTTTCCCGCAACCCTCACCTTGTGCGTATGCGACCGGGAATCCGGCGGTTCAAGATGGGCGACGACCTCGGGCTTCTCGGGATTTCGGACATCGATGATCGACGTGCCGTTGGGCGGCTTCATGTGGCCTACATAAGCGTAGCCATCCTGGACGACCACCGGCCCGCCGCCGGGTATGTCGAGATGGCCTGTTCGGCGAATATTGTGCGCTAGTTGCCAGCTGGTTTCGTGCGTCATGCCTGCTCCCTTCTCATTCGCGACCTGCGCCCTCCCAAAGCGACCGGCACGATTATTGATGCGGCAAACGCTGGCCAAAGTATGCTTCCGAGGGTCGACGAGAAAAGCACGAGAATATCGCCGTTCGACATCTTTAGCGCCCTAAGGAAGTAGGTTTCTAGCAGCGGGCCGAGGATGACTCCGATCAGAATTGCAGCGACATGACCGCCCGGAACCAGGTTCAGAAGGCGCTTTTTCTCAATCGAGTTTGCCGGAAATCCGGCCATGGAGAGGAGCTAAAATTTGAACGGTCGAGATTTGGGACCTAAAGAAATCGACTTGCTAACCTCGGAAGCGCTTTTCAGGTATCCCTCTTGCCCCATGCCCGCTTATTGCGAAAAGGCTTCCCGCCTGGGGCTGAATCGATCCAGGCTTGAGGCCGAGGCTCAGCGACGTAACGTACATGGTATCGAGGCGCGTTCCTCCGAACATCGGCTTTGTAGGACGCTCCACCGGAAGATCAATGGTCCGGTCAACTACGCCGCGCGGCGTAACGCGCACAACTTGCCACCCGTCGATCCCGGCGAACCAGTAGCAGCCATCTTCGTCAATGGTCGCGCCGTCGGGTCGCCAGGGGCTCGACGAAGTATCAAAGAACAAACGCCGTTCGCTGGGTACCCCGTCGTCCGTATCGTAGCGGAACTGCCAAATCGACCGAACTCCCTTGTTTGAATCGGCGGCATACATCGTCTTGCCGTCCGGCGAAAACGCAAGTCCATTCGTCGTGAAAAATCCGCCAATTCCCTTCCAGATACTGCCGTCACTGTCTAGGCGGTAGAAAGCTCCGTCGGGCGAAGGCGGCGCAACTTCCCGCATCGTACCTGCCCAAAATCTTCCCTGTCGATCCGTACCGCCATCATTGAAGCGATTCCCTGGCTTGTCGGCTTCGGGGTCGCCAATCTCTATCCTTCGATTCGAATTCGGATCGAAATGGTACAAGCCGGATTTTGCCGCCACAACCAATCCGCCGGATTCTCGAGGAACGACGCAGCCGACCGGCTCGCCAAATTGGAAAATTTCGTTGGAATGAGTCGAAGGATCAAACCTGTTGACTATGCCGGACGGAATGTCGACCCACCAAAGGCACCCTTCTTTCTCGTCCCAAAACGCCCCTTCTCCTACTGTCGATCGGCTGTCTACGACGCATTCGATGTCCACGATTCGTTTCCCCTCCAGGTAAAGGCAAGTCTCGCTCTTCGAGATTCTCGGCAACCGATAGCGCAAGCAAGGGGACTTGCAAAGTTCAGATTGTGAACTGGATCGATATATGCTGACTCAGCCCTTCCCTTTTGGCCTAAAATTCCGCCCGGCAAAAAAAGCTGATCAAGGCGCAATTCAGAACTTTAAATTCAACAAGCCACACCTCTAAAAGTTGGGAAAAGCCAACCTGAACACCAACAATGCAATTTAGTTTTCAACCGCTCAATAATTCTCGGTACTGCGCTGCGGAATATCTTCCCGGGATTGAATATTCGCAATTGAAGGCCGCGAAGCCGCGAGTTTCGGCTATGGTCAACTTAAGCAAGAGAACAATTAAAAGTTAATTGCATTTTCGCTCGCACAGTGGATACGATCAAGGGTACAATCTTCGACTACTGCTGTCGGAACGGCTGGTCCCGATTGCCTGACCGCACTTCGACGCAAACGAATTTTCCGAGGTAATGACATGGCATCCGGCAAACTTGAAAATATCCGCGCGAGCATTGGAAAGAGAATTGCGGCGACGTGTTCCGCGCTTGCAACAATTTTCCTTGCAGTTCCCGCGTTATCGACGACGACGGGATCCTCTAGCCCCCTTGACGAAATCGGGGTGCCTGTTACGTCGCTTCCATTCTCGCTGGAAGCCGAATCCACTGCCGACATAATTAGATCGCACGGCATATCGACTTTTGGCGAGCTAAAATATCCCGTCGACTTCAAATTTTTCGACTACGTCAACCCGGATGCGCCAAAAGGCGGATCAATTTCGACTTGGGGTTTCGGAACGTTCGACAGCTTCAACCCCTACATTGTGACCGGAAACGCTGAGCGATTTGCGTCGCTTATGTTCGAATCTCTCATGGAAGAAACGGCGGACGAGCCGGATTCGATGTACGGGCTCTTGGCCGAATCCATCGTATACCCGAGAGATCGGAGGTGGGCGATGTTTATCTTGCGCCCCGATGCCAGGTTTTCGAATGGAGACCCGGTAGAGGCGGATGACGTTGTTTTTTCATTCGAAACGCTCGTTAATGACGGGGCGCCGTGGGTCAGCCTAAACTACCAGAACATCGAGAAAGCGGAAGCTCTCGATAAGAATCTCGTCTTGTTCACATTCAAAGAAGGCGTTCCCACGAAAGGGCTTCCATTGATTGCCGCCGGCATTCCAATTTTCTCAAAAGAATATTTCGAAGGCCGCGACTTTGCCAAGAGTTCCCTTGAGCCGCCGATCGGTACCGGCCCTTACGTACTGGATTCCAGCGATCCGGGACGCCAAGCAGTGTACCGGCGAAACGATGGCTATTGGGGCAGCTCTCTCCCGATAAACGCCGGCAGAGATAATTATGACGAAATTGCCATCGAATACTTTGCCGATTACACAGCTGCATTTGAAGGTTTCAAGGCCGGCGAGTACAACTATCGCGTCGAATATTTTTCGAAGCTGTGGGCGACCGCGTATGACTTTCCCGCAGTTCTAGATGGATCGATCGTCGTCGAAGAGATCCCAGATGGCGAGCCAGCGGGAACGCAAGGCTATTTTTTCAATCTGCGCCGGGACAAATTCCAGGATCCCAGAGTGCGGGAAGCGATCGCCCTCGCGTTTAATTTCGAATGGTCAAATGAAACGCTCTTCTACGGCGCATATACGCGTACCGACAGTTTTTGGGAAAATTCGGAGCTACAGGCGAGCGGAATGCCTAGCTCCGAAGAACTGGAGCTGCTCGAGCCGCTACGAAGGCACTTGCCTGAATCTGTCTTTTCCGATCCCGCCTACGTACCGCCTGTAGCCAGTACCGAACGCGTAGACCGAAAATTGATTCGCAAGGCCAATGCGCTGCTGGATGACGCGGGCTGGCCGATTGAGGGTGGAATCAGAACAAATGAAAACGGCGAGACTCTAGAGGTTAGGATTTTGATCGATAGTCCATCTTCCGAACGCATCGCGCTACCATTTGTGGAGACTCTAAAGCTTATTGGCATTGACGCCTCTATCGACAACGTCGATTACGCCCAGGGCCAGGAAAGAGAAAAGACGTTCGATTTCGACATCACGACGAGACGTTACAGAATGACGCTGTCGCCCGGAGCCGAACTTGTGTCCATGTTCGGGAGCGATTCCGCAAATGCGCAGGGCACGTACAATATCGCGGGAGTCGAAAATGCCGGGATTGATGCGCTTATTGAACGCGCCGCCGAGGCAACGACGCGCGCGGAAATGACTGTAGCCGTAAAAGCTCTCGACCGAGCGCTGAGAGCCATGCACATTTGGATTCCGCAATTTTTCGGAAGCGTTCACAGAGTCGCGTACCGGAACTACCACAAGCGTCCCGACACGATTCCGCCTTTCGATTTGGGATTTCAGAATTTTTGGTGGTTCGATGACGGTATTGAGTCCGACGATAACGCCGACTGAAAACAGGCGGCAATTCGATATCCGGCCAAAAGATTTCAATTGAATTGGCGGCAGCCCGGTCACATCGCTTAGCGCGCTATCGCTTGGCTCGATAGGTTTTCTCGCACGCCGATCCTCGTCAAGAATCGGTTCGGATTAAAAAATTTTCGGCATGCTTTTCGACGGAAATGCCGAGTTCGGCGCGTTCGCCCTTTCGTCCAGCTAACCACGTGCCCGAATCGTGCACATGCGGGCACACTCGCTGCCGTCGCGGGTCGAAAACGATATTCTGCATTCAAGAAGTGAATTGAAGGTCAGCCGGCGAAATCAATACATTGAACCTCTCGCACCAAATGACGACGCTAGGATAATTCGCCAAGTCGACGCCGTCTGGCACTTCGTATCTTTGGCTTCCTTTGAAGGCGCGCAGTTGCCCGAGATCCACGTACATCGAGTTGTCGACAACAGCGGAGCTCCGAATCTCGCTTTCGGGAACCAGCAAGACATGGAAGGCAGGTCCCGGTCCAACTTCGAAGTCTTCCTCCAGGAACACGATTTTCTCGAGTACTTTTACTCCTCCTTTCCCGTAGTGGATCGGGTCGGACGGATTAGCATGAATGAATGTTCCGGTTGCGACTACTTCGGCGGCCTCCGCCGCAGAAACGTTGTCCATGGCCGGCGGAGGCGGAAAGACGTATGGATAAGCGAAGAAGCCGACCGCGACTCCAAATGCGGTTCCCGCAATCCCGCCAAAGAATAATATTGTTAGCGCGCGCCACATGAAACGAATCCTCCCAGTTTGCCGGTTTGATTAATTCCGCCTACATGACAATTGCCATATCGACAAATCTTGTCATGATAAGCTCAATGCTCGCGCGCGAATGCAAGCGGAATAATTCCAGATTTTGATTCATTGCATGCGCTCATTAAATTTTATTAGCTAAGGAAGGACTTGTTCGGTCCTAGAACCATGGTTCGAGCGCAAGATTTCTGAAGCTGCCAATTTAATGAATTACCAAGCGAATCGTTCGCGGGAGCAATAGATTCCTACTCTCGAATCGGCCAATTCTGAAAAGGAGCACTCCATGCACGATCTCCTGGTGGCGGGCGGAACGCTGCCAAACGGCGAAATCGCCGACATCGCCGTCAAAGGCGGCAAAATCGTCGCTGTCGGTCGCGGCATAGCCGTCGAAGCAAGGGAAACAATTGACGCATCCGGCCTGCTCGTATCGCCGCCGTTCGTGGATCCGCATTTCCATATGGATGCCACGCTCTCCTACGGCATACCGCGGATCAACGGGTCGGGCACGCTATTGGAAGGTATCGCGCTTTGGGGCGAGCTCAAGAAAATCCTAACGCATGAAGCCGTCGCGGAACGCGCCTTGGAATATTGCGACTGGGCGGTGTCCATGGGCCTGCTTGCCATCCGATCGCATGTAGATGTATGCGACGAGCGACTCCTGGCAGTCGACGCGCTAGTAGAAGTCCGGGAAAGAGTCGCCGGCTACATTGACCTGCAGTTGGTGGCATTCCCCCAGGACGGCCTGTACCGGAGCGCCGGCGCTCGCGACAATCTGATTCGCGCGCTTGACAGGGGTGTCGACGTAGTCGGCGGAATCCCGCACTTCGAACGGACGATGGAAGACGGCAGGAGATCCGTAACCGACCTGTGCGAAATAGCGGAACAGCGCGGCCTGCTTGTAGATATTCATTGCGATGAGACCGATGATCCAATGTCCAGGCATATCGAGCAGCTTGCGTTTGAAACCAACAGGCTCGGACTAAACGGAAGAGTCGCCGGATCCCATCTGACTTCGATGCACTCGATGGACAACTACTACGTGTCGAAGCTGCTTCCTCTTATTGCGGAAGCGGAAGTGTCGGCGATTTCCAATCCGCTGATCAATATCGTCATCCAAGGACGGCACGATACTTACCCGAAGCGCCGCGGATTGACCCGCGTTCCCGAAATGCTCAAGCATGGCATTAGAGTTGGATGGGGGCAGGACTGCTGCCTTGATCCTTGGTACTCGCTGGGCACCGCCGACATGCTTGATGTCGCCTTTATGGGACTGCATGTGGCGCAGATGACTAGCCCGGCGGACATGAGGAAATGCTTTGAAATGGTCACCGCCGACAACGCAGCGATACTTCATTTGGAAAATTACGGCCTAAATCCCGGCTGCCAAGCAAGCTTCGTCGTTTTGGACGCAAACGACCCGGCAGAGGCCGTTCGACTTCGCGCCGAGAGGATTCTTGTTGTTGCCAAGGGCAATGTAGTTTTCCGGAATCCTAAACGTGCTCCCGAACTTTCGCTGCCTGATCGCCCCGGAACTATCGACCGCCGTCGAAAATATTCGCCGTAGATCAATTTGTCTCGAATTCATTCGCCATCCAGGAATTCGACTATTCGGCCTTCAAGATTTTCATTTCCGCGGATTTCGCATTCCCAGATCGTAAGGACGCTCCAACCGAGATTTTCAAGAGCTTCGACGTTTTCAATATCCCGCTCGAGATTTCGCTTTAGCTTGGGCAGCCAGTATTCCCTGTTGGATTTCGGTAGCGTCGCGAGCTTGCACGCCGGATCCGGATGCATATGCCAAAAGCAGCCGTGAACGAAAATCACTTTTTTTCTTGGTCCGAATACCAGGTCGGGCCGACCTGGAAGATTCTTTCTATGAAGACGGTACCGATAGCCCAAAGAGTGCACTAGCCTCCTTACGTGCATTTCCGGCTTCATGCCCTTGGACTTGATCCTGGACATGATCTCGCTGCGCCTCTCCGGCGTAACGGTATCTGCCATCGAACAATTCCGCCTTCGTCCTAGGCAATGGCAATTCGTTTCGAAAGAAGACCGTTTTCCCCGTCCGCGTGTCGACCGTCAGCGCTTCAGCGGACAAAAGACAGAATCGCGTCGTTGACCTCGCCTGCGCTTTCCATGTGCGGCATATGGCCGACATCTTCTAAAACCAATCTCCTTATGCCGTCCGGCAATGACTCCGCATGCGCGACCGGTAGAATACGGTCCTGGCGCCCCCAAATGACCTGTACCGGCGCGGAGATAGCCCCGAGCCTTTCTTCGAACCGAAATTGCTGCCTGCATTCAGAAAACGCGCCGTTCCGCAAGGCGGCAAGCGCTTCGGCCGAGCCTTCCAACCTCTTGAATTTGTTGACGTCTTCGACCATCGTGTCCGTTATCAAGCTCGAGTCCGCGACAAGCATTTCGAGGACCGCCCGCAGCTTTCGCATGCGCCGCTGCGAAATGAATCCGTCAATAAAGTCGATGTTTATGTCTTCGCCTAGTCCCGCCGGAGCGATCAAGCTAATCGACTCGGCCGTCCCGGGACTTTCGAGTTCTAGAGCTGCGGACACGGCGCCGCCTAGCGAATGCCCTACCAAGTGGGCTCTTCGAATTCCGACAGCGTCCAAAAATGCTGAGAGCGAACGCGCAAGATACGATACCGTTCCGTCGCCCACATTCTTTTCCGAACCGCCGTGCCCCGGAAGATCAATCGCATAAGCCGGGCGAAATTCCGCCAACTCGCTCTGGTTGAACGACCAGCCCATGCAGTCGCCGCCGAACCCGTGCACGAGTATGATCGGCGCGCCTTCCCCGTTGCCTTGCCGCAAGTATCGAATGCGGCCGACGGGCGTATCGGCAAATTCCGGTTCGGCGACCGAATCTTCAGAGGCGGCTTCCCAGTCGAAATTCTCGAGGAACTCGGCAACGTAGTCTTCGATTTCAGCATCCGAAACGGTTTCTGGCGCGCAGACTCCGAGAAGCGCACCTACCGGAACCGTGCCTCCCTCGTCGACTACTATTCGGCGAATCTTTCCGGATACGGGACTTTCGTGGGAGTTTACGATTTTCGATGTTTCGATATCGAGGATTTCCTGTCCTTCGCTCACGACATCGCCAACGCCGGCCTGCCATTCCAGCACTTTGCCCTCGGCCATGGCCAGGCCCCATTTCGGCATAACTATCGGACGGATTTCGCTCATGGCCTACTCCTTCTAGGCAAATGGAAATTGCAACTCAACAAGAGTTCTTTGTTAATGGCCTTTGCCGACGAGTTCCCGGACGGCGGCCTCGATCGCTTCCACTTTCGGAATGTACAGGTCTTCCAAAGACGGCGAAAAAGGAACTGGAGCATGCGGCCCAGTGATTTGCTTGATCGGAGCCTTCATATCGTCGAAGCAGTTTTCGCAAATCAAAGCGGATATATCCGTTGCCAGATTGCAGCGCGGGTGCGCCTCGTCAACGACCACGACCCTGCCTGTCTCCGATGCCGTTTCCAGAATGGTTTCCTTGTCCAGAGGCGAGGTCGTTCTCGGGTCTACGACAGTTACAGTGATGCCGGCCGCGCCTAGCTTGTCGGCCGCCTCATTCGCCAAGTTTACCATTCGACCGAATGCAATCACCGTCGCGTCGTCGCCTTCGCGAGTTACATTCGCCTCTCCGAATGGGATAGTGTAGATCTCGTCGGGAACGTCCGCCTCGTCGTCGTACAAGACTTTGTGCTCGAAGAACATCACGGGGTCGTCATCCCTAATCGCCTGTATAAGCAGCCCCTTGGCTTCGTACGGATTGGATGGAAGAACGACTTTCAAGCCCGGTATATGCGTAAACAGCGGGTATAGGCACTGGCTATGCTGTGAAGCGGCACGAAATCCGGCGCCGTACATGGTACGGATGACCAGAGGAGTCGTCGCCTTGCCGCCGAACATGTAGCGGAATTTCGCCGCCTGATTGAATATCTGATCGAAGCAAACGCCCATGAAGTCGACGAACATCAGTTCCGCGACGGGGCGGAGGCCGGTAACCGCAGCGCCCGCGGCGCAGCCGATAAAGGCGCTTTCGCTAATTGGCGTATCCAATACGCGTTCGCGCCCGAACTGCGGCATAAGCCCCTTTGTCACGCCAAGCGGTCCTCCCCAGGCATCGTCTTCGCCGGGAGCCCCCATCCCGCCGGCGATATCCTCGCCCATAATTATAACGCGGTCGTCGCGCTCCATTTCCTGGCGAAGGCCTTCATTGAGTGCATCCCTGAAACTTTTTGTTGGCATTGTACTTTCCCCTAGAATTTGTAATCCACGTAGACATCGGTCAAAAGATCGGAATTCGCCGGAGCATCGGCCGACGCGGCCGAAGCCACGCAGTCCGTAATAATCTCTCGGGCTTCTCTCTCAATATCCTCGAGCTCATCTGGACCGAGCAAGCTTGTTTCCGTTACTCTTTGCTTGAACATGTCCAAAGCGTCGAATTGCGTTTTGACCTGCTCGACCTCGCCGGGCGCCTTGTAGGTCGAAGCGTCGCCTTCAAAGTGCCCGTAGTATCGATAGAGCTTTACATGCAAAAGGCTTGGGCCGCCTCCTTCGCGCGCCCTTTCGACTGCCTGGCGAGCCGATTCCCAGACCGCAAAAAAATCGTGCCCGTCGACTTCTTCGCCCGGCATGCCGAATCCGTTCGCGCGACCCACCTGGCTGCCGCCAACCGACCACGCGCTGGCAGTTGACTCGGCGTACCTGTTGTCTTCCACAACAAATATGACCGGCAAATCCCACACTTTTGCAAGATTGTAGCTTTCGAATGTCGTCCCTTGGTTTGACGCGCCGTCGCCGACAAACGCTATCGCAACTCCCCCGGTTTTGCGGTATTTCGCGGTAAGAGCGGCCCCGCAGATCAGCGGGGGGCCTCCGCCAACTATCCCGTTCGCGCCCATCATGCCCTTCGACAAGTCGGCGATGTGCATCGAACCGCCCTTGCCGCCGCACAAGCCATCCTTCTTTCCGAATATCTCCAGCATCATGCCCTTTGGATCGCATCCCTTGGCGATGCAGTGGCCGTGCCCCCTATGCGTAGACGCTATGGCATCGCGGTCGTCCAAGTGCGCGCATACGCCTACCGCCGAACTCTCTTCGCCTGCATAAAGGTGAACGAATCCGGGAATGTTGCCCGCTGAAAATTCTTCATGCACGGCATCTTCGAAATGCCTTATCAGGCACATGCGCTTGTAAGCGGTCCTTAGTTCGTCTCTGCTTAGTTGCATTCGGTTTCCCCCGTCGCTGTATTTCCCTACTACGAATCTTCACAAATTTGCTCGACCCGTCCCAACTGGGCCCCTAATCATTACTTGCCTGCCGCCATGAGTCAATTGGCACAAGCATGGCGGCATCTAAACCGGATGCCGGTCCGCGCCTCGGCGGCTTCAATTCAAATCGTCGAACGACGAGCCGTCGATTGCGAGTTTCGAAAGGAGCGTCGACGGCTCCCAGAATAGTGCGTCCGTCTTGGCGTATTCCCCAATGTTCGCGAGCAACAAGCCGAGACCCATTTCATCGGCACATTTCATCGGACCACCTAGCCATCTCGGAAAACCGTACCCGTGAATCTCTACGACATCGACATCCGAGGGTCGCGAAGCAATTCCCTCGTCAATTATTTTTGCGGCTTCGTTGACTTTGGCCGCAATGGCGCGGTTTCGAATTTCCTCGTTGCCGAACGAACGGCCCGAACATCCGGTTTCAACACGGATTTCTTCTAGCAGGGATGTGACATCTTCGTCGGGTCGAGACTCTCCATTTTCGCCGTAAACGTAGAATCCCATTCCTGTCTTTCTTCCGAATCTCCCCCGTTCGCAAAGCTTGTCCGCCAGGCCGCAGTACCGAAGACGGCTGTCGCGTGCCAATTTCAAGCGCTTGCGTCGAGACCAGGAAATATCCAGGCCCGAAAGATCCATTGTTTCATACGGACCCATCTTCATGCCAAAACCGCGCATTGCCCCGTCGATCTGAAACGGCGTCGCCCCGTCCAGCAGCATCAGATCGCAAGCTTCTCGATAAGCGGTTAGAATTCTATTCCCGATGAAGCCTTCGCACACCCCGGACCGAACAGGTATTTTTCCGAGTTTCTTTGCAAACGCCAGGCTTGTTGCCACCGTGTCCGGATTCGTCCGGTCACCCACGACGACTTCTAGCAGTCTCATGCGATTCGCCGGCGCAAAGAAATGCAATCCCAAAAATCTTTCCGGATGGTCGAGCGAACCGCCAAGCTCGTTTATATCCAGATAGGACGTGTTGGACGCCAGTATCGCGTCTGGTTTAGCGACAGCTTCCAAAGCTGCAAAAAGCCGGTGCTTGACCGAGAAGTCCTCAAATACCGCTTCGACAACGATGTCGGAATCGATGACCGACCGAAAATCGGTAGCCGGTTCGAGAGAAGCAAGCATTTCCGATTTTTTCCGCTCTGGCAAAAATCCTTTGGCGACCGCCGCTTCCAGCACGGCGTCGATTCTGCGCGTTGCCCGGCCTAGCTGCTCCGCGTCGCGCTCAACCAAGACCACTCTGAAGCCGGATTGAAGGCAGGCCACCGCTATCGCGCTGCCCATCGTTCCGCCGCCGATGACTCCAATTTCGCGAACCGTACGGACCGAAGCCGATTCCATGCCAGGAAATTTTGCAGCCTTGCGTTCGGCGAAAAACACGTGGCGCAGCGCCGACGACTGAGGCGAAGCCAGGCACTCGCTGAACAGCCTCCTTTCCTTTGCCAATCCGTCGAAAAAATTCACTTTAGTCGCGGCCTCGACGCATTCGACAATTCGAATTTGCGCCGGCAGCGCATGAGGCTTCCCGGCAATACTTTTCCGGCAATTCAGCAAGGCGGATTCCGCTTCAACTCCGCTGAGCGAGTCTTTCCAGGCATCTCGGGACCGACGAACAGGCTCCGACCGAGAAACCCGGGATCGGAGAAACGATTCCGCTTCGGGCAGGAGGTCCCTCCAAGCGACCTCGTCGATCAACCCAATCTCGGCGGCTTTTGAAGAGTTTATCGGTTTGCCGGACAGCATGAGGTCGAGCGCCGGTTGCACTCCGCAAAGGCGAGTTGCTCTTTGAGTGCCTCCGGCGCCGGGCAGCAAACCCAAATTTATTTCCGGAAATCCCACTTGCGCATTGGAGTCGGCGATTCTGAAGTGACAAGCGGCGGCGATTTCCAAACCTCCGCCAAGCGCAGTGCCGTGAATCGCGGCAAGAATTGGCTTTTGAACAGCTTCAATCCTGTTGCAGACTTCGGGCAGCCAGGGAGCCTTCGGAGGCCTCCCAAATTCCCGGATGTCCGCTCCCGCCGGAAACGTGCGACCTTCTCCCAAAATAATGATTCCAGCTACATCCGGGTTGCTCGCGGCTCTTTCAACCGAAGCGACAAGTTCTGAACGAACCTGATGCGACAATGCGTTGACCGGCGGGTTGCTGATCGCGATGATTTCGATGCCGTCGCGAACCGATGAGTTGACCGTATTCAAGTCGAATCTCCACTGATCAATTCGGCCGCCTGATTCGCCAGGACCGGAACCATTTCGCCGTAAATCCGCGCAGTCCCGGGATTGGAAGCATTCCCGTCAATTGCTCTCCTCGCAACTCCTTCGAGAATCGCGCCAAGCCTAAAAAAAGCGAAGGCCAAAAAAAACTTCCAGCTTCGGGGCTCGTCGATTTTCCGGAGCGCGCAATACTTGGCAACGTATTCCATTTCGGTCGGAATGCCGAGCGAGGACCGATCGACCCCGCCAAGTCCGCGAAAGCCGCTCAAGTTCGACAACCGCCATTGCATGCACTGGTATGCCAGATCGGCCATCGGGTGGCCAAGAGTCGACAGTTCCCAGTCGATGAGAGCAGCGACTGCGCAGTTTTCAACGTCGAATATCATATTGTCCAGCCGAAAGTCGCCGTGTACCAGCGAGGTCATACCGTCGTCCGGCGGCACGTTGGCGCCGAGCCAGTCGATCAGTCGATCCATCGCGTCGATGTCCCTGAATTTGCTTGCCCGGTATTGCTTCGTCCAGCGAGCAGTCTGGCGATCGAAATAATTTCCCGGCTTTCCGAAGTCCTTCAGTCCAATTTCCTCTAATTCCACCGAGTGAAGATCTGCGAGCACTTGGCACATGGATTGGTATATCGCCGATCGGGCGCGCCTTGATAAGTCCGGAAGCGCCGGATCATGGTAAACTTCGCCCTCGACATACTCCATTACGAAAAATGCTCTTCCCAGAGGCGACTCGACGTCGTCGACAAGCAAGACCATCTTCGGAACAGGGACAGCGGCCCCTTGCAGAGCCTTCATCACTCGAAATTCCCTCTCGACGAGATGCGCCGACTTGAGAAGCGGACCAGGAGGCTTCGCGCGCAGCACGAACAATCCTGAATGTGACCTTATCAAATAGGTCGGGTTGGACTGGCCGGCTGCAAATTTTTCAATCGCCGAAATTCCCTGGCAATCTGGAATCCGGCTTTCCAGGTACGTCGCCAATTGTTCCGGCTCGGCGAGATGGGACGGCGGCCGTCTGAATTCTGTCAATTCTCGTTGTCCTCGTGTCATGCATTGCGCAGGATCGGCAAATACGATTAGTACGCGTCGGCGCAGGGACGCGAATCAAATACAATGAATTTGGGAAAAACAGAACGCCTGGTCGAGCTGCACAATCGCGTAGTTCGAATGATCGTGGAAGAAATCAAACCCTTGGACAGCGAATTTCTCGCTGAAGTCGAAAAGGATGACAGGTGGGCGCTAACACGGCGTCAGCAGGAGATTCTCTCTGGACTAAAATCCAAGGCCAGGCGCGCAGGGCTGTGGAATTTATGGCTGTCGGACGGTCGAGACGGCAACGGGTTGACAACAGTCGAATATGCCTATCTCGCAGAAGAAATGGGAAAGTCCCATCTCGCGCCCGAAGTATTCAACTGCAACGCGCCCGATACTGGCAATATGGAACTTTTGAGGCGCTTCGGAAGCGAAGCGCAAAAAAAGGCCTGGCTACGGCCTCTGCTTGACGGCGAGATTCGCTCCGCATTCCTTATGACGGAACCGAACGCCGCGTCGTCGGATGCAACCAACATTTCGATGAGTTGCGTTTCGGAAGCCAACGGCTACAGGCTGAACGGAGAAAAGTGGTGGGCGACGGGCGCAGGCGATCCTCGCTGCGCTATCTATATCGTCATGGTTCGGACTTCCAATGGCGAATCGCGACACCAGAACCATTCCATGGTACTGGTTCCCGCCGGTACGGACGGAATTGAAATTGTACGTCCGATGGAAGTCTACGGGCACGACGACGCCCCGCACGGCCACATGCACATACGCTTTCGAAACGTATTTGTTCCCAAAGACAATCTTGTTGCCGGCGAAGGTCTTGGCTTCAAGATAGCTCAAGGTCGCCTGGGACCGGGCCGCATCCATCATTGCATGAGAGCCATTGGCCAGGCCGAATATGCTCTTGAACTTCTTTGCCGACGCTCGATTGCAAGGAAGGCGTTCGGAAAGCCTCTGGCCAGTCTCGGCGAAAATTTTGACATTATCGCGAATTGCCGAAGCGATATCGAAATGGCCCGCCTTCTCTGCTTGAAAACCGCGTGGTTGATGGACCAGGGCGACGATCGAGTCGCCGCTCCTTGGATCAGCAAAATCAAAGTGGTTGCGCCGGAGGTTGCGCTTCGGGTTACCGATCAAGCTGTTCAAATGCACGGCGCGGCCGGCATTAGCCAAGACACGCCGCTTGCAAGGCAATGGGCGCATCTTCGCACCCTGAGGCTCGCAGACGGGCCGGACGCGGTTCACAGAAGGCAGGTGGCGCGAGCAGAGCTCAAGAAATACTCGCAAGAGAAATTTTAAATTTTCGCGTCCGAACTGCTACGGGCTTGCCCGTCGCCACTTGGCAGCCAACTTGGAACTTCAAGAGGCGTTGGCCAGAGTGTTCTTTTCAAACCGTTGAGTTTTTTGAGTTTTCGGCTAATGCGACACAGGTTCGACTTGTCGCGATTACGGGAGCTGTTTGCTCCGCGTTGACCTTCAGTAGTTCGAATGCGCGGCTTTGCCGCCCTTGACAAGCCGACGGGCACCAAATCAAACGAAATGGCAAGACTCTCTAGTCGGACAATTTGTCAATATGCGGATTTATCGCTCAACGCCTCGTGAAAACACTTCAGGTGAAGTATTCCGGGGCATCGTCGCAATTCTTGTCGAAGTGGTTTTGTTCGTGTCGAGCGCGGGCGTTGCCAAATTCCTGTCCGACGAGGTTTCCGTTTCCGTTTTCCTGTTTTCCCGATTTCTGTTCAGCATTCCTCTGCTTTTGGCATTTGCCGCGATTCAAAGGGGAAAAAAGCTATTCAATGTCGTGGATAGCAGAACTCTGGCGCTGCGTAGCGTCTTCGGCGTTTTGGGGATTACGACCTGGCTGCTCGCCGTATCCGCTATTCAAATCACGATTGCCACAGCGCTTGCGCAAACTCTTGTTGTTTTCGTTACAATTCTTGCGCCCGTTCTTCTCGGCGAACGAATCGGCGTTCGGCGATGGCTAGCCGTTTTATTGGGTCTAATCGGCGCATTGGTGCTGATCGACCCGCGCGGAAGCGGATGGTTTGAACTTGGAATTCTTTACGCGATTGCGGCACCATTTTTTGCCGCAGTTATGTTTATATTGCTTCGAAAACTAGGAAGCACGGACGAGCCCGTTACCACATCGACGTACTACAATGTTTTCGGATTTGTCGTATTTGCCGGCTGGTGCGCTCTTTCCGATCAAAATTGGCCATCAAGGTACGAAACCTGGATTTTGCTGATTGGTTGCGGAATAGCCGCAAGCCTCCAGCAGTTTCTTATCGCGTACGGACACAAGCTTGCGCCAGCGAGTTTGCTTGCCCCTTTCCAATACTTCGCGGTACCCATCTCGATTTTCATTGGCATAGCGTTTTTCGATGAGTCGATCACCTTGAATTTCGTCGTCGGCACGAGCATCATTGTCGCGTCAACCTACTACATTCTTGTCCGCGAACGCCGTGCCAAGAGCCGGTTGCGGCCGTGAAAAAATTCATCCGAACTCGAAACTCATTGCAATTGAACCGAGCGAAATCGATTAGCAGTCATTAATTCCGCGATAGCAATGCCGGAATACCTAACGCCCCGTTACTCGAGATAAGCGGCGCGGCAAACCGTTTCTGTTGGCGCCTGACCGGCGCTCCTTCTGACTGGTGCCACGAGACTTTCGACCGATAATTCGACTTCTCACAACTTACGGCTCATAACTTCGGGCGCAGCACGACAATTTTGCCAATTCCTTTGTTCGCCGTTCGAAGGGACGCCAAGTCCAATAAATTCGACATGGGTAGAATTTTCGAGATACTCGAAAATCGCCTTCGAATCCGAACCGAGGTTCAAATTCGACGTATTCGCTGAATTCGACGTTCTAAATTTGAATCCGGTTCTTGCGACAATCGAGGAACGCAGAAAGAAATGCCGTTAGGTTTTGACTCAAACCGCCGCACAGGTATCCGCCTTCCTGCACTATTAGAGTCGGCAGCGACAACTTTGCGATCGCGCCGCCGATGCGCGCAAATCCTTCCGTCGTAACCGCCAATCCGCCGAAAGGATCGCCTGCATATGCATCTAGTCCGAGCGCGACCACGAGCGACTGAGCACCGAACGAAAGTACTCTTTTCAATCCAAGTTGAAGCGCATCCAAAAATCCTGCATCGCCGGTACCTCCCGCAAGCGGTAGATTGAGGTTCATACCTAGCCCGCAACCCGCTCCGCGTTCATGCGCGTATCCCCAAAAATGGGGATAGTAGTTTGACGTATCTCGGTGAACCGAAACAGTCAGGACATCGCTCCGGCTGTAGAAAATTCCTTGCGTTCCATTTCCGTGATGCAGATCGACATCGATTATCGCCGGCCTGAGACCAGCTTCGCAAAATATCTGCGCCGAAATAGCAGAATTATTGAAATAGCAGAATCCGCCCGCCAGGTCGGCAAATGCGTGATGGCCCGGCGGGCGGCAAAGAGCGTACGCCGAGCCGCCGCCGATCACGCGCCTAGCTCCCGCTATGGCGGATTGAGCGCTCCAATAGGCTGAGGTCCACGTTTCCGAAGAAATTGGACAGGAGCAGTCCGCTTGATGGAATCCGGCCTGTCCAATCGCTGAACTCGGATAACTCGCTTCGCGGCTGTCGGGATGAATATTTGGGATAACCTCCTCGGAGGAACCAGGTATCTTCCTCCATCGCGCGTGGATGGTTTCCAGGAAACTAATGTATTCAGCGCTGTGTATCGCAGCAATTGGACCCGTGCCGCAGTCCTTTGGTTCCGTAAGTTCCAGTCCCGCTTCTTGGGCGCCATTTTGCAACGCATCGATTCGTTCCGGCTGCTCGGGGTGTGGTAGCAGGCTTCCAGCCGACAGGTAGCTTCGCGGGGCGTGTTTGCGCTGCGCGGGATGAAGTACTAATTGCATTGAATTGTTCCGCTTCTCCAATCGAAGGCGGTCGGTGAATACCGCTTGAACAACGAAAAGCACAAGCGGCGTTCGCGTTCGTTAGCGAAGCTATTCTCGTCGTTGGATTTAGATAGCTCGATGACGTTAAGGAATTCGATCATCGCGGCGACCCAGATTTCAAGTGATTGATCCCGTATTTGCGACATTTGGTTTCGCGAATCGCGCATTCGCCGGCCTAGCCTCCAATTACCATTTGACTTCGACTCGCAACTTCGAATTCGGCCGAGCGAAGAGCCGCATCCGAATCGTGCGTTCGATTGCGGCCGGAAATCTTTGAAGACTCTGGAAATACTCGCAGGACTTGCCAATGAGCTTTTCCGAACCAATTCAATGCCTGGACCAAGATCTCCAAGCCAACTCCTCGGCGCGCAAGCAGGCAAGTTCGGAAAACTATTTTGGTTTTTTCTAGCAAGTCCAATAGAATTTTCCTTACTATTCGGCAATGGAGAGAATGCGGAACTGCGCAGTCAGGCGAGTCCGAGAATGAGCCTGACAGAGGACGGAGACAAAATCCGAAATCTCAATTGAATTCTTGTCGGAGCCTTGGCGGGTTTCCGGAGTTTCCGAAACGGTATCGGCGAATTCAGTTTCAAATATCATTCATAGGCAATAAAATTGCCCGTGGAAATCGATTTCGCTGACAATCGCGAGCCGCATATTTTAGCCTAGCCACTGCCTTGAGATAGCAGCAATGAAGTCGGCCTAGCAGCCTACGCAACTGAATGCCCAACAAGCCACCGGAATATTCGAAGCGCTCGTGTTCTTCATGGATCAGCAACCTCGCGACTTTCGAACACTCGCAGTTTTTGGCGACAATCGCCGATCCCATCGGAAACTGATGCGTCGATCTCAAATCGCCAAAATTAATTCACAAAATTAAAGTCGCTGAATATCCCTCCTAGACTGCCGTCGCCGCTACCCAATCGGTCACTTCGCCTAGACGATTTCTCGTCAGGCTGCAGATAGCGCGCCTGCAAGCGACGAGTCTAAGCCCGCATGCGCTTCTCTCGCATTGACCAACCGTACCAAAAGGAAATACCAATTGTGCGCAATTTATCGGAAACGGCCGACGAAATGGCTACAACGTGCGACATTCTAGTTGTCGGAGCGGGTATTGCCGGAGCTTCCGCAGCGTACGAGTTAGCGAAGGGCGCCAAGGTAATCGTTTTGGAACGGGAAAGCCATCCAGGTTACCATACCACCGGCCGTTCTGCCGCCCTGTTTACAGAACTATACGGCAACGAAACCATTAGAAAGCTAACGTCGGCGGGTCGAGAATTTTTCGAGTCGCCTCCGGGATACTTTGGCGAGTATCCCCTCACATCCCCTCGTGGAACTTTATTCCTCGCCCGCGACGATCAATTGGCTTCCGTACGAAATGCGATTCCGAGCGAGAAAACGAAAAGTTGCAACGTTGTCGAAGTTGATGGAGCCGGCGCACGAAGGCTCATTCCTGCGCTTCGCTCGGAAAACGTGGTTGCAGGCGTCTATGAACCGTCTGCGCGAGATATCGACGTCAATGCGGTCCATATGGGTTATATTGCCGGTTTGCGCCTGCGCAAGGGTAGCTTGGAATTCAATGCAGAAGTCGCAGCAATCGAAAGAGCTAACGGAATTTGGAACGTATATTCAAGTGCGGGAAGCTTCGAGGCTCCCGTCCTTGTCAACGCCGCCGGCGCGTGGTGCGACGAAATCGCTAGTCTCGCGGGCGTCCCCAAACGAGGTCTCGTCCCCAAAAGGAGAACGGCGTTCGTTTTCGATCCGCCTGCGGATGCAAGTGTCGAAAATTGGCCGGCTGCGATCGACATTGATGAACAGTTTTACTTCAAGCCGGACGCGGGCTTGCTTTTGGGTTCGCCCGCCGACGAAACTCCCTCGCCCCCGTGCGACGCGCAGCCAGAAGAGATTGATGTCGCGACTGGGATCTATCGAATTGAACAAGCAGCGAAATTCTCTATTCGCAGACCAAAGAGAACTTGGGCGGGTCTTCGGACTTTCGCTGCCGATAAATCTCCAATAGTTGGCATGGATCCCTGGGCTTCGGGGTTCTTTTGGCTTGCGGGCCAGGGTGGCTATGGAATTCAAACTTCGCCCGCTCTCGCCCGCGCGGCGTCCGGGCTAGTTCTTGAGCAATCCTTGCCGCGCGACCTGGTTGCGAGGGGCCTTAGTCAAAGCGAACTTGCTCCCGACCGACTAGCGCTGAAGCCAACCAAGGAATAGGATTTCCCCAATAGAGGCGCCATCGTCCTCCAATTTAGGGAATGCGATATCAATTAGCCTGACCTCGCGGACAAATCAGGCTGGCTTCTGTCCTTTCGCCGGCACACAGCGGACGCAATTGCGAATCGCCAGAATTCCGAGCCTTTTCCAGCCGCTGGCACGCTCTCGCGAGATTTGGCTCGCCTGCAAAATCGGATTGAGCATTGCGATATTATCGGAATGCTTGCGCTGCGGGCCCGCGACGGGAATCGGATAGCAATGAATTGCGACAGCGCGGCGCGGCTATTGCCACGGCGGTCGTGAGTTCTGCACTCTAGTCGACGCGGAATCTACATTTTTGATTCCCGGGAAAGCGGCTATGTCATGGCGGAAATTTGGAGATAGACGGCGAAATCCCGTTGAAAGGCCGCAGCGGCAAACCCGAGAAGATCGAATTTGCCGCCAAAGTCATTGCGTTCAACATTTGGGACGCCGATTTTGGAAGGGGCGCGCGGACGCTTGGGGATGCCCGGCATTGTATCCAGACCGGCTGCGCTCGCTACACGTTGTTGGGGCCAAAGTCCATATACGGAAGGACGTACGGCTGCCACCCAATATCCTTTTTCTTGCCATAGAGCCAGACTTCCTGGAACAGCACGACGCCCATCGGGTCGGCTGTTTCCCATTCCGTCATCATCGCCCTGAATGCGTCCCGCCTAGCCGCCTTGTCAGGTTCGTTCTCTAGCACAAGCCCGTTTTCGTTAAAGGTATCGTTTACCCAGCCCCAGCCGCGGCCCTTCATGACCGACGGCTTGAACAAGCGACAAAGAATCGTTGCCGGGTCCTGCCAGACCATCGTGGCGGACATGTTCCTTATCGAATGGTGTCCCCGAGTGATCTGCCGCCAATTTTCTCTTATCTGGAGGTCAACATCAATGCCAACGGCCTTCCACATTTCACGGAGAACCTCGGCAACAGCCACCTCTGTATCGATGACGTTTGGCAAAAGCGGGTAGTCGATGACTTCACCGTTGTATCCGGATTTGGCAAGCTCCTCCCGCGCGAGTTCCGGGTCATAGGCCGGCACCGGGTATTCGGTGTCGTAGACCTCGCCAAAACTTGGAAGCTGAAGCCCATTCGGCAATCTTGCCCGCCCGGCGAACAATGCGTCTACGATCAACTGGCGGTCGATCGCGTAACTCAATGCGCGACGAAAGTGAACGTTTTTCATCATCGGGTGGGCGAATTCGCCCTGGTTGAAGATCAGAATCCTGATTTTGGCCCCGGGTCCGCCTACGACCTCGATTTCGTCGTAGTTGTCAATTGTCGAAATCTGATCGACCGGCACGACAGTAATGACATCGAAATCTCCGGAAGCAAGTCCCGCAATCCTGCCGGCGACTTCGGGGACCTCCACGAAGGTAAGCGATCGAACGTTGGGGCTGCCGCCCCAATAGTCGTCATGCGCTTCCAGCACGAACTTGTCGGTGTTGAGTTCCGCCACCTTGAAGGGTCCTGTGCCTATCGGCCTTTGAGCCCATTCTCCGTAGCTTGGCGCGTCCAGATAGGCGCGCTTGTTGACGATTTCGCTGCTCCACATGGAAAACCGCTGCTCGATGATCGGGTCAACCCCGTCCATCACCATTTGCACGGTGTGGTCGTCGATGGCGTTCGATTCGGAGACGTTGGAAAAAAATTGCGCAAGGCGGACCGGACCATCGGCTTCACGGCGCTCCTTGGAGAATGTAAAGGCGACATCTTCCGCAGTCATATCGTCGCCGTTGTGGAACTTGACGCCCTGCCGGAGCGTAAAGACAATTTCCCTGTGGCCGTCGATGTCCCATGAAGTTGCTAGTCCAGGGCCAAGCCGCATCTGGTTGTGAAAATCGGGCTCGATCAACTTGTCGAACACGTTGTACGAGATCGGGACAGTATAGTCGGCGGTGTCCCGGCCCGGACTGATGTTTTCCGGCAACCGCTGTACTCCGATAACGATGTTGCGCCCCTCCTGGGCCCAAATCTTGCTTGGCAGCATGGATGCGCCGGCGATCCCGCCGGCTCCCTTGAGAAATCCTCTTCTCGCGATAGTCAGCATTTCCATTTCCTCCAGTAGGCTAAACAGCGCTGCAATTTCGTTTCACGGTTGATTCTATCATACAATACATTACAATGCAAACATGATTGTGCGATTGCCCGTTGTTTGCAAAAAGACGTGGAAAGGATAAAGTAACGCGAAAATTTATGGCCAAACGGCTACGCTTCAGCTAATACTTTCCGTACAATTATTACAAAATGTTTGACTAAGTCCAAAAGATTCGACAAAATTCCGAATCGGGAGGAACGTTGATGAACGAGAGTGTAAGCAGTTCGGCGCTAGTGGACGAGTTGCGCGTCGAGTTCGCGACGCTTGATGCCGGAAGTCGGGTTCCGACAATGCGCGACATCGCGAGCCGTTTTGCCGTCAGCGTTTTTGCAGTTCAAAGGGCTTTCGAAGTCCTCAAAGAAGAAGGGCTGATTCAGAGCTTCGTCGGTCGCGGATCCTTCGTAACCGGCGGCGACATCTCGAAATCGGGAAATCCCGGCCAGTCGCGAACGGCCCGAATCCTGATCGTGAGTCATTCCACGCCGAGTCTCAGAGGCTACAAGGTTGCGCATTCCCTGCAAACCGAGCTCCTGCGCGCCGGCTGCCGGGCAATTGCCGTCAGTTATAGCGATGCCTCCGAACTCAGGGATGTGCTTGGCGACGGTCGATATGACGTCTGCATACTTCAGCCGAGGCGCTCAATCCTACCAGTCGAAGTACTTGCAATGCTCAAGTCCAAGGCATCGCACATTATCGTCGAGGGTCGCGAGCTGGAGCGCCTCGATGTCGATGTATTCGTCCGAAACAGAGCCAACAGCATGGCCCTTGCATTGAACTGCCTGCGAGAGCTCGGCCATGCGAGAATCGGCCTACTTACGGAAAGACTGGATGCAGCGGCAGGATACGCGGAAATCGAGAACCAATTCCTGCAGAGCCACTCTTCGTTGCCGGGAAACGCGGAATCGTTGATCGTGCGGGCGACGGCCGACCGGGATGCCGGGGTTCATGCGTCGGAAATCCGAGATGCGTTGCAGAAGGACCTTGCCAATGTCGCCGACCTGCCTACCGGATTCATCGTATCGGGACGCTTCGCCCCTTCGTCGATAAGGGAAGGATTCCTGGCTGCAGGATTCAAGATTCCCGATACGGTAAGCGTGGTGAGCCTGCGCGCCGAAACTGAGTCGAGTTCTGCGAAAGACAAATTCACGGCCGTAGGGCGCACGACCGAGCATGTCGTCCAGGGGATCGTGTCGATGACCAACTGGCGGCTTGCGAATCCGAGCGAGCCGCCGGTTAAGGTGCTGGACAATCCAAGCCTATTTCCAGGAACATCCACGAACCGCAACGACGGTAGAAATTCCGGCCAACGCGCCACTATCGGCGCAGGCTAGGATTCTCCGGTTCTGCGGGCGATCCGGGAGGATAGCATGCCAGACTTCGCCAAGGAAACTGACCCAGGCCGGGCGATGCCCCTTGCGATTTCCAACCTAACTGTCAGCCTGGGCGTCGGCGAAGGCAGGATCGCCGTTGTCGAAGACGTGTCAATGCAAGTGCGGCCGGGCGAAATCCTAGGTTTGGTTGGAGAAAGCGGTAGCGGAAAGTCCGTTACCTGTCTCGCCGCTCTCGGGTTGCTCGGTAGCGGTTGGCAAACGGACGGCGAAATCCGTCTGGCTAGAACCCGGATCGCCGGCTCGATGAGCGAGAAGGCGTTGAGCTCGGTGCGCGGACTTGAAGCTGCCATGGTATTTCAGGATGCGAGCGCTTCCCTTAACCCAATCCAGAGAATTGGCAAACAGCTGACCGAGACGGTTGCGCGATTGCGCAAAGTTGGTCGCGGCGAAGCAAGGGAAATCGCACTTGATCTACTCAGACGCGTCGAGATGCCTGATCCCGAAGAGAGGTTCTACTCCTACCCGTTCCAGTTGTCCGGCGGTCAAAACCAAAGGGTCATGATTGCCGTGGCGCTCGCAGGCCGGCCCGAATTGCTATTTGCCGATGAACCAACGACGGCGCTCGACGTTACCGTGCAGTCCCAAATCCTCGAATTGATCAAGTCGCTGCGCGACGAAACGAAGATGGGCGTTGTTTTCGTGTCCCACGATCTCGGCGTCGTTAAGGAGGTCTGCGACTCCGTAGCTGTCATGTACGCGGGCAGGATCGTGGAGGCAGGATCGGTGGACCGGGTCATGAATTCCCCGCGCCATCCCTACACAATGGGATTGATAGAATCCATGCCAACTCTTTCGGGGCACATTCCGGATGGCATCGAAGGCCAGGTTCCGTCGCCTCTCAACCGGCCTCCCGGGTGCGCATTTGCTCCTCGATGCGGAAGGGCAAGGGAACGGTGCAGGAAGGAGTTGCCCATCGGCTCATCCGACGAGAAACAGAGCAAGGACTACGTTGCCTGCTTTTTCCCGCTGACCGGAGATTTAACGCGGGCGGTGAACTCAGAGCCGGTCGTGCGTTCAAAAGTCGCGAATGCCGGCGGCGAGGACGCGCTTCTGGAACTGAAAGGCGCTGCGTGCGACTACGGCACGCGTCGGGGCCTGTTCCGAGCGATATCCGGCGTGACGCTGTCAATGCAGAAAGGCGGCAGTCTTGCGGTGATCGGCGAAAGCGGCAGTGGAAAATCGACGATCGGCAAGCTCATGCTCGGGATTGAACCGACCAGCGAGGGAACTGCGCGATTCAACGGGAGGCCGGTGCCGATCCTCGGCACAAAAGATCACATTGAGTTTACGCGTTCCGTTCAGCTCGTACCGCAAAATCCCTATTTGTCCCTTGATCCGAGGGCCGCTATCGGTAGCCAGATCGAGGAACCGCTGGAGATACACGGGATCGGAACGCGCCAAGAGCGGCGCACCCGGAAATTCGAACTTCTCGAGGCAGTCGGACTGCACCCGTCCCTCTCGGACCGCTACCCGCACGAAGTTAGCGGGGGGCAATGTCAGAGAGTGGTTATTGCGCGCGCGCTGGCGCTCCGACCGCAAGTGCTGATTTGCAACGAAGCCACGGCATCTCTTGATGTCTCGGTCCAGGCAAGGATCATTGAACTCTTGCGCGATCTTCACGGTAGCCACAACCTTTCGATCGTTTTCATCACGCATGACCTGAGACTCGCCCGTTCGCTCTGCGACCGCGTCGCTGTCATGCGCTCAGGCCAACTCGTCGAACTCGGTGAGACAACGGCCACTTTCGAGGACCCGCAGCATCCGTACACCAGGCAGCTGCTGGCATCGATACCGGATGTCGAAGCGGAGCATGACCAATCGAGGGAGATCGCGCAGTGACTGGATTCGTAATTCGCAAGATACTTCGTACTCTCTTCACGCTGTTTCTGGTGGTGACGTTCGTATTCTTCGTTCTCAGGCTAACGGGCGACCCCGTATCGGCAATGATGCCGGACGATACTGATCCTGCCATCCTAGATGAGCTTCGCAAGCAGTGGGGCCTCGATCGACCGCTGGGCATCCAGTATGTCGAGTACTGGCGCAACCTGTTCCAAGGCGACTTCGGAAATGCCTATCGAGACGGAAGACCGGCGCTCGAAATCGTCGCGGAACGCATTCCTGCGACCCTCAAACTCACGCTGACCGCGTTCGCGTTCATCGTAATAGCCGGATTTCCGCTCGGAATAGTTGCCGCAGTAAAGCGAGGAACCGCAATCGATCGAGGTATAATGACCATATCGGTAACCGGATTCAGCTTGCCGAACTTCTTTTTGGGGATACTACTGATATTCCTATTGTCGGTGACGTTCCGGTTGCTGCCGGCGTACGGAAGCGATCATTGGTACAATCTCATAATGCCGGTCATTACTCTCGGCACCGCCGGCGCCGCCGTGATTGCGAGATTTGTGCGTTCCTCGATGCTCGAGGTTTTGAATTCACCATACATAAGGGCATGCCGCGCCCGCGGAATGACCGAGCGCGAGATTATCTGGACGGTGGCACTGCCCAACGCCTCGATTCCCACAATCACTATTTTGGGGTTCATGGTAGGCACCATTATCGGGGGTTCGATTGTTACTGAAACTGTCTTCGCATGGCCCGGAATCGGCCGGCTGCTTATCGACGCGGTTACTTCGCGCGAATTGGCGGTCGTGCAGACAGTGGTCATGATGACCGCCGCCTCGATGGTGTTTGCAAACCTGGCCGTCGATCTGCTGTATCTCGTTATCGACCCGCGAAGGCGGTACGCCAGCGGTACGGGAGAACAGTGATGGCCTTCGCCGAAGCAACTGAGACAATCGAAAGGCGTTCCGGACTGCGGACGGTCCTTGCAAGAGTCAGCGTAGCGCCCCTCATCGTCAAGATGGCGATGGCGTGGTTGATCCTCGTGCTGTTCATTGCCGTTACCGCGCACTGGATAATGCCCTACGATTACCAGCAAACCGCGCTTCTATCCAGGCTGCTACCGCCGGGCGCGACAGGGCCCGCCGGTGACTTCCACATTCTGGGAACCGATCATCTCGGGCGAGACCTGCTCAGCAGGCTGTTTTCGTCCATCCAGCTCACGATGCTGGTAGCTGTGTTTGGGACCGTTTTCGGCGCAATTGTCGGAAGCTGCATCGGGTTTGTCGCGGCGCGGTTTCGCGGGTGGGTGGACGACATCATCATGGTGCTGGTCGATTTTCAGGCATCCATGCCATTCGTCATTATCGCCCTTTCGGTCATAGCCGTCATGGGTACCGGTAATATGCTTCTTTTCATCCTGCTGGTGGGGTTTCAAGGATGGGAGCGTTACGCGAGAATCAGCCGAGGGATGACCTTGTCGGCCGTAAACCATGGATACGCGGCATCTATTCGGCTCCTGGGCGCGGGAACCATGCGCGTCTATCTCCGGCATATACTTCCAAACATTCTTGCTGCCCTTGTCGTTCAAGTTTCCATCAATTTCCCGGAAACAGTCATACTTGAAACTTCTATGAGTTTCTTGGGAGTAGGAATCCAGCCGCCCAATACTTCTCTCGGCAACCTGCTGAGCTATGGACGCGACTATCTGCTGAACGCGTGGTGGATTGCAGGAGTGCCCGGATGCGCGATATTCTTTACAACTCTCTCCATGAGCGTTGTAGGCGACTGGTTGCGCGACGAGCTGGATCCGACCACGAGCAGCAGAGCCTGACAAGGAATAATCCTCGTCGCGGGATTCGTTTACCAGACCAGCATTCCCTGCTCTTGCGGTTAGGGAAGTCGATTGAAAAAACCTGCAGTTCACTCTATCGGTGCCAAGCTGCCTGGGTCCCTTCTTGCTAATCCGTTCCGCACGATGCGATTCCGCAACTCCTCTTCCGGCGAATCCGTTGAGATGGGGTTCCAGGATCGGCGAAAGCAAGGAGCCGTGCGGCCGATTCCGGCTTCTATTGGCGTTTGACACCCTCGCGGCCAGTGCTCCAATGACGATATCTAAACCATCTGCCAAGCGTGCAATGAAACGGCGCAATTCGGGATTGCGGATGGCATCTTTAGCTAGAGGCGCCGGGGCTCCTCTTGGTACTAGCGCGGAGTTGCACCAGAGTCTTGGTCACAGCTACTGAATCATGCCGCGACGTTCTCGCTCGCCAGCTATTTCAAAAAATGAAAGGAATGGCTGCTTCCTAGCCTGGGATTGCAGCGAACGAGAGCTGAGCCTCATCGTTCGAACGGTCAATATCTACATTGATGCCTCAATATCGAAGAACTTAGGCCAAGCTGGCAGTCTTGCAAAATGCCGTCTTGCAACCTCCTGAATCATATGCATTATTTTCGGGGCGGATTCTACCCTGTCCCTACATTTTCAAAGACTCTGTTGAATCCGGGCCGCCGCAATTCGATCACCGCGAACGGAAACAGTTCCTCGATCTGCCGAAGGCGCTGGAGGACAGAGCCGCTACGCTGCGCACGCCGTGCAATCAAATCGGTTGCCTTGTAGTGTGCGGATATCTCGAAGCGACCAACGGTTCCATTTTCCGCAAGAATTCCGCGAGCGCAATATTGGTGCCGCGGCAGGAATTCTGGGGCTGCAGCACTCAGAATTTTCACCCGATGCGTATGCGAAAATGACGAATTTGAGAGCCATGACCCGCTTCTGCCGCGCTACAGGGGAGCGGTCATGGATGCGTCCCTAGGAATGCGCGAACACCGCCTTGTCCGGTCGCTGAAGCGAGTTGCTCGGGACCGTCGAGAACCTCAAGAGCCGAGGCATCGACCTGGCCAGCCTAGAGGAACGGATCGACACGACATCGGCCGCAGGCGTGTTGGTCTACCATGTCTTCGGCGCAATTGCGCACTTCGAGCGGCGGCTGATCTCGGAGCGCATGCGACGGCAGCGCGGCCGCTAGGAAACGTTTCAGAAAGCCGGGGCACCCGGTCAGGCCGCAAAGCAGCTCAAGATTGGCTGGCCACAGCCTACAGGATTGCCAGGTCGTTCCGTTGAACCCGAATGTGCCCGGTTTGTTTTTGCTTAGTGTAATTTAGCGAAAAAATCATGCGATGAGGCCTTGTAGGAACCTTCAAAGACCGTCAAGGGGATGTCGCCGGGGCGTTCGCTGAAGATCTGCCGTGTGGAGACCGGCACAGCCTCACACGATCTGCCGGTGCGTGAACCGCCAGCGCTTGCCGGCCGCGAGGAATCCGGCACGCAGCCTGTAGCACTCCATGACGTTCATGCAGCGGCATGGTCACCTACACCAGCAGACATCACCAGATCATAGGGCTAATCCCTGGAAGCCCGGCTTTCAGTTGCAGAACCAATTCTGCCTTCGGAGAAGTGCGGGAATCTTTCATCCGAAGAAGCTACACGAACCATTCAAGCTCGCCAATCGTAGCTTGATCCCAAGGATTTTGGTGGTTCCCTAATCTGGAACTTCTTCGTCACTTATATCAATTTCCCAATTTGTCATCATCTCTTGTTCGAACATTTGCCGGTCCTCCTCAATATCCAGATTAAAATTCTGTTCCCACGGCTGTTCCTCTTCCTTTCTTGGATCCAGCTCGTGGTCTGAGAAATGTTCTTGCGATCCTTGGTGTCGGGCTGCTGACTGTACCCGATGCCGGTGCGATGGCAGCACCATAACAGTATATCGCCACTCGGATTCTGGTGGTCGTTGGAATCTGCTCGCAAACTCCCTGCCACGCTCGGTTTTCAAGCTAGCGAATGAGTTCCCTCGTGTTAATCTGCTCCTGAGCCGCCTTTTTCTTAACTCTTAGCAAGCCGTTGATGGTGTCCGAACCAAGTGTTTCTGAAAGATCAATGATCCTCTGCCGACACTCTTCGTAGAGCCTCTTGGCTTCGTCCAGCCTCCTTTTCCTTGCTAGGAACTCGTCAACCAATGGATTGATCAGTCACTTTCCCATGTGAAATCCCTTTTTGGCATACGAGGCAGAAAGTTTCGCTGTACCTGTAGCGACTTGTATTCATAATCGTTTCGGCCTGCATTCATCGGGCTGAACCCGCCTTAGCTGCGAACAGAGCTGTACTGGAAACGGTCCTTTGCCTGACATCTGGTCCTTTCGGTTTGCCGGGACTAAATTTTCTGTGTTTTTCCGTCTGTTTACCGCGTCTGGAAAGCATCGTACGGGTTTGTGCTTCGCGCTCGGGCTATCAACCGGTTCACGCATGCTCATTGGCTACCCGCGCGTATCGAAGGAAGAACAGAAACTGGATTTGCAGCATGACGCACCAAGTCCTGTCGGGCGCGATCGGATTTTCGATGACAAGGCAAGCGGCACCGGGACCGAGCGACCCGGACCGATTGCGCGATGGCGACACCTGGCCGCATGGCGGCTGGACCGGCCTGGGCGATCCCTGTAGGATCTTATCGACCGCGCCGAAGCGCTGAAGGAATCGGGTGCCGGGCTGAAGAGCCTCCGCGAATCCAACGACGCCGCGACGAGCGGCGGTCAACTGATCTTTCACGTATTCGGCGCCCTGGCCGAATTCGAGCGCAACCTGATCAACGAGCGGATCCGGGCCGGATTGAATGCCGCGCGTGCAAGCGGCCGCAAGGGTGGCGGAAAGAAGACGCTGACCTGCAGGCGGCGCGCCCATGGCGTGGAAGTCTGCCGGTCGCGCAAGCATGCGGTGGCGGAGATCTGCAGCCAGATGGGCATCTCGCGCGCCACGCTCTGCGCCTATGTCAACGAATTCTCCGATGGCGAATAGAGGGCGTTATCGCATAGTTTGTACGCTGAATTGCTTTAAGGACGCACAAATCAGGGTGCATTCGCGTTCAACGGAACGACTTGGCAATCCTGTAGCCCGTTGCTCCGCCAATCTTGAACTAATGTGCAGCCTGTCCGGGCGTCATTCCGGCTTCGATGAGTCTCCGCTCCGTTGAAACCGTCTCCGCTGAAGGCGGTGGCCGCCCCGGCTTTCTGCCGCGTTTCCTAGCTGCGGCAAAGCCGTCCCTGTTGCGCTCGGAGATCAGCCGCCGCTCAAAATGCGCAATCGCGCCGAAGACTGGGAAGGCCAGCTCGCTTTCGCCCGATTTCGCGTCGACCCGTTCTTCAAGACTGGCCAGGCTGGGAATACGGTCCGAGCCGCGACTCTGGGATTGCCTGCGCAAGGGTACATGACGCGATATGGCCAGCGGCGGATTTATCGGGCCCGGCCGGGGTTTCACCTGATTCTTCACATCCCGAACCCAAATGTTCTTCGGGCGGCCTGTTCCGGGGGAGGGATTCCGAGAGCGCCGCGGAGCTTCCCGTCGGAGAATTCGTATTCGCCGAGCATGTTGATACGCGCCCACGGCGCGGGAGAGCGCCCGCCGATCGCGCCGGGAAGGTTCTCCCGCATTTCAGCGCCGGATGCCCTTTCGAAGCGCCGGGCGAGGTGGAGATGGTTCCGGCGGACGATGCCGTTCCCATTCAGCCGGTCGCGGGCGCGGGATATCGCGGAACGTTTTGACGCGGCAGCAGGGCCGAGTTCGCGCGGAACGCTCTACGAGCGCGATCGCAAGACGGCCGTCAAGGATAGGAAAAAGGAGATCGGCAAGGAACTTATAGACAAGATGCTCGACGACCTGGGGATCGATCGGAACGAATTGTAGTCGGCGCGTACAGCGAGTGTCCCATGCCCGGAGGAATACGGCCACGCCCGACAGCTGCAGCTACCCCGTTGAATTCAAGCTCGGCGAAGATGGGCGGCATGTTGCCTCTTTCCCCGATTTCGGGTGGAGAGCGACAGACGGTGCGACCCTTGATGAAGCTCTGGCTAAGGCCCGGGACCTGCTGCGTGAACTGAAGGCATGCACGATGCGGGAAGCCAGGGATTTTCCAGAACCGTCGCCACCTTCCGAGCGGCAAAGGCTTGCCGTTCCGCCAGTGATGATTGCATTTAAGGCCGCTCTCTACGACGCGTTCCGCGAAATAGGCCAATCGCGGCGCGGGCAAGCCCACGAGCTCGGCGTGGCCGAGAGCAAGGTAGACGCATGCAGAACCCGGATCACGCCACCAAGACAGCAGCGATTGACCGCTCCATGCGCCGTTTGGGAAAGTGCGACATCGTGTCCGTTGGCAAAGCCGCGTGATCGGCACTAGGACCTTGCGCAAGGATGAAACGGCGAGGTGCCATAAGGCATTGCACATACCCTGCGCACAACAGTGACAGCCAGCAGATCTGGTCCCGCTCGTCGTCTGTCAATCGATTCAAATAGCCCTCGGCATCAAGGTGCGAGAAAGACGTGCGGCCGGTTGCCAACAAAAGGAACCCAAAGGCGGTGAGCGCCCGATTCGAGAATGGCACGAACAGATCGGAGCCACTGAGGTTTGATTTGTCGGGGATCGCAATGAACCGCCAGATTTCGAAATCGCATATTCGGGAGAACCAGTTGCCGTTGAAGTCGCTCTCTTGCTTCCCGCTTTGGGGTGGAACTAGAAAACCGAAATTGCATTTGGAAATAGGAAACTTGATTGAAGAATTCGCTACCGATCCCAATTGTCATAGATTGCATTCGGGTTGTAAATTTGACTCGCGTGATCGTTATCCGTCATGGTCAGAAGCCAAGGCCTGGAAAAACGGCCACGAAGGCATTGCTTTCAGAACGTTCGGGGTGAGTTTCAACTTTTGTCGCCGGAGCAGCTAGCCGGACGAGGAATAGTATTGGAGCTATATCCGGCAGGAAACCGGGGTAGATTTTGCGGAGTCGGCGAAGATAAAGGCTAAATGATTGAAAACGCGCTAGAGGATCATTTGATTTGTTGAATCGACAAAAAGTTGTCCAAAGTGAGGAAAATGAAGCCGGTCAACGAGTATTGTTGTTGGTGGCTCGTATTTTATGACAAAATCGTCGTAGCTCCAAAAGGAGTATTTGGCCAAAGCCGAGAGAAAATTCAAATTGGCGTGCGAGGCCGGAACGATACAAAGTTATGGAGTATGTTTGAGTTGGTGAGCCAGTTCCAATTTGAACAGCCGCCGCCCACGATGCCCAAATGGTTCCGGCCATTGTGGGAGAACCCGCAATGCACGACACTTCCTGATTGTCCATGTTGACACTTTATGAATCGGAGTCGGATCGATGAAACTACATGTAGTTTTTTTAACCGTTGAAATCAACATGCTGCGCTGACGCTCGACAAAATCCGGTTTGCGGGGTTAGGAAAATCAAAAACTAGATTGATTTCAGAAATTTTTCCGCCAGAATCCGTCGTCATGTACGGCCATAACCCAACATAAGCACTGATTCCGCCATAGGAGTTTTTCGCCTTGGGCTTCCGGAATCCTTTCTTCCTGAACCAGTTTGACAGATTGGCGGGCGTCGTGCTGTAGCGCTTCGCGATGAACTTCTGCGTTGATCCGTTCGCGAGCAGAAAGTCGATTTTCGCGCAATAGGGATCGAACTTGCTCTTGACCGGGCGTTTCGGCCTTCCGAGGGGCAGTCCTGCGGCATTTCCGGCCATGAGCGCTTCCGTGGTTCGTGCCGAGATCAGGTCGCGCTCGATCTCGGCGGCAATTGAAAAGGCCATGGCGATGATCCTGCTCTGGATGGTTTCGACGAGCCTCCTGGGTCCCTTGATTGCATGGACTCGAACGCCGGCGTCCGAGGCGACGGACAGGATTTCGGCTTTATCCCAACAAAGCATCCATGCTTCGATGCAAAGGCTCCTTTAAATAATTTTAACGGTTTCGGAACACTTTATTACACGGCTTTCCACAGGTTTCCCCACAGCGTCGCCTGCCGCCGCGCTTCGCAGGTTGAACAATTGAGAGACCGTTAAATCATTGCCGTCAAAAGTACCGCCCATGCTAGACGTCGCCGCCGAAAAAATTGAAATTGCGACGAATCATAGGATTCTCCTTTACTTTAAGCACGGGAATTTCGAGCACGGAGGCGGCTAGCCCGGCCAGCAAAGGCCATTCGAAGATTGCAAGGGTCGGCCCGAGCGGATCGACCCAGTCGTTGGCGGCAACGTGCGCGCGGTACGGACTCGTGCGCCGGATCCATTCCATTCGGCACGTCGTCCAAAATAGCTACGAACCTGCGGCCCTCCCGTGGGCAAATGGCTCAAGAGCGAGGGATTCGCACCGCATAGCCGCATTTCCGCAATCTCGCACGAAACCGGGAGGGATCGCAGATCCCGCTTCTGCCATACCGGCGCGGGCATTTGTTACGATCGCCGCACGCGTTTCGACTTCAATAATGGGATAGAAATCAAGATCGATCATTTTGACGGAGCTAATGCGATCAGGCGACGCGGTGCGTACTTTCAGTTTCGAAGGCCCGCTTGGATCAGATGGGTTGGACCTCTCGTCTCGGCGGCTCGGAAATCGGATAGGGTCTAGACCAACCACGTTGGTGCGACGGGTGGGCAGGGTCCATCGTCGCGTAATCGTATCCCTTCTCGACATTGCCTTCGAACAGGGCGTCGAGCAATTCCCGGGTCATCGCTGCGTCCAATCGCAAGGCCACGTCTGCCGCATCGGGCCGGTCGAGCAGATTTGACTGCTCGGCAGGGTCGGCCACCCGGTCGCTAAGCGTAGCCAGACCGTTTGCGTAGCGCGCCAGCTTGTATCTTCCGTCTGTCATCATGAACCCGGAGCCAAGCGCCCCGAGTACGACTTCGCGCGCACGGCGTTGTACCAGACCTAGTTCCGGAAGCGCAATGCTATCGCCCCGCCCGCTGGTTTCGATACCCGCAAACTCGGCGATCGTTGCAAATAGATCGGTCAAGGTTACGAGTGCGCCGCTGCACCCGGCCGGTCCTATCCCGGGAGCCCTGACAATGAGTGGAATGCGAATGGAGGGTTCGAGAAAGTTGTTTTTGCCGAGTAGGCCAAAATCGCCGAGAAGATCGCCGTGATCCGAAGTAGCGATAACCACCGTGTTGCGATTCAATCCCCTATCGTCAAGTGCCGCAAGCACGCGACCGATGCCTGCATCAATGTTTGAAGTCAGCGCGGAATAGTGAATCCGAACGCGGCGCTTCACGTCTTCGGGGAAATACTCCATGTTGATGGAGGCCGATCCCAGTCTGTTCTGTCTGATCTGACCTTGGCGGAATGTCTCCGTCGCTTCTGTCGGCGGATGGGACTCCGGCATCGACGAGGGGTCCCAGTCTTCGGTCCAGGCCTTCGGCGGATTGTACGGATCGTGGGGACCCGGGAAGCCGACCATTGCGAAGAACGGCTCGCCGCGGCCGCCGTGCCGGCGAATGAACCGCACAGTCTCGTCGGCAACCCAGGAGTCGACCTGAAGTTCCGGTGGCAACGCATCGAAGGAAGCCATTAGATTTTCGGCGTACCCCTCCTCGTCCGGCCCTCGCGATTTAGCGAAGCCGACCGACGCTAGATAGTCGTGATAGTCGTCCTCAATGTAGACGTGGCGCTTGTCCTCGGCGATTCGTCGGATCCGGAATCCCTCCGCGATGTCCCAGGGCATGAAGTGCATCTTTCCAAATGCCGCAGTTAGATATCCGTTGTCCGCCAAAATCTCTGCAATCGTCGGCATTCCGCAGGCGGCATGGTCGGGGCGTAGCCAACTGCCGTTGGAAAGGACGCCGGTAGACACCGCGTTGTGGCCGGTCAGCAGCGCCGCCCTGGCGGGAACGCACAGCGGATGCGGAGAGATGGCGTTTTTATACTGGCGGCCCGATGCGGCAAGCCGGTCCAAGTTTGGCGTTCGCGCAAATGCGGCGCCGTAGCAGCCTAGGAAGTCCGCCCGCAACTGGTCAGGCATAATCAATAGTATATTGGGTTTCTCCCTATCTGCGGCCATGCAATTCTCCAAGAACGCGCGAGACGCGGTGCCCGGCTTCAACCAAGTCGTCAATCTCGTTGTAGATCGCGGCCGACAGGCGGAGCCAGAGGCTGCCGCCGAGCCGCGCAAGCGACACCGAAACGCTCTCACTGGCCGCGACCAGTAATTGGAGCCGCTCGGTGTCCAGTTCAGTTGCGTATCCGTGTTCCGCGAGGCGAACGGACGCCATCGAGCAATGCATGTCTTCCGGAGCCGAAAGCTCGGTCCCGAATTGCGACGCAAGGCGCTGCGCCGCCTTGTTCGCGACTGCGCGGTTCCTTCTGCGCAGAAGCCCGCCGCCGACGGAATTGTGAAACTCTATCGCCGCGGGAACGCTAAGCCAGGCGCTCGGGTCGCGGGTGCCCGTCCAGTCGAAAGCTCTGGAAAACCCGCTTCCGTAGCCGTGCGAGATCGCCGTAGGCCTCATGCGCTCCTGCCGGGAGCGGCGACACCAAAGCACTCCGGATCCAAGAGGGGCGCAAAGCCATTTGTGGGCGTTTGCAATATAGAAATCGGCTCCAATGGACGGCACATCCAAATCGAGATTCCCCGGGGCGTGGGCACCGTCTACCAGCACCGGAATGTCGCGCTCACGGAAATGTCGGCATAGTTCGAAAATTGGAAAGACGATGCCGCAGGCCGAGGCAACGTGGTCGAGAACGACTAGGCGAGTACGCCCGCGCATTGCGGAGACAACCGCTGCGGTGACTTGTTCGGGGTCGCTTACCGGCGGCGAAACCGGCGCCTCGACAGGCTTCGCTCCCGTTCGATCACACCAGTATAGGACGGCCTTGCGCACGGCCCCGTATGCTTGGTTCGTAAACAGAATCGTGTCGCCGGATTCCAGGCGCAGACTCGAAATGACGGAGTTGGCGGCGCTAGTGGCATTCTCCACAAACACCCAGTCCTCCGGAGCGCCGCCGAGGAATTCCGCAACAGAGCCGGCCGCTTTTCGGAGCCGGCCGCGATACTCCGACCGGAAGAACCGCGAGGGATCCGCTCGCACTTCGTCCTGAATGGACCGCTGCCTGTTCCTGACCGGCTCCGGTACCGCGCCAAATGAGCCGTGATTAACGTGAAGCACGGTCGGGTCGAGTCCGAAGGTCTCTAGCCACCTCTTTCCGAAAAGGCCTTTTTCCGCTCGCGGTCGCCGCATATTTGCGCCATTCCGGCCCAGTACTTGTCCACTTTGCACGATCCGACTCCGTTCCGCAAGTTCGCGCGCCATTTCCGAACGGCGAGAAAAAAACGGATTCGACCCGGTTGGCGCATTGTTAAATGTGCATTAACCCACAATCCGCACGTTGGAACAGTGCCAACCTGTTGAACGATTTTGGTTTCAAAATTCGCTTCCCGTGTCAATTTCAGAGTCTCCGTCTACGACACGCACATTTTCGCAATGGCGCCGGCGTCTGGCCTCCGGCGTTCATCGCCGGGATCGGGATGTTCGCGGTCCTTCCCTACGCTATCTACGCCGCGGGATATGCTAATGCGGAACTAGCGTCGGGACAGGTCCGTGTGCCGGGCGCGGAGAAAGCTCGAGCGAACTATGACGGGCTGACGCGGACAGAGCGAGTCACGTCCGCAGCGACGTGGAGGCAGGCGGTTGCCGACCTGCGGATACTAGAGCGATCTACCCTTGATGCAAATTGCCCGGACTACTGGCGCGCAGGCGAGACAATTTGATCGCGCCGCCACTCGCCGTTCCGAGCGCCAGTCGATGTAGCCGGCCATTTTGTCGTTTTGGAAGCAGCATCTGGTCGCCAGTATCAAGTTCGCGTCCGCATTTCTCGGGAGACGCATCCGCAGCCAAATCGGGAATCTCCGCAAGAGAATATCCGCCACCGTCGAAGGTCTCAAATTCCGCGCGAAACAACATTCAAGTTGGCAACTGATCTTCAAGGTGTCAACCGGTCTACGTCTCCTACAATTCGGCAATCATTGACATTCCGCGCCAATTTTTCGTACATGGGAACTCCCGGCGCTCCAGCGCCAGACGGAAAGGAAAGGCATCATGACACACAGCAAGCAAGGTTTGAGTCGACGTGGGTTTGTCGCTGGCGCAATTGCGGCCGGCCCGGTGTTGGCAACCCTTCCCAACGCGACAATCGTGCGCGCTCAGGGCAAGACAATCCTGAATGCAAGGCTGCAGCGGGACATCACAGTACTTGACCCCGGCTATATGGTCGGAGGTACGGAAATTGCAGTTCAGTACGCCGTCATGCCCCGTCTGGCGCATGTGGTTAACGAGAGCGGAACCTTTACTTGGGCGCCCAGCGAGTACATGGCCGCTTTGAGCCAGGATGACCCAACCCATATCTCATTCGAGCTGAAGACCGGATTCATGTGGACCAACGGCTATGGAGAATTCACTGCCGAAGACGTGAAGTATTCGCTCGACCGGATGCTTGTGTCCGACTGGAAGGACAAGTGGCTCGCCCTCGACCGCGTCGAACTGTCGGGTCCCTACTCCGGGACCATTGTCCTGAAGCACCCGTCGCCCGCGATTTGGCTTACGACAATCACGGCTGGCGCAGGCAACCTGGTCTGCAAAGCGGCGACCGAGGATGCCGGCGGACAGTACACCACTGAGATTCCGGCAACTTGCGGTCCGTACGTCATCGCCGAATGGACGCCTAAGCAGCGGCTCGTTTTCACGCGCAACCCCGACTGGCCCGGCCCAATGCCGGATTTCGATGAAGTGCGCTACATTCTCGTCGACGACGACACGGCGGCGGAACTGGCGTACGAGGCCGGCGAGGTCGACATCACGAGAGTTGCCGTGAGCTCGTTGCCCCGCTACACCCAGAATCCTCCGCCGGACACGAACGTAACCGTGGCCGGCCACCTGCAATATGCATGGCTCGGAATGAATACCGAGCATCCCAAGCTGCAAAACGAAAAAGTGCGGCAGGCCATTCAGCACGCCGTGGACGTCGACTCCATCATTCAGGCCGCCTATTTCGACAATGCGCCACGTTCATTCGGAATCGTTCCGCCCGGCGTGTTTGGAAGCCGCTCCCAGGCCAGCTTCGGGTACGACCCGGCAAAGGCCAGGGAACTGATGGCCGAATCAGGAGTTTCTGGCCTGGAACTGGAACTGAAAACGCTCAACCAGCAGGCTCGCATCGTCTCGGCTCAAATCATCCAGGCCAACCTTGCCGACATCGGGATCGCGACAAAGATTATTCCGCTCGATTCCGGGCCTTTCTGGAGCCTCGGACGGGAATCGAAAGGCGACGAATGGATGGACGCACAGATTTGGATTATGCGATTCGGCGGCGCACTCGATCCGCTGGACTACTTCCAGTGGTTCACTAGCGAACAGGTTGGCAATTGGAACTGGGAACGGTGGACGAGTGAAGAGTTCGACGAGATCTACCAGAAGCTGGCAACCGAAACAGACGACGCCAGACGGCTGGAAATGATATCGAGGCTTCAGGAAATCATGGACGAAAGCGCGGGATACGTCTGGCTGCAGCACGAGCCCGAAGCCTTTATCCATCGCTCGTCTCTGAATCCGGTAATCGTACCTACGGGAGAGTACGACTTCAGGCGCTTTACCGCCGCCTAACAGCATGAATGCATAGCCCGACTGAACGCCTGCTAGGCTGATCCCACATGCTGAACTACGCGCTTCAGCGGATCGGCCTGGCGATCGTAATCGTTTTCCTGGTTGTATTTGCGCTTTTCGTGATGATCCACTTCATTCCGGGCGATCCGGTGGCGATCGCGCTGGGACCGAGGGCGACACCAGAGATCGAGGCACGCTTCGTCGCCAAGATGCGCCTTGACGAACCGCTGTACATGCAGTTTTTCGCGTTTTTGGGCGGAGTTCTGCAAGGCGATTTGGGCAACGACATCTTTTCCGAGCGTCCCGTTTTGACGATCCTGTTCGAGGCGCTTCCGTACACCGTGATTCTGGCGACGGCCGCGATGGCGTGGTCTGCCGCGCTCGGCATATTTCTTGGCTGCTTCAGCGCTGCGCGGCCGAATTCGCTGATTGACCGAATCACCGGCGTCGTCTCGATTGGCACCATCACGGTGCCTTCGTTCGTCGTCTCGATCTACATGCTTATCGTGTTCGCGGTATTCCTGAAGTGGCTACCTGTTATCGGCGCCGGGGAACCCGGTAACTTCTGGGACCAAGCGCGGCATCTGATCCTGCCGGCCTTCGCGGTCGGGCTCGGTTGGGTGGGCTACGTCGCGCGCATGGTGCGCGCATCGATGCTCGAAGTAATTGGCGAAAACCACATCCGCGCCGCGCGGTCGTTCGGGCTTCCTCACCGCGTCGTGGTGTACCGCTACGCGCTGAAAGTAGCTATCCTGCCAACGATCACGCTGCTCGGCATCGGCTTCGGCAACCTCCTGTCCGGCGCAGTCTTTGCGGAAATCATTTTCTCCAGACCTGGAATAGGCAAGCTTATTTTTGACATGGTAATGACCAGAAACTTCCCGGTCGTTCAGGGAGGCGTGCTGGTTACGGCGATCCTCTATGTGGCTACGACGCTGACTGCGGACCTGCTGGCCGCGGCGATGGACCCGCGAATCAGGAAGAGCCTGTGACAGATCGCTTCGAACCCGCCGGGGAATCTGCCTTTTCGGAGGACAGGAAACCGGCTGCGACCCTGCGAATGGTGCTTCGCACGCCGCAGGGTGTCATTGGCGTGACGATTGTGGCCGTCTTTCTGCTAAGTGCCTTATTCGCGCCGGCAATTGCGCCGTACGACCCGTTCCAGATCAACATTCCCGACCGGCTGCAGGCACCATCGCTGAATCACTTGCTCGGCACTGATCAACTGGGTCGCGACACGTTCAGCCGCATCCTGTACGGCGGGCGCATCGCGGTTCAACTCGCCGGAATCGCGGTGGGGCTATCGCTGGCAATCGGCCTCGTCCTTGGAATGATCGCCGGGTACGGACCTCGCTGGTTCGACAACTTGATGCTGCTGCTTTTCGACACAATCCGCTCCTTTCCAACCATCGTCATGGCCATGGCCGTCGTGTCGCTGACAGGACCGAGCCTCGAGATGGTCATGGCAATATTCGTCATAAACGCGGTGCCGGGCTTCGGTCGGATCGCCAGAACCCAGACGCTGGCGCTAAGGAACACCGAGTTTATTCTGGCCGAGCACTCGCTGGGCGCGTCGACGGCGCTGATACTGCGTAGGCACATCATGCCCAACGTCGTCGGCCCGCTGCTGATCCTGGCGGCCATGGACGTGCCCGTAGTCATCACCGTCGAGGCCGGCCTCAGCTTTCTCGGGCTGGGGGTACTACCGCCGACGCCAAGCTGGGGAAGCCTGCTGAACGAAGGATTCCGAATCCTGCGGGACACGCCGTGGCCGGTAATCGCGGGCGGTCTGCCTCTCATCATCACGACATTGGGCTTCACGTTTCTAGGCGAAAGCCTACGCGACGTTTTCGACCCCAAGCTGCGAAAAGAGCCCTGAGGTGGCCCGACCGGTTCTGGCGGTCCGGCACTTGAGCGTGGACTTTCGAACGCTTCGGGGACGCGTGCATGCCCTTCGCGACGTCAGTCTTGAGGTGCCGCCTAACAAGATAGTCGGCGTCCTCGGAGAAAGCGGCTGCGGCAAATCCACTCTGATAAACGCCGTGACCGGGCTTCTCGCGAACAACGCGGAAATCACTCGAGGGGAAGTGATCTTCGAGCAGGCCGATCTTGCCAAGCTATCGGAACGGGAACTCCTGAAGGTTCGGGGCGAAAAAATCTCGATGGTCTTTCAAGATCCCATGACGGCGCAGAACCCGGTGATCAGCGTAGGGCGTCAAATGACGGATACGCTTTACCGGCACAGAAAGCTATCCGCCGGCGAGAAACGCAAGCTGGCGACCGGGATGTTTCGAAAGGTTGGAATTTCCGATCCTGAAGAGCGGATGGACCAGTTTCCCCATGAGTTTTCGGGCGGCATGAGGCAGCGAATATCGATTGCCATGGCGCTCATGATGAACCCGGACCTGTTCATAGCCGACGAACCCACGACCGCGCTAGATGTGACCATGGAGGCGCAGTTCATTCATCTGCTGCGCGAATTGCAGGCGGACATCGGCTGCGCCGTGCTGTTCATCTCGCACAATCTGGGCCTTATTGCGGAACTGTGCGACGAGGTGGTCGTGATGTACGCTGGAGAAGTCGTGGAAAAGGGGCCACTTGCCGAAATCTTTTTCAATCCTTGCCATCACTACACCCGTCGGCTGATCGAGTGCGACCCTTCGCGCGTGCTGGACCGGAGCGCAGTGCTGCCAACAATTCCGGGCCGGCTGCCCAACTTGACGAGGCTGCCGGCCGGCTGCATTTTTCGGAGTCGCTGCGGACACGCGATTGCAGAGTGCGCAACCAAGTCCCCTCCTTTGCTTGCCGTGTCTGAAACGCATTCGGTTGCCTGTTTCAATCATGCCAGCCTGATCGAGCGACCGGCGGGCGGCAGAGCGCCCCGATTGAAGAGCAACGCCTCGGAGAATCCGGTTCTGGAGGTAGATGGCGTGCATGTCCGCTATCCGACCGGAGGATTGATCAGGCGGCTGCTGCGTCCAGACGCTCCCCGGCACATGGATGCCGTCATCGATGTCGGCTTGAAAGTCGCCGAAGGGCAAACATTTGGCCTTGCGGGCGAAAGCGGGTCGGGCAAAAGCAGCCTCGGACGGGCGATCATGGGACTCACGCCTGCCAAAGACGGATCAATTCGGTTCAAGGGAGATGAAATCCGGGGATTGCCGCCTCGCGAATTCAAGCGGTACCGGCGCGCCATGGCCATGATGTTCCAAGATCCTGTCGCTTCGTTGAGCCCTCGCCAGAAAGTGCGGCGCCTCGTAATGGAACCTTTTGAGATTCACGGCGCCGACGGAAGGGACCTGAACCGGGAAGCCGAGAACCTGTTCCAGATGGTCGGCCTGTCCCGCGAATTCTTTGACCGGTACGCCCACGAGCTATCCGGCGGACAGGCCAGGCGAGTCGGCGTCGCCCGGGCTTTGGCCCTGCGGCCCGCGCTGATCATCGCGGACGAGCCGACGGCGGGCCTGGATGTTTCGGTTCAGGGCGAGATTCTAAACCTATTGCGCGAATTGCAGCGGGAACTTGGCCTGACATACATTGTAATCTCCCACAATTTGCCCGTGCTGCGCCATGTAAGCGACCGGGTTGGGATCATGTATCTTGGCCGGATTGTGGAGCAGGGTCCAACCGACCGCATCTTCTCGCGCCCGGCGCACCCGTATACAAGGGCTTTGCTCGACGGGATCCCTCGACCTGATCCATCGATGCGGCGCAAGCTTGAATCAATCGAGGGAGAAATCCCCAGCATCACCAACCGGCCGCCAGGCTGCGAGTTTCACCCGCGCTGCCCGATCGCAAGCGACCTGTGCAGGGCCGTTCCACCCGCAGCCACGGAATTGAATCAAGACCACGTCGTGCATTGCCACAACCCGCTGCAAGGAGCTTGACCATGGCAGTTCGAACTGAATTCCCCAGCCGGATCCGCGAAGTCGAGAACGACTGGATTGAACTCAGCGACGGGATTCGCCTGGCGGCGCGATACTGGCTTCCGGCGGACGCTGAGGAGAATCCTGTGCCCGCCATTCTGGAGTACATCCCTTACTGCAAGCGCGACGGTACTGCTCCTCGCGACGAGGCAATGCATCCCTACTTCGCCGGCCACGGATACGCGGCGGTTCGCGTTGACATGCGCGGCAGCGGTGAGTCCGAGGGCACCTTGCTCGGCGAGTACCTGAAGCAGGAACTCGATGACGCCGTCGAAGTGATAGCCTGGCTGGCGCGCCAGCGATGGTGCACGGGCAAGGTCGGAATGATGGGCAAGAGCTGGGGCGGGTTCAATTCCCTGCAGGTGGCTGCGCTCCGACCGCCGGAGCTTGCCGCGATCATTACTGTTTGCTCGACCGACAACCGGTATGCGGATGACGTTCACTATATGGGCGGCTGCCTGCTCGCAGCAAATTTCACGTGGGCGCATTCGATGTTCGTTCGGCAGGGCCGCCCGCCCGACCCCGCGCTGGTCGGGGACGCATGGCGCGACATGTGGCTGGAGCGACTCGAGGCGGTCAAGCCCTGGGTGATCGAGTGGCTGGGGCATCAGCGCCGGGACGCGTTCTGGAAACACGGTTCAGTCTGCGAGCGCTACGACGACATCGAGGTTCCGGTCTACGCAATCGGCGGATGGGCGGACAGCTATTCAAATGCAATTCCGCGCCTTCTTTCGGGATTGTCGGCCCCGGCGAAGGGGCTGGTCGGGCCGTGGGGGCACCAGTATCCCCATCAAGGGCATCCTCTTCCAGCAGCCGGATTTCTACAAGACGCCCTTCGCTGGTGGGATCACTGGCTGAAGGGCGTCGAAACCGGAATAATGAACGAACCCCAGTACCGAGTATGGATGCAGGAGTTTGTCGAACCCGCCGCCTTCATTCCGAAGCGTCCCGGACGGTGGGTGTCCGAGGATTCGTGGCCCAGCTCACGCATTTCGAAATCGAGGCTCTGGCTAAACGAGGACGGGTTGCGCGAAGCCGCCGACGAAGGTCCGCACCGATTCGTGTCGTCGCCGCAATGCACCGGCTGGACCGCGCAGAACTGGATACATGGCGGTTCGGATGGCGTCCCGGACGAGCCAATCGACCAGCGCCCCGACGACGCCAACTCGCTCGCGTTCGACTCGAAACCGCTGGAGCGGAGCCTGGAGATACTCGGCGCACCCGTTGTTTCGTTCGATCTCCGGTCCGAATCGCCGAACGTGTTCGTCTGCGTGCGCCTCTGCGAAGTGAGGCCGGACGGCACGTCGCAGCGCGTTACCTACGGCGCTTTGAATCTGACTCATCTGGAAGGTCACGAGCGTCCGCGGGGCTTGGACCCGAATCGCACGTACAGGGCCGAAGTCCAATTGAACGACATTGCGCATGGTTTCGCCGCGGGAAACCGGATTCGGGTCGCCGTTTCGACCGCCTACTGGCCGATTCTCTGGCCTTCCCCCGAAGCCGCGGTACTCGCAATCAAGTCCGGCACAGGCAATCTGATTCTACCGGTTCGGCCGCCGCGAGCCGAAGATCGCGAACTTCCCGTTTTCGAACCCGCGGAAAGCGCGGCACTAGATCCACGCAGTACAATTCGGCCCGCTGAGCCGCTCAGCCTCCACATCGACCGCGATTTTGTTGCCGCCCGTACGCGCATTACCAAAATCATGGATCACGGGCATGTCGAGAATGATCGAACCGGCTGGCGTACCGACACGGTGACCGAACGCGTATTCGAAATCGAGGACAAGAATCCTCTTTCGGCGCAGGTCTCTTCTAAGTCGGAAATCGGTTTTGGCCGCACCGGAATGCCGGACGTCCGGATAAATGTAAGCCAAGAAATGCGTGCAACGCGGACGGAGTTTCTTATCAGCGCGCGGATGACCGCGACCGAGGGCGGAAACCTTGTGTTCCAGCGAGAATGGAACGAGAACGTGCCTCGTGATTTCGTTTGATCACCCTGCTACGGTCGATTGAATCGGCTCCCGAATGGCGCCGAAACATTCCGTCGAACTTTAGCATGGCACCTGCTGCTTCAACGTTTAAGTTTCCTGCGTGTTTGGCCTCAATCGTTCTAATCCTTGCGGCAAAATAAGTGCGAACGGGCTGCGCGCCCAGGAAAATCGCGACTGATCGAAAACAAGATCCCTAACTTCCGCGCACAGGTTACCTGGAAACACCGGAAGCAGCGCTAACGGTATCTGGGCCGAGCGCCGGCACGTTCTTCGAAGCTTCGCGCGACGCCGAGATGCATCCGGAATTTTCTTCATTTTATCGAGGTTGGGGACCGGGTGACTTCGGTCCCCCCGAATTGGCCCCAGCGTGCGATTCAACGTGCCTGGTTCCTACTTTGAACGGAATCGACGCGTCGTTTGTTTTGCAATAGCTGCCGAATCGCGGCTTTGGGCCAGCGGGCACCGGCAAAGGAGCAAATGACCCCGATTCGGCGCGTTCTCTTTGGGTCCCCTGCTGGAAGGCGCCCGGGAGCGGCCGCTTTCAGTTGCGTTTGAACCTCGCCGAGTGTCGGCCGCTCCAAAGTGACAACAACCTCAAAAGGGACCCGGGCTACCTGTGGCGGAGCCCGAGTCGATCGATCATTCGCGCCAGAATTCCTTCTGCCAAGCCGGGTTCGGCAAAGATTTCACGACTTCGAATGTCATAACCTCCTCGAAGGACCTGCCGTAGCGGTCGGTCGTCGATACTGTCATCACGTGAGCTCCGATTGGCAGGCTTGCTGGCAGGTCTGCGCGCCAGAGATGGCTGGAATTGTCCGTGAGCATCCAGCTCTGGAATGGGCCTGGCCTGGTACCCGCCCAGGAAACGCCGCTCCAAGTCGTGAAACCTGCGGTATCATCACCACCTTCGGCTGACCTAAATGCGACGCGGCCTATCGTTGATTGCACGGCCAGCGCAACCGGGTCCGCAAACTCCACGCCTTTCAGTTTTGCTTCGCCTCCGCCCGCCTGCGTCCGGACCCCGTTGATCGACATGCCGTCGATTTCAACCGTCACCTGGCTTTCCTTTGAGCCGTTCCAGACATTGACGGCAACCCAGCTTCCGCCAGCAAGGTCATCCAGCGTCAGCATGTTCATGTCGCCGAGGTCATTGATCGTGACAGCGGGTTCATCGTCCCACTTGCCGCTGTGCTCGGAGGCATGATCCAGAAGCTTCTGTGCCCAATTGCGAAATCTCGGCGTATTGAAACCAGCATGGAACTGCGTGTTATCGTCGGCGTGAAAAGTTTTATATGTGTCGGTGTATGCGTTGCCGTCAAAGTCGATTTGGTAATAGCCCCTCGGCGAGCCAAGGCGCTGGGTAGAGCGTGGAACTCCTTGGTCGTTGAGGTCGCCGGCCCACCAGCTTCCAGACAGCCCGCCGGTAATGATCTGGTGGAACTGGGCAGGTCCGGTGCCCGTATGCTCTGCCCAGCCCTCAAAGTTCTCGCCCGGGAGGATCTGTTCGGTTGTGTGGGTATGGCCCGCGAGACCAAGAACTCGCCTTCCCTCTACGATGTGGTATAGCTCGTGGAGGTTGTCCGTCTGATGCTTGGCGGCGGTGTTGTCGGTAAACGTGACAAATGGGATGTGTGCGGTGAGGACGATCAGCTTGTCCTCAGGAACGTAGCCAAGGTCCTTCTCCAGCCAGTCCAGCTGACGCTGGGAAATCACGCCGTTGTAGGTGTGCTTCTTGTCGGCAGAACAGAAGGGATGCGGATCGATGCCATTGCAGGGATACCTGACATTGTCCAAGCCGACGAAATGCACGTTCCCGATGTCAAAGGAATAATATTCAGGGCCCCATTCTCGCCTAAAAGTATCAAACGAGTGTTGATCACTGTCCGCGTCAAAGTCGAGATCATGGTTCCCTCCGACGAAATACTGGGGAATGCCTCCTACCGCAATTACCCGCTTGAAGCGGGGATAAAGTGACAGGTCGTCTCCCATCACGTCGCCCGCAAAGATCAGGCACTCGGTGTTTGGGTTCTCATGATCGGCGAGCAGCCTGCCGGCGGTTTCGCGGACATAACCGATCTCAGTATTGGTGTAAGTCTGTGCATCGCCGAACACGAGGCAGGAGAAACTGCTGCCAACATCGTCAGCTATCAGCGGAAAATTGATCTGCTGCGGAAGCGGCCCGGTCGGCGGAATTCCTCCGAAACGAAGATCGGGCGATCCCTCGGCCTTGTGGATGTAGTAGAATTGCGGAACCATTTCCTCGCTAACCGGCGTCGTGTATCCAGCCGGCTTGGTAATGAAAAGATTCATGTCGCCATATGCGGGCAACTGGTATTTGCCGCTCTCGTCGGTGGTTACAACTTCACGCCCGTTCGACACCATCACGCCCGGGAGACCGGTTTCGTTACTATCGAAGCGCGAGTTGCGATTGAGGTCCACGAACACCGTTCCCTGCGCGAGATCAAGCGCTGTTTCTCCCGGAACGGCTTCGACGGACCCGATATAGGTCGCGTCCTTTGCGTGCGCGCCAATCGCTGAAGCGACTAGAACCGCACAAGCGATATGTTGAGTTTTCATGGCAGTTAACTCCCGTTTTGAATGCCGAGAGGCTATTGCCCCGCAAATGTAACATCGCCGCGATGGTTCCGTGAACTTTTTGTCCGTTTAGCGTTAAGAATGAATGACCGTCTCCGGCAACGCCGGATAGCCGAGGCGCACTGTCGCTTTCAACTTTCTTTGCAACGCGGCCGGCAGCCAGGTGAAATTGCTGGTTCAAGAGTTGTCCGCGGCACAAGACGGACAAGACATCGGAAACAACCATTGGCAAATCCAGCTGCGCACGGAGAATGCGAACAAATCGATCCGCATCATTGATCGGGCAGAGGCCAATTGCGAAGGGATCCGGCACGAGCAAAGCCTGCCTAGCCGACGGTATTTTCTCAATGCACAGGCATGCGCAGGCCGCGCAAGAAACTCGTCGGATTTAGGGTCCGCCTCCGGTTCGGATCGGCAAAGACTCTATCATGCTTGGTCTTGTTCGGGGTCTCGCTTTACCCGCAGCAGAAGTTGACTGCCGCACGAATTCGAACTTGTTTCACCGAGGCCGAAGTTCCTTTTAGGATGTCAATTCCTTGTTAGTATTCTTTTGCGACAGGATTGGCCTCAGACTGAATATGCGATGAACTGGAAAATCTGGCTGTAGACCGGCTCGCGCGGTCGGTCTACCGTACAACGCGCCTTCGGGTTACACTCGTCAGGACTCTGTCCGACCACTCGATTTTTCAGGGTCTCCATCGAGAGCTGTCAGCGGAACTACTTCTCCTTGAAGGCGGAATTGTCGTTCCGAACCTCCGTAGTCGACGGCCCTGGCGAAGATATCGGGCAGTTCCTTCGCAACCAGGTTGAGCGAATCGAACCAGTCCGATGCAGCTGTCGTTCCGGATTCGATCTCGAGGGCGCCGGCGCCGCTGACGTTCTCATTGAGCAGGCCGCATTGAAAACCGCGGTTGTTCCGGAAAATGGACAGATTGGACCGGCGGCCCCGATTGAAACGGCGCTTGAGCGCTTCTACTACGACTGCCTTCTCGAGCAGCGACCCGCGAATCGGGCGGGTGCCAATCTGTCGGGGGCTTTCGATTCCGATGAGGTGGCTTGCCAGGCCGACATCGTAGAAATAGAGCTTCGGAGTCTTGATCAGCCGTTTACGGTATTTGTGCGAAACGGCGGGAGCCGAAAAACGACAGAGCTAGCTTCCAGTACCGTAAGCCAATGGCTTGCCGCTGCGTGGGATACGCCGGCATCCGCTCCTAAGGACGACAAATTGGCCAGTTGTCCCACGCGCCCGGCGCACAGGCGAACAAATCGGCGGAAATTGGCGAGATCGCGAATCCGGGGATAGAAGCCGGAATAAAGGATGTCGTCGATGCTGTTGCTCGCGCCCGTGAGCACGCGTTCCGCAAGCGAGAACGGCAGAAGGCGAAGCAAAGCCGTGCGCCCGGCAAGAGACTGGCCAATTGCGTCGGAAAGTCGGAACTGCTCGCTTCCGGTTAAAACGAAAAAGCTATTCCGCCCTGCCTCATCCGCCAAATCCTGCAAGTTGGAAAGGAGATCGGGTACGCGTTGGATTTCGTCCAGGACCGCGCGTTGGCCAAAACGGGCAAGAAAACTACTTGGATCGGATTCCGCGAATTTCCGCAGATCGGGCGCTTCCAGACCGACATAGTCCAGATCAGGGAATGTGGCGCGTCGAAGCGCGGTCTTACCCGATCGCCGCGGCCCCGTACCGTGACAAATAGTACGGCTCAATCAAGCCGACTAGGCAAGGTGGGACTTCGCGCTCGATCATGGCGCACCACGGCGTAAGATAATTTAACTTTGCAGGTTCAACCTGAAAATTGTTAAACGGATTACCCTGTTCCAGTTGCCAAAGCTGGACACTCAGTTCGTGCGAGAAGGCAACAATGCATTATCGTTCGAATCGGAAAGGCCGCCTAGGGCCATTCAATCCATCCGCCGAGAAGACGAAGGAGTGCATTAAGTGGCAGCAGTGGCACTAGTGCGCGCTGAAACCGTTCCGATGAGCCTGGCCAATCACCGGAGTACGTTGCGAAATCGAGCGATTCTTCGTCAAGTTTCGAGGGTTGGCGCAGACCCGCCACCGGTACGAGCAATAGCTGTACCGAATTTACGATCAACGGAAGAATCTCGCTCTCGCGGTCGCGCTCCCGGCGTCGTCGGTACAGGTGCACGAGTACCGTTGGCGGAACAATTCGATAGATTTCGGGTGCCGTCTTGAGTTGCTTTGGGAAAAATCGTTGCCAATGTGCACGACGGGGATGCGGTGCACAGCGCCGGGTAGTCGAAAAATGTCAGTTTGGCCGTCCCGAGGACCGCGAACGGACTTCGCTCGAAATCGGAGCGTACGCGAAATGCTACCGGCAAAGGACTAGTCGTCCCCGGCCTGTCTTCATCGACGAGTTCGGGGCGAATCCGACATGGAGCCGCCAAGCGGCCGGACACCAGTGAGTCGGCACCTGTTCGGTCGAGTGCCGCAAGGCCAAAGGAACACCATGACCTGCATCGCTGCACCGCACGTGGACCGAACCTCCTCGACTTGCATCCTCTATAGCTCGATCGACGGAATCGACGCCCTCAGCTAGGCTGAGTTTTAAATGATTCGGACGCCGCCGATAGGAGACGTCGCGGCTATGACTACCTCTCCTGCCGAAAGCGCAGAGCCATTAGGAGGATGAACCGATAGTCCGTGCCTGTTAACTGTTTCTTTATCACGGATTTTAGTTCGTACTAGCGTGCCCATGCCAACCATTTGCATAGCCCGCTAGGCGCGGCAGAGAGTACTACAGAGCCGGCCACTCGACGCATCGGGATTCTGGTTGACGGGTATGCAGCGGCGGAATTTGCAAATTACTTCAACAGTTCAGGCTACGGGTCCCAATGAAATCATCCCGCTCCGAATCAATTGCGCATACGAACTCGTTAATGCGAGCCCGCATGGGTCAAAACAAAATCTTTGAGTTGAATGAAAGCCCTTGATACGACTAGAGCGCATATGAACAAAATGACAAGCGGCGCTTCGGAGATCGAACTCGTGCCTCAGATGTTAAATGAACGAATCGCCTATTTCAACGGCAAATTCGTAACCGAAAGCAAGGTGCTGGTTCCCTTTCGAGACAAGAGCTTTCTTTACGGAGACGGCGCTTTCGAAATGACCCGCACTTTTAATCACCGAATATTCCGCCTCGGCGAACATCTTGAACGATTCTACAGGTCATTGCGCGCCCTGCGTCTCGATGCCGGGATGCCATTGGCTGACATGCAATCAATCACCGAACAGGTTTTCGATGCAAACTTGCATCTTTTAGGAAAGAACGACGACTATTGGGTCGCGCAGCGCGTCACGGGCGGCATTCGCAAGGTCGAAGGCGATCATTGGGATGAATACGGTCCGACTGTAATCGTTGAATGCCTTCCCATGCCCATGGCTGAAAGAGCCGCTTTTTTTCGCGACGGCATTCGGGTAGTTACGCCATCCATTCGCAGAACGCCTCCTGACGCCCTAACTCCACGCGCCAAGAGCCACAATTACCTGAACTTGATTTTGGCCGATCGGGAAGTCCAGTCGATGCATCCTGGATGCTGGGCCGTTCTTCTCGATATCAACGGCAATCTTTGCGAAGGCATAGGCAGCAATATCTTTCTAGTACGCGACGGGAAATTGCTTACGCCCAAAGCCCAGTTCATACTTGCCGGAATTAGCCGCAGAACCGTCATCGAAATCTCCCGCGACCTCGGCATCCCCTTCGAAGAAACAGACATTGATCTATATGACGCGTACACCGCGGACGAAGCGTTCATTACCTCCACGAGCCTCTGCGTCTGTCCGATCTCAAAATTTAACGGCGTCGACTTAGCGATTTACGGTCAAATAACGCGAGCGATCACGAAAAAGTACATCGACTTGGTCGGCTGCGACTTCGTTCAGCAATACCTCGACTGCCTGCCCGAAGGCGAAATCGGAGGAATTTCGCCGTTCGCGGTCGCTTAGCCGAAACGCGAAGGATCCGGTGTCCGAGAAAAAATTGGACAGATCGAATCGAATACGACCGCTATTTTGCCAAGACAATTTATGCCGTCCCGCTCAAATTCGCGGGCAGCGGGTAATTCATTTACCGGTTTCCGCGCCACCGCTCAGCTAAGGAAAAACGAATGGAATTTGGCCTAAGCGAAGAACAGGAACTGATTGTGAGGTCCGTTCGCAATTTTGTCGAAAATGAGATTTTTCCCTACGAATCGGAAGTCGAAAAAACCGGGCAGGTCCGCCGGGAATTGGGGCGTCAAATAGCGGACAAGTGCATTGAGGCCGGATTCTATGCGAGCAATCTGCCCAATGAAGTTGGCGGCGGCGGTTTGTCGCATCTGGAATTCACGCTGGTTGAGCGCGAACTCGGTAGAGGTTCGCAGGGTTTGACTGTCTTCTTCGGACGCCCGTCGGGAATCCTCATGGCGTGCCGCGGCGAGCAGCGCGAAAAATACTTGCTGCCCGCAGCGAGAGGGGAAAAGTTCGACGCCCTTGCCATGACGGAGCCTGAAGCGGGGTCCGACGTGCGGGGTATGCAGTGTTCGGCTAAGCGGGACGGCGGCGACTGGATCGTTAATGGCACCAAGCACTTTATCAGCCACGCCGACATTGCCGATTTCGTGATCGTGTTCGTTGCCACGGGGCAAGAGGAGACGCCACGAGGGCCGAAAAAGAGAATTTCCTGTTTTCTTGTTGACCGAGGCGCGCCGGGATTTGAAATCGCGCCAGGCTACGACTCCATATCCCACAGAGGCTATCAAAACTGCGTGCTTCGCTTCGACGACTGCCGGCTTCCGGCAAGCCAGATGCTGGGTGAGGAGCACCGAGGCTTCGAACTGGCCGAAGAATGGCTCTATGCGACGCGACTCACCGTCGCTGCAACATGCGTGGGTCGTTCCCGCAGAGCACTGGAATTGGCGGTACCGCACGTCGTTGAGCGAAGGCAATTCGGAAAGCAAATCGGAAAATTTCAGGGAGTGAGCTTTAAACTAGCCGATATGATTACGGAAATCGATGCCGCCGATTGGCTGACACTTGCCGCCGCCTGGCGCCTGGACGCGGAATTGCCCGCGGCACGGCAAATCGCGAGCGCAAAACTCTACGCTTCGGAAATGCTTGCTCGCGTAACCGACGAATGCATCCAGATTCATGGTGGCATGGGACTCATGGCGGACTTGCCTTTCGCCCGCTTTTGGAGGGACGCGAGAGTCGAAAGAATTTGGGACGGTACTTCGGAAATCCAGCGGCACATAATAAGCCGCGAACTCTTGCGGCCGCTAGGCGGCTAAGTTGGACCCGATGAGCAATCTTGCGCGCATGTTCAGGCCGCGAAATGTCGCCGTGTATGGCGGAACCTGGGCTGAATCGGTTGTTGCCAACTTAAGGTCGATGAATTTCAAGGGCGGGATTTGGCCAATTCATCCCGTCAAGAGCGAAGTAGGAGGAATTAGATGCGTCCGTAGCGCAGCCGAATTGCCGGAGCCGCCAGATGTCGCGTTCGTCGGCGTCAACAGGCATCGAACTCCGTCTGTTCTCGCGGAACTCAGCCGAATTGGCGCCGGCGGCGCCGTGTGCTTTGCCTCGGGCTTCGCCGAATCCGGAATTGAGGATCCGGCTGCCAAGGAATTGCAGAAAAAACTATTGCGCTCGTCTCGCGATATGCCGTTGCTTGGTCCGAATTGCTACGGATACTTGAACTTTCTCGACGACGTGGCGATTTGGCCCGACCAGCATGGCGGCCGGCCATGCAATTCCGGGGTCGCGGTAATCGGCCAAAGTTCAAATATTCTCATTAATTTGACCATGCAGGCGAGAGCTCTTCCGATTGCATTTGCTGTTGCGGTCGGAAACCAGGCAAGGCTTTCACAGGCGGCGATCGCCGACTTTCTGATCAATGACGAAAGAATCACTGCGGTTGGGCTGCACATTGAAGGATTCGGAGACATCCGTTCATGGGAAAAATTCGCAATTTCGGCGCGACGCTTGGGCAAGCCGGTCATCGCGCTCAAGGCCGGAAAGAGCGCCGAAGCCATGGCAGCGGCTGTTTCCCATACCGCTTCAATCATGGGAAGCGATGCCGGAGCGGCCGCGTTGTTGAAGCGGCTCGGCATAGTAAGGGTGCCAAGCTTAACCGAATTTGCGGAAACTTTGAAAATCCTCCACATGGGCGGACCGTTGCCCGGTAAGAATCTCGTCTCTCTTTCCTGCTCAGGAGGCGAAGCAGCCCTGTTGGCGGATTGCGGAAGGAAATTCGGTTTTCATTTCCCCGACGTCAGCGAATCGCAGACAATTGCCTTAAGAAGTGTTCTCGGCCATTTGGTCCACATAGCCAACCCTCTCGACTACCACACATTCATCTGGAACGATGAACAGGCCCTGCGAGCGACATTCGAGGCGATGCTGGAGGGACGGCCGGATCTAGCTGTAATCATTATCGACTTTCCGAGAAGGGACCGCTGTTCCGACGAATCATGGCACCCGGCGGTAGCGGCAATCGTTTCGGCTCGGAAGAAAACCGGCGTTCGCACCGCCGCCATCGCTAGCATGCCCGAAAACATGCCCGAACACTGGTCTCGAAAATTTTCCGACTCGGGCATCATACCGCTTTTGGGAATTGAAGACGGTTTGGCAGCCGCGGCGGCGGCGGCGGAAGTCTATTCAGCGATGCGTCGACCAGCCGCAAAACCGCTGCTAAGCTGCGAAGTTGATTCGAAGCCTGTTAGAACGGTTGGCGAGTACCGCGCGAAGACCGAACTCGCGAATTTCGGCCTTTCGCTCCCAATATCGAGATTTTGCTCGTCGCCTGAATCGGCTTCGGAAGCAGCCAAGGAAATCGGGTTTCCGGTGGCGCTCAAGGGGGCAGGCTTCGAACACAAGACCGAAGCGGGCGCTATCAAGCTCGGCCTCCGCGACTCTGGTTCCGTGCTTGAAGCGGCTAAAGGCATGGCTTCATCGGACGGGTATCTGGTTGAGCAGTACATCGAAGAATCGGGCGTCGAATTGATAATTGGAGTCGTTCGCGACCCGTCGGCGGGGTTTTTGCTCGCGATAGGCGCCGGTGGCGTGCTTGCCGAACTGCGCGGCGACACTCAGCACTTGTTGCTGCCTGTCGAAGCCGACGATATTGGCATCGCCCTTCGCAACTTGAAAATCTGGCCGCTCCTGGAAGGATTCAGAGGCGGCCCTCCGGTCGACCGTAAAGCGTTGGTGAAGGCCGTGCTTGCCGTGGCGGCATACGCGGAATCTAATTCCCGCATCCTTGCCGAAATCGAAGTCAACCCGTATTTGGCCCTTTCAAGAGGCGGCTACGCGCTCGATGCATTAATTCGGAAATTCGAAACTTGAATCTGCCATGACTGACTCTCCGCTTGCGATTCGCCGCGAAGGCCGAATTCTCGAAATTACTCTCAATAGGCCGAAGGCAAACGCTATAGACCTCAGCACGAGCCGACTTATGGGCGAGACATTCATGGAGTTTAGAGATTCGCCCGAAATGCGGGTCGCGATTTTGCGCGCCGAAGGCGAAAAGTTTTTCTCCGCCGGTTGGGATCTGAAAGCGGCCGCCGGCGGCGATGATGTCGACGGCGATTACGGCATAGGCGGGTTCGGCGGGCTGCAGGAACTCGGCAACATGAACAAGCCCGTGCTTTGCGCAGTGAATGGGATCTGCTGCGGGGGCGGATTGGAGCTTGCACTCTCCTGCGACCTAATTCTGGCGAGCGAAACGGCGACATTTGCGCTTCCCGAAATACATTCCGGCACGGTCGCCGATGCCGCTTCAATCAAATTGCCGAAGAGAATTCCCTACCACGTGGCCATGGATCTTCTCCTTACCGGACGCTGGTTCGATGCGGAGGAAGCGAAGCAATGGGGGCTCGTCAAAGAAATCACAACGCCGGAGAATCTTCGAGAAGCGGCGTGGGAACTTGCGCGCCTTCTCGACAGCGGCCCTCCCCTAGTCCACGCGGCCATCAAGGAAGTCGTCCGCGAATCGGAAAATATGAGATTCCAGGACGCCCTCAACAGGGTGACCAAACGGCAAATGCCAACCGTAGATCGGTTGTATTCGAGCGAAGACCAGCTCGAAGGAGCGCGGGCGTTCGCCGAAAAGCGACCGCCCGTCTGGAAAGGGAAATAAGATGCTTCAACCGCCGAGGTTTTCGACTTTCACCGTATTCGGGCCAAATTTGACATTTGGCGGCAAGCTTTAGCTTGAAGCTAGGGATTCGACTAACTGCCGGCGGTCTCCCATTTTCCGTTCGCCCCGCGGCAAGCAAGCAGCGCATCCGTTCCGCTCCCTTCGGCGCTCCGCCAAGCGGACCGGTAGGGTCGGCACATCCTTCCGAACTGTTCTCTGACCGCACCCGGATATATCGTACCTGAAAAATCCAAATGGCTCCAGTTCTTGGCTTTGCCGCTATTCAGCGATTCCTGCAACGCTCTGTCGAACACGGTCAAAATTTCGTCCATCGGATCGCCGCCGTACGCGTCGGTTACACTTCCAGCTTGGTCGATAGTGGCCGTGGATGAGGCAATACCCTGAGAATTCGAATCCGGCCTGTTGGCTTCCGTTAGCAGGCCCGCAATAATTGCGCCGGTTCCCGCTCCCACCAAAGCGCCCTCTTCCTTGTCCTTTTCGGACGAAACCGCCATTCCTATACCTGCGCCAACTGCAGCGCCCGCGGCCGAATTAATCAGATTCTCTTGCTGAGTCGCATTGCATCCAACCAAGAGCGCGGTCGCAATAACCGCACCTAGGCATTTGGTTCCCTTATTCATCCTGCTCTCCTTCGCAAAGCTAAAATTCCGCCGACACGCGCCGTATGGCCGCATCATACCGAATTCTGCGCAAAGTCAATATAGCGTTTTCGGAGCCAGTACCCTAAGCTTCTTCGAAAACCCGGCGTTTATTCGTTTCACAATTTCTTTATCCCGATACCCCAATTGCCGAAGTCTAGGACTAAACCGAATCGAATTCGGGAATTTTGCCTATCGCTTGACAATTGCGGGACGGGAATAAATCTATCCGAGCCGGAAGATTCATAATATTCGTCCGCGGCCGGCGCTTGGGCGCACGGTATTGTTCGCCATCGCCCGCTTAATTCGGAGACTGCAACACGTGCGAGACTTGCTTATCGGAATCGATGCGGGAACGTCCGTGATCAAGGCCGTTGCATTCGATCTTTCCGGACGCGAACTAGCATCGGCGAGCCGACGCAACCAATACAAAACGCTCCCCAATGGAGGGGTCGAACAGGATATGCGGCGAACCTGGAATGATACTGTCGCAGTGCTAAAGGAACTGGTCGAAAGCGAACTCAACATCTCAAGTCGAGCTTTGGCTTTAGCGGTAACGGGACAGGGCGACGGCAGTTGGCTTGTCGACGCGGACGGCGAACCGGTCCACGACGGCTGGCTTTGGCTGGATTCGCGCGCCGCCGAGGAAGCGAAGGAAATTGCAGAATCGGAAGGCATAGAATCAATTTACAGACATACGGCATCCGGCGTGACCGTCTGCCAAATGCGCACGCACTTTCTTTGGATGAAGCGCAACGCTCCCGAACTTCTCTCGAAGGCCGCAACGGCATTCCACTGCAAGGATTGGCTGTACCTTAGATTGACTGGAGATCGTGCAACCGATCCAACCGAGGCTACGTTTAGCTTCGGAAATTTCAAAGAGCGGCAATATTCAGATGAAGTTCTCGAAGCTCTGGGGTGCGAAGACTTGAAAAGGCTGCTTCCACCGATAGTCGACGGCGCGGTGGAGCACGGCACGCTTTTGCCCGCCATTGCCGAAGCTACCGGTCTCCCGAGAGGAATCCCCGTATCTTTAGGCTGCATAGACGTACTTTGCGCGGCGATCGGCGCCGGGCTTCATGATCGCGACGCGATGCCCGGACTAACCGTTTTAGGCTCTACCGGCGTTCACATGCGTTTCGTCGAAAATGCGGACAAGGTTGTACTAAACCCGGATAGAACCGGATATACGATGCCGTTTCCCGGCGAAGCATACGCGCAGATGCAGACAAATATGGCGGCGACGCTTAACATCGACTGGGTGCTCGGAATTGCGCAGCAGCTTCTAAGTTCCGAAGGCGTCGAAATTACCGCATCCGATCTCCTGAAACATTTGGACGAAAAAGTGCTGGCCGTCGATCCGGGAAAAACCATTTATCATCCCTACATATCCTCCGCCGGCGAGCGAGGCCCGTTCACGGAACCGAGTGCGCGAGCTAGCTTTACCGGGCTTGACCAGACGGTCGGCTGGTTCGACCTAGTTCGAAGCGTCTATGATTCGCAGGCTTTGGCGGCGCGGGACTGCTACGCGGCCATGGGAGAGGTCCCCTCGGAAATCAGGATTGTCGGCGGTGCGGCTCGGTCGGTCGCGATTCGAAAGCTTCTTGCGTCGGCGCTTAGATCGCCCGTGCGCACGCTTGAAAGAGACGAAGCCGGAGCCGCGGGAGCCGCAATGATTGCCGCGGTTTGCCAGGGAAAATTCGAAGATATTTCAGAAGCGACTAGGTGCTGGGTAGACCCGATCCTGCAACCGCACGAGTATCCCGACCCCGATTTAGCGAATGCCTACGATACGATTTTCGAAGCCTACGTCGCCACGCGCAAAGCGCTGCGCGCGACTTGGGAGGCCCAGGCGCAAATGAGAAAGCAGCTACGATGAAATTCAAAGCCGCAATAATCGGCGACCGGTTTATGCGTTCGGACATTTTCGTCGAGGCCATCGGAATGGCGTGCGGCGAACGCGTTGAATGTCGGGGCACGGACTTGCCCTGGCCGGACGAGCCCGTGGTGCATGGCTATGCGGAAAAAGGGCTGGACGGATTGAAAGAATACCTAGGAACGCCTGAATCCGTAGTAGAGTTCGCTAAGGGAAGCGACATGCTTGTAACTCATTTGGCACCCTTGAATGAATCCGTCTTTGCCGCTCTGCCGGAACTCAAAATTGTCGTCGTATCGCGAGGAGGCCCGGTAAACGTCGACATGGCCGCCGCCGCGCGGCATGGCGTAATTGTAGCCAATACTCCGGGACGCAATACTACGGCGGTAGCGCAGTTTACCGTCGGCGCGATTATAGCAGAGACTCGAAACATTACTAGGGGACACGACTGCTTGCGCAAAGGCGAGTATCGTAACGATTTGTATCGATTTGACACGGTCGGCAAGGAACTGCAGGACTTGAATTTCGGCGTTATCGGCTACGGAGTAATCGGCAAAAAATTTGTCGACTATATGATAGCTTTCGGCGCGGAAATTTTCGTCTTCGACCCGTTTGCCGAATTGCTGCCCGCCCATCGAATTGCCGACGTCAAGCAATTGGAATTGAACGAACTGCTCAAGAAATCCGATGTCGTCACTCTGCTTTGTCGGGTAACAGCCGACAATGTCGGCATGATTGGTGAGGATGAATTCGCAGCGATGAAACAAGGCGCGACTTTAGTCAACACGGCGCGAGGACCGCTCGTTGACTACGACGCGCTTTATGCCGCGCTCACCAGCGGAAAGCTAAAGGGAGCGGTTCTCGATACATTCGCGGTGGAGCCAGTGCCACCGAACCTGCCGCTCCTTAAATTGCCAAATGTAACGCTGACTCCGCACATCGCCGGCGCTTCAACCACGACAGCAGAAAATTCCGCAAGGCTTGCAGCTGAAGAAATCCGCCGCTGGGTGGGCGGCGAACCGCCTCTTAGCGCCTGCTAGCGGCGGAGTAAAATAAGCTAGTTCGACGAGAGATTCGGTGAATTTTATAGCGGCCCTAGCCAGTTGCTTTCAACGAAAACTGGCCGAATCGTTCCTAATCGGCAGAAGACAGGGGAAGCGCCCAAATTTTCGACATGGCGGATCGAGCGCACTTCCAAGCGAGCCGCCAATGTTTCAGCGCACCTTGCCGCCACGTCGCAAATTCTGGCGAAAGAGCTTTTTCGGAACAAGATATCGTGTCGCTGTCAAGTAGTCTATGAATGGAACGTGAGTGCGCTTGCACGGCGGGCAATCAGCGATTCGCACTCGCGTTCGAGAATGCCGCATCGGAAAACCGGAGACAACAATTGGAAGATCCTGTCGAAAGCCGCTTGGAAGCGGCCAAGCTGATATGCCGAAAATCAGGCGAAGAAGCTTTAAAATACTTCAAAAATATCGGTTCTCTCGTCGTAGAAAGCAAAGGGCCGCAAGACCGGGTATCGCAAGCGGATCGCAATGTTGAAACACTTATGCGAGACATGATCGCCGATTCTTTTCCCGACGACGGGATTATAGGCGAAGAGCACAAGGCATCCGACGGAACTTCGGGCTTTACTTGGATAATTGATCCCATTGACGGCACAAACAATTTCGTGGCGGGAATTCCGGTTTGGACAACCGTCCTCGCATGCGTCAACGAAACTCAAACATTAGTGGGAATTATTCACGACCCGAACATGAATGAAATGTTTTATTGCAGTAGCGGAGGCGGCGCATTTTTAAACGGTGAGGCAATCAAGGCATCGAAGGCAGTATCGCTTAGCGAAGGCATCCTAGGCATGGGATTCAGTCGTCGATGCCATCCGGGAGATACCGCCGGGTTAATTGAAACCGTCTTGAAGCAGGACGGAACGATTACAAAAAACGGATCCGGCGCGCTTTCGCTTGCATACGCCGCAAGCGGCCGTTTCGTGGGATTCTTGGAAATCTACATGAATGCGTGGGATTGCTTGGCTGGCGTGCTTTTGACGGAAGAGGCTGGCGGATCGGTCGTTGACTTCAACTTTCGGTCGATGCTTGAGTCGGGCGGTAGCGTCGCCGTAGGCAGCCCCGGTCTTATCGACGAGATCGCGGTCATGATGCGCAGGGCGAATGCGGCCCATTGATGCACAATCGAAAGTAGGCAACGATTGGTTTCGGATTCGATCTCTTTCAATGTCACTCGAATCTGCACGACACCGAGCCAAACGGGCCAAAATCCGCACGAAACTCGCTTCCTGGCGTCGCTTCAAGAGGCCTCGTGAAGCTTCCCGACAACACGATCTCGCCTTTTTTGATTTCACCTCCGAATTCCGCAATGCGGCGGGCAAGCCATGCAACGGACTCGGCGGGGTCGTTTAGCACCCCGGCACCGAGACCGGTTTCCTCCACCTCGCCGTTGCGCATGAGAATAGCGCCGGTCCAGCGAAGGTCGACAGAGTCTGGAGCATGCCTCGCGCCTCCTAGCACTATTCCCGCGTTGGCGGCGTTATCCGCGACTGTATCGACAATGACCCGCTTCCTACCCGTTTTGGGGTTCCGGCGCATTATGCGCGTATCAAGAATTTCGAGAGCAGGCATAACGCTGCGCGTCGCCGCGATTACAGAGTCGCGGTCAACACCTGTGCCGGAAAGGTCGCGGCAAAATTCAAAGGCGATTTCAACTTCGATTCGAGGCTCGATAAACCGCCCTTTCGGTATTCGAGCCTCGTCGTCGAAAAGCATGTTGTCGAAGAGAACACCGCTATCGGGCGTTTCAATATTCAACGCCTGTTGCATGGCTTTGGAGGTCAGGCCGATTTTCCAGCCTATCTTTTGCAAGCCTGAATTGGCCTTTTCGTAGACCAGCCTGTCCTGAATCCGATAGGCATCCGCCAATTCCATCTCCGGATGACGCTCGGATAACAAATCGACCTGTCGGCGATTCAACTCCGCTTCAAAGAGGTCCAAAGCGGCTCTTTCAATTTCTTGATGCGTTAACGACATACCGATTGCCCGATTTGGTTGCCGAGTGCCAGCGAACTGTCCTTACTCGAATTCCAAGGCATAGCCTCGATTCCCGGCCGGTGCCTTTTTTGCGGCATATCCGCTGTTTCGGCAAGGGCCGGAAAGAGATGCGAGGGTTCCTAGCTTGCCGAGTACCGATTTCCACACGTGAGAAAATTGCAGAGATCCATGCCGGCGTGCCGGCGCGGCGCCGCTATTGAAAGGGCGGCGGCCTGCCGTATTCCGGACCTGAACCGGCGTTATGGATGGCGAAGCACCATAGCGCGGACGCGAACTCGGACGTGGCGGCTGAGGAATTTGTCCTTCAGCCGGGCGAAAATCCGCTCAACCGCGGAGTGCCCGCCGTAGCGGAAGGCTTTGAGGTCGATGTGACCGGCGGCGCAGCTTAGGGTCCGTCTCGAACCGGTCGATCAGGCCTCTTGTCGTCTGGACGACCTGGTCCGCCTTGGCCATTGACAAGCGTCCCGGCACCACGCGGTTCTCGGGCGGACGGCCGCTCGCTGAACGCGCCGGCCGCCTCAAGAGCATGCGTTTCACATTGTCCGGGCACTACTCGGTCGAAGTCGTCGGCGAAGGCGAGGGATTCAACGCCGGCACGGTCCTGTTCGAACACAGCCGCCGGCAAACCGTGGCGGATAAGATAAAAAGTTCCTGCGAATTGCGCTCGTTGCAAAGCGACTGGAGCGCCGAGGCGCCGTTCCGCGCGCTCAAATCCGAACCCGGTCTAATACCTGCCTTCCGCCAGCTGGGCGGGCGGACTGGCTCACATCTCCCTTTCGCGGCAACCGCTAGGCATTTTTGGCAGGCCGGGTCGATTCTCAGCTTAAACCGTGCCGCCTACGAGTTCGACACTAGAGCATCCGATCCGAGGGGCCCAACGGAAGGGCGGGCAATCAATAGCTGCTAAATGCTGGGTCGAAGGCTTCGCTGCCTTAACTCAGTTCAGACTAGGAGAACCCGATAAAACAAATTGCGATCGCGTACCCAAGGAAAATGAAGAGGCGATCGCCTAGTATCGAGAGGCTGCGTTGCCTAGGCGCGGATGTTCAGGCCAAATATGGGCGCTCTGACGGGAATAGCTGTCACTCGCGGTCATTGAGTTTAATTCAAGCCGCCGACAGTTCAGCACCTTCCGGTCGCCGCCAAGGGCGCAACATTCAGTTGAGACGCTAGTCCGTTGATCTTTTCTAGCAGCGTACTCGGCAGCGGTATTCCTTCGGCTCGCCGCCGCTCCCGTGTCTCATGCTCGATTTCGCCCGGCAAATACATCTTGGCGTCTGAATTGCTCAATGGCGACGATTTGATCGTGCAGTAGAACTGGTCCATCCGGTCGAAGTAAGAATTTTCATCGAGAAGTAGCCCGGGATTTAGCGCAATCATCATGTGTCCCGTTCCGCTGGAGTCGTTGGGCTTTGCGTACATGCTACGAATCTGATGTTGAAATGCGCCGCCGTTGATGACTCCGCACAGCAAGTCCACTACGAGTGAAAGCCCGAATCCCTTGTGGCCACCAAGCGGAAGCAAGTATCCTTCCAATGCAGCCGTCGGATCTTCGGTGGGACAACCTTTGCCGTCGGTAGCCCATCCCAACGGGATTCTTTCCCCCTTCTCAATGGCAAGGTGCAGTTTTCCGCCGGCAACCGTTGACATCGAAATGTCCAGCAGAAATGGAAATCCAAGCCTAGTTGGAGCTCCGAACGCAATAGGATTGTTTCCGGTAATCGGTCGAGACCCGCCAGGCGCGACCAGATTCGGCTGGACGTTTGTCATGGCTATGGCCATGTAGCCCGCCCTCGCGGCCTGCGACGTATACAAGGACGCTGCACCAAAATGGTTCGAGTTCGTGACGCTCACAGCCCCAATCCCACATCTTTCGGCTAATTCGATCGCGTGCGACATGGCATGATGGCCTACGAGGAATCCCATGCCAGCGTCTCCGTCTAGAATTCGCATTGCCCCCGCATCGGCCAACAACCTTATATTGGGATTTCCTTTGATGACGTTTTTGCGTAGCCGCTGCGCGTAGATTGGCAACCGCAACACGCCATGGCTGTCGATGCCCCAAAGGTTTGTCAACACGATGTCGTCGGCGCAGATTTCCGCATTGCCGACAGCCATTCCCAATCGGCGGAACATGTTCGTGAGAAATAGCGTCAACGCGTCGCAGTCAATGCGAAGCGCATCATGCATCGCCTTCTCCTGCATCTGTTAACAGTGCTAGCGGCTCGGCGCTGACCATTATAGAGGCAAATACGCAGGGCTTGTTGCTTCTGTTTCGCCACGTGTGCGCAGTTCCTCGCTGGACGATCACGTCTCCCGCTCTAAGCAACCGCTCGCCCCCTTCGGTTACAGCGTAGATTTCGCCCGAAAGGATGATGTTATAGTCGACAGTTTCATTCCTGTGCATTGTTGGATCATCCAATGCCTCAACCTGCTGAACAACGTCCATGGAAGCGAACTCAGCCGCGATCGCGGTCTCGCTGCGATCAGAATCCGGCAGGAATTCCACGATCCGGAACCGGGTTCCTCCCTTAGGAGGGTGATGGCTGAAAGCACGATTGCCGGCGTCTTCGTTACCCTCGTTCGAGGCGAGCGGTCCATCAGTTTCCCACAACTCGAAGAAATTTAATCCGCGACCAATCTGCTCGACAGTGGAAGCGGCCTCTCCTTCGTACAGGAAGCAGGATGTTCCGTCCGCCAGGTGGCCGGTTACGATGCGCTGGAATTGCAATGCCATGCGATTCACCCAAATACGCCCTTTCCGCGACCATTTTGTTGACATTTTTTGCAACAATAGTAAAGGTACGAGTGGCACGCAGACGAATTCGCGTTAGCGACAGCTCTTCTAGGAGAAAATCACATGACAGCCTTGCTATTTCGCCGCGCCATTGGCGCTATCGCCGTTGCCGTTGCAGCATTGATCTCATGCGTTGCGCAGGCTCAGGACAAGCCGCGCTACGCGATGCTAGTCCGGGTTCTGGGCAATACGGCGTTTGAACTCGCCCGAATTGGCGCCGAGGAGGCCGCCGAAGAACTCGGAGTCGAGCTCATCTACACCGGACCCACTGAAAACACTGCCGAGGGTCAGATTAATCTGATCAACTCGCTGATAGCGCAACGCGTTAACGCGATCATGATAACCGCCAATGACGCAACCGCATTGACGCCCTCTCTCAAGCGTGCAGCCCAGAGGGGCATCAGCGTCGTAACTTGGGATCAAGATACGGAATCGTCTGCGCGCAGTCTCCACATCGCTTCGGCGACGAATGAATTGATCGCGCTAGCGCCGGTAAAGATCGCACTTGAATTGACCGAAGGCGGGGGCGACGTTGGAATCATCACTGGACCCGCCAACTCTACAACTCAAAACGAGTGGGTCGACGAAATGATTCGCCTTACGAAGGAAGAAGAGGCCTATATGGGGCTCAACGTGGTCGAGGTTGCGTACGGCGACGAGCGCTCGGACAAGGGCTATAATGAGGCTCTGGGCTTGGTGAACAAGTACCCGGACCTAGAGTCTATCGTAGCCTACACATCCGTAGGAATCGCCGCCGCTTCGCAGATGGTGAGAGATCAAGGGCTTATCGGCAAAGTTAAGGTAACCGGGCTCGGATTCCCGACTGAAATGGTTGATCATGTCCTGTCCGGCGCTACGCCTGCGTTCGCCATCTGGAACATGATCGATGTAGGATACACCACCGTGCACGCAACGCATCAGCTAGTGAACGGGGCAATTACCGGCGCCGACGGCGAAGTCATTTCAGCCGGCCGCATGGGGGAAATCAACGTAGGCGGCAACAACGTAGCAGTCATGGGCGAGTTGTTTACCTACGATGCGTCAAACATTCAGGAAGCTGCGGATTTGATTAACTCCATCAGCAATTGACAAACCGTTTCGGAGCGGGCACGCTCGCCGGCGTGCCCGTGCCTTGCGGGGTGAATTGCACAGGATAGTTGATGCCTGAGCCGGTACTGCGCGTCGAGGGAATTTCAAAGCGATTTGGTGGCGTTCAAGCCCTGGATTCGATCGACTTTGAGGCGCATGCAGGTGAAACGCACGCATTGATCGGCGAAAACGGTGCCGGGAAGTCCACGCTCGTAAAGATACTTACCGGCATTCACCCCGCCGATTCGGGCTCCATCCGAATCAAGGGCGAAAGGCGGTCGCTGTCCCGGCCTCAGGATGCCGCCGACGCGGGGGTTTCGGCCATCCACCAAGAGCCTTCTATGTTCGACGAGCTTTCTGTTGCGGAGAATATCTTCGTGGCGTCTCATCCAAGTACAGCTCGCTTCGGCCTTGTAAGCTGGCCTCGCATGGTCCGCAATGCCGCGCGGCTATTGCAGGATCTCGGCACGGAAATCGATCCTCGCAAGGAACTCGGCCTCCTGAGTGTAGCGGAGCGCCACATCGTCTCGCTCGCTCGTGCGCTATCCACTGACGCAAGCATCATTATCTTCGACGAGCCAACTGCTGCCCTTTCCCATTCGGAAATCGGGCGGCTTTTTGGAATCATCGGAAGGCTGCGCAGACAGGGAAAGGCGATCGTCTTCATCTCGCACAAACTTGACGAAGTATTCCGGATATGCGACCGCTACACCGTACTTCGCGACGGAATGCTGGCTGGCACCGGCCAAACAGCCGATACTAGCGAGGACGACCTCATCCGAGCAATGGTCGGGCGCACCCTCGACGACATCTACCCTAAGTCGAAGGCAGCGTTTGGCGACGTAATACTTCAGGTGCAGGGCTTCAGTCACCCGACTGAATTCGACAATGTTGGATTTCAATTGCGCAAAGGAGAAATCCTCGGCTTCTATGGTTTGGTAGGGGCAGGCCGTACCGAAGTAATGGAAACGCTTTTCGGCCTCAAGCGCCGCAGCGGAGGAGAGGTTCGACTTCGCGGAACACCTCTCAAGCTGAACTCGCCCAGCGAAGCCATCGACGCGGGCTTGGCTTACGTTCCGGAGGACCGCCAGAACCATGGCGCAATATTGCCGATGTCGATATCGAAAAACGTGTCCTTGCCGCAGATTGACAAAGTATCGGGATCGATCTTCCTAAACGGAAGCCGTGAAGACGCGCTGGTGGATGAATTTGGCAAAAACGTTGCCATAAAGGCAAGCAGCTGGTCCCAGCTGGTCGAAGAACTCTCAGGCGGCAACCAGCAAAAGGTAGTAATCGGAAAGTGGCTGGCGACAGACCCCGAGGTGGTGATTCTTGACGAGCCTACGAAAGGCATTGATGTCGGCTCCAAGGCCGCCGTCCACAGGACGATTGGTCAGCTCGTAAAGAAGGGTCTCGCCGTGATCCTCGTGTCCTCCGAACTTGAGGAGGCAATTGGCATTTCCGACCGTCTAGTCGTAATGGCCCAAGGCAGAATCGTGGCGGAATTCTCCAGGCCCGACTTTGACCGAGAGGAAATCGCCGCGGCGGCCACCCAACAGAATCCTGGCGTCGGGGGCCAGAAGCTCTCCGCGGAAGCACCGGGCCGCTGATGGCCGCCGCAGCACGTACCGCCCTGCAACGGCGCGAGGGAATCCTGGCCGTTACGATTGCGGTATTATTCATACTGATTGTCATTCGCGCTCCTGAGTATCTCGGCGAACAGAATATAGATAATTTGCTGACCAGCTGGGGATTTCTGGCCATTCTCGCAATTGGGCAGATGACTGTCCTGCTGACCGGAGGCATCGATCTCTCGCAAGCATCGGTGCTTGCATTCACGGGCATGTTCCTTGCCCTACTTTCCCAAATCTCGCCGGCGGCGCCGGCGATCGCTTTCGTCCTGCTAGGATTGCTCATGGGCGCTGGATTGGGACTCTTGAACGGCATTGCCGTCGCTTGGGTCGGCATTCCGCCGATCATCGCAACGCTTGGAACCATGACAATAATCCGAGGCCTTGTATACGTTCTGTCCGGCGGCGCATGGATTTCCTCGCACGAGATGTCCGAGCGGTTCAAGTTCTTTGCCGCGGACGAAACCATCGGGCTGCCGAACGTCTTCCTTTCCGCAATCGTTTGCTGCGCGGGAATCTGGTTCTGGCTGCATTTTATGAGGTCCGGCCGCGATATTTACGCGTTCGGCAGCAACCAGACCGCAGCTCGCAACGCCGGCATCAGCCGCAAGCAAGTACAAATGCTTGTCTTTGTCGTCTCCGGCGCGGTCGCTGGCTTGTGCGGATACCTTTGGGCAGCACGCTTCGCCATTGCCTACACCCAGGCGGCAGAGGGCCGGGAGTTCGCGATTATCGCTGCATGCGTTATCGGCGGAGTTAGCATTATGGGCGGCCGAGGCACCGTAGTTGGCGCTGCCCTCGGGGCGCTGTTCATTGCGGTTCTAGAAACCTCGCTTCCTTTCCTACGCATTAACGCCTTCGCCCAATTGGCTGTCGTCGGCGCGGTGATCCTAATCGCTGTTGCCGCGAACGCCCGCGCGGAGCGCAAGCGCGGAAGGCAAATTCTTGCTCCTCAGGACAGGAGCACGCCGCCAAGCGTGGCGTAACAAACATGCCTGCGAAAAGCCCGACCGGCCGCTGGGAACTTGCTCTTGCCATCTTTCTTGTCGGCGTGATTGTCCTGAATAGTTTTCTCTCTCCTTACTTTTTAGATTTCTACAACTTGATCGACAGCACATTCAGCTTTTCCGAAAAGGCGCTGATCGCGCTGCCAATGGCTTTCCTTATCATCGCGCGTGAAATCGATGTTTCCGTCGCGTCGATCGTGGCACTTTCCGCCGTCTTGATGGGAGTCGCGGCGGATGCAGGCGCGGGCACGCCGCTGCTCGTGCTTGTCGGCCTGCTTTCAGGAACTCTCGCTGGCACTGCGAACGGCGTAATCGTCAGCGTGCTCGGCGTGCACTCGATTGTGGTCACTATCGGCACGCTCTCGCTCTATCGCGGCATTGTCGTGCTGATCGCGGGTGACGAGGCGTTCACAGGGTTTCCGACGAGTTTCGCCTGGTTCGGGCAACACTATCTGGGCGGCTACGTTCCGGTTGAATTTCTCGTCTACATCATTGCGACAGTGATTTTTGGAATCCTTCTTCACCTAACCACATTCGGCCGAAAAGTCTTCGCATTGGGAACCAACCCGGCGGCGGCGGCGTATTCCGGCGTTCCCCACACGCAGTTTCGAGTCGTACTGTTTGCAATTACCGGATTCATGTGCGGGTTGGCCGCGGTCCTCTTGACAAGCCGGCTGGGCAGCGTTCGTTTGAACGTGGCCACAGGCTGGGAGCTTCAGGTCATCACCATGGTCGTGCTCGGCGGCGTGAGCATCTCTGGCGGCACCGGGTCGATTTTCGGGGTAACGCTTGCCGTGTTCTTGATCGGCCTGCTGACCTTCGGGCTGTCTCTGATAAACGTTCCAGGCATCGTGATGAATATCTACATCGGATTGATGCTGGTCAGCGCGATCGCGCTACCGAAGCTCTATGACACCCTGCGAAGCCGTTTTTTTTCCAACAAGTGAGGATCTGAATATGCCGCTCTATTTCATCACCGAGGAAGTTACGCGCGAGGGCATGATGAGTTGCAAGGAGGCGCCGGAACGCGCGAAGGGGGTCGTTGACTTCGCCGCGAAATTCAACGTGTCCGTTCTGGAATTCCACTTTTGCATGGCCCATTTCGATTTTATTATGAAGGTAGAGGCCCCCGACGACGAATCGGCAAGCGCGTTCGCTATGGCGGTTCGAAGGACCGGCAACGTTTCGGCGCAGGTGACGAGGGCGTTCACTCCGGAGGAATGGGCGGGGATCGTCGCTCGCCTTCCCGACTGACCGATTCTGAATGGCCGCCACTTCCGTGGCGCGACTGGTACAACGCAGCGTACTCTTCAACTCGGCGCAGGTTGAAGTGCTCCACGATTGCGTCGACCAACCTGTCATTGCAGTTGCCCTGCATCGCCCGGATGATCGCGAAATGCTGGTCGATGATCTTCATCATGTCGGCTTCATGGCCAAATTTTAGCGCCGTAATCTGATGGGTGCTTCTTGCGAATTCCCTGATCGCCCCGGCTAGCGTTTCGTTCCTGCACGCCGAAAACTGCGTCCGGTGGAACTCGGAGTTCAATCTAAGCACCGCCCGAAAGTCGGAATTGCGAAATGCCTTCGTGTGCTGGTCCTGAATCGCCATCATTCGATCGGTTGTATTGACGGGCGCGGGAAGCGCCGTATGGCGCGCAGCGTGTTTTTCCAGTACAGCCCGTACTTCATAAACCTCGCGCACGGTCTTGGGGCTTGGTTCGCTGACAAACACTCCCCGATTGGGGATCCTCTCAACGTAGCCGATGACCTCTAAATGGACAAATGCGTCGCGAATTACGTGTCGCTTGGTTTCATAGCGTTCCGCAAGCCGCTCCTCAGCGAGCTTGCAACCGAATGCGAACACGCCAATGGCGATGTCCTCGTACAATTGCGTAGCGACGTTCGTTAATGTACCGGCCAATCTTTCGTCCGCATGTCGTTCTTGAGTATTTTGGCTTTGCAGAGGCCTTGCCGCCCGCACCCTACTCCAGTTGGTGGAATCCAGTCATTTTTGGCAGGCGGGAGTCAAGTTGAAATTCGGCACGACTCATCATCCGCCTGATTTCATCCTCTCACTCAACGCCGACAGGAAATGCCAAATGCCGGCGAAATATCGAGGCTCAGAATGCGCAATCCGTATTAAGGCGGCAGCGAACCCAAGAGGACCCTTGGGTTTGTTCCTAAAGTCGCACTCAGCCTCTAACAACGGTTTTCAACCAAGCAACTCACACCATATGGAGGCCGCCATGGCTTGGACCGAGTCCAGTCAGCCGTTTTATAAACGGACGGGCGATCACCGTCAAAACGATCCGACGGACAAGGAATGGTCGCTGATAGAATCCATGAATCCGGCTCGGTGGCACATGGGCCGGTACCGCGAGACGGATCCGTGCCGGTTTTGAAACGATTCTGTAAATTCTAGCGTCGGGTTGCCGATGGCGCTTTCCGCACGGCTGCTATCGCCCGTTTTCTACCGTCCAGAACCAATTCTTCGCATGGTCGCGCGGCGGCGGGAAGCCGACGGCCGCAAATCATCGACAGCTAGAGCCCGAAGACGGCGGAAAGCGGCGGCACTTGCGGATATCGCGCGGGCAAGAGGAAATAGCGGAAACATTCCATTTTTGATACTATTGTCTCGTCAAGGAGCGATTATCGGCGTTCCGGCGCAAACCGGGCTTACCGGCGCGACGCCATCGAATATCATCCCTTCCTCGAACCATGACCGAGGCGCGGGCGCGCCCCAAAGCGTCTGCCTTGTCGGGTCCCTTAAGTCCCACTTTATCGGTTCGTGTTCGGGATCGACAGTTAGATAGTCGGAACTGTAGAATTCGGTTCGATGTCCGTCGCTGTCGCGTATGTATAGAAAAAATGCATTTGAAATGCCGTGCCTCCCGGGGCCGCGTTCAATTTTTTCGAGATGGCCCGTAGTAGACATGATGTCGAGCAGATCGATAATGTTGAGCGGCGAAGGCACCCAGTAGGCGATATGGTGCAGCCGCGGACCCTTCCCGTTCGTAAACGCAATATCGTGGACGTTTCCCTTGCGCTGCATCCAAGCGGCCCAGATTCTGCCCGAATCCGGATCCTCCGTGTATTCCGTCACGCGAAATCCCATTGCCGAATAGAATTCCACGGCTGCGTCGACATCTGGCATGAACAGATTGACATGATCGATGCGAAGCGGCTTCACGCCGCGATAGCTGCCGTATTTCTGGTGAATCGTCGGAAGGCGAGCCATCGTCTCGTAGAATTCCAGCGGAACTCCCCAGGGATCCCTCACCCGAAGAACCCGTCCCAAATGCTCTTTCTCGATCCATTCCGGTTCAAGACCCTTGCTCGCGAGAAAATCCGCCGCCCGGAATAGGTCGGATTCGCCGCCAACTTTGAAGCCCAGCGCTCTGGCGGCCGGGCCGCTCGCGAGCGTAAGCACTAGCGAATGGTGATTTCGCTCTTCCATCCCGCGCAAACAAATCCTGTCCGCGGTTTCGGAAGTCGCGGAAAGGCCGACAATGCCTTTGTACAATTCGCGCGCTTGGCGAAGATCGACGACGTCGCACTCCAAGTGACTAAACCTGACGATGTTGAAGGGCGGAACTAGAACTGGATCAGGAATAGGCAAACTGGAACTCCTTCATGCGCCGAGCCGCGGAATCGGATGCCGTCCCGAGGCAATTCCGATGTGCTTTTGCTCCATGTAGAATTCAAATGACCAATCGCCGCCGTCGCGTCCGATTCCGCTGGACTTAACCCCGCCAAATGGGGTCGGCAGATGCCGCACGTTTTCAGAATTCACCCAGATCATTCCGGCTTCAAGAGCGTCGGCGATTCTCAAGGCCCTGGTAAGGTCGTTCGTCCAGACGTACCCGGCAAGGCCGTAACGAATATCGTTGGCGATTCGGATCGCGTCCTCTTCAGATTCGAATTCCATCGCCGTCAGCACCGGACCGAATACCTCTTCTTGCGCTATTCGCATGCTAGCGTCGTCCACAACCACAAGTGTCGGTAGGACGTAAGGGCATCCAAGAGGATGTTCCTCGCCGCCAACGAGGATTTTCGCGCCGTCGCTTTTCGCATTTTCGAAATACGAGGCGACTTTTTCGAAGTGATTTCCGTCGATAAGAGGGCCGACTTCGGTTGCGGGGTCGAGCGGGTGACCGACTCGAATCCGTTTTGCCCTTTCGGCGAAGCGGGAAAGAAACTCCGCCGCTATCGAACGCTGGACAAGCAGGCGGCTCGACGACGTGCATCGCTCTCCGTTCAGCGAATAGATCATGAATACGGCAGCGTCTATCGCACGGTCGAGATCGGCATCTTCAAAAACGATAACCGGATTTTTGCCGCCAAGCTCGAAGTGCACGCGCTTGAGCGTATCGGCGCCCTGCTTCATAATTTCACTGCCTGTCCGGCTTTCGCCAACGAAACCGATCGCTCGAACTTTAGGATCCATAGTCAGAGCTCGACCGGCTTCTTCTCCGTAGCCGTGCACGACATTCAACACGCCTTTTGGCAAGCCCGCCTCCTCCGCTATATCTGCGAGCATTCCGGCAGTGAGCGGCGAAAGCTCGGCGGGCTTGTGAACGACCGTGCATCCGGCCGCCAAGGCCGGCGCAATCTTCCAAGTGGACAGCATGAACGGAGTGTTCCAGGGCGTAATGATGCCTACGGGTCCAACCGGCACGCGAGTTGTCAAGTTCCAAAGAGTCGGCGAAGGCAATGACTTGCCGTCGCGTGCACCGGGAGCGCGGTCCGCGAAAAACCGGAAATTCTCGGCGCCGCGCAGGGCGGCCTTCGACATGAATCGAATTGCCTGGCCCGTATCCCAGCACTCGCAGACCGCGATCTCTTCGGAGTTTCTCACAATCGAATCGGCGATGGAATGTAGGATTCTTCGACGTTCGGATCCGGCGACGCTACGCCATGCCGCGAAAGCAGATTCCGCCGAATCGGAAGCAAGGCCAATGTCCAATTCCGAGCTTCGAGAGACGTCGCAGATCCGGCTCCCGTCCACGGGGCTTCGGTCTTCGAAAACCGCACCCGCGGCGGCCCGCATCTTTTCGCCACCAATGAGGTTTCGAACCGGGGCACTTTCGAGATTCGGCAAAATGCGAGCGAGTGCGTTGAGATTTTCTTTGAGTGATTTACCCATGGCTATGCGGAATTAGGACTGCCAATTGAGTTAATCTTCGGACTAAATTCCGGGTCGATTTCCAGCAATTCGAGAGACAGCGCAGTCGCGCGCGATTTCAGAACCGGTTCCAAAAATAATTCCGCTGCTTCAAACAGTGTCGTGGTGACGCTTTGTCTGACGTCAATCGAACGTCCGCCTCTGATTCTGACTGAAATATCCAGGAAGCTGTTGCCGTCCGCACCATCTGCGACAAGATAGTGGTCGCATTTGAACGCTCGCACTCGAATTCCCTCTAGACGGAAAATGCCGGTATCGGCGGCGGCATCCCTGAGAACTTCGCAAAGTCGATCAAAGTCGATGTCGCATTCTAAATTCGGCGAATACTCGATTCTTATGTGCGGCATCTTGGTTTCAGGTCCGACTTCATGCGCCCTCGAACGCGGTTTCTAAGCCGATGTCAATTGCTTCAATTATTGCATCGATGTCTTGTTCGGAAATAATCAGCGGCGGTGACAATAGCACGTTCGAACCTGAGATTCGCACCATCACGCCCGCCTCGAAAATTCGCTTGTGAATCCTTTCAACCGCCGATGGATCAAGAGGCTGCTTGGTTTCCGGGTCGGATACCAATTCCAGCGCCGCCATCAGGCCCTTCCCGCCTCGAGCGTCACCTACGACAGAGCTGTGCTTCGACTTCAATTCCAATAGCCCCTTATAAAGCTGCCTCCCTCGGCGCTTCGCGTTCTCAGCCACGTTCAGCTTTTTCGTCTCTTCGAGACACGCGACGGCCGCCGCCGCGCCGACCACATGCCCGGAATAAGTATAACCGTGGCCAATGAAACCGGTCGCGCGATCGCTGGATTCGAACGCCTCGGCGATCCTTTCCGAAAGAAGCGCGGCTCCAAAAGGAAAATAACCGTTTGTAATCGCCTTCGCGATGGTCATCATGTCTGGACGCACGCCCCACAAGCGCGATCCCGACCATTCGCCGGTGCGTCCGAATCCCGTTATAACTTCGTCGGCTATTAGCAGTACGCCGTGGCGGTCGCAGATTTCGCGCACCATCGGCATGAAGGATTCATGGGGAACTATAACTCCGCCGGCGCCAAGCACCGGTTCCATGATGAATGCGGCGACCGTATCGGCACCCTGAAACTTTATCTCCTCATCGAGCGCTTCGGCGCATTTTTCCGCAAGCTTGCCGCCTTCCGATAAACCGAACGGATTTCGATAGGTATGCGGGGCGGGAATATGGAAGCAACCTGAAAGAAGGGGTTCGTATGATTGCCGGAAGCGTGGATTCCCGTTGACGCTGGCGCCTCCGAAGTGAGTTCCGTGATAGCCTAGTCTTAGGCCGATGAATTTCGTCCTCCCCGGCTCGCGGCGAATTTTGTAGTACTGCCTTGCCAAACGCAACGCCGTATCGACGCTGTCGGAACCGCCGGACGTAAAGAACGCGCGTTCAATCCCTTCCTCGCGAAAAAATTCGCGGAGCATGTACGAGAGTTCGATGATCTTATCGTTCGTGCTGCCCCGGAACGTCGAATAATACGGAAGCTCGTCAAGTTGCGCGGCGATCGCAGATTTTACAACCCTGGAGGAAAACCCGAGATTTACGTTCCAAAGCCCGGCAACGGCGTCGATTACTTCAGTGCCGTCCAATTCGCGTATGCGAACTCCGGAACCTCCAACAACGATGGGCGGCGGATTTTCCATTCCTTCCGCTGGGTGCCCCATCGGATGCCATACGAATCTGGCGTTGTTTTCACGAAGAAAATTGGAATCCTTCATCCCTGTCTCCTTTGGAACCGCAGCTGCGCGGATGCAACTCGTAGGCCGGCTGTTCCGCTGTTTCTAAGCAGCCCGGTTTTCCATTCGGCCCGAAAAATCAATGCATCCAACAACGCGCGCTAGTCAATGGACAACTGAAATTCCTATTCATGATTCCCGTGGCGAATACGCCGGTTTCCTTTGTTCGACGCAAAATTTGGATTGGGGCATAGTGTCCCCATGCACGACTCTCGAAAGTCTTCCGCCGCTGCCATTGAATTGGGCGCAATGCGTTTTCGATAGGCTGGATTAAGTATTGCCCATCCGAACTCCAGGCAAGAACAGAAAAACAAAGTCGAAATCGATGCTCAATTAACGCGAACCGGCCATTTATGCCGATTCACTCTTCGCGCGGAATCTCTCCAAATCCGCAGCAACGAGAATTCGGAAATCACGTCGGAGATTGGCGACCAATCCGATTTGAAAGTGCTTCTCCCTAAGGATTGAACAAATAACGGATATACTTAAGCTCTCTGTTGAAAATCTCTCTTTCCTGTAGGATTAATCCGATTCGTTAGTCCTTCGACGAGAATGAGTACTTCGAAAAATCATGGAGAAAAACACAGACGCCCAGAGACTCAAGGAGTTGCAGAGGCGGCGCAGGGAGAACTTTCCGCCGAACCTCTCGCTAAGGGTCCATCGAGCGATTAGTTGGGTGCAAAGGGCCGAGGCTTCTCAGGACGATCCCGACGCGGCCTTCATATTTTACTGGATTGCTTTCAACGCAGTCTATGCAGGCGACAATTTCGTCGGCAATTCCAAGGGAGACATGTCCGATTTTTTCGGTAAAATCATAAAGTTCGATAGGTCGAATATCATTTACGATACGATTTGGACGAAATTCCACGGACCGATCAGAGTTCTCCTGCAAAACAAATACGTTTTTCAGGAATTTTGGAATCACCAGAACAAGAAGCCGGGTTTCGTTGATTGGGAAAGGCGATTTGAAGGAGACAACAATACGATTCGAAAAGCTCTGCAATACAAAAACTCCACGAAAATCCTCGAGAAACTCTTCGCCAGACTCTATGTGCTACGGAATCAGCTGGTACATGGCGGAGCTACCTGGAACAGTTCCGCGAACCGCAGCCAGGTCAGAGACGGGCACCGAATCATGGAGATGCTTGTTCCCTTGTTCATAGAACTGATTATGGCGAATCCGGATTCGGATTGGGGAGGCGTGTTCTATCCTTACATTGAAGAGTAAGCGATACTTCGATTCGATCCGCCGCGCCTCGGCGGAAATCGATTGCATGGCCAACCTTAGAGTTTGTTCCTAAAGTAGCAATTGGCCTCGAGCCATGGTATTCCATCA
>JAPPFL010000056.1 GCA_028823855.1 Albidovulum sp.
CGGAAACACCATATCTGGGGAGGCCATCCACATTCTAGGTCAAACTCTAAGGCAGTTAGTTTAGCGCAATGTGAAGCGAAAGTCGACTGGATCCACCCGGCTGAGGCGTACGACGAAAAATACGAGCGCCGCTACCAGCCCGACTCCGGCCCCTTTCAGCAATCCGAAGGCGGTAATGGCGACAAATATCAGAACGATGATCTCGTATCCGGACCAGGGCAATCGCTTGCGGTTGCGCAAGAGTCCTTCGCCGAGCATGCTGAATCCAGCGAAGTACAGGAAACCTCCGACGACCACGACGGCACCAGTTCGAGTGTTCGGTTACCTGCGAACAACGCGCTTCCAATGAAAATGGCGGCGAACAATCCCGTGTGACGCGAAGCTGCGCCGACCAGTTTGCTGCGCAAGGACGCCGGTACGAACGGCGATGCAACTGTTCCCCCTCCTGCGCCGGCAACCATGCCGGCCAGCCCCGAGGCGGCAAACTCCCGATCCCGGTCGAGATCCTCCTTCGCTGCAAGCTCCAAGCCCGCGAGATTCATGACAAAGCAGACAAGCGCTACCAGAGCCGGCGTCATCAGGCTAGGAATCTGCGAGGCCATTGCGGACCAATCCAATTTCATCGGATCCGAGGGAAGCAACGCGGGCCAAAGGCCGCCGTCCGATGTGCTCGCAAACAGAAGGCCCTCCGCCCAAGCCTCTTCGCCGGAGATACCTTGGGCGGCAAGGACAATGCGGTATGCGCCTATAAGAAGGGCGACGCTTATGGGCAGAATAAATGCCTCGTTCCATCGCTTGATCGCTAGGTACAGGACAATTCCGAACAACGCGCCCGGCGCCCAACTCCATAACACGGAAGGCGCCGCAATTTCCGAAATCCGCCGCCAGTCGGTCTCGGCTCACATTTGTGAGAGCGCGGCCAAGCACACCGGTCCGCCGATACCGGCCACGAAACCTCCCGCCACCGGAAATGGGATGAATCGCATCGGGATGGCGAGTAGAAAGCGCCCAATCAAGAGAATGCATGCGCTGGTAATAACGGCGCCGGTCATGAGCGTTACGACACCCTGCGAGGACCAAGACGAGAGCTCGCCCGAGTAAATGAATGTTCCTAATGCTATATGGGAGACTATCAGCCCCAAGCCACCGGTCACGCCAGCCGCAATTGCCGGCATGAACTTTGCGGATACGATGTTTCCATGAATCTCGGATGCAAGAATTCGGACCATCGGCGCTGGAACTTTCCGAGTCGATCCGTACCGACGGGACGCATTGAATAAGCTACGAGGTCGATTTCCTTGCCGCCGACCAGCCGATTCGCTGAAACACACATTCCCCTCGCCAATTCATTCCCGGATGGATTCCATCCCCGTAGCGAATAAATTTCCGCTTCCGGATTCAAGGACAATAACGGCAAGGAGCGTCGAGCAATCGTCATTGGGAGTCGGCAGCCAAGCTCCGGCAATGCAATCGCTTTGCTCAACAAATTCACGATCCCGACAACCGGTTTGCAGACGCCGGGTTCCCGCCGAATCTTTATCTTTGCCATGGCGAAAAGGTCGGCCTCGTGCGCTTGCCGGCGGGAGTATTGGGCGGTTGCTTTCCTGCCATTGCACGAATCTACGAGATGGTTTCCGAAGGACTCGACGCGTTCGCAATTCCCGCCCGCAAGAGTATCCGCGGAAGCTTTTTATTCCGGTAATTCTGGAATTCGCGGATCATCGCGGCATCGTCCCTTCTGCATCGATATCAAGATCGGATCAGTCCGGAATCGCTTGGCGGCACGCTGCGCAGCGGATGCTTGTCCGAGTCATTCATTCGCTTGTTCCAATGAATTTTGATCGCCGAATTATGCATGCGAAATTACCGCGGTCGCGCTGCTCAAGACATTCGATGGACGAGTCCAACCGTTTCGAATCTTCTGCGCGCGTCTCCAATGGCGCAATAGCTTTTGCTCGCGAATGCGTTGACCCGGCGCGCGGATGCTCAAGTTGATGCTCCGTCGAACTTTATCCGCTAGATCACCAAGACGGGATCTCAAACGGCGAATACGCGAGCACAAGTCGGATTATGTTCAGCTGGATGCGAATATTCTTGACTGGAATTTCAGGTCTGCTAGCTTGGCGCCGTTTTCATGATCGCTGGCGATACCGAACAAAACCCCGGCACGCCGCCCGCGCAATCAACAAGGAGGCCTGGCTCAATGGCATTGGACACGAAAAACTGGCCGAACGACCTGCGCGCGTTCTGGATGCCGTTCACGGCAAGCAGGCAGTTCAAGGGCAATCCACGAATGCTCGCTTCGGCGGAAGGCATGTTCTACACGACCACCGACGGCCGGAAGATCCTGGACGGAACAGCTGGTCTCTGGTGCGTGAACGCAGGCCATGCGCGGCCAAAAATCGTAGAAGCGATACAGAAACAGGCGGCGGAACTGGATTTCGCGCCGACCTTCCAGATGGGCCACCCGAAAGTGTTCGAACTTGCCAACAAGCTGGTCGACAGCGCTCCGGAATACATGACCCACGCTTTCTTTACGAATTCCGGCTCCGAATCCGTCGATTCGGCCCTCAAGATTGCTCTCGCTTTCCATCGGGCGCGAGGCGAGGGACAGCGAATTCGGCTTATCGGGCGCGAAAGAGCCTACCACGGCGTGAACTTCGGCGGCACTTCGGTTGGCGGCATCATCAACAACCGGCGGTTTTTCGGATCGCTTCTAACTGGCGTGGATCATCTTCCCCACACGCATCTTCCCGACAAGAACGCGTTTTCGCGCGGGCGCCCCGAACACGGAGCGGATCTCGCGGAGGATCTGGAGCGCATAGCGGCTCTGCACGGACCGGAAACCATAGCGGCCGTTATAGTAGAGCCTGTCGCGGGGTCGACGGGCGTCCTGATACCGCCCGATGGCTATCTTGAACGCCTGAGGGAAATCACCTCCAAACACGGCATTCTTCTTATTTTCGACGAGGTCATCACCGGCTTCGGACGTCTGGGATCGCCGTTCGCGGCCGACTATTTCGGAGTCAGGCCCGACTTGATCACTTGCGCGAAAGGCTTGACAAACGGCACCATACCGATGGGAGCCGTGCTGTCCACTTCGGAAATCCACGACGCGTTCATGAGCGGCCCCGAGCATCTTATCGAATTCTATCACGGCTATACTTATTCGGGCAATCCGATCGCATCGGCAACGGGCATAGCCACGATCGATCTTTACAGAGAAGAAGACCTTTTCGCGAGAGCCGATTCGCTCGCGAGCTACTGGGAAGACGCAATTCATTCCTTGAAGGGATCGCCGCATGTGATCGATATTCGCAATATCGGCCTTGTCGGCGCCGTGGAGCTGGAACCCGAGCCGGGCATGCCGGGCAAGCGCGGATTCGAAACTTTCCTCGCCGCCTACGAGTTGGGCTGCCTTACGAGAGTGACCGGCGACATCATTGCGCTTTCCCCTCCGTTGATCGTCGAGAAGGCGCACATAGACCAGCTTGTCGATACTCTTCGGAAAGTGCTCGAAAAATAGGCTGATTGAAAATACCGACCGGAGGACAGATGGTCGCGCTATCGGACAACCTGAAAATTAACTCCGCACGCTTGTGGGACTCCATCGGTGAAATGGCCAAGATCGGTCCCGGCATTGCCGGCGGCAACAACAGGCAAACATTGACGGACGAGGACGGAGAGGGCCGATCGCTGTTCCGGAAATGGTGCGAAGAAGCCAAATGCGTAGTCGGCATCGATCAGATGGGCAACATGTTCGCCGCGAGGGAGGGAACCGATCCGAACGCCCTCCCCGTCTTTGTCGGCTCGCATCTCGACACCCAGCCGACCGGCGGAAAGTACGACGGCGTACTCGGGACGCTGGCAGCACTGGAAATCGTCAGAACGCTCAACGACCTGAACATAAAGACGCGGCGTCCCATCGCCGTCGTCAATTGGACCAACGAGGAAGGTACGCGGTTCGCGCCCGCAATGCTCGCATCCGGCGTTTTTGCCGGAGTATACGATCAGGACTGGGCCTACGAGCGAAAGGACGCGGACGGCAAGCTTTTCGGGGAAGAACTCAAGCGCATCGGCTGGCTCGGCGGCGAAAAAACCGGCGACCGCAAATTGCACGCGTTTTTCGAACTCCACATCGAACAGGGCCCAATACTTGAGGCGGAGAACGTGGACATTGGCGTGGTTACGCACGGACAGGGTCTTTCATGGACCCAGGTCACTGTGCGCGGACAGGAAAGCCACACCGGTTCGACGCCGATGGCCATGCGCCGAAACGCGGGACTCGGCATGGCCCGGATTCTTCAGCTGGTCGACGAGATCGCGCTAGGCCACGCACCGCACGCGGTCGGCGCCGCCGGGCATATCGACGTGCATCCCAACAGCCGGAACGTCATTCCGGGCGTGGTCGTATTCACTGTCGATTTTCGCTCTCCCGAGCTTTCCGTCATCGAGGACATGGAACGCCGGCTCGAAAAAGGCGGAAAAGAAATTTGCGAGAGCATGGGACTGGAAATTGAATTCGAAAAAGTCGGAGGATTCGATCCGGTCGAATTCGATTCGGGCTGCGTAGCCGCTGTCAGAAACGCCGCTGAACGGCTCGGCTACTCCCATCGCGAATTGATCTCCGGCGCCGGGCACGACGCCTGCTGGATCAACCGGGTCGCGCCTACGGCCATGATCATGTGCCCGTGCGAAGGCGGACTCTCTCACAATGAAGCGGAAAACATTTCTCAGGAATGGGCTTCTGCCGGCGCCAACGTGCTTTTCCACGCCGCCGTCGAGACTGCGGAGATCGTTACCTGAAACTTAGCGTGCCGGCGAGGCCGAGCGCAATTCGCAATGCGCATTACGGAGGCGTAGCAAATGTCGAAAATCATCAAGGGCGGAACCATCGTTACGGCCGACCGCTCGTGGAAGGCGGACATCAGGATCGAAAATGGCGTTATCGCCGAGATTGGCGAAAACCTTTCGGGCGAACACTATGTTGATGCCGAGAGCGCCTATGTCATTCCAGGCGGAATAGACCCTCACACGCATTTGGAGATGCCCTTCATGGGCACCGTCGCGGCGGAGACATTCGAATCCGGCACCTGGGCGGCCGCTGCGGGCGGCACCACCATGCTCGTGGATTTTTGCCTCCCGGGAGCCGACGGCTCCATCAAGAACGCCATAGCCGAGTGGCATCGCAAGTCGGCGCCGCAGATCTGCGCCGATATCGGCTACCACATGGCCGTAACGGGATGGGACGAGGGCATATTCGATGAAATGAGGGATGCCGTCGACATGGGCGTCAACTCCTTCAAGCATTTCATGGCTTACAAGGGCGCGCTCATGGTCGAGGACGACGAGTTGTTCGCGTCCTTCAGCAGATGCAAGGAACTTGGCGCGCTTCCAATGGTGCATGCGGAAAACGGAGACATTGTCGCCGAGCTTCAGCAGAAATTTCTCGACGAAGGAATAACGGGGCCGGAGGGCCACGCCTATTCGCGCCCGCCCGAGGTCGAGGGCGAAGCTGCGAACCGCGCGATTATGATCGCCGACGCGGTCGGGGTGCCGCTCTACATCGTGCATGTATCCTGCGAACAGGCGCACGAAGCTATCCGCCGCGCCCGTCAGAAGGGCATGCGCGTTTACGGCGAACCGCTCGTGCAATACCTCACTCTCGACGAGAGCGAGTACTTCAACAAGGAATGGGAGCATGCCGCCCGCCGCGTCATGTCTCCGCCGTTTCGCTCCAAGGATCACCAGGAAGGTCTATGGAACGGCCTTTCCGCCGGATCCCTCCAGGTCGTCGCGACCGACCACGCCGCGTTTTCGACCGAGCAAAAGCGCATGGGCATCGACAATTTCACATGCATTCCGAACGGAACCGCAGGGCTTGAAGAGCGCCTAGCCGTCCTTTGGACGACAGGAGTGGAGACCGGACGCCTTACGCCCAACGAATTCGTCGCCGTTACGTCGACAAACATTGCCAAAATCCTCAATATCTATCCGAAAAAGGGCGCAATCGTTCCAGGAGCCGACGCCGACATTACTGTCTGGGATCCTTCGATCAGCAAGACGATCAGCGCGACAACGCACAAATCCGTGCTCGACTACAGCGTCTTCGAGGGTTTCAAGGTCAGCGCGCAGGCTCGCTATACGATTTCGCGCGGCGATGTCATCTGGGCCTGGGGCCAAAACTCGCAACCGCAGCCGGGGCGCGGGAAGTTCGTGCCGAGACCGCCGTTTCCTTCGGCGAGCAGGGCATATTCGAAGTGGAAGGAACTCAACAGCCCGCGCAAGATCGAGCGCGACCCCCTAAATATTCCCTCGGGAATCTAACCCGGTTCGCAAGGTCCTCGTCCGACAAAAACCGCCACGCCGCGTCAAGCTAGCTGTGGTTTTTACGAATTCGCGGAGTTCGAATCGCGGAGATGTTCGCGACGAATGAATTGGCAGCCTGCATTTGCCGGACATCGAGGAGAATTATCCGGTCGTTCGCCAGCAAGGCAATGGAATTAAGGCGAGAGCGGCATCGGCCGTCAAAATGCGAAAAGTTTACGCGGGATCGCGCCACCCGGCCTCCGTGAACAATTCCAAGCATTTGCTCGCGTCTCATGCCGGCTGCCGGATTTCCGGACTCATAGCGCCCGATCAAGGTTTTGCGCTCTTGGGTACGGCGTTTTGAGCGGTTCTCCCCTTTGAATTTGTCGCGCTTTTTATTCAACCGAGTAGGTCCGCGAGGATCCTGCCGGCTGTCTTCCCGGCTCGGTGTTGATGTCTGAATAAAAGCGCAGGACTCTGGCGATTCGCCGCGTATTTGCAGGATCGTTCTCATATGACCAGAGAAAGGACGATTCCTTTAGGAATTGTCCACAGAGACTGGTTGGCGCGATCCTTTGGAAAACTCTTTTTTTTTCGCGATCGAATCTGCGCTATTCTGGCGCAGGGTCTCTCTCCGCGAAAAAGCGTGGCCGGCCCGCCCTTCCCAGTCCCTGCGTCCCGCATGGATGCGTAGATCGAGATCCGCATTATCGCGGGAACAGAAGCATTGGGACATGGCAATAAAATGCGCGGGAATCGACGTTGGCAAGGAATTCGCTGAAGTCCACTTGGCGTGCGAGGACCGTTCGTTCGAAAAGGACCGTTCGAGCTATCGGGCGATCGCCGGGTTCCTGCGCAAGCATTCGGCCTCGAGTGTGGCGGTGGAGGCGACCGGGCGGATGCACCGCGAACTCCGCCGCCCAGAGCGGCCGAAGCATCCGCCGAGGCTCTATGTCGCCGGCGAGGGCCGGAAGCTCAAGTAGGACGCGAGATCCTAGCCCGGCACTACGCGGTCAAGGTCGTCGGGCGACGGCAGGGGCGTCAACGCAGTCGCCGTTCGGTTCAAGCGCAGCCGCCGGCACGCCGAGGAGGACGAGGCGAGCGGCTCATACGACTTGCGCACGTCGCGAACCGGCCGGGGCGACGAGGAGATCCTACGAGCGCGCTGGAGGCTGGCGGAAATCGAGGCGACCCTCCGCTCGCTGAAATCCGAACTCGGGGCCGGGCCGGTCTTCCACCGGCCGGACAGGCGGATCGGCTCTCATCTTCCGGTCGCGGTGCTGGCCTACCATCCGGCGCATCCGGTCCGAACCCCGCTGAAGGCGCAGGGAATCCACTCGGGCCGGGCCTCGTTCCGGGAGTGCATGCTCAGCCGGGTCGGGGTCGCCAAGACGCTGCGCCGAACCGACGGAGTCCACGTGGCGAGCCGGCAGGATTCCAATTCCGGAGCGGAGCAGGCCCTGATATCGCAGGTCGCCGGCATCGAGCCCGGCCTTCGCCGTTCGAGTTGCGCTTTGGACGGCTAGTTTCGCCGCCGCGGATTCAACAGAATCTTCGAAAATGTAGGGACAGAGTGGAATCCGCCCCGAAATTTATTCCTATAATTCAGTTAATTGCGAGACGGCGTTTTGCAAGACTGCCAACGCGCGCTAAAATCGGGACGTCGTAAAATAGCCGCTCGCTTCACGGCCACTTTGCGGCGGTCTTGGGAACGGTTCGAATTCTAGGCCGCGACCCTCGCGCATGCCCAGCCTCGCCGTCGCGGTCGTTGCCGCCGAAAAAGACAAGGCGGCGGCTGGGAAGGCAGGCCCGGCTCGATTGGATCTACGTCGTCCGCAACAGCCTCGGCGCGGGCGACATCGCGGCGGAGCGGTCGGTGGAGGGCAGCAAGGCCCTGCCCGGGCGGAGCACATTCCGCTAGCTGCAGACGTCCCGCTTCGAGGTCCGCGCGCATGTTCCTCTGCCTGCTCGCCGCCCAGGTAGAATGACACGTGCGCCACAGGCTCACGCCGATTCTCTTCGAGGACGACGCCCGGGAAGGCGCGAAGGCGAAGCGGGTCGAGACCGTCTCGGTATCCGACGGCACCAGGGCTAAGGCCAAATCGAAGAAGACGGCGGACGGCCTACAAATCCACTTAATCTTTCAACTCATGGCATTCCACGCGCACGACCGCGCGACGCCATTCCATTGCTGACGAAGCCGCGCTACTGCGAGGCTCGTCAAATGCATCTATTGCAATTTGAACTGCAATGCCGAAAGTCTCCAGAAATTCGATCGCTTTGGACGAACGTACGGCGTAGCCAATGTTTTCGATATTGACTTTGTTCTTCAAATCCAAAGAGATTTTTGAGCTGACAACGGCTACTTGAGAACCGTTTCGCGACAATACGGGTCCGCCTGAATTTCCCGGCTGGACAGGCGCGGAAATTTGCACGCGGGTCCGGTCGCCGAAAAGGCCTGTGGCACTTGAAACGACTCCGCTTGTAGCGTTCAGCGACGGCGAAATGCTATGGACAGGATACCCAAGCACAAAAATCGGTTCGCCTAGTTCGATAAGACTAGGCGCGAATTTAATTGGCTCGCGCCCGACTAGTCGAGGCGCCTTGATTACCGCAAGGTCCAATCCGGCATCGGCCCCAACTAGAAATGCGTCTGCGCCGTTGATCGTCAATTTATCGCATCCAAACGCCACATGCTGGTTCGTCAATATATGGCCGTCGCGCGATACGAGGGAGCCGGACCCGTTTGAAATCACGGTTTTGTACCAGTTTGGTTCCAGTTCCGCGCCCGGATGCTCTCCTTCCGCCAAGAGCTTTTCTACATGTGCGGGATTAACGCCTTGGCTGTGGAATGGTTCAAAATTCGATAGAATCCGACTTGCGGCTGGAATCATTGCCGGGATATCGTATTCGCTTAGGATAACTTGGATTCCTCGCGTTTCACGCGCGCGCGTCTCGTAAATGTAGTATCGACGCTCATTGCCATTCGACGCGACTTGATAGGAAAACGGCCCAAATATACCATTAGCGAGTATAATCAGTTCTTTCTCAATTGCCCAGTTTGTCAGGATTTTCTGCCAATCGCTCACAGTTGCATTCCCGATTCTGCGGTCGAGCCAGATCAGTGAAGACCCCGATTTGCGGCCAATCAGCGAAACCGCCAAATTATCGGAACCTGAAACCGTTTTTCCTGTTATATAGCCAAGCGGCACATCCAGTTGCATGCCAACCCAATCAATTGCTTGGGTTCGGAAGTTTGCCCGCTTCCGAAGTGAACCGGAGCGCTTCTCCAATGATTTTTGCTGAGCCGGAGTCAGGCGGCCGGTAGCCGGATCGCCGATGCCTCTTTGAAAGAGCCGGATCGCATCGTGTGTCGATTTGTCCGCCTTTCCATTGATGCTGCCTTGGAATAGCCCGATCCAAGAGAGCTGCGTTTGAATTTTCGCGATCGCTCCTTCGCGTCCGCCTCTCTCAAATGGCAGATCCATTGCCTCAATGACATTTCGCGGAGTATCGGCGCTGGCTTCATGTATATTTCCGAAGAAGAACAGCGCCGATATCAAGATGGAGTGGACAAACGCGGCGCTCGCAAATTGACGGATTTTTGCCGCCATTTATCCAAGCAAGAGTTCTAGTGCGCCTATGTCGCTGTCCAGTTGCTCTCTGCGTGCAGTGTCCAAGTTTACGGTTTCCACCCTTTGCGTCTCAACGCGCGCCACATCGGGAGTCGCGTCCTTGACATAGGCGACGGTTATTGCTTCGTCGGCATCCGTAACGGCATTCGTGGCATCTACATAAGCAGTAACTCGCTCGCTTATCCCGTTGAATGCAAGCGAAATTACCTCGTTATCTACAGCTACCCGGCTCTTGATGAGTTCGAGCTGGCCTTGCGCATCGGGTCTGCTAATTTCCCCTTGATTGATTTTCGCTGTCAGGTCGGCGACTTGCTGCATGCGGCAGTTTCTTAGGCCTTCGGCAGCTTGCCCGGTTCTTGTAACCAGAGCTAGTTCCTCTGAGGCATCGCCGTTAACTGAAGCTAGCAGCGCTTGGCTGTCCGCTGCGTTCTTCGCCTTTTGTTGGTAATAGGTCGCACTTGCTCCGACTAGGCTGCCTGCCGTAGCTCCAAGAAGCGCCCCTTCAAATTCACTGCCGTCGTTGGCGGCAAATGCGCCAAAAATCGCTCCGACAGCAGCGCCTATCATCGCGGCTTCCTGCTGCTCCCGAGCTTCCTCCGCCTTTGCCTCGGCAATGATTGCGTGAAACTGACCGCAAGAATCTTCGGTTTCGCCGGCTCCTGCCGGCAAATTAACCGGAGAACTGCCGAAGCAGCCCGAAACCAGAAAAACCGCCGAAATAGCGGCGAGCGTGCCTGCGACGCGTTTCGATTGGAATTTGGACATTGTTTTTGGGAAATGCATGTTGTTCTCCATAGCCTTACCTTTGCAGTTTGGGGAAGTCTTGCCTGCGTCTCTCGCGTACCGAATCAAGTTCTTCCAGCCAAGATTTGCGCATGGCTTCCGTTACGTATCCCCGAGATCGCCTAATTATGCCATAGTGAGTTTCAAAGAGCTCAAGATAGGGGCCGAATATGTCGACTCTCATTCCGCTCATTCCGAGCCTAGCCTCTACGAATTGCCGCTGCACAAGCGAATCATCCGATCGCACTAGGTCGCCCTGCACTTGCAGATAGAGATCGAAAGCAGCATCGATCCGCTGCGAGTTTACCGCCAATAGCTCTTTTACTCTTTCCAGCGCCGCTTCGTCTTGGGCATTGAGGTCCCGCTGCTTTTCAAGAGTAGTAATGCGCTGCATTCCGGCATACATGTTGCGGCCAATGCGATCGATTAAATTGCCGGTGACAATTCCGGAGCGTATCGAGAAGAGAACCCGGTCCTTTGTTTGAGTGTTCAACGCGACGTTCATTCGGTCAAGTTGCACTTGCAGTTCGCTCACTCGGCTTTCAAGTTCCGCGCGACCAACTTGCCCTTCGGAGATGGCTCGGCGCAACTTGTTGACCTCCTTAGCGAGTTCGTCGCGGTTGCCGCTTGCAATGCCAATACCGGTAGCTAGCAATTTTCTCCGCCCGGCGGACATGAATTTTTCGTACGGAGAATTCGCCATACCTTCAATAAATGCCTCGCCGCTGTCTCTCCGTCCGGCAAAAACAGGGGCGGAAATAGAAAGCCTAGTACCCATGGTCGCCGTAGCTCCCTCACCTCCCAGCGTAAAGAGCGACTGCGCTTCACTGCGCCTTCCGACAGTGTTGGATTCACGAAACAGTATGGAGGTACCGCCTTTCGTAATGACCCCTCCTACTTGCCCGCTAAGCCCGTCTGGTCGCGTCGGCTGAAACAAATCAAGTACTATCTCTTCCGCATTGCAGACGACATCGTGGAGTCCGAACAAGTTGGGTTCATTGTGGCCTACGCCGTTCAAAAATTGTCCGTGCTTTCTAGGCGTATCGGCGCAGACCTCGTTGAGTTCCGCATCCCGCAATGCGCCGGTCTCAGGGTCTCGGATTGCGGGAAGCCGTTTGCTCCTCCCCTGCGACGTAGAGAAGCGGACCCCTCCTCGCGCAGCGAATTCCCATTCGGATTCGGTCGGCAGCCGCACATAGCCGGTCGCACCTTGTTCCCAAGGCAACATGGGTGCGCCGCCGCTCGATATTCTTTCCGCATCTCCCGCGACAAGCCAGCCCGAAAATGCGCGTGTAAAGTCCAATGCGTCGAACCATGACAGGCCGCCTTGCGGAAGAATAGAGCGCAAATTCAATTTTTCGAGAGTCCGGTTGTAGTCGTCGCACACGGAAGAATTTACGCTGCGGGTTTCGTCTCGCGGTAGTTCGAACAAGCCCTGACGATAGATTTCCCATTGCGGCTCGGTCAATTCGTACTTGGCCATATAATAGGATTTGGCCTCAATGCTCGCTAATTTGTCGCTAACGGTTTCCTGACCGTTTCTTCCTTGAAGCGTGAACGCGCCGGATACAGGCGAAATCCATGGGCCATTTGAAAGAACCGTCTGCGGCGTTTCGGCATCGACATCGACGCTTCGCCCGAAATTGCCCTCAAAATTTCCTAGCGGGTTGTTTGTTGGTACATCAATTCGCATAAAGACCATGTGCCGACCGCAGGGCATCGGCAAAGTAAGAGTTTTCGGCAACCCCGGTCCCGTCCTTCGATTGGGGCAGGTTACCTTGTCCACCTCGACCGCGCCTTCGGCAATTAGTTTGTTGCGGTTCGCCTTCCAAACGGCAGGATCGTCGATTTGGCACCAATCGACTTCTTCGATCGATCCCCAGGCCTTTTTGGGCAAACTCTCGGATATTCCCATCAACAACAGCAAGGCCATGATTGAATGGCTCAGGATCCTTAGGAAACTAGTCACGTCGCAGCCCTTCCGTGGGTTCGAGCTTTGCCGCCTTCAGACCGGCGAAGCTGCCCGCTATTCCTCCTGCCAAAGCCGACGCGACGAGAGTTATGCCGATACTGGATAGATCAAGCCTCGATACATCGCCTTCAAGGTCTGCGAGCCCCTCGAAATGTTTGTTGACGACAGGCTGCGCCATTAATGCGATGGTGCAAGATACAGCCGCTCCGACGATCGCAATCAATATCCCCTGAATAGACGGAATAAGGGATATTTCAGCCGTGGTGAAGCCGAGGAGCCGAAGAATCGACAATTCTCGAGCCTTTTCGACCACGCTCGCGGCGAGGTGAAGGCCGAGAGTTAGAAGAAAACCTGTGGCGCTTAGCGTTGTTACGGCCAAAAAAACCCAACCGAGGGCGGATTCGATTGCCAGCGTTCGCTCGATTTCCGAGGAACGGGTAATTATGTCGAGGCCGTCGCGCAGCAGTCGGTTGCGAAGGTAGGAGACGTGCCGGATGTCCTGCGCAAAGAGGCGAAAGCTCGAATACGTCTCTTTGGAGCCGGCCGCTAAAGTGCTTTCTTCCCTTAGTCCGGGCCATCCAAGTTCAGGCACGGCGAACCCTTCGCGCCAGCGTTCTACTATCTGTTCAAGCTCTGGCGATAAAAAGATATCGTCGGTCTGCAAGATATTCCTGGGCACCATTCCGACGACTTTAAGGTCGATGCGCCTGACTTCTCGTTCTCCGTCGTCAATTCGGCCGATTACCATCGTAACGATTTCGCCGGTTGCCACGCCGGTTTCGACAGCCGCTCGTTCCGTCAGCACGGCTTCGCGCAGCCCTTTCGGCGGCGGTTGTCCTTGCAGATATGGATCGTTTTCGTTGGTCGGAATAATTCGGCTGTCGAGCATGCGCCGGGAATTTGGACCGCGAAGCCTTGCGGAGGCGGCAAGATAGCGGGCTCTCGGTAGGATAAACCCTACGCGATCATCGTTGGCCAATGCATGGAACCATTCTTTTGAGAGTTCCTGATCGCCATTCAGCCTGATTTCACGAACTCGCGGATCTTTGTTGAGATTTTCTATGAGATTCGTAACGATCCCGTACTTTAGCCCGTACAGCAGAAGCAGGGGCAGGAGAGCTACAAGAACGGCAACCATGAGGCACAATGTCGACTGCCGGCCATGATGAAGATCATTCGTTGCAACCCGGATCAGCAGCAACGGGCGTAGTCGCATTACTCGTTTTCCTCCATGCAAAGTGTAGCTCGCCTTAGTGCTGGACCTTCCTCAATTGAAACACGGGCGATGCGGAACCCGAACCGCCGAAGCAATTTCGCATTGTGGCTTGCCAGAACAACTGCCGCGCCTCTTGCTTCGGCTTGCGATGCAAGTAGCGCCATGACATCTTCGGATGCGGAAAGATCGAGCGAAGCCGTTGGCTCGTCTCCAATTAGCAGCCTTGGATTAGCTGCGACAGCGCGTAAAACGGCGGCCCGCTGGCGTTGACCGCCGGAGAGCGAAGCAGGCATTCGGTGTACTAGATCGCCTATCCCGATCGCACGGGCCGAATTCGTTATTCTTTGAAGGTTTTCGCGATTCTTGCCTACGGAAAGCTCGGCTGCGAGTCGCGCATTCTCAAAAACGCTCAGATAGGGCAAAAGCCCGCCGTCCTGCATGATAAAGCCCATGCAGTTTGCGCGAATTTCGGTAAGCGCATCTGAATTTCGCTGCAGAATCGGCGGAACGATGTCGATAATCCGCCCGTCTCCATCCGGCGAAAGAAAAAACGATTCGATTTCATCTGGCCAGATGAGCAGCCCCAACATTTCGAGGAATGTCGTCTTTCCGCTTCCGCTCGGGCCTACGAAGCCAATTCTGTCGCATTGCAGAACTTCGAACTCGGGGACTTCTAGTACAAATTCTGCGCGCGACACCGGATCATGCCTGACGATCCGGAGCCCGCGAATAATTAGAACGGTGCTCCTTTTCGCATTAACTGGCGTAAAGTATTCCGATGTCAGCGCAATTCCACTCAACCGGCGTCTCTTTAAGGAAGATTATCCAACGGCACGAGCGTCGTCTCAAGTCCGCTTATGCCCGAACCGAAATCCTTCCAAAGGTCGATATTCTCTTCAATTGATGCGTAGATATTGGATTTTTCTTCCAGTTGTTCGACTAGTTCTTGGCGTTGTGACACGCTAAGTGAGCCCCAGTACAGTTCGTTGATTCGAAGAATTTCGCTCCGGTAGGGTAGGTTTTGTAGAAACGCTGGAAGAATCGCCTCCATGATATTGTCGGAATCCGGCGTAGGAGCCTCCGGGTCAGTTGCTGTCTCGGCCGCCAAGAGCTGGAGGTTTTGGAAGAATTTTGTCGGGTCGTCGCCTCCGTTGCGGAAAGCATCCACAATGTTGTCGAGTTTTCGTCCAAGTGTCGAGAGCTGGTTCCTGGTCAAAAAAACGCTGACGCTCATCATCTTAAGTTCCGGATCGGTCAGGTCGCGGTCGGCCGCCCATCCTGCAAGAAAGCTTGGCGCAATGTCGGTTCCGACTTCGGAAAGGCTCTCAAGCTGCGCTCTGAAGATTTCATTGGAGACGGCGCGAGCCACGGTTTGCATTTCCGGGCCTTTGGGAACTAGATCTTCGTCTTCGGGCAAAATTATTCCGGAAGACATTCTCAAAAGATCTATCCCGATTTGGTTAGCCAAATTGCTGAGCTGTATCTTGAATTCCGAATCGTCCGTCGCATTGACGGAAATATATTTCGGATTGTTAATGTCTCCTGTTCTAGCGAATAGCTCGTATTGAGCTCTTGCGCGTTCGAAATCGCCATTCTTCTGGTTGGCGGGTGTTTGCAAGTGTACCGGGACAATTGCAATGTTGTACTGCCTGGCTAAATCCAGGATGCTTCTTTCGGAAATTCCAGGAAGCGAGGCCAGCGGGTCGTTTCCGGTCCGAGCCGAGGCGTCGGTGACCAAAATTATTAGTCTTGCGCCGTACGGATCCCAATCCAAATCGGATATCGCTGTATCAATTCCCGCGAAAACATCCTCTCTGAAATCCAGCGTAGGATACGAACTTTCATTTATCCGCCTCATTCCGTTCAGCACATCAATCGGCTCTGATTCGATGTCCAAAGGATGGAAAATTCTCGTCACATACTCAATCTTGTCGTTGACATTGATGTTGTCGCGAAAGCCGATCACGCTAAAGCTAACTAGGCTCGAGCTTTCATAGCGAGAGAACACATCGTAGAAGGCCTGTACGGTTTCATGCGTTCTTTCAATGAATGGCGCCATTGAAATCGTTGTATCGATTACGAACGCAATGCCAATGCGAAAAGGGTTTCCCTGCTCCGCAAGATCTGAACTGGACGAGCGAAATGTCCTGTCGTCTCTCGCGCCGATATTACGAGAATCGGCAGGAACGGCCGCCACTTTCAACAGTACCGTTTCCGTAGCGTCGTCGAAATAACCCTCTTTCCAGTCTAGAATTGGAAGAAGATAGGGGTCCTGGTCGAATCTGAGCCCGGCGTCAGGCTCAATCGCTACAAGTTCCGGATCCCACGCCGGTACATAATCTGGGCTATTGGCCGCTTTGTCGCGTTCCTCAAAGATATTGTCGTAGTGGGACTGGGCTTCTCTAGCGAACTGAACAGAACTGATTAAATCGATGACATTTTCTGATTCTTCGAAAAACAGCGTTCGCTGCCTCTGCCCGACAGGCGCGAATTGCATAACCAGCATCGTTGACCAATCCAGCGTATCGTCTAGCTTAATCCACCCCAGTGTTTTTTCGCGCAGCGAGAAGCCTACTTCCAACCACGACTCGCCGTCGCGGGATTCTTCTCCAAATACATAGAACACCGTAAAGACAGGGTGTTCATACGGATCGCTATCTTCGGGGTGCACCAATCCGCCGGGTAGAGAAATCACTCGGCGGTAAATGTTGGGATTCCCCGGATCTGTAAGCGGTTCTCTACGAATTCCACTATCGTCCGGAGCGCTACCGCCTGAACTGGCCGTCGAATCGTCCTGGGCGTCGAATTGATTCGAATCGCTGGCTGAATTTCCCGAACCGCTCGCTAGTTGTTTCGCGTCTTCAACTTTCTTCCTGAGTTCTGCCGTATGCTGGTCGAATCTATCGATGTCTACTTCGATACCCAGAAGAATTTGCATAATCTGATCAAGCTGAACGTTAGCATTTCCTTCGTCGTCGCATTCGAGGATCGGTCGGGCACTCTTAAAATATTCATTTGGGAGCTGCGGCAGTTCTTCTCTAGAAGACGTATCGACCTGCAATTCTTTCGGTAGAGTTGAATTGAGATAGGAAACTGAGTCGGCACGCGACTGCGACTTGATTAATTTCCTCTCAATTTCCTTGTATTTAGCTGTCAATTGCCGCGCATAGGCCAAAGTGTCTTCATTGCATTCGGCCGCAAGCGACGATGCAAAAGGAAGCGCGGCGACTAAAATTGCCAAAAGTATTGAAATAGATCTCACGATAGCCCTCGATTATTAGGAGAAAACCCACAATTAGCGGAATACAAACCAACTTTGCACATGAGTGTCAAAAAAATGTCAACTTCGATTCACATTGAGGCGCGCTAGTCTGAAGTTGCCGCGATTGTCGGACACGGGAAGCGAGATTTTGACATTAATTAGGGAAGCGGTAGGGAACTTGATAACAAAATCGAAGTTTTGCCGTCGTTGCGAGTTTTGCACCCCGTTATATAGTCCAAATGAAAGAGATTCTCGTCCTCGTTCTTTTCGAAGGATGCTTAAAGGGCGTTTGGATTTCTCGCCTACTCTATGAACTGAATAGGTGGAAACCCGATGGAGCCTATATTGTCTTTACGGCATCTCGGCGACATTATACGGAGCTGCCTCGATGCGCGTCGAAACATTGACTTGCGATTTAGAGAATCGGCACTTGGTCGGATAGAATTCGTACTGTAACCGACCGCCTGCCAAGCAGCGCGGCCGCGTATAGACGGCTCCAGTTATTCGACCGCGTTTTCGTCTCGAAAATCCATGGCAGAACGAAAAACAGAAAAAAAGACTCGAGAATTTTGTCGGCTCGGCTTTGGCCGCCTCCGGTTCCGCCGCGCACAGTATACGGAAGCAGAATCGACCACGCCGGCCGGCAACTTGAATTTAATCCTCAATCCTCGCCAACAAAAATGGCGCGGGCACAATGCAAGTCAAATCTGCGCGCCCGGTCTCTCAAATGGATCGGGGTCGTAAAACGCGCGATCGAAATACAGTCCGTCAGGCGGAGCCACTGGGCCGCAAGCTTGCCGGTCTCGGGCCTTGAGCGCCTCCAGAATATCGTCCGGCGCCCAAGCGCCGGCCCCGACCCGCTCAAGGCTTCCCACCATGCTCCGGATTTGGCGATGCATGAAGCTTCGCGCCTTGGCTATGAACCTGAACTCAATTCCGTCCGAAAGCAGCAATTCATCGATTTCAAGCTCGTCCAGGGTCTTTACAGGAGAATCGGCCTGGCAATGCGCCGAGCGAAACGTTGTAAAGTCGTGGCGGCCAAGAAAATGTTTCGCGGCAATCCTCATCGGGTCCGCAGCCAAGGGATATGGAATTTGCCAGGCCAGGCCCTTCTGGTAGGTAAGCGGCGCTCGCCGCGACACGAGCCGGAAAACATATCTGCGCCCGGTCGCCGACATCCTGGCGTTGAAATCGTTCGCGACGCGGGTGGCCTGCAGCACAGCTACGCGCCTTGGACGCAGATGCGCGTTCAAGGCTTCCGCCAAGCGAAACGGTTCCCATTCCTTTTGCAAATCGCAATGAGCGACCTGTCCGACGGCATGAACTCCCGAATCGGTTCTGCCCGCCGCGGTCGCTCTTGGAACTCCCATATCGATCTTTCCGAGAGCCTCCTCGAATGCCTGCTGCACGCTTATTTGCCCCTTTTGCCTTTGCCAACCGGCGAACGGCCTGCCATCATATTCGATCTTGAATGCAAAGCGGGGCATTCCGAATCCACTATGCCGATATCCGGGTATTGCCAACTTCAAACCCAATTTTATCGGGACGGGCAAGCGCTCGATTGCGGTAAGGTATGTCGAACGAACGGTACGCGCTTGCTCGCAATGGCGCATCGCCGTCGTCGATTTCAATCGTCGCGGGCTTCGCGAACTCCGCCCGGCGCTTCTTTTTCGCTCCGCAATCGATATTACACGTTCCGATAGCGGCAAGCGAGGCGTATCGCTCTCGCTAGAATGAAAGGACGGCAACCATGGATCCGATTGCTCCGGAAAGGCGACGGGTTGTAAACTTGGCCAATGGCGAATTTGTTCCTTTGCTCAACGAGAGCGGGCGCGAAGACGGGAAGGTGCTGCAAGTCAATCCGCGCAAGAAACTAGGATTCGGCTTTCACATATACCGAATGGAAGCGGGGCACGCGACAACGCCGCATGAGCACGAGGGCGACGAGGAATTCCTTGTTCTCGAGGGCGAAATCGTGGACCACGACGGCCATCGATACGGCAAAGGCGATCTTGTCTGGCTTGAGGCCGGTACAATGCACAACTCGTATACTCCCGAGGGTGCATTGCTGGCCGTATACTACCGAGGCCCCTAGGGCGAATATCCGGAGCGACCCGCGAGCGGCAAGGGGAACGGGCGGCGATGTCGAATTTTCGATTCCGCTTCGCGGTTCTCGATCAAAGCAAAAGATTCGATGCCGAATCCTCTCTTGCGATTGCCTAGCGAAGCCGCAAGTGCTAGGTGATCGCTTCGTTGCAATCAGGCAACTTTCGACTCGGACACGGAAATGCGCTTAGCGAATTAGTCTGCAAGCTATTGCGATTCGCGCCGCTGCGCTGTGGCTCGAATTCCGCCCGCAACCCAACGCAGCAATCCCTTTGAACGGCAATTGGGCCCACCGCCCGAAATGTGGACACCCGAAATGAAGCAAGAAACGCAAGACTACAGGGAAACATTAAGACTGCCGCAAACGAATTTCCCGATGCGCGCCGGGCTGCCGAAAAGGGAGCCGGAATGGCTGCGAAGGTGGCAGGAATTGTCGATTTATGAACGACTCAGGGAAAAATCCGGAAGGAAGCCGTTTATTCTGCACGACGGACCGCCCTATGCGAACGGCCACCTGCATATCGGCCATGCGCTAAACAAGCTGCTCAAGGACATGGTCGTTCGCTCGCATCAAATGATGGGATACGATGCCAGCTACATTCCCGGGTGGGACTGCCACGGGCTTCCTATCGAATGGAAGATCGAGGAGCGATACAGGCGGCGAGGCAAAAGGAAAGACGACGTTCCGGTCATAGAGCTTCGGCAGGAATGCCGAAAATTCGCCGAGGAATGGATCGACATCCAGCGGGAGGAATTCTGCAGGCTAGGCATTATCGGCAATTGGGATGCTCCCTATCTGACGATGGACTATCACGCCGAAGCCGTGATTGCCGAGGAATTCTTGAAATTTCTGATGAACGGCACGCTTTACCGGGGATCGAAGCCGGTCATGTGGTCGGTCGTGGAAAAAACTGCTCTCGCCGAAGCCGAAGTCGAGTATCACGATCACAAAAGCCACGCCGTCTGGGTCAAGTTTCCGGTATTGAGCGGCAGCGAACTCTCATCGGGGCCGCTCGCATCGGCGCCTGCTTCAGTACTGATATGGACGACGACTGCGTGGACGATCCCGAGCAACCGCGCGATTTGCTTCAATCCGGAAATTAATTACGCGGTCTACGAGGTCGCCGATGCGCCCGACGGAAATTGGGCGAAGAAAGGCGACCGCATGCTGATCGCGGAGAAATTGGCCGACGAATCCATGTCCGCCATGCGAGTCTCGGAATTCGCAAGGCTGCAATCGGTCTCCGGCGAACTGCTTGCTTCCCTGGTTTGCGCTCACCCGTTCAGGGGCCTCGCGGCCAAAAGCGAAAGCGAGCATAACCGATGGGATTTCGACGTGCCTGTGCTGGCTGGCGGCCACGTAACCGACGAGGCGGGAACGGGTTTCGTGCACACGGCGCCGTCGCACGGCGTGGACGACTACCAGATCGGACTGCGGCACGGGCTGGCAATGACGCACAATGTCCTAGAAAACGGCGCGTTCCGAGACGATTTGCCGTTTTTCGGGGGAAAGCGAATCTTTACGGAAAAGGGCAAGGAAGGCGATGCCAACTCGGCGGTCATCGAAAAGCTAGCCGAAAATGAAATGCTCGTCGCGAGGTCTCGGCTGACTCACTCCTACCCGCATAGCTGGAGGTCCAAGGCCCCGCTAATCTACCGAAACACCCCGCAATGGTTCGCCGCGATCGATGTTCCGACGGGCGACGGTATGGACGAGCTAGGTACGACGATTAGGGAAAGAGCTCTTAAATCAATCGTCGAATGCGTGCAATGGACGCCGCCGAGCGGTCGAAATCGCCTTTATTCGATGATTGAGAACAGGCCCGATTGGGTGCTTTCCAGACAGCGAGCCTGGGGAGTTCCGCTGGCATGCTTTGTGAAAAAAGGAACTATGCCAGACGACTCGGATTTTCTCCTGCGCGACGAAAGAGTCAATGGGCGAATAATAGAGGCGTTCGAACAGGAGGGCGCCGATGCCTGGTACATGCCGGGCGCGAAAGAGCGCTTTCTTGGAGGAGACTACGAACCGGAATCCTACGAGCAAGTATTCGACATTCTTGATGTCTGGTTCGACTCGGGATCGACTCACGCGTTCGTGCTTCGCGACCGGCCTGACGGGTCCGAAGACGGCATCGCCGACCTTTATCTCGAAGGAACGGATCAGCACCGGGGCTGGTTTCACTCCTCTATGCTTCAGGCCTGCGGAACGATCGGCAAAGCGCCGTATCGCGGAGTTTTGACGCACGGATTCACGCTCGACGAAAAGGGCATGAAAATGTCGAAATCGCTCGGCAACGTCGTCGCCCCGGATCAGGTCGTACGCCAGTACGGCGCGGATATTCTGCGGCTTTGGGTCGCGCAGTCCGACTATACGTCCGACATGAGAATCGGGCCCGAAATCCTGAAGGGCGTAACCGACAACTACAGGCGCGTGCGCAACAGCTTCCGATTCATGCTAGGAAATCTCGCCGACTATTCGGAATGCGAAACCGTCGAGCGAAAGGACATGCCGGAATTGGAAATGTGGGTTCTGCACCGGCTCGCCGAACTCGACGCCGTGGTGCGGCAGGGCTACTCGAAATTCGAATTTCAGAACGTCTTTCAAGCTCTTTTCAGTTTTGCGACGTCCGACTTGTCGTCGTTCTACTTCGATATCCGCAAGGACGTGCTTTACTGCAATTCCGCGGATAGCCTCGAAAGGAAATCCGCGCTCACAGTGCTAGACCTGCTCTTTCGCAGGCTCACGCTCTGGATGGCGCCGATTCTTTCTTTCACCATGGACGAAGTCTGGATGGAACGATTCCCCGGCAAACCGAGTTCCGTGCACTTGCTCGACTTTCCCGAAACGCCGAAAGAATGGCAGGATGACTCCTTGGAGCGGAATTGGAGCAAATTGCGCTCGGTCAGGCGGGTAGTGACTTCCGCGCTCGAAATCCAGAGGCAAAGCAAGATAATCGGGTCTAGCCTCGAGGCCGCGCCAACCGTATTCGTCGAAGACTCCGAAATTTTGGAAATTCTCGGTCGCACGGATTTCCACGACATTTGCATCACGTCTTCAATCAAGTTGACGCGCGAACAGGCGCCGGACGACGCTTTCCGCGTGCCCGGAATAGACGGCATAGCCGTAATTTTCGCAACGGCGGAAGGTCGAAAGTGCCAGAGGTGCTGGAAGATCCTGCCGGAAGTTGGATGCTTCAGAAACCCGGGTCTATGCCAGCGCTGCGATTCTGTCGTCGGTCGCGAGCGCGAAGCCGCTTAGACGGAACCGCCTCGACCGGCGGCGCCAAACGAGTCCTGAAAAATGTTGCAGCGATTGAAGAGCTTGCTGAGGCAAGAAAAATTCTGTCCAAACGAATCGACTGATTGACCGGCCGCAAATTCGGACCGCGGCTGGTCGCCGAATACAGCTAACGCATGAGATTCCGAACGTTGGCTCTAAACTCGCATCGCCGGAATGCGCCCCCCTCGGCAGCGAAGCCGGAACATTGCCGTGGCTTATGCCCCCGATGCGGCGCCGCCCTTCGGAGACCGGCTGGACCCGCCCGCTCGTTCATTCTCCAGTACCGAGGCGGGGAGGCCGGCGCAAAGCGAATCGAGCGGCGTACTTGCTGGCCAAGGACGCCAACCATCGGGCCCGCTGGCTTTGCCGCCGCGTGTCCCTTGGCCGAAGAAAGGCATCTTGTCGCAGTCAAAGATTCGACGAATATCATTCCGTTACATGCAGCCGGATTCGATGCATTCAAACTGCAGGCCGCGGATCCGCCGCGCCGACCCGCGCTGCGACCGTATTCGCGTTCGCGGTCGAACAGGGCGGGGGATGCGGGATGACCATGTCGCCGCCGCTTCGCTGTCGCCAAGATTTTATTCGCGATTCTTCCGCTTAATCCCCATCGAACGAATAATTTGCCGCCAATCGACGCATTCAGCATTCGAGCGGGCAAATCCGGCCAGATGGCGCGCGAATATCGCTTGGCCATGCGAAATCGGCGAATTCATTGAACTGCAATCAAATCAATACGTTGCTCGACCTCCCGAAAGGTCGAATACGGAAGCGGTCGTGAAGCTGTTGTCGGAGCTAGAAAGCCAAGCAACCATGGCGGCTGCTTCCTCAACTTCCAGAAACCTGCCTCTGGGAATGCGCACGCGCATATAATCGATAAACTCATCGGTGAGAGATTCAAGTATCCGGGTTTGCGCCGTGGCGGGCGTAACGCAGTTGACGGCGATATCGTATTTGGCAAGCTCCTTTCCAAGCGATTTGGTCAATCCGATGACGCCGGCTTTCGATGCCGAGTATGCCGATGCCATCGGATTCCCTTCCTTGCCCGCGATTGAAGCGATATTAACAATTCGCCCGTAATTGCGCTTTTTCATGGAGGGTACGAAGACTTTGTTGGCATAAAAAGTGCCGGTAAGGTTGACTCCGATAACCCGTTGCCATTCTTCGGGGCAATACTCTTCCACGCTAGCGTTGCTTCCCGCAATACCGGCGGAATTCACTAGTATGGAAACCGGTCCCGCTTCCGCCTCGAGTTCGGCGTGAGCCGCTTGAAGCCCTCCTAAATCCGTAATTTCAATCGTCGCCGTCGACGCTGCCGAACCGAGTTCGACCTGCGCAGCTTCAAGCGCTTCGGCATCGCGATCCCAAAGGCAAACAAGCGCGCCCGATTCTACGAATCGCTTGGCGATAGCGAACCCAATCCCGCGAGCGCCACCTGTTACGACGGCTACTTGGCCTTCAAGCTGAATTCTGTTCATTTCCGTTTTCTTCCCATTTTAACGAACCGTGTCTCCATTCGAGGGATATTCCTGCTCGAACTATTCTCTTACAGCGCTCAAACGTTGAACAAAAAGCGGAGGACATCTCCGTCCTCTACCTTGTAGGTTCGTCCCTCCGAGCGCATCTTTCCCGCCTCTCTCGCGCCCTGCTCGCCTCCGTATTCCGCCAATTCATCTAAGGAAATAGTCTCGGCTCTTATGAAACCGCGGCGCATATCGTTGTGGACGCATCCCGCCGCGTCGACGGCCATTGTTCCCCTCGGGATCGTCCATGCCCGAGCTTCCTTCGCGCCCGCCGTAAAAAATGTGATCAAGCCAAGCAAGTCGAAGCCCGCGTCGATCAATCGCTCCAGTCCGGAAGATTCCATGCCCATACCCTCAATCATCTCGGCGGAATCCGCAGCATTCAACTGGCTTATTTCTTCTTCGATCAAGGCCGAAATCACGACCATACCCGCGTCGTGCTTCCGAGCTATCTTGGCCGCTTCTTCGGAAAGTTCATTTCCTGCCGCAGCGTCGTCTTCGCCGACATTCGCTACATAAAGAAGCGGCTTGGCGGACAGCAGATGAAGCGAGCGCCAGACGGCGGCATCCGATTTTTCAATTTCAACAGTTCTTGCCGGGTTTCCATTTTCGAGAGCGTCGCCAGCCAATCGCAAGAGACGATTTCGTTCCCTCGCATCCGGATCTCCGCCCTTTAGCTTTCGCGCAAGGCCGTCAAGCCGCCTCTCAATCGACGCCAAGTCGGCCAGCATCAATTCCGTCTCGACGATGTCCGCGTCCTTTGCCGGATCGAACGCGCCGCTGACGTGAGCTACGTCCTCGTCTTCGAAGCAGCGCAATACGTGAACGATCGCGTCGACTTCCCTGATGCCGGCCAAAAACTTGTTGCCCAGGCCCTCGCCTTTCGATGCACCTTTCACAAGACCCGCGATATCGACGAACGTCATTTTCGCCGGCACCGTCCTGGGCGACTTCGATAGTTTCGCCAAAAGGTCAAGCCGCGGATCGGGAACCGCGACCTCGCCCAGGTTGGGTTCGATCGTGCAGAATGGGAAATTGGCGGCCTGCGCTGCGGCTTTTCGCGTCAGCGCGTTGAAAAGCGTTGATTTTCCTACATTCGGAAGGCCGACAATTCCGGTTTGAAATCCCATGTTCCAATCCAACTATCCCGATTTCCGGCTGCTTTGAAGGCGTGTATCTCTTTATTTGCAAATCGGCAAAAATGGCGAGAGAACACGCGCGCCAAATGGGCGATACCGTTTTTCCCGTCGCACATCGACCCATTGCAATGCATTAACGGAAACTGCTCGCACCAAATTTCAGATTTGGTATTCCTTCGAATTTGTCATCGACCTAAAACCCAGAACCGAACCGGCTAAAGTGTTTTTCTGCAACAGCATTTTGAGCGCGATTCCTGCATATTGTAGAATGCGGCCGGTAGCCGGCAGTTCCCGATAGGATTAGCCGGCAGGGACGCCTCTTCGCAAAGAACTGTCTACGCAGCGGCTGGCCGCGACTTGTGCGTGCGACTTCGATCCGTCCCCGATGCACGCCCAGGCCGACGACGCAATTTTCGCATTTTAGAGCGTCCTCTCAACAATGTCGCTCAGTTCGCTGCTCATTCCAACGCCGTGTCGAATCCGCCGCTGCGCCGGAATGGCTCCCCTAGTTCCGCTAACTCGTACTCTTCGGCGGGATTCAAGCAACTATCGCGAGTGTTTGAGCAGCGACCGCCTGAACTTGATCCGGGATGCGATTGATATAGCCCTAGCTCATTCCTAGGCAAGCTTGAGGATTCCGGACTGTTGACTGGTCGCAATTTTTCGGACAGAGGGCGCTTCGACAGGTTTAACAGTCAAGAATCAGGGACTAGACCACATTTGAACTAGTTACTACGGCAGTTTGTCGACGGCTTTGCATGGCCGCAGGATAGCGAGTATCGCCGCTTCAATGGGAGCGCCGGCTAGCCGCCGGAATTTCATCATCCTAGCGCATCCCGCGCCTTGGCCGGCGACGAGGAGCTTCGCTCGCGCTCCTTTGCTTTAAAGGCGTCGATATCCAGCTCAAATTCAGCGCTCGGCTAGCCCAAATTATTGACGAAGTACTTTTTCGCTAGACACCGGCCTTGCGAGCGCATTCGGTTCGAGCCAACTCGGGATGTTGGGATTGCCTCGAATGACCGCCCTACATCAAGCGGAGCGTGAATAGACAAATGTTTCACCCGCCTCAGGTCGCCGTTAATTGGCAATATTTCCGGTCGGCTACAAACATTCATTCGCTAGGCACTTTCGACGAAATGTTCCAGCCCGCAGCAGATTCTGTTGCGAAGGCCAATCGAATACGATCGAGATTGCGGAAGATCAACGCGTTTCGACGCCGTCCAATAGATTCGACTTCTAGGCCAAATTGTGCAAATTCCGACCTAAACCAAATGGAGATTCCTTGATGCAAATTAATCCGTATCTTTCGTTTAACGGCGATTGCGCCGAGGCTATGGAGTTCTATAGGGACCTTTTCGGCGGCGAAATCATCGCTCTGCAAAAATACAAGGACGCGCCCGGCACCGAAGATATTCCCGGAAAAAACGACGATCACATCATGCACATGCAGCTGAAGGTCGGCGACCGTATCATCATGGCATCCGATGCCCCAAGCGAATTCTATGAAAAGGCTAGCGGCATCAAGATCCAGACTTCATTCGATTCGCTCGCCGAAGCGAAACGAGTTTTCAATGCTCTCGCCGACGGCGGCACGGTCGTAATGAAATTCGAGCCGACATTCTGGGCGGCAGGATTCGGAATGGTCGTCGATAGATGGGGAACTCCCTGGATGATGAATTGCGACGAAGACAAGGGCTGACTGGAAATCTATCCGTTTCGGCAAAAACGATAATCGGGCTAGGCCAAGAAAATGACGAGAATCGACGACAAATTCCGGGAATTGCGGAACGACGGCAAGAAAGCCTTCATCGCTTACATAATGGCCGGTGATCCGAACTACGAAATATCCCGCGAAATCGCTCTCGGGCTGCCGGAAGCTGGCGTAGATATAATCGAACTTGGCTTGCCTTTCACCGATCCTATGGCTGACGGACCTACGATCCAGCTAGCCGGCCAAAGGGCGTTGGCTTCAGGTCAAACGCTTGAAAAAACGCTCAGGCTGGCATCGGAGATTCGCAGCGCCCACCCGTCGATTCCGATTGTACTAATGGGATACTACAATCCTATCTACAATCGGGGCGTTGACCGTTTCCTAGGCGACTTGGGAGATTCCGGCACGGACGGCATGATAATCGTCGACCTCCCGCCGGAAGAAGATCAGGAACTCTGCATTCCGGCGATTGAGGCGGGATTTAATTTCATTAGGCTGGCAACTCCGACGACGGACGACAAGCGCCTTCCTACAGTGCTCCGAAACACAAGCGGGTTCGTCTACTACGTGTCCATAACCGGAATAACCGGCGCGGGGTCCGCCAGCGCCGCCGAAATAGCCCCCGACGTGAAGCGCATTAAAACGGCTACCGACCTGCCGGTCTGCGTAGGATTCGGCATCAAGTCTCCCGAAATGGCCAAATCAATTGCGGGCATTTCCGACGGTGCCGTAGTTGGCTCTTCCATCGTCGCCATGATCGAGCGCGGAAACGGCACAAATCAAATTTTGGCGTTTGTCAATCAGCTTTCCGATGGCGCGCACCAAGCGTAACGCCGCATTCAAATGGGATTTTTTTCGGATCGTATTCCGCGCGCGAGCCAGCGAGGCCGGATTCAATTCCGGTAAACGCATTGCCGAAATTCGAGCAGGCTGATACCAATCTCTATCAATGACAATTCATGCGGGTTTTCCATGACGCCTATCACTTGCATCGAAGATTTGAGAAAACTTTACTATCGAAGAGTTCCGCGAATGTTTCGCGACTACACCGAATCCGGAAGCTGGACCGAGCAAACTCTCATTGAGAATTCAGCGGATTTCTCCGAAATTCACTTTCGCCAGCGCGTAGCCGTGGATATGTCCGGGCGCTCCACGGCTACTCAAATGATCGGCCAGGATGTTTCAATTCCCGTTGCACTGGCGCCGGTTGGAATGGCGGGCATGCAGTCAGCCGACGGGGAAATAAAGGCGGCTAAAGCGGCGGAGCGATTCGGCGTTCCGTTCACGCTCTCGACGATGTCTATTTGCTCGATCGAGGATGTCGCTGCGGAAACCCGGAAGAGCTTTTGGTTTCAGCTCTATGTTCTGAAAGACGAAGAATTTGTCGAATCGATAATTCAGCGTGCGAAAGATGCGAAATGCTCGGCACTTGTGCTGACTCTGGATCTGCAAATTCTGGGTCAAAGGCACCAAGATATCAAAAACGGACTGTCGGCCCCGCCTGCGCCGACATTCGCCAACATGGTCGATCTCGCGACTCGGATTCGCTGGTGCCTTGGAATGCTTGGCACGAGGAGGCGAACGTTTAGGAACATCGTAGGGCATGTCAAGGACGTGACCGATGCAAGCTCGCTCGTGAAATGGACGACCGGGCATTTCGAACCTAGACTTGACTGGGCGCAAGTTCGCAAGATTCGCGACATGTGGGGCGGTCCCTTGATACTAAAGGGCATTCTCCATCCGGAGGATGCTCGGCGCGCGGCTGATACGGGAGCGGATGCTATTATCGTTTCAAACCACGGCGGACGGCAATTGGACGGCGCGATTTCGTCGATTCGGATGCTGCCGTCGATAGTTGAAGCTGTGGGCGACCAAATCGAAATCCATTTGGATTCCGGAATTCGCTCGGGCCAGGACGCGCTGAAGGCAATAGCTCTTGGCGCAAAAGGAACCTATATCGGCAGAGCCTACATTTACGGGCTAGGAGCGCTGGGCGAAGCAGGCGTAACTTCCGCGCTAGAAGTCATCCAGAAAGAAATGGACATAACGATGGCGCTTTGCGGAGAAAAATCTCCGGACGACATGAGCCGAGAAAATCTCCTGCTCCCGAAGGAATTCGGCGCGGACTTTAGTTGAGTGCCCTTTACCGTTCTCCGGATTCCGCGACTTCTCAAACGTGGAATACGGCCTCCCGGCTTCTTCGTTCGAATGGCTGGGATGGCGAAGATGCCCAACAAACGCTTTGCATTTCTTCAGGCATTGCTTTAATTGGTTCGTTTTTTAGCGGGTGAGCGCCCTTGGAGGCTATCCGCGTGCGAACGGGAGAATGTAAAATGGCGGATGAGGCACCGATACTCAATGCCGTTGTGCGTGCGAGGACGGGCAAGGGGGCCGCTCGCCAAGCGAGACGGGACGGGTTTGTACCGGGAATCGTTTATGGAGGAGAGGAAGCGCCGCTTCCGATAAACATCAAGTTCAGTGAACTGGTTAGGCTGTTAAAAAAGGGACGGTTTCTTTCCACGCTATTCAATTTGAAATTCGAAGGCGAAGGCGAAACCAGAGTAATTTGCAGAGGCGTGCAGCGAGACGTAGTGCTCGACTTGCCAACGCACGTGGACCTGATGCGACTTCGCACGAACTCGCAGGTCAATCTTTTCATTCCGGTCAAATTCTCGAATGAGGAACTTGCGCCCGGCATCAAGCGCGGCGGCGTTTTAACGGTCGTTAGGAATGAAATTGAACTTAAGGTCACGGCCGGGGAAATTCCGGATGCGATCGAGGTTGACCTTACCGGTTTGGATGTTGGCGATGTCGTTACGATTTCAAAGGTTTCTCTTCCCGCCGGCACTAAGCCGTCAATTACCGGTCGCGACTTCGTTATAGCCAATATTTCGGCACCTTCCGGCTTGAGGTCGGCCGATCAGGAAGAAGAGCAGGAAGAAGAAAGCGCCGTCGAAATACCGGAGCAGCCGCCCGAAAGCTGAACGAAGTCCTAGCGGCTCAAATGCGATCCATCCAGAACGCCGGTTGACAATTGCCGGACGAACGCATGCCCGCCTAAAAGACGAGGGCTTCGCCGTTTGCCATGATGCCGGCCTGCAGGAAACTCCGCGCTCGGCCCATCCAATTCTCGATATGCTCTGAGATTCGCTATGCTCGCTTTGCGTATCGCCAGAGCCGCGCGTTGTAGCGGTCGCGGCGGGCCGGGCGGGATTCGCCCTACTAGAGGTATCCGTTGTGAAACTATTCGCTGGATTAGGGAATCCTGGCCGCCAATATTCCAGGAATAGGCACAATATCGGCTATATGGCTATCGACCGGATCGCCGACGAATACAATTTTTCCAGTTGGCGCGGCAAATTTCTTGGCGCGATTTCCGAAGGCCGCGTGGGATCGGAAAAAGTCGTGCTATTGAAGCCGGAGACCTTCATGAACCGGTCGGGACAGTCGGTCGGCGAAGCCATGCGCTATTTCAAATGCGAGCCAGGAGATGTGACGGTTTTTCACGACGAAATCGATCTTCTGCCGGGCAAGGTCAAAACTAAGCTCGGCGGCGGCCATGCCGGTCACAATGGCCTACGTTCCCTCCACCAGCACATCGGTCCGGAATTCGTTAGGGTTAGGTTGGGCGTAGGCCACCCGGGAAGGAAGGAACTTGTATCCGGATTTGTGCTAAGCAATTTCGGATCGTCGGACGAGGAATGGCTTTCGGACGTCCTGGACGCCGTTAGCGCAGCAGCGACCGAACTGGCGGCCGGCAACCTTCCGGCATTCTCGAATGCTGTCGCGTTGCGGCTGGCGACAACAGACGAGACTTGCAGGCCGCCAATAGAATCCTCCGTCAAGAAAACGGAAAACGATAGTATTTTTCAAAAGCTTGCTACGCTGTTCAGAAAAGACAATTCGTAAAAAGTTCAAGCGTTCAGCGCTTGCTTTTCGGACAGTTCATATTCAGCGGCTGAGCGTCCGCTTCCAGTTCTTCCGAAGCGGTCGCGGCCAGATGCCCTATTTGGGATTGCCGAATTTGCTGTGCCGGTCGCGGCGGCCGCGACCCTCGGCGATTCCGGCAATGATTCAGCCCGGGGCCCGGTGGACGGTTCCGGCGTAGCGCGGAATTGGGACGAACGTCTCTATGAGCACGGGGGCGGCGCCGAATCGTTCGATCCAGTCTTCGGGCATGCGCCCTAGAACGATTGAGAAGGTGCGCGAGCCGAGTTTCGGTTTTTCGCCTCGGGGAAGGATCGGGAATCCAGGAATGCCGGCGACGAGACTCTCCAATGGACACTCGATGCCGGAAACTCGAATTTGCCGCAAAATCGCGGATGCCAATTTCTCGGTCGCGCTTGCAGAGGATCCGGGGCTTCCGAGCGCGTTAGCCGAAAGCGCGAAAACCGGTAATCTTGCACATCGCCGAACTCTTGCAGGCGGATTTGCGCAGTTCCGGTGTCGTAATCCATTGCATCAACCCGGGCTTTGCCGACGCCCGCCCTACTGCGAAAGACGACGTCTCCATGCCGCATTTCATGGCTCCTGATGCAGCGGCTTGGCGTGTTTTTTACGCCATGGGCCGAAAGAATTCTTTCCATCGCTTTCCGCCGCCCTTCGCATGGCTGTTCACGCCGGCTCATTTTAAGCCGCGGCGCGGCATTCTGCGCATCATTAAGTCCTAGTCCGATTCCGGTTCGCTTTTCGCCGCCGCCATGGATGAATTCCGCCGCCTTGATTCGACAAAAGTTCGGCGGCCTGCCTAAAATTCATTCCCGCAGAGTCGCAACTAGACGCGCTTATCGCTCCCGCGAGGGCGAATTCCTTGCCGAGCGCGCTGAGGTTCGGTAGCCGAGCAAGCGATTTTTGATTGCCACCCCGCCCAACTTGCTTGCATTAGAAGAAAATAAGCGGAAGAATTGCGGAGAGGCGGTTGCTCGCTCGCGCTTTATGAGCGTTCCGGCGAATCTCGGGTGTTCCGCAGCCGCCAGGCCCGCGCAATCGGGAGACCGCAAATGCAAGAATTCGAACCATCTCAAAATGTCTTCGGCGGAAAATTGGAGACTTGTTCCGACGCTCCGAAAACCGGATTTTTTCGAAACGGCTGCTGCGATACGGGTAGTTCCGATTCCGGGAGCCATACGGTCTGCGTCGTTTTGAACGACGAGTTTCTCGCATTCTCAAAGTATGTCGGAAACGACCTGTCGACACCGAATCCACGCTACGGATTCCTAGGCCTAAAGCCGGGGGACCAGTGGTGTCTCTGCGCCGGGCGATTTTTGCAGGCGCATGAACAAGGCCTGGCGCCGCACGTGCTACTTAAGTCCACGCACCATAGAGCGCTCGACATCGTTCCCTTCGATGTTCTCAAACAGTATGCAATCGATCTTCAATAGCGCCGGCCCATTCCGTTTCGCCCGGCGCGCGTAGCAGTATCGGCTTGCAAAATACCTGCGTCAAATTCCCGAGGCCGAATTGCGATAAATTAGTATTGCCCGGTTCGAACACCGCAAGAAACCCGCGAATGCAAATTCCTCCCGGTAAAATTAAATCTCTAGTCGCTTTCGCCCACTTCCTCTTCAAGAAGTTTTGCAACAGTAAATATGTCCTTGTCCCCTCTTCCGCACATGTTCATGCAAATGATGCAATCACTTGGAAGATCGCCCGCAATTCTAGCCACATGCGCTAGGGCGTGGGATGGTTCAAGGGCGGGAATGATGCCCTCCAGTTCGCAGCAAAGCTGAAATGCGGCTAGCGCCTCGTCGTCGGTTACCGAAACGTATTCCGCGCGACCGGATTCGTGCAGCCATGAATGCTCGGGACCGATGCCGGGATAGTCAAGTCCTGCCGAAATGGAATAGCCCTCGAGAATTTGCCCGTCCTCGTCCTGAAGCAGATAGGTGCGATTCCCGTGCAGTACGCCCGGGCGGCCTCCGGTCAGCGAAGCGCAATGCTCCACCCTGTCGTCTACGCCCTTGCCTCCCGCTTCCACGCCGATCACGCGAACGTCCGGCTCGTCGAGGAAAGGATAAAACAAACCCATCGCGTTTGACCCGCCGCCAATGCATGCGACAACAATATCGGGAAGCCGCCCTTCGGCCTCCTGCAACTGCGACTTGGCTTCTTTGCCGATTATCGATTGAAAATCGCGTACCATGGCAGGATAGGGGTGGGGCCCGGCCACGGTGCCGATACAGTAAAATGTGTCGCGTACATTCGTAACCCAGTCGCGAAGAGCATCGTTCATAGCATCCTTGAGCGTGCCTCTGCCCGAAGTAACCGGCACGACTTCCGCGCCAAGCAGCTTCATCCGAAAAACATTGGGAGCCTGCCTCTCGACATCGTGCTCGCCCATGTAGACAACGCAATTCAGCCCGAACTTGGCGCAGGCCGTAGCGGTCGCAACGCCGTGCTGTCCTGCTCCGGTCTCCGCGATGATCCGAGTCTTGCCCATGCGCTTGGCCAGCAAAATCTGTCCGAGCACATTGTTGATCTTGTGCGCGCCGGTATGGTTCAATTCGTCCCGCTTCAGGTAAATCTTAGCGCCGCCGAAGTGTTCCGTGAGACGATTCGCAAAATATAGCGGCGATGGCCTTCCCACGTAGTGCTTCCAGAGGTCGTCCATCTGGCTCCAGAAAACGGGATCGTCCTTTGCTTTGCGAAATTCTGCTTCAAGATCGAGAATCAGGGGCATCAAGGTTTCGGATACGAATCGTCCTCCGAATTTTCCGAAGCACCCGTTCTCGTCGGGACCGGTCGTAAAGGTATTCGCAACAGCATGTTTCATGTCATCCACCTTGAGCGGCCGTCACAAAGGCCAGGATTTTGTCAGGGCTTTTGCGGCCGGGGCTTGACTCTACACCGCTCGAAACGTCGACCTGCCTAGCTCCCGTCAATCTGATTGCGGTCGCAACATTCGAATCGTCCAGCCCGCCCGCCAGCATCCAAGGAATGCGCCAATTCCTGCCTGCAATTAGCCTCCAATCGAAGGCAAGCCCGTTTCCGCCGGGAAGCTTCGAGTCTTCGGATGGCTTCGCATCAACGAGCAATTGGCTCGCAACTGCGGAATAGTCGTCCAGTCGCCTCAAGTCGCATTCTCTCTTTACCCCTACGGCCTTCATAGCGGGGAGCCCGAATCGCGATTCAACGCGCGAGACCCTTTCGGGCGATTCGGCACCGTGCAACTGAATCATGTCTATTGGAACCTCGTCGAGCACGCGTCGGATTTCCTCGTCCGCAGGGTTCACAAACAAAGCGACTCTTTGGATGCCGGGCGGCACGGATTCCGCGAGCGATTTCGCGCTCTCAACGGTAACATTTCTTGGAGATTTCGGGAAAAAAACGAAACCGACATAGGCCGCCCCGGCTCCTACGGCCGCATTTACGTGCGCCTGCTGCGACAGCCCGCAAATTTTCACATTCGTTTGCGGGTGCATCGGCCAGCCATACTCTCAATCCGCTCGTCGTTCGAGCAAGGCAAGTATTTCGTCATCGCTATCCGAATTATCTTTCTTGGACTTTTCCGCTTCGGTTTCCAGTCTAGCCAGTTCGCTTCTTTTAGCCGCCGCTTCCGCGCGATGCTTGTGCTCGCGTATCCATTCCCAAACAAATCCGATCAGCAGGCCCAACACTATTCCGCCGAAAATTACAAGGAATAGCGGAACCTGAATTGGCGGCGTTGAAGGAAAAAATCCCGCAAGTTCGTCGGGAAGAAGCCGTAAGGTTACCGGGCTGCGATTCGCTACGGCTATGACAACTAGACAAATTCCGACTAAAAAAAGAAATAAAATTCTAATCGCTCGCACGAAACTCAAATCGAGAATAATTCCTTTATTGAGTGTCGTTCAGTCGCTCATGCATAAGCTTTCCCGACTTGAAATGAATGACGCTCTTTTGGGGAACGTACACCGGCTCTTCATTGCGAGGGTTGCGAGCCACTCTCGATTCCCGGATTTTGACGGAAAACGAGCCAAATCCCCGCAGTTCGACCCGGTCGCCGCGCCGAAGCGTACTCTTCATTTCAGTGAAAATGCAATCAACGATGTCCCTAACTTCCTGTATTTGCAAGTTTGGGTGCCTTTCCGCAACATCTTCAATCAATTCCGAGCGAACCATATTATTCCTCTTCTTTTGTGATTCAGGTTATTCCTCAATTTCGATTGCGCTTCATGCGCGACAATCATGCGTAAAGCCGCACTCCGCAAGTTATTCGCATTTCGACGGACCCCCCTCCCCGAAAATGCTCGAACGGCAAACGCGAGAAACCGCGTGTTTGCCAAGCATCAAATTATTGCGGAAATAATTGACATGCGCAAGTGTTGGAGCGCGAAATTGCTGATTAATCCGCTGCGCGCCTTTGATTTGCCGGACACGTTTGACCCAGTTATTTCCGGACCGCGATTTCTAATTCTTGGTCTGGTTCCGCATGGCAGCACCAAGGATATCCCCAAGGCGCGCGCCGGCGTCGGACGAACCGTACTGGTCCACGGCTTCCTTTGCTTCGCTGATTTCCCTGGCCTTGATCGAAAAGCCCACCTTTCTTCCGATCAAATCGACATTGATTACGCGGACATCGACAATGTCGCCGAGATTAAATCGATCAGGCCTTTGGTCGGCACGGTTTTGGCTCAAATCTGAACGGCGAATAAAGGATTTGATGCCGTTGTATTCTACTTCAATGCCGTTGTCGACAATTGCGGCAACCGTAACGGAAACAGTGGTTCCGCGTTTAATGCCGGCGAATGTAGCCGCGAACGGGTCCTCCTTCAGCGCTTTCATCGAAAGCGTAACCCGTTCCTTCTCCATATCGATTTCGGTTATTATGGCTTCGACTATCTCGCCCTTCTTGTGTTCCTTGATCGCCTCGTCGCCGGATTTCTCCCACGAAATATCCGACATGTGAACCATGCCGTCGATATCCGCATCCAGTTCAACAAACATGCCGAACTCTGTTATTGTCTTGATTTGACCCTCAATGCGAGCCCCGACCGGGTTCTGTTCGGTAAATACGTCCCAAGGATTCCGCATCGTTTGCTTCAGACCGAGCGATACCCGCCTCTTGCCGCTATCGATTTCGAGCACCATGACTTCAACCTCTTGAGAGGTCGAAACTATTTTTCCCGGATGAACGTTTTTCTTGGTCCACGACATCTCGGACATATGCACTAGGCCTTCTACGCCGGGCATCAACTCAACAAACGCGCCGTAGTCGGTGATATTGGTAACTGATCCCCTGTGGACGGAACCGACAGGGAAATTTTCAGCAACCCTCTTCCAGGGATCCTCCTGCAGCTGCTTGATACCGAGCGAAATGCGATGGGTTTCCTTGTTTACCCGAATGACTTGGACCTTGATGGATTCTCCGATATTTACGACTTCCGACGGGTGGTTGACCCGGAACCACGCCATATCCGTTACATGCAGAAGGCCGTCAACGCCCCCCAGATCGACGAACGCTCCGTATTCTGTAACATTTTTGACGACGCCTTCGACTTGGTCGCCTTCATTCAATCGATTGACGACTTCAGCTCGCTGTTCGGCCCGGCTTTCTTCGAGAATGACCCGGCGCGAGACGACGATGTTGCCTCGCCGTCGATCCATTTTGAGGATCTGAAACGGCTGCTTTACGCCTATAAGGGGAGTCGCGTCTCGAACGGGACGAACATCCACCTGCGAACCCGGCAAAAAGGCGACGGCGCCTCCCAGGTCGACCGTAAAGCCGCCCTTGACTCGGCCAAAAATTGCACCCTCTACCCGGGCGTCGTCGCTATATGCCTTTTCCAAATTATCCCAAGCGGCTTCGCGTCGAGCCTTCTCGCGAGAGATTACGGCCTCTCCCTTGGAATCCTCGACTCGGTCGAGGAATACGTCCACTTCGTCGCCAATTTTTATTTCCGGCGATTCGCCAATTCGGGAAAATTCCCGCAGCTCGACACGGCCCTCCATCTTGTAGCCGATGTCGATTATGGCCTGGCTTGCTTCTATGGCAATGATCTTGCCCTTGACTACGGAGCCCTCCTTAGGCATGCCGATTTCAAAGTTCTCCTTGAGGAGGGATTCAAATTCCTCCATTGTCGCGGTGGCTGGCAACTGGCTTCTTTCCTTTCAAGTTTCATTCCGCCGGCATAAATTAGCCGGCGAACGCAGGTGTCGATCAAGCACCAAATAAAAAAGCTACCGTTCAGGTCCGGCAACCGTCCCTGATTCGGTTAGCTACTTCGCCTACGGCCCTTTCAACAGCCGCGCTTATAGTCAATTTGGAAGTGTTTATCAACACCGCGTCCGGCGCCTTTCGCAGCGCCGCGGAGCGCCGCCGCCTATCCCGCTCGTCGCGTTTTTTTAACTCCGCGAAAACTTCGTCAAATGTCGCGGCTTCGCCGCGTTTTTGGAGTTCCCGCCGCCGCCGTTCCGCCCGGCACTCGAGGCTTGCGGTCACGTAGAGCTTGACCTCCGCATTCGGGCAGATAACCGTTCCTATATCCCTGCCGTCCAATACGGCACCGCCCGGTTTCCTCGCGAACCGGCGCTGGAACAGTAGCAGCGCCGAGCGCACCGACGGGTTTGCGGCGACCCTAGACGCCAAATCGGAAACGTCGTTCGAACGGAGGCCGGGATTTGTCAAATCGCGGGATGTAATTAGAGCTGCGCATCTCTCCGCAGCATCCGAATCGTTGGAAAGTCCCGCATCGATAAGTCTTCTTGCAACCGCGCGGTAGAGCAGACCCGTATCCAAATGGCAAAATCCGAATTTCTCGGAAATCGCGCGCGAAATCGTGCCTTTCCCTGCCGCCGCCGGACCGTCCACAGCCACAGTGAAAACGCTGTCCTCACCGTGAGATTTGCTAGGCAACGAAGGGCAAGTCCAACCGGCGGATGAACGAATTCGCCGCTTTCCGACCCTTTCGCTGTTCATTTGGTAGCATTCCGAATTCCCGCCAATGCGCGACGAATGGCAGAATTCGGTCAAAATTGAAAGTCGGCTTTCCGTTCATGCTACCAGCCGGGACGCGGTTTCCGAAGCGATTCGCGGAGATTTCGCGGGTCTCGCCTGCCGCTCGAATTCGCAGTTCAAAGTGGACATGCCGGCGATACGCAGCTATGCGGGTGGCTCGAATGCAAATTCGGAAGGAATTTCCATGGCGAAAGCCCGAAAAGAAATTTCTGCGGAGGCGCGAAATTCAGTCAGTCTGGCTGGCGAATGCCTGGTTCCCGGCGATAAGTCTATTTCGCATCGATCGTTGATTCTCGGCGCGCTTTCCGTAGGTGAGACCCGGATATCCGGACTCCTGGAAGGCGACGACGTCATGCGCACCGGGGAGGCGATGCGCGAGCTCGGGGCCGAAGTCGAGCGGCTGGACAACGGCGAATGGAGAGTCCATGGATTCGGAACTGGCGGATTCGCCGAACCATCGAACGTCTTGGATTTCGGCAATTCGGGAACCGGAGTCCGGCTGGCTATGGGGGCGGTCTCAACGGCGCCTGTCAAAGCGATATTCACCGGCGACGAGTCTCTGCGTTCGCGACCGATGCAGCGAATCATTAGGCCCCTGTCCGAATTCGGCGCCTCCTGCATTGGTCGAACGGGCGGAAGGCTTCCGATCATGGTTGTCGGAGCCGAATCTCCGGTACCCGTGCATTTCGAATCCGGCGTCGCGTCCGCACAGGTCAAATCTGCGGTACTGCTGGCCGGGCTCAATGCTCCCGGTCGCACTCGCTATATTGAACGCACACCGACTCGCGACCATACGGAACGCATGCTTTCGGCATTCGGCGCAGACATCGAAATCGACGAATCCGGCGGCGTCCGCGAAATCTCGCTCGGCGGCTACGCCGAACTGGCTCCCCAGAATATTGGCGTTCCGCGCGATCCTTCTTCTGCCGCATTTCCCGTAGCGGCGGCGCTTATCTGCGAGGGCTCGGAGATTTGCGTTCCGGGAATATGCGTCAACCCTACTCGTTCAGGCTTTTTCACGACATTAACGGATATGGGCGCTTGCCTGAAATTCAAGAATGAGCGCGTAGAAGGCGGCGAACCCGTGGCCGACCTGCACGCTTCCTTCAGTTCGCTTTCCGGTATCGACGTGCCACCGTCGCGCGCCGCCAGCATGATCGACGAATTCCCCGTGCTCTCCGTTGTCGCCGCATTCGCGGAAGGCACGACAACCATGAACGGCATCGGAGAATTGCGTTTCAAAGAGACGGACAGGATTAGCGCGATGGCGCGCGGCCTGGAGGCATGCGGCATCGATGTCGAAGAGGGAAAGGACTCTCTTACCGTGCACGGGAAAGGAGTCGGCGAAGTGCCCGGCGGCGCCTGTTGCCGAACGCATTTCGACCATAGAATTGCAATGAGTTTCCTATGCCTCGGGCTTGCGGCGCGCAATCCGGTGCGCATCGATGACAATAGCGCGATTTCTACTAGTTTCCCGGGATTTGTCGATTTGATGCGCGGGCTAGGAGCTACGATCCTGGCGGGTTCCGAATCCTGAAACAATTGAAATGCCGGTTGCGCCGCTTCCTCCGGCAGCCTTAAACCCGGCGAAACGTCAAGTAGAGCGGCTTGCGCCCCTCTTTGACGGCTTTTCGTTCGTATCGGGTTGACGGCCAATCCGGCCACGGCTGCCGCCAGTCCCGCGGCGAATGCGCAACCCATTCCAAATCGCCGCGCGGCAAGATTTTCTCAATGGCTTGCGCGGCGTAGCTTTCGATATCAGTCGCCAGCCGAAGCTCGGCGCCTTGACGCATCGTCCGTGCGAGCGGATCCAAGTATTCGGAGTTTACCACGCGCCTCTTTCGATGACGCCTTTTGGGCCACGGGTCGGGATACAGCAAAAATACCCTGTCGACCGAACCGGCGGGCAAGACATCAAGCACATCGCGGAAATCGCCCGGATAGATCCTAACGTTGCGCGCCGAACTGGTGCGCAGCTTGCCGAGCAAGGACGCGATGCCGTTCAAATACGGCTCGCAGCCAATCAGTCCGATATCGGGGTGAAGCTCCGCCTGGTAAAGAAGATGCTCTCCGCTTCCGAACCCGATCTCGAGCCAAACCGGAGCGTCAGCATCGAAAATGCTTGCGCAATCAAGAAAGGCTCGATCGGGATTCGATTGAATCGATGCCGAAATCTCAAGCGCCGGCAAATCGTCCTTCAGTCGCGCGATCTGCGATGGCCTCAGGCGCTTGCCTCGGCGGCGCCCGTAAAGTTTTCTGAATTCGCATTCATGAAGATCGCGATTTTGCATGGCGGGGAATTGCATTGTCCGACGCGTTCGCGCTACGCGCCGCTCTCGTCTTCGCCCCGGTCAAATCTCTTGTCTTAGCCGCTCGACCAGGTCGGTTTTCTCCCAGGAAAATCCACCGTCCGCCTCGGGATTTCTGCCAAAGTGGCCGTATGCCGCCGTCCGGCGGTAAATCGGTCGGGCCAATTGCAAATGGCTGCGAATGCCCCCGGGAGAAAGGTCCATTGTTCTTGAGATTGCGTTCTCGATGTCTACGTCCGGGACGCGACCCGTACCGTAGGTGTCGACATAAACGGACAAGGGCATTGCAACGCCAATCGCATAGGCGATCTGAATGCAGCAGCGTTGCGCGAGGCCCGCAGCCACAACGTTTTTTGCAAGGTATCGCGCCGCGTACGCGGCGGAACGGTCGACCTTTGAAGGATCTTTCCCCGAAAACGCGCCTCCGCCATGAGGCGCCGCTCCGCCATAGGTATCGACGACAATTTTCCGGCCGGTCAATCCGGTGTCGCCGTCGGGTCCGCCAATCGCGAACTTGCCGGTCGGATTAATCCACCATTCCGTTTGCGCGCTCAGCCAGTCGTCCGGCAATGTCTTCCTGACGTACGGCTCGACGATTTCGCGAACTTCATTGGAAGTGAGGGAGTCGTCGATATGCTGCGCGGACACGACGACTGACGCGATCTCGGCGGGGCGTCCAGCCTCGTAGCGAACGGTCAACTGCGATTTCGCATCCGGGCCCAGGCGCTTCTCTCGACCCGACTTTCTCGCTACGGCGAGAGCTCTGAGAATTTCATGGGCGTAATGGATCGGAGCGGGCATCAGCGACGGCGTTTCGTCGACCGCGTAACCGAACATCATGCCTTGGTCGCCCGCGCCTTCCTCCCTTTCGGTATCGGCATCGACGCCTTGCGCAATATCTTTGGATTGCTCGTGCAGGTAATTCGAGATTTCCAGATTCTGCCAGTGGAAGCCTTCCTGTTCGTAGCCAATGTCCTTCACGCATTCGCGCACGATATCTTCGACCCTCTCGATCACGGAGTCGGGACCCCGCACCTCGCCGGCGACCATGACGCGGTTGGTCGTAGCCATCGTTTCGCACGCGACTCGCGCGACCGGGTCTTCTGCAAGAAACGCATCGAGAACCGAATCCGAAATCTGATCGCAAACCTTGTCGGGGTGGCCCTCCGCGACGGACTCGGAAGAAAATAAGTAATCTTGCCGGGACAATGCATTCACTCCGTTTAAGTGCTTCGCCTCGAAAGCCGGAAAATCTAACGAACCGGGCGAGCAGCACTAGCAACGATCGGCGGTGCGGTCAATTCACTGAATTCCGCTTAGTCCGGGATATCGCCACGGCGAATGCAAGTAGTGCCGCGAGCCATGGCCAATCCCCGTACTTCGAATACACCGTGGGCGGCAGCCTTGCGGGGAGAGGCGCATCAAAGAATCCAGTCTCGCCCAGGCCTAGGCTCGCGACTATTCTGCCGTAGCTATCTACAATTGCGCTGATGCCGGTGTTGGCGGACCTGACGAGCGGAAGGCCCTGCTCAATCGAACGCAAGCGGGCTTGCGCCAGATGCTGCTGCGGCCCGGAGAATCGCCCGAACCAACCATCGTTTGTTATTTGCAGCAGCGCGTCGGGTCGGTCCTCTGTTCGCATGCCGCGTGGAAAAATCGCTTCGTAGCAGATCAGCGGAAGATAGCTGCCCGCCGTACGCAAATCCAATAGTTCCGGTCCCGGGCCCGATGTAAATCCGTGGCCTTCCCGCGTCGCCAAGCCTTTGGCGCCAAGCCAGGAAAGATAGTTGCCGAGAGGAAAATATTCGCCGAACGGAACCAGGCGATATTTGTCGTATACGGCGAATGCCAAGCCGTTTTTGTCAAGCGCGATCATGCTGTTGAAATCCAGCTTTCCCACCATGCGCCTTATTCCGAGCGCGACAATTGCGCCGTTCGCAGCTTCCGCGATTCGCGAAAACCGCCCGCGTTCAGAACGCACCAGAAACGTCGCGGCCGTTTCAGGCCAAACAATTAAATCCGGATGCGGCTCGCCGCCCTCTCGAGTAAGATCGAGCAACCTTCCGAAAAACTCTTCCCTGCGCGACAGTTTCCACTTCAAACGCTGCGGAACGTTCGGCTGAACAACGCGAACCTGCGGGCGCGCCTCGACAACGGACTCGACAGAATCCATTCTTGCCTGTCCGAAGACCCACAATGCGAAAACTCCCGCGAAGGACGCCAGGGCGCCCGCCCACGCGCGACGGGTCGCAAGCGGAAGCACGCTCGCGAGAACGGTGAAAGCGACCATGGCGTAGGGTCCGCAAAAGGCGGACGCCTGGATTACGGGCGTCTCCGACCAAATGTAGCCGACCAAGCCCCAAGGGAAACCGGAAAACAATTCCGAGCGCAGGAACTCGATGCCTGTGATTCCGGCGATCAGAAGCAAAGCGCGCGCTGGTACGCCTGCTCCGAATCGACGAGCAAAGCCGAACGCAGAGGCCCAGAAAAGCGCAAATCCCCCCGCCGTGAATATAATCGCAAAAGGAGCCATCCAGCCGTTCTTCCCGAAATCGACGAGAAACGGCTCGACAATCCAGGATAGCGTGCCCGCGAAATATCCGAACCCGAAAAACCATCCAGATTTCGCAGCGCCTATCCAGTTTGATCTTCGCAGGCCGATCGCGGCGGCAAGATAGAACGCCGCAATCGTAGCGAGAGGCAAGCTGAAGGGGACGTGCCCCGTAGATCCCGCAGCTCCCAGAAACACGAGCGCCGACGCGCGAAATATCGCAGATTCGGCTGTTCTCCTACAAAAGACGGATACCGCCATGCGGAATCAGACTTTCCGATCCCCTTGCAGCTTGACTTTTAAACGCTTGATTCGCCTGAGATCGGCATCGACAATTACGATTGAAGATCCGTTTGGATGCGTAATCACTTCGCCCAAATCGGGTACTCGTCCCGCCAAAACGAATACTAGACCGCCAAGCGTGTCGATTTCCTCATCGCCGCCCTCGACGCCAAGATCTATGCCCGTCTCCACTTCGAAATCTCTCAACGGGGCTTTCGCAAGGCAGAGGTACTCGCCGGGAGCCTCCATCCTCCAAAACTCGGCTTCATCGACAATATCGTGCTCGTCCGCGATATCGCCAACAACTTCTTCGACTAGATCTTCAATCGTGGCGAGACCGTCCACGCCGCCGTATTCGTCGATGACCAACGCCATATGCGTACGTTCCGTTTGCATTTTCTGCAAAAGTACGCCGACAGGCATCGAAGGAGGCACGAAAAGGAGTGGCCGAAGCACCGATTCCAAAGAGAACTCCTTTTCCTGGGAGTCAAATCCATATTGCAATGCAAGGTCCTTCATGTGGACAAGGCCGCATGGCTTATCCAACGAGCCTTCATAGACGGGAAGGCGCGAAAGTCCGCTGCTGCGAAAGACATTGACGAGATTTTCAAGTTCGATATCGAGCGGAACCGCGAAGATCTCGGCTTTGGGAACGGCGACATTTTCCACAGGCTGACGCAGCAACCCCCAGTCGTGCGTCGCGGATTGAAACGCATTCGGCGTGTTGGAGCCATTCAATTTCGAGTTGGGGCCTGCTGCGCTATTCGTTTCAGGCACTCTTGACAACGACCCGAAAAATTTTCCCAGCAACCCGTGATTTGGTTCCGCGCCAGGACGCGGATTTTGCGCGCGTCGCGCCGCGCTACTGGATGGAGACTCGGATTCTTCGTTCATTTTCTCTTTCCGCAAGGAAACGGAAACCGTCCCTGCCGCCAACTATGGAATATTTAGCCCCATTGTTGCAAGTATCTCTCGTTCCAGACTCTCCATAATTACGGCTTCGGCATTGTCACTGTGTCCGTAGCCCAACAAATGCAGGCAGCCATGCAGCACCAAGTGCGTTACGTGAGCCAGCGCGTCGATCTCTAGTTCCAAGGATTCTCGGACGCACGAATCGTACGAAATTGCAATATCGCCGAGCGACGCCGCTAGCCCCGGAAATTTCTTTGCCGAAGAACCCACCGGCCACGACAATACATTTGTCGGATTGCGAACGCCGCGAAATTTTCCGTTAAGCTCGGCTATCCTCGCGTCGTCGCAGGCAAGAAGGCCAATCTCGAATTCCTCCCACGCCATGCCTCGCGCCGCCAAAGCGTCGCGGCAGGCGAATTCGGCCGCCGGTTCGAAAGCAAAGCGGCGCCAACGCTGATCCTTGATTTCAATCTGAAGCAACGACCCGCCGCTATCTTCGAGGCAAGCCATAGGCATCGATAATTTTTGCGACCATGGCATGGCGGACGACATCAGCCGAGGAAAGATACGCGAAACCTATTCCTTCGACATTGCGAAGGATTTTTTCAGCTTCGATAAGTCCCGAAGCGATGCCTCGGGGCAAGTCGATCTGGGTAACGTCCCCGGTTATCACCATTCTGGATTCCGGTCCGAGACGCGTCAAGAACATCTTCATCTGCACGCTGGTCGCGTTTTGCGCCTCGTCCAATACCACAAAGGCGTTGCTCAAGGTTCTTCCGCGCATATAGGCGAGGGGAGCGATTTCAATTCTATTGTCTTCAATTAGCCGCGCGATCTGCTTGCCCGGCAAAAAATCATGCAGAGCATCGTAGAGCGGCTGCATGTAGGGATCGACTTTCTCTTTCATGTCGCCAGGAAGAAAACCGAGATTCTCGCCGGCTTCCACCGCCGGCCGCGACAAAATAATCCGGTCAACCTCGCTTTGAAGGATTCTGGACACGGCAGCTGCAACCGCCAGGTAGGTTTTGCCGGTGCCCGCGGGACCGATCCCGAAAACCAAATCGTGTTCCATCAAAGCGCGAACGTAGGTTTTCTGCCTTTCAGTGCGCGGTTCGACAACCTTGCGACGAGTAACGAATTCCAGCCTTTCTTCCTTGCCCGATCCGCTTCCGCTCCTTGACGCCAAAGAATTGCCGCCCGAAATCGGGCCGAAACGCAGAGCGGCATCGATATCGCCCGGTTCCAAGTTTCTACCGGCCTCCAGACGCGAATAAAGGAAGTGCAGAGCTTTGCCGGCGGCCTGCCGTTCCTCCTCGCCGCCTACAAGCAAGAGCTGATTTCCGTTCCTTACGATTTGAATCCCTAAACTTGACTCGATCCTCGAAAGATTGCGGTCGAGTTCGCCGCAAAGGCCGATCAACCTCCTATTGTCGGGGAATTCGAGATAGGATTCGCCTGATTCCGCGGAATTTCGCGCTGAGTAAATCTTCGACTCCAGCTTCTCCGACAAATCGAATTTCATCCCGCCACTAGAATCGGCGCTTCGGGAGCAAAGGGAACAAATTCGATTTCGCTTCGCAAACGTTGCCCTGCCAATGAAACAGAGCTGCAACGGTATTCAGCCTGGATGCGCGTCAATTTACAAGTTCGCCGGCAAGTGAATTCGGCTCCGATCGAATAATTCTTACTTCCGCGATCTCGCCCAACTTTTTCTCGTCGCAATCTACATGAACAGCCTGCAAATATTCCGACTTGCCCGCGAGCTGGCCTTCCTGTCTTCCCCTACGCTCGAAAAGCACCGTCGCCACCCGGCCAACCATGGAATCTTGCGCGGCCCTTTGGTGTTTTTTCAATAGCAATTGAAGCTTCCGAAGACGCTCGCTTGCCACATCAGGCGGAATCTGCACTCTTTCCGCCGCGGGCGTCCCGGGCCTTGGCGAATAGCGGAAGGAGTAAGACTGGCCGTAGCCAATTTCGTCTACCAAGCGCAAGGTATCCTCGAAATCACTTTCCGTCTCGCCCGGGAATCCAACAATGAAGTCTCCGGAAATCAGGATGTCCGGTCGCGCGCGTCGAATACTCTCAATTAGCCGCAAATACTGGCCCGAAGTGTGCTTCCTGTTCATGGCTTTGAGAATTTTGTCCGATCCGGATTGAACGGGAAGATGAAGATACGGCATCAGTTTAGCGCACGACGCGTGGGCTTCGATCAAATCGCCGGACATGTCGCTAGGGTGCGAAGTCGTATACCGGATCCTTTCGATACCGCCGATATCGGCAATAGCGCGAATCAACGCGGCCAATCCCCATTGCCGCCCGTCGACGCCCTCGCCGTGGTAGGCATTGACGTTCTGGCCGAGCAAAGTGATCTCGCGAACGCCGCGATCCGCAAGTTGTGCAGCCTCTGCAACAATTCGCGCGGCCGGCCTGCTGTATTCGGCACCGCGCGTATATGGAACCACGCAAAAGGTGCAAAACTTGTCGCACCCTTCCTGCACCGTGAGGAACGCGGTCGGGCTTTTCCGTGGGAGCGCAGCTTTCGGCAGACGTTCGAATTTTTCGTCGGCAAGAAAATCCGTTGCGACGGACTTCCGGCCTTGCTCGGCTTTCGACACCAATTCGGGTAATTGATGGTATGATTGCGGACCTACAACGATATCGACAAGGGGCTGGCGAGCTATGATTTCTTCGCCCTCGGCCTGCGCTACGCAGCCGGCAACTGCGACCCGCAGGGAAGGATTGCTCAGCTTTAGCGGCTTTAGTCGACCCAGTTCGGAATATATTTTTTCTGTCGCCTTTTCCCGGATGTGGCAGGTGTTCAATACTATAAGGTCGGCGTCTTTCTCGCTGCAGCCAACAGAATAGCCGGCTACCGCCATGGTCTCCGCCATACGTTCGCTATCGTAAACGTTCATCTGGCATCCGTAGCTTTTAACGAATGCTTTCTTCGAATCCGCCATGTCGATCAATTCGGCAAAGATTGCTTCGGACTCTTGTTAATCCAAGCCCGCCTTGGCTGCAACTTCCGGCTCTCCAGTACATTTGATGGCTTGATGCGGATCGCTTCCAGAAGATTCCGACTGCGAAAGGCATTTCTTGAAATTCTCTTTGCGCGATAAACTGGAGTCCAAGGAGGATTCGCATTTGACCGCTTCGGAACGCTCAATAAACATTGGATATGGCAGACGCGGCTGAAATTTTCGAAAACGGCGATTTGGCAAGAATAGCGGTATTCGTAGGTGCGCTCGCGATTCTGGCAATCGCGGAAGTCATCGTGCCCAAGCAACGCCACGAAATCCCGCGACTGATCCGCTGGACCAACAACTTCGGAGTGGTGATTGTCGATGCCCTTCTAGTCCGAATCGTGTTCCCGGTTGCCGCGACCGGCCTGGCAGTCGTGGCTCACGAAGAGGGATGGGGCTTGCTGAACATAATGGCGGCACCCGGTTGGCTAGCTTTTCTAGCATCGTTCCTTTTTTTCGATTTCGTGATTTACATACAGCATGTTGTTCTTCACGCCGTACCGGCGCTTTGGCGCCTACACCGGATGCATCACGCGGATTTGGAATTCGACGTTTCCACCGGATTGAGATTTCATCCGGGCGAAATCCTTCTCTCCTTCGCCTTGAAGTTGGCTGTTGTGCTGGCAATCGGACCTCCTGCGGCAGCCGTTCTCGTATTCGAGATAGTGCTAAACGCTACCTCGATGTTCAATCATAGCAATATCCGAATACCGCCGCGCGCCGACAGGTTGCTGCGCTGGATACTAGTTACGCCTGACATGCACCGCATTCATCATTCCGTATACCCGACCGACAACAATTCTAATTTCGGGTTCAACTTGCCCTGGTGGGACAGGCTTCTCGGCACTTACCGCTCGAAGCCGAAAGACGGTTACCGCAACATGACAATCGGCCTTGACGAATTTCGGACGCGTCGCGACCTTTGGCTTGACAGGATGCTGACTCAGCCATTTCGAAACGACCCGGAAGAAGATGCCTCAGTGTCCGAAATTACTTCGAGCAAGCCAGAAAAGCCTGAAGAGTAGCCATCGCCACTTGGCGATTCGCTTCGAACTTTACTTGAATTCAGGCTGAAATTGACTTTTCAAACGTGACAAGGCCGGATGCCTCCTCTGATCCCGGTGCAACAACCATCGGAGTAGAGCATCCTTGGAGGATTTCCAAATCGTATAGTTCCGTCACCGAACCATCAATCCTGAACCACTCAGTACAAGAACCCTTGTCGAGGTCGATTACATGCAAGCCGCACCATGCCTCGCTGTCAGCTTGTCGGAGCTTCCCGTCGAGTTCCAGTCCTGTAAAGCGGTTATAGCGAGGCTTGGAAAGGCCAACGAACGCAAAATTTTGCGAAAACGCCAAGCCGCGAAGAAACCCCGGGCAGAATAGTAGCGGCTGGAACCGGAACTCGGTCGAAATTCCAACCGAGGAGCTTACAAGTTCCCCGAATTCGCCGGTGCCGGAATTCAAAACCCAGCGTCGGTCCCGATACATCCGCGGAGAGTGAGGCATGGAAAGCCCGTCGCAGACGATGGCGCCGCTTTCAACGCAAATTACGACTCCTCCTCGCGAGCGCCGGTCCCTCCACCCGTCTATAGTATTGGATCGCGAAATTGAGGTCGCCAAGGCGGGTCTGCCGCTGTCCATAGCCAGCCCGTTCAGATGGCATCTGTCTTCATCAATCAAGGCATCGATAAATCTCGGGCGCCAAATTTCGACAAAGCTGTGCCGGGCATCCACGGCCGCCAAGCAATTGAAGCGCGTGTTTACGAAAATCGGGCGATCCGTAGAATCAATTCCGACGTCGTGCGCATCCAGCGACCCGGTCACGTGTATCGTGCGAGGCGCAAAGCAAGCATCGAATATTCCGTTCGCTCTCTCATTGCCTTCCAGAATGTTTTCAAACCTGACGATTTGATGTCCGGTGGCGACCGTAAATTTACCTTCGCCGCTTGAACATATTCCCATGGGCTTGTTCAAGGAAGTTTTGTGCAAATGCAGCCCGCCGTTAGGATTTCTGCCGATGGAATAGAGAATCCCCGACTGGTACGACGAGACCAGCAGGCTTACCCCGAGTCTTCCGAGTAGCGGAACCAGCCCGGCAGACATTGTATATTCAACCTCCGAGTCATCGGCGGATGCGCAATCTTCCGCCGCAGCACCCATGCGATGCGCATATCTAGAGTCGTTTTCAGAATGCGGCGGCACTTCCACGCTAGTTTTCTCCGACGGTATTCGGAAGAAAACTCCAGATAGCGCCGCGATTCCGCTACAATGTCTCGCGGCCGGCTGCAACCGGCCATTCCAGAAATCGTAGAATCGGAATCGATTAAGCGATCAATGCCGTGCCTACCTCTCGTTTCAAAGTCCGAAGTCTTTTTTATTCGTAGCGGAATTTTTATCGGCCAAATGCCCACTGACGGCGGCATGCCGGCGGAATCGTTTCGGAAGCCCTCAATTTAGCCCGCGCTCAATCGCGGTTCGATTCGTGTTAGCGATACCAACAATCGCTGTCCTTACCGGGCTGCCTAAACTACTGAATACTTCACCCGTCGTTGATGTCGGACTCATTCGAGCCATGAAGGCGGAAAAGGGATCGGGATTGCGGGCCTTAAAAGATTGATAGGACTGCACGCGCCAATCTGATTTACTTGCTTCAATATGGTCTCGTCTCCGCACCAAGTATCCATGGAACTCATTTCGTCATGATTTAGTTCAAGGGTTCTTTTGAGCTAACTCGAAATTTAGATAAGCCACCCCCGCGCGTCGGCGGTCCGTTGAGAAAGCAGATTTATTCTTGCGGCGGCCGGAACCATGGCATTATCCGTCGGGCGGTAGGAGTAGTCGAGGCCGAACAAACATTGGTGTGCGCGAGCGCGCGGAAGCGGCTGTTCGAGTTGCGGTAGCTTTTGTTCAACCTTGCGCTTGATGGACGGATCGGATTCGACGATCCGGTATATCGCGCAACTCGAGAATCAGGAGCTTCGCGTGGAGCTGCGTACGGTTTAATTGCGGACGCGACGATCGCCGGCGCCTTCAGTGAGAGCTCCGCCGACTGAAGCAACAAACTGATTCGATGAAGCCTTCATCCGGCCAACTCCAGCCCGTAGACGCAAGGTGCCGCCAGGCTACGATGGCAATTATATTTGTCGGGCCAGCAACTATCGCTCGAAGAAGCAATCCAATGCTGTCGCCGTAAACCACATGAAAGCCTCGATCCCGGAAGGGGCTGAGCTTGCTTCCGGAGGCGTTCGACCGTCCGAACGGCGTCGCGGCGCTTAGAAGGGCGAGGGCGAGCCGTTCGGGTCCCGGGGCGCGCGGACCGGCGCCAGCGCCGCCGCGAGCGATTCCTCGAGATCGACGTGGCGGAGGCGCCGAGCTAGGTCGAACGCCTTCGGCAGCAGCGCGGCCTCCAGGCCGGGAAGCGCTTTGGACTCCGCGGTCCGCCCGGCGCCCTCAGGTCGAAGATCTCGACCTCGACCCGGTTGCCGCCGTCTCGGGATGCGGCCCGCCACATCTCCCGGACGCCCAGCGCCGCGTAGCTGCCCGGCTTGTCGCCGTCGAAGCGGGTCTCCTCGACCTCCACCACCAACTCGGGCGGCGTCGCCGCCTCGAAGGCTTCTGCCCGAGCCGCGCCTCCCTCTTCCAGAGCCGCGAGCCAGCGTTCGGCGGGCTCATCCAGGAGATGATTCCCTTCGCGGCGTCGATCATCACCCGCCGGCCCATGCGGTTCCAGTCGGCCTTCTCGGCGAGAGCCGGGACGATTTCCGGCGAAACCTCGATTCGCCAGAATTCCGACCCCATGGGGCCGACGCAGCGTTGCCGCGCCAATATCTCGTTCATGCGGATTCTCCCGTTTTCCCTCGTGCGGCTTCGGGCTTCGCGCGCGGCCTCCCTGTCAAAATAATATTGCATGCAGACCATTCCGGCAATAACGACCGTTCTTCCGGATCCGATCCCGCCGCATGGCGCTGCGTGTTCCGGCCGTTTGGATCGAGATCGTTGAGGTCGGCCCCATCCGCCAGCCGCTCCGCGAGATCCTCAGGAATCGCTCGCTCGAAGTACACCTAGATATCCGATCCCGCGAGCAGCATCGGATTTGCACCGAGTCCGTCGTCCAGAGGCGATGTCTTCGCTTCGAGAACGCCCTCCGGGTACTCTCGCCGGAATCCTCGATCACGCGGAACTCGAACTCCAGCTTCTTCAATCCCTGAACCAGCCCGCCGAGGTCGCACAAGTTCGTCAGCTTGCCGCCTAGCCGATCGCGTCGCTCAACATGACCCACAAGCCCTGTGGCCTCAAGGCGCGCAATGCGTCGGTGAACCTGCCGGGGACTGAGCCCCAGCCGTTCCGCAAGCGTTGCTTAGCCCAGGACTGGCTTGCGCTCGCCGTCCCGTCGGAAATTGGCTATCGGCATCAAGACAGAGAACTGCGTCGAATTGAGTCCGAGCCAGCTCTGCGCCCGCAGCAAAGGCGAAGGCACGCTGCAGAAGCCCAGAACCGCGGCATTCTTGTCCCATTTCCTCGCGGCCGGCGCCGCTTCATTCGCTTCGCTCATTTTCGAACCTCCATTTGCCGGCAAGCATTCTTTGCCATTTGTTCGAGCGGCAACAAGAGGCCACTACCGGCCAATCGCGACCGGTCGCGCCGTGTAGCATCCGACACCGGCCTTCTGTCGCGCCCTTCCTCTCGGGAAGCAGAAATCAAGCCAAATTCCGAAAAAGATAACGAACTAGGATCCTGCGGCCTCTCCGCACGGATGACCCGTGGCCTGGAGGCAAATGCCGTCCATTCCACACCCCGATTTTTCATTCGGGCGCCGGCCGGGGAGCGGGCGCGCGGGAGTAGGGGTGTAAAGAGAGTGCATCGGCTGGCAAATGCAGGTCAGGACGAGGCAAGCCATGTCGTGGCTAGCCTCGCCGATGTAGTTTTCAACCTTCGGGACGGTTCAGGGCAAGCGAACCCGTATTGACGCGCACTATAAAGCGGCCTCCGGCGGTCGCGGCGCATGCGATTCCCGGCGGACCATCGGCCTTGCTTTCAATGTCTTCAGCCCGGCGCGTCGATGCGGACGGTCACGATGTCGAGTCCGTGATACTGCTGGTGGCTGACCGTGGATGCGAGATGCCTCAGCAAGCGAAGGGAGACTTCGCGCTCCACCGGCGCGCCTGCGGTGGGCTCGCCGAGCACGGCGATTCGGTCCTGGAGGTTTTCCTCGTTTGCCGACGCGATGAATTCGAGGACCGCGATACCGTCCTCCTTTCGCGCGACTACCTGAAAGTGCCGGGCATCCTGTTCGGGGCGGGCGTCGTCCTCTCCAAGGAGCGTCAGCAGCGTTTCCTCGCCGACCGCGTCGATGCGGCTTCCCATTTCCGGACCCCACCCGTGGCGGGCGCAGAAGTCGTTCAGGAACGTTCGGATTTTGGGGAGGGCGGAGACATCGAATTCCGTCCGGAGCCGGCGCGGGCGTGGTTCGGTCAGCTCCACCGCGAGCGTGAGAAAGATGGCGACGAGACCGCCGGCAGTCATGCCGTTCTGCAGCAGGCCGCCGACGAGTCCCGAGAAATACTGGGGAAATATCACTCCGCTCTGGAAACCGACGCCGATCCAGAAGGCAACGCCTGCTATCAGGCTCTTGCGATGATCGGCGCCGTCCTGGACGACAATCTTCAGCCCGACCATGAAGAGCATGGCTAGCAACACGATTGCGTAGGCGGCCACGACCGGGTCCGGAACCGCCAGGACCAAAGCGAGCGCCTTCGGCAAAAACGCCAGCACGATGAATATCACGCCGATGACGACCCCGATGCTGCGTGCCGCAACTCCCGTCAGTTCGGTCACCGCAATGCTGGTTGAATAGGTCGTGTTCGGCACCGTTCCGGCGAGGCCGGAAAGGAGATTGCCCATGCCGTCCGCAGCAACGGCACCCTGTACCGACCGGTAATCCACCGCACGGGGATGCCGCCAGGACACCCGCTGAATCGCGACGGAATCGCCAACGGTCTCGATGGCGCCAATAAGGGTGACGAACACGAAGGCTGGCAGAAGAACCCAGAACACCGGTCCGAAGCTCAGATCGAAGCCTGGCCAATCCCCTTTCGGAAGGCCAACCCAGGAGGCTCTCGCTATTCGTTCGACATCATACAGGCCGTAGAAGCCCGCGACTGCCGAACCCGCGACAACGCCGATGACAGGCGCCCAGAGACGCAGACCACCCTTTGCTCTTAGCGCTATTGCAACTATGACGAGCAGAGTGACAAGCGCGCTCGCCGGAGCGGCCTGCGCCGAGGTTCCGTCCGGCGACTTGCTCAGCATGTCGAAGATGATAGGCATCACCGTCACCGGTATCAGCATGAGCACGGTTCCGGCGACAGTCGGTGTGAGGACGCGCCGGAATAGCGAGAGCCGCCCCGCAAGCGCAAACTGAAACAGCGATGAGATGATGACAAGCGTCGCAAGCATCGCGGGGCCACCGTTGGCCAGCGCCGCTACGCAGACGGCGATGAAGGCACCGGAGGTTCCCATCAGCAGCACGTATCCTGCACCGATCCGACCGACGCGCACCGCCTGCAGTATCGTGGTTGCGCCGCTGATGGCGACCGCCGCGAACACCGCCCAGGACAGGTAGGCCTCGCCTCCGCCGGCAGCCCGGACCACGATCGCGGGCGTCAGCACGACTCCCGCTATGCAGAGGATGGCAAGCTGAAGACCCAGTCCAACCGTGAGGGCGGCGGGCGGCTTCTCGTCTGCCTGGAAGCGGATATGGTGCCGTGCGGCCGGCTTGTCGGTCATGGAGATATGCTCCTGGTTGCCTGCGGATTAGCTTGCATCCTGCGCGACCGGGAGACTCCGGTTGGCGGGTGGCCGCTACTCAGAATCGCCACAACTCGCTTTCCTGACTTGCCGGGCGATTGTGCGGCATCGAGCTATGCGCTGTTTCGAATGGGTTGCCTAAGCTAACCGATTCTTAACCGTCCGTCGATAACCGGCTCTTTCTGGTGTCGTAAGCGAATTAGCGGCCGCGATTGCGGACCGTTACAATGAATAGAAATACGCGTGTCAAACCGATTTTCTTGCTTCAATGTAGACTCGTCCATGCACCAAGTTTACATGGAAAACATTTGGTCAAGATATTTTAAAACTTTTGAGAGCGGGTTCTATAGCCGGTAAAGCTAAAATTCAGATAATTGACCGAGAAGACGATATTGTCGGCTCTAGCGCCTCTGGCGGATAAATTCACTGCCTAAGGGCTTGAATCTTTGCAAGTCCTCGTTTTCAGCAAACAATTGGATCGGATTGCCTAAAAACTTTTCGGTTGGCGTCCAAAACGCCTTTACCTAAACTTTGCTTTTGATAGATCCGCAATCAATCCGACTATCGCGATTTTGACTTTTCGGCACTATTCCGGTATGCTATTGTTAGGCCACAATGCGAAACGCGTCGAATTAGGATGAAAAAGGAATGGGACTCCGGTATCGCGGTGCCGTCGGACGCGTGTATTTCAAATCAAAATCCTAGATGGCGCTAGCAGGACGCAGGAATATGGCGAATTGGTCGAATTTTGATTATTTTAAGGTCGTTCTCCAGTATTTTCATTTTGCCAACGCAAAGTATGTTCTCGCGTTCCCTTTAATTTTGGCAGCATGCCGATATGAGCCGCTACCGCCCGAAGTCGAACCTAAAACCCCGGAAGAGGAAAAGCGGGAACAGTATTACGATATCCTAGGCAATACAAACGTCATCCTCTACGGCGACGTTATCGGTTATTCCGATGAGAGCGACGAAATCACGCGCACGAGAACTAGATGCAAGGATGACATCTGCTCGTCCGGACTGGTTGTTTTCATTGATGCCAGAGATTTCAATATCGAAGGATTGGACATAGACCTTCAAGGCATGCAGAACGGAGTAGATGTGGTAGTGGAATCGAGAAAGTATCCGAGTGGGAGTTCTACTATCGTATATGGCGGCTGGCTGAATTACAGCTTTTTCGGCAGCCAAACTGATAAGCCAAATCATCCGCTTGACCCCTACCAAGGTGATACAATTATAGCGAGCTACGCGCTCGGATATTCCAGCGGCGAAAACCCAAGCATGACCGATGGTTCGGCCAAATGGTTCGGCATCATGTTCGGTCGAGATGTTAGCGATTCGAGAGCGCGCGGCCGAGCTTTGCAAGGGGATGCGGAAGTCATTGTCGATTTCCAAGATGACAGCGCTACGGCTTCCGTTAAATTCTCCAATATCGAGGGAATAAGATTTAGAGCGAATTATAACAACATGGAATGGCGTGAATTGGAAATTGATCAGGGATCGTTCGGTCGCCGTGTAGGCGCCGGAAATTACATTTCCGGGCAATTCTTTGGTCCCGAAGAACAGGAGGTAGGCGGAATTTTTGAGCGCAACGATATTGCCGGAGCATTTGGCGGAGTCCGCGAGACGCCATGATATCGTTGGATATCCAGTTCTAGGAGTTCTCGTTGAACGCTCTTGAGAGTTTTAAGCGAAATCTCTTTGCTTGCTCAAGCTCTACCATAGATTTGATCAGATTGCCGCCTACGGAATTCGAATTTTGGCTCGCGCACGCCCAAGCTAGAATCTTTGTTGCGGTGAATGTGCGCGACAGAAAATGTCGCGAACGACTTAATCCGCCATGCAGGTTCGCCTAGTCCAGTCCGGACGGCTCAGGTGGCGGAATCTGAATTCGGCGACGGGGATATCAGGGACGACCACGGGTCAATCAGTCTTTCGGTACTGCATCTGCAACTGTTAAAGTCTTGAATTGCGTTCAATGCCGTATTTCCGATCAGCGGATGGGTCAGAACTGAATTGGCTCTTTAACGGTACCAAATTTCGCCGCGACATTAGGCAACATCGGTCGAATTTGCCTAGCTCGGATCCGAGATCGACTCGACAATGATTACGTCAAAGTGCCGGTGCTATTAAAACGACCTTTGGATTCAAGCGACAGGATAGTTCCGCATGCCAAGTGACCAGCGCAGTTGCAATTCGTGAAATTTACAGCGTAGCCAGCATATTTCGAAGATTTTCAAGCGCATGTTTTCCCATCGCATATCGAGGCTTAAATTAAACCTTAACTAGGTTGTGCCAGATACGGCCGCACGAGACTTGATGATTGAATATTATCATGACTTATGTTTCTATAATTGGAGGAAATTGTTGACCCGCAGCCACGAAGAGTTGCCGACAAGCGCACAAATAGCGCGTTGCATTTGAATAGGGTAAGCTTGCGAACGGATGCCGCGCGCCGGCAACCACTTAAGCAAATTGGACCCTAAATTGCATTGGCTTGTCGCGTATCATAGGAGGCAATCATCATGAAGAACTGCATAGTGAAAATTACGTCATTGCTTGCAGTGACTAGCGTTTTGTCGGCTTGCAGATACGAAATTGCTCAGCCTCCCGAAGTGGTTCCTCCATCCCCGGAAGAAATCGCGCAGATGCAGTTGGCCGAAATCTCTAGCTTTGCCAACGTATCCCTATACGGCGACGTATTGGGATATTTCAAGAATTCCCAGGAAATCGAGCGAATCAACACTACCTGCAAAGGCAAATACTGCGGCATAGGCTATGTCGCCTATTTTGGTCCGGAAAGCGTAAACTCCGTACTATTCTCCGATTCGGAACTCCTCGGAAAGCAGCGAAACGTAAATACCTTAAAGGCCACTTTTAAGGGAAAGTATATTGAAGCGAATACTTATGGAGGATGGCTTAAATACAGCTTCTTTGGCAGCCATTCGGATAAAATGATCAATGAAATCGACCCTGACTTCGGCGCAATGAGAGTCATAAGTTTCGCGGTTGGTGGTTCGACCGGCGAAAATCCCAAAATGAATAAAGGCTCTGCCAAATGGATAGGGCTAATGTTCGGCCGCGACGTTCGTCCTTCCGCGTCGAGAGGTCAATTACTCCGCGGCGATGCGGAGATAACGGTCAAGTTCGATGAAGCAGAATCCGAAGCCGACGTCGAATTTGCCAACATCGTCGAACTTGACACAGGAACGATCATATTTGATGAAATGACTTGGCAAGACTTGGCTTTGAAAAATGGCGGATTTAGCCTAGTCGAAGCGCCTGACGACTATATTAGGGGACAATTTTTTGGTCCCGAGGCGGAGGAGGTCGGCGGTATTTTTGAAAGAAGCAATGTAGCAGGCTCTTTTGGCGCAAAGCGCGAGGCTCGGTGAGCGCACAAATATTCGACGGAATTCAAGGTCGGCACGATTTCTTTGAAAGGCGTTTTTCGGTCGCCTGATTAAAGGCGGAAAGATTATTCAGGAATTCAAGTTCTGCCTCCTGCTGTTCCTGCAGGTTTGAAGGGATACGAATTCATTTCACTTTTCGGATTGGAACCTGTGCAGTTCCACCAGTTCTGACATGCTTCCGACGGAAACATCGAACACAGGAATATCCTTTACACCGGAGCCTGCCGAGGCGCCCTGCCCCTTTTGGTTCCGACGGCGAAATATCCGGCAATTCGCTAACTCGTGTCGATTTGCGGGCAAATGATCGTGAAACAAGCTCTCCGCAACATGCAGAATTTCAGTCTTGTCGATCCCATGGCGAGAAAGATTGGCGAAAAGGTATTCGAAATTCCTATCCGACGGTTTGTACGATCCAATATCTTCGGCCGTATATACTCCGTCAAATTGAACGCCTAGTTTCTCATTCGAATACGAAAAACTGCGAACATCGACATTTGAAAGGATATAGAGACGATAATGCTTCTCGAGATATTGCAACGCACTTGGGCTGTCTGGAAACGCGGGCCAATTCTTTATCGAATTGCCGTAGTTTGCCCAATCTACCGGCGATATGGGAATCCGCCATTCTTCTGCAATTCTTCGAAATACTACCGCCAAAAGATCGGAATATTTCAAATTTGGGGTTAAGCGCTGCTGTTTAGATTCATAGTATGCGTGGATTTCCAGGATTTGATCGCGCGTCATCCTCCCGTTCAATTGGGAAGTCAGCGGTTCAAGGCCGTTGAGTATACCTGTTTCCCAGTCGATAAGCGTTCCATAGCAGTCAAATGCAAGCGCCTTGAATTGGGTAATTCGCATAGCATTCTCTTGATTGCGCCACGCTGTACTACCAGCGGGACCACGCTAATTCAATTGGTACCGGAATTCGGCAAACGCAATGCTGCGCGGAATTGCGGCGGGCTTTACCTTTAACAAGGTAATTGAGCCGTCGAGCATTCGTCGCGCGCACAAATGCAATTGGCTCCCTCGAAGGCTTTTGCGAACGCTCGGATAAATCCCAAAAACTCCCCTTCGTTTGCGGAAAAATCTACCATCTAATTTTCCTGAAATTGCGATAGCTTGCACTCAAATGTTCCGGCACAAGGGTGTGCACCAGATTTGTTCTTGAGCCTTGATTCGGTTTTCGCCATTATGCCGC
>JAPPFL010000078.1 GCA_028823855.1 Albidovulum sp.
AAAGGCTCAAACAAACCGTAGAAAATCCGATATGAGGTCAGGACGTCTGAAATTAGCCGCTTACGTCTCAACGGTGTTCGGCATCCCGGAGCGCAACGGCCTAAAGCCCCGCAAGGCCGAGACATTCAAGGTCTCCCGCGACCCGAGGTTCGAGCTGAAGGTCCGCGACGTCGTCGGCCTTTACGCCGACCCGTCCGACCGCGCCGTCGTCATCCCGGCGGGCGAGAAGACGCAGTTGCAGGCGCTCGTACGGACGCAGCGGCCTCTGCCGATGAAGCCCGGCCATCCCGAGACCCGCGCCCATGACTGCAAGCGCAACGGCACCTCCCGCCTGTTGGCGGCCCTCGATGTCGCCGCCGGAAAGGCCGCCGGCCAGATGGTCGAGCGACACCGCTCCGAAAAGTTCCTCGAGCCCGTCACCGAAGGGATCGAGCTCGGAACTCCGGTTCACTTTATTCTCGACAACGTCTCCTCCCACAAGTCGGCCGAGGTCAGCCAGTGGCTGAAGGAGCGTCGGGATTGGTCGTTCCATTTCACCCCGGTCTCCGCCTCCTGGATAAATACCGTCGAGGGCTACATCGAGCACCACAACGCCAATGTTGCTCGCCCGTTCCGCTGGAGCGGGAAACCCGAGGATCTCGTGGAGGCATGGAAAAGAGGGCGCCGAAAGCTGAAGGAATCTGCACCGGAGGCCCGCCGGTCGCAAATCGCTTAGCGAACGCGACCGGACTCCACATAAATCGGAGTTTTACATCAGTCAAGTTATGTTGAGTTCAACAAAACTCGACGGCCGGGGCCTTGCGCCCGTCGACGCGGCGCCCGCGACCTGCTCGTGATCCGCGACGACCGCTTTGGTCGAAGCTCGGCGATCTTCACGAGCCAGCTGTCGGTGTCCGACTAGCATCGGCAGCTGAATGAACCCACCCTCGCCGACGCCATACTCGACCGCCTCGTCCACGGCGCAATCCGGTTTGAACTGCGCGACGCTTCGACGCGCGGAAAGTCGCGCGCCTCGCCCGCCGAGCCGTGCGAAAGGACTTTCGCGGAGATAGACCTAAACCGTACATGGAAAGGGAGAACTGATTGCCGAATACACCGTGATAGCGTCGCTTCGCTCCGGGTGGCTACTTCGCTGCAATTAGGTGGCTACTTTGAGTGAAACTGACTTGCTACTTTGGATGAATTTAGGGTGGTACATTGGTGAAATTTGGCAGACCGATGAATTGAGCTACCAATTCGGATACTGTCCTGTTAACTGGCGTATATGGCTTTTAATTTTTTGTTCTAGTTTCGGAGAAAACATTTCGATCATGTTTTTCCATCGTTTAAGCATGTTTAGGCGAATATTCGGGTTTTTCCCGTGCGCTACTTTATTGCGGGCTTGAACTAAATTGTTGAGACCTTTTCGGAAGGAGCAATTAGAAAACTTCTTCCATCGTATGTCGCCTAGAACCCACGCCAGACCTAGATTGAAATATAGCATCTCAATTTTGTGTACATCTGCATTGTTCATACGTCTACTCGTATTTTTGAAAAGTTTTTCAAGGTCTGCCCCGGCCATGTTTCTAAAAATTAATTCCGCAGATTCCTCGAAAAGGTCCTCTACATAGGCTTCAGTTGCCGCTGCCAAGAGTACAACGCCCGCTCGGGTAACGGCTGCACCTTTTCGGTCTCTTGGACGACCACGTTGTGCCCCAGTCAGCTGCCCGTGCGCCTTGATTAATTCGTCAACGTCGTCCAGACGCCGCTGAAGTTCTTCGCGGGCTTTAGATGCCATAACAAACTCCATCTTTCCGTACTGCCGTACATCGCGCTTTGATTCAATCGATTGGTACCAAGATTGTTGCTTTGGTGACAGGAAGTTTACTACCACTACCCGTCGTATCCCGGAGATAACGTACAACGGACCGTGAACGAGTCAGACATCATGAGTTCTTCACTGATCCCTAGAATGGAACAATGTCTTCTAACTCCTTCCCTTCTACACGAATATTTTTTCCTTCAATGATAAATTCTTTTCCGCTTACTTTGTTCAAGAACTTCCGCAGCCTACAATTTTTGTTATTGAGATAGATCGCATTATGTAGTTGGTCATTCCTACGAAACCCTTCAGTGATTTCTGCTACTTCCGCTTCAGATAAACTATCTACGACGTTTTTCATGCAATCAAATCGTCGCTTCGCTTCATCGAAACTTGGAGAACTCAAAAACGCACTTATTAGAGAAGTCTGTAAGCGTTCCCTATTTCCGAGTTTGTCAGCTAACACTTTATAAATCTTTGGCGTCGCTGCCCCAACATCATTATATCTACATTTAAGTGCCTGCTGCTTCCCAATAAAACCTCTCGGATCTTGGCTTTGCAGCTTTAATGAAACAATCGGTATTTTCCGTCCAAGTGCAAAGCCTATCTCTTGGTTCGTCCAAACACTACTGTGCAAGTCGTTTGTGACAAACGCTAGCATAATTTCCATTGTCTCTAATCCCTTTACGATTTCCGATTGCCAAATTTCCATTGGTTGAATCGAATCGTGTGCGACGAATGACGAAATACCGTAGTGCTCCAGCGCCTCGGCAAGTTCATTCGCCTTTGCCTTGTGTTCGTCACGATGGCTTATGAACAGCCGAACCATTCCCTTCTTCCAAATCGACAAAGTATCGGCATCAATAGCTGGCTTTGAATAAAGTGGCTTTGCACGCAGGCAATTTTCATCACCGTCGTCGAATAATTCGAGGTGAACATTTTCGAAAAACTCATTTGGAACACCTTTGCTTACTTTATTCAGGTCTTCACAAATTCTCCGAGTCAATTTTTCAACATCATTGATATCCACTCTAAATAGCTCTTCCATCGACAAGAACAGTTGAACATCGTGACCGTATGTCCCACCGTCCCAATTGTCGTAGGTCGTTTCTTCAACCACGTATGCGCGAGAGTTACCGATGATGTCGCGTAATTCACTTTCGCCGGTGTTGGAGTAATGGGCGTGGAGCCTAAGGCAGTATGACCATACCTTTCTGGGCAGTTCAAATCGGGCCATAATCTATCCCTTAAGCGTCAGGTCTCACTTCCCCGTAAACTCGCTTGGGTGCAAATTCAATATGGCGACATTTTGTTATTGTGCCGCTAGGGGCCGGGTCGCCGCCGCCAGCGGAGAAGCGTCTGCGGCCTCTGGCCCTCGCAGTAGGCAACGGCCGAGACGCCTTCCCGCTCGAAATCCTCGACGTTCTCGCGCCACTCCCCGGCGCTTCTGACAACGGGCCTTTTGGCGACCCGAGCCGGAACGTTCATGACAATCCTTTTTTTGCCGAAAATATTGCGGCTCGAAGGTGCCGGCCGGGGCGGACCCGGTTCAACCTAAAATCAGGACATTGCAACTTAGCCGTTTACGCTGCATCGGCACTCGGCCCGACAAGGCGAGCGTCCGGAGCATCTGCCACAGGATCAGTGCGCAAACGGCCCCGAAGTTCGGGACGATGGAAGAGGAATCGATGGTAGAGCGAATCGACCGGATGACGTCCGGATGGGCGAACTGCTTCCGCCTCGGCCAGGCCGACCCGGCGTACCGGGCCGTCGATGCGCACGCGGCCAGGCAGTTGCGCCAGTGACTCTGCCGGAAGCACAAGGTGGAGAGTGGGCAGTGCGCACGCTTCCCGCATGAAAGGCTGTGGAACCACTACGGCCTAGTGCGCCTTGCGCCGATGACTAGGAGCCTTCCGCGGGCGAAGGCATGATCTCGGATGAAAGCCGGATGCAGGAAATCCGCACGTCCGGATTGACGAGCGGCGGCGAGGAAACGTGATCCGCGGCGGAGACCGGGGCACCGGCACATGGCGAAAGCCGCCGGCAATCGGCTACTCCCTGCTGCGTACCGAAGAACGCGCCTCCCGGTGACTCTACCGCGACCGTGAGAGTGTCCGTTCTGTCATCAGGTCGATCATACGAATTCGGCCAAGGCCGGGCCACCGGGGAATGTTAGTGGCCGGTGAAAGTTCGGGCTGTCAGGCGGAAGAGTTGCGGGGCTGTGCCGGAGACTTGGCAGGGCTGGCGGAACGTTTCGATTTGGGGATTGCATGCTGAACTTGACAATCCTCAAATGCCCAGGTTGATCAATCGAAATCAGCAACCTAAAGACCTGAATGGCAATACTGATTGAGAAGATGATGGATTGCGGAACAATGCGACAGCAACAAAACCAATGTTCGTAACTGCTCCTGACTGGATTGTTCCCTATCTTGACTGGGTTGTTCCGTCGCTCATTAGCGGCATCTTTACGCTCGCGGTGACTCTGCTTGTGGTGGTCGTGCGAAACCGTAGAGTCCTGCTTACATATCACGTAACGCACTATCGCATTGGCATTTCGGCACTCGACGAGATTCACGGCGAAGTCGCGGTGACCGTTGGAGGCAATCCGGTGCAAAACCTGTACATGAGCAACATCTGGCTCGTCAATCGCAGCATGCGAGATGTAGAAGATCTGGAAATCAAGGTCTTCTGTCGCGTAGAAGACATGCACCTGATGAGCGAACAGACTCACGTTGAAGGCACAGTCGATTATCTCAGGCACACTGCGGAGTTTGACGAGATCAAGAGCCAGCTGACGAACGCGTTTGGTGAGGTCGAAAATGCGAGGGTTGCGGGGGATCATGCAAAGACTCAAATGCTTGACCGGACTATTGAGTCCAACTGGCGGACGTTTTCCACAAGTCGATGGTATGCGGTGCCTGTACTTGCGCGAGGCCAGGCGGTCCGCTTCGCGTACATGACGAACGTTCTGTCCGACGCAAGTCCCGAGATCTTCATCTCATGCCAGAAGGCGGGCGTACGACTAAAGTACAAGGAACCGTATCAGCCTGTTTGGCATCTTTGGGGAGTCTCGCTCGCTGACGCCGGCCTCGTTGGGATCGCAATTTCTACGGTCATTTGGATTCTGGTAATTAGCTCGATCTCGACCCTCTGGCTTGCGGCGTTGATCTGTTTGGTCGCAGGCCTCCTGAGCAGTGTCCCGGGTGCAGGAGTTGTGAAACTCTACTGGTGGGTTCGAATTCGGTTGATTGGATAGGAAATTGCAAAAGGAGTGCAATCTGAATTGATGATGACATTCTCCAAAGATAGGATTCTGGAAATCATGAATGAGGATTGAATCGGAATTGGAAAAGTTTGAGGTCCTTGCGGGATTTCCTGTCAAGTGGAGCATAGCGATCATTTCTGCCTAGCTAGTATTGCTTGCGGGCTGTCAAGTGCGGAATGCAAGTCCCTTCGAAGAACCGGACGAGACGGAATGCCGGACAGGGGATGGGTCGGCTAATGTCGAGTCAACGGGAGGACTTGGGGATGACTAATGCACGAGAGCAGGTGACGAGAGCCGAGGTGGCGGAGACCGTCAGGGCCATGGTGCGCATTGCTTGGAAAGAGATGTTGGCCGTGCAGCGGGAAACGGCGGAACAATGGCAATTAGTTTGTCATCGACGATTGAGCGCGGATTCTTCCTCCCGGCAACCCGTTGATCGAAAGGGCTTTTTCAGATGGGCAGGGCCGGCGCGGAAGGGGGGACTCAAGAGCGCAAATCGGGCATGAAGGGTCGAGCCAGTCCGCGCTCGGGAGAATCGCGATTGATCCGCGCTTCGAAGCCCTCAAGTCCACAGCGTTCTTCGGCAAATGGCCGGCCTGCCGCACGATCGCCCAGATCCAGGAAACCGTCGAGCTGCTACCGAAGAACAGCCGCCGGGAGCTGGCGCGCACGATCTGCGAGCACCTGGACCGGCGCATGCGGGGCGGCGGCTACCGGGAGCAGCTGGCCCCGCGGGTGCAGAAAAAGCTGGAGGTGCTCGGCCCTGGAGCTTCCGGCGAAGCAAAAGCGCGGCGGTCGCCTGAAGCGGGCCGCGCATGCCGTGCGGTCGGACCCGGGGCTGGAAGTCGTCTGCGACCTGAGTGATCTGGAGCCGATCTTCCTAGAGCCGGTTTTCGAGAAGGTGGCGGTGGAATGGACCGGGCTGGTCGACCGCCAACACTATCTCGGCTACAGTGCGCCGATCGGGCAGTACATGAGGCGCTTTGTAAGCGGCTAAACTGGGACGTAGCGTTTTGTCCGGAATTCTCCGGCTTCAGGTTCCGTTCGGCGGATCGGAGGCGCGGCATTCGACTCCGGTTCCGAGGTCCGACTTCATCGGATCGCCGGCGAACAGATCCTTCCACAGCCTCGGCGCGGGTTCCTGGACGCGCGACGACGGGTGGACCGAGACCCTCCGGAGCACGTCCTCGAGGCAGGCGCGCGGGTCGACGCCCTGCAGCCGGCAGGTCGCGACCGGGCTCTGGACGATCCCGACCGCCTCCGCTCCGACCTCCGTCCAGCAGAACAGCCAGTTCTTCCGTCCGAGCGGCAGAACCCGCAGGCCGCGCTCCAGATGGTTCGCGTCGATCGGGACCTCGGGGTCGGACAGCCACGCCTCCAGCTCGCTCCGCCGGTTCCGGGCGTAGTCCGGCGCCTCCGCGATCGGGCTCTTCGGCAGGTGGCGCGGATCCTCGTAGCGGCGATCGCACCACTTCCAGAAGGCGTTCGCGACCGGACGCGAGCGGGTTCGCCGGAACTCGAGCTTCTCGCGGCCCTCCAGCTTCCTTTCCCGGATCTCCCTTTCGCAGAGTTGCAGCGCTCCGATCAGCTCCAGCGCCTCGGCGGCGAGCCTCGGCTCGGAATCCTTCGCCTTCTCGAACTCGCGCCTGGCGCGGGCCCGGCAGCTTGCGTGCCCGGCCGCGCCGTTTCGGGATTCCGCGTAGGCGGCGCAGGCCCGGTTGCCGTCCGAGAGCAGCGCGCCCTCGAAGTCGCCGAGCAGGTCGGGGACGGCTCCGTTCCCGCGGTCCAGCCGGAAGGGGAAGTCGATTTCGCCGCGGTCGCCGAACACCGGCCGGAACCCGGGCGGTGCGCATCTTTCCCGGCCCGATCCGCCCGGCCCGGATCGGCGTCTCGTCCATCGCGATGACCCTGCTCTCCAGGATCGACCGGAACTGGGCGTCCCGGATCGGGGCCAGCAAGGACGCCGACCCCGGCATCCAGTTCGCGGGGCTGTAGCGGCCCGCGCGGATCCCCGCCGCCTCCAGCCGCTGGCGCTGCCGGTGCAGCGGAAGGGCGCCGGCAGAACTTGTCGACCATCATCCCCGCCAGGAAGCCGGCGTCGGCGCAGCTGCGGTCCAGGACGGCCGGCGGCGACGCGGCGGCGGCGAGCTTGCCGGTGTCGCGGCGCTTCCAGGTCCGGAGCGCGTAGCGAATGATCCTGAAGGAGGAGGGGGTCTGC
>JAPPFL010000013.1 GCA_028823855.1 Albidovulum sp.
TTGATGGAATACCATGGCTCGAGGCCAATTGCTACTTTAGGAACAAACTCTTAAGGAAATTCGCCGTCCGCAAACAGCGGTGCGAGGCTATTCGGGCAAAGACAACCGTAGGAGACCGTCCGCAGACAAGCACCGTCATTTCAAATCGAAACCGAATTGGCGGACTCGGCGGCTCGAGAGGAAAGCCTACGGTGGATTTGCTTTACTGAATCCAAGAGTCGAACTCGCCGCTGTCTTTCTCTCGCACTGTCGCAGCCAGCGTTTTCCAATGGAATTTGGCCAAGATCCGTTACGACAAAATCTGCCATGGAAGTGTCGCGCCGGGGAACTCCCGTTTGGACGAGTTCGGTCGCGAGACCTGCGTTGCGGCCTGCTAAAATGCCGGCGGGCGCAAAGTCGCCCTTGACAATCGTTTTTGCTGCCGGGGCGCCTTTTGCCGTTCCGGTGCAAGCTCGTTCAAAAAAGGCTCTGGCTTGCCGATAATGGCATCCCGTTTCCGGCGACCGGGTCCGGCGTCGGTGGCAGCGAGAAGCATCAGGTCGGGATGGGCTCCGATCAGTTCCGCACCCGAACCCACTGTGCGCGATGCCATTCGAAATTTCGCATAAGTAAATTCCCTATCCAGCTCGACTACGGCGACGGCGGGCGCCTCGGCGCGCAGCGCCATCCCGGCGGATCGTACGGATTCGCGGAGCGAGCGCTCGCCTACCGCGAGAATCCTGCGCCGGTGCGCCGCCTCCGCCGAAAACCTTGCCGTCGCCTCAGCTGTCGAAACAACTTGATTTCCGGAAACCGGTATCCCGAATCCTCGCGTCTTTCCGCAAATACGCGCGCGGTCTTCGTTGAATTGCCGGTAAGGAAATCGTTCGGCAGCCCGATACTTCGCCAATGCTTCCGCGGCGCCGGCAATCGGAACATCGCCCTTGCACATCACTCCGTCGATGTCGGAATTTAAAACTTTCATGTTAGGCAATTACGCCAAATTTCGCCTCAATTCGCCAAATGCGGACCGACTTGCCAACGAAAATTCCGCTCCGAAAAACAATTTCGAATATTTCGAATTACCATTTAGGCTATCGAATTTCAGGCTACAGCGAAATGATCGACGCTGACCTTGGCTTAGGGCTGCAAACCCGCAACACTCGCGTTTAAACTGATTTCCGCGAGTCCGCTGATGCTCGCATTGCAACGACGGCCGCAGGTCGGCCTCCCTGATTGCCAAGTAGAATGAATTCGGCATCGTGCCACGGCGGAATTCCCCGCCCGGCCCCGCGAGCATGCTCAGGGAGCAACGTCCACGACCCGAATTCCTAGATCTCGCAGCGCTTCGTTGGTCGGCTCCGAAGGAGCTCCAAGCATCAGTTCCTCCGCTCGCTGATTAAGCGGAAACATCGTGACTTCGCGAATATTGTCGACGCCCGCGATCAGCATGACGATCCGGTCGATACCGGGCGCAATTCCCGCGTGCGGCGGAGCCCCGAACTTCAGGGCATTTACCATACCCCCGAAATTCGCGTCCACGAACTGCCTGTCGTGACCGGCCAATTCAAATGCCTTGTACATGATTTCCGGATCGTGGTTCCTAACGGCGCCCGACGATAACTCGACTCCGTTGCACACGATATCGTACTGGAAGCCGAGAATTTCGAGCGGCTCGCTTCCTTCCAATGCGGCCATCCCCCCCTGGGGCATTGAAAACGGATTATGGGAAAACCCCAGACGCCCGGTTTCCTCGTCCTTCTCGTACATGGGAAAATCGGTGATCCAGCAAAATTCGAATCGGTTGCGATTTGTCAGATTCAATTCATTCCCGATTTCGTCGCGGGCCTTTGCGGCAACGTCCTCGAATGCAGAGGGCCTCCCGCCCAGAAAAAATGCGGCATCGCCGGCATCGAGATTCAACTGCCGCCGAATGGCATTTGTTCGTTGCGGACCGATATTCTTTGCAAGCGGACCCGCGCCGACGGCTTCGCCGCCCGCGTCGCGCCAAAAAATGTAGCCCATGCCCGGCAGCCCCTCGCGCTGCGCGAAGGAATTCATCCTGTCGCAGAATGCCCTGCTGCCCCCTCCAGGTGCCGGAATAGCCCGAATTTCGTTGCCTTCATTTTCCAGCAGCGACGCGAAGATTCGAAATCCGGAACCCTTGAAATGCTCGGAGACCACTTGCATCTTCAGCGGATTCCTCAAATCGGGCTTGTCCGTACCATACCACATCATTGAGTCCCGGAAGCGAATTCTAGGAAACTCGCCGGTTACCGGCTTGCCGCCGCCGAATTCCGAAAACAGACCCTTCATCACCGGCTCGATGACTTGGAAAACATCTTCCTGGGTGGCGAAACTCATTTCCATATCGAGCTGATAGAACTCGCCCGGCGACCTGTCGGCGCGCGGGTCCTCGTCCCTGAAGCATGGAGCAATCTGGAAGTACTTGTCGAACCCCGCCATCATGACAAGCTGCTTGTATTGCTGCGGCGCTTGGGGCAGCGCATAGAATTTACCCGGATGCAGCCTGGAGGGCACAAGGAAATCGCGGGCTCCTTCCGGCGACGAAGCCGTCAAAATCGGCGTTTGGAACTCGGTAAATCCCGTCGCATGCATTCGGCTTCTCAGCGAGGCGACGACCTTTGATCGCAGCATGATGTTCCGATGGACGGATTCGCGCCGCAGATCGATATACCGGTATTTCAACCGAGTTTCTTCAGGGTATTCCTGATCGCCGAAAACGGGAAGCGGCAATTCCAGAGATTTTCCGAGCACCTCGAGTTCGCGAATAAAGACTTCGATTTCTCCGGTCGGAATTTTGCTGTTGACGAGTTCCCGATCGCGAAGCTTTACTTCTCCGTCGACGCGAATAACCCACTCGGATCGCACGGATTCCAGTTCCCCGAACGCCCCGCTGTCAGGATCGGCCAGGACTTGAGTTACGCCGTAGTGATCGCGGAGATCAATGAACAATACGCCGCCGTGATCGCGGATTCGATGCACCCAGCCCGACAGCCGAACCGTCTGCCCGACATGGCAGGGGCGAAGTTCTGAACATTTATGGGATCTATAGGCGTGCATGGCATTCCCGCTTTCGGAATTTTCGGTTTCAAGGGTGCGGCGATTGACACGCTGTTCGAGCGGAAGTCAAGCGGCGGCGCGCTGTTTGTCGACGCGTAGGGGCGAATAGCATACTGTTCGTCGCCGAAACAGGTCCGTCGCGATGCGGGATGACGAAATTCTCACCGCTGTTTCAGAATCCCTTTTTATGACCAAGCGAATCGGTTGCCCGAACATTCATGCTCCGGCTTGGATTGTCATGATTCGGAATTTGCCTTAAATCGCCCGCGCTGAGGAATTTCGGCACAAATTTGTCAATTGGCGCTTGGATTTGTCGACTGCTAAAACTATTTTGCATTGCTCCGGATCGCAAAGCGAACTCGCGAACGCGCCTCGCGGTAAGCTACTGCTTTCGGCGTTGAATTTGTTGAGGAAACCAGGGAACGGGAGGCCGGTCAAATGTGGCAGCGCTTGCTGAGTGCCATGTTTCGCAAATTCTTCGTTGTCGGCCGAATTGATGTCCGAATGCCGAACGGCGAAATTCATACTTTTGGAGACCGACAGGCCGATCCTGTTTCAATTTCAATCAAGGACACGGCAACGGCGAGAAAGCTTTGCCTGCATCCCGAGCTTTCGGTCGGAGAAGCGTATATGGACGGCACTTTAACGATTGAGAACGACGATCTGCATGGTTTTTTGACCGTAGTGCTGAAAAATATCGCCGATAGCGAAGATTTGCCGATCACGCGCGTTCTGAGGGGCTGGCGAAATCTGCGCCGCAATTTCCTTCAATTCAACACGTCAAGGATAGCGCGTTCGAACGTCGAGCATCACTACGACTTGTCGGACAGGCTATACGAGCTATTTCTAGACGAAGACCGTCAGTACAGCTGCGCCTACTTTGAAGACGAAGGAGATAGCCTCGAATACGCGCAGATTCAAAAAAAGCGCCACATCGCTAGAAAGCTGCTGCTGTCGCCCGGCCAAAAAGTGCTTGATATCGGCAGCGGGTGGGGAGGCATGGGCATAACGCTGGCCAGGGAGTACGGCGTGGACGTAACCGGCGTTACGCTTTCGAAACAGCAGTACAAGAAAGCCAGGGAACGCGCGGCGGCCGCGGGCGAGTCCCACAGGGCAAAATTCCTCCTCAAGGACTACAGGGCGGTAGAGGGCACGTTTGACAGGATTGTTTCGGTCGGCATGTTCGAGCATGTCGGCGCTCCGCACTATCTGGAATTTTTCAAAAAAATTAAAGACATCCTTGCGGACGACGGAATAGCATTGCTCCACACCATCGGTCGTTCCGGTCCTCCGGGATCGACAAATCCCTGGATTACGAAATACATTTTTCCTGGAGGATACGTTCCAGCGATGTCGGAGACGATGGCGGCAGTCGAAATGGCCGGCCTAACGGTAACGGATGTCGAAGTGCTTCGCCTCCATTACGCGGAAACACTGAAAAACTGGCACAGCCGCTTCATTAGCAACATCGAGGAAATTCGCAGGGAATACGACGAGCGCTTCTGTCGAATGTGGCGATTTTATCTTTTGTCGTGCGAAATGACATTTCGCTACAATGATCAGGTTGTATTCCAGTTCCAGATCGCCAAGAGGAAGGATTCCGTCCCGCTAACGCGCGACTACCTCTATGCCAACTAGCGGTTCGCCGGTTCGCCCGCCGTTCGATTCCCGCGGACATGTTTCCGGATGGAGTCCGAATATTTTTTCCCTCATCCAATTTTTCCGTGGCCATTTAGAGCGAGCATCCGGTCGAGCCGCGCAAAAATTCAGATTTGAGAAAATGAAGCACTCTACTAGAATCCTTGGCGCCGCCCTCGCGACCGGCATTGCGATCGCATTCGCCGCGTGATCGCAGGGCATGGCTTTCTTTCGAATCGGCACTGGCTGCGCCGGCGATTTTCATCGGGAAACCGCAAACTCAAGGTGCATGAAGGAGTAGCCATGCCGCACGAGAACCGGACAACGCAATTTGGCGCGGATACGGCCGAATAGCTGATGGGGTCCGTTGAATCCAACGGCCGGGCGCGCTGTTCAATTTCGCGCGAGGGCTGCCGGGCGCGCGGCAGGCGCCGCTTCCGATGAAAGCGGGCCAACCGCGGACCCGGACGCATGGCGACACGCGCAGCGGCGCCACGACCCTGCTTGCGTCGCTAAGGGTCCTTGGCGGAACGGAAACGGGGCGGAACATTGACCGTCTTCGCCACGAGAAGTTCTTTGCCGCCCTCGACACCGTCGACCGGCAGTTGCCCGAGGGCCGCGAGGCAAATGTCGTCCCGGACAATAATTCAACATAGAAAACAAATGCTGTTCACGCCTGGCTTTCCCGTCGTTCCAACCGGACGCCCCCCGTCACGCCCGCTTCATCGTCCAGGCTGAATTCTGTGAAAGTGTACTTCGAGCAGGTGGCGCGGCGCCGATTGGAGCATTCGACCTTCGCTTCCTTCGGCGAATGAGGGGCGGCCATCGACCTTATCATCGAGAAGCGCTACCGCAACGAAGCGAGACCGTTCAAGTGGAAAGCGGACCAGGATTGAACATCGGTTCAAAAAAGTCAGGGTTCAAATCGTTGGATTCATCCCACTAGTAATTCCTGGCGCCCGACTCCGATGCTACGCGCGGGACCAACGCCTTGACCAGGCTAGTCATCTCGAGTTTGCCCACGGCCATTCCGTCGCGCATCACGACATAGGTATGCGATGTGTCCCCGCCTGAGCGCGCGATTATGCTTTCAAGCGTATCGTCAAAGCTTACCTCGCCATGCGCGCCGGGAGGAATGCCTCCATCGTTGAGCGGTATCATGATTGATCGGACCCTGAGCACTCGGGCGCGGTTGATATCGCTGACGAAGTCTTCGATATAGGGGTCGTTGGGATTGAGCAAAATATGCTGCGGTTCGCCCTGCTGAACCACATAGCCATCCTTGAGGATCACGAGGCGGTCGGCGAGTTTAAGCGCTTCGTCCAGATCGTGGGTGATAAAGACGATGGTCTTGCGCAGTTCGGTCTGAAGTTCCAGTAGCAGATCCTGCATGTCGGTGCGTATCAGCGGATCGAGGGCTGAAAACGCCTCGTCCATCAGCATGATCGGCGAGTTTGATGTCAGCGCTCTGGCGATGCCGACCCGCTGTTGCATGCCGCCTGAAAGCTGGTGCGGGTAGTGGTCGCCGTAGCCATGCAGACCAACGCGGTCGAGCCATTTCGAGGCTTCGCCAAGATAGATTCGCTTGGCCACTCCGCGCACCTTGAGCGTAGTGCCGCTGTTTTCAGCCACTGTGCGGTGTGGAAGAAGGGCAAATTTCTGGAAAACCATCGACATGACTTCGCGGCGCAACTTGCGCAGCCTCGCCTCGTCATATGCCAGCACTTCCTCGCCATCGACCCAGACCTCGCCTGCGGTGGGTTCGATCAGGCGGTTTAGATGTCGGATAAGGGTAGACTTTCCCGACCCCGACAATCCCATGATGACAGTGATCTGGCCTTCCCGCATGTCGACGTTTATGTCCTTAAGCCCAAGCACATGCCTGTGCTCCTTCAACAGGTCCGCCTTGCTAGTGCCGGAAAGCACATGTTCGAGAGCGGCCTTCGGATCGACTCCGAAGATCTTGTAGAGGTTGCGGATCGAAATCTTGATGTTGCCGGCCAACGTACCGCTCCAGCTAGTGTTTCTGGGCCGCATTGACGCGGTCGAGCGCTGCCTTGGTTACGCGGTCGAGGATAATTGCGAGAAGCACGATGCCCAGCCCCGAGACCAGGCCGACGCCCAATTCGAGGTTGCGTATGCCGCGCAACACCAGAACCCCTAGTCCCGGTGCCGAGACAAGCGAGGCGATCACGACCATCGCAAGACTCATCATGATGGTCTGGTTGACGCCTGCCATGATGTTGGGCAAAGCAAGCGGGATCTGAACGCCGAACAGCTTCTGGCGATCGGTCATGCCGAAACTGTCGGCCGCCTCGATTACGTCCTTGTCCACCAGTCGGATGCCGAGATCGGTTAGCCGGATAACCGGAACGATCGCGTAGAGGATTATGGCGATACCATAGAGCTTGGGTTCAGTGACCGAAAACAGAAAGATAAGCGGAATCAGATAAACGAAGGGCGGCAGCGTTTGAAGCATGTCCAGTACCGGAATGGTCATGCGCTGCAGCCGGTCGCTGCGAGACATGGCGATGCCGATCGGAACGCCGAACAGCACGCATAAAAGGGCGCAGACGAATATTATCGCCAGCGTCTGCATGGCGTGATCGTAATGGTCGACAAATGCCAGAAACGCCAGGCAAATCGTTACGAATACGACTAGGCGCGCCGACTTCGAGGAGTAGTATACGATTGCCATCAGCACCGGAAACATTAGCCACCACGGCGCTGCCTCGAACGCAAGAAGAGCGCCGTCAAGGAACCAGCTAAGAGGTTGAGTAAGCGGATCAAGGACAAAACGCAGTGCGTCCTTCGCCGCCAGGAATCCGTCTTCGACCCCCTTGGTGACGTCTCGTGACTGGGCAACCGAGTCACAAGCCTCGTTCAACTGGTCGAGCGACGGGAAAGGCAGGTTCCAGATCGTGCTCTCTTCGATGACTCCTGTCTTCGCCAGGAGATCGGCCATCGACACCAGCCCCTCGCCGGTTTTGCCGGCATCGCACCAGTCGCGAAGACCAAGCCCGTCGAACACGAAATCATAGGTCGCCATGAGGGATTGACCTTTCCGAATTGCACGGGACGGAAACGGTCCCGCCCCGTAACAAGATCACCGCTCCGGTCAGCGGAGACGTCCGGCAGCGATGCCGGTTCAGTTGATCAGTGCCGCCAGTTTTTCTCGCGCGGAGTCATTGATCCATTGCGACCAAATATCGGAATTGTTGGTCAGGAAGTGCACCGCGGCCTCCTCTGCAGAGGCGCCATTTTCATCCTGCCAGGCCAGCAAACTGTTCAAAATGGAAATGTCAAAGCTCACATTGCTCATCAGTTGGGCGATCTCGGGCTCACGCTCGGTGAGGGCAGCTGTGGCTACCGTCAGAACCGGCGCCGGCGGGAAATCGGACACGCCAGGGTCTGGATTGTCCTTGTTCTGATTGGCAAGGTGAATATTCGCGTCGACATCACCGATCTTCACCTTCGTCAACGGGTATTTGCCTAGGACCGCAGTCGGGGCCCAGTAATAGCCGAACCACGGCTCCTGGTTCTCATAGGCAGCGGCAATCGAAGTGGCCAGCGTCTCGCCCGATCCATGGTCAAAGATTTCCATGCTTTCTCGCAACCCCAACGCGTTGACCAGATTGTCGTTGACGATCCGGCAACCCCAGCCGTCGGGGCAGTTGTTGAACCGCGCGCCCACAAGCTCAGGATTGGCAAGAACGCCCTCGATTGTAGTTAGCTCGGGATTTGACTCGGCAAGATAGGACGGAATCCACCATCCTTCGATGCCGCCAGGGTCGAACACATCTGTAAGGCGGGACACCTTGCCTTCTGCTTCAAGCTGCCGGTAAACATCACCCGTCGAGTTTAGCCACAGCTCGGTAACGATATCCGGCTCGCCGTTTTCTGCCAGCGACGCAACCGAAGTGGTGGTTGCCGACGGCACCTTTTCGATCGCGCAGCCATATCCCTGTTCCATCAGGAACTTGGATACTTCCGTAATGATCTGGGATGAAGCCCAGTTCATCTCCGTAATTGAGACTTCCCCGCAATCGGCATAAGCTGCCGTTGCGGACGAGAGCGTAACGCCGGCTGCCAAGCCAGTTAATAGTTTCGTGGTCTTGTGCATTGCATATTCCCCCTATTTTATCGTTCGTTTGATTCGGATGGCGCTGCTTTGCGCCCTTGCTTCAGAGCATAACGCATAGCTAGGCTACTTATTCGCCCAATTCAATATGCAATCTCTCGTGACGATCGCCAAATGTCGGGTGATACTCGGCCGCCGCGAGCGCATCTGGCACGGATGGTTCGTCCAAATCGAATTCCATTGTGCAACTTCCAGGCGAATTGCCAGGCGAATTGGAACGATACAACGCGGAGCTACCATAGGGGGCGCATACCCAGCTGTCGGGACCGGAATCGCTATGATCGTTCCAGGGCTCTATGGACGGGGCAAGCAAATTGCACATCTGAACGAAGCGTTTTTTCGCGCCGCAAGGGTGCGTTCCAATGCGCTGCTTGATCGAACACATGATATCAGATCACCGGGAGTTCCGGAGGCCGCGCTGGTTTGCCGGCGGGACAGAGCCTTCAAGACGCTCTACGATTGATTGGCGCGGTTCTATGGACGAGCCCCGAAACCAATTTTCCGAAGCTGTGCACAATCCCATTCCGGAACATGAAATTCGGCGTTTCCTGCGGAGAACGGCAAGTCCGCCTCGGCCGGGGAAGAGTTGAAATGCCCGCGTACCGGCGCGGTCGCAACTATTCGAACGGAGAGAAGCAACCCGGAAGCGTATCTGACTTTAAGCGCAACTTGCCTGAACCGAGAAGAAATGGAAAACAATCGCAGGTTGCCGCCCGACTACGCCTCAACCTCCGCGACAACGAGTTCTGCTCCGCATTCCCGAACCTGTTCCGCCGCGGAATCGCTAAGCCCGCTGTCCGAAACAACCACGTCTATTTCATGCAGCGGGCAAACTTCGCAAAAGGCCGGATGCTCGAATTTTGTGGAATCGGCCAGGACGGCGACGCGGCCCGCGCACTTGATCATCTGGCGCTTGATCGTCGATACCTCGACAGAGGTTTCCGACAACCTTCCATCCGCTACGGAATGGATGCCGACAAGCGCTATGTCGGCGTGCAGCTTGCCGAGAAAAGACGAAGCGGGCTCGCCAACGATCGTCGGCGACCCGAGGCGGAGCGTGCCGCCGAGAACGATTACCTGGATATTGGCGCGATTTGCCAGCGCTATAGCCACTTCCAGGTCGTTCGTGCAGGCCGTCACCGCCATGTCGCGCATTCCGACCGCCTTCGCCGCTTCGCGCACAGTCGTGCTCGAGTCGAAAATCACGCTCTGGCCGGTTTCGACGAGGTCTGCCGCGGCGCGGCCAATAGACATCTTCTCCGCCTGGAATGTGGCGGCCCTTAGCTTGCCGGGGGGCTCGAACGTGGTCAGCGGATTCGAATCCAGTACGGCGCCGCCGCGACTGCGCGTAATCGATCCGAGCCCGGCTAGGTGATCCAGATCGCGGCGCACGCTTGACCTGGAAGAACCGAGCATCGCGGCGATCTCCACTATCGACCCACCCCCGTGCTCTCGGAGGTACTCCAAAATGAGTTTTCGTCGCTGCGCCGTAATCATCATCTCCACCAAATCAAAACCAATTTGCGCGGTCACCGCCAGCCACGCCAGCAGCCGCGTTCCGTACTACTTGGCGTACGTGATTGTCAATTCGGCCCCGCACGTAGTTCTAGAAGCAATGCGAACGGCCAGTCGACGCCAATCTCCATTCGCAATCGCGCTCCAAACACAATAAATATTTTCTCAAAATGTTCAACACTCTTCCATTTTGCGCCAATCTATGCCACGATTGCACGAGCTCTTGGGAATTTCCAAAACAGGTGTCGCATGGCGGATCTAGGAATCCTGGCCGACGACCTTACGGGCACGCTCGATGCCGCGGCGCCGTTTGCGTCCGAGCGCGCTCCGGTGATAGCAGCCCTGTCCGAAGCGGACCTAGGCGCGCGCTTCGCAATTTGCACGTGCACTCGCGACGAACCGCCCGAGCGCGCGGCTTCTGCCGTCGCTAGAAACCTGCCGCTCCTTGCGGGCGCTAGAATCGCCTTCAAGAAGATCGATTCGCTTTTGCGCGGCAATACCGCGATCGAGCTTGCCGCGTGCGCGCGGTCGGGAATGTTCCGAAGAGTTATCATCTCCCCGGCGTTTCCCGTTCAGGGTCGCACCATGCGCCATGGCCGACTCCTGGTCAACGGTCGTCCGGAACCGGATTGCGGAACGCTCGCAAAAAAACTAGCCAGCGGGATGGTCAACGCCTGCTCCGTAACTCCGGCCGACCCCTGGCCGGATGCGGACGTCCTGCTCTGCGACGCAAATTCAGATCACGACCTCCGGCAGATTGTCGCGCGGGGAAGAGCTCTCGCAGGGCCGGTGCTCTGGTGCGGTTCCGCCGGTCTTGCGCGCGCGCTTGCAATGCGCACGGGACAAGTTGAACGAAAGCGGATTCCGGGGCTCGTGGTCATCGGAAGCATCCATGCCGTAAGCGCGGGACAGTCGGCGCGGCTCGCCCGGGCGCCCGGAACCGACATTCTCGAGATTAGGAACCCGGGAGACCCCGTAGACGGCGACTTATCCTCCCGCTTTGCGGCCAAGCGCTTGGGATTGGTAGAGTTTCATCTGCCCGCGCTGCCTTCCGAAAAGGCCAGATGCGTCTACAGGGCGGTCTTCGAGAAGCTCGTAGCTCGGATTGCCGCGCCCAGCTGCATGCTTATCGTCGGTGGCGACACTGCCGCGCTGCTGATGGAAGTTCTCAAAGCAAGAGCGCTTTCCGTCGTAGGCAGTTGGGCCGACGGCATCCCGCTTTCCCGCATCAAGGGGGGCAAATGGGATTGCGCGCTGGTCTATACCAAGTCCGGGGCCTTCCAGGGCTGCGGATTGTTCGAACGCATACTTGCCGAATGCTCCCGAAATGACAAATAGGCCGATCGGAATCACTGCGGGAGATCCGACCGGGGTCGGGGCGGAAATCATTCTTAAGGCCCTGGAGCAGATATCGGCTCGGCGTCGCGGGCTTTGTACTGGAATCTTGGTGTACGGATCGCTCCGGGTTCTGCGGGAAGCAACTGAACGAGACGGGCTCGACGCGCAAATCGTGGAGAGCGACAACCCTTCGGATTGGCCAAGGGTCTCGGTCATAGCCACGGGGGAGCCGGTCGGAGCGATCCCCATGGGAAGAGTTGCGGCGGAAGCGGGCAGGGTCGCCTTTTCGGCCATCGCCCGCGCGGTCAGGCATGCGATGGAAAGACGGACGCGGGCGATTGTGACTGCTCCCATTTCGAAGGAAGCGCTTAATCTTGCCGGCCACCGGTTTTCCGGACACACGGAACTGCTAGCCAACTTGTCGGGCACGCGCGACATATGCATGATGCTCGCCCACGAAAATCTCAGGGTTTCCCATTTGTCGACGCACACCGCTCTCGCCGACGTGCCCAAGCATTTGACAAAAGAGAGACTCGGGTGCGTCATCGACTTGACGCTCGATGCCCTTGGCCAGCTCGGGATTGACGAGCCGAAAGTGGCCGTTGCCGCATTGAACCCCCACGCCGGCGAGGGCGGGCTGTTTGGCTCCGAGGACCAGGAAATCTCGGCGCCGCTAGTCGAGCGGTACCGGAATCGCGGCTTTCGCGTCTCCGGACCGATCTCCGGGGACACCGTGTTCCTCCGAGCGGTTTCCGGCGAATTCGACGCGGTCGTGGCAATGTTCCATGACCAGGGGCACATACCGGTGAAGTTTCTCGGGTTTCGGATCGATCCCGAAAGCGGCCGTTGGCTAGGCATCAGCGGAGTCAACGTTACGCTTGGCCTCCCGTTTGTCAGGACATCGGTCGACCACGGGACGGCCTTCGATATAGCCGGAACCGGTGTTGCCTCGGCCCAAAGCATGATCGACGCGATCGATTTTGCGATTCGGCTGAGTTCACGCGATAATGGGCAAAACGGTAGTGGACAACCCGAGTAAAGCAATGCTGAGAAATCCCGCGCAAGTCGAGTCCCTGGTGGCCGCAATATTCAGAGCGGCAGGGTCAAGCGGCGCCGAGGCGCGCACCATCGCCGAGCACCTCGTGGACTCCAATCTGGTCGGCCACGATTCGCATGGAATCGTTCGAGTGCACAAGTATGTCGAATGGGCATCCGACGGTTTGGTGGTTCCGAATCGCCATGCGCAAGTCGTGCGAGACAGCGGCTCTGCAATTCTAGTTGACGGCGAGTTCGGCTACGGCCAGGTCATCGGGCGGGAAGCCATGGACTTGCTGGCTGAACGGGTGAAAAAGCACGGCTCGGTATCGCTCGCGATCCGCAATTCGGGACACCTTGGCAGAATAGGCGCATGGGCGGAACGGCTGGCGCGCGAGCGCATTGTCTCGGTTCATTTCGTGAATACGTCCGGATTCGGAATACTTGTCGCTCCGCATGGCGGATCGGACCGGCGATTGTCGGCCAATCCGATTGCCGCCGGAACACCCACAATCGACGGCCCCCCGATTGTTCTGGACATGGCCACTTCGATTATCGCCGAAGGGAAAATCCAGATGATGCGCAACAAGGGAGAACGCCTTCCCGCGAATTCCGTAATCGATGGATCCGGGGCTCCCACCACCGACGCCAACCTGTTCTACGCCGACCCGCCGGGAGCAATCCTGCCCGTCGGGGCGCACAAGGGATCAGGCCTGTCGTTTTTCTGCGAAGTCTTGGCGGGGGCGCTTACCGGAGGATTCGCCAGCAATCCGGACAGCCCCACATGCCATCGGCTTGTCAACAACATGCTGTCAATCGCATTTGATCCGTCCACCTTTGAAAGTTCGGATTTCTTCATGGATGACGTGCGCCGGCTAGCTGAATGGGTCGGCGGTTCACCGCCCATGAAAGCGGGCGGATCAACTTTGCTTCCGGGAGAATTGGAGCGGCAAACGCGCGAGTCGCGCGAAAAGCACGGAATCCCGGTGGACAGCGTGACTTGGTTGCAGCTGGCGGCAACGGCGACCAGGCTCGGAGTTCCGGTAAGCGACTGCGCCCAGTAGGCAGGATCGGCAAATCAAGAGATACGAGGGGAGTTGGGCCGCATGTTGCACGAAGGCGCGAGACTCTTGGTTTCTTGATTGATGAAGCTTTTGCGGACGGCAAGACCGTCCGTCATGCGCGCAGCTCAACTACCGGCGCAGCAATTGCGGATGTCTCCGAAGCAAGTGGGCAAATGCGAAGCGCGCCTTGGCTGCGGCAAAGGCCGCGCGACCGGCATGGGGACGTATGCCGGGCACCGAACCCGCCGCGGCTGCGCGAAGAATCGCGGTTTTGACCGACCGCGAACGCGACCGCCCGGCCAACATACTGGCGGACGAGCAGGGCAAGCCGATCTCCAACGCGCGCGGCGAGGTCGGCGGCGACGCAGAGCGTTCCGAGTTGCGCTACGACAAATGGCCGCGCGGGCATTAGGATCCTGACGCCCGGCGGCCGGGCCGCGGTTGTCAAATTGACGCGAAGCTCCGCGTGGTTCCTTTGCCTTGAAGGAACACCCGAAAGGCGAGGCAAGCCGACTTTCCCGACACGCGGGGAGTTGAATCGCCCGGGCACTCGAAACATCGCGACGCGCCATTGCCAACTCAACAATTGGAAGCGAATCGCCTGCAGAGGTCAAAGCCGGCCCGAACGCGAATTTTCCGGATGCCCAGGACGCGCTTCCTCCGTGATCGGCAGCCTCAGCGCCGTTCCTCCTTGATTCGATGACAATTGCGCAAGAGCGTACTGGAACGTTCCTGCAGAGTCCGCACACCCGAATCAGGGAGCCTAGCGAAGCGTCGTCGGGCGCGAATCGTCCGATTCGCACCCCTCCATCGGGAGCGATCCGGATCGATGACACGCCGTCGGAACCCGTTCATGCTGCCTAGACGGGCTCATCCACGACTATTTCGGTTCAGATTCGAAAAAAATATTCCAATTTGCGTCAAATTGTGCTAGAACGGTTCTGGTCGAAGGGGAGGACAGGCGCAGCCTCCGCGCTGCGCCTGCGACCACTGCGGCCGAGACACCCAAATCATGGAGGCCGTCCAATGGACAATATCACAAGAAGGGGAGCGATCGGCGGCGCCGCAGCGGCGACCGCTCTCGCCGCCACCGGAGTTCCCGCGATCGCTGGAGCCCCGAAATTCGGCGACAAGACTTTCATTCGAATCGGCACTGCCGGATCCGGAGGCAACACCTACAGGGTGGGCGCCGGCATGGCGGCGCTATTCAACGAAAAGCTAACCGACATTAAGTTGCAGACCTCGGTTCAGGCGACTGGCGGAAGCGTCCACAACATGGAACTGCTAGCCGACGGCGAGGTTGAAATCGCCACGGCCGGCGGCTCCGTGGCACATCAGGCCTACAACAACGCGGGACGATTCGCCGAGCGCCCGATGGACCGCTACAAGGTCGTCCAGTTCGTCAGCAGCATCTATCCGAACCCGGTCTGGTTCCTGGCCATGGAATGGGCTCCGGAGATCAAGACGCTGCGCGACCTTCGCGGCAAGCGCGTGTCGATGGGGCTGGTTGGCAGCCAGGGCGAGGCGGTCTGGAACCAGATCATGGACATCGTCGGGCTGACCTACGAAGACGTGGACGAGGAATTCACCGTGCATCAGGCAGCCATCGACCAGGTCCGGAACCGGCAGATCGACGCCGTCGTGATTCCGGACGCCGCCGGATCGTCTTCGATAGTTCAAATGATGGAGACGGGTTTTGCTCGGATTCTGGACATGGACGACGACGTGATTGCGGGGATGACAGAGGACTCTCTGGACTTCCCGTACACGCAACCCGCCGGGTCGGTGCCCGGCCTAGACGAACCCCGGAAAACCTGGGCGTCGTCCGTTGTTCTGGTGGCCCGCGCCGACGTGGAGGAGGACTTGGTCTACCACATGATCAAGACCGTTTTCGAGAACATTGAGTTTCTTGAGAATATCCACCCGATCACGCGCTACTGGCGCACGGAAACGGCGCTGGACGGACAGACTGGAGCCTTGCATCCGGGAGCGGCCAAATACTATCGCGAAATCGGCTTGATGTCGTAACAGCCTGCGGGCCGCGGGCGCGGCAAAACGAGCCGCGCCCGCACGCAACCCAATAAAGTATAAAGAATAAATCGGGGAACGGTCGAAAGCATGGCTGGCAGCGAGTTGCGGGCAGGGGGCACAGACGAGCAAGTCATCGATTTTGACAAACTCGGCGAAAGCCAGGCGCCGGAACGCCAAACCAAAATGCTCGACGGCATGTGGGCGCGCGTCGTTCTGGCCGTGTGCGTCGTGTCGTCGCTCTTTCATCTGTACACGGGCGGCTACAAGCTTCTTCCCGCAATGCAGCAACGGCCGATTCACCTCGCCTTCATGCTATTCCTTGCATTCATGCTGTACCCGGCCACGAAGTCGCGGCGCGACGATCCAATTCGGTGGCACGACTTCCTGATCGCGTGCCTCGCGGCTACGCCGGCACTCTACTTGGCATACTACTACGTGCCGATCGCGCGGCGCGGCGGCACGTTCGAGACCTACGAGGTCTGGCTCGCCGTGATCTTCTGCGCGTTCATATTCGAAGCGTGCCGAAGGACAATTGGCCTTTTGCTAGCCATTCTCGCCGGAATCTTCGTGGTCTACACATTTGTAGGTCCCTGGCTTCCCGGCCTTCTCCAGCACGGCGGCTTCAGGTTCGGCCGCGTCGCCCAGCAGATGTATATGAGCGTGGAAGGCGTATTTGGCGTGGCTATCGGAGTGTCCGCCACGTACGTGTACCTCTTCATCCTGTTCGGAGCGTTCCTCAACAAGTCCGGTACGACGAAGCTGTTCGCCAACCTCGCCCTTGCCGTAGCCGGGCATACGCCCGGCGGTCCCGCCAAAGTAGGTGTCATTGCCAGCGGCCTAATGGGAACGATTCAAGGATCGTCGGCGGCGAATGTCGCAGCGACGGGCATGTTCACGATTCCCCTCATGAAATCCATCGGACTGCGGCCTCACTTTGCCGCGGCTGTTGAAGCCGTCGCCTCGACAGGCGGGATGTTCCTCCCGCCTGTCATGGGATCCTCGGCCTTCATCATGGCAGAGTATTTGAACGTTTCGTACGGCTATGTAGCGGTCGGCGCCATCTTTCCCGCCCTGCTCTATTACGCTGCGGTCTTTCTTCAGGTTCACATGCGGGCCAAGAAAGAGGGTCTTACCGGCATCTCGCGCAACAGGCTGCCTGCATTGAAATCGGTTCTCTTGACCTACGGGCACATGATTCTCCCCATCATCATTCTGATTACCATGATGACTATGAAGTTCACGGTGCTCTTTTCGGCCTTCTTCTCTATCATTTCGGTCGTCGTGCTAAGTTGGCTGCGCCGCGAAACGCGGATGGGGTTCCGGGAAGTCAAAGAAGCGCTCCAGCTCGGCGCCATCAACACGGTAAGCACGGCGATGGCGTGCGCGGCCGTGGGTTTCATTGTCGGCAGCGTCGCCCTGACGGGTCTGGGGCTTATCTTCACCCAATGGATTGTCAATCTGGCAGGTGGCTGGGTATTGCCGACTCTTTTGTTCGCGGCGGCCGCATCGCTGTTTCTCAGCATGGGGCTTCCGACCACCTCCGTGTACATCATCAGCGCAACTCTCGTCGCTCCCGCACTGGTCGAGATTGGCATAACGCCGCTTACGGCACATCTGTTTGCCTACTACTGGGGAGGCGTTTCCGCTATCACGCCGCCCGTTGCACTTGCCGCCTACGTTGGCGCGGGCATTGCCGGAGCCCATATCATGCGGACCGGCTTCACCGCGATGAAGCTGGGAATCGCCGCATATCTCGTTCCGTTCTACTATGTCTACTGGCCTGCGATCGTGCACTGGAACACGCATCCCCTCCTGGACGTGGCGTTTGCAATCGTCGGGGGCGCGGTTGCAATCTTCTGCATGTCGGTCGTGACAGAGCAGTTCCTCACGCGGCGGATTCCCCTCCACAAGGTTGGCCTGGCGGCAGCGGCCGTCGTATTGTGCATCAACCCCGAATACTGGACATCCGTGGTCGCCATGGCGATCGCGGCATACATACTGGCGAGCGAGATTGAACTCCGAAAGAGGATTGCGAGCTTGTTCGCAAGAGGCTAGGCAGGGCCGGCCTGCTACTAGCCCGGAAACCGCGAACTGACCGAACCGACCATGCAAGACGCTTCGCAAATCCTATCCAAGGCAATGCAGCTGCATCAGGGCGGTCACGCAAGCGCCGCAAAGACCGAATACCTCCGCGTGCTCAAACGCGAACCTCGAAACGCCGACGCCGCGCATCTCTTGGGATTGCTGCTGCTCGACGAGGGCCGGGCCGACGAAGCACTCCCCTATCTCGACAATGCGGTGGAGGCCGCTCCCGGGATATCGGGATTCTTGAGCACTCGCGCCGTAGCCCTCGTCTACCTGGGACGGCTGGACGCCGCCATCGCCGACTATGGCAGTGCCTTGGCGATTAGTCCCGACGATGCCGGCCTCAACTACAATTGCGGGCTGGCACTAGCCCAGAAGGGCAACTTCCGGTCAGCCAGAAAAGCCTTTTCTAGAGCTGTTTCGCTCAAGCCCGACTTCGCGGAAGCATACGGAAATCTTGGCATCGCGCATCAGGAGCTTGGCGAAGCGGAAAATGCCGTGGCGGCATTCGAGCAAGCCCTGGCGCTGCAGCCCGATTCGCCAGTTCTTCTCAACAACCTAGGACTTGCTCTTCAGGAGTCCGGCCGAGCGAACGACGCCTTGAAGGCGTTTGAGCTCGCGCTCCAGCTGGATTCCGGAAATGCGCAGGCGCTGTGCAACAAGGGAAATCTGCTTAGCGAGATGAACGACTGGAGCACGGCATCGTCGGCATACTCGGCCGCGCTCGCGCAGGTTCCCGATTTGGCCGAGGCGCATTTCGGCCTCGGCTACGTGGCATTCAGGACAGGAGACTCCAGGGGCGCGGCTTCCCGGCTCTCGGAGTGCATCCGGCACCATCCGGGCGATGCGCGCGCGCTTGCCTACCTTTCGCTCGTGCAAGGATCAATCGATTCAGATCCGGGCGCAGGTCCCCTTGTGGACTTCTCAAGATACCCCGTGCAGGCGGTCCTTGATATTCCGGAACGGGACCTGGAGGATCTCCGCTCCCATGTGCGCGACCATCCGTCGCTCAAGTGGGAACCGCCAGGAAAGTCGACACGGACCGGCAGCCAGACTGCGCGAATGGACGAGGCGGAACCCGGGCCCGTTGGAAGCCTGGCCGCGGTTCTGAGAAGCTGGCTGGACAAGCATCTCGAGAGTATCGCCGTGTCGTCCGAGCACCCGCATTTCTTCCGGGTGCCGGAAACCTATGCCCTCGCGATCTGGGCCACGGTTCTCGTGCGCCAGGGACGACAGCTTGCGCACATTCATCCCAACGGATGGCTTAGCGGCGTCGTGTACCTAACCGATTCGCCTGTCGTGGATTCGCGAGACAATCCGAAGGCGGGATGCTTTGAAATCGGTCGCTTCGATCCCGAAATGGAGCCGAGATCGTCAAGCGATTCAGTCTTCGTCAGACCCAAGCCGGGCCGGGTCGTCGTATTTCCGTCGTACTACTTTCACCGCACCGTTCCGTTCGAGGCCGAGCACGAGCGAATCAGCATCGCGTTCGACGTCGAACCGATGAGCTACCGATACGAGTGAATCTCCCTTGGCTCCGTTCACCTTGGCGAGCAAGCGCCCCGGACTGCAGTCGGACATCGACTGCTTCCAGCGAACGGAGAAGCAAAGGGAGTCCCGGCAGCCGCCGGCTCGCGAGCCTCGTCGCTTCCGTGGAGACTGATATGCCGACGGAGAGGCCGGCACTGCGAAGCATTCAATTAATTTGTTGGAATCGGAGGGTTTTCGGGGTCTCGCGCCCGGTGAGAGACCCTGTCCCTGCGGGTTTTCCCGTGCAGAGAACTATAAGCACGATCAGAGGAAAGAAATGATGGCTGAAGAAACAAGGGTCGGATACGTTGGCGTAGGTCTCATGGGGCACGGAGCCGCAAAAAACATTCTGGAGCGGGGCGGGTACGACTTGACCGTTGTCGGGCACCGCAAGCGCAAACCGGTTGAAGACCTGGTTGCCCGCGGAGCCAAGGAGGCGGGTTCCGCGGCCGTGGCCGCAGCGGGAGTGGACATCCTTTTCCTGTGCCTCCCGAGTTCAAACGAGGTTAGCGCCGTGGTTTACGGGGACAACGGAGTGCTTGCGGGATGCCGGAAGGGGCTGATCGTGGTCGACTCGACCACGGCCGATCCCGCAGTGACGCGGCAAGTCGCGCGCGATCTCGCAGAGCGTGGAGTTCGCATGGTGGACGCTCCGCTGGGACGCACGCCAATGGAGGCCGAAGAGGGAAAACTCAGCACCTATGTTGGAGGGGATCCCGAAACGATCGCGGAGGTTCGCCCGGTGCTGCGATCCTTCGCCGATACAATAGTTGAAACCGGCCCTATCGGAACCGGCACGACCTGCAAACTCGTGAACAACTTCATCTCGATCGGCACAAGCGCGGTCATCGCGGAGGCCGTCGCCACGGCCTCGAAGCTGGAACTGGACCTGGGCAAGCTGCACGAGGTCGTATCCGCGGGAGGCGCGAACAGCGCCATGTTCCAGATGATGATGCCATGGGTCCTAGAAGGCGATGACAGCCGCCTGAAGGGCCCGGTTCGCATCGCCGCGAAAGACATTCGAACCTACGCGGCACTCGCCCAGCAAGCCGGGATGGCCTCGTTTCTCGCGCAGGCCGCGAACCAGGTTTGGCAACTGGCCTTGAATCAAGGCCATGGCGAGAAATTCATGCCCGTGCTTCCCGGCATACTTGCTCAGCTTAACGGCGGAAGCCTGCGCGATTTCGAATAGGAACCGCCCGGCGCAACGCCGGTCTTGAGCCATGCAGGATTGTCGGCGTCCGCGCCAGGGCCCGGAGTTCGAGTCTAGATGGAGGCCTGCCTGTCGACCCGAAGCCGGCACCGGCGGACGGTTCAAGCGATCGGCCGACTAGATATTCCGAATACCGCGCAATCGACCCGGTACCGGCCGCGAAGGGATATCTTCTCCGCGCAGCGCTTCCGCTCCCGGCCGGCGCTGACTTCGGGAACCCGCATCGGCGGCGGCAAGCCCGCCCCTGCCGGAACGGTCAGCCAAGCACGACGACAATTTCGCGCCGGAGCCCTGGCGCGCGGCCGCCGCGAAGGCGCGAATGCTCGCATGCCGCATCTGCCCGATGGCGACCTGCGGCGAAGTTTATGTTCGGCGCGGAATTGAACGCCGCATGGACGGCGGCGATCCTGGACTGCCGCGCCAAGCGCCTCGGCTACCGCCTGGCCGGGATCGGCGAAGGCGTCGACCGCGAAACATCTCAGAATTTTCGGGACGAGGGTAATTCACTCAAGGGAGCAGTGGCTCGCGCGAAAACTTCCCGACCGGAAAGCAAAATGACCGGGTCGCCCTATCGAACGGTTTTCCGCGCACCTTCGAAAGCCCGGAGATCGACGGCGATGAACCTGCCGGGCAATTTTGTTGCGGCTGCGCCGAAATCGGACAGGGCGGCTGTCCCGTCGGGAGAGTCTCGCGCGGCCGTGAAAAGAACCAAGTTGAACTTTCTTCGAGGCGTGCCGACGCTCAGACCGCCAATCCCGAATTGTCAAGAAACACGGCCTTGTCCTCTTGATACAGCATGCCTACTTTTTCGCCCGGCACGAGCGAGGAGCTTCCGCCTACGCGCACAGTGACTTTTTCCGACTGCCCGCAGTCGACGATCACAAACGTGTCGGCGCCCAAATATTCGAGGACGTCGACGGATCCGTCGAACTGGCCGTCGCCGGGATTCGTGAAGGTTATGTGCTCCGGCCGGATGCCGATCTCGCACGCGGAGCGGCTGCCCGGAAAGTTTCCGCCTCTGCCTCCCTTGATCCGATACTGTTTGTCGGAGGTTTCGCATTCCAGAACGTTCATCTTCGGGCTTCCGATGAATTGGGCCACGAATTTGTTCGCGGGCTTTTCGTAAAGTTCCCGCGGAGAGCCGGATTGCGCAATGGTCCCGGCATCGAGAACCACGATCCTGTCGGCGAGAGTCATGGCTTCGACCTGGTCGTGAGTCACGTAGATCATGGTCGCATCGAGCGATTGGTGCAGCTTGGCAATCTCGTACCTCATCTCAACCCGCAGCGCGGCATCGAGATTCGACAGGGGCTCGTCGAACAGAAACGCGGTTGGATCCCGGACGATGGACCGACCGATGGCGACGCGCTGCCGCTGGCCTCCCGACAGCGCCTTAGGCCTTCGGTCGAGGAGACTCTCGAGCTTAAGTATGCGGGCGGCCTCCTGGACCTTTTTATCGATATCCGACTTAGGCGCTCCCGCTACCTTGAGCGAAAAGCCCATATTCTCGCCGACCGTCATGTGCGGATAGAGCGCATAGGATTGGAATACCATCGTTAGCCCCCGCTTGGCGGGCGGATCGCCCGTAACGTCCCTGCCGTCGATCAGTACCTGTCCGCGGGACGCCTCCTCGAGGCCGCCTATAAGCCTAAGCAAAGTGGATTTGCCGCATCCGGACGGGCCGACGAAAACGACGAACTCGCCTTCGGCGATCGTAAGATCGATTCCCTTGATCACCTGAAGCATTCCGAACCATTTTTCGATGGCCTTAAGCTCGATCATGCCCATTTTTCGTCTCCCGCGCTCGGCGATGCCCAATCGATCCAGATCGCCGCCGTCCATGTGAAGTCCCCGCCGCCCGCAGGCGAGCCGTCGCAAGGATTGAAATATTCGTAGAAGCCGTTTCGCGTTATCAGTTCAGAAGTGAATTCGCGAACGGCGCTCGCTTCGCTCTCAAGTCCCGCTTCGGCCATTCCGATTCCGGCCAGCGTATTGATCACCGGCCAGACCGGTCCGCGCCAATAGCGCCGCGGATCGAACTTTTCGCTTTCCGGATCGTGGCTCGGAATGCCGAACGCTACCGACCGCGTTACGCGATCGAAGTGACGCCGCATCTCTTCGCGATGAATTCCCGCGTACCAGCAGAGAAACGAGGCATTTGACACGCAGTTCGACCATTCGCCCGAATTCGCGTCCTTCGAATCGTAGCTGAATAGGTTCGGGTTCCACAGCGTTTCGGCGCCGATTTCCAAAGTATGCGTCCATTTTTCAAGCATCGAGACATCTTCGCCCAGACGTCGACCGATTTCAGCCAGGTCTCGGTTGGCGCGAAGCAGAATGAAAGTCATTGTCGGATCTGCAATTCGGAAATCGCTCTTCCGTTTCCTTTCGTTTTCCTCCCAGTTTACTTCGCGTCCGCGATTGACCAGCCAAATGTACCGGTCGTAATCCAATTTCGTGGGTCGCATCTCAGGGTCGACGCACTTGGTGTCGTGCCGGACATAGCCGTTGACGTCGTACGGATTGATGCGCGCCAGGGCATCGTCCCAGTCAGGCGCGTTGTCTCGCCCAGCCTCCCAGGGATGGGTGACGCAGACCGCGCTGTCTTCCAGCCGCCATTCCATGAACCATCGGTGCCACGCGGCAAGCTTCGGAAAAAGGGCGCGCATTCTGCCGCCGTAGCCGGCCGGGTCCCGCTCCCAGATTCGCCGCGCAATGGTAGCGGCCACCGGAGGCTGGCTGATGCCGGACGACGGTACTGTTCCGGGCGTGCCCCACACGTCCGGTCCGGGAAAGTAGTCGGTGTCCCTTTGATGAAACAGGATGTGCGGCACCATTCCGTTTGGCCATTGCCCGCCGAACAATGTTTCGAATTCCGTCCACGCTCGGTCGAGATCGAAAGTAGCGAGTCCGAGCGCGGCAAATGCGCTATCCCAATTCCATTGGTGCGGATACAAGTCGGCCGTCGGAACGGTGTACCGCCCGCGATCGTTCCGGCGAAGGATTTGCCTGGCCTTCGCATCGAGGCTGTTTGACGATTTCACCGCGCTACCCCTTTACCCCTTGACGGAACCCGCCGTCAGGCCCTTGGTTATGAATCGCTCGAGACCCAGGAAAAGAGCCAGTACCGGAATGGTAGCGATTACTGCGCCAGCCATGAGATGCTGCCTTGGAATCTCCGAGGAATTCAACATCGCTACGCCTCGGGTCAGCGTAAAGGTTGAAGGATCGTCGAGCAGCATGAACGCTAGCAGGAATTCATTCCACGCAATCATGAACACGTAAAGCGATACGGATGCGATTGAAGGAAGGCTGAGCGGCAGAGTGATGCGCCTGATGACGGAGAGTCGATTCAGGCCGTCCATCAACCCGGCTTCCTCGACTTCGAAGGGCAATCCCCGGAAGTAGCCCTGCAGAATGTAAAGCGCGACCGGAATAGTTGTAACCGGGTAGATCAGGATGAGGCCGAAGAGCGAGTTTCGCAGGCCCGTTATAGAGAATAGCATGTAAATCGGCAGCGCGAGCACGATCATCGGCACCATGTAGATCAGAAGTATGGACTGGGAAAATTCGCGTCGCCCCCGGAAACGGAGGCGCGCGACCGCGTATGCGCCCGGAATGCTGAAAAGCAATGTTACGATGACCGTGACGACCGATACGACGAACGACGTCCAAAGATAGCTGCCGAACATGAAATCTGCGAACAGCTCCCGGTAGCTCCTTAGGAGATCCCATCCCTTTGACAAGTCTATCGAGTAATCGAGCGGATTCTGCAGGAGTTCCTGCTGGGACTTCAGGCTCGTGGCGATCATTACGAAAAATGGAATCATGACGATGACGATGAAAAATACGAGCCCGAATCCGGTCAGAAATCGAATGACCGCTTCTTCGAATTCATGGCGGTTCAATTCACCCCACGCGGTCCCTTGCAGCATGAGCCGGCCGGTCAATGAAATCGCCGGAACGACAAAAGCGCCCACGACGGCTTCGGCCAGCTGGCTGAATTCGCCTCCGAACTGGAGCGGGCCGATCCCCAAAAGGGAGAGCAGCGCTCCGGCGATGGCCGACACGCCGGCTAGCATCGCGAGACCGCTTATTTGCAACGCGCCGATTCCAGCCAAGGCTCCGACCACGATAACGGCGGGAAGGAAGGGCCTCGCAGGCGCGCCGCCCGCGAATGTGACGAATATCGCAATGGAATAGACGAGCGTCAGCGACCAGAGGAGGAGTAGGACGGGGCCTGCGATATATCCGCGCTGTAGAGGCTTCATAGTTCTTCCTCATGCCGAAGAGCCCAGAAGTAGAACAGGCTGAAGATGAGGAGGCAGCAGAAGATCACGACGGCGACGGCCGCCCCCGCGCCAATGTCGGAGACAGCAAACGCTTGCTCGTAAACATTTACGGTCAGCGTTCGAGTACCTGCGTTGCCGCCGGTCAGCAGGAAAATGTCATCGAACTTGTTGAAGGTCCAAATGAACCTGAGCAGGAATAGGACGCTAAGGATTCCGAGAAGCTGGGGCAGAAGGAGATAGCGGAATTTCTGGAACGGCGAAGCGCCGTCCATGTCCGCCGCCTCGAACATGTCCGAGTCGACCGACTGCATTCTTGCGAGGATGAAAAGGAACGACAACGGGAAATAGCGCCAGATCTCGAAAACCGTTACCATGATCAGCGCCAGAGGGCGTTCGCCAAAAAAATTGATTGGGTTTTCGGTCATGCCCATTTGCTGGAGCATGGCGTTCGCAGACCCCGAAAACGGGTCGAACAAAGTTACCCACGTAAAGGCCACGGCAATCACCGGCGCGACATAGGGAAACAGGAAAAGGCCGCGCAGGAGACCTCGGCCGGCGAAGCTCTTGTTGAGCAGGAGGGCCGCGAATAGGCCGACGACAAGAGCGCCTATAGTCCCGAACACCGTATAGAAGACTGTCGCCCACAAAACGCTCCAAAAGTCCCGCGCTTCAAATATGCGAACGAAATTCTTAACGGTGAACTGCAGGTTGGCCAGAACATTGTCGCTGTCACCGGTTACGAGGGCGACCGACTCGCGAACATCCGTTTCACCCGCGACAAATGATTCCGTCGCCGTCACGGGAATCCTCAAGCGTTCGCGATGGCCGCCGTCCCAGTCTCCGAGGTCGCATCGCAACGAAGCGCCGACTAGATCGCAGCGAGGATCGAGTTCGCCCAAGGCGAGTCCTTCCGGAATCTGGTCGATCAGCTCGACGGAGGCAAGCGGACGGGTGCTGTGCGAATTCCGCAACCGGTACTCGATGTTCGCTACGTCGCCCGCGACGTTCAATTTCCCCCTAAGGGCTTCTCTTGCCAGCGGCGTCGGCGGGCGCAGGTCGGCGAGCTCGACCGGCTTGATACTGATCCAGAATATAGCGAGGAGCGGCAATATTACGATGAGCGCGACGCTTATGATGCTCGGCGCCAGCATTCCCCACGCCAAACGTGTTTCTTGCCGCTGAAGCGCGCCTATGGCCTTGGGAGGAAGCTCGGTCAAGTTTCTAGCCTCTGTCTTGAAGCTTCGGAAAGGCCCGCCCGCAATACCAGACGCGCGCGGCCGGCCTTTCCTATCCGCAAACCGGAATTAGTCGATTTTTTCCAGTTCGGCGTTCAATTCGGCGACGGTCGAAGCCGCATCGCGAACTCCGTCAATATATTCGCGAACCAATCGGTTGATGGCCTGGCTGTTGATGATTTTCGAAGCAAGCGACAACTGGCCTTCGGCAACGCCCCAGCGCTGCGCCACGTCCAATCCGCCGACGATTTCGTCGATCATGTCCTGGCTGTAGAGATCGCCGAGCGGAGCCTTGCGGTCGACGCCGACAGGAAGCGTTGACCAAGCCTCCACGAATGCCGTCGGATTGTCGGCCGTTCCCCGGCGAACCGGGAATTTGCCCTCCGGCGCGATAGCTAGCGTGTCGGTATATCCCTCGTCCATGGCGTAGTTCACGAAAGCCATCGCCGCTTCAATGTCTGCGTCAGCCGTGATTCCGAAATACCTGACATCGCCCCATGCAGCGCCATCTGGATTCGAAGGCCCCGAAAAATTCGTCACGATTCCGGTTTTTGAAGCCAGTTCCGTCGATGTTGGATCGTCGTTGATCGTCGGAGGAGCGGAATCGCGAAGTCCCGCGAGTTCATCCAGAATGAATGGAGACCAGATAATCATCGCGGCTCGTCCGGCGAAATACAGTTCGCGCGACTGCTTCCAGTAAAGCTCGCCCGGCGGAGACGCTTCCGCGATCGCCTTGTAGAAATCCAGCACCTCAACAGTAGCGGCCTCGTCCAAAGGCTGGAAACCGTCCGCGCCGACCGGCGATACGCCGTTCGCAAGAAACACGTGCTCAAGCACCTGGCTCATGAAGTTCTCGTCCACTTTGGTCGCAGCGACGAATCCGTAAATGTCGGGAGGATTGTGCAGGCTTTCGATCGCAGCGAGGGCGCTCTCGTAGGATGTCGGCGCCGCCAGTCCGGCAGCATCGAATAGATCCTTCCGAAAGACAATCATCTGCGTCCAGCCGTCAACCGGAACCGCCGCATAGCCGTCTTCCGTCTTCGCCAATGCAAGCGCGCCGGGAGCAAAGGTATCGACGCCTAGCGCGTCGACGGCTTCCGTCGCCGCTTCCGAGTCAATTATTCCCGCTTCGGTCCAAGGAAGTGCGTACTGAAGAGGGTGGTAAATCACGTCTGGAAGGTCGCCTGCAGCGAATGCCGCCGTCGCTCGCGTTCCAAGGTCGGACTCCGTGACGGGAATCACTTCGACCGAAATTCCGGATGATTCCTGGAAGGCATCGGCCATTGCCTGCTGCCTAGCCAGGCGCGCCGGCTGCTCTTCGGTTGTCCAGAAGCGAATATTCTGGGCGGAAACGGATGCCGGTGTCAGCGCGAGCGCCAACGCCGCTCCGCCCATCAGGGCCAAAAGCCCGGATTTTTGCAAAGTCATAAAGTTTTCTCCTTTTGTGGTGATTGCAAGTAAGCGGCTTCGCGGAGGCGAGCCGCGAGTTGTTCGCTATCGAGCTTGGCGATGCCGTCGGATTCTCTTTCCACAAGCGTCGCCGATTCGAATTCGCGAAGACTTTCGGGAACTGCGCCCCGGATGCGCTCAATTAATAGATACGCGAGTCTTCCGCCGGCCTTTTGACGGTCTACCGAATAGGTTGTCAGAGGCGGCTTAACTAGCTTACCTTCCGGAATTCCGTCATATGCGATGACGGAGACGTCCTCTCCGATCGAAAGGCCAAGACGGTCCGCCACCTGGTAGAGGCCCAGCGCGGCGGAATCGAGGGCGTAGACAAAAGCTGTCGGAGGATCGCGGAGAACGAGAAGAGCCTCGGCAGCCTTCGCTCCGTCAGCCGACACCAATGCATCGCTCTTTACCAAATCCTCATCGTACCGAAGCCCGCACTTTCGCAGCCCTTCGCAGTATCCGGAGAGTCTCAGAATGCTGTAGTAGAATTCGGATCCGCCGTTGACGAACGCAATGCGACGATGCCCAAGCCGGTTCAGTCGCAATACCGCACCTTCCATCGCCAGTTCGCCGAGTATGTCGTACCAGGCGCAGCCGCTGCTGTCGGCGGTTCGTCCGTAAAGGACATAGGGCACCCCTTCGACCTTCAGGAATTCGATCCTTGGATCCTTTGTCAGAGTGCGCGGAAGAATGAATCCGTCCGCCTTCCTTTCCTTGACCAGCCTCGCCAGAGTCTGGATCGTGCCGTCGTCGGAGTCCGAGGTCGCCAAGGTCAGAGTCCAGCCTTCGTCCGTAGCCGCCTGGGATACGGCCGACAGGAAACTAGCCAGAAACGGCCGGTGCGCGTCGTGTTCGTAGGTTTGAAGGATGAATCCGATCGACCTAACGATCCCCGTCTTTATTGCCTGAGCCTGGCTAAGCGGGCTGTAATCCAAGAATCGAGCGGCTCTTTCGACCCTTGCTCGCGTCGGCGCCGAAATATCCGGGTAGCCGTTGAGAGCGCGTGACACCGTTCCCTTCGAATGGCCGACGTGCGCAGCAACATCGGCAATGGTGGTCCGCCTCGAACCCTTTTCGATCGCTTTGCCTTGTCGGCCTGAGGCGCCCATATCCGAGTTCCGATTCTCCCCCGATTCGCCAACCATAGCTTCCGAAACCGGTTTCGGCAAGCAATATGCGCTGGATTCAGTAATTTTTTTCAATTCGCCGAATTTTTGGGTCGGAGCGAGCCGAGATCGGCTGCCGAATTCCGGCTTGACTGAGTGTTTCAAAATATTTCGCTGAGCACTTGGAGCGTCTTGCGCGTCATCCGACGCATTTGAAATCATACCGATTCTGTGCTCGTCGAACCGCGTGGATGCCCATTGCCGTTTTCGAGCGGTATCGGACGGCGGACCCATCGTCGGTGGGAGTATTTGGCGAAAGCCTGTCAATGGCAGTAAGTTGCGGTGTCCTGGGCTTGCGGAAAATCGGCCGGCCTAGCGAGAAAGGGCGCCTTCCATGGGCGCGACGAACTCTCGCTATTCCTCGACGCTCGCAATTCCGGGTCTTACGCGGGTCCCATGCAGAATGCTCGTTGCATTCAATCCTTGCCGAAAATCTAGGGCGCGAGCGCGCGGGCCGACCCGCGCGCGGTTCAACCGGGAATTTGGACGAGGTAGGATTGACCGCTTTTCAATCGCTTGCATGCCATGGCCTTCACGACGTTCTGTCCCGCTCTTGAAGAATTATCGCGCCCTAGCCGTTTTTCCCTCGTTGCGGTCAGCTGCGATGTATGTAGGCATTGGCCAGGCGACGCTTCAGATCGGCAATAAATCCCCGCGATATCGCGGCATCGTGCGCGATCGAGTGCCATAGGCCAACCTCGTTGACATAGCTACGCATCGCCCTGAGCCCGTCTTCGAACTGGTTCCAGGTCAAGCCCATGGCCTCGGGCCTGATATCAAGACCGATAGAGGCAATCGTATCGAGCATCTCCTCGGCGCCGTCCTCGTGCAGCATCGAGCCAACGATCACGCCAAGGCCAACGGGTTGACCATGAAGGAACTTTTTTCCCGTCAAATTTTCGAGCGTGTAAAACAGAAAATGATCCGTGCCTTCGATATGGCGCGGGCACCAGCCGGCGCCATGGTAGCTCGTGCCCCATTTTAGGCCGTCGACAAGCGCGTTGATGCCGCGGTCGTTCATGGCCCGAATGTTGTCGACATTTTCGACGATGGTTCTAACTTTGGCGAGGGATCGGCGTGCCAGGAATTCGTCGTAGCGCCATTTCGCTTCGACCTTCCCCTCCCGTTCGGCATACCGCCAGTCCAGCACTCCCGTATGAAAGCAGAGGACGTCGCCGATGCCCGACCAGTTCAGCGCGGGTGGACAAGCGGCTAGCACGTCGTAGTCGATGTAGATCGCCTGCGGGACGGCCCAACCCCGATAGACGACCTTTCCCTCCTGGCGGACCCCTGCGCGCTGGCCGTATACGGCGTTGACCGAGAGTGCGGTCGGCGCTTGAAAAAAGGGCAGATTCTTCCGCCAGGAAAAATACTTCGCAACGTCGAGCGCCTGGCCGCCGCCCAGACCGACTATGGCGCGGAAGGAGCCAAGCGATGCAGCATCTCGCTCCAGGTCGGCCTGTTCGATTGAACTGCAGAAATAAGGGCTGCAGTCGGCACCGTCAAAATGGCGGCCGAAGATTGGCCAAAGATCGTCCATCGTAACCACGAGAAATGGGGGATTAACGAAGTTCCGGAACTCTTCGAGCAATCCGCGGCCGAAGATGGTTGGAAAACCGTATTCGAGTTCACGGTTCAAGGCCGGAGCGCAGTGGTCAGCCATCGCGCAGTTCCTCCAATTTCATCCATTGTCAGGTCTAGCTCGGGGTCCAATTTCCTCGCCGGAACGACGGCAGGCTCGGGATGGCGACCCGGCGGCGCGACCGCCCAATCTCCCCGGCGCGCTACGCGCGGCGAAGCGGCGCACGCGGGATTCTCCCCCGTAACGGCGGAAACTGGCTTGAATTCGCCTGCGGCAAGTTTTTTCCCAATGCCGAACGCGGCCGCTTGGAAGCGGCTGAAGGCCTCGGTGAACGGCGAACGCGGGGAGGCGGCGGTCGCAGGCGCAAGCGTGGCAACACGCCTGCGTTCGCCCCCGGATTTGAGACTTGCAACTGGCCCGTCGGCGCAATGAACCTGCACCGCGATTTTCGCCATTATCGAGCGCGTCTTCTTTGAAATTGCCGCGACCGGACCAGTCGTCCCCCATAGACGCGCCTGCGTTGACGTTCAAATTGAAGATACCGGCCTTTGCGAAACCGGTTTTTCGCTGATTCAGTTCGTAACGCATAAAGCGGCGGGCAAGACCCGGAGTCCGTTCATGGAAAAGATGCGACAAAATGGCCGGTCCGGCGTTTTGGGGCACGGCGGCATGCTGCGCGAGGGATTCGGCGACTGACAGCGTTGAACCGATGGACGCGAATTCGGATGCGGCCGATTTATTCGCTTTCCAAGCCGACCTGTCGCGCTCCGCACTCATGTCAAATCAGGCTCATGAGCGGTTTCAACGCCGTGTTGCCTGGGCAGGCTCGGCGGATCGGCAGGTGCCGCGCCGCATGCAATGGCGCCCCCTCCCGTTCGGCTGCGTCGGCTTCTCGTGGATATTTTAAGCGTGCGTTGGCTAGCACTAAGCGGCGCCCGCGAGATGCAAGTGCGGTTGGCCGCCGGGTCGGCGTTTCAACGCGGAAATTGTCCGACCGGTCCGGCAAGAATCGGGAAACGCAGCCGCCATCCCAATGCGCAGACCAAAGTCCGCTTTCGCTGCCGTCGATCATGCCCTCGGGGTACCCTTTCGGTTCCGAAGCGCGGGCAAAATTAGAACGATACCCAATCCTGCCAAGGCTGGGACCAATTCGGGCAACAAAGATCGTTCGCACGGGAGAGTCCGCGAAATGGATGCGCGCCCCGCTTGCGTCAAATGCCAGGCCGTTGAAAACTGCAAATAACCGCGCCATCGGTTCAAGAGTTTTCCCAAGCAGCCACATTCGCCCCAATGGCTCTTCCTCTTCGTATCGCCGATAGATGCGCCATGCGCGGCATTCCGGAACATCGAGCCGCAGCAAGCTGCCGGTCTCCCTGTCGGGCCGGATTCCATCGACCGGGGACGTTGAGGCCGTATGGGAGTTCGATCATCAATATGTCGCGCTCAGCCCGCCGTCGACATTGATGGTTTGGCCGGTGATATAGCGGCTGAGGCAAGAGAGCAGGAAGACAAAAGCTCCGGCACAATCTTCCGGCTTTCCGGGACGGCGCAGCGGGATGCGTCCCGCCTCGATGTAATGCGTTCGAAAATCTTCGAGTTCGTGCTCGTGCGCTCCGTCCTCGGTCAGGGCCATGCGCGTGTCGATGAATCCGGGCGCCACTGCATTGACCCTTAGGCCTTCCCCTCCGAAATCGACCGCCATTGCGCGCGTAAGGCTTAGCAGGCCGCCTTTCGCCGTGGCGTAGGCCGCCGAATTCGGGACGCCGAAGAATGCTTGCGTCGACAGCGTGTTGACGATCGAGGGCGAAGGCGAGCGGCGCAGCAGCGGTAGAGCGCACTGCGTAACGCGCAGAGCGCCGGTCAGATTGACATCTAGCACCTGTGTCCACCGGTCCTCCGTCACCTTTGAAGCGTGGTTGCAATCGAGAATGGCGGCGTTGTTGACAAGACCGTCGAGTCCATCCCAGTCGCCGATGGAGTTCATCGCCGACTCTATGCTTGAGGAATCGGTCACATCCATCTCCGCCGCACGCAAGCGACGGTCTCGGTTGCCTAGACGGGCAGCCGCACCCGACAGCGCCGCGGCATCGCAGTCCGCGATTAAAACGCGAGCGCCTTCGAAGAGGCATTTCTCGGCGACGGCATATCCGATTCCGCGAGCCGAGCCCGTTACGAGTATGCGCTTGCAGTCAAGAAGCATCGCGTTCCCCCGGCCATGACAAGACAGAGGCTTCCCGGATGCTCTTCGCATCGCTCCATGTCATCCGGCGGCCGTATCCGGCCGTTTTTGCGCGATCGACTTCTTCGACTATGGCTTCCGCCACCGTCTCGGCTTCGTCGTCGGTGACGTTGCAGGGGTCCAGATAGATCTCCTGGCGCTCGACCAGCCCGTCACGCACTGCGATCCGGGGGCGGCGCGCGGCCAACCGGTCGGCGAGCTCCCACGCGTGGATTCCCGCGGTTGCCGGCGCAACGGTGATTCGAACTCGGGAAATGGGGTTGCCGGTCCAGTCCGCATGGGAATCGAGCGACAGTCCCGGCAGGCCGGATAGCGCCCGCATCCAGAATGCTACGCGGGCGTTTTCCGCAGCTCGTACCGCAGCGTGGTCGCGCTTTTCCCATATCTCCAGCGCCGCCATGGCGCCAACGACGCTTTCCTTGCCTGCCTTCATTGTTCGCCCGATGCCGCGATGCTGGAGATATGTTGCTCGGATCATGTCCGATTTGCCGGCGACTATGCCGCTGGTCACGCCCGAGAGAAACTTGTGGCCGGAATAGATCGCCGCAGCGGCGCCGAGCGAGACGGGACCGGTCAGGTCGTACTCGGACGCCATGTCCACGATGACTGGCACGTCGTAGTCGCGGCAAATTCTGATGAATACATCCATCGGCAGCTCATTTTCGCGAGCCGCATGGTGCGAAACGACGTACATTGCCGCCGCGGCGCCATTTTCAAGCGCATCGCGCAGATGCCATGTCTCGCAGGCGTTGACGGCACCAACAGGCACGACGTCGGCTCCGGCCAGACGGATCGCCTGGTCGACCGGCGCGCCGTAGTTGACGATATGGCCCGTCGGCAATACCACGCGGCGCTCTCCTTCAGACCGAGGCAGAGATTCGATCCGGGAAAGGTTCGTTCCCGTTAGGCAAGCGGCGACGGTCTGCGTCATCGCAGCAGCGGAGCACGCGGTTACGCAGCCAGCCTCGGCGCCCGTCACCCTTGCGATGATAGCGCCGGCCCTGGACTGCAGTTCGTCCATGTCTACAAACGCGCCAAGGATGCGATCCACCGGCGCGCGCGCCTCGGCGGGTACGCGAGACGCTCCAAGAAACGTCATTGTGCCGGACGCGTTTATGACTGGCGTAAGGTCCCAACGTTCAAAAGGATTGCCATTCATGTCAGTCGCTCCCCTGTCGCCGTCTCGAAAGAATGCAGACAGTCGAAGCGGAGAGCCAGCGAGACCGTTTGGCCTGACTGCACCGTCTCGGCGATACGGCCGCCAGTCCGCGCAGTCAAGGACGTGCCGCGAGCGTTCCTCAGATGGATCAGCACTTCGTGCCCCAGATCCTCGATCCGCGTCACTCGGGCATCGCCGATGGGAACTGCGCCGTCGTCGGATTCGACAAGCAAGTGCTCGGGCCTGATTCCCAATTTGCCGGTGCGGTCATGTGCAATTCCTACCGTCGGGTCGCAGTCTCCCAGCAGATCGCCGGGCTCGAGGAGGTTCATGCGCGGACTGCCGATAAAGCCGGCGACGAAGGTGTTGGCGGGACGCCTGTACAACTCGGTCGGCGAACCGAGCTGCATGATGCAACCCTTGTTCATGACAGCGATCCGGTCGCCCATCGTCATCGCTTCGACCTGGTCGTGAGTAACGTAGACTGTCGTAGTGCTGAGCTTGCGCTGCATCTCGATTATTTCCCCGCGCATCTGAACCCTGAGTTCAGCATCCAGATTCGAAAGCGGTTCGTCAAAAAGAAAGGCGTTCGGCTTTCGGATCATGGCGCGTCCGAGCGCGACGCGCTGGGCTTGGCCCCCTGAGAGTTGACGCGGCTTGCGATCCAGCAAGTCGCCGAGTCCCAGCAAGCCCGTAACGCGGTCGACCTCGCTTGCAACGGTAGCCGAGTCGGTCTTGCGAACTCGCAAGCCGAAGGACAGGTTCTCGCGAACCGACATGTTGGGAAAAAGCGCATAGGATTGGAAAACCATCGAAATGTTTCGCTCGGCGGGCAAAAGCTCGTTTGCGCGTTTGCCGGCGATGAGAAGCTCGCCCGAGGTGATTCGCTCCAGCCCCGCGATCATTCTAAGCGTCGTCGATTTCGCGCAGCCGGACGGCCCGACCAGGACCATGAACTCGCCGTCGTGAATGCGCAGGTCGAATCCCGTGATCACTTCGACGTCGCCGTAGTGCTTTCCGACGCCTCGAAAACGGATTTCGCTCAACGGATCGGCTTTCGTTCGCTGGAAAACGAGACGATGGCTTCGATTTCAACGGTGATGTTGCCGGGGAGCGAACTCATGCCTACCGCAGCGCGCGCGTGGCGTCCTCGGCGACCGAACACGTCGCAGAACAAATCGGAACATCCGTTGATGACAGCCGGATGCTCGGTGAATTCAGGCACCGCGTTGACCATGCCGAATACCCGCCGGACATGCACGACGCGGTCGAGCGACCCAAGCATTTCCTTCATCGCAGCAATCAATACCAGCCCGGTGCGACGAGCGCGAAAGGTCGCCTCCTCGACATCCACATCTTTGCCCACTTTGCCCGTAGCGAGAGTACCGTCCTCCAATATCGGACCCTGGCCCGAAAGATAGAGTCGGGTTCCGTCGATGGATCCGATTTCGTAATTTCCGATCGGCGCGGGCACCGCGGGCAGCGTCAAGCCAAGAGCGGCGAGCCGCTCTTCGGGTTTATCGATCCCTGTGATCGGGGTTCGTCCGCGCTGGTTCATGCAGCAAAGGCTCCTTCGATCCTGTCTCTTGCGGCAGTAAGAAATGGTTCCGTCACCTCAAATTCGTTGGCGATCCCGAAGGCGAGGTCGTGGCGGAGGACGAAGTCGCGAAGTCCGCGCATCGCGGCGAAGACATCGATCCACTCAATCTTCATGGCGGAGGGCCGGATGTCCATTCCGAGATGCGTCAATGCGCGCAAAAGCTCGTCGTCCCTCGCGCCGTGCATCATGGCGCCGAGTACGAGTCCGAGGCACACGGCCGGTCCGTGCAGGAACCTTCTCCCCGTTAAAGCTTCTAGGGCGTAGAAGATGTAGTGCTCCACGCCCTCGATATGGCGCGGGTTCCAGCCGGCGCCGTGATAGGAGGCCCCGCCCCACTTCAGCGCATCCACCATCAGCGAAATTCCGCGCGGAGACATTTCCTTGATTTCGTCGAGTTCGGCCAGCAAGGCCTCGGCCCTGGAGAGGGATATTCGCGCAAGGCTGTCGTCGTACGGCCAGCGCGGCTCGCACTTTCCCCGCGCCTCAGCATATCGCCAATCCATCACGCCCGTGATGAAACAGAAAACGTCTCCCACGCCGCCGATGTTGAGGAGGCGAGGCGCAGCCTCGATGATGCCGAGATCGACATAAACCGTCTCGGGCACCGCCCAGCCCACATAACTGACGATATCGCCCTTGCGAACGCCCGAACGGTGGCCAAACACCGCATCGACCGAAAGCGATGTCGGAAACTGAAAGAGAGGAAGGCCTAGGCGCCACGAAAAATATTTGGCGACATCGATGGCCTGACCTCCTCCCAGCCCGACTATGGAAGCGATATTCGAGAGGCGGGCAAGGTCCGACTCGAGGGCGGCGCGCTCCAAGGAACGCACGAAGTACAATTGAGCTTCGGACGGAAGCGCGCCCCCAAAGAGAGGAAACAGATCCTCCATTGTGACAACCAGCATTTTAGGGAGTACGAAATTTTGCAACTCGCCCAAAAGGTCGCGCCCGAATACGGTAGTGAACTGCGGGACATCGGATTCCTTGAACGCCATGGATCAACCCTTGACCGCGCCAAGGGTTAGGCCCTTGACTATATGCTTCTGCGCGACAACGGCGAATAGCAGCATCGGAACGATCGCTATTATCGAGGCGGCCGTCATTGCGCCCCAATCGAGCGCCGCGTAGCCGCGAAAGCTAGTCACTCCGAGGGTGACGGTCTGCGCCCTCGAAAATGTGAGGCCGATCGCGATCGCCAATTCGTTCCAGATCCAGATCGCGTTGAGAATTGCGGTTGCCGCCACGCCGGGCAGCGAACAAGGGACGTAAATTTTCGTCAATATCTGCCAGTGCGTTGCCCCCTCCATCCGTGCTGCTTCGTCGATGGCGAAATCTATCTCGCCGAAAAACGAGCTGAGCAGCCAAATCGAAAGAGGCAGCACATGGACCTGGTACATAAGAGCAAGCCCTGCATGAGTGTCGTACAGACCCGTCCACTGGTATAGCGAGAACATCGGTAGCACGAAGAGAAATTCGGGCAGCATGTAGGCCAGGATCAGCCAGGCACCGAAAAATCTTCGGCCGCGCATCTTCATGCGCACGATTACGTACGCCGCCGGAATAGCGATCGAAAGCGAAAGCGCAACCCCGATGCCAGTAACGATTATCGAGTTCAAGAAGGTGAATTTGAAAGTATCGTGGGACCAAAGCTTGAGATAGTTCGCCTGCGTCGGGTCGAAAATCCAGAGCGGCGGATTTGCAAGGCCGTCGCGCTTTGTCTTGAGCGATGTCGCAAAAACCCAGTAGACGGGGAAAAGGCTAAAAAGAACCATCGCCCCGGTAAAGGCGTATGCCCAGGCTTGCGAGAGCCTGGCGGTCAAGCGGTACCGCCGGGAAACGGCCGCCGCGGCGCTCATTTGTCGGCTTCCCAGCGCTGTCGAAGTCCCTGAAGAGCCAGCGAAATCGCCAGAATCAGGAGTGAAAACAGGATCATCGTCGCCATCGCCTTGCCGATTTGCTGATAGCTATAGGCGGTGCGATAGACGAACGTCTGCGCAACCTCGGTGGCCAGACCCGGACCGCCGCCAGTAGTTCCGAACACGATATCGAAGACTTTCAGAGTATCGATCGCCCGAATCACTACTACCGTGATCAGAAGAGAGCGCAGCATTGGCAGCTTGATGCGCCAGAAGATCGTGAAATTGCTCGCGCCTTCGACAAGGGCGGCTTCGATCGGGTCTTTGGGCAGCCCGCGGAGAGCCGCAAGCATGATGATGAAAACAAAGGACGTTTGCCACCAGACATCCACGGCGATTATTGACGGCATTGCCGTCAAGGCAGCCCCGTAAAAGGCCGAAGGGCCAAATCCGAAAGCGCCTATCAGGTAATTTACGACACCGAGGAACGGGTCGAACATGACCTTCGACATCAGCGCTACCACGATTCCGGAGATCATTAGCGGCAGCATGATGACGGCGCGAATCAGATCGGTTGGAATGGATAGTTTGTCAACCTGCACGGCAAGATAAAATCCGAGCGCGATCTCGATCGACGTGGCGGCGGCGGCGAAGACGACCGTGTTCTTGATCACGGTCCAGAATTCGCTATCGCCGAGCAGCCCGACGTAGTTGGCCAGCCCTACGAAGTCCAACTGAACTCCCCAGTTCCAATTGGTGAGCGACACCGCGAACCCGAATGCAATCGGATAGAGCGAAGTTAGCGCGAGGACGAAGAGGCAGGGCAAGATGAACCAAAAGGCTGACGACCCGATGGACTTGATTTCATACGTCATGGAGACTTCCCGGGCGGAATCTGGTCTTGATCGTTTCCCTGAAAGCCCCGGACGGCAAGTTCTGCCGCCCGGGTCGGAGGTCAATTAGTTGGCGATCATCGCCTTGAAATCGGCCTGCGCCGCTGCGCCGGCCTCCGCGGGATCGGCGCCGCCATAGATTTCCTGGATCACGTCGATTATGCGCAGGGCGAATTCGCTCCATCCCGCGCGCTGTACCACCGAGGACTGCGAGTTCGGCATTGCCGCGGCGACCGCATCGACATAAGCCTGCGGGAAGCTCGAAGCGTATTCGGGATCCTCCCAGGTCGAAAGGCGCGGCGCTCCGCCGTGGAGCTTGCCAATGGCGGTCGCATTGTCGGTATTCGACATGTACTGGATGAAGAGCCAGCCTGCTTCCGGGCTAGCGGCGTTCTGCGGCACTCCGAAGCCCCACTGCCAGTGCGCCGAAAAGGGTTCGTTTTCATCGTTGTCGACGGGAATTACCGAATAGGCGATTTTTCCGGCGATCGGGCTTTCGTCGGGATTTTCGAAACCGGGCGCGAACAGGCTCGCATCGATGAAGAATGCGGCGCCGCCGGCCATAAAGAACTGGGAGGCATCGGGCCAATCCATCGCCTGGATGTTGATTGGGCCTGCCTTCATGAGTTCCGCATAGTTCGCGAGTCCTCGTACAATGTCGGAATCGTCCAATTTGGGACTCGACCAATCGCCGTCGAACCAGACGTTGTAGGGTGCCGAGCGGTCGGCCGCGCCGACCGAATTGTTGACGAAGCCGGTCACCGTGTCGATCAGCGTATCCGAGCGAATGCCGCGCAGCACGGCGCCTGCAACCGAGCCGCCGCTTTCTTCCTTTACCTTGCGCGCCGCTTCGATCAGCTCTTCCATAGTCGCCGGCATTTGGCCGTCGAGATAAGTATTCACGTGGTCCATGTTCGCAAAAAGAATATAGGTTTCAAACGAAGCCGGAATGCCGTGATATTCCCAACTCCCGTCCACTTCGAATTTTGTCGAGTCGAGGAAGCCTGCGGGAATGTCGCCCAAGTCGTAGTCGGCCGCCGTCAAATCGGGATTGTCGATGAACTCCTGAAGCGAATGGACCAGCCCGTTTGTGTGCTGCGTATAGGCGGTCGAATCCATCGGCAGGAAGTAGGCATCCATCTGAGCGTTGCCGCCGGAGCCTCTGAGCGCGACTTCCATCCGATCAAAGTAGAGATCTTCGGCCATCGTCTGGAGATTGACATCAATGCCCGTGTCGGATTCGAACTGGTCAATCACGGCGCGAACGCCATCCGTTACCGGATGCTCGGGCATCATCACTGTTATCGACTGTCCCGAGAATTGATCCCAGGAAAATTCGGCAAACGCCACGGTAGCGCTGGCGACCAGCATTGAAGCGCCGAACAGGGCCTGTCGCTGTAAAGTCTTCATCTTATTCTCTTCTCCTTGTTGAATCCCGGCTTGCCGCCTAGGCATTTCCCAACTGAATTCTAGCCCGGCAATCGGTTGACCAATTCTACAAATTGCCCGACCATTTGTCAAATACAATCGATAAGCGGCCCTGGGTGCCGATTCTATTGAAAATTCGCAAAAATTCCGGTAATTGGTAAGCCAATTGGGAGAATAGACGTGACCAGCGAAAACGGCGTTACGAATCGCGTTTACAATGAGATCAGGGACCTGCTTCGTTCCGGCGCGGTGCTTCCGGGCGAGCGAATTCCCAACGAAAGGAAGCTTGCCGAGATCAACGGCGCATCCCGCATGCGGGTGCGCGACGCGCTCCTGATGCTCCAGCGCGAGGGCCTGGTTGAACGCAAGATTGGCAGCGGAACGTATTTATCCGAACGAGCCCCGCAGATTATCGAGCTTTCGGAGGCGGCCGTTAAAATGTCGGCGGAGCGGTCGCACGACTTTCACGAGACGCTCGAGGCAAGGCTTCTCATCGAACCGGCTGTCGCCGCGCGCGCCGCCGAAGCTCCGACCGCGCAATTTGTCAGCGATTTGGACCAAGCGCTGGAACGGCTGCTCGAGGTGCCGACCTGGCTTGAATTCAAGGAGGAAATCTATGGTTTTTCTCGTCTTTACTACGTCGAGGCCGGCAATGAATTTCTGTGCTGGACATTCGACCAAATCGTGAGCGCCCGGCGAGCGAACAAGTTCGATGGCGGAAGCGACCAGGCTCCCGTTGCCAATCTCGTAAAAAAGCACTTCCATGACCGGCTATCCAAGATTGCCGAAGCGATCAAGTCCGAGAATTCCGAGCAGGCGAAAAGCGAGGTGGAGAGCTTTCTTGTCGGGATGGCCGCAAGTTCGGCGCTTTGAAGCTTTCGCCCGGAGTGCATATCAATTCAGAAATTCCGAGGCATTCGGGGTGGTTGAATCGCGGTATGCGACCTCGGTCGGGAGAGGCATCAGCAGGCACAGGGATTTCGTTGAGCCAATCGACTCTTCAGTTGAAGAAGTCGTGCATGGACGTATTGACGAGTGATTGGCGTACGGACGCTATCGAAGCCCCGCCGGACTAGGTAAAATCCTCCGCGGTCGCGGCGAATTAGCCGTTGGATAGGACCGGCAGTTGCCGCTCGTCAGGACGATTGGCGCGGCAACGCGGAATGCGACGCGATCGGACTTTCAATGGGCTCGCGGGCAATTCTTTTCGAGAGCTTCATCGCTAGGATGTGCGGCAGTCGACGGGAACGCGAGTCGCGAAATTTAGAAAGGTGAAGGCGTGACCTAGGCTGCACGATCTCGCAGCGATCGCAGCCCCTCTTCGCCATCGCCTCTTGCTTCGGGCCGCCACAGCCGCGTCGAAGGCACTCCGGACGACTTTAGATACGGCCTCTGCTTTCCAGACATTTTTTCTTGAAACGGCCAGAATTTCGCCACATCGAAACGGCAGCTACCAGAACTTCGGCCTGCAACGAGAAATTCGCTCTGCAAGTTTGGCAAGGGTTCAATTCCTCGCGAATCCCGTCCTGCTCTCGCGCGCCTTGCGTATGCTACGCAGCAATCTATAAGGCATTCCGATCGCCGCGCCACAAGTGGAGTCTGGCCGGTATCCGCCCGCCAAAGGATAGTGCAATGCCAAGGAGAAACGATATCTCCTCAGTGATGATTATCGGCGCAGGCCCGATCGTAATCGGCCAGGCGTGCGAATTCGACTATTCAGGAGCGCAAGCCTGCAAAGCTCTGAAGGAGGAAGGCTATCGCGTAATTTTAGTAAATTCCAACCCGGCTACGATCATGACCGACCCGGGTCTGGCGGATGCAACCTATATCGAACCCGTCACCCTCGAATTCGCGTCCAAAATCGTCGAGCAAGAACGCCCAGATGCTTTGCTGCCGACCATGGGCGGCCAGACGGGCTTGAATATTGCGCTCGAGCTTGCCGACTGCGGAATTCTTGAGAAGTTCGGAGTTGAGCTGATCGGCGCGAACAGACGGGCGATCCAGCGCGCCGAAGACCGCAAGCTGTTTCGCGACGCTATGGACCGCATCGGAATCGAAAGTCCGAGATCGGCAATTGCCAACACGATGAAACAGGCGCGGAACGCGCTAGATGCGGTCGGTATGCCCGCAATCATACGCCCCGCCTTTACGCTTGGCGGAACAGGAGGAGGAGTTGCCTATAATTTGGACGATTACGAACGACTTTGCCAATCCGGAATCGATGCCTCGCCAATTAGTCAAATCCTGATCGACGAGAGCTTGCTCGGCTGGAAGGAATTTGAAATGGAGGTCATTCGCGATAGCGCAGATAACGCGATCATCGTGTGCTCCATCGAAAATGTAGACCCGATGGGAGTCCATACCGGCGACTCCGTAACCGTCGCGCCCGCATTGACCCTGACCGACAAAGAATATCAACTGATGCGGAACGGGTCGATCGCGGTTCTCCGAGAGATCGGCGTGGAAACGGGCGGCTCCAACGTGCAGTGGGCTGTTAATCCAGACAACGGCCGCATGGTCGTCATCGAGATGAACCCGAGAGTTTCGCGTTCTTCCGCGCTCGCTTCGAAAGCGACCGGATTTCCAATTGCGAAAGTCGCCGCAAAACTCGCGGTCGGCTACACGCTGGACGAAATCGACAACGACATTACCAAGGTCACGCCTGCGTCCTTCGAGCCGTCCATTGACTACGTGGTCACTAAAATCCCGAGGTTCGCCTTCGAAAAGTTCCCGGGCGCGGCGCAGGAATTGACGACATCGATGAAGTCCGTGGGCGAAACCATGGCGATCGGACGATCATTCCACGAAAGCGTTCAGAAGGCTCTTTGCTCGCTTGAAACCGGGCTTTCGGGATTCGACGAGATTGAGATCGATGGCGCGCCGGAACGCGCTGCCGTGATAAGGGCGATCTCCGCCCGCTCACCGGACCGGCTTCTCTTGATCGCGCAGGCGATCCGCCTAGGGCTGTCGAACGACGATATTCGCGAGTGGACCGGGTTCGACCCGTGGTTCCTGGATAGAATCAGGGAAATCGTGGATTGCGAAGCGAGCATTCGCGAATCGGGTCTCCCCGACCGCGCTGAAGAAATGCGCTGGCTAAAGATGAGCGGGTTTTCCGATGCTCGGCTTGCAACGCTCGCCGGACTTACCGAGGAAGATGTCAGGAAGCGCAGGGCAAAGCTCGGAGTTTTTTCCGCATTCAAGCGAATCGATACCTGCGCCGCCGAATTCGATGCTTTAACGCCCTACATGTACTCGACATACGAATCGCCCGCGATGGGCGAGGTCGAATGCGAATCCAGCCCTTCGGAAAAGAAAAAAGTAGTAGTACTCGGCGGCGGACCAAATCGGATCGGGCAAGGAATAGAATTCGACTACTGCTGCTGCCATGCTTGCTTCGCGCTTTCCGAAGCCGGCTACGAAACGATCATGATCAATTGCAACCCCGAAACAGTTTCGACCGACTACGATACCTCCGACCGGCTCTATTTCGAGCCCCTAACATTGGAGCATGTTCTGGAAGTGCTTCGCGCGGAGAGCGCGAACGGAAAACTTCACGGCGTGATCGTACAACTCGGGGGCCAGACTCCGCTCAGACTGGCGAATTCATTGGAAAAGGAAGGGGTTCCTATACTCGGAACATCTCCCGACGCCATCGATCTGGCCGAGGACAGAGACCGATTCAAGAGACTCCTGAGTGAACACGGGCTAAGGCAACCGGTCAACGGAATCGCCGCATCGGCCGACGAAGCCTTCGAAATCGCTCGACGGATTGGCTATCCGCTCGTCATCCGCCCTTCCTACGTGCTAGGCGGGCGCGCGATGGAAATTGTTACCAGCGATGCGCAGCTGCGCAGGTACATCAATGAAGCCGTGGTCGTTTCAGGCAACAGCCCGGTCCTTCTGGACCGATACCTGGAAGGCGCCGTAGAAGTCGATGTAGATGCCGTTTCCGACACGCGGCGGGTTCATGTCGCGGGGGTCATGCAGCACATTGAGGAAGCGGGAGTTCATTCCGGCGACAGCGCCTGCTCGCTGCCGCCATATTCGCTCGGCCCACGCATCATCGACGAATTGATGCGTCAAACGGAAGTCATCGCGAAGGCTCTTCCAGTTTCGGGGCTGATGAACATGCAGTTCGCAATCCAAAACGGAGAGATTTTCGTTCTGGAAGCCAATCCGCGCGCTTCGCGAACCGTGCCCTTCGTTGCAAAGTCCGTTGGCTCGCCGATCGTAGCGACCGCAGCCAGGATCATGGCCGGCGAATCCCTCGATAATTTCGAATTCAAGCCGCCAAAAAATCCCCGCTATTCCGTCAAAGAGGCTGTCTTGCCATTTTCGCGCTTTCCCGGCGTCGATACGATTCTCGGTCCGGAAATGCGCTCGACCGGAGAAGTCATGGGAATTGACCGTTCCTTCGAAAGCGCATTCTACAAAGCGCAAATCGGAGCCGGTACCGTGCTGCCCGCCAACGGGCGCGTGTTTATTTCCGTACGCGACAGCGACAAGACCGAGGCGATGGCGAAGGCCGCGGCGAACCTCGCCGAATTGAATTTCGAAATCTCGGCGACTCGGGGAACCGCGAGCTTCCTCAGAAGCCGCGGAACCGACTGCGATGTCGTCAACAAGGTCTACGAAGGCCGCCCAAATATCGTCGACGCAATAAAGAACGGCGAGATTTCTCTGGTCATGAATACGACAGAAGGAACGCAGACGATTTCGGACAGCCGCGAGATACGCACGGCTGCGCTAGCGAACAGTATTCCGTACTGCACGACCGCGCCTGCATCGCAGGCGGTAGTTCTTGCCATTAGCAAGCGCTCTTCCGGGGATTTTGAAGTTCGGCCGCTACAGTCGCTTCTTGCGCCGGATTAGTATTCCACATTAAATCGGCAGCGCTTGCGCAATTCGAGCAATCTTCCCGGCGCATCGGAGTCCGATGCTAGCTCGTTTGCTAATACATTCTTCCTCCGACCGGAACATCCGCGTCGGGCGCCAGAAGCACGACGTTACCTTCATCGTCTGGAACCCCAAGAACCAGCACTTCGGACATAAACTTGCCGATCTGGCGCGGTGGAAAATTTACAACCGCCAGGACAAGCCTACCCCGCAGGGATTCCGGCTCATACCTTGCCGCGACCTGCGCCGAGCTTTTCTTCATGCCGATTTCCGGCCCGAAATCGACTCTCATCTTGATCGACGGCACTCTTGCCTCTGGATAAGGTTCGGCCTCGACTATTCTTCCGACTCGGATGTCGATTTTTAGGAAATCGTCGAATTTCAAGTTCGAACCGCTAGCCGCCAAGTTCCCTGCTCCTTTCCGCCGCCGCCTCGACCGCTCTTGACATGAGTGGCTGGAGTCCCGTTTCGCCGTCCATAAGAATTTTCAAGGCCGCGGCGGTCGTGCCTCCAGGGCTGGTAACGCTTTCTCGGAGAAACGCGGGCGTGCCCTGCCCCGATTTCGCCAGCCGACCCGCCCCTGCAACCGTAGCTATCGCTAATTTTTCGGCCGTCTCTCGGGTCAGGCCTTGCTCGACGCCTGCGGCCGTGAGCGTCTCGATTAAAAGGAAGGCATAAGCCGGTCCCGACCCGGAAACCGCGGTCACGGCATCCAAAAGAGCTTCGTCGGGCAATTCGACCGTTTCACCGACTGCGGAAAGCAGCGACTTGGCTACGGCAACGTGGTCGTCGCTTGCGCGCGAGTTGCGCGTAACGGCGGTTATTCCTTGTCCGATCGACGCAGGAGTGTTGGGCATGGATCTTATGATCGGAGTTCGAGGGCCAAGCTCTTTTTCAAAAAAATCAATTCGCTTCCCCGCGGCAATAGAAATAAAGAGCGTCGGGCCGTTTCCGAACTGCGACACCGCGGGCAAAGCATTGTCCATGACTTGAGGCTTGACCGCGATTACGCAAACCGACGGCGGCGAACCAATTTCGCCGTTTATAGTAACGTTTTGATCTTTAAGCCAATTGGAAGGACACGGTTCGATAACCGAGACAGCATCGGGGCCGAGCCCGTCCGAGAGCCACCGGCTTAGCAGCGCGGAACCCATTTTGCCGCAGCCTAGAAGCATTAGCTTTTGGATTTTAGGATAGTGATTAACTGGCACCACGTATTCGCCCTTCCCTTTTGCGACTAACCCCAGAGAACACTTCGAACGCTGCAGGCAAATTTTATACCCGGTTGTCAGCGAACAAATTCTTGAATTTCATGACGGTCGCCGGACCTTGCCGGCTTGATGCAGGCGCGCATCATTAGCCAATATCCGTCTCCTAAACAACCGCATGCGCACGGAACGGCATTCGCATACTTTTATCCCGTCGGAATCGGCTCGAGAATTTCATTTTTTGAAATTAGCTGCGTCGCAGCGGGAGGCGCCAAAAGGCATTGATCGCCGCCGGAGTCGAACATTCCCCTGATCGGCTTCCGGCCTGAAGGATATCGCGGCCGCGCTCGAATTCTATCCAGCCAAATTCCACAGGCGCGTAGCCTATCAGCCTTGACGAGCGCGGTATTCGAGGGCCCGAATCCGATCTCGGAATCCGGAAAAATTTTCAAGCGCGCCCGTAGGTTTCGGCTATTGCAAGATGCAAGGCCTCTTCGGGAGTATGGTCTCCGAATGCAACCAGCTGAAATGCGGGATAGTATCGTTCGCACTGGGAAAAGGCGGCCGACAGCAGCCTCTCGATTTGACTCGTGCTAATTGTCGCCTCGTCCCCCAGAACGAGCCCGTAGCGATAGACCATTTGCTTTAATTCGCGCTTGTAGGTGAACGCTCCTGTCCAGTTCAAATCGTTTGCGCGGTTGACCGTTTCCAGCATGCGCGGCATAGTTGCCGATGCGGCATCCAGGTCGAAACCGCAGACCAGTTTCAGCAATTCTTCGAACTCCGACCAAGCGATTGATATTGCATATATTCGCCAGTTGCCTTCTATCGTTAGATCGATCTGGTCTTCGGCATATCTGTCGAAATTCCACTCGTGCCTGGTAGCCAGCGATTCTACTAAATCAATTGGATGGAATTCGCTTCCATCCACAAAAGATGGTGCAATCGTCATTTTCCTGCTCTCGAGTTTTTTTGTTTTGTTTTTGTGCCATCAACACCAACTTATTTGGCCCAAGTTTTGCGGAATTGCAAGGAGTTTGTCGAAATGGAGCGTGCCATTTTTTTCAAAGTGCTCCATTTGTTCGGTTCCTTTGCCAATGCAATCGACTAAGCAATTGCCGGTCTTCAAGGGAATCGCCGCAAAAGAATAGATTTTCGAGTCGCATATCCGATAGCGATAACCGCGCAACTCGACGCGAACGCGCGTTGCGACTGAATAGGTCTTTATTCCGCAACTTAATTTTGCCGTTCTCGACGACGCCTCAGTAATTCCCGCCGGTATTCAACTCTACGCTGCAGGAATATTGCCACTTGGCCGAGGTTCACCCGGTACCGACGCTTAAATGACGCCAACGACCTGGCTGCATCCAAATTCCTGCGTTTGACGCCGCCCATTGACGGGATTCTATAGTTCTTCCCAATTCCGGACGATTCTTGATTTCCTGGTTCTGGCCGAACCGCCGCGCGTTCAACGCCATATCCCGCGGCGAAGGAAATTCTAGTTCAGGCATGCGGCAGCGTCGGATGAATGCGCAATCGCGTCTTGTTCTTTTAGGTGCTTATTTGCGATTAGACGAGCCGCGATGATGAAACTATCCGGTCCCATGCGAATACCGTTGCCGAGCGGATTTCGCCTCGGCGACTTTGCTTTCGAAGGTATCATGCCTGCCAATTCGAACCGTTCGAAATCGGCAAACAGCTTCTCTAGTCACCAGAGGGAGCTGCAACTGCGCATTCGGTTTCCCGGATTCATGATACTATTGCCCGCCAAGGTGTCGAGACCCTCTCCAAGCATGTAGATTCGGGTCTCGATGGTCGTCGGCCAACAAGGCCGCGCCGCTATGGAAGTCCAATTTTCCTTTAGCAAAAACGATCTTTCCGCGTTCGTGGACATCGCTCCTCGCCAGCGCAATCTGAACAGGTCCCCACGAGTTATAGAAATGTTGATACATTCGTTTCAGCAGACGCATTCACTGCACCGTAGCGTTAGTTGGTGATTCGCCGACCTATCATTTCCGTTGCCACCGCTATGAAGAAGTTGTTGGACACGATCGCGAGCAAGCCCGCCGCAACGCGGGCCAACTTCATCCCGGAAGATGCCGGCATTCTCGCCGAGACCGCCGGCCGAGGGCGGAACAGTTCCATCACTTATCATTAGTAAATCGATCAACCGAGAGTTGCCATTGACTTGGAAGCGCGGGTGCGATGATGCTTGCTTCCCGGCATCCTCGCGCACTAGTGTTCGGTCAGTCTGCCGCGCCTACCCTATCGCTGACGCGCCATTGCCTTTATACCTGTCCGGAATCGACCTCTATGCGACACGCGCCATTTGCAATCGGGTTCGGAGCGCAGGATTGTTTAGGAATCAACAACTGTAAATCGTAGTTAATGATCGGGCACTCATCCATTAAACACTCGACTGCAAAAATTGGTAGGCCGGGCAGAGAAGGTATACGAGCCTCAGGCGCTTGCGGGCGTTTGGGAGGCTCATAAGTTCGAAATCCACCCCAACTACCGTCGTTGTCTCACGGGCTTTGGCGGCTGGCCGGCAAAGGAGGACCTGGCTCATGGTTAGTGAATCAACCATGCTTGGCAAGCGAAGACTCATACTTGCGACAGTCAAGGAAAATGTCAGCCTAACGGTCTTTGATGCTGTGACAAAGGAGTTGCTCGCAGTCGTGCCTGTAGGCGAGAAACGCATCGCGAAACCGCATGAAATCGCCGTAACGTCCGACTGTAGCCGGGCTTTCGTTTCGCTCTACGGCGACAGCGACTACGGACCGAATAAACCTGACAACCGGTTGGGTGTTGTCGACCTGGAGACCATGGCATTCGACGGGCATGTCGATCTGGGTCTCTATCTCGCGCCCCATGCCATGATGACCGATATCGCCGGCAAAATCTGGGTCACCGTTGAACACAGCCGCTGTGCCCTGATCATTGACCCGGCAACCCGGGAAATCGAACACACGATTTGGCTGGAGGTTCCGGGGCATTTTCTGGCTGCTTCGCCGGACGGATCGACGGTCTGGTTTTCTGCAAAGGAATATCCGGTGATCGTCGGCGTGGATGTCGTTTCGCGGCGGATGGTCGCGCGCATTCCCGTTCCGGTCGGCGCGCAGGCGGTTCGCGTATCTCCCGATGGAAAGATTCTCTATGCTGGCGACCTCTACAGGCCGCTGTTGCACCTGATCGATCTGGCTACCCGGGAAGTTGTTGAGACCATCGGCCTGACTGGCGTTCCCGGCTGGCCGTTCAACAGTCGTGACGGCAGGCTGGTGATTGTTACTTCATTTGATGAGAATAAGGAGCTCGGTTACGTCGACCTCCTGAACGCAAATGACATGACAGTTGCCGGGTGCGTTGAAGTTCCCGCCGAGCCGTTCCACGCGCTGCCCGAACCTGATGGAAGGCATGTGCTGGTTGCACTTGCCAACGGAGAAATCACGAGAATCGATTTGCATGCCGGGAAGATTGTCGAAGGCGGATTTTCTGCCGGCGGCGCGATGCCTGAAATGCTCCTTTACGTTGACCCTTGATGCCGCCTACGCGGAAGCGGTTTCGTTGCGTCGATCACGAAACAGCAATTCCCCGCACGTCGCTTGTCGATTGCATGACCCAGCGATGCCGCGAATATTCAGCCAGGGCAACGCGCGACCAGATCGACAAGGGCCGAGAAGCCGGAATGGCCGACACCCTCCTGAATCTCCGCGTCGTACTCGGCGAGGCGGATGATGTCCCAATCACTGAATCGGTTTGCAAGCATCTCCCGCGTATAGAGCCGCTCCGCGACGGGCGGCCCCCCGGTTCCGTATTCGATCTGGCGCGTAGTGTAGCCATGCAGCATCACGACACCGCCAAGCGTCAAAGTCTGTTCGATGCCGTCAAAGATCTCCGCTCGAAATTCGGGATCGGCGAACTGAATGAAGATCGCCGCGACAAGATCATAACGATCCGGTTCCCACATCCAGCTTCGCAGATCGGCCAGCCGGAAATCGATATGGACATTCCGGGACTCGGCAAGCTGCTTCGCCTTTTTCAGACCGACCGCGGAGCTGTCCATGGCTGTAACCTGCAGACCCTTCTCAGCCATGAAGACAGAGTTGCGTCCCTCTCCATCGGCTATGGCAAGGGCCTTGCGCCCGGGTTCGAGCAGTGCAGCATTGCGCACAAGAAAGTCGCATGGCTCGGTGCCATAAAAATAGTCCTTGCTAGCATAACGCTGGTCCCACATGGATTCGCACCCTGCAATACGCGCTGAATTCGATGGCATTCGCAATCCGGCCGAATCCGCCCGTCACGATGGCCTCCTCTTTGCCGCCGGGCGCTCGCTCCCGGGTACACTAGCCGGCCCATCCTCCGTATTAGGCCAAAAGAGGAATAGCGAGCAATCGGGCGATCGGAAGTGCGATTAGACGGGAGTATGCACCGGTTACCTGCAGCGCTTGGGCAAGATCAGGCCTAGGCGGATCTCCACAAGCATTGGCGAGTCGAGCGTGCGAATTCGGATAGGCGTCTAATTTCACGGTTTCAGTTTCTCCGGCCACGCCGGTTGCAAGCAAGCGGCTAAACCGGGACGTAGCGTTTTGTCCGGATTTTGCTGGATTCAGCCTGCGCCCGGCGGGTCGCCGGCCGGGCGGTCCGCTCCTTGCGCCGGTGCGGGCCGCCGCCTCGAGATCGTTCAGCGCCCGGCAGCCGTGCCGCGAAGCTGCCGGGAAGCAACACTTCCGCTAACCCCTGGAAAGAAAGAGCTGCTGAAAGGTTGCCAAGAAAGAGAAGTCGGCCGTTCCGGACAATTCCGGTCTCCATCCGGTCAGATGCCTACCCAATCCGAAACAGATCGCCCGCTACCCGCCAAAAAATCTTGCAACTCAACAGACGAGCCCGAGCTCGTCCAGCGCGCAGGCCAGCCGGGTGTCGGATATGTCACCCGCCGGGATGGCGGGCGCGATGGTCGGGTCCGGCATGTCGCGTGCCGGCGGAAGCTCGATCCCGATGCGCTTCGCGAGCGCTGGCAGCGCCGCTGCCGCCGCAGACAGGCACGGGCGGCCCAGGGCGTTGAGCCAACCGGCGCGCTCGCACAACTCGCGGGCCAGCGCGTGCCGCGTGTGCTCGCCGGAGCGCAAGGCGCCGGTGAGGCAGCCAAGCGTACGCTAATCGAAAGGCGGAGACCGACCTGCATGCCTGCGGCCTACATGAACCGCATCACCTATACGAGTTTGGAACCTTGAAAGGGCTTGAGCGGGGTTGTCCACCCGATTCAGGATAAGCCATGCAGGAAAGGCCGATCACTCACAGAAAAATTTCGCTCCGATGTCGCTCCAGGATTGACCGCCAAGAATCCTAAAAGGTATAGTATATAGGGCTAAGATTGAAGAGTTTGGTTGTGAGAGACCGTGGGCAATTAGTTGACGTCGCGATGGCTCGCACGAAACCTGACATGGTCATCAGGAACGTGCGGCTTGTTAATGTACTCAGCAGGGAGATCCACTGCGCTGACATTTTGATCGCCGGCCAGCGAATTGCAGCGGTTCTACCGGCCAACGAAGGTGGAGAGGGATACCGAACCACGATTGACGGCACGGAAAAATTTGCCGCACCCGGGCTGATAGATCCGCACGTCCACATTGAGAGCTCAATGATCTCGGTTCGCGAATACGCCCGCATGGTCATTCCGCGCGGTACCACTATGGTTGCCGCCGACCCACATGAGATAGGAAATGTGTTGGGTATTCCGGGGATGCGCGTGCTGCTCGACGAAGCCGCCCAGTCACCGTTGCGCGTAAAATTTCGGGTGCCCGGCCGGATACCGGCGATGCCAGAATGGCTGGAGACTTCGAACGGCTCGGTTAGCGTTCAAGAAACCCGTGAACTCTTCGATTGGCCCGAGGCTGTATGCTTGGCGGGCGACATCAATCCTAGCCTTGTACTAGAAAAAGACGCCGAACAGTTTGATAAGTTTGATCAAGCCGAACAGTTGGGACGCCTGATTTCTGGACAATCGCCAGGACTTCGCGGTCGCGCACTCGCTGCGTTTTTGGCAGCAGGTCCCGAGGACTCCCATGTGGCAAGGAGCGTAGATGAAATCATCGAAAACACTCGCCTCGGCATGGCTTCCGTCCTAGCGCTTCGTCCTGGGCGCGTACTAGACGCCTCGCATTTGGAAGAACTTGCGCAAATTTGCAAATCCAGGAATATCGACACACGTCAGTTCCAACTCTGTACTGACGACATTCACGCCCATGATCTTATGCACGAGGGGCACCTCGATCACCGCCTGCGGGCCGCAATCGAAGCCGGGTTTGACGCGGTCGAAGCATACCAATTCGCAACTATCAATGTAGCGCATGGGCTTCGTATTGCGCACGACTACGGTAGTATCGCGCCTGGCCGCGTCGCGGATATTCTTCTGCTGTCAAACCTTCAAAGCGTTTCGGTCGAAACCACGATCATCGGTGGCGAGATAGTTTGTGCAAGCGATGAGTATTTCGGTCCGACCGAGCGCGTGAGCTATCCCGATTGGGCCAAGTCGACGATAAAGTACAAACGGCCTCTGAAAGCGGATGACTTTCACGTCAAACCCAAAAACAATAATAAAATCGCCCAAGTTCTTGTCATTAGCAATTCAAAAGGCAAGGGAAAAGTTACTCGGCAAGAGGAGCTGCCCGTCCAGGATGGAGTTGTCCAGCCCGATAGCGGCCGCGACATCAACGTGATGGCCATGGTCGAACGCCATGGCAAAAATGGTGATATCGGGCTCGGCTTCTCGGACGCAGCGGGACTGAAGTACGGAGCTTTAGCGTGCTCGGTCAATCACGACGCTCACAACATCGCGATATTCGGTGCGAACCACGACGATATGGCAACGGCTGCCAACCGCATTTTAGAAATCGGGGGCGGCTTTGTACTTGTTCGCGACGGCAAGATCGTCGCCGAGCTTGCCCTGCCGATTGCTGGCTTGATGTCGGATGACAAAGCCGAGGTTGTCGCAGAAGCGATGCAAGATGTTCGGACAGCATTTCGCGAGCAGCTTGGCGGCAATCCTGACGATAAAGCATTGATATATATGAATTTCCTAGCACTTCCAAACATTCCCGCGTTTGGGTTCACAGACAAGGGTCTTATCGCGAGCGACAAAATGCAACCAATTGAAACGGTCATCGGATAGTCAGAAACCTAATGGAGGATATCATGTTCCGAAATCACGTCTTGGCGGTATCAACCGCGATCACAATGGCGGTTTCGCCTCAGGCGAGCTCAGCGGCCGATAAGGTCAAAATGCTGTTTGACTGGATTCCGGGCGGAATTCACAGCGCCTGGTACGCAGGCGCCGAAAATAGATGCTTTGCCGACCTGAATCTCGAATTCACATTTGATCGAGGCTCGGGAAGTGTCGATACGGTGGCGAAAGTCGCTGCTGGACTAGGCGATATCGGAATGGCAGACTTCGGTGCCATGATGCTGGGCGTGGTAAACAACGGAGCTCAGGTCAAAGCGCTGACACCAATCTACAGCGATGCTCCGTACGGCATCATGACCTTGGAGTCCACTGGCATCAATTCCGTCTCCGATTTGGAGGGGCGGAAACTGGCATCAGGTCCCGGCGACGCAGGTATTCTGATGTTGCCCTTGGCAATGGAACTCGTTGGAAGCAATTTCGGTGAAGTTGAATCTGAGAAAGCAGACTTCTCGGCCCTTCTCGGTCTTCTTTTGCAGGAAAAAATAGACAGTCATACGACTTTCTTGACGACATCGAAGATCCTCTCGGATGTTGTCACCAACGCCGGCAAGAGCCCTAAGTTTTTGCACTTCGGCGAAAGTCTTGACATGTATGGCAGCGTGCTGATCGCGAATGAAGAATTCCTGGCGGAGCGTCCTGACGTCGCGAAGCGGGCTATGGAAGCGACACAATGCGCATTGAAAGCGGCTCAAGCAGATCCAGAAGCCGCCGTGGACGCATTGCTGGAACTGTTTCCCGAGAAAAAACGCGACGCCGAGCTTGCGGCGATCAGCGGCGGAATTGAGTTGATCTTCGGCTCTTCAGCCTTTGCCGCGAATGGTTTTTCCTGGGACGAGGCACGTATAATGATGACCCACGCAAATACAATGAAATCCCAAGGCCAGGACAGCGCGTTTGGCAGTATGTCGGATTTCGTGCACAAGTTCTAAGCGAAACCAACGTAGGCGGACATCTCGTCCGCCTGCGTTATCTTGCGTCCTTTTGCGCAACCCGAACCTCAGCTGCCCCGCGACGGGAAAAGCCGTGAAAGATGTTCAAATTGAGAGTGTCTCCAAGGTTTTTGGTGCTGATGGAGACAATGTCTTCACGGCACTCAAGGACGTCAGCTTGGCTATAGATGGCGGCGAATTCCTTTCGCTTCTCGGCCCCTCTGGTTGCGGCAAATCAACTCTGCTTCGGTGCATCGCCGGATTGGAGAAGCCCACGCAAGGCATGGTCACCATCGGGGGAGGTGCAGGAAAACCCGGCTTTGACACAATCGGCCTTGTATTTCAAAGCTCCAACCTGCTTCCCTGGCTTAGCGTCCTTGATAACGTTCTTTATCCAGTCCGGGTGAAATCCAGATCGCTGGTTAGACAGTACCGCGACCGAGCGATGGAACTGATCGATCAGGTTGGTCTGACTCATGTCGCCAATCAGCTTCCCGATAGCCTGTCTGGTGGAATGCAGCAACGGGCAGGAATTGCGCGTGGTCTGGTTATGGACCCGGATATCCTCTTGATGGATGAGCCCTTTAGCGCGCTGGACGCGATGACGCGGGAGGAGCTTCAGTTTGAACTTGTCCGGCTGCATCATGAAACCGGAAAAACCTTCGTCTTCGTCACCCACTCAATCCCCGAGGCCATTTTCTTGTCTTCGAAGATCGCGGTCATGGAGTCCTTTCCCGGCAGAATATCTCAGATTCTGGATGTTGAATTCCCTCATCCGCGGGGTTTGGAGATTTTGAATTCCGATCGAGCGATAGAAATTGACGGCGCAATTCGAGCTTCGATCTACAGCAGATCCTCCCAGCACAATAGCTCTTCGAAGGACATTTAGATATGCGACCGATAGTCTTGCCTGTGCTAAGCTTGGCCGCCCTGCTCCTGATTTGGGAGTCTTTGGTCTGGCTCTTCGAAGTGCCGTCCTATCTTCTACCGGCCCCCAGTTCCGTTTGGGCCTCTGGTCTACAGATCCTAAGTGCGGTCCCAGTGCATGTCTGGGCGACACTCTACACGGTTCTCGCGGGCTTTTTGGTGTCGGTAATCATTGCTATTCCGCTTGGTGTTCTCATCTCGCTGAACCGCGTGGCATCTGAAGCGATCTATCCATTGCTTGTCTTTGCCAACGCAATTCCCGTTATTGCTATCGCGCCCATAATCGTTGTCATGCTTGGCACAGGGATTGAATCCCGTCTCGTTATCAACTTCCTAGTTTGCTTCTTTCCAATCATGGTGGCAACGGCAACAGGAATCCTCGATACGCCAAAGGCATATCTAGACCTGAGCAGATCGACTGGCGCCGGGTTCATGACGAGCCTAGTGACAATCCGGATGCCACACGCGGTTCCCTTTATTTTCAGTGGACTCAAGATAGGAATCACTCTTTCGGTCATCGGCGCAGTTGTTGGAGAATTCATCACATCGAATAGAGGTCTTGGCTACTTGATCGTTTCTTCCACGACCAACTTTGATTTGGCGCGAGCAATGTTCGCTGTTGTCGTCCTGGCGATAATGAGTGTCGTCCTTTTTCAGGGTGTCCAAATTATACAAAAGTTCTGGTTCCCATGGTCGATCAAAGCCCAAGATATGAAATGAGAGCCGCTAGTACCCCAACACAATTGAAATGACTGATGCGGCCATGGTCCCGACCAGACGCATTGCTGACGGATGGAACATCGCTATTCTACGCCGTTGTTCCAGTCCAGGTCGTCAAGCGTCATCGAGACGGCTTCGCCGGCGCGCAGGCCCAGCCGCGAAAGCGGTAGCAAGATGGCGTGGTCCCGTCGCCCGGCGGCGGTCGTCCGGTCGCAGCCGCCGACGAGCGCCTCGACCTCGGCAGTTCCGGCTGGCGCCGTTTCATCGCCGGGAGGATGCCGTCGGCGAGATCGGCCGGAATCTCGCCTTCCTGATGCAGATGGCGCAGGAAGCTGCGCGGCGCCGCGGCGGACATCTTGAAAGTGCGCCAGCAGACGTTCCCGCCGTAGCGAAGGATGAACCCGTGGCAGTCCCCGGCCGTCAGGCTCTCAAGGTCCGCCGTCCGCGTCTCGAAGCGGTCGGCGAGAAAGGCGCGAACAATCGACAGGTAACCCTTGACTGTTGTCGCGCTCAGGCCGCGTTCGTTGACAAGGAACCGCATTGCCAGCCCGGGAGGCCGACCGGATTATCCCGGATACTCAACTCGCAGGTCGTGCAGAACCTGTTGAGTTCCAGAAGTTCCATTCAAAGACCAGGAAGAATGCGGAATAGTTAACAATCTCTTTCAGCTTGCTTCAGTTCCGTGATCTCGGCAAGGACTCCCCTGAATCGCGCGGCCGCCGTTTCCGCGGGCCAGGCGATCGCCTCTCTCGCATCCAGCAGCTTGGCCTCAAGCGGGTCCTTCGCTGTCGGCGCTTCCCTCCACACCTCCTCCGCCCTTTTCCGGCAGGCATCGGCAATGCCCTCTCGCGGCTCTGTTCCGAAAGTCGCGGTCTCGGAAGCGGCGGCCGTCTGGTCGACGGCATGCAAGGTCCTTCGGTCCGCCCGGCTGATCCAGCCCGGGTCCCAGCCCGCCTCAGAGGCTGCGGAGGATTCGACAGCGCGGTCCAGATCCTTAGACGGAACTTCAGGGGAATAATTCAAAGATTTTCCTTGCCTGGCAACGGTTCGGGCGACTTTCGAACGGGATTCTGCATGCAGCTTATTTCGCGGGGTCGATCTCCAGAAGCCGGAACGCCTTTTCCTGCAGCGGCGTCGGCTGGGCGAGCACGGTGAACGCGTGCTCGGGGCTTGCCGGCATCGCCGCCTCGTTGCGCGCGGGGGTGCCGAGGTCGGCGAGCAGCGTGTCGAAGCTGTGCGCGGGGAGCCCGTCGTCCGTCTTCTTGCTCCTGGCCTTGTCCCTGGCGCGGTCCGAGACTTCCGCCTTCTCGATCGGCGTCGCCCGCTTCGCCCGCGCTCCCTCCGGATCGTCGTCCTCGAACAGCATCGGCGCGAGCTTCCGGCGCATGTGCCATTCGACGTGGCAGGCGAGCATGCACATGAACACGTGCGCCCGCACGCGGTTCTCGGAATAGACGTAGACCGGGCGGACCTCCAGGCGGGACGCTTTCATTGTTCGGAAAGCCCGCTCCACCCTGGAGAGGGCCTTGCAAGCCTCCACCGCCCGGTCCGCCCCGA
>JAPPFL010000034.1 GCA_028823855.1 Albidovulum sp.
GCGCTTCCAGGTCCGGAGCGCGTAGCGAATGATCCTGAAGGAGGAGGGGGTCTGCACCAGCCGGTGGACGGTCTTCTCGCCGACCGGCTCGCGCTCCGATTCCGGGATCGCCTCGGCCTCGGGATTGTCGAGGGGGATCGTCTCCACCGGGACGTCCGGCCCGAACCGCAGCCCCGATTCGTCGGCCGCGCCCTCGAAATTCTTCTTCCCGCGCTTCTTCCTCCGCTCGGCGAATTCGAATTCCGGCTCCTCCAGCCCCGGCCGGTCCCGGAAGGTCATCTGCTCGGGCGGGATCTCGACCCGCTTCTCCGACTTGCCGCCGAAGAGCTGCCGGCGGAACCAGTCGAGCTGCCGCTTGAGGTCGGTGCAGTCGAAGCCGAGCCGCTCAAGCTGCAGCCCGGGGTCGACATTGTCCGTCCGGAGCTTTTCGTTCTCCCGCCCGGGTTGCGCCAGTTCAGCCGCTGCGTCCATCGCCGGATCGTCTCTTCGAATGCCTTGGCGCCACTATATCGGGCGCCGGGTATCCCGTCAAGCGCCAGAAGCGCCAATTCGAAAGAAAATCAGCGAATTCCGGAGATTTTTCCGGGCCCGGCGACGCGCGGACGCGCGTAGCGCTTGCGGCGGCGGACGGCGGCGAAGTCGACCCCGTCCAGCAGGGCCTGGAGATCGGTCCGCGACAGCGGGACGGACTCGCCCCGCGGGCCGGCGGGAACCGCGAACAGCCCCTGCTCGAGCCGCCGGCCCGGATCCTGCGGCCGCCTGGCCCGAAGCCAATTATCTTCATCATCGTGCGCCTACGGTTGATGAAGACGAACCAGCCGCCCGAGACGACGTCGCGGCCGAGTCCGCCGGAGCCGGGCCGAGCGAAACGAACGCGGGAGCGCGCGAGCCCTTCGGCGATCCGCGCCAGAACGTTCATGGCTATCCCTCCTTGCCGAAAATATTCCGGCTCGAGGGTACCGGCCTGTGCGGACACGGTTCAACCCTGAATTGGGACGTCGCAGTTTAGCCGCTTACCGAAGGACTACATCGACATGGTTTGTGCCCTCGCCGCGCGGCAAGGCTTCAAGGTCCCCCGGGGCCGCCGGAGATGGACATCCGGACCTTCGTCGTCCTCGCGGCCGGCCAGGAGGGATTCCACCCCTCGAAGCACCGGCCGCTTCCGGGCACGCAGAATGTCTGGGAGGGCGTAAGGAACCTCTGGACCTCGGTAATCGGCCACAGCGCCATGCGCGAATGGATGAAGGACAACGAAACGACAGACTAAAGTACGATACATTGATAGCCGCCGGATGGCGCCGCTCAAAGGACCTCGAGATTCCGAAGGGCGTCTCGCTTCTGCGCCTTCCCCCCTACAGCCCGGAGCTGAATTCGATGGAGAACGTCTTCGGCCATCTGAAATCCAGCAAGCTGGCGAACAGGCTGTTCGACGCGTGGACCGAGTTCGCCGGGCAGCCCGACAGAATCGCCTCGATCAGGACGGGAGAATGGGTGGACATTACGAAATGAGGAGTTGATTCAAATGCGGTGCGTGGTTTTCAACCTGAATCGGTATGATACCGGTAGTCTCCTCGAAATGGATATAATCGGGAGCAAATTGCAAAAGGCCAAGCTCACTTTTCGGGCGGCCTCTACAGGAAGGCGGCGTCCGGCCGTTTTCCCAATAGGATCTGGCGTTTCAGCCGGAAAGGCGAAGCAACTGGTCAACGGTTAGAGCCACGATCCCGAACATTAGATTGCAAAGCACCTTGGCGTGGCCGCAAACCCGGATGTGGCGGCCGCCGAATTCGTCCTTCAGCCGGGCGTTCACATGCTCGACGGTGGAGTGCTCGCCGTAGCGGACGGTCTTCGGGTCAAAGTGGTCGGCGGCGCGCTGCGCCTTCGCCTCAGCCGCCAGCGCCTCCTTCAGCACCCGGTTCCGGCGCGGGTTCGGGTCGATGATCGCATTCTTGCCTGCTCGGCGACTGAACTCCTTGAACTCGGTCGAATCGCAGGCGCTGTCCATCAACTTGCAGGATGGTCGACCCGCTCGGCACCGACGTCGCAGGTCCCAGACCGCCATGGCGGCGAACGAGTATGCCAGCGCCATGCGGTCCTCCGGTGGGCGGTCGCGCCAGAACCTGCATAGGCCGGCGACGAACCGCCTGTGCCTCTCGCTGAGCGGGTCGACCTCGCTCACCAGCTCGGGTAAAAGTTCCCCTTGAAACCTGCACCACAATTCGCTAGTAGCATGATTCAAGGGCATGGGGCACCTTCTGTAATTGTGTCACAAACAGCAAAATACTACGGATAGCGCCCCTGCTCCAAGCTAAAATCGTTCGAATGCAGAAATAAATCCCCGCTTGATCATTTTTTTATAAGTTCCTCATCGGTATAGAAAATAGTTGCGTCACGGGGGAGGTCGACAGTAGCCCTCAAAACAATCTAATTGCCTAACGTCTAATCATAGTACCGAAAAAGCCCTTATCGTTTCGCGAAACGACAAGTTGAATTTTATCTCCTTCGGTTAGTGTGTCCCAATTTGCAGAATCAATAAAATCACCCTGTCGAATTAACACCTCACCATATTCGGGTATGATTGCGAAGCCATAGTCCGTGCCATCTTTTCGACTCGTCACAAATGCAGTGACGAACCGGTCCTCTAAAGACAGTTGATCTAAGTCCTCGCAAAACTTCATGCTAACTTCCGCAGCGTAAAAGCCCCTCGCGTTGGAGCCTATCGTTGCCCTTACCGGAACACCGACGGCCATATACAAGCATTGGCTTCGAGAGACCGTGCCTGACTGATGAAAAAAAAGTTCCGGGCCCGCACTGGTTCGGATAAATCCAAATGTGCCGTTCTCTGCAACACGAACGATTACGCCGTCAATCTTCTGTCCTTCATAATATTCTTCACCTTCATTTCTATTGAAATCGTTAGGTACGTCTACCAATGTGATTACCGAAGAAGTGTTGAGGCGCCCTATCCGTCCTCTTCGCACATCCTTGACGGAAAAATTTGTCGCCCAATCTTTAAGTTCCTGCAATATCGCTTCTTTGTCTGTTCCACAAAATTTTTCCAAAAGAACATCAATCACACGTATCATTCCTTTGTACTTTACAGTCATTTTAGTATCCAAAACGTTGGACGGTATGTCCTCAGCATGCTTACGTGCCTCGACTAATAATTCAAATGCCGCATGGAATTCGCCAATTGACACCTGATGATCAACATTTCTGCAGTAGCATTGAATTTTTAGATCAATCAAAATTGCGCTGTGTCTGCGAGATAGGGATCCCCCCCTAATCAATTTGTCCAATATATCTTCCGCTTGCTTAAATCTCCCCATATAGAGAAGGACCCTAGCGCGCTCTCGCTCCACAACGACGCTTTCTTGAAGTTCTTGGGCACGATCAAATGCCTCCAAAGTACTTTCGAGATTGTCATAAGCTCGAAGCAAGAAGCCTCCATACCAGTACCAAAGGGGCGCATAATCAGACCTCAGTTCTAGTGCGAGTTCATACGCCTCACGCGCGGAGGCGAACTCACCCTGCTCAAATTTCAGATAGGCCCTTACGCGTTCCACCTCGAAATAGCCGGGGGCAAGTGCGCTCAAGGAACTCAACAACTCCTCGGCCCTTTCATATTGTTTTAGTCGAATAAAAGAAAAGGCTCTTTTAAGGTCGGAAGCTACTATTGCTTGGTCCCGAGTTTGTATTTGAAAACTCTCAAAGCGATAAACTTCCTCTCCTTTGTATCGCCCTGCTTCTTCGATTGTATTCCGTATTCGTTTATACCTCTCGCCAATCCTACTTGCCTCTGAAGGCGGCAGTTTGTGTATTCTCCGCAAATAGGCCCTGGGTAGCTCTAGCATCTTATACGCTGTATCACCCAACTCGTTTACCGAGACCATGGTAATTATGTTGCACGTCATCAATTTAGTGAGAGATGCCTCTATCTCCTCCGGCGAAAGCTCCGTCAGACGAGCAAGCATGGGAAGACTGTGTGGCCCATCCACTACGAGATAAGCGTTGCAAATTTGTTTACACTGGGAGTCGAGGTGCTCTACGACATTCTCTAAGCAAAACTTGAGAATGTGCGTTTGATCCACGAGTAGCCTTTCTGGCATGGAGCCAGATTTAACAGCCGTAACAAACCATTTCATGAATAATGGGTTACAACCGAGTCTCTTAATGTAGCGGTCGACAGTCTCTACCGGTGCCCTTTGCAAAAGACGCACCGAATACGATTGTATGAGTTTTCGGAAGTATACTCTACTATCTTGTATGGATAGAGGAGAGACTTCAATGGATAGGTCACCGGCACCCACTCCGATTCTAGACGTTAGAAGAATTTTACTTCCCGTTGGCGTCCTTTTGATAAACTGACGCAGTCTATTGTCGAGCACCGTCTCCAAATTGTCGATTATCAGTAGCACATTAAATAAATTGAGAAGTTCAAGTACTCGTTCTTCAGGCTGACAAATAGAATCTGGTTCAAATTCAGCGAGAATTGAGCCAAACACGCCAATAGAGTCCTCAATAGCACCTTCGATTCGTTCAATTTCCTTTGCAGTTAACGTGTTTGCCTTAGCTGACACCCAGACTATGGCATCAAATTCTAACTTTTGGTTTGCAAGAAGCTCGTAGGCCACCTTTAGCGCTAGTGCTGTTTTGCCAACGCCGCCTGGGCCGACTAACGATATTACCGGGAAGGGCCCAGAAATTGCGTCATTAACCTTAGTTAGAGTACCTTTTCTTCCGACAAATCCAGTATCATCAAAATCTGGAATCGGTAGATTGTGGAAGGTTCCGGAATTACCTTCATCACTAATTGTGAAGTTAAGGCCGAATACGTAACTGGAATCGTTATCAATTTCGGACAAAGTGTCAGAGACGTTACTCCAATTGAAATCCGTATCTTTGGATAGTTTTTCTGCTATTCCGCAAATTGTTGAAAAATTGTCGATCTCTAGCGGACGGCCATGCATAACGGCATTCCTAATAGGTGCGGACTTTTGTAAAATTGGCGTAACGGAAGAAAAATATTTGGCCATGGACGGAGTTAATTTTCTTTTATTTCGGTTTAAAATTTGTATTACATCGAGAAAATCAAGGTAGTGAACGTATTCGGAAATTCCATCATCGAGAAAATCCTCAGTTTGTTTCGATTTGTTGTATCGATCACGTACTTTGTCTATCTCATGTGTAGTTAGTACAGTATTTGCGTAGTGGTACGGGAAGATTTCGGAAAGCAAAACTGATCGTAGATCCCTTTCCAGCGCATCGAAAATTGCGAAGAGTGTAAGTCGTTGGATGCTAATGGTCATGTGAAATTCCTGAGTTTCCGGTAGAGGGCAAGTAGTGGTGCCTTTGGAACTCGGCTCCAAAGTTCAATAACATTGGGCAGCTTGTCAAGCTTGGGTTTCGATATTGCAGCGATTCTCGCTAACATATCGCGGTAGGAATGCCAGTTTCCCGGCACCCCCCGCACGGATCCCGGCGTGCGCATTGACGCACCGGGCTCCTTCTTCGGGTCCTGACGACGAGCAGTTGGCTCGGCCACGGATGGCGGATTCGAGCCTTGGGCCAGTGGGCGGCGACGAGGGTGTCGATTTCCTCCACTCGGTGCGGTCCCTCTGGGACCATCGCCGAAAGGCGCGCAGGAGCAGCCTGTCCATTGGTCTTAAATTTTGTCGGAACGCAACAGCTTGTACATCGCGCTTTCCGGTCCCTGCCTTCTGGCGCGCTCCGCGGCCTAGGACGCGTCGGCGAGCCTCGCGTATCCGAACCAGACGACCTCGTTCCCCGGAGGCCGGTCGCGCTTGCAGTGCAGGTGGTCGCCTCATCAGCGTTAACTTGTTGTGAATCCTCGGCTAGCTGTCGGATCGGGAAATGCCGTTCCATTTGCGAGCGGCACTTTCGCATTGGCTCCGAGAGTCCGGAGGCGATTTCGGGCAAGCCCGCCGGAATCTCCCGCAGGTGAATGCCGAGCTCGATCGTTCGCTTGACCTGGTTCGGCGCGAACTTGAATTCACGCCGCCTGCTGGCGGCGCGGCCGGGCCGGCAGGTCGTACCCCCTGGGGGAAACGGTGTTGGCGTGCGCTAACAGTTTCTCGGTCAGCAGGACCGCGAACAGCTTTCCGTACAGCAACGCCCTTGAATTTTCGCCGTCGCGCTTGGGAAGATGCCCCGGCTGCGCAGCGGACTTGAAGGCTTAAGCGCCGACCCTATCCCATGTTGGCACTTTTGCAAAATGCCGTCCCGCAACCTCCTGAATCATATGCATTATTTTCAGGGCGGATTCCACCCTGTCCCTACATTTTGAAGATTCTGTTGAATCCGGGCGGCGGGGCTAGACGTCCAGCGAGCACCTCGAGCGGCGAATGCCCGGCTCGACGCCGGCGGCCCGCGATATCAGCGCCTGCTCCGCGCCGGGATTGGAATCCTGCCGGCTCGCCACCGGGACTCCGTCGGTTCGGCGCAGCGTCGTCGTGATCCGGACCCAGCTGCGCATGCGCTCCCGGATCGACGTCCAGCCCGAATGGATTCCCTGCGCCTTCAGGCGGGTCCGGACCAGATGCGCCGGATGGCAGGCCAGCGCTGCGATGAGGAGGTGCGACCCGATCCGCCTGTCCAGCTGGTGGAAGACGGGCCCGGGCCCGAGCTCCGATTTCAGCGAGCGGAAAGCGGCTTCGATTTCCGACAGCCTCCAGCGCGCCCTCAGGATCGCCTCGGCGCCCCTGTCGTCGCCGATGACCTCGACCGCGTAGTGCCGAGCCACCTTCGAGTGCTTCTCCTTGAGGCGGCCGACGCTCTCCAGGATCCTGTCGCGGCGCTTCATGC
>JAPPFL010000070.1:0-17287 GCA_028823855.1 Albidovulum sp.
GTGCCTGACATGAAAAACAGAATCAAAACAATGACTTATGATTCAGCCTCTTAGGAACAAAACTGGTCCTCACTCCGAGTTAATAGGCATTCGCCAATATTCGAAATTTATGAACTGAAGGAATTTCATGGCCTGTTTGCGGATGCAGGGACCTTGATGAAATTGAACAGTTTGCCCAAACGCCCAATGAAGTGGCTATTATTTTTGTCGAGAGCTGCGTTAAAGCGAATCTGTGAAGATTTCGCCGCATGCTTCGCGAAGTTGAAGCAGCAAGATCGGCGTCGAACGTTTGGGAAACAGCATTCGGAGCCAGTACAAAATCAACCTGATACATGGTGAATCAAAGCTTCAATATTCGAAGATAGAGATTTTAGCCCTTAGCGTTAGTCCGAATAGCAAAGTTCCGAAAGTTTCACTTTCGAGTTTCTAATGTGTTGGCTAATGAATGCAGGGAAGAATCTACAAAGGCGGCAAGGAATTCAAACATGGGCTTCAAAGTTCGGGAATTGAAATGATGGTAACGCGCGATTCCAAGAATAGGCGCGGTGCGCTAAGCGAACTGGGCCACCGGTTTCGAGAAGCGTGGCAGGACGCGGCGACGGTACCGGTTCCAAGAGACTCCATTCCGGCGAACCGAAAGGAGGCATATGTCGTTCAAGATGCGTTCGCCGAAGGCCTCGAAGGCGAAATGGCCGGCTGGAAAGTCGGTGCGACCAGCCCCAGGATGCGCGAATTGGACGGCCACGAAGATATTATTCTTGGCCGATTGTTCAAATCGACGACATGGCGCGGCTCGTCATGCGAAATCCCCATGGATTTGTTTCCGAACTCGAAAATCGAAGCCGAATTCGGCTTCGAATTGCTCCGCGACATCGATGCCGAGGGCGAGTTTCCGGACGACGGAGTCTTGCGGGAATCGCTGCGACTGCGACCCTCGATTGAAATCATCGGATTGCGGCACGAACCGCCGCAGAACGAACCGGCGTCCGTGCGTTCGCTTCTCGTCCTAGCGGACAATGGAGCGGGGTGCGGCTGCATCGCGGGAGAGCCTGTCGAGGACTGGAGAGGCCTGGACCTAAAGAATCTGGCGGTCGGCCTTAGTATCGACGGCGGCGAAGAAGCGGATAATTTCCTGGGCGAATTCCGGGCGGATCCCGTTGAAGTAGTCGCAGACCTAGTCGGCCATCTTCGCGGTCGAGGATGCAGCCTGAAGAAAGGCGACATCGTGCTGACTGGAGCCGCGGCGGTGCCGCAGCCGATCCGAAAGGGCAGCAAGGTAAGAGTTGAGTATCCCGGAATCGGGATGCTTGAATTCAATTGCGTTTGATTCGAATGAATTGGGCAAATTCCGAAATCGTCATTGTCGGCGCGGGCGGCATGGGCGCCCTGTTCGGCGCGATTCTTCTGGAGGGCGGCCTATGCGTTACGCTCTACGACATCGACGAAGCGCACGTGGCCGAAATCAAGCGCAAAGGACTCTCAATAAGAGGATACGGCGGCGACCGGAAGGTTAGAATCCGCGCAACTTCGGACGCGAAGGAACTTCGGTCCGCCGACCTGGCGATTTTTCAATGCAAGGCTTACGACACGCGCGTTGCCGCAAATTCGGTACGCCATCTTGCCGAACGCGGAACATTGGCGCTCAGCTTTCAGAACGGTCTAGGCAACGAAGAAATTCTCGAACGGACATTCGGCGAAGGCAACGTTTTGGGCGGGCTGTCTTCCATGGCCGGTCTCAAGCTCGCGCCGGGCGAGATAAAGGACTTTTCCCGCGCGCCGTCCTATATAGGAGAGTTTCCGAGAGGCAAATCCGATAGATCGGAAGCTCTGTCTTCGGCTTTGACGAAAGCGGGTCTTTTAACCAATCCTGGCGAAGACATCACTCGGCTGATTTGGAACAAGCTTCTCGGGAACATTGCCATGAGCGCGGTTTCGGGGCTTACGGGCATGACGCAAACGCAATGCCTTTCCGTTCCCGAGCTCAAGGCTCTTTCCTTTGCGGCGATGAAGGAAGCCATGGGTGTTGCGACGGCTCACGGAATTGAACTCGACACGGAATCGGCGGTGCGAGGTTTGAACCTTATGACCGCTCCCGGCGGCACCGGAGAGAACAAGTCGTCGCTGTGCGTCGATTTTGAGAACAAGCGGCGAACCGAAGTGGACTACATTTACGGCGCGATCATCGAAAGGGGTCGCCAGGCGAGCGTGCCGACGCCGACGCTCAATGCGCTTTCCGCGCTCGTCAAGGGAATCGAAGGGCAATACTGGAAAGAAGAATCATGACAACGCTCCAAGGCAAAATTGCATTCGTTACGGGCGGATCCAAGGGAATCGGTTTCGCGTGCGCGCATCGGCTCGCGCGGAACGGCTCGAACGTGTTTCTGGCGGCCTCCCATCCGGGAAGACTGGAAAACGCAACGGCGAAGATCATCGAATCGACGGGCAGGCGCGTCTGGTACCATGCTGCCGATCTACGGACCCTTGACGGGTGCAAATCCGCGGCGGAGGCGCTCGAGGCCGACTGCGGACGCTGCGACATTCTCGTGAATTGCGCCGGGGCGACCAGAGGAGGGCTTTTCCCGGACCAGCCCGACGAGGAAATGATCGACGGCTTCGCCCTGAAATTTCATGGCGCGGTAAGGATGTCCCGGCTTCTTTGGCCCATGCTCGCCAAGAGCGGCGGAACCGTTGTCAACATCGTCGGAGGATTTGCCCGCGCTCCGAGCGCCGACTTCATGGTCGGCGGCGCCGTAAATGCCGCGCTCGCGAACTTTTCCAAGGCTTTGGCCGAGCAAGGCCTGCGGGACGACGTGAACGTCAATTGGATCCACCCGGGGCTGACGGTTACCGACAGGCTGGAAAGGATTTTTTCCGACCGCGCGGAGCAGCAGGGCAAGAGCCGGGCGGAAGTCGAGGAGCAGCTGGTCGCGCAGGAAGGTATCAGGCGACTGGGCATGCCGGAGGACGTGGCGTCCTTGGTCGCGTTTCTCTGCTCGAGCGAAGCTCGCCACATACACGGAACCGGGATCGCCGTGGACGGCGGCGGAGCCAAGGGCTACCAGTGAATGGATTTTTCCTTGAACGACGAGCAAAGGATTTTGCTCGGCATCATCGAGAGATTTATCGAAAGCGAGCTTCGCCCGCTCGAGAACGAGGTTGAGAGAGCGGGACGCCTGCCCGGAGAGCATGCGGAACGGATATTCAAGCTTTCTAAATCGATGGGCCTCTATGCGCTGAATATGCCTAGCGAACTCGGCGGCGGCGGATTGAATACGCTCGACTGGATTCTCGCCGAGGAGCAGTTCGGCAGGACTTCGGACATTCTGGTTCGCCGGGCTTTCGGAAACGCCTACGAAATCCTTTTGGAATGCGAGGGCGAACAGGTCCGCCGCTGGCTAGCGCCCGTGGTAAGCGGAGAGAGAACGTGCTCGATCGCGCTGACCGAGGCCGGCGCGGGGTCCGACGCCGCCGGAATATCGACGCGCGCTCGAAGGAAGGGATCCGGTTGGGTTCTAAGCGGCGGCAAGAATTTTATTTCCGACGCGCACTATTCCGATTTTTTCGTCGTGACCGCGGTAACTAGGCCCGAGGACGGGCGCGACGGAATATCGGCCTTTATCGTTGACAAGAGCGCCCCGGGAGTCGAAGTCGGCGCAGAGCAGGAGATGATGGGGCTTCGCGGCACCAGCCATGCTCAGATTTACTTTAACGACGTGCGGCTCGAGCCGGAATGTCTTCTCGGACGGGAGGGCGAAGGGCTCAAGCTCGCTTACGCGACTCTGGGGCGCGTGCGACTAGCGCAGGTGGCGGCTCGGGCGATCGGCAAGGCATCGCGCATTCTCGACCTGGCGGTCGAGCATGCGTCATGCAGGCGGCAATTCGGGCGGCGCATCGGGGATTTCCAGATGATACAGGCCATGCTTGCCGACAGCGCGGCGGAAATCGCCGCAGCCCGCCTCAACCTGTATCACGCCGCATGGCTTGTCGACCAGGGCAGGCAGATGAACGAAAAGATTTCGATGGTGAAACTGCAGGCTTCGGAGATGCTGTGCCGGGTCGCCGACAGGGCAGTCCAGATATTCGGAGGCAGCGGTTACGAGAAGAGCCTACCCATAGAGAGATACTATCGGGATTCGCGCATATTTCGAATTTTCGACGGTACGTCGGAGATTCATCGGAGCGTCCTGGCGCGCGGGATACTAAGGGGCAAAGGCGAACTATACGCCTGGCGGGAATAGGCCATGCGAACGGCGTTCGTGGATGCCGCGAGCGCGGCTGAAATGATTCCCGTCGGCGCCACGGTCGGGCTGATCGGCGGAGGCGGAGGGCTAGTCGAGGCGACGCTTCTGCACCGTGCCGTCGAAGCGAGATTCAATGATTGCGGGATGCCGCGCGACCTTACCGTGCTGCATTCTCTAGGGATAGGCGATCGCGGAGCGCGCGGACTGAACCGCTTCGCCCACAAGGGCATGGTCCGAAAGGTCATCGGCGGGCATTGGGTCTGGTCGCCGCGCATGCAGAAGCTTGCCCGCGACAACGAAATCGAGGCATTCGTGATGCCCGGCGGAGTCGCGATGCAGCTAATGAGGGAAATCGCGGCCGGTCGTCCCGGGCTGATTACGAGCGTGGGCCTGGGAACATTTGTCGACCCGAGGCAGGAAGGCGGCAGGATGAACGCCGCCGCCAAGGGCGACCTCGCGGAGCTTATGGAAATAGACGGGCGAGAATATCTTCGGTATTTCACCTTTCCGATCGACGTAGCCCTGCTCAAGGGATCGGTCGCTGACGACGACGGCAACATCAGCCTGGATCAGGAACCCGCGAACGTAGAGATTTACGCTATGGCGGCCGCGGCCCGCAATTCCGGCGGAAAAGTTATTTTCCAGGTTAGGGAGCGAGTCCGCAGCGGAAGTCTCGGTGCAAGGTCCGCACGCATTCCGTCCGCGATCGTCGATGCCGTCGTCGTCGATCCGGACCAGCGGCAGGGATATGATCTCGTCTACGACCCGGCCATATCCGGCGAACGCCGGCGGGCTGAGCAGACTCCCGCGATGCCGCCTTTCTCCGTGCGACGGATAATCGCCAGCCGAGCCTGCGAGGAGTTGTTCGACGGTGCCGTTGTCAATTACGGATTCGGAATTCCCGACGAAGTCGCTAGCATCGTTTCCGCGCGCGGCGATCTCGGCAAATTCTATCAAACGATCGAGCACGGTACGTACGGCGGAACGCTGCTGACCGGGATGCTGTTCGGCTATGCCAGGAACCCGACCTGCATGATCGACGGTCCCTCGCAGTTCGACTTTTACTCCGGGGGCGGCCTGGATGTGGCGTTTCTCGGGTTCGGCGAAGTCGATCGCGAGGGCAATGTCAACGTGTCGAAGCTCGGCGGCCTGGCCGTCGGACCGGGCGGTTTCATAGATATCGCCCAGACGGCGCGAAAAGTGGTCTTCGTCGGTACCTTCGAAGCCAAGGGAACAAGGCTGTCGTCCGGCGGCGGAGCGTTGTCGGTCGACGGCTACGGCTCGGTTAGAAAATTCGTGGATCGGGTCGAGCAAATTACTTTTTCCGGCAAACAGGCTGCCTTGATGAAACAGGAAATTATCTACGTGACCGAGCGCGCCGTTTTCGAGTTGAAGGACGGGGAGGTCGAATTGATCGAGATAGCGCCGGGAGTTGACTTGAAGCGGGATATTCTCGAAAGGGCGATGTTTGCGCCGAAGGTTGGAAACAGCGTCAAAACGATGGATCCAGATCATTTCACGGATGCGGCGAATGGATAAAGTAAAATTGGGTATAGCGGGAGCCGGCGCTATCGGAAAAAAGCATGCCTCCACAATCTCGAAGTCCTGTTGCGCAGAGCTCTTGGCAATTGCCGGCCCGGACCCGGATTGCGGCGCGGTCGCGGCCGAGTACGGCGTCGACTCCTTCGAAGATACCGGGGCCATGCTTTCGAAACAAGCTCTTGACGGCATAATCGTATCGACGCCCACGGAACTTCATCTCGAACCGACGCTGACGGCGCTGGATGCCGGAGTCGCGGTTCTTGTCGAAAAGCCGATAGCGGCGACGATGTCGGACGCGATGGCCATTTGCGAACGGGCTGAATCGACCGGGCTGCCGGTTCTGGTGGGGCATCAGCGTCGCTTCTACCCTCACGTCGTCTTGGCGCGCGATATCGTCGAAAGGGAAAGGATCGGAAGTCTGGTCGCGGTGTGCGGGCAGTGGAACGCGCGCAAGCACAGGGAGTATTTCGAGCCCGAATACAGGCAGCGACGGGAAGCGAGTCCGATTTTTACAAATCTCGCTCATGATCTGGACACGCTGCGCTACATTTGCGGTGAATTCGAGAGCGTCGCGGCGGAGACATCGAACCTTGTCCTCGGAATGGAAAAAGACGATGCCGCCGCAATAGTCTTCAAGTTCAGGAATGGAGGCGTGGGCACTTTCTTGATGTCGGACCAGACGCCGTCGCCCTGGACGTGGGAGTTCGCAATCGGCGAAAATGTCGACTACCCTCGCTCTTTCCAGAACGCTTACCGATTCATGGGAACGGAAGGATCGCTTGAATTTCCGAATCTGCGCCTTTGGAGACACGACGGCGAGGAAAATTGGAAGCACGATATCGAGCCTAGCGATTTCGATTTGGAAATTCCGGATCCTTATGAAATGCAGATCGTTCATTTTGCCGACGTCGTTCGCGGCATCGCCAGGCCGAAAGTCGATGCGCGCGATGGCTCCAAAACGCTGGAAGCCATCTTGGCGATTATGGAATCGTCCGAGACTGGCCGGAGAGTCGCGCTATGAGCGCGCCCAGTTACGACCATATTCGCGTTGAAAAGATCGGCAGCGCGACGCGCATCGAGATAAATCGCCCGCGCCGTTCGAACTCATTGCATTCGGAATCCCATTTCGAGCTGGACAGGGCGTTTTCGGAATTCAATTCGGATGCGACGCAGCGTGTCGCAGTAATTCGCGGCGCGGGCTCGCGCGCTTTCTGCGCGGGAACGGACCTGAAGGATCTGGCGGTGCGCGGTGAAAGACCGCTGCCAGCGACGGGCTTCGCTGGACTGACCGAAAGATTCGATCTTTTCAAGCCCGTTATCGCCGCGATCAACGGCGATGCGGTCGGCGGCGGTATGGAAATCGTTCTAGCCTGCGATCTGGCCATAGCCGTCGAATCCGCGCGCTTCGGCCTGCCCGAGCCGCGCGTCGGGTTGGCCGCCTCGGGCGGGTTGCATCGAATCGCGCGAAGCGTTCCTCTTAAATGCGCTATGGATATCGCCCTGACCGGCCGGCTATTCGGTGCTGTCGAGGCGCTGGAATTCGGCTTGATCAACCGGGTTGTGCCTGCCGGGGCGTTGGAGGCGGCGGTCGGCGAGTTGGCAGATCAGATTTGCCTCTGCGCGCCGCAGTCGATTCGAGCCACGAAAGAAATGATCATGGTTGGCCTGGAAGAGGCATCGCTGGAACAAGCGTTCGCTCGATCCTATCCCGAGTACCAAAAAATGCTTTCGAGCAGCGATTCCGAAGAGGGCGCGGCGGCGTTCGCCGAGAAAAGAGAGGCAAACTGGACCGGACGCTAGTACGCGACAATACCATTAAAAGGATCCCGAAAACTATTTGATTGCCACTTTGCGTAAGTTGAAATTTTCCCGAGGCGTTCGCGGAATCGTCGTCCGGGACGGTAAATTGCCTGTAGCGGATTGAATTCTCGGGAACGGTCGCGCCGAATAGGCAGGACGGGACGCATCCGTTCGCTTCCTTTGGACGGATCCGGGATTTTCGAGCAGCAATTGGCGGTCCGCCCTTGCCGCGGCGCATGCATTAAGCGGCGGAAGCGCGCCGCTAGCCTTCAAACCGCCAGCCGGTGCCCTTCCGGAGCAGCTTCTCCGGGATCGGCGGCCCACGCGAGGCGGGAATCATGCTAAGCAGGTCGCAACGGCAGTTGAACCGGAATTCGAACTCGCTCATGAAGCGCTGTGCGTATTTCCCTTCATGGAGTCGCGGCGCTGCGAAGCGCCGTCTCGGCGTTGCCGATGACCGTATCGGGCCAGACGAACTACCTGACGCGCGGAAGCCTAGCCGCCGCCCGGAGCATGATCTTGAACGGAAGCCACTCGTCCGTCGTCTCCAGCGCGGCGACGAAGGGCGTCTTCCCCTCCGCGCCCCGGCGCTGCAATCCCTCGAAGAAGCCGCCGAGATAGGCGTCGTCCACCTGCGCCGGGCCCGCGAGCGGCTTGTCGTACTCGCGCTCCATCATCTCCTGCATGATCTTGTGCTTCGTGCGTCGCGCGGCGTTGCAGGAAACGCCGGTCTCGCGCATCGGATCCATCGCCGAGTTGCTCTTCCGCAGGGGGCCGAGGAGATCCTCCGCCGCTACGAGGCGAGATGGTCCATCGAGGAGTTTTTCAAAACCCACAAAGCGAATTAGGCCAACGCTTTGACGAACTATTCGCGATCATTCTCTCGCGAGCCTCCAAGCCGGTCCAATTCTGGTTCCCGCCAGAATCGTTTGCCCGTCCTTGAACTGGACCGGAATTCGGAAAGCGCCGGCGGTCGATCCTCGCTCGGCAAGCAGCGGAAGAGCAAACGAAATGACGGTCGCTTGAAGTTCCGACAAAACTCCGCTTGCGGTCGCGAAATCGAGAAGAACCTGCGGATTTTTTAATTCGAGCGCCAGTTCTCCGACCGGATGACCGGAAGCCGAAATTTCGAGGCTGCCGTCGACGGAAACGTCAAGACTGTTCAGATTCGACGTAAGCCGGTCGACCGAGATTTCGGATATTCGGGTTTCCAGCGATCTGAAATTTCCGAAGCGCGGAGAAGTGCCGTACCTTACTCGCAGGTCGCCTAAAAGATTCGAAATGGCCAAATTGAGATTTGATGCGCCGCCCGAACCGGATTTTGCCATTCGGACGAGTTCCGCCTTCGGAATCGAAATGCCAATACGAAAAAGGCCAGGCGTCGATTCATGTCTCTTCGCCGCAAAGACCGCATCTGTTATCGAGGCCGCCAGGAGGTTTGAGTTCAGAATTTTGGCCTGACCGCTTTCGAACGTAATGCTCTCCAGCTTGAATTCGGGGCGCAAGTCCAGCATCGCGCTGGCTCTCATGCCGACGGAGTCGATCGTGAAATTTTCGCCGCCGACTGAAACGGACTGCGTCGGCGGCCAAACCGCGATGGCATGCGTCCAGTCGTAGCTCAGCAACAGTATCTGTAAGAAAGGAGCCGCCCAGCGCGAACCGCTTTTCAGATCCGTAACTTCGAGATCGGCAATCGTTACGTCGAATCGATTTGGAAATCCGCGAACGGAGATGTCCGAGTACTGCACATCCAGCGAGGGTTCGCTTTCCAGGCGGGATTCGACTTCCGACAATAAATGCCTGCTCCCGACGAACCAGAAGGCGCTCCATCCCAATCCGAGCATCAGAACCAGGGCGATCAAGGCTTTCATTGGAAGGTATTTCGAGCTAGCTGCAATCTTCGCGGAATCGATCCGCGGCGAATGCGGAACAGGTTGAAGACTATATGCCGGAAAGTGGTTTTTGGGTATTCGGGTACGGCTCGCTCCTCTGGAACCCGGGATTTGCGCCGGCGGAGCAAATGCGTGCCAGGCTTCGGGGCTACTGCAGATGCTTTTGCATGCGGTCGTTTCACCATCGGGGCAACCGCGAGTGGCCGGGGCTGGTATTGGCTCTCGACAAGCGGAGCGGCGCGCATTGCGACGGCTTGGCGCTGCGCGCGTCGCCGAAGGACGCCGATGGCGCCTTGCGCGATCTTCGGGAGCGCGAATTGATCTCCGATGCCTATATCGAAACGCACGTGCGACTCGAGCTTTCGGGTGGCGGGGAGGCGACCGCGCTGGCCTTCGTCGTAGATCCCGGGCACGAGCAGTATTGCGGCGTGCTGCCGATTGAGGAGCAGGCCCGCATCATCGCATCCGCGCGCGGCGGAAAAGGCAAGAATTCCGAATATCTTTTCAAGACTTGCGAAAGCTTGTCGCATCTGGGCATAAGCGATCCGGTTCTGGACGAGCTTGCCCGCCGGGTTCGTTCGCTGACAGGCGATTAATCGTTTTCGACGAATAGGACCGAGCCTTTATTCCCCACGACGCGCACGTGATCGCCCGAGGCGACCTTCGAGGTTCCGTCGGTTCGCGCCTTCCAGAGGGTGCCGTCGATTTCTATCTTTCCCTCGGACCCGTCGAATTCGATGACATACGCTCGTCGCCCGATCATCTGCGAGGATCGATCGTTTAGTGCGGACGCATCCCTGTCGCGGCGGTCCAGTCTGGACATGGCCCAGCGACCGGCGATCGTGAGAACGACTGATGAGGCGGCGAAGATCCCGACTTGGACGTTTCCGGAAAGTCCTGGAGCGAATGCCAGCCAGCCTCCTAGCGCGAAAGCCGCCAGAGCGGGCCAAACGAGGAAATATGAGGGCGCGAGCAATTCGACGCCTCCTAGCGCGAATCCGAACGCGATCCACCAAAGCGGCGAGATTCCTTCCAGAAAGCCAAACATTCCGAAGATTCCTAGGAGGGGTCCCTCTTGTTCGTAAACGCTTCCTTGGCGATTTCCGAGATGCCGGCGACCGATCCGATGACGCCGCTCGCTTCAAGCGGAATCATGATCGTCTTGGAGTTTTCCGACGCCGCTATGTCGCGAATTGACTCGACGTATTTCTGGGCGACGAAATAGTTGATCGCTTGCACGTCTCCGTCCGCGATGGCTTCCGAAACGACCTGGGTGGCCTTCGCTTCCGCTTCGGCTTGTCGCTCTCTCGCCTCCGCGTCGAGAAACGCCGCTTCCCTGCGGCCCTCCGCTTCGCGAACCTGCGCCTCCCTCAGTCCTTCGGCGCGAAGAATCGCGGACTGTTTTTCGCCTTCCGCCTGAAGTATTTCGGCGCGCTTCTCCCTTTCCGCTTTCATCTGCCTTGTCATGGCTTCCGTAATGTCCGGCGGCGGCAGCAGATCCTTGATTTCTATTCGAGTGACCTTGACGCCCCAGGGATGAACGGCTTCGTCGATGACTCTGAGCAATTTGGAATTGATGATCTCGCGGTTTGTAAGGGATTCGTCCAGATCCATGGATCCGATCACCGACCTGATATTGGTTTGCGTCAGGTTCTCCAGCGCGAGTTCCAGGTTGCGAACTTCGTAGGCGGCCCTCGCCGCTTCCATAACCTGATAGAACGCGATCGCGTCCGCCGAGATCGTCGCGTTGTCTCGCGTTATAACCTCCTGCGCGCCGACATTCAGTACGGTTTCCATCATGTTGATCCGAGAGCCCACGCGTTCGATGAAAGGAAGAAGAAGCCTTAGCCCGGGCCTTTGGGTGCGCGTATATCTGCCAAATCGCTCGACAGTCCACTCTTCGCCCTGCGGCACGGACTTGACCATTGACAAAATCAGGATCGCGGCGAATACTACAATTACGACGATCAGGACGGAAAAAGGGCCAAAATTCGATAGGAAGCCGTCTGGCAAAATCTGTTCCATAACCGCCCTGCAAGATTTCGTGATAAGGTCGAAAATCACTTATAGCGGCGCATAGCGAATAACAAGATGCATGTTGTGAGAAACCTGTTCGCGCATTAGGGCTGGCTGGAACAAAGTGAGCAGTGGTTCGGCAAGGGGGTTCCGATGGTAGCGGCGGAACGCGGCGGGGGGATTCAGTTCGACCAGCCGTTGAGGCAGATCACCATGATGCTGGCAGTCATCGGCCTGGTCGCGGTAGGCTCGTACGCTTCGAAGAATTTTGTCGTCGACGTATTCGAGGCCAACAAGTACTTAAACGGCGTTATCCTCGGAGTTTTTCTAGTAGGGCTGATGGCATGCTTCTGGCAGATAGGCCAGATCATCGCGTCGGTCAGGTGGATCGATGATTTTGTCGAGGGCAATGCGGAACGCGGCTCCGTTGACAAGGCGCCGAGACTGCTGGCCTCGCTCGCGGCGCTGCTTGGTCAGCGCGGCGCGAAACTGCAGCTGACATCCACTTCGACACAGTCGATTCTGGAATCCGTCGCTACCAGAATGGACGAATCCAGGGACATAACGCGCTATCTCTCGAATCTTCTGATCTTTCTGGGTTTGCTAGGTACCTTTTACGGATTGGCCATCACGGTTCCCGCGGTCGTCGATGTCATACGCTCGCTCGAGCCCAAGCAGGGCGAAGACAGCATCGCGGTCTTTTCGCGGTTGATGGACGGGCTTGAAAGGCAGCTTGGCGGCATGGGAACGGCTTTTTCCTCGTCTCTTCTAGGCCTTGCGGGATCTCTTGTCGTCGGACTTCTCGATCTATTCGCCGGTCACGGTCAGAACCGCTTCTATAGGCAGCTAGAGGAATGGCTTTCCGGAATTACGCGCATTGGACTTAGCCACGGAGAAGCCGATATCGAAGGATCGTCGATATCGAATCCGTCGACGGCGGTCGCCGTATTTGCCGACCAGGTCGCGGAATTCAGTCGAAGTCTTGAATACGCCGACATGCGCCAGAACGACGCGAACGAAAACCTGGGCAATCTTATTTCCTCGCTAACGGCCGCCGTTGAGAGACAAAGCCGAATAATTGACCCGGAAGATGCGGAGAACGGCGTCAAAGACGCCGAAATTGCAAAGCTGCTCGAAAAAATCTCCAGCGACCAGCAGGCGATAATCGAGCTTTTGGAAACGCTGAGCGTAAATTTCAGCGATGTGAAAACAAGCGCGGCTCTGGACAAGATTCAGGCCGAGCTAGTGCGCGGCAACGCCGATGCCATAGAAGCCAACGAAAATCTGCTTTGGCACCTTCAGCAGACGACCGATACGCTTTCCACGGGGCTGCGGGACATCGCGACGGGGCGTTCTGCGAGACCGCCTCAGCGCCGGCGCGACGCTGAGCAGAGCGAAAGCGAGTAATAGCTCATGCCGCTGATGCGCCGTTCCGGGAACAGACTGACGGGCACGATATGGACCGGCTTCGTCGATGCCATGACGGCCCTGCTGCTGGTCCTGATCTTTGTCCTAACCATTTTCATGATCGTCCAGTACATCTTGCGAGAAGCGATATCCAACCGGGATGTCGAGCTCGAGGAGCTGAATATCGAGGTCAACGAGCTGCACAAGTCTATCTCGGAGTTGCAGCAAAATTCGGACAAGATGGCGAGTGAGATCGCAGATAAGGATAACTTGCTAACGGATTTGCGCCGCGCAGGCGCGGAAAGCGAAGCCGAAATCGCGGAGCTAGCTGCGCTTTCGACTCGGCAGTCGGAGATAATCGTCGATTTCGAGGCGACGAATGCGGGGCTTGAAAACCAGGTCGCCGCTCTGCTTCAGGAGATTTCACGTTTCCGGGACGAAAACTTGGACTTGGACGAACAGCTCGCAACGGCGCAGTCGGAGTACGAGGGCCTAGCGGCGCTATTTGAAAGCTCCGAAAACGAGAACAGCAGGCTCGTTGCCGAAGGCGAGGCTCTTCGGACGGATCTCGCCAACGCGCGCAAGCAGATCGCCGAGGGCGAGCATGCCGCGAGATTGGCGGCCGCCGAGCGTGAGGATTTGGAATCGCTCGTAGAGGAGTTGAAGACCAGCGTCGCGGCGACAGAGCTCACGCTTGCGCAGGCTCTGGCATCGCTGCAGGCATCCGAGAACCAATCGGTCGCAAGGCTTGAAGAGATTCTGCTTATCGAGAAGCGTCTGAACGACAGCGAACGCCGTCGCTTGGCAGGGGAAGCGGCTGCAGCTCTTTTGCTCGAAGAAGCCGAGAAGGAACGCGACGAATTCCGCAATGCGCATACGGGCGCTCTAGCGCAAATATCCGCGCTGGAAACCCAGCTGAGCGAGGAGCAAGCGTCTCGGCTGGACGAAAGTCAACGGCTTGCGGCTCGCATCGCCGCTCTGCGCGAGGAGCTTGAAGAAAAGGAGCGTCTGCGCCTCATCGAGGTCGCGGCGGTAAAGGCGGCCCGCGTGCAGCTGGAGGCTTCGAGGGACGAGTCGGCGGCACGGCTTGCGGATATCGAGAGCCTGACCGAGCGGCTCGATGCCGGCGAGAAGCAGCGGCTCGCGGAAGCCGCGGCCGCCGCGCTGCTGCTGGGCGATGCCGAAAGGGAGCGCGACGAGTTGCGCGACGCGCAGACGGAAGCCCTTGCGCGAATAACGCTGCTGGAATCCCGGCTTTCGGAAGAGCAGGCGTCCAGGCTTTCGGAAAGCCGGCAGCTTGCGGCTCGCATCGCCGCATTGCGGGATGAGCTTGAGGAAAAGGAGCGCCTGCGCCTCATCGAGGTCGCGGCGGTAGAGGCGGCCCGCGAGCAGCTGGAGGCTTCGAGGGACGAGTCGGCGGCACGGCTTGCGGATATCGAGAGCCTGACCGAGCGGCTCGATGCCGGCGAGAAGCAGCGGCTCGCGGAAGCCGCGGCCGCCGCGCTGCTGCTGGGCGATGCCGAAAGGGAGCGCGACGAGTTGCGCGACGCGCAGACGGAAGCCCTTGCGCGAATAACGCTGCTGGAATCCCGGCTTTCGGAAGAGCAGGCGTCCAGGCTTTCGGAAAGCCGGCAGCTTGCGGCTCGCATCGCCGCATTGCGGGATGAGCTTGAGGAAAAGGAGCGCCTGCGCCTCATCGAGGTCGCGGCGGTAGAGGCGGCCCGCGAGCAGCTGGAGGCTTCGAGGGACGAGTCGGCGGCACGGCTTGCGGATATCGAGAGCCTGACCGAGCGGCTCGATGCCGGCGAGAAGCAGCGGCTCGCGGAAGCCGCGGCCGCCGCGCTGCTGCTGGGCGATGCCGAAAGGGAGCGCGACGAGTTGCGCGACGCGCAGACGGAAGCCCTTGCGCGAATAACGCTGCTGGAATCCCGGCTTTCGGAAGAGCAGGCGTCCAGGCTTTCGGAAAGCCGGCAGCTTGCGGCTCGCATCGCCGCATTGCGGGATGAGCTTGAGGAAAAGGAGCGCCTGCGCCTCATCGAGGTCGCGGCGGTAGAGGCGGCCCGCGAGCAGCTGGAGGCTTCGAGGGACGAGTCGGCGGCACGGCTTGCGGATATCGAGAGCCTGACCGAGCGGCTCGATGCCGGCGAGAAGCAGCGGCTCGCGGAAGCCGCGGCCGCCGCGCTGCTGCTGGGCGATGCCGAAAGGGAGCGCGACGAGTTGCGCGACGCGCAGACGGAAGCCCTTGCGCGAATAACGCTGCTGGAATCCCGGCTTTCGGAAGAGCAGGCGTCCAGGCTTTCGGAAAGCCGGCAGCTTGCGGCTCGCATCGCCGCTCTGCGGGATGAGCTTGAAGAAAAGGAGCGCCTGCGCCTCATCGAGGTCGCGGCGGCAGAGGCGGCCGGCGAGCAGCTGGAGGAGTCGCAAGGTGAATCGGCGCAGCGCCTGGCCGAACTAGAAAGCGTTCGCGAACAGCTGGACGAAAAGGAGCGACTGCGGCTCTCGGAGGCCGCGGCGGCCGCGCTGCTGCTGGGCGATGCCGAAAGGGAGCGCGACGAGTTGCGCGACGCGCAGACGGAAGCCCTTGCGCGAATAACGCTGCTGGAATCCCGGCTTTCGGAAGAGCAGGCGTCCAGGCTTTCGGAAAGCCGGCAGCTTGCGGCTCGCATCGCCGCTCTGCGGGATGAGCTTGAAGAAAAGGAGCGCCTGCGCCTCATCGAGGTCGCGGCGGCAGAGGCGGCCGGCGAGCAGCTGGAGGAGTCGCAAGGTGAATCGGCGCAGCGCCTGGCCGAACTAGAAAGCGTTCGCGAACAGCTGGACGAAAAGGAGCGACTGCGGCTCTCGGAGGCCGCGGCGGCCGCGCTGCTGCTGGGCGATGCCGAAAGGGAGCGCGACGAGTTGCGCGACGCGCAGACGGAAGCTCTTGCGCGCATTACGCTGCTTGAAACCAGGGTAGTGGAGGAGCGCTCGACTCGACTTGACGAAAGCCAGCGGCTTGCAGCTCGAATAGCGGCCCTTCGGAGCGAGCTGGAAGAAAAGGAACAGGCTCTTCTCGTGGAAGCGGCGGCGGTTCAGGCGGCGCGGCAACAATTCGAAGATTCTCAAAGCGAATCTGCGCGGAGGCTGGCGGAAATCGAAAGCCTTCGTGATCGACTGGACGAGAAGGAGCGGCAGCGCCTCGCGGAGGCCGCGGCCGCCTCGTTGCTGCTCGGAGATGCCGAGAGGGAGCGCGACGACTTGCGCGACGCTCATTCGCTGGCGCTGGGGCAAATTGCCTCTCTCGAATCCGAATTGGCGGCCGAACGGGCTTCCTGGAAGGATGAAAGCCAGCGGCTTGCCGCCCGCATCGCCGTGTTGCGCGGGGAACTGGAAGAAGAGGAGCAGGCTCGACTCATAGAAGTTGCCGCCGTGCAGTCGACTCGGGAACTGCTGGAAGAATCGCGGGGCGAGACTGCGCTCATGCTAGCCGATATCGCGAGCCTTGAAGAAAAACTGGACGCGAGGGAACGGGAACGTCTCGCGGAGGCCGCCGCCGCAGCGTTGCTTCTTCAAGAGGCCGAAAAATCGCGCGACGATTTCCAAGACTCGCACTTGAAGGCCCTGGAGCAAATATCGTCGCTCGAATCGAAATTGGCCGAAGAGCGGGAAGGCCGACTCGACGAAACACAGAGCCTGGCGGCCCGCATAGCGTCCCTCGAGAAGGAGTTGGACGACGAGGCCCGGCGTCGCCTTATCGAAGTCGCGGCGCGCGAGGAGGCTCGGGAGCAGCTAAGAGCCGCGGAGGGCGAGTCGGCTCAAAGGCTCGTCGACATCGAGAGCCTGACCGAGCAGCTCGACGCGAAAGAGCAGCAGCGGCTCGCGGACGCCGCCGCCGCCGCGCTTCTTCTCCAGGGTGCCGAAAAAGAGCGGGACGAATTTCGCGACGCGCACGCACTTGCGCTCTCGCAAGTCTCGTCGCTGGAATCGATGCTTGCCGAGCTGCAGGAATCCCGCCTCGACGAGAGCCAGCGCCTGGCCGCCCGCATCGCGGCTCTCGAGCGGAATCTGGACGAGGAGGCCCGGCTTCGCCTGATCGAAGTCGCGGCGCGCGAGGAGGCGAGGGAGCGGCTGGAAGCCCTGGAGGGCGAGTCGGCTCAAAGGCTCGTCGACATCGAGAGCCTTACCGAGCAGCTCGACGCGAAGGAGCAGCAGCGGCTCGCGGAAGCCGCCGCCGCCGCGCTTCTTCTCCAGGATGCCGAGCAGGCTCGCGACGAGCTGAGCGAAGCGCAATCGCGGGCTCTGGCCGAGGTCGCGCTTCTCGAGGCGGAACTGGCCGGAGAGAGGGAAGCCCGGCTCGGCGAGAGCCAGCGCCTGGCCGCCCGCATCGCGGCTCTCGAGCGGAATCTGGACGAG
>JAPPFL010000070.1:17387-55265 GCA_028823855.1 Albidovulum sp.
GGCTGGAAGCCCTGGAGGGCGAGTCGGCTCAAAGGCTCGTCGACATCGAGAGCCTGAGGGAGCAGCTCGACGCGGCCGAGCTGCGGCGGCTGGAGGAGGCTGCGGCGGCCAAGCTTCTTCTGGGCAGCGCGGAAAGCGAGCGCGACGAATCCCGGACCGCGCATTCCGCCGCGCTTGCGGAAATAATCCTTCTGGAATCGCAGCTTGCGGACGAGCGGAATACGCGGCTCGAAGAAAAGCGGCAGCTCGCCGTGCGCATCGCCGCGCTCGAGACGAAGCTTGACGAGGAGGCCCGACTGCGCGTGATCGAGGTTGCCGCGTCGAAGGCCGCGGAAGAGCGGCTGGAAGAGGCGGAAAGCCTGTCGGCGCTGAGGACCGCCGAGATCGCCCGCCTGCGGGCGCAGCTCGATGAAATCGAGCGCGCGCGCCTGTTCGAAGCGGCGGCGGCGGAGGTTCTGCTCGATGAGCTGGAGGACCGGCGCAAGGCGCTGGAATCGGAACTAGCAAGGGCGAGCGAGGAAGCGGCCCTGCTCGACAGGAGCCGGGCGGAGCAGCTCGCCGCGGCCGACGAGGAGAAGCAAAATCTGGCGACCCGCATCGCGGTCTTGCTGGATGAACTGGAAGAGAAGGAGCGGCAGCGGCTTCTGGAAGTCGCCGCCGCGAAGGCCATGCAAAAGGAACTGGACGCGACGCGCGGCCTCGCGGGCGAGCGCGCCGCGCGGATCAGGGATCTCGAGGGCGAACTAGACGAGAAGGAGCGGCAGCGGCTGGCGGAAGCGGCGGCGGCGGCGATCCTCAGGGACAGGCTCCAGGAGGCCGACGGCCGGCGCGAGCAGCTTGTTCTGGAGTATGAGGGCGCCAGGAAAAGGATAGAGTCGCTCGAGACGGAAGTCGCCGCGGAGAGGAATTCAAGGGCCGAGGAGGCCCGCCGGCTCGCGGAGCGCATTGCGGCGCTGGAGAGGCAGCTGGACGAGAAGGAGGAGGCGCGCCTGATCGAGGTGGCGGCGGCGCAGGTCCTGAGGGACGAGCTCGGCAGGGCGGAAAGCGATTCCGCGATGAGGGCCGCCGAGCTGCAGGCTCTCGAGGGCCGCCTCGGGGAGAGCGAGCGGGAGCGGCTGGCCGAGGCCGCCGCCGCCGAAATCCTGTCGCGGCGGATCGAGGAGCAGCGCGCGAATTTCGACGAGGAGCTGGCCGGAGCCAGGCGGGAGCTGGCGCTGCTTCGGCAGGCGGCCGAGGACGATCGCGGCGCGCACGAAAAGGCGGTCGCGGAACTGGCGAACCGGATCGCCCTGCTCGAGCGCGGCATCGACGAGGAGGAGAGGCAGAAGCTGATCGAGATCGCGGCGGCCCGAGTCGTCCGTGAGGAGCTCGAGAAGGCTAAGGGCGAGTCGGCGCGGCTGGCTCGGGAATTCGAGCTCTTCAGGGACGAGAGCCGGTCGCGGGACGGCGACCGCGCCGCGCGCATCGGGGAGCTGGAGAGCAAGCTCGACGCCAGCGAGCGGAAGCGGCTGCTGGAGGCGGCGGCGGCCGAGGCGATCAGGAAGCGGCTCGAGGAGGCGGAGATCCGGTGGAGGCAGGAGCGGCAGCAAGTCGCCGCGGAATCCGAGGCGCTGCGCCGGCGGGTGGCCGAGCTCGCGAGGCGCGAGGCCGAGCAGCGGGCGGCGCTCGATGCCGCGAAGGGGCTGGAGGGAAACCTGCGCGACGCGCGGGACGAGAAGATCGCGCTGACGCTCGCGATCGACACTTTGCGCAAGGAGGCCGAGGACACGCTGACCATGCTCGCGGCCGCGCGCGAGGCGGAGCGCGAGGCGGAGCTGAAGGCGGACGCGGTGCTGACGGAGTCGGAAAGGAGGGACGCCTTGCTGAGCGTGGCGCGGCGGGAGCTGGCGGACGAGAGGTCGCTTTCGGAGGAGAGCCGGAGGAAGATCACGCTTCTCAACGAGCAGATCAGGGATTTGCGCGCGCAGGTGCGCAGCCTCAGGGAGACGCTGGAGGCCTCCGACGCGAAGGACGACGCGTCGCAGGTCGAAATCCGGTCGCTGGGCCAGCGGCTCAACCAGGCGCTGGCGCGGGAAGCGGCCGAGAAGAAGCGCAGGCTGGAGGCGGAGACGAAGGAGCGGATGCGCCTGGAGGAGCAGGCCCGGCAGCTGGAGCGCTACAGGTCGGAGTTCTTCGGAAGGCTCAGGGAGCTGGTCGAGGGGCGCGAGGGCGTGAGCGTGGTCGGCGACCGGTTCCTTCTCTCGTCGGAAGTGCTGTTCGAGACCAGCCAGGCGGAGCTTTCGGAAGCGGGAGAGGAGCAGCTGGCCGGAATCGCCGGCCTGATCGGCGATCTGTCGAGCAGCATCCCGGAGGATGTCGACTGGATCATCCGCGTCGACGGCCATACCGACAACGTGCCGTTCGCCTTCGCAGGCGAATACGGGGACAACTGGGAGCTGAGCCAGGGCCGCGCCCTGGCGGTCGTGCGCTTTCTTATCGGCGAATACGACGTGCCGGAGCGCAGGCTCGCGGCCGCCGGATTCGGCGAGTACCGGCCGATCAGCAGCAACGACACGCCCGAAGGCAGATCGCGCAACCGCCGCATCGAACTAAAGCTGACCGAGCCGTGATACAGCGGATCGCAGTGATTTTCTCCATGCTCGCTTGCGGCGGAGAATCGTCGAGACGACCGGAAATTCGTTTAGCGAGGATTCATAGACGGCGAAACGAGGGAGCAAGGATATCGCTCTGAAAAAGATCCAAGATCCGGATGAAACGCAGATTCTAACTGGAACCGTCGAGCGGGTCGTTTATCATTCGGAGGATTCCGGATTCTGCGTTCTTCGCGTCAACGCGAGGGGGCGTCGAGGCCTTGCGTCGGTTATAGGCCACGCCCAGTCCATCGGACCCGGAGAATGGGTCACGGCGACCGGAGAATGGAACCTTAACCCCAAGTACGGCGAGGAATTTCGCGCAAAGTTCCTGAAGGTGTCGCCGCCTTCGACGGAAAGCGGAATTCACGCCTACCTGTCGTCGGGCATGATCTACGGAATAGGTCCCGTATACGCCCGCAAACTGCTTCGGAAATTCGGAGACAAGGTTCTCGATGTCATCGAATTCGAGCCGGAGCGGCTCACGGAAGTCCCGGGTATCGGTCCCGTCCGCGCTCAGAGCATTTCCAAAGCCTGGGAAGAGCATAAGGCGGTCCGGGACATCATGGTTTTCCTTCACACCCACGGAGTGGGAACGGCAAGAGCGGTGAGAATTTACAGGAACTACGGAAACGACGCCGTTCAAGTCCTGTCGGAGAACCCGTACCGCCTCGCCAAGGACATACGGGGGATCGGATTCAAGATAGCCGACTCGATCGCGACGCAGCTGGGCATCGAGCACGACGACCCGCATAGAATCCAAGCGGGCATAGATCACGTACTAACCGAAGCGACAAATCAGGGAAGCTGCGGGCTTCCTGTCGAGGCGCTTCGAGCGCAGGCATCGAAATTATTAGGGGTCGGCGAGGACCGCGTCGCGGACGGGGAGCGCCTGGAACTGGAGTCCGGGAACGTTATCGAAGGCCGGTCGGGCCGGACGCAGTGCTATTTCCTATATCGAACCTATCGAGCCGAAGTCGAGATCGCCGGACGGCTTCGAAAGCTATCCAGGTCGCCTCCTCCCTGGTCGAGGATCGATGCCGAAAAAGCGATCGCATGGGTCGAACGCAACGAAAGGATAGAGTTCGCCCCGAGCCAGCAAGACGCGATCCGCAAAGCGATCGAATCCAAGACCCTAATCATAACCGGCGGCCCGGGAGTCGGGAAAACCACGATCGTAAACGCGATACTCAAGATACTTTCGGCGAAAAAAGTCGCGGCGCTCCTCTGCGCTCCCACGGGGCGCGCAGCAAAGCGCATGAGCGAAGCGACCTCCATGGAATCCAAGACGATCCACCGTCTTCTGGCGTTCGATCCATCGAACGGCGGATTTCGGCACGACGAGGACGACCAGCTGGACTGCGATCTGCTCGTCGTCGACGAGACTTCGATGGTCGACGTGTTTCTGATGAACTCCCTTCTCAAGGCGCTTCCCGATCATTCGGCCGTGCTATTTGTCGGAGACAAGGACCAGCTGCCATCGGTCGGCCCAGGCAAGGTCCTGGGCGACATGATCGACTCCGGAACGCTTCCGGTCGTGCATTTGACCGAAGTATTCAGACAGGCGGCGAAAAGCAAAATTATCGTGGCGTCCCACCAAATCAACAAAGGCTCGATTCCTGACCTCAAGCCTCCCGAGGAAAAGAGCGACTTTTACTTTGTCGACGAAGACGACGCGGCCAAGATTCCCGATCTGGTCGTGTCTTTGGTCAAAAAGCGCATTCCGGACCGTTTCGGATTCGATCCCGTTCGCGAAATCCAGGTCTTGTGCCCCATGAATAGGGGCGGTGCCGGCGCTCACGCATTGAATCTGGCGATTCAGTCCGCGCTCGGGAGCGAAGACGCGGCTTCCATCGAAAAATTCGGCTGGAGGTTTTCCGTCGGCGACAAGGTGATGCAGATCGCAAACGACTACGACAAGGATGTTTTCAACGGCGATATAGGATTCGTGGAGTGCGTCGACCCGAAAGAAGGCGTTCTGAAAGCCTATTTCGATGGTCGCATCGTACCCTATTTCTTCGGGGAACTCGATTTCCTCGTTCCTGCCTACGCCGTAAGCATCCACAAGAGCCAGGGCTCCGAGTATCCCGCAGTAGTGATTCCCCTGCTGACATCCCATTACATCATGCTAAAGCGGAATTTGCTCTACACGGGCGTAACGCGGGGAAAACAGCTGGTCGTGCTCGTGGGGCAGAAGCGCGCGGTAGATTTGGCTGTCAAGGACTTCACCACGAAAAATCGCTGGTCGAAGCTTAAGGATTGGCTAGTCGGCGCCAGCGACCGTACGGCCCGGTAGCATCCGGTCGTCGTTGAGGTCGCGGAATTTGGCGGGGCAGCCGCGATCGGGGCTTCGCGGACGGCGAGACGGCCAAGGCCGAAGAATTCTCCGGGCGGGCGTCGCCGACACGTGATTTCGACGCGCGAACAATCGGCCGCGGCGCGAATTGCCAAATTTAACCGATGAACTACTCGAATGTCGTCCAATGCAGCCGCGCGGTTCCGCCGTGGCGGCCGCCCGAAGCGACGCGATCCGGCCTCTTTCGGCAAGCGGGTCTCCTCTTCCTTGTCCTGTCGCAAACAATCCCCCGGAAGGTCCTTTCGCAAGGCTCGTCAGCTAGACGTGCGCGCTCAAATTCGGCGACGGCCGCAGGCCTCTCGAAAACCTTTGCCGGAACGTTCATGGCCTTTCCCCCTTGCCGAAAATTTTGCGGCTCGACAGTATTGGCCGGGGCGGCCACGGTTCAGCCCGGAATCGCGACATCGCTAAATGGCCGCCTGCCTGGCGGCTCGATCCGGGCCGCTGCAGCCATCGGGGCTTCTACTTGTCCGTCGCCGGGTCCTCATCGCTCCCGGGTTCGGCCATGCGGTATCCGACGCCGCGCTCGTTGAAGATCCAGGCGGGGTTCGCCGCGTCCTCGCCTAGCTTGCGGCGCAGGTTTCTGACGAAGATGCGTACGAGGTTCGCATCCGCGCCGTTGCGCCCCTCCCAGACCCGGCGTAGCAGCGTATCGTAACTTACCACCCTGCCCGCGCCGAGAGCGAGGACGCGCAGGAGCTCGTACTCGGTGGCCGTGAGGTCGACCGGCTCGCCGCCGACCGTCACCCGGCGTCGTTCGAAATCGATCGTGAGCGCGCCGAGCGCGAACGGGTCGGGCTCCTCGCGGCGACGCAGCGCGGCGCGGACCCTCGCCACTAGCTCGGTCGGCGAGAAGGGCTTGACGATGTAGTCGGCGGCGCCGGATTCGAGCGCCGCGGCGACGGTCTCGTCGCGGCCGTAGCCCGAGATGAAGATGACCGGCAGGTCGGAAAGTTCCGGGATCTGGTGCATCAACTCGATCCCGTTGCCGCCGGGCAGTACCAGGTCGAGCAGCACGAGCTTCGGTTTCTCGGTGCGGATGATATGGGCGAGATCTCGCGGCTCGCCGGTCACCAGAGGGGCGTAGCCGGCGCCGGTGAGCGCGTGGCGCACGAAGCGGAGCGTGCGCGGGTCGTCGTCGACCACCAGGATGCGCGCCTGGTCTACCTTGCCGCCGGCCGGCGGCGGCGGGACGGCGGCCGCTTCGGCGCCCTTTTCACTGGCTGCGGGCAGCGTGAAGGTGACGGTGGTGCCGCGGCTGGCGCCGGCGCTCTCGGCCCGGATGCGTCCGCCATGCGCTTCCACCAGGCCCTTGCAGATCGCGAGTCCCAGGCCGTGGCCGGCTGCGGCCCCCTTCCTCGACCCGGCATGCTTGTCGAACAGGTGCGCGAGGCGTTCATGTGCCAAGCCCCGGCCTTTGTCGGCGACCGAGACCGCGACATGTGCGTTCTCGCGCACCGCCGAGACCCGGATGGGAGAGGAAACCGGAGCATGCCTTGCGGCGTTGGCGAATAGGTTGTTAAGCACCTGCGCGATGCGGCGGCGGTCGGCCATCGCGAGGGGCAGGTCGGCGGGCAGGTCGACAATGATGCCGTGCCGACCGCCGCTGCCGAGAAAGGTGTTTCGCGCCCGTTCCACAAGCTCGGCGAGATCCGAGGGTTCCGGCGCGACCGAGAGCGTGCCCGAATCGATTCGGCCCGCGTCGAGCAGGTCGCCGATCAGGCCCCGCATGTTGTTGGCCTGCTCGGAAATGATGCGGTGGAACTCGCGCATCTCGGCCGGGTCGAGCGCCTCCGCTTCCTCCAGCAGCGTCGCCGCCGAGCCCTTGATGGCGGCGAGCGGCTCGCGCAACTCGTGGCCGACCAGTCCCAGGAATTCGGTCCGCTGCCGCTCGATCTCGTCGAGCGGCGCCAAGTCCTGAAGGGTCACGACCAACGAGCCGACGGCGTCGCCTTCGGCGCGAATCGGCGTGGCGTTGACCAGAGCCCGGACGCTGCGACCGTCCGGCGCCGTGAACAGCATCTCCTCGGCGCGCATAGTCTCGGCGCTGCGGAGCAGGTCCGCGACGGGGAATTCGCGCAGGCTCACCTCGCGGCCGTCGGAGCGGCGGAAGGTCAGCACCTCCAGGACGTGCTCGTGCGGATGGCCGGGCAGGCGCACTCTCTCCGCGATCCGCCGCGCCTCGCGGTTGAACGAAACCGCCCGCCCGCTCGCGGCGTCTAACACAAGGACCCCGACCGGCGAGGTCTCGATCAGGGCCTCTAGGTTGGCCCGGGCGCGGTGCGCGCGCTCGTTGACGATCGCCGAGGCCGCCTGCGAGGCGAACAGCGCGAGCGCCACCTCGTCCTCGTCGGTGAACGCCTCGCCGTCCGCCTTGTCGGCGAGGAAGAAGCTGCCGACTACCGCGCCGAGGTGACGCATCGGCGCGCCCTGGAAAGTCCCGATGAACGCAGGGGCTGGCTCGATGCCGAGCGACTGGACGTAGTCCGAAAGGTCGGCGAGGCGCAACGGCCCCGGCAGGCCGCGGACGTGCTCGAACAGGTGCTCTCTGCCGGGCCATGCCATGAATTCGCGCTCGTCCTCCGGCGCGAAGCCCGAGAGGACGAAGTCCCGCGGCCCGTCCGCCTCGTCGACGGTGGCGATGACGCCCCGGCGGGCGCCGGTGAGAGAGCGGGCGCCCTCCAACGCCTCGCCGAGCACGGTGTCGAGGTCGAGGGTGGCGTTGATCCTGAGGATGGCGGCGTTCAGGGTGGCGATTCGCCGGCGCAGAGCCTCGTTCTCCCGCTTCGCGTCGTCGATCTGCTTCATGGTTCCTTCCCTGGCGAATCGGCATGCACTGTATCGTCCCCGGCCGCTAGAATCGCGGCGCGGCGCACCGGCGGCAACGGGCGACGGGGCGAGATTGGCAAAATTTTTATGGAAACGACACCGTAGTGTCAAGACTCCACACGCACATTTTATGAACTTGCTCTAGCGTCCGGCTAAAATCAGTTTGTAAACTACGGCTCGAATTGCCTTGTCGGGTCCCGGCAAGCGGGAGCCAGACGGCAACGGCCCTGCTAAGCGCCGATCCGCCGCAGTGGAAAGCATGCCCAGTCACGTAATGCGAGCAATTTTCAATTCTGATTGATAGTCGAAATTACCAAGAAATCTTGAGGCCGGAACCTGTCAAATTCGGTAGTCGTCCAGATGCATGGAGGAAGTCATGACCTTGACCGCGGCAAGCAAGCGGGATCTTCGGTACACCTGTCCGCTCGAGAAGCATAGCCGGCGACATTATGCGAAAACAGACCTAAAATCCGTGGCAGGCCCTTGGCTGGCCGGTGTATTCCTGATTCCGATGCTGGTCGCTTGCGGAGGTGGCGGCGCGGGGTCCGGTATCCGTGTCGACTCTTCACCGCCTAGCCCGTCCGACTCATCGCCTCAGTATATGTCAAGTTCCGTCCAACTCTTCCTCTCCGCATAGGCCGAGCCTGTCCGGTTCCTCCTACTTTTCGCCTTCCGGCAACTCGAACCGGTCCCGCATAGCCTGGCTGGCTGACCCGAGAGCGGCGCGAGACGCGCGCGGCAAATGCAACCACGAGATGTGAATCGGCCGCGGTCGCGCAAACGCAAGCCTCGTGCCAGTGCCCGAAGGAAGTCGATGCGATAGCCAAGCGATCGAACGACATCGATGCCAGCCGCCTTTGATGCAAACCGCAAGGCGGCAAAACGGTTGATAGCGCCTATGATGGCGGAGGAGGGTGTTGCCGTGGCCTGCGGGGAAATGGCGCCCCAGACTTCGGGCTTCATGACGATTACGGTCTCAATCTACATCGCACCTCGATTGAACTTTGGCCCGTCTTGTCGCGCGATGGCGTGTCCATCGGGCAGATTCTTGCATCGGCCCCGGGATATGAAATTCAACACTACGGAGGATGGATGGACCACGGCGCCTTCTTTGTCCGTAGAGAGAATTCTGCGGACGCCGATCCGAACTTTATGGCGGGGTGAAGCGGAAGCGCCGGCGGGGGCGGTCCTCCAGCCATTCATGGACCTCGGCCGACGTGCGGGAGGAGACGATATCGAGGATGACGCGCGCGTCGGCGCCGGGCTCGATCCCGCGGCCCGCATGACCGAGGAAGGCGAAGAACGCCTCGGAGCGGTCCCGCCAGCGCAAGACCGTCGGTTTCGATTTCCCGGTTCTCGTCATCGTCTCCGCTAGGAAGCGGCCCGAACCGAGATGGAGGACGATCTCCGCCCTGGACCCATGCTTGAGGAGCGACTTCGGATCGGTCCTGGCGCGCTCGAGGCGCGCGCGGTCCTCGTCCGAATGCGTGATCGGCGTTTTACCGCTCTTCTCCCTTTCCGCAAGTGCGCGGCGGATGCCGGAAACAGTAATTCGCACTCCGGAAAAAAAGGGAATCCTTTATTTTGGACAATTCACCGGCCTACCAATGCATCGCAATTGAGTCGGTCAATTCCTTGTCCTTCATCTATTCGCGTATGGCGTTGTTGCCGATGGCGGCGTTCGAGCGGGTTGTCGCTGTCTCCCGGACTTTCTGCGCGCCCGGAAGGGGCGGGCGCTTCGAGAGATGGAACCCCGCCTGCTTGGCAGCAGCAGCGTGAAGCCGCCAATGCGTTATGTCCATTTAGGGGACCGGGAAGTCAGGGCGACGGCGGAGCGGATAGGGAAGGCGAGGGCCCGCATGCTGGCGGGCGCGGGCATCCGAGCCGGCGAAATCAAGCAGGGAATTTGGGGCGAATGCGGGAACGAGCGGAATCGTAGAATTGAGCAAGTGAACTTGAGCCTCCGGATTCCCGAATTTCCAGAAGCAGAATTCTTGCCATTGCGGAATGCGCAAACCCGCAGGCCCGCCGCAAATCGACATGCCGCAGCCCGCAACCGGAAATTGCGGAAAAACGCGACGGTATTTAGAATCCGGCTCACGGATAGCCGCGCGCAGCTTCAATCTATCCCGATTCGGCGAATTAGCTCTTTCGAGCCAAAGGCACTCGCTTTCAGTTCAAATGATATGGAATCCGCCTGCCGAACGCCGCCTCGCGGCGAAAGCGGGTGCCAAGCAAAGATGCGCGGGAGCTATGCCTGGTTTGCGGTCAGGCGGGGCAGGCTCTTGCCGGTAAGCCGCGGATTCTCCGGTTCTTCGAATTGCAGCTTCAATTTGCCGTTCTCGAGACTGACTTTGACGAGGCCGCCCTTGACGAGTTTGCCGAACAGGATTTCTTCCGCCAGCGGCTCGCCGATCAGTTCCTGAATAAGCCTTGCTAGCGGGCGGGCGCCCATTTTGTCGTCGTAGCCCTTTTCCGCCAGCCATTTCGCGGCGGACCGCGTGAGTTCGAAATGGATATTGCGATCCATGAGCCGGGCTTCAAGCTGCTGAACGAATTTCTCGACGACGCGGATAATCGTATCGTGGTCAAGAGGAGCGAAGCTGATCGTCGCGTCGAGGCGATTGCGGAACTCCGGAGCGAACAGCCGTTCGATAGCCGCCTTGTCTTCGCCCTCGCGCCGGCTTCGCCCGAATCCGATGGCCGACCTTGCCTGCTCGGCCGCTCCGGCGTTTGTCGTCATGATCAATACGACGTTTTTGAAATCGACCTTTCGCCCGTTGTGATCGGTCAACTTGCCGTGATCCATGACCTGAAGGAGAATATTGAATACGTCCGGATGCGCTTTTTCGATTTCGTCGAGAAGCAAGACGCAATGCGGATGCTGATCGACCCCGTCGGTCAGCAGTCCTCCCTGATCGAAGCCGACGTAGCCGGGAGGCGCCCCTATCAAGCGCGAGACGGCATGCCGCTCCATATACTCCGACATGTCGAATCTAAGCAGTTCAACGCCAAGCGTATCGGCAAGCTGGCGGGCGACTTCCGTCTTGCCGACGCCGGTAGGGCCCGCGAACAGGTAGCTTCCTATCGGTTTCTCCGGCTCCCTGATGCCGGCCCGGCTTAGCTTGATGGCGGCCGCCAGCGCGTCGATAGCGGGATCCTGACCGAACACGACGCACTTAAGCTTCGCGTCGAGATCCTTGAGCAATTCGGCGTCCGACCGGGAGACATTCTTTGGCGGTATGCGGGCCATGACGGCGACAACTTCTTCGATTTCCTTGGCTCTGATGCTCTTGCGCCTTTTGGAATCGGGGCGAAGGTTTTCGGCCGCTCCCGCTTCGTCGATGATGTCTATGGCTTTGTCGGGCAGTCGCCTGTCATGTATATATTTGGACGACAAGTCGACGGCGCACCGGATCGCCTCTTCCGTGTATCTGACCTTGTGATGCCTTTCGTAATGCGGTTTCAACCCCTTGACGATCCTGTAGGATTCCGCCGGAGTCGGCTCCGCGACATCTATTTTCTGGAATCGTCGAGAAAGCGCGCGGTCTTTTTCAAAGTGCTGCCGGTATTCCTTGAACGTAGTGGAGCCGGCGCAGCGCAATTTACCGTTTTGCAGGGCGGGCTTCAAAAGATTCGACGCGTCCATGGAACCGCCGCTGGCCGCCCCGGCTCCGACGACCGTATGGATTTCGTCGATGAACAGGATGGCGTCGTCGATCTGCTCGATTTCCTTGATGACCGCTTTCAGCCGTTCTTCGAAGTCGCCCCGGTATCGAGTTCCGGCGAGAAGGGCGCCCATGTCCAGAGCAAATATCTTCGCGCCTCCAAGCACATCCGGGGCCTTGTCCTCGACCACCTGTCTCGCGATGCCCTCTACGATCGCCGTTTTCCCGACACCGGGGTCGCCGACGAGCAACGGATTATTTTTCGTCCGCCGCAAGAGCACCTTGAAGCAGCGGGACACCTCGCGGCCGCGTCCGATCAGCGGATCGATGTCGCCTCGCGCCGCCTTTTCGTTGAGGTCGACGCAGAAGCTCGAAAGCGCGGATTCCTTTTTCTTTCCCGAACTCTCTTTTTCCTGCTCTTCCGCGGTTCCTTCGGCCCCTTCGGTCGGCTGCAATTCCTCGGCGCCCGACTTCTTCGAGACGCCGTGGGCGATGTAGGACACCACGTCGTAGCGCGAAATCCCGTTATGATCGAGAATCATAACGGCGTTGCTTTCGCGTTCCGCAAAAATCGCGACCAGCACGTTAGCGCCGGTTATTTCGTCCTTGCCGGCTGACTGAACGTGGATAATCGCTCGCTGCACGACACGGTGGAAGCTATTGGTTGGCGTGGCGGATGATTGGTGGTCGCCGCCCGGGGACTCTTCATGGTCTCGCCGCAAAGCGCGCTCCAAGTCGGCGCGCAGTTCTTCGAGATTCGCTCCGCAGGCACGTAGCACGCGCGCCGCGTCATTGTCCTCGGTTAGCGCGAATAGCAGGTGCTCGAGCGTCGCGTACTCGTGCCGCATGCGATTTGCTAGGGAAATCGCAGACTGGATCGCCGATTCAAGCGATGATGAGAATTTCGGCACGAATCGAATCTCCCAAATGCGGCCGGACGGGAATTTGCCCTCCCTCTACTTTGGCACAAGGCTGTCAGAATTCAAGGAGAAACTTTTGGGCCCTCATCGGCGGTCGCTCAAAAGTTGTCCTTTCGCTTTCGGATTTCCGCAAATGCCGCCGCGTCCGAAGCTCCCGGCATGCCCATTGAAGCCTTGACGCTGTCGAGCCTGGCGCGAAGAAACGGATTCGTCTCAAGTTCCAGCGACAGAGTCGAGGGAACCGTCGGCCGGTTTTCCGAGCGCAGCCTGGCAATGTCCGCTTCGCGGCGTTTCAATGTCTCGTTGTCCGGCTCGACGGTCATCGCGAACCGCGCGTTGGCTGCGGTGTACTCGTGCCCGGAGTAAATTTCGGTGTCAGGAGGCAGGGCGGCCAGCTTCGAAAGGCTGCTCCACATCATTTCGGCGGTTCCCTCGAAAACCCGCCCGCATCCGAGCGCCATCAAGCTGTCCGCAGTAAACGCCGCGCCCGGGAAGACATAGGCGATATGCCCGACAGTGTGGCCGGATACATCGAGAATCCTGCAAACCGCATCTCCGACCGCCACGGAATCGCCTTCGGAGACCGCTTCGTCCAAGGGAGGGAGGCGCGAAGAATCGGATGCGGCGCCGACGATCGTCGCGCCATGGTCCCTTTTGAGTCTCTCGACGCCGCCGATATGGTCGAAGTGGTGATGGGTTATGAGTATCTTGTCCAACCGCCACCCGCGAGAGGCGAGAGAGGCGGCTATGGGATCGGCGTGCGGCGCGTCGACCACGGCGGTTGCGCCGGTGCGGTCGTCGCGGATCAAATAGGCATAGTTGTCCGATAGGCAAGGAACTGTTACGATTTCAAGCGTCATAGTTTTGTCTCTGCTCTAGAGTCGGGGGAAACGACTTTGCGCTATTGCCGATGGATTCGCAATGTATCTTGATGCGGCGGAACTGAACGATTTCTATGCGCGCACTCGCCTGGGGCGCTTTGCGGGAACGACGCTTGGCGACCGCGTCGACGGGATATGGCCCGACCTGAAGGGATTGACATTGGCGGCGTTCGGATTTCCGCTTCCGCTTCTTGCAAGGATGCGGCCGCGGGCGGAGAGAGCCGTCGCGCTCATGCCCGGTCAGCAAGGGGTCGTCGCATGGCCCGGCAATGGCTTAAACGTATCGGTGCTGACGGGCGAGTGCGACTGGCCTCTGCACGATTCGAGCGCTGACAGGATTCTATTGCTGCACGGGCTTGAGGCAAGCGACAACCCCGCGGGGCTGCTCGAAGAGTGCTGGCGAGTGCTGGATTCGTCAGGTCGCCTGCTTGTAATCGTTCCGAACAGAGCCGGCCTTTGGGCCAGGCGGGACGCAACTCCATTCGGCTACGGGCGCCCTTATTCGGCCTGGCAGCTGGAAAGCGAACTAAGCCAGCACAGATTCGAAACCGCTTGGCACGGAGCGGCGCTGTTTGCGCCGCCTAGCGACAAGGGATTCTGGCACAGGGCCGGTCCGGCATGGGAAAGATTCGGATGCAGGACTCCGCTTAGTTTCGCCGGCGGCGTAATCCTGCTGGAGGCAACCAAGCGCGTGCTCGCGCCGCACAAGCCGCCGCTGAAGGAGGCCGTCAAGCGGCGGCTGAGAGGATTGGAGGAAATCGCCGCCCCTGTTCCCAAGCCGGTTTCCGGCAGGATGCGGCGCAAAACAGCCGCGCATGCGGAAAACGAGCGCGAAAATTTGCCGTTTTTTTCGCGCGCCGAGCGGAAAGTAGGGAATTAGCTCGCCAAAACAACGAGATAAGAATTCGGGCGGCCATTGATTTGCGTGGTTGCGGCTTATAGGTCTCTTTGATATTACCACGCGCGAAATTTCGGGCGCGGCTCTCAAGCGGCGATCAATTGCCACGATCCGGGCACCGCCTAATTCGACGCCCATTAGGCAAAAAGAGAGGAATCGTTGTCTGAGAGCGCATCAGTATCCGCCGGCATAGCCTCTCGCTACGCCGCGGCGATTTTCGAACTGTCGAAGGAGAGGGACGAGCTCGAGTCGCTTGAATGCGACGTGGCGGCCTTGAAGGCTGCGCTTGCGGAAAGCGGCGAGTTTCGGGCGGCGATCGCATCGCCCGTGTACTCCCGAGAGGATCTTTCGAACGCGATAGCGGAATTGTCCAAATCAATGGGACTGGGCGAATTCGTCGGAAATGCGCTTTCGCTCATGGCCATGCGGCGGCGGCTGTTCGTTCTTCCCCATCTGCTGGACCGGATCAATGAACTGCTCGACGAGGACAAGGGCCTTGTAACGGCGGATGTCGTGTCGGCTCGAGCGCTCAGCGAGGAGCAGATGAATCGACTGAAAGACAGCCTCCATGCGATTGCGGGCAAAGAGGTGCGCATCGAGTCGGTAGTCGACGAGAGCCTGATCGGCGGACTGATCGTCAAGCTCGGTTCGAAGATGGTGGACAGTTCCTTGAAGACCAAGTTGTTAAATATTGAAAACGTCATGAAAGAGGTCGGCTAAATGAGCATTCAAGCGGCAGAAATTTCCGCCATACTGAAGAACCAGATCAAGAATTTCGGTCAGGAAGCCGAAGTCGCCGAGGTCGGCCGCGTCCTGAGCGTAGGCGACGGCATTGCTCGGGTCTACGGCCTCGACAACATCCAGGCCGGCGAAATGGTCGAATTCCCTGGGAGCATCAGGGGAATGGCCCTTAACCTGGAAGTCGACAACGTCGGAGTCGTGATTTTCGGCGACGACCGGAGCATCCGCGAGGGCGACACCGTCAAGCGCACCGAGGCGATTGTCGACGTTCCCGTCGGCGACGGCCTTCTCGGCCGCGTCGTCGACGCTCTCGGCAATCCGATTGACAACAAGGGCCCGGTCGAGGAAGCGGGTCGAGCGGTCGCGGATGTCAAGGCGCCGGGCATTATTCCGCGCCGGTCGGTGCACGAGCCGATGGCGACCGGCCTCAAGTCGATCGACGCGATGATCCCGATTGGCCGAGGCCAGAGGGAATTGATAATTGGCGACCGGCAGACCGGAAAAACGGCCCTCGCGCTGGACACGATACTCAATCAGAAATCCTACAACGATGCCGCGGGCGACGATGAATCCAAGAAGCTGTACTGCGTCTACGTGGCCGTGGGGCAAAAGCGTTCGACCGTCGCTCAACTCGTGAAAAAGCTCGAGGAAAACGACTCCCTCGGCTATTCGATCATCGTCGCGGCGACCGCGTCCGATCCGGCGCCGATGCAGTTTCTGGCGCCGTACGCGGCGACCGCCATGGCGGAATATTTCCGGGACAACGGCCGGCACGCGCTCATCATCTACGACGATCTTTCCAAGCAGGCCGTCGCGTATCGGCAGATGTCGCTTCTGCTGCGGCGCCCGCCCGGCCGCGAAGCCTATCCCGGAGACGTTTTCTATCTGCATTCGCGCCTGCTGGAGAGGGCGGCGAAGCTCAACCCGGACAACGGCGCCGGTTCGCTGACCGCTCTGCCGATCATCGAAACTCAGGCCGGGGACCTTTCCGCCTACATTCCGACGAACGTTATTTCGATTACGGACGGCCAGATATTCCTTGAAACCGAACTGTTCTACCAGGGAATTCGCCCGGCGGTGAACACCGGCCTCAGCGTGTCGCGCGTCGGTTCCTCGGCCCAGACAAACGCGATGAAATCAGTCGCGGGAACGGTCAAGCTCGAACTTGCGCAGTACAGGGAGATGGCGGCGTTCGCGCAGTTCGGTTCCGATCTAGACGCGGCCACGCAGCGGCTGCTGAATCGCGGAGCCCGGCTGACCGAACTTATGAAGCAGCCCCAGTACTCGCCGCTTACCAACGCGGAGATCGTTTGCGTTATTTTTTCCGGAACCCAGGGCTATCTCGACAATATTCCGGTCGGCGACGTCGTGCGCTTCGAACAGGGGCTAGTGGAGTATCTTAGGGAAAATTGCGCCGATCTTCTTGACGACATCACGGAGAACGACCGAAAGGTCGATGGTGAATTGAAGGGCAAGATCCGGGCGGCTATCGATCCGTACGCCGAGAAATTTACGTGAGGCCGGCCGAAAGGACGAAATAGATGCCCAGCCTCAAAGACCTGAAGATACGCATCGAAAGCGTCAAATCGACGCGAAAGATAACCAAGGCGATGCAGATGGTCGCCGCGGCGAAGCTGCGGAGGGCCCAGGAATCCGCCGAAAACGCGCGCCCGTACGCGGAACGGATGCAGGCCGTCCTCGGCAACCTCGCATCCTCCTCGGCCGACTCGTCTTCCGCTCCGCTGCTGCTTTCGGGCACCGGAAAGGACAGCGTGCATTTGCTGGTGGCGGCTACCTCCGAAAGAGGGCTTTGCGGCGGATTCAATTCATCGATCGTGCGGCTCGTTCGATCCGAGGCGACCAAGCTCCAGGAAAGAGGAAAAACCGTTAAAATCCTGACGGTGGGCAAAAAGGGGCGCGAGCAGCTTAGGCGCGATTTCGAAGATGCCATGGTTGGCCATGTCGACCTGTCGGGCCAAAAGCGCATCGGATACCAAAATGCTCGCGTAATCGCCGACGATGTTTTGAGTCGCTTCGAAAACGGCGAGTTCGACGTGGCAACGATTTTCTTCAGCCGATTCAAGTCGGTGATTTCGCAGGAGCCGACTGCGCAGAGGCTGGTTCCGGCGCCGGTTTCGCCAGATTCCGCTAGCGACCGGAAGTTCTACGAATACGAGCCCGGAGAGAACGAGATCCTGGAGGAATTGCTACCGCGGGCGGTAGCGACGCAGATATTTACGGCGCTGCTCGAAAATGCCGCCTCGGAGCAAGGCGCGCGCATGACGGCGATGGACAACGCGACGAGGAACGCGGGCGAGATGATCGACAAGCTGACCATCGTATACAACCGATCAAGGCAAGCTGCGATCACGAAAGAGCTGATCGAAATCATATCGGGTGCCGAGGCACTTTGAGGAATCGGAGAATAATATGGCTGAAAGCAAAGAAACTGGCGTTGTGACGCAGGTTATCGGCGCCGTCGTGGACGTGCGGTTTGGCGATCATCTTCCAGAAATCCTGAATGCGCTGGAAACCGAGAACAAGGGCAAGCGGCTGGTTCTGGAAGTCGCCCAGCATCTTGGCGAGAACACGGTTCGCGCGGTAGCCATGGATTCCAGCGAAGGCCTGGTGCGCGGGCAATCCGTGAGCGATACCGGCGGTCCGATAACGGTTCCGGTCGGCGACGGCACTCTTGGACGCATTATGAACGTCGTAGGGGAATCAGTCGACGAGAAAGGCCCTGTCGAGGCCTCCGAATACAAGGCCATCCACCAGCCGGCTCCCGAATATTCGGAGCAGGCCACGGAAACGGAGGTCCTGGTAACCGGCATAAAGGTCGTCGACCTTCTCGCTCCCTATGCGAAGGGCGGCAAGGTCGGCCTGTTCGGCGGTGCAGGGGTCGGCAAAACCGTGCTGATCCAGGAACTCATCAACAATATTGCGAAAGTGCATTCCGGGTTTTCCGTTTTCGCCGGAGTCGGAGAGCGCACACGAGAAGGCAACGACCTCTACCACGAATTTATCGAATCCGGCGTGATCGACATCAACGATCTGCAAAAGTCGAAGGTCGCGCTGGTGTACGGCCAGATGAACGAGCCGCCCGGAGCGCGCGCGCGCGTCGGATTGACCGGATTGACTCTCGCGGAGCAGTTCCGAGACCAGTCCGGTACGGACGTGCTGTTCTTCGTGGACAACATTTTCCGATTTACGCAGGCGGGGTCCGAAGTTTCCGCGCTTCTGGGCCGCATTCCGTCGGCTGTCGGTTACCAGCCGACGCTCGCCACGGACATGGGCGCGCTTCAGGAACGCATTACGTCCACGAGGGCGGGATCGATCACGTCCGTGCAGGCCATTTACGTGCCCGCCGACGACCTTACCGACCCCGCGCCGGCAACCTCGTTCGCGCACCTCGACGCGACGACCGTGCTGTCGCGAGCAATTTCGGAACTAGGAATCTACCCGGCCGTGGACCCGCTGGATTCCTCGTCCAGGATTCTCGACCCCGCGGTCGTGGGCCTGGAGCACTACCAGGTCGCGCGGGACGTCCAGGGCATCCTGCAAAGATACAAGTCGCTCCAGGACATCATCGCGATTCTCGGAATGGATGAGCTTTCCGAAGAAGACAAGATTACGGTTTCCAGGGCCCGCAAGATCCAGAGGTTTCTTTCGCAGCCCTTCGATGTCGCGCAAGTTTTTACGGGATCTCCGGGAGTGCAGGTGCCGCTGGAAGTCACGATCGACAGTTTCCGGCGCGTCGTTGCGGGCGAATTCGACCAGCTTCCCGAGGCCGCCTTCTATATGGTCGGAGGAATCGACGAAGTCGTCGCTAAAGCGGGCAGGCTCGCCGCGGAAGCGGCGTAAGCGAGGAATTCCGCCATGGCCGACAGCATGCGATTCGATCTCGTAACGCCGGAAAAGAGCTTGGCGTCGCTGCAGGCTTCCGCAGTCGATATCCCGGGCGCCGAGGGAGACATGACCGCGATGCCGGATCACGCTTCGCTACTGACAACGCTGCGCCCCGGATTTCTCCGTGTGCAATCGGACGGACCGGCGTCGGAGTACCTCGTCACCGGCGGATTTGTGGAGATAACGGCGTCGAGCGTATCGGTACTGGCCGAAACAGTTGTACCGAAAGATGAGGCAACCCGCGAGCAAGTCGCTGAATTCACTGCAGCTGCGGAGGAAGAATTGTCCAAGTCTTCCGGCGCCGAAAAGGATTTGGCGGAAAAGCGGCTTGGAGAATTCCGCGCTCTGGCGGCAACCTTCTAGCGGAATTGCCTACCACATTCAGAGATCCTGGAATCCTGCGGAGATCAGGGGTGCCTAGCGGGCCAATTTGCCCGAAAAAAAAGAATTTTGGACCGGGCCCGCCAAGCGGGCGTTAAGCACGGGCGATAGTCCATGAACTAAAATTGTGTTCTCCGGTGCCGGCGAGCGTTTTCGCGCTGTTAGAGTAATTTGCGTCTTGCCAATGAACAGCGGCAAATCCGGATAAGCAAGGTTTCGCCATAATAGCCGGGTCCAGCCCCCGACTTCATCGCACTATGCGAAAATCGCAAGCGGTGAAGCCCTGTCCGGCAGCTTGAATTTGCGAATCATAGCTTCGCCTGACTTGCCGTTTGCCGCGGTGGAGTTCTCTTTCTTGACTATCATTATAATTTGCCGGCCACCCGATGTCCAATTTTGGAAAAAAGCTACAATTCTATCGCTTCCTCAACGGTATCCGCTATGCGATGAGCTGACGTAGCCGGGAACTCGGTCCGATGGTTATCCGCGGCTGTTCGGCGGCGTTGTTTGTTTCTTCTATGCCCGCGATGCAGCCGACCCGGCGCCTATCCGGCGTCCGAAGGCATGCAGCCACGGCCCTAAAGGCGGATAGGGCGATCGGCATTCGATCAAAATGCGAATCCGTCCTGACAAAAGGCGCGGCGAATCGCCAGAGCTCCGCGCCTTTATTCCGCCATCGACATCCGTTCGACGATCGTCCGAAACTCCTGAAATCGCTTCGAGTTCGCTTGCCCGACCGCGCGGCGCAGTCCGAACATGAACACGGCGCGAGGCTATCGCAGGCCGCGTTGCGCGGGCAGAAAATTTCGCGGGGATCGGTTTTACTCAACGCCCTTCGCGAGGTTCCTCTGCCGCGGGCGACGCGAATGCATGACCATTTGCGCTGGATATCCGAATTTACGAGTAAAGCTGAACGGAGTCTGCCGTTTTCGTTCTCTTGGCATCTACCGCGTCAACGTCCGCGATCAGCAGTGGCGCCGGTTGCCCGTCATGCGGTGGCGCCCCATCGGACAGTACAGCACAGCCTAAGCTGCCGGGCCGCTTCCGCTCCGACAGAATCCTGTTCAATGAGTTCCATGATTGAGTCAATAAACTTAACATGATCCTGGGAAAGCGTCGTCAGGTCGTGGCATTCCCATGCGGCCATCGAAATTCCGTCTTGACCTACCACTGCGAGTTCTTCGGGAATTCTTCTGCCAAGCACGCGTTCGGCCGCGTCGCACGTGCCTACTGCCATGACATCGTTACCGCAAATCAATGCATCAATCTTATGTCGGCGCAACAACATGATGGATTCCTTGAATCCTGCGTCATAGGTGTAGTCGCCACGACCGAAGGCTTCGAAACGCAGCCCTCGCGATTCTAGCGCTGCAGCGAACCAACCCTGGCGTTTTTGATCAATCCAACTGGATTTCCGGCCTCCAAGATACGCAAAATGCCTTCGGCCGTCGGCAACCAGCTTTTGCACGATCTCTTCCGCCGCCGCGCCGCCGTCGATTTCAACCGTATCCACGTTAGGGTGATGATGGGGCTCAAACGTCACCATTATTGGCCGTAGGCCAGTGAATATCTCAAATGCATCGTTCGCAGAAAGCATATCGGAAAATACTACTACGTGATCGACTTGATATGTGGACGCAAGCCGCATCAACGGAAGCCGGTCTTCGATTGCCGCGCAGCAAAGAACAATCGGCAACAGCTGGCGGTCCTGCAACCGGTGGACCAATATATCCAGTTCTTCCGCTTCGCACGGATTGGCCATCGTGTTTACGACTATTGCGACCAGGCGCGAACGGTTGCTGTGAAGCGTTCGCGCTATGGCGTTTGGCTGGTAGTTGTGCTCCCGAGCTGCCGACAAAATCATTTCACGGGTCGCTTTACTGATTCGCGCCGTTGGCGAAAACGCTCGCGAAACGGTAGCCAAGGACACGCCAGCGAGTTTTGCCAACTCCTTGGATGTGATCCGCTTCTTGTTCATCGAATGGATAGGGGCATTGTCAAATGTGTATCGGGTCCGCGCGATGCCAGTTTTCAAGAATGCGGCCGCTTGCGTGGGGTTGCTTTGTCCAGCGGATGGCATTGATGATGATGCGCTGAACATGGATGTTGTGATAGATTGGAAACGTTTCATGTCCCGGCCCGAAATAGAAAATCCGGCCTCGTCCGCGTTGGAATGCGCACCCGCTGCGAAAAACTTCGCCCCCCTTGAACCATGAAAGGAACAGCAGATCATCGGGCGTCGGTATGTCGAACGGCTCGCCGTACATCTCCGATTGCGGCACTTCGAAATAAGGCGGCAAGCCTTCGGCAATTGGATGCGAAGGCGCAACGACCCAAACGCGTTCCAACTCTCCTTCCGGCAGTTCGCGCCAGGACAGATTGCAGTTGGTGCCCATGAGCCGCGTGAAAATTTTAGAGTGGTGACCGGAGTGAAGCACGATCAGCCCCATGCCGCCGAGGACTCGGCTTTGTATGCGGTCGACAAGCTGATCCCCGACTTCCTCGTGGGCGATATGTCCCCACCATAAGAGGACATCGGTCGCGTCGAGCGTTTTCGTAGGAAGACCCTGGTCGATGTCGTCGAGGCAGGCTCTTTGTATCTCAAAGCCTTCACCCGCAAGTCCGGCCGATATCGCGCCGTCTATCCGGTCCGGGTAAATGGCGGCCACTTCCGAGTGGATTTTTTCATGACGGCCTTCGTTCCAAATTGTTACGCAAATTGTCATTGCAATGTCCTCGAAGGCTGGCGGATTCAGCCGCTTTGGATTGATGCCCCGGAGCTGTCGAACAGATGGCATGCATTTTCCGTCACTTCCAGCCCCACCTGTTCGCCAACCTTCACCGTGATGTCGCCTTCGAGACGGGCAACGATCGATCCCTTTGGATGGTTGAACGTCAGGTATGTTTCGACGCCGAGACGCTCGACGACTGACACCTTGGCGGAAATCGCCGCCGGCAGGGCTACGAGGCGCAGGTGCTCCGGACGGATGCCAATCTTGATCCGATCGCCGTCAAAGGCGGAAAAGCCGTCCGGCAGGACGATAACCCATCCGTTGTCCGCTCGCGCCTCAACGGACCCGTCGCTCGATCGACGGACCGATGCGGATAGCAGGTTCATGCGAGGGGACCCGATAAACGTTCCGACGAAAGTGTTCGCTGGCCTCTTGTAGAGATCGATCGGAGCGGCAGACTGCGCAACTTCTCCGTCCTTGAGCACAACGATCCTATCCGCCATCGTCATGGCTTCGATCTGATCATGCGTAACGTAAACGACGGTTGCCGCCAACTCTTGGTGAAGGCGCTGCAGTTCGGCTCTCATTTGCACGCGCAACGATGCGTCAAGATTGCTCAAAGGCTCGTCGAAGAGAATCACCGAGGGCTTTTTTATGATCGCCCGTCCGATGGCGACCCGCTGCCTCTGCCCGCCGGACAGCGCTGCGGGACGCCGGTCCAGCAGCTCGGAAAGCTGGAGCATTTCAGCAACTTTTTCGACTTCAGCTCGAATTTCGTCTTTCGGAACCTTCTTAAGATCCAGTGAGAAACCGATGTTCTGCGCCACAGTCATGTGCGGATAAAGGGCATAGGATTGAAAGACCATGGCGATCCCGCGCTTGTCCGGCGCAACTTCATTCATGCTCTTGCCGTCGAGGAGAAACTCGCCCGCATTGATCGATTCAAGTCCGGCGATCAAGCGAAGCAGCGTTGATTTTCCGCAGCCGCTTGGCCCGACGAATACGGCGAACTCCCCGTCTTCGATTCTTATATCGACACCCTTTATGACGTCTACGGTCCCGAACGACTTTTGAACGCCGTTGAGTTCAATGGCTGCCATGCGACAGTCCTTCCATGTTCATCAGCCCTTTACTCCGCCGCCGAATGTCTGGACGAGAAAACGTCTCGCGAATCCAAAGGCTATAACGGCGGGCAAAGTGTAGATGACGGCCAACGCTGTCATGAAACCGTAGTCGAGTTGATTCACTCTCATGTAAGCGCGAAACAAACCGAGAGGCAGGGTTTGGAGTTCGGCGGAAGACAGGAAGATCAACGGCATCAGGAAGTCGCCCCAAGCTATGATGAATGCAAAGAGACCGGCCGCGCCCAAACCAGGTAGTGCGAGCGGAATCAATACTCGGCGTATCGTCTGCATTAGCGTGGCGCCATCCATCACGGCCGCTTCCTCGTAGTCTCGTGGAATCGTGTCGAAAAAAGTCTTCATGATCCAAAGAGCGAGCGGCAGTTGAGTTGCGGCCAGTACAAGAATTATTCCCAGATAGCCGTCAATGAATCCGAATATGTGCATTGTCGGACGCACCAGGTCCGGCGGCATGACTGCGCGGACTATTCCGCCGACCACTGAGTTCGCGGTCAGCAGTACTTTGTAAAGCGGTACTATCAGCGCCGTTGGCGGCACGACGCGAATAAGGATGATCGTGTAGAGAAAGGGCCGACGCCACCAGCCGTGACTACGCGAAAGGGCGTAGCCGCCTAGTCCGCCGAGCACCATAACTATAAGCGTCGCCGAGCCCACGATGATTAATGAATTTGCGATCCAGAGAAAGCCGTCCTGCCGAGCGAAAATGTTGATGTAGTTCTGAAGGGACCATTCCTTAGGCCATGCAAGAAACTGACTCGGTTCGGAATCGACCGAAGCGATGAACACCCAGAGAAACGGAATCGCGCAATACAGGCTAATGACCGCGAGCACGCCGTAGGCGGCCGCATCTGCCGATTTGACGCTCGCGCTATTTTTGGCCGAGCCGTTCGGCATAGCTACACCTGCACTTTCAGCAGACGGACATAGCCGATTCCGATCACAACGGAAATTGCCAGCATAACGACAGCGACCGCTGAACCAAATCCGAGTTGGAACGCCGTAAAGGACTGGTTGAAAATATAGATTCCGATGATTTCGGTGGCTCCGCCGGGTCCGCCCCGCGTTAGCGCGTATACTAGCCCGAACAGCGCTATCGTTGTGACCGTTGACACCAGCATGTAAAGGAAAATCGTAGGCATCAAGAGAGGCAATGTCAGGCGAAAGAAAATTTGCCGAGGTGTTGCCCCGTCCATTCGCGCCGCTTCGTAAAGCTCATGCGAAATGGAACTGATTCCAGAGGTAAGCAATATCATCGCAAAGGCGATGCCGCGCCACGTATTCACGATTATGATCATCGTAAGCGGAAAAGTTACCAACCAGTTCTGCGACGGTATGCCGAACCAAGCCACGATCTTATTGAGCGTGGCATGCTCGCCGCCGGCGAGCATCCCCACCCACATGAAGCCTGCGACGACTTCCGGCACGGCGTTCGGCATCAAGATTATTGCGTTTATCAATGGCCGAAATCGCAATGGCCGTCTGAGCAGGACCGCAGACACCAGCCCCAGAATAAACTGACCGATGATCGCCGATCCCAACACGAACCAGAATGTTACCAGCAGAGAATTCCAGAAGCCGCCGTCGGAAAAAAGGCGGACGTAGTTGCGGGTGCCGACAAATCTCGGATTGAGCGCCGCCGGCCCTGACAGCGCCTCGTTGGTGAGACTCAGATAAATCGAATAAAAGGCAGGGTAGATTACGAAGGTGCCTAGAAGCAGCACGGATGGCGCAAGAAGCAGCTTTAGGTGCCACGCCGCCCGCCTCTGATAACCCGTCAGTGTCATTGGCGATGATCTTCCAGTGGTCGTTTCGACCATCGGCGTATGCATGCGAAGCTCCATCTGCTCCGCCCCGGCCTAGGCGCCGGCAAGCGGAAAAGAGGCCCGCTGAAGCTCTTGAACGAAAAATGCAAAGGAGATTCCCCGCTTGCGGCTATCGGCGCGCCAAGACAAGCTATCGGAATCGCCCTCGCAGAGCCAAGAATTCTTTGCGCCGAAGAGCGGTCCCCGGATCTTGCGTTTCAGGATCGTTTCGCTCTAGCGGAGGCACGGAGGCGGGGCGACTCTGGTCGGCGACGTCCGGGAATCGAGCCGAACGCAACGATGTCCGACGGCGAGGCGCAAATGAGCTGTGCCTGTTGCCGCTCCAGAGCTTGACGTTGAAAGGCAAGGCAGGGCGAAACGGATGCCGGCGACCTGGCGACGCGAATTTCAAGCAGCTTGGAATCCCCGGCGCCGGGACGGCGGACTCAGCGAGCGTACCGATGCATTCGCCCGGCGATGCGCCCTGGCGGCCATGCCCTAATGGATAGCCGCCAGGAATCCCGTAAGCATTTATCGGACTAGCGAACAGGAACAGCGAGCAAATTACTTGACGACCTCGTCTCCGAGCAAGTTCCTGCTGTACTCCACGAGAATCTCTTGCGCTCCCGCAGCATCGGTTTCTTTTCGAAGCAGAGCTTCCGTGGCGCGGGCCACGCCTTCCGAGACAACCGAAAATCCGGTCGCGGTTCTGAGAAACACGCCATCATCGACATTGCTGTGAATTGGAACGAGTGCCGCGAGCTTCTGAAAGTCGGCGCTTTCGGCCGCATCCCTTCGGCCTGGAATGTTGCCGAGTTTTTCTGCATAGGCAACCGTTGCCTCGACGCTGCCGAGTTCAAGCAGCACCTTTTTCGCAAGTTCCAGGTTCGAGGATATCGAGCTGACTCCCCAGGGGCTGTCAACATCTACCAGAACGTATTGTCCGTCGTTCTGCCCCGGTACGGCCCATGTTCCAACAGCCTCCGTGACGTTGGGGATGGGATTGCGCGATTCCGGGCCCCAATCATATATGTAGCACCATGTACCGCATGTCGTCGCAGCCAAGTCGCCTTCAGGAAACATAATATATTTTGGTATGATCCAAGGCTCCGGCCCGAGAAGGGGATCGATGGGCATCAGATCGTTGTTGATCAATTCGGCATAAAAGGCGAAGACGTCCCTAATTCCCGGGCCGGTAAGATTGAGGGTACCGTCGTCATTGGCGATTTGCGGCGTCGAGCTGCCCATTACCAGATAGGTGAATCCTTCTCCGAACGCCCCGCCGCCCCAAGTTACGCCGGCGGGAAACATCAGTCCGAAAGCTCCTGTCTTCGACTTGATTTCCTTCGCGCGATCTAGCAATTCCTGCCAGTTCTTCGGTTGCTCGGTTGAAATTCCGGCTTCTTCAAGAATGTCGCGGCGGAAGTAGATCTGCTGCACGTTCACCATTGCCGGCAGAACGTAGATTTCGCCATCGCTGGCCGTAACCAGGGTTTTGGCGACATCGAAAAGGTGCTCGTACCCATCCCAGCCCTTCAACGCTTCACCGATCGGCGCTAGGTATCCTGCGGCCACCATGTCGGCCACGTCCTGGCCGCGCGGGGCGGTAAAGAGGTCCGGCGCGTTGCCTGCGCGCAGCTCCGTCAGGATTTTTGTTAGGTAGTCCTTTTCCGGTGCCGGGTATTCAACGACCTCGATCGCAACTCCGTGCTTCTCTTCGATGGCAGGCACGACTTTCATCAGAGCGTCAATTCGCGCCTGCCGGTGTTCCGCGATTCGAATTGTTTGAGCAGATGCGAAGCTTGTGATTGCCAAAAGGCTTGCAACGTAAAATCCAATCAACGACAGTCTTTGAAACATCGTTTCCTCCTGTTTCCTGTGATTGACTCCCAACATGATATGCATTAGCACTATACACGTATTCACAAATTCTGCAATAAAATTCGATGATCCTATCATTCATAAAAAATGCTAATAAAAACAATTTACTATTTATGGAAAAAAAAGAAAATTTTGTGTATACGTTTACAATTTTCGGCGTTTGAGGTGCCTTGACGATGTCTGAAATCCTGCGCATGGCAATTGTCGGTACCGGATCGAAAGCAGTCGAATATGCAAGAAGCTGGTTGCAGATGCCCGGCGTTTCGATCGCCGCCGCGGCAGATATAGACGGTGCTGCGCGGGACAGGTTCGGAAAACTCTGCGTCCAGACCGGCCATGCAAAGCCGAAATTCTTCGACAGCATCCAGTCACTGCTACTGAACTGCAGTCACGAACTTGATGCCGTCTATGTATCGACGCCTCACGCGTTTCATGCAGAGTGCGCTATCGCGGTCGTGAGTGACGGCCTTGATTTGCTGCTTGAAAAACCGATGGTCATAGCCGTCGACGAGGCCCAAGAACTCATAGACGCGCGTGAGCGGTCGAATTCAACGGTTGTGATTGCGTACCAGGGAAGCCTTTCGCCCTTGGTCCGCGACACTCGGGAGCGCGCCGCGTCCGGCGAATTCGGCGAATTGCTGAGCATTTCGGGGAGCATATGGGAAAACTGGGCCGAGCAATATAGCGGCCAATGGAAGCAAAAACCTGAAATTTCCGGAGGCGGGTTCATGTTCGACACGGGTGCCCACATGATGAATACCGTGAGCCTGCTGGCGGGATCCGATTTTGACAGGGTTTCCGCATATATGAACAGCAGAGGCCGCCTCGTCGACGTTGTCAGCGTTGTCGCGGGGCGGCTGAAAGGCGGCGCGCTCGTCACATTCAATGCTATAGGAGAAGCGCCATTCGATTACGCGTCGCTTATCCTACTGTATTTTACAAATGCTACCGTTCGCATCGACGCTTGGGGGCGGTGGCGGGATATCATCTCCCCAGATGGCGCTGTTGATCATGACGAGGCAGAGATCGTCGACAATCCCCTCCTGGCATTCATGGCTATTCGCGAGGGGCGCATGCAAAACCACTCCTCGGTAGAACATGGAATGCGGTTGGCGAAACTCTGGGACGCCATCAAGACTTCGGCGGCAAGCGGCGGCGACCCCGTTTCAATTTCCGACGCCTAGTCAAGCTAGGAGATCGGGGCCACCGAAAGATGCGCGCCAGCGATCCAGACTTACATTTAGCTCGATGAAACGGCCTGTTTCGCAGCGGGTATCCTGAATTTCGGCAAATTCGACAATTCTCCGGGCAAAGAGAGAACGCCCAGGATCAGGCATCGCATTTCATGATGTGCGAAATCGGAATATTCGAAACAGGATCAGAAGGGATTTCAGGCAAAGGGCTGCCCGTGCCGGTAAATCGGTAGCGCCGTTCCAGAGCTGATCACTCGCTAAACCGCAGTGCAGGTGAACCGACCAGGACCGAAACGCTGCGCTACGGCCCAGGCGATGCGGCGCTTGAAATATTTGCGCCGACGAAAATCGGGGCGCCGGAGGCGCTGGCCTTGGCTGGGTCCGCCGCTTTCGGGAATCCTAAAGTGGCCTAGGGCCCGCGGCGCTGCACGGCTTCGATTGCGAAGAGATTGGGCGGTTCAGATGCCCGCCGTAGATGCGGTCGGCCATATTCGGACTCAGCAAAGGCAGGATCTATCCAGCTGAGTCCTCAACGAGGCGCAGTCGGCCAACAAGCTCTTTTCCGGGCTGTTTCCCGCCATGCCGTGGAAGACCTTGTCCCTTTGCCAACAAAGGATATCGCCGTTGCAATCGACCAAAGGAAGCTACTCAATTCGGACAACGCATAACAATTCCTCTCAAATTCGTTCGTAGTTTCCGGAAACCTGCAAGAATTCCGTGGCGTTGGCCGCGCTTTCGGCGCGACGATTTCACTATGCGCGAGATAGCCGCGACAAACCGAAGGCGAGTCGCCTCCGAGACCGAACATCCATCGGCGCCGCCCGAAAGTGAATTGGACGGTATGCCGCGAAGCCATCGCTGGAAAGACCGCCAACAGGCGGCCGGGGCAAATTTCCGAATGGATTGAGTTGCTAAAAATGCCCCGCCGTGCGCGAATCCGTCGATGTTCTATAAATGTTTCACGTGAAACAATGAATTTACTTCCCCTATGTTCAATACGCTTGGAGCCTAAGATTCAACGAGTTATTGCGGGATATTAGGCAGAAATTCGATCGGCGGGTTTCGGTTCCAATCGCCGGCGGGAAGCAGCCGATTCCTGCGTCGTCTGTCCGAACGCCTCATCATCGGTCGAAATCGGGCGGAAGCCGAAACAGTGAAGCAGTATTTGCATCTTGGGCGCGGCATTCTATCCGGGAGGAATTCAATTGCTGGAAGGCTGATTCAACTCGAAAGCAAAACCTGCTTTCACGTCTCAAAGCGTTCTCGTGTAAAGGCCCGAGTAAATCTGTCCCAATGTTCGCGCATCGAAAAGAGAAGATACCGAGGCTCCCTGAGATATATTCCTGATCGCTCTCGTAAACAGCGGTGCGGTTGGAAGAATGCGAATTTTTTCCGTTGCGAGCGTGGCTTCCGTCGGCTCGATGGAGTCGGTTATGGCAAGGCTCTTGAGTTTGGATTTGTCGATTAGAGATTCGGCATCGTTGGAAAGCACGCCGTGCGTAATGTAGCCATGGACTTCTCTGGCGCCCCGCTGCAGTAGAATCTCGGCCGCCTTGCACAGCGTGCCTGCGGTATCGCAGATGTCGTCGACGATTATGCAAATGCGATCGTTAACGTCGCCTATGACCGTCATTTCCGCAACTTCACCGGCTACTGCGCGGCGCTTGTCGACGACTGCAAGCCCGACTTTTAGGCGTTTCGCAAGTTCGCGAGCCCGCTCAACTCCGCCCACATCGGGCGACACGACTGTAAGGTCCTCCGGATACGAGTGAAATCTATTGCATACATCTAGCGCGAACAGCGGCGATGCATACAGATTATCAACCGGAATATCGAAAAAGCCCTGAATTTGAGCCGAATGCAAATCCATGGTCAAAACCCGGGAAATCCCCGCTCTAGCGATCAGGTTGGCAACGAGCTTTGCGGATACCGGCGTTCTGGCCCTCGTGCGCCGATCCTGTCTCGCATATCCGAAATATGGGATAACCGCGGTAATTCTCGATGCGGATGACCGTCGCAGCGCGTCGGCGATAATCAAGATTTCCATCAAATGGTCGTTTGCGGGCTTTGACGTGGGCTGGATGATAAACATGTCCTCGCCGCGAACGTTTTCGTAGACTTCGACGTAGACTTCCTGATCGTTGAACCTCTCCACCCTTGCATCGACGAGGCTGATGTCCTCGGTCAGGTGGTCCGACATGTGCTGCGCGATTTCGGTCGCGAGGGCGCGGTTTGCATTTCCGGAAATCAATTTCATTTCAAATCTGGATTTCATTTGCTTATCCTTGGAAGATCATTGATGGATTCCAATGCGGTCCGCAATTAATGACCGCTCGTTATCACTTTACCGCGAATTTTCATATATGCGATTTTAGCGACTTCGGATGAATCGTGCCGGAATTTTGATTGCGCGAAGGTGCTGCCGAGCTCGACTTCCGTATCGCCAAGTACCGAGGAAGCACGATCATATTTGCCAATTGTCAACAACCTGTTTACCGAATTGAAGCCATTTGCCCATGTTGCAAACAGCCGGTTCGAGCGGATAGGGGCAAGGCACGGCGCATCTGTCCGTAGAATTCACTACTACATCAACGGCCCGTTCTTGAAATCGGGCGGCAACTAGCCAAAGGCTCGAAACAATTCCGGTTCGGCGTTCGGAGATCGGGCGTGTTTCCGAAGTCCGAATGAGCGGGGCATGCCAATCCCATACTTTACCGACACGCCGGCTTACCGACCAGATTCCGGCTTCCGGCGCTGCTATTAGAGCCCAGCCGAAACCGAACCAAATCCGCCCCGATTCCGAGAAGGAGAATGGTGCGAGGCGTCGCACGATTTGCGAGTATGCCGATCCGCGCATTCTTCGCTATCTCCGAGTGCAGGCCTTGCCAGCCGAGGCTGCGGCCCGCGTCTGATCGAGTGCTTGTTCGGTCGCCGGGAAACGGCAGCGCGCGGCGCGGCGCGCGAACCGCAGCAGGCCGTTTTGAGAAGTTCTGTTGAGAATCGCGTTAATGATTACCGGCGACCCGATTCCCCGATAACGATCGCGTGTGAACAAATCCGAGCGGTGAAATCGGCAAGCGATTGAATTGCGTTTGGCTTTGGCCAACAATTCCGCTCGGCGGCAATTGGGCCTATGCGAGCCCATGCGCTCGCTGCATGCGGCTGCGTCGATGCCGTTACCCAAATGACGGAACAGTCTTTGAACCTTTTGTCGGCGGATTTGCTGCCGGTGCCGAACTCAAGGCTGCGGCAATTATTCGGCGCCGGGGCCTGGCACATCGACGCTTGAAGAGGCGCTACTACTAGGCGAGTACCGCAATTCGTGGCAAAGATCGAAAGGCGGCGGCGTGACGCGTTGTCGACGTTGCTTTAAAGTGGTCCCAATCATGCCATAAAGGTGCCAAGATGATCAGCATTCTGCTACTCGCTACGGTGACGATTCTATACGCCGGCTACAACCTTTTCATAAAAGTCTCTGGTGAAACAGTTCCGCCCGGCGTGTCATCGACGATTTTGGCGACGGTTGCGCTTCAAATATCGGCGTTGGCGACTTCGGCGGTGTTTGCATCAATATTGCTTCTTCGCGGAGGGGCTGTGCTTCAGCTACCCGCTCCGACTTATCTCTGGGCCGTCGTAGCGGGGATCTGCATCGGAGGCGCCGAAATCGCCTATTTCTATCTTTTCGGCGGCATCGGTTCGCACGCATCGATGGAGGCGAGTAGGGCGATTCCGGTAGTTGTCAGCGGAACAATCGTTATCACGCTCGTCGTTTCCTACTTCCTATTCAGGGAAGCGATCAGCATTGTTCAGTTGTTCGGAACTTGCCTGATCGTGGCGGGACTCGCCGTTCTATTTCTCGGCAACAGTTCGACCGCAAATTAGATCGTTCTCGCATAGGAGGGCCGCCGAATTGAGAGCCTTTGCCGAAGAGCTACCTGCAAGACTCAAACGGTTTCCGAGTTTTGCTCAATATTCTCGGATGCGTTCAAGGGCGGAAGCGGTCGCTGCCGCCCCTTCCCTGGGCCGGTCATCTAGTGAGTCAACTACGATGGCTGCCGAATGGGCGGTATCGCTCAGCGAATCCGCCGAATTCGTGGAAGAGGAGTGTTCGGTTGGAAGGCAAACGGTATTTACGACCCAGGATTTTGAGCGAAACTTCAGTGCGCCGTGGAAAGGCGCGTTTTCCTAGCGGGTGCGACACCAGCCCAACTATTGTCGCTTCGGCTGGCGGCAGCCAGGGCGATCCGAGGAGGCAGCGATGTAGGTTGCAGCTCTCCGGTAATGAAAGGCTGCGCTTAGCAGCTCGGCAAACATGCATGCCGGAACGCGAGCGAACGCCGAGCGGGCTCCGAAGGAAAGTCGCGGGTGCCGATATTCGAAGCCGACCTGCAACCGGAGCAATTCGCCTCCCGGGCGGGAGCGGAGCGCTAAGGACACGGCCAGACGCGTCCACCGCCTCCTGAACACGGGGTACGGCGAGGTAGTCGACCGCGATCCGTCCAACTGCTTCGGCGAGATTCCGTATGCCGAACCGATGAAGTGCGTGGCCTCGCGCGTGAGCGACGGAGGCTTGCTCGGCCTCGGCCCGGTCGCGGGCAACGAGATGCTGGCCATGCTCGACTGGCTGCGCGGCCGTCTGCTCTGGATCGAGAGGAGCCTCGCGAACCGCCGCCCGAGCGACGGCGCGCTCGCGGTCCTGCTATTGGACACGCGGTCTCCTGTCCCGACAGCTTTGCCCGGACCTTAGACAACTGGAAGAGTGAAAGATCGGTGTTGCGGGCGCACCTGCAAGCTGTTCATTCCTACGATATTTTCTACTATGGTTCTGATCCATCTTGCACCGCGCAGGAACTTCAAGAAGTTCTGGAGCTGCGAAAAAAGCCTACGAATCCTCAAAAACAGACAGGATTGGATAGCTGCTGCTCAGGATCGCCACCGTGGTGATAAATTGGCCAACCGAGATAGCGGCAAGCCGCCTCTTTAACGATGTCGGCGCGGTGCCCGCGCACCATTGCCACATGATGTTCAAATCCCTGCTGTGTTATAAATCGCATCAACCGACGAAGGTCATTGACTCGCGCAACGGCAATGCCGCCATCCATTCCGAATGGATCATCAGTGAATTCGCCCTCGCCGACGTAAGATTTTATGGTCCCGGCCCGGTCGTCGGTCGACAGGCGGAAAAATGTCATTTCGCCAGCTTTCACTTTTCCCTTCACTGCGCCGAAGCATTTTTCGCGCCCGATAGTCTCGCCCAAAACGTCAAGTTCTGAAATCTCGGGAGTGTTTCCAATGAAGCTTTTCGGATAGTTGCCGCAATGGGTGCAGACGCACATGTCCTTGGCATGGCCGTAATTGTTGTTCCAGTCCAGAATGGCCGAAGGAGCCCCGGAAGACAGCGTCAGCGCATACATCGACAACGCCCCCATCACGTCGACCTCGCAGGCCGACGGCATTAGCTCCTCACCCATCATTGACATGGTCACGCAGGTGGCGCAGCCGAAATTGTCCTGCAGCGATCGCCAGCACTGTATGGCGGAGGCATCGCACTGGTTTTCCTCGATCCAGCGATTTACAGCCAGCGTCCATTTTGCCTGTTTCCGGATCTGGTCGGGTTTGATATGAGCCGGAATAGTTCCGTATTCCGCGATTTTTTCAAGCTTTCCTTTCAGTTCGGGTGCGTCGTCTGGAACCTGGCCGGCAGCGTGCATCATTTCTGAAAGATCAACGGTAATCACGGTGATCCCGCTGGCCTGGAGCAATTTTTCAGAATACCGCATTGTGTGGAACGGGCCGGTCCGGGCACCGATCGCTCCAATTCGCGCGTTCTTCAGGCCCCGAACTGTACGGCATACGCTTGAAAAGCGATCAAGATCGCCAGCGAATTCGTCCGAGGCAATGTCGACTGTGTGGCTGGTCGTCTCGGTGAAAGGAACCCCATACTGCCAGAAGTTGTTGGAAACCGAAATCTTGCCGCAGAATGCATCTCGCCGAGAGTGGACGTCGACCTTATTGATCTCGTCGTTACTGGCCTGAAGCAGGATTGGCACTCCAAGCCGGGCGCGATTGACAAGCTCGGCAACTGCGATTTCGTCCCCGAAGTTCGGCAAGCAAATAACCAGCCCGTCGATTTCGTCCCTGTGCGCTTTGAACTTGTCGGCATAGAGCCTCGCGTCCTCAATCGATTGAACGGCACCATTAGCGGTGGCCTCAAACGGAAGAATCATGGGGCGAACATCAAGTTTCTCCAACTGCATCAACACCTCGTCGCGGGCCTGCTTACAGGGCGCTGGGCTGAAAAACGCCCTGCTTCCTATCACTACACCCAAGGTTACCGGGCGACTTACCGTTCTATCCATGCTCCCCTCCAATCAGCGCCAACGAATTGTTAAAACTTACTATTTGCTTCGTTTATATTTCTTTTTTGTCGACAACAAGGAAACGAATCCGGAGCGATGCGCGTTTCCATAAATCGATCGATATATTTTGAGAAGTGTCTCAAACATCGATCATTCATAACAATCGTCCAAGTGGAATTCACCTTGGCTGGAGTTCCTTTGGCTGTCCAGTCCGAGAGTTAAAATCTGGCCGTTTCAGGATCTATCGTGTTCACAAGATGCGCTGTCGTTTTTATCGATGACAACAGGGCCTCAGGCGCAGGCGGTCGATAACCATGCGCACTGTGAGGTCTTTTGGTGTTGTAGAAGATTCTCGTCTGTTTGGTCAGCGCTTGGGCCTCCTCGAGTGTGCTGGAGATATCCATGTCTAGGCTTTCGTCCCCGAGCATACCAAAGAAGCTCTCGCCGTATCCGTTCACCCAGGGTTAGCCCGGCATGGTGATCGGAGTATTGACCTGTATCCTGGCCAGTCAACCGCTAACGGACTTGGCGACAAACTCCGGGCCATTGTCGGAGCGGATGTGCTCTGGCGGTCCATGACGCGAGAATGGTTTGGCAAGGGCACAGAGCACATCCTGGCTGTTGAGCTTGCGCCGGACATGGATTGCCGGGCTCTCGCGCGTGAACTCGTCCATGACGATGAGGAAACGGAAAGCCTTGCCGTCATGGGTGCGATCCTAGACGAAGCCATAGGACCGGACGTGGTTGCGATGCCTTGGGCGCAGCCGGATGCATGATCCGTCGTTCAGCCACTGTCGTCGTTGCTTCGGTTGCTTCCGATGTACTTTTAGCCCTTCACGCCGCCGAATCCGCTGCACCCGTTCCAGATTGACATGCCAGCCATCCTGTTCGAGCAGTCGGTGGGTGCGCCGATGGCCATAGCAGCCATACTGAGACGCCAGGCGAATGATCGCCCGGATCAGTGAATTCTCATCGGATCGCCCAACCGGCTTCTTGCGTTGCGTGGATCGATGGAGGCTCAAGGTTTGTTAGGCCCGCCGCTCGGAGACGGACAGCGTTCGGACAACATGGTCGACACAGCGGCAGCGGCGGCAATGTGCTGTTACTTTCCTGTCAGTGCCTCGTCCGGGATCAACTTGTCCAGCGTCGGGTACGGAACGGCCCGGCGAAGACGGGCGTTCTCGCGCTGCGATTCCTTCTTCTTAAAGGCTTGGCTCGCCTTCGTGCCGCCAAACTCCCGGTGCCATCGGTAGTAACTCCGATCCGAGACGCCAAAGTCGCAGCAAACTTCACGAACGTCTCGCCCTGGTTCAAGCGGATCTCTGCTTCGCGCAAAATTCCGATGATTTGTTCGGCTTTGCATGTCCTTCGGCTCATATCGACCTCCTTTGAAGGTCAATTAAAGCAGATAATCGTTTCAATGGTGGATCGCTTTCGGGAACCCGGTTCACCCGCCACGATACAGCCTCCATGGACCTCACGTTGTCGCTGGCCGAAACACCCGGATCATCTTTTTAGACCGGTAGCGGGGCGGCGAACCTCTGGCAGAGTTCATCCTCTATCGCAAAGCGACTTTCGTCATTCAAGCCTCCATTTTGGGAGCATGAATCAATTATCCAAGCTAGAGGGAATTTCTTGGCCCAGACCCTAATGGTAGCCTTGGATGTTGAATTGGCTGCACATAGCATCAGTAATTCTCATTGTTGTTTTGTGCTGCGCAACGCGTTGAAAACATGAGGTCTCCTCGGAAGGCCGAAAAAAATTGTAATTTGCCGGCCCCGGTATTCGGTCCCGCCGCAAAGTGATTCGAAACGGCAACACACCCCGACATTCCGACCCCCAATTCTTCAGATCGGGGATCCATGGCGCTCGCTCGTCGTGGCTCCGACCGACCCGTGAAGTTCCTCGACAAATATCTCGTCGCCCTTCGCCGGCGACGCGCCGAACTGCCCGAATGGCGCCGCGGACGCGACGCCCGCCACAGCATCGCCGATGTCGTCATGCAGGCTTCGCGGTGTTTTAATGAAAGCCCCCTCAATTCTGGTCCACAAGAGGATGCTCGAAAAGACGTCCGGACGCTTGAACTGCCTAACCCCGTTCGGAATGGACAGGATTCCGACCGGCAACCACATCCGCAACATCCTCGACCCGGCGCCGCCGGAGCATTTCGACGATGTCCTCGTCAAAATGGTTCGGAATCTCGAGACCGGGGGAGCACCGCGCAGCCTTCACCGCAACTGCTTCGGCCTCACAGAAACGCCCTCTAACCTGATCGCACTCGACGGCTCGAAATACAGCTCCTCATACGCTATCGGTTGTCCGAATTGCTCGACGCGCATGCGCAACAGGGGAACCGACAAGCAGAACTGCGAACGCAATGCGGTCAAGTGCCGGCGCGGACGCATCGCCCCCCGTCTCGCCCGGAAGCACCCGGTCCAACTCGGCGACGACCTGCTCGACTGCCAGCCGATCTGCAATGCGATGTTCGAGGTCGGGCCAGTTTAATCCTCACCGCCAAGTCGACAAGCCACGGGGTGCTGTAAGGGGAGTTGTCGCGGCGCTAGGCGCAGGCGCTTCGCCGGACCGTCGTCATCGGCAAACGGAAGATCGCGAAAAAGGCACGCGCCTAAAGATGGGTCAAGGATGCTCCCATCCGGCCGGGTGCCGGGACCTGGGTCGGCCGCGAGATCTCGGACCTGGTCGGCGGAAAGATTGGGCAGAGCCTGGCCAGGATCACCGACCTGCCGGTCCACCGCCACAATGCGAAGCAGATCGCCGAAGGCGGGCGCGTCCGCTGGAAAGTCGAGAACAAAGGCCTCAACTTATTGATTAACGGATATCGCCCTGACCGCAAATTCAGGCACGGATCCGAAAACCCGGCCTCAGTTCTCCTTGTCCTCAATCTGCTTGCCGTCGCCATGCATAGCGCGGCGTCGGGAAATCCGCAAAGACGTTAAACCACCCGAAAAACGAACAGTGTCCAAAAAGGCAATCGGACGACGCCAAAATGGGAATTGCTGACATTGCATTGACCGACGCGCTAAGATGCGCTAACTACAGCAGCTAGTGTAGATAGCACTTAAGATTTAGTTTCAACATTTTGCATCACGAAAAACTACCGGAGGAGGAAAACTAATAATGAATTGGAATGCAATTGCAGCGAGCGCGCTTGCCGCGGCCATGTCGATTTCCGTCGCGGCTCAGGCCGACTCAATCAAGATCGGCTACGCGCCCTCTACTTGGGATCCGTCGGATTTCCATGGCATGATGGGCTCCGGAGTCGAGTCAGCGCTCGACAGGGCCGGGGCGGACTACGAGTTCTTCATTCGCGCGCCGTCGAGCGAAGCCGCGCAGGCCGAACAGTTGGGCATCGTCGAAGACTACATCGCACAAGGCGTCGACTACGTCATTATCAACCCGATAGATGTCAAAGTCCAGCGTGTAACCTTTGAAAAGGTCCTCGAAGCCGGCATCACGCTGGTCGTGGGCAATCATTCGACGCCATTCCCCGAAGAATGGGGTTACCAGCCGACGATGCTCTCCGGTTATAGCCACAAGG
>JAPPFL010000015.1 GCA_028823855.1 Albidovulum sp.
CCGGCGGCAGGATTCGAACCTGCGGCCAATTGATTAACAGTCAACTGCTCTACCGCTGAGCTACGCCGGAACAGCAATAGGAATTAACATCGAAATTGCCCGTGGTAAAGTGCTTACAACAACTTGTTTCCGGGCAGTTTAGCGTTCGAACAATGCACGGCAATTTACGAAAGAGAAAACTTTGCGCCGAAATCCGGCCTCCCGTTTGATTTGACCAATCCTCGCTCGCGCAAGTCCAAAAGGTGGGCGAATACGTTGCAAGTAGCAGCCGGAATCAAATGTGCCGCTACATCGTCGTAAACGGATTCGGCTATTCTTCTCGCGGTCAAGTTCTTGCCCACTAGCTTTTTTAAGATCTGAGATTCGCGGTTTCTACGATGCCGCGCTTGAAATGCGATCATACTTTGCGGATCATAAATCGGTGCTCCATGTCCCGGCAAGTAGAGCGATTCGCTCCTCAGCGACAAAATATCCAAAGAATTCATAAAATCTCCGATGTGCCCGTCCGGCGGAGAAATCAAAGTCGTGGACCAACCCATGAGAATGTCGCCCGAAAATATGGCGCCGCCTTCATGCCATGAGAAGCAAAGATGATTTCCGAAATGGCCAGGCGTCCAGATCGCCTCGACCGTCCATTCGCCGCTTCTGATTTTGTCGCCGGCACCGAGTTTCGAATCCGGCCTGAAGCTTGAATCTACCCCTTTTCCACCTCCGTATTCATCGAACTTCGACCAATCCGCATACGTCGGATTTCTTCCCGCAACATGGTCGCCAAAGGCCTTCACCGGAGCACCCGTCAACTTGGATAATTTCGCCGAGGCTGCAGAGTGGTCGGTATGTGCATGCGTAACCAATATCTCGGTTATTTCGGCACTCTTCGGAATTGTCGAAAGTATCGCTTCCAAGTGCGTTGGATCGTCCGGCCCCGGATCAATGACGGCAATCGAATTCGTTCCCAGCAAATAGGTATTCGTACCTCTGAAGGTCATTGGCGACGCGTTTGGAGCAACGATTCGCTTTAGGCTATTCTTTACAGTTTCTGGATATCCGACGGGCGGATCAAAATCCAAATCGAACAGGCTTTCCTTGCTCAATTGCATCTTTGCCAAAGATCTCCATTTGATCCGAAATATACCGTACTTGCTTTAAAAGAATTCTCGCCCGAGATTCTATTCAATTCGTCAAACCGAAAAAATGCGAGAGCGCAACGGTAGACGGAAATTTTACTGAAAATCAATTGGATTGTAGAAAATTCTCGTATTGCCGAGGTATGAGTGTGTCCGTGATGAATTCGCGAATCAATAGGCACTTGGTCCCGCAAGGAATTTACTTGCGAAGCGCGCTTATCTTGTTATTGCCGGTAATCACGGTTTCTCTTGTCGTGTTTATTGTTTTCGTTCAGCGCCATTTCGATAAAGTAACTCGGCAGATGGTCAGCAACTTGGTTCCCGAAATCAATATGCTTGTCGAACTGGTTGACAACGCCGCCGATCGAGATGCGGCCATCGAGGCAGTGTCCGAAATAGCTAATTCTTTACGAATTCGCGTAGAATTTGACACAGGGACGTTGCCTGAAGCATCGACGGAAAGGCAGCTATTCGACTTCACCGGAAGTGTCGTCGACGAAACGCTGACGGCCTCAATTCCGAATATAGTAGCGGTCGATCTACGGAGAATCGACGGATACCGAATGGTTCGAATGGACATCGAAACACGCTTCGGAATCGTCCATTTCATTGTGTGGAGAAGTACAGTTTCAGCGTCAAATCCGCACCAACTGCTAGTGATCGTGGGGTTCACGGCAATATTGATGACCACGGTTTCAATTGTTTTCTTGAGGAATCAACTTCGCCCGATTCGGAGATTGGCAAAGGCATCCGAAGCGTTCGGCAGAGGGCAGGCATTCCATTTTTCGCCTTCCGGGGCTGCGGAAATTCGTAGCGCAGGAGAAGCGTTCTTGGAAATGCGAGATCGGATCGAACGACATGTCGCTCAAAGGACGCTAATGCTATCGAGTATTAGCCACGACCTCAAAACCCCGCTGACAAGAATGACGCTAGCGTTGCATCTGCTCGAAAAAAGCAAGGAGGTCGACGATATACTTCGCGACGTCGAGGCCATGGAGCAGATGGTCGATGAGTTCTTGGACTTCGTGAAGGGCAACGAAGGCGAGGCGCTCGCGATGACCGACCCAATCGGAATCGCACGCAGCGTCGTTAGTGCCACCAACGTTGAAGGAATATCCATTGATTTGGAGATTTCGAATGGAATTCCGGAAGACCTTTCAGTTTCGCTTCGTCCGCTGGCAATTCGTCGCGCCCTTACGAATTTGATTGAGAATTCGCGTAAATTCGCGAATGCAGTTACATTGAGAATTGAGTGCCTTCCCAACGAGTTCAGATACATTGTGGAAGACGACGGACCTGGTATTCCGAAGGAATTTCGCGAGGAAGCCATCCGTCCATTTGAGAGACTGGACAGAGCGCGTAGCCAAAACAAGGGCGGCGGCGTTGGTCTCGGCCTTGCTATAGCCCAAGACGTAGCGATTGGGCACGGTGGTACACTTGAATTGGGTTCGAGTCCCAGTCTTGGCGGACTTAAGGCTGCTATCGTGTTACCGATTTGACTTATAGTCGTTTCGCGTGTCGGTAAGCGTTGGCTCGCCGACCAAGGGAATCCGCGTCGGATCATTTGCCTAGGACGTGGTAGGCCCGGAGGGACTCGAACCCCCAACCAAAGCGTTATGAGCGCTCTGCTCTAACCATTGAGCTACAGGCCCGCGGTTACACAGTTAAGCTTGATGCCAGCGAACGTCAACCTCGCTCGTTTGCCCGGCGTCTTTTAGGCTCAAAACGTCGCTTGAATTCGAGCCAAAGGTACGATGCATAAATTAAACGCCGAAAATCAACCCTTGCCTTCGCGCTTAGCGATCGGATAGATCCTAGCGGAATTTATTCCCGGAACGCGCTCCTTATGCACATTTTCCCCAAATAAGGGGCGGAAATCTTTCAACCGCTTTGTTTTTTGGTGCAAAATCGGCGCAGAAATTTGGCGTACAGCATATTGAACAATTCTAGTGGCATGCACATGAACCTAGTTTTTGTAAAATGCGCAATTCCAGAGAAAATTAATCGCCAGGCGCGGAAGCACGGTTCTTCGATTTGCCAAATTCAAATATAAGACACCTTGAAAATCGATAGCCTAAAATCGCGGGAGCTATGACCAACAGCGCAAATAGTCCTGCCGCACCGAGAATAGATAAAGCGACCACGGTCCACTCCCAAAAACCTCTGGTCCAACCCTTCCAAAAGCTATCGCCCCCAAGCGAAGCTGCGACAAGCAAAGCGATCGACGGATATGTCGGCATCACATAGCGAGGAAGCTTGGTGACAATAATTACAAATAATGGCCAGAGTGAAATCAGCCAAGCAACGCAAAACCTAACTGGTCCATCGGCGCGATTTCGCCAAACCCATCGGACTGACATCCCCGCAAAAATTGCCCAGCGCCCAAAAGTAGACCAGAAAAAGGCCAATTGGTAGCCCGGGGGAAGCCGCGGGATTCCTGACTCCAAAAAACCTTGCCGAATAAATCTCTACCGACCGCTTCTTCAAAGAACTCTCCGCCGCTCACGGATGCCACGGCCAAGAACCAAGGCAAGGCGATACTTGACGCCGGCAGTAATCCGGTTACCGGACGAAGCCGGCGGAAAAGTCCCCAGGATCGATTCCAAATCATCAAAACAATTACATTTGCGCCGGACACTAGAATGATGATCGGCGCCTTCACCAACACTCCGAACGCAATCGCAAGCCAGAAAAGGTAGCTCAAAAGCGGCGCGACCCTTTCTCCTGGCAGCCAATTCAAATAAATTTTGGCAACCAAATTTTGAGCCGAGACGACTGCAGCTAGCAGAACCGCATCCGTTTTTGCTTGCCTCGCCTCAAATCCCGCGATTAACGAACCGGCGAGTAACAATGCTGCCACGATACCGGCTCGAATCCCAAACAATCTTGTCCCAGGCAGCCAAGTGAATATTACGGCGCAGGTCATGTCGAACAACGATGGAAGCCTGTAATTTCAAATTTTGTCATCAAAGCCAAAATTTCCGAGTAGAGCCGCAGATGACGCTTGCAGCCAGTAGATGCCTATGGGCTTCATGTACTTCGGAGTATCTTGGAATCTAATGTCGATTAAATCTTCGGACTCCATCATTTGCTTGGAAGCCTGAGCAAATCTCGACCCTTCTCTGTCGACCGGTGGCAATGAAAAAAACCCCGGCAAAAGCAACGTCAGGCAAATCAAAATCAGGATCACCGCCAATTTGCCGCGCGAAAGCCCAGCCAATGACCCCAAAAAATTCGATTGATTCTTGCTAACGAAATCCGTTCCCCGACCCGCGATCGTAATCGCGGCAATTTGTGCCATCAAAAATAAGCGACGTCCGCCAATTATTGCGATCATCGCCTGTTTGACTACTGAACTCTTCTCTCGGCAGCCAAACCATTGGTTGTTTCGATTACGAATGACTACGCGTTGAATTTACCCTGTTCGAACGAAAGCCCGAGATTAGCTCTCAACGAAAATCCGGCTCCGAAATTTTCCAAAGCCAATTCTGCGTCTTTTATGTTGCCGCCCTATTTTACCGAGTCTCAAGTCCCGCTAATTGAATGGCAATCGCAATGGCGCAATGGGGGTTTTCATTTAGTCTATACGACTATCTCTAAGGCCGCGAAGAAAAATGATATTTCTTTCTCCGCAGTATCAGTCGCGTCGGAACCGTGAACCGAGTTTTCTGTAAGCGACACCGCAAATTCTTTTCGTATAGTTCCCGGGTCCGCCTCTTCGGGATTTGTTGCTCCCATTACTTCGCGGTTTTTGGCAATTGCGTTTTCGCCTTCCAATACCTGTACGACAACCGGTCCAGAGACCATGAACTCTACCAATTCGGCATAAAATGGGCGTTCCTTGTGGACTTCATAAAACGTTCCGGCTTGCTCCGCCGACATGCGAATTCGTTTCTGTGCGACGATTCGCAATCCTGCTTCTTCAAATTTTGAATTGATCTTTCCTGTAAGGTTTCGCCTAGTGGCATCGGGTTTGATTATTGACAGCGTGCGTTCAACCACTTTTGTCTCCATGAAGTTCATTTCCAATTGGGTGCCGGGCATTCCGGAGTGCGGCGCAACTATCATTGAGTCCATCAATTGGGAAGCGCGCCGTTCGCGGCTAGAATCGATAGTTGGGCTCCGGCAGTTTACCGAACCTTGTCAGTATCGATTTGCGGCGCAGCGTTCGATTTTAGCGAACGCTGCTATGAAAATCGCGCGCCGAACAAGGCGATAAGATTAATTTCCTTTGGCCATCACTATTGTCGAGCGCTCGCACTTCCCGAGACCTGAAAAGGGCAAAAAATTACAGCTTCGTAATTTCCTCTTCCCAAAATTGGACAGTATCCGCATTTCACAATCGGATTTTAGTTACTTTTAAACTTTCGAATTCGAAGGATGAAGTAATTATCGAATTCCATTCATTAAGAGGACAAGGCCGGCCTTATAATGCTGTGGTTATGAATCGGAAGGCTGGTTTTCAAGCGGCTCAGAAGATAATTGATTTGATTCATGAGGATCTTTCTGAACACGACGAGGCTCATCCAGCAGCCCAATAACTTTAAGCCACAACGCATTTTGGAAAAATGAGGGTTGGTTAATTTTTCCCATTTTATTACTCCATTAGTGGTTCTTGGGGATTTTTAAGTTGTGTAGTCAAGTATGTAATGTCCCAAATTTGTGTCGATGAGCCCGAACTTGCCCGTCGATAAATGGGGATGGCGATCCAAATTCCCAAGGCGTCTGCTACGGGTAAAGCCGTTTGACTTGCCAAGCCTCGTGCAAATTGCTTCGAGTCCAGCGCAATCTATCATGAAGTCTAAATTTGCCGTCCGCCCAGAATTCGATTTCTAAAGGCGAAATTCTGTATCCGCCCCAGAATTCGGGCCTAGGTGGATTGGTTCCAAACCGCACGCCCATGCGGGCTGCTTCCGCAACCAGAATTTGTTTCGATTTTAGCGGCTGCGACTGTCGCGAGGCCCACGCGCCTAACTTGCTTTGCAGTGATCTCGATTCAAAATACTCATCGGCTTTCGTTCCCGAATATTTTTCGACCATTCCCCGAGCGCGAATTTGCCGTCGCAAAGTTTTCCAATGAAGTACAAATGCTGCGCGCCCGGATGCTTCAATTTCTTGTGCTTTTACGCTGCCATAATTCGTATAAAACACAAATGAATCACTTTCGATCGATTTGATGAGCACCATTCGCACGTTTGGACATCCGCTTGGCGCTGCCGTCGCGAGAGCGGCCGCGTTTGGATCATTTGGCTCGTACTCTCGTGCTTCATCGAGCCACCGCCGCGCAATAACGAATGGATCGCTACCACTGAACTTTTTCCCAATAATCTCCGTCATCTTGAACCTCATGCGCCAATTGAAGCAATTTTTCTTTACAAGCCCTTGATAGGATCAAAATCAACTACAATTGCAGAATTGCGGGGG
>JAPPFL010000064.1 GCA_028823855.1 Albidovulum sp.
GCGGCATAATGGCGAAAACCGAATCAAGGCTCAAGAACAAATCTGGTGCACACCCATGCCCAAACCGGCAAGCACGCAGTTTCTGATGTTGCGCAAGTGAGCGTCAGACAGGGGAGTTCGTTGATATTGCCGCGTTCCCTTCCTGTCCTTTCCCAGGCGCAACCATTCCAGACGATGGAAGCCGACGGCGCAAATCATGTCGCACTTTGCCCACCGTTCTGAATTTCCCCAGCTTCGCGGCATCTCGAAGGGTATCTGCAACTCGTAGTGATACGGCATCACGGGGTCGGGTGCGGACCGGCTTAGGGGAACTACGGTGCACAGTCCGGGACGAGCCTTGAATTTGGGTGACACTACGACACACAAGCGGCGTTTGACCATTTCCGGCCTCTGGAACCCTCGGTCAAAATTGGCAACAACGATTGTGCCCCGTTTCGGATGATATTGAATGGGCATTGCGGGCTTCCTGATTCACGATCGCCGAGAGATCGTTTCCGACTCCATGCGACCGGGACGGATAACCCCTTCGGAAGGAAAAAGGGCGATTTCCGATGCAATGCGCGTAGTACGCTCCATTGTTCCCCCTGCCCTGCCGGAATTTTGGAGCTCTTCGGTTGGTGGCGTGCCGATTGCGCTGCATTGATCCGCGTTTGCCAGCCGCGGCCTTTGAATGGGGCTTCTGCGAAAATCAAGATCTGGGTCGACATGCAAGCCTTCACGATTGCGCATTATACAGCGTCCACGCCTCTTCGATTATCACCCCTTGCTGGACGCCGCGCCGTCTCGCTTCGGCTGCGATTCCGCGGGATACCTCCGGCATTACCTTGGCATGAACCTGACCGGTTCTGGGACTTGGAGCGCGCCCGCCCCGCCGAAGCCCGCCCCGATCTGAAAACCCGAGACGGTCTCCGATTTCATCAACCACCTCCGGAGAAGCGGTGTCATTCTTGCGGCTCTTTTTTAGCGCTTCGACCTGAATGCCGAATGGATTGTCGCTGCTCATTGTTTGTCTCCCGTGTTGAAACCAGTTGTGCAAATACCGCTTCCGCGAAGAGCCTGGCATTCTCCCGTGCATTTCCCATAGCTCCCTGAGCGGGCATCGAGTGCAGGTCACCGCCGAACTGGAACAGAGCGGAATATGCTGCACGTTCCATCAGTGGCGGATTGACGATTGCGATGCCCTGCTCGGCAAATGATTTTTGAATGCCCAAATGTTGCCTTGAGCGGATAGCGCGCGTCATCGTGAAGAACACGGCATGCCGGATCGGCCGGTCCAACGCCTCCTCTTCTTCCTGAACAAGCGCGACCGTGCGGATCCCGATAGTCGCATCAAGAGTCGTCGCGCGCATCGGCGTGAGAACCAGATCGGCCTGGGAAATCGCCCGCGATACAAGGCGTGATGCGATGCCCTCAAGATCACAGATCACAACGCCGCCATCGCGATCGTGTTCCTTGATGGTCCGGACAACAGTGGAATCGCTCACGTCTGAAAGGACTTCGATTCCCGACGGCCGGATACCCTTGGACCACCACAGTGTTGCCGAGTGGTTCGGATCACAATCAAGAAGTGTTACAGAAGCGCCTGCTCTAGCGAATTCAGTTGCGAGAATGACAGCCGCAGTCGTCTTTCCCGCTCCTCCTTTTGGGGAAGCGATAACAATTGTGGGCATGCTGCTCTTTGCCTCTTTCTGTTATGGCGGGTCATACACCAATAGGGTCAAAAGATCAATCCGGTAATTATATCAACCCGATTACTCTACATATCCGGTAATTCTACTAATCCGATTACTTTTCACGTGGTTGTCGATTGATGCTAGAAGCTGTTCACCGGCATGTTCATGCGCTGGAACGAGAGCCTCCGCTTCACGCCCCGTTCCGCACTTCAACCTTCTCATAGCATCGGCGGGCGAGGGCTTCGATATCGGCTGCATGCCAAGCAGGGCGCCGGTAAGTGTAGCAGTGCGGTTCTGACGCAAGGAAAATTCTTGCCTTCCGGGCATTGCCCCCGACAAGAAAAGACGACCGAAGCCGTCTATTTACCCTCCGGTTTCCCGGAGGGGAGGCGGCAATCCATGGATCCCGCAAGTAGGGATGAAATCGCGCCCCGGCCCGCGCTTGTCAAGGGGTGGCCAAGTTGTCGATCGCCTTCTGCAGTATTTCCATCTACTCCCGCTGAGACATCGCCCGCCGTCGCGCCATTGCGTCCGGCGGGAAGGCTTCGCAGGGATTGTCGAAAAGACGCTCGGCCGATTCCGATGCAATTTGAATTCGATGCGTTTCAGGAATCTCGCATGAAATCCCTGAACGAGGCCTTTCTTTCCCTCCTGCCCGATCCTCGTGCGCAGAGGGTTAAGCCTATGCGTTAAAGTACGTGGTGCGGATTTTTTGGTGCTAGCAACCTGCCTGAAACCGGCCGCTGTGCTGGCATTTGTCATTGCCATGATTGCGCCGCCGCAGGACGTGCCAGCGCAAAACTGCATCAGCCATTCGTCGCGGTCGGGCGGACAGGGAACCGATGTCAGGGTCACGAACGGATGTTCGCTGACGATGAACGTTGAATGTCTGCCTGGTCTTTCGCGGGGGCGGACCGAACAGGCACGCGCACTAGTTGAGGCCGCGGGAGGACATGCCGACTAGCCGCGGGATCTTCACGTTTCCCGATGGAAGCCGCTACGAGGGCGGGTTTCGCAACGGAGAATTATACAACGGCAAGTCAGTTCTAATGGTCGGGAGCCGCCGACGCGGGGGTGTTGGCTCAAAGGAGCGCCAAATGCAAAGACTGCGCACGCCCCAGCAACAGCAAAGGCCAGGGAATCAAGGGGCGTAGGAAAGGAAGCCGGTTGACGCCCGAACGGCCAAAGATAAAGGTGAAGCGGGAAAGACCCGCTTCAATCCTTGCCTTCGCCTTGCCCCGGCCCGGAATCCTGCGGTTCCCTCTTTGCCGCGCGGCGCGTCTATTCCGGATATTGTCCCAGATCATTCCGGTTCAGCAGCACCTGCTCCACCGTGTTTACCCAATCAATGGAAGCTTCGTCCATGATCTTCTCCGCGCCCGATCCCGGATAGTGCGCACAGAACGGGCTCGCCGGATCGGCTGCAGCGCCGTCGCCGGCGGCAACGCGCATCAGCCTGCAATCTAGGGACTCCCACCAGGCTCCCACGCTGCTGAACCCTCCTTCCCCGTGGATTTCCGCGGTTGCGGCATCGACGAACTTCCTCGTCTCGCCGTCGAGATCCGCGTACATCTTTTTTGCGGCCATGGCCTGGGCTTCCGTCGCCTGCTCGCCATGGAGCGCGACCACCATCTTCTCGGGGCTCAGCGTGTTCCACCAGCACTCGGCCATGCCCGCGTCTGCAAGAGCCGCGGGAACGCACGCCAGCGACAGGACTGCCATTGCTGCCAGATGCATCAGTCCCAGCCGCATTCGACGTTCGATCCCATTCAACATGGTTCTCTTCCTTCCATTCCATTAAACCGCCTTTCGTGGACGCAACTTCGACTGTGCGCCGATAGCAACTCACCAAGTGTCGCTGCAGCATTTCAAACGGGGTAGGTTCGGAATACGTGTAAAAAGTTGTCATAGCGTAGAAGTGGTACAGGTGTAGGCCCAAACGGACCGAAGCTGCATATAGGCCTCATAGCATGATTTGCTCGCTGAATTACTCAAAGAAGTAACAGACCGAGCACGTTCGGGTTCAACAGAACGGATTGGTGATCCTATAGGCTGTGGCCCTGCCGATCTTGAGCTGCTTTGCTGCCTTTCCTGGCGCCATTCCGGCTTCCACGGGTTTCCGCGCCGCTGAAACCGTCTCTGCTAAAAGCGGCGGCCGCCCCGGCTTTCTGCCACGTTTCCTGGCGGCGCGCAGGCCATCCTTCGTGCCGATACGGTCTTGGCGCCGCAGGAACTCGCGGACAACGGAACGTCCGCGGCCAAGGCCGCAAAATACCTCGGGATAGGACGATCAACCGGATACAGAATGATCCAGGAAACCGGTCCATAGCGATCGTTCCCGATCCGCAGCATCTCGGCGCGATTCTACGCGCAAACTATCCGATGGGGCCTCCTGCTAGCTTGCGCATAGGAGAACTTTGTGCAATTGGCCGCCCGACTGAACGAATGTCCCGGCAATGCAAACCCAATTGGCTGGTCGCGTGCCCGCGATTAGAAACTACGCTTGGAGAAACCGCCCATGAATTGTCGCCGCGATGCTAATTTCCGGTGGATTTTGACATCAACCGCCTCAAAGTCCGTTTCGGCGCAACTCATCTTGTCAGGATTTCTTGTTGCGTTCGCAGTGTTAGTCTGGCCGGCAGCGATAGCATTTTCTCAAGAGGCGCCGGGCGAATCTCAGATTCAGAAAGCTCTGGTACTTGAGCTTCCGCCTTGGTGGTCGGTCGAGCGAGTAGAAATCCAGGCTGCCGTCAACGACGGGGACGCGGTGGAGCCGCTTTGGCGACAACGGTTTGTGGCCGAGGCCGTGCCTGCAGAGGCGCTCTACGCGCAGGCGACCGATGATGAGGCAGTGGCGCCATTCCGCGTATTGATTCCGACGCGGAGCGGCACCGTGCCGACCAAGCTCTACGGCATCTCGCGTTCGCGGCTGGAGCGCGGGGAGTGGATAACGGAACTCGATCTGGAGAACACCGTGGTCGAAGCCGGGCTGCCGGCATCGTTCTTTGACGGGCCGGTCGTGGTAGCGAATACCGAGCAGGCATCGCAGGTCGCCGCGAGCCTGGCGCAGGCGCGCGAGTTCGCGAACACCGTGCGGGAGATTCGCTCGCGCGAAAGCATCGATTCGGACGCTCTGGCCCGGCTCTCCGAGGAGACAGCCGCCGCGTTGGATGCGGCGAACTTGCGCCGTCAGCAGGCGCTTCGGGAACGTTACGAGGCGGAACGGAATGCGCTGGCCGGCGCGGCGGAGGCGGAACGCGCGATCCTTGTGGAAGAGAACCGCGCACGTCTTGAGGCGCTAAAGGCAAGCCTCGCCGAGGAACGCGCCGGGATCGAGGGCATGGCCGCGGAAGCGGAAGCCGAACGGGCAGGCCTTCTCGCTCGAAGCCAAGAGAGTCTGGATGCCTTGGAAGCGCAATACGAGGCCGAGCGCGCTGCGCTCCTGGCGGCGGGCGAAGCCGAGCGGGTTGAGCTGGCACGGGAAAACCAGGCCCGTCTGGAGGTTTTGCAAGCGGAGTTGGCGGCGGAAAGCGCACCGCTTGAATCCGAAGTGGAAGCCATGGAAGCCGAGCGGATCCGACTGATCTCAGAGAGCGAAGCGGCACTTGAAGCGCTGAAGGCGAAGCACGAACGGGAACGCGCCGCTTTCGCGGCCGCGAACGAAGTCCTGCTGGAAGCGAGCAAGGCCGAGGCGGAGGCCGCCGCCAAGCGGAGACTCGCGGCCGAGTATCAGGCGCTGGCCGAGGAAAAGCGGCGAGAGGCGGCAATTGCGGGAGAGGTCGCTGCGGCGGCGGTTGCGGCTCGGGTCGCGCTGCATGATGTCGTGATCGATGGCCTAAGAGTTTGTTCCTAAAGTAGCAATTGGCCTCGAGCCATGGTATTCCATCAAGCAAGGCACGCGAGATGGAGGCAGTCATGGCTTGGACCGAGGCCAATCGGGCGAAGTATAGACGGACGGACGATCACCGTCAAAATAATCTCACGGATGAAGAATGGTCGCTGATTGAGCCCATGATTCCGGCGCAGGGGCGCATGGGCCGGCCCCGCAAGACGGATCCGCGCCAGGTTTTCGATGCGATCCAGTACATGCTGGCCTCGGGCTGCCAGTGGCGCCTTGTTCCCGCCTGCTACCCGCCGTTTTCCACAGTCCAGAACTACTTCTACTCATGGTCGCGCAGCGGCGCGCTCGAGCGCATGCAAGTCGACTCAAAGACAAGCCCGGCCGTTCAGCTGGCTGACGTGTTGATCGGC
>JAPPFL010000027.1:0-15941 GCA_028823855.1 Albidovulum sp.
CTTGATGGAATACCATGGCTCGAGGCCAATTGCTACTTTAGGAACAAACTCTAAGTCTAACTTCTCCTGTTCGCGGCCCGATACGCTAGCCCGGGAGGAACTCCGCGCGCGGCGCGCACACCCGCCAAAATTTTGGCGTCCAAGCGTTATTGGTCGCTATTTGTTATTCGGCGGTTGCCAAATCTATTCGCGCGAGCATTGCGTGCAGCCACCTATATTATAGAGTCCCGGACTTGGCCAAAAAGTGCGAAAGTCCTTGCGAAGGCATCTTCTCCGCCGGCACGGCGGTCGTCGAGAGTCGACCTCACGAACCTCTGCGAGATAGCTAATTTTCGTTCAATCGACCTCCGGAATCAGCCTCCGGCACCGAGCGCAATAAAATCCAGTACAGTTTCAGTCTGCGCTGTACATCCACGGCGCTTTGGCCAGATCCGGAGTTGCGAGCTCCGGGAACAGTTCGTCCAGCTGGTCGATATTTCGAATTCCGGCAGCTCGCAGCTGGTCCTGAGTTATTACGCGCGGAGAAATCAGGAGATGATTCCCGTCATAGGAATCTGCTACTTCGCCCGCAGCCACGCGAATCGATACTCGCCCGAGGTTGCGCATGTCTGTTGTCGCGGTAGCGACCCACGGGCTGTTTTCGGCAATCATGACCGCGATATCGGCGGTGGATATGTCCATCCCATAGACCTTGACCTGGTCAACGAGTTCAAGTTCCAGAATCGCCGTAGTCGCGCCTTTGGCGAATTCATCGAAAGGCGCAATGACGGCGATAGTGTCGCGATTGGCGAGAAGCGCCGCTTTCGCCTGATCGGCGGTCTGTGCTGCGGTGTTTGCATTGACGACGCCGATTTGCGCGACCTGCCTGATTCCGGGGTTGTCCTTCAGGAATTGCTCCCAAACCCCGTTGCGAATATCGAGAGCCCTGTAGCCCGAGACGTATACGTAAATCACGTTGCCGAATATTTCGCCGCCGCCCATGTCGTCCTTGAACCGATCCAGAATACCGCGCATCATCATGCGTTCGCTTTGATTGACATTGGTAACGTGATCCGATGCCTCTACGGACGAGTTGCTCGTTACGACCGGTATTCCGGCGTTCTTGGCTGCATCAAGCCCGGACGCGAGGCTTTCCCCAAATCCAGAGTTAATCAATATGGCATCCGGATTCGTCGCGACTGCATGATTGAGGTGAAGAGCCATTTTCGCGCTGTCGCCGTCGGCGTTATAGACAGTCAGGTTTACGCCGAGTCTCTTGGCTTCGTCCTGTACGCCGAACATCCATTCCTGGAAGACATCTCCCGTATTGAGAAACCGAACGACCGCTATATCGACTTCCCCTCTCGCGAACAGTTCCGGTACGGTGGTGCCGGCGTCCGGCTTAACGGTCAGCGGCGCCGGCTCCGCATATGCGCCCGCCGAAAGCCAGCACCCGGCGGCCAAAATCCCTAAAAGTCTTCGAAATAAATCGTGCGCCATTGCCGCTTCTTTCCAGAATTTGCTCATCCAAGAATCGCAATTTCGGATTTATCTGATCTCCCTAACAGAATATCAACAAAACAGTGCAAATAGCCAGGTTTGCCTTTAGCGACCGCAGCGCAAATCTCGGGTCAGATGCAGTGAATTCGAAAAGGCGAACACAAGAAGTTGATCAATTGCAGGTTTCATCACTGACTCGGCCCGAAATATTCCAGTTCGGGACGAGCGACGCCTGCAATCAATAACGCCAATGGAAGAATTCGTGCACGCGCTACCGGATTCAGCGCGTGACCAGTTTCCAAACAGATACTGTAGCCTACCTTTGTTGTCGCCACCGCCACCTTGCATGCAACGCCATTCGATTGTTGCATTGCGATCTGACGCACCGCGACGCCGCGCCGTATTCGCGTACTAGGTGAAGCCGGAACGAGTTTACCAAGCATAGGCATAGAACCAAACTACGAAGGATGCTGTCAGCCGGCTCGCTTCGACTAGTCAAGCTAGCATCCGGATATTCGGTCTGCTATTTCACTCTCGAATTGCATGCGGAAAAGAAGCGGCGACGAAGTCGATAATCAAACGAACCAAATTCGCCGATGAATGCGGCGCAACATTTTGCCAACGCCTGATACCGTGGAGACTCAAGCACCAATTTGGCGGCGGATTTTGCATCCGAGTCATTCTATGGATCCGGGGTACTACACCTAGTCTACATCATCCGAAAATCAGTTCCGGCGGAACAGGCCTTCAATATCCAGAATTCGAATTCGGAAAGAATTTTGCAGATAGCCGAAATCTAGCGCCCCGCCGTAAAAGAGCGCGAATAAGGTTGCGGCCCGGAAATTCGTTTCAATCGCCCGGGCATAAGCGATGAAAGGGCAATAATCTGTTTGCACCCTCTTGCTCGAGGTTTTTGAGGCAAAGCCGGACGACCAAATTCGCGCATTTGAAGAACTATAGTTTGCTTGGTAAATGTCCCGAAACAAAGGAGCCTTCGACCTTGGGAACCAAAGAAATCGGCGTTGCGGTCATCGGGACAGGCCGGATTTCAGATCTTCACGCCGCCGAGTACATGCGCAATCCAAATTGCAGAATTGTCGCCTTGTGCGACGCCGACGCGAATCGAGCGGCGGAGCGGGCTAGAGCGTGGGGAGTTAAAGGAGCCGCTATTTCGACTGACTTCCGTGAAGTACTTGATCGCGGAGACGTCGATCTAGTTGAAATATTGCTTCCTCATCACCTCCATTTGCAGGCAGCTCTGGAAGCGATGAATGCCGGCAAAGCCGTCTCGCTCCAAAAGCCCATGTGCTTGTCGGAAAGCGAAGCGGACAAGCTCGTCGAGGCGGCTGAAATGCATACGCGGCCATTCAAGGTTTTCGAAAATTTCCTGTTCCATCCGCCGGTCATGCGAGCGAACGAACTAGTCGAAGAGGGCGCGATCGGCGAAATTGTTTCGATCAGAATCAAATCCAATCCCGGAATTAGCCGCACTTCCTGGAAAATTCCCGAATCCGCCAACCAATGGAGGCAGGACCGAAGCCGGTCCGGGGGCGGTCCGCTCGTGTTCGACGACGGCCATCACAAATTTGCCTTGGCTTGGAGTTTCATGGGCATGCCGTCGAAAGTTCATGCGTTTGTCGAGCGCACGCGCACGCGGTCTGGCAATTTGCTCGATGCGCCCGGCATAATTTCCTTTCTTTTTCCAGGGCCCAAGGTCGGCAGCTTTGAAATCGCCTATTCGCCTGAACTCGAAATCGATACTCAATACTACGCCCAGGACGACAGGGTCGAAATCACAGGAACTTCGGGCGTTCTCTGGATCAATTGCGGTCACGGGCGGCTGGGCGACCCGCCGCCGCTAGCCATGTACCGAAACGGCAATACGACCGAGTATCGGGACATGATTTCCACGTGGGAGCAAAGCTTTCTTCTTTCCACGCGCCATTTTATAGACGTGTTGATGAATGGAGGCAGGCCCGTTCTGACGGCCCGCGAAGGTAGGCAAGTGCTACGAATGGCACTCGCAGCCGAAGAATCGGCTCGAACCGGAAGTTCCGTGCCTCTGCAATAGAATTTCACGTCCGCCGCATTCCTACCTTTCGATATGATTTCCTTTGCGGTTCGTTCAAGTCTACCTCGAATCTTAAAAAGCCATAGGAATCTCGATTGGAAATAACCGCGAGTTCCCCGAACTTTATCGTCACCATTGCGCCGAAGAATATGCTTGGGAGCACGGTTGTAAGCTGTTAAACCAATTTGAAATAATCAAGGTCGACTGTTGCCGAATTAGCCAATTTCGTCGTTCGAAGCGCGGCGCCTGTACAATAACAACTTTAACGAAACCTGCGTCGACCGGCGACGACGAATCCAAATGCGAGGCGGAGTAGAAATGCCACCAAAGACTATCGAGCGGGATCGCCTAGGCGCGGTCGGCCTAGACAACGGCCTCACGAACTACGGCGATACCGAATTCGCGCGCTACCTTCGCAGGTCTTTCGCGAAATCCATGGGATATTCAAACGAGTCGCTGGCTAAACCTGTTGTAGGAATTTGCTACACGGCGAGCGGATTCAATAATTGTCATCGCCATTTTCCGGAACTATTGGCCGCCGTGGAACGCGGGGTCTTGGCGAAGGGTGCTTTGCCGATCACGTTTCCCATGATCTCTCTCGGCGAAGCATTTCTTAGCCCTACATCGATGGTCTACCGAAATCTCATGGCCATGGCGGTTGAAGAAATGATCCGGGCGCAGCCGATGGACTCCGTCGTGCTAATGGGCGGCTGCGACAAGACAGTACCGGCCCTTCTCATGGGCGCGGCTTCAGCAGGAAAGCCGGCGGCGCTTGCTCTTGCCGGGCCAATGGTGGCGGGAAGACACAGAGGCGAGCGGGTCAGCGCATGCACGGACTGCCGCCGTTTCTGGGCACGGTTCCGCGCGGGCGAAATTTCAACGCACGAAATTGGCGTGATCGAAGGCCGACTGGCTGCGAGCGCCGGAACATGCTCTGTCATGGGAACAGCAAGTTCTATGGCGATGATAAGCGAAACCATTGGCATGGCAGTTCCAGGTTCCGCAACAGTTCCGGCCGTCCATTCAGACAGGTTGCGGATATCCGAAGCAACTGGAGTTCTTGCAGCCGACATGGCAATATCTGGAGGACCTACACCGGATCAAATAATTACGAAGGAATCGGTAGAGAACGCGCTAAGAGTGCTTTTGGCGGTTTCCGGCTCCACAAACGCAATAATTCATCTCACGGCGGTAGCCGGCCGACTCGGTATAGAAGTTTCCTTGGACCGGCTCAATGAACTTTCCGATGAAACGCCGGTTCTGGTCGACCTGAAACCGGTCGGATCGGGCTATATGGAAGACTTGCATGCCGGCGGCGGACTTCGCGGCGTACTTGCCGAAATCTCCGAAAAGCTTTTTTTGGAGTGCAAAAACCTGGAAGGAACGACGCTTTCCGACCGTATTGCGGATGCGCCGCTGGATCCCGTCGATCGAAATGTGATTCGAAAGGCAAACTGCCCTGTGAACCCAGTCGGCGGCCTAATCGCATTACGCGGATCCCTAGCACCCGACGGAGCAATTCTCAAAAGGGCCGCCGCGACCGAAGAACTCCTCGAACACGAAGGACGGGCCGTTGTGTTTTCTTCTCTTGACGATCTTGCCGCCAAAATAGACGATCCGCGGCTTGAAATCGAACCGGACGACATAATGGTGCTTCAGAACGCAGGTCCCCGCAGCGAATCGGGCATGCCGGAAGCGGGTTATTTCCCCATTCCTAAGAAACTTGCCAAGCAAGGCGTAACCGACATGATTAGGATATCCGATGCTCGAATGAGCGGAACGGCATTTGGAACTGTCGTACTCCATGTGACGCCGGAAGCCGATTTAGGAGGTCCGTTGGCACTCGTTAGAAATGGCGACAAGATTCGCCTGTCCGCGAATTCCAAGCGGATTGACCTCCTCGTCGATGGCGACGAGTTGAGAGAGCGTCGCGCATGCTATCGTGCGGAAAGGTCCTGTCCCAAAAGAGGATACGCGAATCTCTACTATCGTTCGGTATTGCCAGCGCCTCAAGGCTGCGATTTCGATTTCCTCGTAGAATCTTGATGGCAGTGCTCGGCGGGGATCAAGCCTCAGGCAATCGATCGATGATCGCAGATTCCATTCCAGGTACTACTGCGGACCTCAGTGCCGGGAAAATGAATGGAAGCAACATCGCGGGTCTGGAAGGCATCTATTCTTGAAAATTTCGACAAGCAGATCGGATAACGGCCTAACCGTCAGAATTTGGCTGCTTGGGCTGCCTGATTCGCCGACTGGAATTCGCCGAGATTCTTACTGTCTGGAGTTTGCGCTCGGCAGCGGAATCGCCGTCGGCGAAGGGCTGCTCGACATCGGATTGCCCGTCATGCAACTCCAAAGAAACGTAGTAAGATTTGAATCGGGCATTCGAGACCATTTCCGGCAGTTGCAAGGCAACGAAGAATTAACCGAACGAATTGCTGAAGCGGTCGCACTCGTCGGGCTCGGTGAATTGGCGGGTCTGGAACTGAAAGCCAAAGGCGAGGAAGGCGAGAGTGAATCGAGCGGGAACGCACTGCTTGCCTACATGGAATTCCTTTCGTTCACGGGAAAGTCGGCCATCGCTGTTCCCGCGACGCCAAGCGCTGAGCGGCGGCCGCACATCAAAGTTCCGCCCAACATCGCGGAGGCAGCGCACGAAATTGGAATATTGGCAAAGAAAAACGGAACTTTCCACGCGGGTTCAGCTTTGACAGTCAAGTCCGGGGAAACCTGTTCCGCGCTGGATTCATTCGAATTAATGGAAAGTGACTTTGCTTCATTTGGCATTGCTTTGCCAACCGGATACGAAGCAATCGATGCCGGCGTCGCCGCCGACGCGTTGCGAGCGGTCCAATGCCCATCAGCCTCCGCCGTTTGCTTCTACGGAGATAAACTTCACCCGTCGCATCGTGAACGCCTTCAGGCCGCTGGGTCCATGCCATTGCTTGCCGCGATGTTTTCAGAGTTCATGGAGTTATCGCAGGCAATAGACAATCAAAGGAAATTGAACCCCTCGGTCATGGAATTGACAGGGCTGAGCGCCGGAAAGCTGAAAAGAATTAGAAAATTGACATCTCCGCCTCCTGAGAAGGCGCTGGTCGAATTCGGCGATTCATTGCAGGGGCAAGACGCTCTGGGCGTAGACAGGGACAGGCGCTTCTCCCTGGGCGCGAAAATGCATCTGGACGAAGCGTTAAGAATATTTCGGAATTTCGATGCGGCCTGGGTCCCCGACAACGATGGCTCCTGGGCATGCTTTAAAGATATCTCGTCGGCCTGCATATTGCCTTTCAGTCAGCATCTGGACATTCCAATAGTGGATTTCTTTCAAATGTCCGGAGGAAACTGGGAGAAGTTTCATTCCGGCCTAGCCAATTCTGCCGGAATCGCCGCGAAAGATTTCGACAGAAGCCGAATTGCTCTCGCAACGAACGACGCAATGGAAGCAGTCGACGACTTCTGCGTTTCAGTTTTTCTGCCGCACATTCTTGCAGCGATCGCCGGAACCGGCCAGCCAATTCCGAGGCCGAGCACGCACGATATAGTTAGCGCGAGGGAGATTTCGCTAAAGCTTCTCGTCGGCAAGGCCAGAAACCCGGCAGGAACGCTACTTGAAATCGGTCGAAATTGGATAAGCAGGATTCCGGCGCTTATGGAGGCCGACGAGCATGATCGGCATGTCGCTGAAACCGGGCAAACAAGCCTCCTACACGAACAGAATTGGCCGGCGTTGGCTGACGACTACCCGGCGAAGAATGGCCTAATCGTCAGGAATTTGGCTTCCGTCGGCGCCCTTAAAGAGGAGTCGCGGCGTCTTAAGCACTGTGCGGGTCGATTATACGTCCGCAAGTGCCGGTCGGGAGCCAGCCAAATTTTTTCAGTGCAGAATGCCGCCGGCAGTGACAGTTTGGCTACTTTCGAAGTGGAGCCGCCGACATCGAAAAACGATGAAGCGGCGCGAAGCGAATTAAGAATTGTACAAAAAAAGGGATTTCGAAACGCCAAACCCGACGAAGCCTGCCGTGCCGCAATTGACGAATGGCTGAATTCGGTGAAATCCGGTAGTTTAACGCTAAATCTAGAGCGGACGATTGATTGGCGGTTGCAAATTTCCCGATCCGCCAATGCATCCGCGTCATTTGAGAGTGAACGAAGCGCTGAGCAAGAATGGAATTCGTTTCTCAGCCCCAACTGGTCCCGCGAAAATACGCGCGCGAAAATCTGGCGGGAGTGGACCGGTCATATACTCAAGGGAAGCTTGGCACGCGCGGAGAGTCCGGGCATAATTTTCCGAGATCATAAGTCCAGGCAATTCGCTAGAAACTTGAGCCCACAGTCTGCTTCGGAACTCGACGCGCACTGAAGGAATTCGAGTTGCCTGCAATTTGTCAAATAGTGATAACTTCTCTCTCCGTGCGGAGAACGCGACACGCGTATTGCACAAGAATTTTCGGCTTCGATCGAGTCGAAGATTTCATGCTTATGAATCGCGAGCGAGATTCTGTCCAAAAGGAAAGAATTCGACCGCGCGGCCGCGTGCTTCTCGTTCATCCGCAAATATCATGCACGGTTGAAAATTGATGTCCGGAGGGCAAACAGACTCGATCGGGAGTTCCAGCTCGCCCATGCATTTGATATGATCGCATACGCTGCCCTTATGCATTTCCCTTTCGAGTTCGGTTAAAGAATAGCCCGCGTGCAATTGACTTGCGGAAAATTTTTTCGAAGGAATCGGCTTGGATCTCGGCTATTCGATTTTTTCCCGCCTCGGAGCACAAGCCGCCAACAGAATTCGAAATTCGGCGACGAAAAAAGAAGCCGAATTCCAACTCGGCCCGGACGCCAAAATCGGTCTAAAATCGCTTCAAGTTTCTCGGACGGCCAAGGGACGATGGCAGGTTTCGCCGAGTTCCGGGCGAACTGCCGGTAATTCAGAATCGTTGCGGAATCAAACGCGAAATTCAGGGAGAACCGGCGGCCGTTCTCGCATAGCATATGCCCATAATTGGCGGATAATCGAATTCCGAATTCCGTAGAGAATACCGTTCGGAAACCTTGTCGGGCTCCAGATTGTCGACTTCCTCAAATCCCAGGTCCGAAAGTATCCCGGCAACGTCGGGCGGATTGAAGCTTGAAATCCATGGTTCGCCGCGCTTTGCGACAAAAGCGGCGCATCTTTCGTGAAGCGGCTTGGCATTTGACGGAATCCATGCCGGGTCGGCGAGATAATCGAACAGGATAGACGAGCCAGGAGCCATGTTTGTCGCAATATTCTCCAGCGTCGCCCGGACCGTATCGATACCGAGATAGTATGTGACGCCAAACCAGGAAAACATTGCCGGCCGAGCGGCATCGAAACCTGCTCTGTCCAAAGCGTCGTGCAGAGATTCTTTATTGAGGTCGCTCTGGATGTATCGCACGCTCGACGGCTTACCTATACCTCTTTTTTGCATCCGGCGCAGCTTCAATTCTTGCGTCGCAGGCTGGTCGAGTTCGTAGACCTGTAAATTTGCCATTAGATCCTTGCGGCGCATGGCAAACGTGTCGAAGCCAGCGCCTAGGATGACATATTGATCAAGCCCGTCGCCAACCGCGGACTCGAGGCGATCCTCCCCGAAACGCGCGCGCGTCAAAATGACAGGTACAATGGGCTTGACACTCTTCAAGAGGCCGTCGATGACGAGCCGCGTAAGAATTTTGCTTGCCAAAACCGTGCGCCAGAACGGGCCGCACATTTCATACGCAAGATTATCTTCGAACACTGGTTCCGAAATCCGAAGCAGGTGTTCCGCTCGAGCGGCCGCAACCAGCTCCGCTGTCCGGCTTGGGCGGCCACGTTTTGGCTTTGTCGCTGCCATGTAGGCGATTCCTTTAGTGCGCAAGCTTATGAATTCCAGTAATAATTGGCACTGTCAAGTATTGCGTTCCCTATCAATGTTTCACGCCGTTTGTCTTGCTTCCGATTTCGGCTAATGATGGCGGTACGACCAAGTGTCTTGGAATCGTAGCGGTGTGTGCGGCGTCGGAGCATGTGGTGAATTCTCTGACCGCCTTTCTTGCGGCTAATTTAATGCCAGGCAAGCCGTCGGCAGACGCATAGGAAGCGCTGACAAGAAGCTGGACCCGTAGACGAGGCTCCGTTTTATATTTGATACTCTAAAATGAATTGATCGTTTGATCCGCCATTGGAACTTTCATTAAGGCGCGAGCCATAGCCAAAATGTGGTGGTTGAAAACTACCGTCAGGCCGCCACAGAGAATTGAGATCGCCGCGACAAACTCAATTGTTACTTTCGCCGAAAACGCGGGAGGCGCGAAATCTCCTACGCAGAAAGGTGGCGATAGCTTTTCGATACCGGCAAGCGCTTGGATTTCGACATGTAGTGGCGTCATCTTTATCTATAGAGAGGGACTTAAAGCGGCGAATCTGGGACCGGTCAAATGGAAACCGGTACGATTTCGATAATGGCTCCCAGTACGAGGCATATCGCTGATACCGCAGGCAAGTACGCCGCTGGCGATTTGCCCTATGCTACGAACTGATCGTTAATCGATCGGGCAACGCGGAAGCTTGCCAGTACAATGATCGAGAATATTACGCTATTAGTATCAACCGAGTAGGTCAGCCACTCGACAATTTCCTCCATCGATAATTCCCCAATTATGAGGAATCCAACAGGTTTTGCCCATGCGATCTCGAAATCGGCTATCTTTGGAGTAGCTTCATTTCCGGCGTCTGATTCTCAGAGACTAGCGAATTTGCGGCGAATGCGGCTGAGGTTGCCGAAAAACCCTCCGCCCGCACAGTCCGCTTGGAACGACTCCTCCGCGCACGGCCACAACCACGGTGCGCAGCAATAACAGGACGACTTCCGGTAAACTTTCTGCCGCTAAAGCACGAAGCCCAGAATTAGTCCCTCTCGGCTCCTGTGCATCACCGCGCCTCAAGCTACATCGGCACGTTGTGCGGTTTCACACGCTCCACCGCTAGCGACATGAGCGGATCCAATCGCCCATACCCCCGAAAATTCCACTCAATCCGGCCCACGGGCAACCCCGCGGGTGCCCGCTTCACCCATGGGAAGGCCTGCCGTTTCACAGCAGTCTCAATTCCAAATATCTTTGAGAATCGTATTGACATGAAGGCGAGTCTCGGAAATTGGAGTAAGGATAACATAAATGTTATTATTATTTGGATAAAAAAATCATGAATTCACCAGCAATTGGCGTTAATTCCGCCGCTAGAGAACGATGTACGTCGAGCGGTCCGATTTCCGCCGCCGCAATGTCAGCGGTTGTTTCTTTACTTGCCTATGGTGCTCGAGCGCAGTCTGTTTGCCAAGTTAGCGGCGACACGGCGACCTGCACATCTTTCGGCAATCCGTTTTCGGGCGGAATTGCGTTTGGCCTAGAAACCGGCGACCCTACAAAGATTGTAATCGGCGACTCCGTCGAAGTTACAACAAGCAAAGTACCCGGAATAAGCCTTTTTGGTAGCGGAGACCTTTCTGTTAGCCTTGAAAGTGGGGCGTCAAGTTTTGCAATTTCGACGAGTGGAGACAGTTTTCCTCTTTCTTCCTACGGCATCTATGCGATTCCCAGCGATAGCGCCGGATCCGTGTCGATCGAGGCGATTGACGTGACGACCAAAGGCAGCAACGCCGACGGAATCCATGTTCGAACAAAAAATGGTGGAATTTCAATTAGTTCCACCGGTTTGATCGATGTATCCGGAAAAGAAGCTCGGGGGATCTACGCGAGCAACACGCCGGTTGCGGACTCCGAAGGAAATAAAATCGTTTCGGGCCCGATTTCTATTTCTGTCCAGGATGTAAGGTCGAGCGCGGACCACACAAATTATGGGTACGGTGCGGCGGTCTATGCGCGCGGAGCTGGACGAATTGTCGTCACAGCAAACGGGAAATTAAAGACGGTCGGAGACGAAAACTCCGCTGTTCGAGCAATTGGACGAATTATCGAGCAGAACGACAATACGATTTCCGTTACCACCAAAGACATCGAAACTGATGGCTATAAGTCGCTCGGAGTCGTTGCAACGGGTATCGGAAAGATCTCCATCACATCCACAGGAACCGTTGAAACTAAAGGCGGCGAATCTGTTGGTCTGTTCGCAGAGACTTCAACTAGGACCGGATCCAAAATCTTTATATCGGCCAAAAATGTAAAGACTTCGGGAAAGAACGCGCACGCGATTGAAGCAATTGCCAAAGGCGCCGACCAAGACGGCGACGACGTTGAGATTACGATTTCAGGGGAAATAGAAACTCTGGGAAAAAACGCGCATGGCGTATCCGCGCATAGTCGAAGCGGCGGCGTTCAGGCCACAGTAACAAAATCCGGCTCGATTGTTTCTTCAAACAGCGGATCATATGCCGTCCATATTCATAAGGTCGAAGATCGATCCAACAACATGCGCTACAAGCCAGCTGGCGCAGTCGTTAACAATTTCGGCCGAATTGCCGGAAACATATTGGTCCATGCAAGCGGCAATCCGAGTTTTCTGAATTTCGGATGGTTCGAGCCAGACGGTACTGCGGATCTGGGACTCCAAGGCGAACTGTCTAATAGCGGTGTCCTTTCTCCCGGCGGATCCGGCAGTTCGGCCGATATTGGATCTGTGGATATTACGGGAAACTTCATTCAATCTAGCCAAGGGTCGCTAGAACTCGACGTAGACTGGCAAAGCGGTAGATCGGACAAAATCGATATTTCGGGAACTGCCGACCTAGCGGGCGAAATTAAAGTGCTATCGTTGAATAAACCGAGACCTCAAGGCGGCAATCGAGTTGCTTTTCTGTCGGCCGAGAATGGGGTTACGGGTGAAAACCGGATAACCCCGATAGACACGGTACTCGTCGACTATTCCGTAGAGAAATCAGACATTGCCGCCAGGTCCGGCCATAAGCTCGAGTTAACCGCGAGCTTGAACAAAGATCCGGACGAGCTAAATGACAACCAATTCAGAGTTTTCGATGCGATCCCCGAGGGCGAGGATTCGCCGATCTCCTCATTAATTCAGGAGACAAATCCCGAGAAACTCCGCAAAAGGCTCGATGGCTTCGGTAACGAAATAGCGGCAGCGGCGCAGGTCACGTCGCTGTTTTCGTCTCTGCATTTCAATGAAAATCTGGATACTTGCGACGATCGGCAGCGAAGCAACTTAAACGCCTCGAGTAGTAGCTATTGCACTTGGACCACGATGTTCGGCAACAGTTTTGAAAGCCCGGGCACCGAGGAACAACTCGGCTTCCAAGAGAAATCCAAGTCATTTTCCGCTGGAGTATTTTACGAATTCGCAGGCGAACCATTCGCGGTTAGCACGGGATTTATTGTTGAAGACGGCAATTTGGATATGGAGTCGAACTCGGGCGCTTCTATGAAAAGGCAACAGGCGGGAGCGAAACTTCATTACAGTTCAATCGATTTCAATTTCTCTCTTGGCTTAACTATCGGTTCCGGCGAGCACGAGATATTTAGGATTATACCTCTCGATGATTCCCTGACGAAAGTATCAGGCTTGCAAGATTCCGTATTCGTCGGTCTGCACTCTGCAATCGAACGGCCTAAAGTCTTCGGGGCTTGGACGGTCACTCCATCCTTCCAGGCAAGTTTTTTTTCGGCGAATTCAAACCCTTATATGGAACGGGGCGAAAGCAAATTTAGACTGGATGTTGGATCGGCGCGCATCAATTCCGCGATCGTTCGACCCTCGCTTGAATTTGAAAGGCATTTCGGGTTGGGCGACTACCAGTTCGCGCCATCGATAGGATTCGCGGCGACCAAAATTTTTGGCGGAGACGCCGTCGTCGATTCAAATTTTGCCGAGGGCCGCAGTTTCCCCACCAGAGTGACAGCGCACTCGTCAAGCGTAGATATTTCCGCCAAAATCGAGTTCTATTCGGAGAGCCATAGCCTATCCGGGAATTTGAGCTACAACCGTTCGCAATCCAGCGGCGGTTCGGCGATTTCAAATTGGGCAGGCACAATCTCATACAGATTCTGATTTTTCTGAATCTTCGTTCGCGAGACTCTCGATCGAGTTGATTCCCGCTTGCAGATCCGCCCGAAAATCGGAACTGGATCTACTAGTAAAATCGTTGCCGCAGCCCACCCGTTGGACTGGAGTTTCAGAATTTGCAAAACAGCTCGAAAACGGTCGGTTCAAGCGGACTTCCGAATCGTTCTCAGCGACTCGACCCGGCCAACGGAACAACTCTTCGTTCGATTATTCCATGCGCGCAAAGCTTTGCCAAATGACTGAAATAGTTTTTGCGATACAGGGTCTTCGCTGGCATTGTACTCTGGATGCCATTGCACGGCCAACGCAAAACCGGGCGCGTCTTTTACGAAAATCGCCTCCTCTGTGCCGTCCGGCGCGAAGCCGTCGACCCCAATCCTATCTCCAGCTTTCTTTATTCCTTGCCCGTGCAATGAATTAACCATGATTTCATTCGCATCGAATAGGCGGGAAAATACGCCTCCGGGATTAAGAGATATGGTATGTCGCAAAGCAAATTTTTCTTCGAGACTGCCGTCGGGAGGCATGCGATGATTCATTCTTCCAGGCAATTCCCTTATTTCGGGGTGCAATGTGCCGCCCAAGGCTACGTTGAATTCCTGAAACCCTCGGCAAAGCCCCAATATTGGCTGACCTCTGTCGGCGCACTTTCGAATCAGTCCTAGCGCCACGCGATCGCGGTTCCGATCAAATGTGCCGTGCGCTTCGGTAGCCTGTTCGCCATATTCTTCCGGATGAACATTCGGACGCCCGCCGGTAAAAAGAAAACCGTCGCAAGTGGACAATAGCTCATCCAGCGCAAATAATTCCGGATCCGCCGGAATCATGATTGGAATTGCGCCGGCGACCGCCGATACCGCTGCGCTGTTCATGCTTCCCGTAGCATGGACAGGATACTGGTTGTCGATCAAATAACTGTTGCCAATAATACCGACGACCGGTCGCTCCATAATCTATACCCCATTTCGAAATTTTGTTCTTAATCCACAAGCTTGCCGGCGTCGGAGAAGATTGCCGGCGACAGTCTTTTGGCAATTCCGGGAAATCTACAACTTTATCGCCCACTACGCTATAGTCACGATTCAACTGTTCAACTGCGCACCACCGCTAACAATACTGATTCGCGGTTCGGCGAGCAGAGAAATTATCCAATCGGTCGAATACCCACTCCGATGGCCTACTGCCCAAATGTTTCGTCGATACGCCCTGCCGAATCAATCGAATCAGTCCTTCCGAAATTTTTGGATTCCCGAATATTTGAGATATGCATCACTATCGATACTATTCCTAATTTCATTCACCCGAATGAAAGTGTTCAAAAGCCTAGTCTCTCGCCCCAATTGAATTGATGTTCTCTCCCTGATCTTTGGAATGTCGGATAGCGAGATTTCAATTTCATTCGGGCGTCCACGGTTCTGAACCGCCAGTCGACGTTCGCTACCAACTCGTTGCGCCGGTCCGCCCGGTCTTTCGTTTCCCGGCACCTGGTCTCGCGTTCGGGTATGCGGCGGGAGAGGCACTGCCTCGACATCGCGCCGATCTCGATTTCCGCCATGTTCGACCAGCTTCCGCGCTTCGGCGCGTAGTAGAACTCGAATCGCCTGCGGAGGCGCGAAGCCTCCTCCGGCTTGGAGTCCTCGTAGAGGGAGCCGAGGCGGCGCGTGTCCGGGTTGTCCTGCAACAGCACGATGCGCTTGCCGGGAAAGCGGCTGTCGGCAAGGCCGCGGACGAAGAGCGCCTAGTCAACGGCGGCGCGACGGGCGGCGGCCTAAACGCGGCGCCAGCCCTCAAGCAGCGCAAACGCCGTGAAGAGGTCGGCGGCGCCGATTCGCCCGTATTTGCAGTCGACGATCGCCGGCTTGCCCGTACAGGCCTTGCGCGCCTTGCGGATATCCCTGATCCGCCTGACGGCTCGACTTGTGTCCGCGCGCCAGAACCTCGTCCGCCGCGAACTCGCGTTGGTGCGTGTCCGGCGCGCTCTCCATGACTGCTGCGAAATCCGCATTCCGTTTCGGCGGGATGCGCCGGCAGTTGTACTGCCGCGGCTTGATCGCGTTTCTTTTAGAACCCCGCCAACCGTGGCCGGCGGGATTCTGTCAACAACTTCAAGCTCAATCGGCCTCTCTCCCGGAAGCTTCAGGGTCCAGCTCGAACAGCCCTCCGGCGGCTCGCCGGGGGCCGAGGCGACAAGCTGCGCCTCCCCGGCGCCGTCCAGCTTCCTCGGCTTGCGGTTCGCCTGCTCGCGGGGGGCCGTTGGCGCCCCGGGGGGCCCCCCCCCCCCCCCCCCCATTCGCCATAGCGTTGCCGGGGGCGCGCCCAACCCCAACCCCCACACGGTACCCGGGGGCC
>JAPPFL010000027.1:15951-218738 GCA_028823855.1 Albidovulum sp.
GGGGGCGGCGCCAAACCCGGCCCCCCCCCGGGCCCGGCCCGCTGCCGGGGGGGGGGGGCCGGCCGGGGGGGGGCGGCGGTGGCCCCCCGCGTCGATCCCCTCCACCACGCAGCACTTGCGCATTCGCTTGACGGTCGCGGCGCCTACGCCAAGCGCACTCTCGATCCCGTCGTCCGCGAGCCGGCCAAGCTCATCCCGCTCCTCGTCGGCGAGACCGACTCGATGAATTTTCTGTCCCGTCGCATTGTCCATGACCCGGCTCGCCCACATCCGCCGAGTCCGCGGTTTCGCCCATTTCGCGTGGGCTTCTTCTTCTTCTCGCGCGGTTCGGCATTCCTCCTCAATTAGAAGACAATACCAGTCAATTCCCCCGGTTCGCCAACCGGCTACGCGAATCGGGCTGGTAAACGTCAAGACTCGTGGGTTCGAGTACTAGGCACGTAGCTCCGAGGCGACCAAGATAGCGTCGCGCAATAATTTGATGCCGAAATCCAATTCGTCGTTGTTGACTACGAATGGCGGAACCAAGCCGATCACATGACCTTCTGCTCCGCATTCCCAAGTTACAAGCCCCTTTTCCAGAGCAACGGAACGAATAGATGCCGCGAGAGTTTGATCTGGATGCCCGTCAACCGAGACAATTTCAATTCCAAACATTGCCCCGCTGCCTCGAATTTCGGCGACGAATGGAAACTCTTCGAATTCCTTTAGGTTCTCTTGAAGATACCGCCCAATTTTTCGCGTGACCAATGGCGCATCGATGTCGATCATCATTTCAAGCGATGCCAGAGCAGCTGCTGCGGAAACGGGGTGAAACTGAAATGTCGAAGATTGAGTTCCAGGAAGCCAAGCGGACATGATTTCGTCGCGTCCCACCACAAGTCCACTTGGAAAGCCACCGCCCAAGCTCTTTCCCAGCACTAGCAGATCGGGAACTATTTTCTCGCGTTCAATTGCAAAGAACAGCCCGGATCTCGCGAATCCGGTAAAAACTTCGTCGACAATTAGCGGTACTCCATTCTGATATGACAGATCGGCCAGCATGCGCAGCCATCCGCGCGGCGGAAAAATCATTCCGTTTGTCGCTTGTATCGCTTCTAAAACGATTCCCGCCGGCTTCGGATTCACGTCCAACGCCTTTTGCACCCTAGATTGATTGCACCCGAATTCGAGAAATCGAGTGTTCGGCTTGAGAGCTCCGAGAAATCGACTAACGCCTCTTTTCGAGGAAACTGCCAGCGAACCAAGCGTTCTCCCGTGGTAGCCGCCCTTAAACGCGAGAAAATCTTTTCCACCTGTAAAATACATCGCCGCCTTGAGCGCTGTTTCCGTTGCTTCGGTTCCGTTTGTTGCCGGGTGCATTCGGCATAGCTGCTCAGGGAGAATCTTGCCAATCAAACGGTAGCATTCGACTTGCGTCGGAGTCGCGAAATGAGGCCCTGCATGAGACAACCCAGTATCGAGTTGGCGCTTGACGGCCGAAATTAAGGAAGGGTTGCCGTGGCCGAGGCTCGTAACACCGGATCCGCAGGCAAAGTCGAGATATTCCTTTCCCCTTAGGTCGTAGAGCCAAGAGCCGTTCCCCGCAACGAACCTCGGTGGACTGTCAGTAAGGGCAAAAATTTTGGTTGCTGACGACAAAACCTGCCGGATTTCGACATCATCACGTTTTCGATGCATTTCCAAAGCCAATGCGAAACAGATTGCCGCGATTTTCGCTAGCATGGTTGATGGATAGGCCGGATAGAGCCGCCCACATCAAGGCCCCTGGACCGCAAATCACCGGTTTGTCCAAATGCCTTTCCAAACCCGAGATTGAATTCGACAAGCTTACGCCCCCACCGGGCACAACCAGCGCGTCCGCGAGATCCGCATCAACAGCTTTCGCCTCGTTCATCCACCATTCAACCGAAACGTTTTCGATTTCGATTTCGCTACGGGCGGAAAGGCAACGGCTTGCCCCGACTAAGATGCCGAAATCGCATAGATATTTTTCGAATCGCTCGGTTACTTCGCTATCGTATGGCGACAACACGGCCACAATCCGCGCTTCGACGCACTCCAAGGCTCTGGCAATAGACGCGGTCATCGACACGACAGGTTTTCCGTGACTGATAGAAGACACCGCCCGAATTTGAGCCTTTTCGAGTTCCGCTCCGCCTATGAACCCGGCTGCGCAATCGCCCAGCGCGAAAACGTCCGGCCTGGCGTGTCTCAAAATCCTAGCCGCTGCGGCAATTCGGGCGGGTTCGCCATCTTTTTCCAAATGGGACACCTTCAACCCGCCTTCGACGTCGTAACGCGCTATGAGAACCGAAACCGAATTGGGCAGCCAATTCCAAAACTCCCGGTCATTTCGTCCGTCCGCCGGCCATAACAGCCCAATTTTCTTGCACGCGAGCATCACACCCTTGTCCGGCTTTCGAGAAACCGCGAAAGCCAAAGCAAGCTGCCGATAATCACTACGTAAAGGAACGCAAGTTCTATCAGCACTTCGACTACAACGAAGTATTCGAAGATTAGGTCGTTGGCGACCTTCGTCAACTCGTTGACGGAAATTACCGAAAGCAGTGCCGAAGCCTTGATTACGTTGGCCAACTCGTTCGTTAGCGGCGGCAATATGCGCCTCACTACCTGCGGATAAAGAACCAGGAAAAGAGTCCTGTACTCGCTCAGTCCCAGCGAAAGCGCAGTTTCGCGCTGGCCCCTGTCCAGGCTTTCGACGGCGCCCCTAATGATCTCGATAGCATACCCGGCGCCTATGAATGTCAGTGCCGCGACGCCGGTCCAGAATTCGTTCAAGGTTACGCCAATGCGCGGAAGTGCGAAATAAATGATCGCGATTTGCACCAGTTGCGGCACGCCGCGCGTGAATTCGACAAATGCCTGGATTGACGCCCTGGCAATCGCGCCGCCCAGCAGTTTCCAAGTTGCCAGCGCAATCCCTAGCAAGATGCTAAAGGCAATCGACAGTATCGAAATCTCAATTGTCACGAGCGCCGCGCGCAGCATGTTCGGCAAAATTTCAAGCATGAAGCCCAGATCGAGCATTGCAGCCGCCTATCGAATGTCGCTGGCCGCACGAACGCCTTCGAACCCGAAAACATTTTTTTCGAGGTGGTTGGCGAAACGGCTTACGCCTAGAATGAGTGGAAGATAGAGCAAGGCTTGCAGGGCCAGCAATTCGGCAAATTTGAAACTCGTCGCCTGCAGGGTGTTGGCCGCCTTGTGCAATTCAAACAGCGTAATTACCGAAAGTACAGCCGAAGCTTTTACCAAGTGCGACATTTCATTGGTGATTGCAGGAATCATGCGTCGCACCGCCTGCGGCAGGATTACAAGCAAAATCGTGTGGAACTTGCTCAGGCCCAGGGCCGAGGCGGCTTCGCCTTGACCTTTGCCAACGGAGACTATGGAAGCGCGTGCGATTTCAATTTGGTAGCCTGCCGAATTGAAGGTCAAAGCGATCACGCCTACCCAGAAGACGTCTAGGCGAATTCCGGCCTTTGGCAACAAAAGATAAGCCGCGTAAATCTGAACTATGATCGGCGTGCATCTGACGATTCCGACATAGCCCTCCATTATCCAAACTGCGGGATTCCGATTCGATAAGAACGCTCGCGCGGTTCCACCGCTCAAGCCGATTGCCATGGCCAGAAACAGTGAAACCGCGCTGACTTCTACAGTTACCCAAAACGCCGGCAGCAATCTCGGCAGTGCCTCGATCATATAGGCGACGTCCATTAAATCGAGTCCTGCCCTCGGGTGCGACGTTTCAATTGACTTTCCGGGCTAGCGAGTCCGATCTAGCCCGGGGCTTGAAACTTGCTTTCGTCAATTACCAGGTTGGCGCTTCGCCGCTCAACGAATCAACGAAAGACTTGCCAAACCATTTTTCCTGTATCTCTGCCAGGGTTCCATCCTCTTTCATCGCGCGAATCTGTTCATTGAACGCGTTTTCAAGGTCGTCGTCTTCCTTTCGAAACGCCATCGCCGTCCATTCATGCGCCCATTTGTCGGAGGCAAATGTCAAAACATCGAACTCATCGGTAGTTTTCGCAAATTCCAGAAGGCTGACGATCGTCGACGCATAGGCATCGATTCGACCAACGCGCATTGCCTCGTAGGCTACCGCATCGGAATCATAAGTCTTGATCGATCCGGAATACGAGATTCCCAGTTCTTCGGCCGAAAGTTCCAGCTGATTGATCTGAGGCGTTCCGGCTCCCGCCGACACGGTCTTGCCGTCCAAATCGGCGCGGCTGCCAATGCCGCTATTCGCTAAAACCAGTATCCCCGAACTCGCATCCATGTACGGTATAGAGAAATCTACTCGCTGATACCGTTTTTCAGTTGCGGTCATCCCGCCAAGAATTAGATCGAACCCGCCGTCATACAGCGTTTGGATCACCGTCGCCCAGTTCGTGTCCATCGGACGAGCCTCGACTCCCAGGCGGCTCGCGATTTCGTTCGCCACATCAATATCGTAGCCCACGATATTGTTGTCATCATCGCGAAATTCAAATGGCTTGTAGCCGACTTCGAGTCCGAACACGAAATAGCCGCGAGCCTTTACTTCGTCCAAAGTGCCGGCCGTGGATTGACTCGCGAGAACAAGCGCCGCCGAGGCGCCTAGCATTGTTCCCAAACCTAAAAATACGCGTCTTGCTATCGAATTCATACCCACAATTTAACCTCCTCGTTTAGACATCACGTTTTCGGCCAATCCTGCTGTTACGGGCAAGATTGCCAAAATCCAAAGGATAACTAGCTTGACGGCCAAACATTGTCACCCCGAAATTTCTTACCGTTGGTATCGACTCGCCGACCTTCGCACTTTTCGAATTTGGTTTTGAATAACGCCATCGTTCAAGATCGTACTCGGCGCAAGAATTTCCGGATCCAAGCGAAAACCCGAAGTCACCGGAGAATTTCCGTTGATCTTCTCACCGAACGAGTTTTCCTAGGACGAAGATTCACCGCATTCTCGCAAAGCAAAGCCGGTCCCACGCGAGATCGAATTCTCGAGCCCTTCGTAGGGATTCGGAAGAAAATTTAACTGCCGCTCCGAGTTTGCTGGCGCGTGTCGCATTGAACGACTGCCGGGATTCCTGTCGCTTAAGCAGTCATTCAGAGTAAAATAATTGCTTCTAATCCAGTGTCCGGCCGCAATTGCGGACTTGAAATTCTTGGAGCTCAATTGGATACGATCATTGCCTCGCAGCTCGGACACGAACTGCCAAAAATTTTGACTGCATCCAGATGCTGAACGGCGCCCTCGCATGAAGTTCGCTCCTAGCACGTCGAAGTTGAATTCCATTTCGAAGTTCTCGCTCAGCTCGTCGCTCCGAATTTGGAATGCCCGAATCGGCCGCCTTCGACCGAATGGGCCAAACAGAAGGCGAGACAGGCCAGGCAAGCAGAAAAAGCCGTTGCGATCAAAAATAATTTCGCCTGCCTTGAATTGAATTTCCCTAACACACCGCAAATTTCAAAGCCTTGCCCCCGTTCAGATCCCGTTGCGCTAGCAATTTAGGTAAATCGCACCCGCAGCGAGCAACTCGCAAGAGCGTACGCCGCATCCGGAGCGCTTTCGCAATTTCCCGGCGTCCGCAGCCGAACATCGTTTAGAAGTTGCGGAAATCCACTTCGAAATCCTAATCTTTTTCGGTAGGCGATTGCCCGACTTGCCTTTCATCCTAGGACGGGTTCGGGGGTCGCCAAGTCGGAATCGTCGGAAAATACTCGTTCCAGCGAGTGAGCGACGTCTAGAAGATAGGAATCCGAGCGCGCTCGTGAAATGATTTGCAAGCCCATCGGCATTCCGCCAGGTCCGAGTCCGCACGGAATAACCGCCGCAGGACCGGCGAATAGCGTAGCGCCGTAAGATATCGCCTCCCAACGCAGATAGCCGCCCATATCGACCCCGTCAATCGTGCGAGGGTAAACCTCCTCGTGAGGGAACGGAGGGACCGAGGCGGCCGGAGTGATCAAAAGATCGTAGTTCCGGAAGAATGACTCCGCGGCATGAAAAATTCGCGTGTGCGCGGCGTGCGCCCACCCAATATCTTCGATCGTAAGTTTTTCCGCTCTTCTGAGTTCATCGACGATCGTCGGGCCTAGAGCATCTGGGTCCCGATCGTAAATTTGGCGAAAATCATGAACGAATCCGATACCGCGAAGGATGTAAAATGCGCGGTCGGCCTCGCTCATATCCGGGTGCGCATCGTCTAGCGAAGCGAAGACAGACTCAAACCGCATGAGTTTTTCGCGAAATGCCTCTCGCATTGCCGCGCTCATAGGAGCGAACCCGAGATCCTCGGAAACGGCTACTCTCAGCCTCGAAAGATCCACGCTACTCGCGGGGTTACCGATTTCGCCTTCCAAATGGCAGGCGAGCGGATCAATACTGTCCGACATCATGGCAGAAAGTAGAATCCTGGCATCCGCCGCGCTTCTGCCGAGAGGCCCCTCAACATCGAAAGGCAACCAGCCGAATGTTCTCCTCGAACTCGCGACGGCGCCTGCCGAGGGTCTCATGCCAAATATTCCGCAATAGGCCGCAGGCGTCCTAAGGCTTCCGGCGAAATCGGACCCCATCGCCAAGGGAAGCATTCTGGCGGCTAGGGCGACTGCGCTGCCGCCCGAAGAGGCACCCGCCGAAAGATTCGGATTGTAGGGATTTCCGGTAGGCCCGAACAGAGGATTGTCTGTATTGGCTCCGAAGCCGTGCTCGGGAACATTTGTTTTGCCGACCGCTATTGCGCCGGCGCGTCGCATAGCGGCAACGATATTGTCGTCATGCTCCGGAACAAAATTTTCGAACAGCGGCGACCCTTGGGTAGTTCGCACTCCGGCAAGATCGTTCAAATCCTTCACGCCCAAAGGAAGCCCGTGCAAAGGACCAAGCTCGCGGCCCTTCATTACCGCATCCTCGGCATCTTCCGCTTCCAGGCGGGCGCGCTTGAAACATTCAATCGGCAATGCGTTGAGGACGGGATTGAACCGCTCGATTCGCTGGGTGCAGCTGTCGAATAATTCGACCGGCGACAGCTTTCGCGCTCCGATCAGAGCTCGCGCATCAACGGCTGACAGATTGAAAGGTTCAGTCATCCAGGGCTCCTCTTGTCGCTTCCCGCTCGATCAATTTTCGGACTTGAGCCAAGCCCATTGCCAGATCGTCTCGATCGATATTAATAGGCGGCACTATCATTGCGGCGTTGCCGTTTCGCCCGCCGGAATAAATCAGTATTCTTTGTGCGAGCGCGGCCTTTTGCACGCGCACGGCCTCGTTCATTCCCGGTTTTCCCCGCCGGTCAAGAAATTCAATCGCGGCTTGCGCCCCGATTACGCGTACGGCGTGTATTCGCTCCACTAACTCGAGTCGATGGAACGCCTCCCGAAGCATCGGCTCCACAATTTCCGACACGTAGTCCAGCAACCTTCCCTCGCCAATAGCTCCGACAGTGGCGTAGGCCGTAGCGCAGGAAAGCGGGTTTCCCTGAAAAGTACTCGTATGCATGCCCGGGCCCCACGACTTCAGCAACCTTGAACTCGCCGCGGTGGCTGAAAGCGGCAACCCGCCCGATACCGCCTTTCCCATCGCAATGATATCCGGAATGATGCCAGATCGCTCGAATGAAAACCATTTGCCAGCGCGCCCAAAACCGCTCCAGATCTCGTCGCAGACGAGTAGAACTCCGTATCGGCTTGTCAATTCCCTCGCGTCGGCCAGGAATTTGCCGCGAGGCTCAAGTACGCCGCCAACGCCTTGAACGGCTTCAACAAAAACAGCCGCTGGTAGATCGCCCGCGCGATCTAGCTGATCGAGTCTCTCCGAAAGTTTCGCAGTGCAGACTTCATCGCGAAATCCTTCGCCCGCCGGGTCTTCGGGATAAGGGTAAGGCAGAATGTCGACATTGCTCTCCAACAGCGAAAACGAGTCGCGGATTCGCTTTCCGCTTGAAAGTGAAAGCGCGCCGAGAGTCCGCCCGTGATACCCTCCTTCGAAGGCGATTAGGCGGCTTCTTCCCGTCGCGTACTGAGCGACCTTTATTGCGGTTTCAATTGCTTCAGCGCCCGAATTGCCGAGGTGTATGCAGTCCAAGCCTTCCGGTAAAATTCTGCAAAGCGACTGGTATAGCCTTGCTCGGTACGGCGAAGGAAGGCGCGTTCCCGTATGGAGAATTCCGCTCGAAACCACTTCCCTGATCGCCTCGACGTGCGCTGGATACCCGTGCCCCAAATTGCTCGTGCTGGACCCGCAAACAAAGTCGAGCCATGCCGCGCCGCCTTCTTCGAACAGCCAAGCGCCTTCGCCTCGAACGAAAACGGGAGGGCTCAATCCCATTCGAAATGTGTTGACCGCCCTGGATTCGTGATTCCGGGTCAATCCGAGAACGGTGTCGGCATCCAGCATTCCCGCTCCTCTACTTGGAATCTAAATCGTTACGCAAAATCGCAATATCCGAACTCTTCCATGATGCCAGCAACTCGTCGCCTGGTTTCAGCGGATCGGCATCGTACAGTTCTCGTCGAAGAATTTCGACATCCAGCGCGGTTCCGCCCTTCGATACGCCGCGAAGCTTCAACGACTGCCCCGTAAACGAGCATTCCGCTATGCGCAGAAATACGGCATTTGATTCCGGCGAAGAGAATTCGAAATGGTCTTCTGCGCCGCTCAATTTCACTGTCACCGACGCGGGCCTCAAACCAAGCGTAATTTTCGTTCCCTTTTCCGGGATTCGCGCATTGTCTGGAAGCGGCGCTTCTAGGACGATGTCCGAAGCGATGCACTCGATTCCAGATGCGCGGGATTTAACGACTTCCGCCTCTATAATGTTGCATTCTCCCACGAAGCGGGCGCAAAATTCCGTTTTAGGCCGATCGAACACACCGACTGGATCATCCAGTTGCTCGATTCGGCCCTGCCGCATGACGGCAATTCGGTCACTCATCGTAAGCGCTTCATCCTGATCATGGGTTACGTAGATGAAGGTAAGCCCAACATCGCGGTGAATCCTTCGAAGTTCATCGCGAAGCTGTAGCCGCAGATTCGCGTCGAGCGCGCCCAGCGGCTCGTCCAGAAGCAGAACGCCGGGCGAAATGATCAGCGAACGCGCCAGAGCTACTCGCTGTCTCTGTCCACCAGAAAGCTGATGCGGCATTCGGCGCTCAAAGCCGCCAAGGCCGATTCTGTCCAGCCAGGATAACGCTCTGCGCTCTCTCTCGCCTCGCGAAACGCCCCGCAATTTCAATCCGTAGGAGATATTATCGATAATCGTTTTATGCGGAAACAGCGCATAATCCTGGAACATGATACTCGTATCTCGGCGATTGGGCGGAAACTGCGTTACGTCCAGTCCCCCGACCACGACCCTGCCCCCGGAAACTTGTTCCAGACCCGCGATCATGCGAAGCAGCGTCGTCTTGCCGCAGCCCGAGGGGCCGAGCAGAGTCAAAAACTCCCCCGCACGGACATGGAGAGACAGCTTTTCAACCGCTTGCACGGAGCCGTAGGATTTCGAAACATCGACCAGTTCCACATCCTTCGCGCCAGTATCCATTCGTATTCCAGGCTCCATTTTAATTCGTTGAATGCGCGATGCTTCGGACTGCGCTTGATTCGCAGCATGCGGACATCGCGAAAAAAGTCATCGGAAAGAAATTTGTTGCGCTTTCCTAACGCCGTAGAATCTTTGCATGGCGAACCTGCGCAAGTTGCCCGTTACCCGGCAAGGGCCGAGCCCTTTTTCGCGGACCGCTCCAATCGCGGCGCAAAATGCATGCCAGCCGGTCATGCGAGCGCGATCACGCCGATTTCGACGATCGCGCCTTCGCCGATATCCTTGACCTCCACGAGATTCCTTGCGGGCGGATTGGCTCCAAAGGCCTCCCCGAACGCAGCGTTTATCGCAGATTTCGCCGAAAGATCGGTTACGTAGACGATCGCCAGCGTAACTTTGTCCAAACCGCTTCCAGCGGCGCGCAATATTTTTTCGCAATGCCTGAGAGAAAGCCTGGCTTGCTCCAAAGCTCCGTCGACGATTAGTCCGGTGTCCATATCTCTGGGCATCTGGCCGCCGACAAATACGAAGCCTCCGCCCGCCGTTCCCTGCGCGACAGGCGAAGTCGACGCCGGAGCATCTGAAGTTTCAATGATTTTCTTCAATTGAGTTTCCCTTTGACCCCGAAGCGGTTTGGCCGTTCGATTTTCCAATTTATTGTCGTTTGGAACTCTCGCATTCCCCAGACTCCGCCTTCGCGGCCGATGCCCGCATCGCGGAATCCACCTGTCGGAACATCGGCCCCCTGAATTTTGGTCGAATTTACACCGATGCTGCCAAATCGAAGCCCGCGCAATTTTCGGAGCATTTCTTCCGGTTCGCCCGTGTAGAAATAGGCCGCGAGAGCGTGCCGCTCCCTTTCAAGGCGAATAAAGAACTCCCGTTCATCGGAGAAGGGTCGGATGGATAACAGAGGACCGAATGTTTCGCATTTGTCGAATACGCTGGCTTCGCCGCTTTCCATTACGGTGAGTGGATATAGAAACGGCTGATTCCTTTCGACAGGCGCCGGAACGCCTGTCAAATAGCGTTCGCCTGTTGAGGCCGCCTTCGCGGCAAGCTCAACCAAGCCGTTCGCCGCATTCCGTGTTCGCACCGGCCCTAAATCCGGAGAAGAATTCGACGGCGCTAGATCAACCGACTCAGCACGTTCGACTAATTTTCCTCGGAACCGCTCGTATACGCGCTTGTCGACAAAAACGCGGTTAACCGATGAACATGCCTGTCCGGCCGCCTTGAGCTTGCGTTCCAGCAAATCATCAACGGCAGCCTCCAAGTCCGCCGAAGCGGAAATTACGAACGGGCAGTTTCCGCCTAGTTCGGTAACTATCTTCTTTCCGGATTTCGCGCATTTCGCGGCCAGTCCTAGGCCTACTGAGGTCGAACCCGTAAAGCTCACCATTTCGATGCTTTCGTGGGACAGCAGGCAAGCGACGGTTTGCGCGCTTCCGGTCGCGACCATCTGAATCTCATCTCCCACGCCTTGGTTCCGAAAAGCATCGAACATCGCCTTTGCGCAAATGATGGCAAGCGAGGACGGCTTGACGATTACGGGACAGCCCGACGCGACGGCCGGAGCTATTTTCCTCGTAATCCCCGCCAGCGGATCGTTGAACGGGCAAATCAGCAGCGCTCCTCCCAATCCCACATTTTCAACCGAATGTCCGTTCGCCAAGTCCATTTCCAGTTCATACTCGTCCAGCAAACGCCTGCAGTGCGCGAAAAAGGACAGGGCGTATTCGACTTCGGCCTTAGCCTCTTCAGGTTTCTTGCCGACTTCCCGGACGATTGCTTCCGCTAGGCTGTCGCGGGCGGACTGAATCGCCGCCATGCAATTTTCGAGTATGCCTTTACGCAATTCCGGATTTTTGCGGAGGCCTGTCCGCGCAGATTCCATTTTGCCAATAAGCCTTGCTATAGCTTCCGGACCGTCCTCTCTCCATGACGCAATTTCGGATCCCGTGTTCGGAGAAATCACCTTTCTGGTCGCAGTACCGGATTCGCGCATTCGACCGCCCTCGCGTTCAACCCAAAGCGATTCGCGCCAGGCGCAGGATCGCGTTTATTTCGGAAAGCGGCTTTCCGAAGCATATGCGGAGATGTTCGGAATAGCGGGAACCGAACACGCATCCCGGAAGTGTCATGATGCCGCCAGTTTCAAGTTTGTCCCGAATTTTATCCGAGCCACCAACATACGGAAAAACATAGAACGATCCGTGCGGCTCCGAATACCGCCAGCCTCGAGACGAAAGAAATTCCAGTACGATCTGCCTCTGGAAGGAATAGTCGCAATTCGGCAAGTCAGAGGAATCCAAAATGCCGAGCGCGAGATCCTGGCTCAGAGTCGGCGCCGAGCTAAGTAGCGTCTGGTGCGTCGAAGCGACGGCGGAGAAATATTCGCCGGGCACCATGCACGCTCCTAGCCTGAGGCCTTGAAGATGAAAATTCTTCGAAAACGAGTTAACGACAAAGACGTTGCTTCCGGCGTCGCAAACAGAATTTGTCCATCTCTCGCGATCAAAGACAATTCTCGAAAAACTCTCGTCCAAAAGAAGCACAGCGCCGGTATTTGAAGTCGCTTCGCATAGCGATGCGACTTCCCGCCGGGATAAAACTCTACCTGTCGGATTTCCCGGATTGCTGCAGATAACGGCCTTGGGGCCGCACTGTTCCAAAGCCGATCGCAGCTTGGACGGTTCAATGGCGAAGCCTGTTTCGGACGATGTTGCAAAAGATAAGGGAACTAGGTGCGCCGCAGTCGCCAAATCCTCGTAGCTCGGCCAATGCGGAGAAATGATGAGGACTTTTTCGCCTGGCTCGACGCAAGCGCGCAAAATGCTAAAAATCGCGGCTTTCGCGCCACCCGATATCATGCATTCGTGATCGGAGAGTCGCCACTTGTCGAATAGCAGTTCGCGAGCCGCCTCGCGCAACTCTCCGTAGCCCTTTGAGCCGGTAAGAGTAGTGCGGAACCGTATTCGAGAAAGGATTTCCGGATTCAAGCTCTCAAACGTTGGCGTGCTGAACGAGTAGGCCTCTCGGCCATTTCGCCTTTCGCGATCGACTGCTTCTGCCAACGCCAATGTGGGCGACATGCGCATCGGTCGATTCACGTCCTCTTGTCCTTACGCATGAATATTGCTTGCGCTACGATTCCCGACGCAATCGAGAATCCAAACACCATCACTCCGACAGCGTTTATCGCCGGGTCGAAGCCTGTGACAAGCGTGGTCCAAATTTTTATAGGCAGCGTAATTGAAAAATTCGTTAGAAAGTAGGCTATTACGAATTCGTCGAACGCGAATGTGAAAGTAATTATCAAGGTTGCCAGGATCGAAAATTTGCACGAAGGCACGACGATCTCGAGAATGGTCCTCGTGCGCGAAGCCCCGAGCGCCCATGCCGCTTCTTCTTGGCTCCTGGGAATCTGGGCGATTCGATTACGTATATTCAACACCGCGAGCGGCAAAACGTAGAGCACCTGTCCTACGAACACGAGAGCAAGCGAAGGTTCTAGCCCTATGGATACGAAATAGATCCGCAGGCTTATCCCGATTAGAATAAGTGGTACCGCCAGTGGCGCCAGCACGAACAGCGTAACCGCGGTCTTTCCCGGAAACTTCGAATTCACGAGCGAATACGCGCAAATGAAGGCGATAACCGTTGCGGTTGCGCTGACGCACGCGGCAATTGCCAAGCTATTGGCCAGCCCTTCCAGATACTGGATGTCCTGGAATGTGCGCCGGTACCATCCGAGCGTGAATTCGCGGAACGGCATGACTTGGTATCGGCCGCTGTTGAATGAAAAAACGATCATGACGACGATCGGCAAATAGATCACCGCCGCCGTCGCCGAAAATACAAGCCCCAATATTCCGCGCCCAACGGCGCCTGGACCGGTCATAGGGCCCACATCACTGCAGCAGCCTCGTCTGCCTGCGCAACAATGAAAGCGGCAGTGCGGCGACCAGAACGACGAACACGAGGATGACAGCGAATGTCGCCGCCATGGACAAATCGTATGTTCCCTTGAGCGTGCTCAGCATCAGCTGAGCCAAAACCGGCTTGAACCCTCCGCCGAGCAGAGTCGGAACTGCGTAGTCGCCAACGCAGATGATGAAGGTTAAAACCGCTCCGACTATCCAACCGGGAAGGCTCAAGGGCAACACGATTTCGACAAATCCCCGCATCTCGCTACCTCCTAAATCCCGGTTGGCCTCCAGAAGCCGCCCGTCTATCGTGGCCATGACGCTGAAGACCATAAGCGTAATCAGCATTACTCCGAAAAGCGCCAGTCCGAACACGGAAGCGGCCATCGTGTAAAGAAACCCTAGGGAAACCGATCCGCCGAATATCTTCCCCAGCCAGTACGCGACGACGCCGCTATCCGACAAAACGAGCTGCCAGGAAAATGCGCGGATCGTGAAACTCGTCCAGAAAGGGGCGATCAGTATGAAGAGAAGCGCCATTCGCCTTTTTGTTGAAACTACAAATGTCAAGAAATACGCTAGCGGGTACGCAAAAACCGATGCGACGGCCACTGCCGCCGAGGCCAATAGCAGGCTGCGTCCGAGCGCATCGGTGAATCTGTCGTTTGCGAAAAAGGTGCCGTAATTCGCCAGCGTGGGGCCGTCGCCTTCGGGTCCGATGAAACTTAATCCGACCATGTAGCCGATGGGAACGATAAAGAACGCCCCCATCAAGACCAGCGCGGGCAGGATCCCCTGCCAAAGATTGGCAATCGGCGACGTCTTTCCGGGCAAGACTCTTTTTTGCTTCCGGAAAGCTACCATTCGACCATTACCGCTCGCATTAGCGACCCGTCAACGCAGCTCGTCTTCAGTGGCACGGCCATTAGCATCGGCCTCTCGGAGAGTGCGTCGCCCAGGTTCTTCAGGTCTTCGATAAAGGGAATGCCGGCGGCGAATACGGCATGGTGAGCCACGAATTCGTGATTGTATACATGACGCTCGGGCATTTCTCGGGCAATATAGTCTTGCGGAAAGTCAAGGGCGACAGCCGATGGTGCCAACCGCGTAATATACTCGGCGGTTTCGCGCTCCAGGTTGGGCGCCTTTAGATGCCACTCTCGACTTTCGTAGCCCAGCTTGTTCGTGAGGTCGCTGCGCAGGACAAGAATGTCGCCCGGCCGGAAGCGCCCGCCCAGGCGGCGGTCCAGCATGTCCGGCGTTATCGGAAACGGCAGTTCCAAATCCGAAAAATCGGCAATCACGGCTTCCCTTATGAACAAGTCTAGCCCCTCGTTCGGAAGATCCTGAATGGTTGCTGCAGATTTACGCATGTGGCAGGGCGCGTCGCAGTGCGTAAACCCATGTCCTGTTATCAGGAAATGAATTTCCTCCGAACGGTCTCCCTTTTCCAAACTGCGGCCCTGGCGCACGTCGAATTTCCAGCGCCAATGGTTGAAGATCGGTGTCGACACGTCAATAATGCGCGGAACATCGCTTGGCCAATCCAACATTGCTATCGGGCGGCAAGGAGCCGTCGCGCTCTCGGGGATCGCATAAGGGAGCGCCGCGAAAAAGACTTCGGAACGATTCAAGACGCTAAAGTTCATGCAGTTTTCGGTTAGCACCATTCCCTGCGCATGCAATTCGGCACGAAATTCGCCGTTCGGGTTTTTGAATCCGCCCTCGCCGCCTGGACGGAATGCCGGAATGTCGTCGCAAGAGAGGTCAATCGCGACATGGCGATAGCCCGCTGCGGCAATCGCGGCCGCGCATCCGGGCAAAATTTCGGGAGCTTGAATCCAATAGTCCGGCCGCCGGTTGTTCACTGCATCCGCGTGCCCGGTCCGCAACAGCAGAATGTCGCGATTGGGAAGATGCAAAAGCCTTCGCTCTATAGAAGAGGCGCTTAAGGGCGAGGCGGACCGGACATCGACAATATTTGCAACTCCGGCGAAATTGCCAAGAGGGTACGATTCAATGTGGCGCCCGCCTCGCCGTCTCCATCCGGGGGAAGAAACGAAGCTGAAACCGGACCCGCGCCAATGGAATCCGAATTCCAAGAACTCGTCGCCTCGAAAATACGATTGAGAGATAAATGGATAGCTTGCCCACAGCCAATGAGGCTCCATTTTTTGGGCCAAGTCCACGATTTGCATGATCACCGTCCCCGTCGGAATTTCTGGCCGGTAAACCCGAGAAGCGCCAAGTCTAGAGAATTCGAACTTTCTCGATTCTCAAGGGCGGCATCGGCAGCTGCAATGGCGCGGTCGGCCGAAAGCTTGAATTCGCGATTGGGCCGGAATCGCGGCCGGCAAGTCAAACCGGCCAATCCTCTGCGCGCCGAGTCGCGGACTCTCGACGCTTCTATTGATTGCCTCATCGCAATACTCCGACGATTTCGCCGCTTCACGTCTTCGTTCAATCGATTGGCAGAAGCAAAATGTGCCAGATCCCTTCCGGCGCCCGCGGGAGTCGTCATGAAGACGGGCCGGGACGCGCTGCGCCCGGCCCACTCTCAATCATCATACGAAGACATACCCCCGATTCGGTCGAATCCAAACGCAGGGCGAGGACCGGCGCGCAGCCACTTTTCGACGCGCGCCGCATCCATTCCCGTCGTATCGCCCGAGCGCACTAGGGTGCAATCAAAGGTTCTTGAAATTCTCCCACGCATCGAGCCATTCTTGGCGATTGTCCGGATCCTTTCGGGGAGACAGGTTGGCCATGAAAACTTCGTCGAAGCGTTCCAGATCGACCAAGTTGAGCAATTCGCGCTTGTCGTCGGGAAGCAATATTGCGGCCTCTTTGTTCGGTACCATGCTGTAATAGGTTTTCGCGACGGCTAGCCTCGACTGGAATTCGGGTCCGGCGACAAATTGAACGAACTTGACGGCGTTGCCCGCGCGCGGCGAGTTCGCGGCAATGCAGACCGCCTGGTCCCACGTAACGCCGCCCTCGGCGGGCACGACCGCCTTGAACGGCAAACCGTCGTCGTACATACCCGCTTGCACCCATTCGCCTGCGATAGCCAAATCGTAGCTTCCGCCCGCCATCGCCTGAATCACTTGCGACGTGTTGCCGACCAGCCCAACCTGCGGCCTAAGGCTGTTCAATCGCTCCACTAGAGCCGAGAATGCGGCAGTGTCCAAGTCGTACGGCATCGCGTTGCCGTTATATTTGGATAGACAGCCCATGTTTGGCAAAAACCAGTCGAACAGCGCGACGCGGCCCTTGGCCGCTTCGTCCCATAGCGCGGCATAGCTCGACACGTCGCTTTCTGAGTACTTGTTGTGGTTGTAGGTGATGCCGTAGTAGCCGAACCGATTCACCAGACCGTACATCTTGCCGTCGACGTAACACGGAGGCCAGTTCGCAATAATGTCGAAATAATCGTCGAGGGGATAGTCGCCGGGATTGAGCTCCAGCAATAGTCCCGATCTAGCGGCGCGGGGGACGTAGGCGCTTGTCGGCGTGATGATGTCGAAAGTGCCGGCCGGCGACGATTCCACAAGCGCGACCATTTCCTCGTCCGAGCCGTCATGAATTTTCAGGTTGACCTTGATTCCTGTAGCGCTTTCGAAGCCGTCGAGCATGCCGGGTTCCTCATAGCCTCCGAATGCCAGGACGTTGACCACGTTGTCCTCGGCGAAGACTTTCTTTGGAAGCAGCGACGGCATCGCCAGCGCGGCACTCCCGAGAAGAGCGCCGGTTCCAATCGTCCTTGCGGCTTCTCGCCGGGTCATGGCTTCGGCGTTTTGCAGCTCCGGTTTGCGGTTCTTCATATTTTCCTCCTAAAAAAAAGATTTTGGCGTTCCTCGCCAAGCTCGCAAGAGCAGGAAAGCAACAATTCCGCCGAAACTACCAAGACATCGGGCTCGCTTCAACTGAACCGTTGCGAAATTTCACCTGCATGATGTACACGCGATTTGAAACTCATTTTTTCGAACGCAAGGTATTTTTTCGGGAGTTTGCCGTTCGGCATCCGGGTCGATTCATGCGACGGTACCATCGATCCCTTTAGACTTGGACAGAATCATATGTTGGACAAATTCAATCGGAAATCTCCTACGAGCAGGTTAGAATGGAATTCAATGGGAAGAACAAAGCGATGAGCGCCGGAGATCACCAGAAAGTACGACTGAAGGACTACGCGCCCCCGCCCTGGCTCGTGGAGAACGTACGATTGGCCGTTCGTCTCGACCCGGCATCGACACGAGTAAATTCAGCGATTTCCTTTAAGCGGAATCCGCAAGCCGGCGGGCATGGCGACCTCGTGCTTGATGGACGAAAGCTCGATTTTATACATGCGTCGGTAGACGGCGATGACATTCCGGCACGATTCTTGACGCTTGGGTCCGAAGGCATGACGGTTTCGAAAGAATTCGTACCTGAAGACGGATTTCTGCTCGAGACTGTCGTCGAAACAGCGCCGGCCGAGAACAGCGAACTCGAGGGCCTCTACACTTCAAACGGAATGTTCTGTACGCAGTGCGAACCCGAGGGGTTTCGAAAAATAACCTATTTCCCCGACCGCCCCGATGTCATGGCGCCCTTCGATGTTCGAATTGAGAGCGACTTGCCGGTGCTTCTCTCAAACGGCAATTTGCTCGATTCTGGTCCGGGCTGGGCGGAATGGTCGGACCCTTGGCCGAAGCCCTCATACCTTTTCGCGCTCGTCGCCGGAGATCTGAAATCGGTGGACGATCAGTTCACTACAAGAAGCGGACGAAACGTGGATTTAAGATTCTGGGTCAGGGAGGGCGATCAGGACCGTTGCGAAATCGCAATGGACGCCCTGAAGAGGTCGATGAAATGGGACGAGGAAAATTACGGGCGCGAATACGATCTGGACGTATTCCAAGTTGTCGCAGTAGACGATTTCAACATGGGAGCGATGGAAAATAAGAGCCTGAACATTTTCAATTCCATGTTTGTCCTGGCAAATTCGAAAACCTCAACCGACGAGGATATTGCGAATATCCGCTCGATAATCGCACATGAATATTTTCACAATTGGACCGGAAATCGAATAACTTGCCGCGACTGGTTTCAGCTGAGCCTGAAGGAAGGTCTGACGGTCTATCGCGACGCGCAGTTTTACGGCGATCAGCACTCCAGGGACGTGAAGAGAATTACGGATGTGAAGCGCCTCAGAAAGAGTCAATTCAAAGAGGATAGCGGGCCGCTAGCGCATCCGGTTCGACCCGAGGAATATTCCGAAATCAACAATTTCTATACGGCGACAGTGTACCTAAAGGGTTCCGAAGTCGTCCGCATGCTGCACCTCCTGTTCGGCGATGAAGGCTATAGACGGGCGCTCGACCTTTACTTCGAACGGCACGACGGCATGGCCTGCACCGTCGAAGATTGGCTAAAGGTCTTCGAAGACTCTCAGCTCCGGGACCTTTCCCAGTTCAAAAAATGGTACCAGCAGGCGGGCACGCCCCGAATTCGATTCTCGGACGAGTACTCGAACGGCGTTTACACGCTTCAACTGGAGCAGAATACCCCTCCTTCTCCGGGCCAGGAGGCGAAAGATCCGCTGCACATTCCGGTCGCCGTCGGGCTGCTGGATGACGACGGATCAGAAGTTTTGCCGACAACATTGCTCGAACTAACCGATTCAGTGGCAAGTTTTTCCTTCGAGGGGTTGAAAGGAAAACCGGTTCCGTCGATTTTACGCGGGTTTTCCGCGCCGGCCATACTAGAAGGCAATACCAGCGACGCGGATCTCGTGTTCTTGCTGGCGAACGATACCGATGCCTTCAACAAGAGCGAAGCAGCCCGGACGCTTTCCATCAGGAGCGTCGATAAGTACGTCAACGACGGAAGCGATCCGGACAGCGAATTCCTAGGCGCACTCGCGAAGGCCGTGAGCGATGAAAACCTGGATCCCGCGTTTAGGAGCTTGCTCCTCGGCATGCCAACCGACGAGGAATTCGCGCAAGCAATTTACGATAAGCGCGGAGAGGCTTGCCCCCAGTCTATCCATGACGGGACAAGTCGCCTGAAGCATAAAATTGCGCAGTCTCTTGCCGCCGAGCTAGAAAGCGTTCTGGACCGCAGAATTCCAGCGAATGCCGATTCAACCGATCAAGCGATCGTTGCGCGGCGGAGTCTGCACTTGGCCGCGCTAGGCTTGTATTCGAGAATCGACAGCGGAAAACGAGCCGAGGCTGTATACGCATCGGCGCCAAATATGACCGAACAGCTGGAATCGCTTCATTGCTTGCTGGAAATCGGCCAGGGACTTAGGCAGCTGGAGGAATTTTACAACCAGTGGTCCTCCGACCGCCTTGTTCTAGACAAGTGGTTCTCGGCGCAAGTTTGGAAGGCCGCACCGAGAGAAGCAACCCGGATCGTTGAAGAGCTGACACGCCATGCGCAATTCATCTGGCAAAACCCTAATCGCTACAGAAGCGTGATCGATGTGCTGTGGTCGCGCAACTACGCCGGATTCCACAATCCCGATTGGAGCGGCTACAGGCTGGTTGCGGATTGGATCATACGCTTGGACGACTCGAACCCGCAAGTTGCGTCAAGATCTTGCATGGCGTTTTCGACGCTGGCTCGCCATGGAAACGAGCGTCGCGAAGCTATGCTAGACCAAATTAGAAAAATTGACAGCCATCCAAATCTTTCAAAAAACACGAAGGAAATGACGGCTCGCCTCTTGGGACAATGAAATTGATCCTATCGCCTGAGCGCATGAAGACGGCGCTGCGCCGGATTCATTCCGTTGCTCGGCAAAATAGGATTGCAACAATAATTCGGCCCTAGGCCGCCTGCTATCGGAAGCAACGGAAATGCATAGGATGAATTTCAGGGAACCCGAACCGAAAACCATTGCCGGCGCAAGGGGCGATTGGGAAATGGTAATTGGCTTGGAGGTTCACGCGCAGGTTTCGTCCAAATCCAAGCTTTTTTCGGGTTCTTCGACCGAATTCGGAGCCGAACCGAATTCAAACGTCGATTTCGTGGATGCGGCCATGCCGGGCATGCTCCCGGTCATCAACGAATTCTGCGTAGAGCAGGCAGTCAGGACGGGCCTTGGCTTGAAAGCGAAAATTAACCTGCGTTCCGAATTCGACCGAAAGAACTACTTTTATCCAGATCTTCCGCAGGGATACCAAATCAGCCAGCTATACCATCCGATCGTCGGCGAAGGAGAAGTGACCGTCGAAACAAGGCAAGGTTTCGCGCGCCGCGTCCGAATCGAGCATCTGCACCTTGAGCAGGACGCCGGCAAATCATTGCACGATCTCGACCCGAATTGCTCTTACGTCGACTTGAATCGGACAGGCGTCGCCTTGATGGAAATCGTCTCCTACCCGGATATCCGGAGCCCGGAAGAAGCCGCCGCCTACATTCTTAAGCTTCGCCAAATCCTCCGCTTCCTGGGCACTTGCGACGGAAATATGCAGAACGGAAATCTTCGCGCGGACGTCAATGTCTCGGTCCGGCCAAAGGGCTCGAGCAATCTGGGAATCCGTTGCGAAATCAAGAACATGAACTCGACGAAATTTATCCAGCAGGCGATCGACTACGAAGCCCGGCGGCAAGTCGCTATTTTGGAAGACGGCGGAAAAGTCGTGCAAGAAACGAGGCTTTACGATGCCTCAAGCGGCACTACGCGCTCAATGCGCTCGAAGGAAGAGGCACACGACTATCGCTACTTTCCGTGCCCCGATCTGCTGCCTCTCGAAATTTCGAAGGAATGGGTAGACTCGGTCGCTGCCGGCATCCCGGAATTGCCAGATGAGAAGAAGGCGCGATTTATTCGGGAATTCGGCGTAACTCCCTACGATGCGGACGTATTGACGGCGGAAGCCGACAATGCGGCGTATTTCGAGGATGTCGCGGCGGGCAGGGACGGAAAAACCGCGGCGAACTGGGTCATCAACGAATTGTTCGGCCGACTCAACAAGGATGGCAAATCGGTTTCGGAAAGCCCTGTCTCGGCATCGCAGCTTGGAGCCATACTCGACCTTTTGGCCGCTAAGGATATCTCCGGGAAGATCGCCAAGGAAGTTTTCGAAATCGTTTGGAACGAGGGCGGCGATCCGGCCATGATCGTTGAGGAAAGAGGCCTGAAGCAGGTAACGGATGAAAGAGCGATAAGGTCGGCTGTCGAAATGGTTCTTGAAGCGAATCCCGATCAAGTCGAAAGAGCCCGTGCGAATCCCAAAGTCGCGGGCTGGTTCGTAGGGCAAGTCATGAAATCAACGGGCGGCAAGGCCAACCCGGCGCAAGTGAATGCAATAGTCAGAGAACTTCTCGAGCTTTAGGCAAAGTTGGGCCCGAGTACCGCCACGCCGTCGAAGAATGGATCATGTAGGTTTCGCTGAAATCGCCAATGCGTGAATTCGAGCTAGCGGCTCCGGCGACAATGCCTTGTGAATGGCTCTGTGTCTTTCGATTCTGCTCATGTCTCGCAGGCTATCGGCTTCGATAACCACCCTGAAATGCGTTTCGCCGCCTTCCTTCCAGCCGGAGTGCCCGCGATGGGATTCGCTTTCGTCGATGATTTCAAGTTTCGCCGGGCTAAATTCGCCGGAAAGCTTTGTCCGAATTTCGTCCCGTACGCTCATGCTTCACCTCTAAATCCGCTGAACTCTGACTCTTTCAAGAATCGTTTGCGCATCTCGCCCACTTTTTGCTTCGCGGAACCGGATTCGCAACCGCATCGACGGTCCTCGACCCAGGTCGAATATCTGCACTAGGGCAATTCGGCGAATTAGGGGATAGGTGATTCGAAAGCAACGATTGCGTCGATTTGGCTGGCCGCCGGCCAAAACATATTTTTCTCGCAGGCGATTTCGTCTATGATCTGCCATTTCTTGAAACAAGTAGTTTTAGCCATGCCGCAAGGAACGCCGTTCGAATTCGACATCTCAGCCGCCGCCGACAAAAAGCGGAGGAATCGCGCACGCTCCAAGGCGACCGGCGCCGTGGAGACGTCTTCCCGACCGTGCTCTCGGGAGGGATGCAATCGGCGCGGTCGCTTCCGTGCACCTAGATCCCCGGACAATCTTTCCGATGTAATTTGGTTCTGTCAAAAGCATATTCGCGAATACAATTTGAATTGGGATTTTTTCAAATTTCAGTCGAACGGCAACCTGGGCGACGGCGAAGAACAGGAAGGCGCCGGGCAAAGAATGTCTACGAGCGAGAAAATTGCCTGGGCCCGGCTCGGAATCGAAGATCCTTTCGAAATTCTCGGCGAGCATGGAACACGTCCGAGAGCAAAGGAAAACGCGCGGTCTCGACGATTTTCAAAATCCGAACGACGGGCTCTAAAGATCCTGGATATTTCGGGCGACGTGGACCTTGCAACCGTCCGGCGCGCGTTTACGGCTCTTGTAAAGGACCTTCACCCAGACCTGAACGGCGGCGACCGAACGGACGAGGCTAGACTGCAGGAAGTCGTCTGGGCTTGGTCACAGCTCAAGGAATGCCGATCGCTTAAGGATTGAGGCACCGTCTATCTAGTAGCAGGGCGGCGTATCGGTGCTTATTCATTCGATTCTGGCAGCTACCCATGGGATGCGATCGAGGTGAGCGGCCGGTTCGCGCAATCCGTCGATTTGCCGAATTTTCGAGAGCGCCGATCCGCATCTAGTCGAACCTAATGGTTTTCGAGGCCGCATATGTAAATCATTCGCTTGCGACACTAGCTTCTACTTGCGCCGCCTAGAAATTTAATTCAGTAGAAATTCCCAGAATCAGCTATTCTTAGGTAAGCGATGGCCCAAGTCGGCATTGATAAAGTTTCGCATCCGAACAGGCGAATTTCAATTCGGGAGACATTCGGAATCGATTCCGACTTGGAGGTACTGGGATTTGATGACGCCGACGAGCGCGTTCCCGATTTCGACCAGACCTACAAGTTCGATCCAGATACGACTTTGGCCATACTCGCGGGATTCTCGCATAATCGCCGTGTCATGATTCAGGGCTACCACGGGACAGGAAAATCGACACATATTGAACAGGTAGCTGCGCGACTGAACTGGCCGTGCGTACGAGTCAATTTGGATAGCCACATTTCGCGCATCGACCTAATTGGCAAGGACGCGATCAAGCTTAGAAATGGAAAGCAGGTTACCGAGTTCAACGAAGGCATTTTGCCTTGGGCGCTGCGCAATCGGGTCGCTCTCGTGTTCGACGAATACGATGCCGGACGCGCGGACGTGATGTTCGTCATCCAGCGCGTGCTGGAATCTGATGGAAAATTGACTCTTCTCGATCAGAATGATGTCATTGTACCGCACCCTTATTTCAGAATTTTCTCGACGACGAACACTGTCGGCTTAGGCGATACGACCGGCCTCTATCACGGAACGCAGCAAATCAACCAAGGACAGATGGATCGCTGGTCTCTCGTCGCGACGTTGAATTACCTCTCCCACGATGCAGAAACCCAGATCGTTCTTTCGAAAGTGCCCAATTACAACAACGAAAAGGGCCGTCTGACGATCGGCCGAATGGTTACAGTCGCGGATTTGACGAGATCGGCTTTTATGAACGGAGATCTTTCGACGGTCATGAGCCCGCGAACGGTAATCGCCTGGGCCGAAAATACGGAGATTTTTAGAAGTTGCGGCTATGCGTTCAGAGTTAGTTTCCTAAACAAATGCGACGAACTCGAAAGAGCGACCGTAGCCGAATTCTACCAGCGCTGCTTCGACGAAGATCTGCCGGAAAGCGCGGTAGGGCCAAGTGCAGGTTGACGGTCGCTCATCGCTTAGCGCCAAGAGACCAAGGAGGATTCGGATTCCAATAGAATGACCGACAAGGACCGCGACATGGCCGAGGCATTCAGGAAGGCTTTGACGGAAACGACTCGATCGATCGCTGACGATGCGGATTTGAAAGTGACTTTTTCGTCCGATCCTCCGGGGATGACGGGCGAATCGATCCGCCTGCCTCTTCTCGCGAAGCGTTTGACCCGAGATGAATCGATGGCGCTGCGTGGGACAGCCGACGGATTGGCGCTTAAGCGCAAGTATCACGACACGGCGACCTTCAACCGGTATTTGCCCGCGGGCGACACGGCGAAGCAAATCTACGAGACGCTTGAATCAGCACGTTGCGAATCTATAGGCGCGCGCGAAATGCCTGGTACCGCAACGAATATCAATGCGAGAATCGCGGGACAAGCCGTCAGAAACGGCTATGACAAGGTCACGGAGAAATCGGATGTTCCGCTCGCCGACGCCATCGGCTACATGTTCAGGCAATATGCGACCGGCCGCGAACTACCTCAGTCGGCATCCAATGTTTTAGAACTTTGGCGAGATGTCATCGAGTCGAAATCGTCGGAAGCCTTGCGCAACCTGAATACGGCGCTGGGCGATCAAGCGATGTTCGCGAAGTCCGCTCGCAGCCTCATCGGAGATCTAGGATTTGCGGACGAATTGGGCGAAGACCCGGATTCGGACGAACTAGACCAGGACGAAGAAGATCCCTCGGAGGAATCTAGCGACGATCAGCCACAGGAGCAGAAACGAGAGGGTGAGGATTCCAGCCAGGAGCAGGCCGAGAGCGATTCCAATCCGGAAGATTTCGACTTATCCGAAATGCAAATTGCGGACGGCGAAATCGAAGAGCTTGAACAGGCCGCGGATTTCGACGCCGATCTCGGCGACCCGCCTACGGAGGAAATTCCTAGAAGCCATTCTGAAGCGGATCCCAACTACGCGGCCTACACCACCGTCTTCGACGAAGAGATTCGCGCTGAGAACCTTGCCGAGCTGGCGGAACTTGAAAGACTTCGAGAAAATCTCGACAGGCAGCTTGAACCGTTGAAGGGCACTGTCGGGCGACTGGCCAACAAACTTCAGCGCCGATTGCTCGCGCAGCAGAGCCGATACTGGGAATTCGACAGGGATGAAGGCATTCTCGATGCCGGTAGACTTGCCCGAATTGTCGCCAATCCCGCGACTCCGCTCTCATTTAAAGTAGAAAAGGATACGGAATTTCGGGACACCGTAGTTTCGCTTCTTCTGGACAATTCCGGATCGATGAGGGGACGCCCGATCACAATTGCCGCAGTGTGCGCTGACTTGCTCGCTCGCACTCTCGAGCGGTGCCAGGTCAAAGTCGAGATACTCGGATTCACGACGCGTGCGTGGAAGGGGGGCCGAAGCCGGGAAGCATGGATGGAAAAAGGGCGGCCGAGTTCCCCCGGCAGGCTGAACGACATCCGTCATATCGTCTACAAGGGCGCCGACGCTCCTTGGCGGCGCGCGCGTCTCAACTTGGGCCTGATGATGAAAGAAGGCCTTCTTAAGGAAAATATAGATGGCGAAGCGCTCGAATGGGCGCACCGTCGCTTGTCGGCGAGGCCCGAATCTCGCAAAATTCTTATGGTTATTTCCGACGGGGCACCTGTCGACGATTCCACGTTGAGCGTAAATTCGGCGAACTACCTCGAACTGCATCTTCGCAAGGTCATCGAAATGATTGGGAGGCAAAGGGCCGTAGAGCTGATTGCAATTGGCATCGGACACGACGTAACCAGCTACTACGGACGAGCCGTGACGATTTCCGATGTTGAGCAGCTTGCTAGCGCCATGACAGAGCAACTTGTTGATCTATTCGATGCTAAGAGCGGCTTGCCGGGTTCGTTCCGAGGCGGCTACGCCGTATAGCGTGCTACAGGATTTCGACAACCGATCGATCCCGCGCCAGGGTCCGCCGAGGCTTGCTAGGCTGCGCAAAAAAATGTCCGCGATCGGCTTGGCGGGATATTTGATTCCGCGGGCCGATGCCTATGGCGGAGAGTGGGTGGCGCCGTGCGACCGAAGGCTTGAATGGTTGACCGGTTTTACCGGTACTGCCGGGCTGTGCATAGCATTGGAGAAACGCGCCGCAATTTTTGTTGATGCGCGCTACAGAATCCAGGCCGGGCTTCAGGTTGATAGACGCGCCTTTGAAACACGCGGAATCGACAGGTTGAATGCCCCGAGACGCAAAGCGGTCTCTACATGGTTGGCGGAAAATCTCGAAAAGGGGTCCGTCGTCGGCTACGATTCATGGCTTCATACTCGGAAAGAGATCGGCGATCTTCGATCCGATCTCGAATGCGGAGGGCTTGAACTCAAGGCTGTCGCTAATTTGGTAGACAAGATCTGGATGGATCGGCCGCCGCCGCCGCTAGGCCGCGTCGAACCGTACCCGATCGAATATTCAGGCGAGACCCACGAATCAAAGCGAATTCGAATTGCGAATTCGGCACTTGGCGGGAAATCGAAGGCCGTTCTAGTTGCTTCTCCAGAGTCGATAGCTTGGTTGCTCAATATTCGCGGCTCCGATATCCAAAGGACACCTGTCGCGCACGCATTCGCAATTTTGAATAAAGACGCATCAGTGGAATTGTTCGCACTTCCCGAAAAGTTCTGTGAATCGGCGCGGAGGCATCTTGAGCCGAACGTATGCATCCGCCACCCTGATGCCCTAGCGGGCTTTCTGTCCTCAATGTCGGGTCCCGTGCTCGCCAATGAATCGACATTGCCCGACTGGATCGCAAATCGCCTTTACGCAGCTGGAGTCGATATCGAATTCGGCGACGACCCCTGCGAAGCGCCGAAGGCAACGAGAAACTCCGTTGAAGTCAAGGGGGCCGCGGAAGCGCATTTGCGCGACGGAGCGGCAATGGCCGAGTTTCTCGCATGGACCCATTTAAACGCATCGAAAGGAATCACGGAAATCGATGCAGTGCGCCAACTGGAAAAGTGCCGGATCGAAACCGGTGCGCTGCGCGATATAAGCTTCGAAACAATTGCCGCCTCGGGCCCGAATGGGGCCATCGTTCACTACAATGTGACAAAGCAAAGCAATCGAAAAATCCGCTCCGGCGAAACGCTACTCGTGGATTCAGGAGGGCAATATTTGGACGGAACGACAGATGTCACTCGCACGATTGGTATTGGCAATGTCGATCCGGAAATTCGAATGATCTATACGCTGGTCGTCAAAGGATTGATCGCGGTTTCGCAATGCCGCTGGCCCAGCGGAAAAACCGGTATCGAACTAGATGCCTTCGCGCGCTACCATTTATGGATGGCTGGTCTCGATTACGGGCATTCCACCGGCCACGGAGTCGGCCATTTTCTCGGCGTGCACGAAGGACCGCAGTATTTGGGCCCCAATTCTCGCGCACCTATTCGTCCGGGCATGATATTGTCGATAGAACCCGGATACTATCGCGATTTTAAATTTGGCGTACGAACCGAGAATCTGGCGGTCGTTAAAAAATTTACCGGCGCGTCTAAGAAGGGCGACCAGGAAATGCTTTGTTTTCGTACGTTAACGCGGGTGCCGATAGACATTTCGCTGCTGGATCTCACCAGGTTGAACGAGTGCGAACGAGCATGGCTTAACGAATATCACGCCTCAGTATTGGAAGATGTTGCTCCTAGATGTTCCGCGATGGCGAAATCCTGGCTAAAATCCGCCTGCGCACCGATCTAGATCGTTTGCCGCGTGGCCGTCGCGCATTCATTCTCTAGCCCGGTCCAAAAGAGCCTGCGCGGCGGCCACCGCTTCGTCGGTAATCCTATCTCCCGCCAGCATTCTCGCAATCTCCGACACCCGTTCGCTCTCGCTGAGGCTGATCACGTTTGTTTTCGTATCCGATTCTCCAGTCTCTTTAGCGACGCGCCAATGGGAGCTTCCGAATGCAGCGACCTGCGGCGAATGAGTAACGACCAGCACCTGGGAATTGTCGGCCAGCGATTTCAAGCGACGCCCGACCGCGTCTGCTGTTGCGCCGCCTACGCCGCGGTCGATCTCGTCGAAGACCATGCTTGCTTCACTTCCGCCCGAATAAAGGCAGACTTTCAATGCAAGAACAAATCGCGAGAGTTCGCCCCCCGAAGCAATTCGGTTGATCGGTCCAGGCGGCGTTCCCGGATTCGTCGAAGCGTAGAACTGAACCTTGTCTCTGCCTTCGGGTCCGGGAACGCCCTCGACGACCTCGGTTTTGAATTGAGTTTTCTCCAGTTTAACGGGTACCAATTCTTGCGACATGGCATTGTCGAGTGCCGCAGCCGCGCACCTCCGAGCACTTGTTAGTTCCAAAGCGGCTGCATCGAATTTTGCATCGGCAGCCCACGCTTGACGCTTGAGAGCATCGATTTCAGAGCCCTTGCCCTTGAGCCGCTCAAGATCGGATTCCAAACATTTCGCCAGCTCCGGCAGTTCGTCCGCGGCAACTCTATGTTTTCTCGCGGCGGCGCGGATTTCGAACAGTCTCTCTTCCACGGCATCGATTTCGAAAGGATCGAATTCCAGCGACGATCTAAACTCTTCAAGCGCTTGCTGAGCTTGGCCAAGTTCCGAAAATGCGCGTTCAAGAGCCTCCACGGCATTGCCCAGCCTACCGTCCGAAGCAGTCGATGCGCCTTCTAGCCAGCGCAGAGCTTGGCCCACCATGTTTTCGGCGCCGGATTCGCCAATTGATTCTGCCGCTTTGGATAAGTCTCCAAGTATGCGCGCGGAATTTTTCATCAAGCGGCGGCGCGAATCAAGTTCTTCTTCCTCGCCTGGTTTCGGATCCAGGCGGTTCAAATTCGAAACCGCAAACTCCAAGAATTCGATTTCCGACTCTGCTTCCTCCAAGACGGAATTTGCGCTGTCCAATTCCTCTCTCACCGACTTCATATCTTTCCAAGCCGCTGCAGCAGTTGCGCGAAGCGGAGAGATTTTGGCAAAGTCGTCTAGGAATTCCCTATGATTCAGTGGGTTGAGCAATCCCAGTTCGTCGTTTTGACCATGAATTTCAATAAGAGACGCCCCGATTTCTCGCAAAGCTGCGCTCGAGCACCTTCGTTCGTTTATGAAAGCCGTGCGCCGCCCTGACGAACTCACTACGCGTCGCAGTACGAGCTCACGTTCAACAGGAAATCCGCCTTCCGCCAAAATATTGCGCGTCGGGTGTCTGGCCGACAACTCAAAACTAGCCGAGACTTCACCGGATTTGGCGTCAAATGAAACCAGGTCCGTCCGACCGCCTCTTCCCAGGACGAAACCCAAGGCGCCGAGCAATATCGATTTTCCGGCCCCTGTTTCGCCTGTAAAGACGTTTAGCCCAGGTTCGAATTCGACATTCAATCCCCGAAACAACAATACGTTTGATATGGACAATCCCCGAAGCATTCGTCCGCGTAGAATTCCCTCTCGCCAATACGCCGGTTGCCTGCCGCCGATTCACTCCAAGGCGCGGTGCGCCGGCCAAGCAAATTCCGTCGTTTCGAATTCCCGGCTACTCAAGGGAGCGCTTTCCGCGTTTGCAGAACGCTAAGGTGCGTCGAGGCAAATCCAAGTGGAAACGGCGGAACTACTAGTCAAGTCCCTAGGTTACGCAAGCGAAGGATCAGATTTGAGCACCTAGAAGCGTTTCCCTGTAAAACCTTTCCGGTATGCTGCCTAGCCCCGAAGACGGCTTGCGAAGAGATTTCGGTTCTTTCAGCAGCGCATACGCGTCGCGATACCACACTGAGTTCACGTAGTTGTGCCCAAGCAACGCAGCTGACCTAACCGCGTCTTCTGTCATCCCCAGAGCCAAATATGCTTCCACTAGGCGATAGAGGGCCTCTTGTACATGCGAGGTCGTTCCATAAGTGCCGACCACGGTTCGAAATCGACCAATTGCCGCCATATGGTGCCCCCTCTTCAAATAGAATCGTCCGATTTCCATTTCTTTTGCCGCAATATGGTCGACAACCAAGTCGAACTTCAGCAACGACGATTTAGCGTAGCGGCTGTCCGGATAATTTTCTGCAACCGCTCGAAGCGCCTGCAGCGCTAGCATGGAATTCTCCAAGTCGCGCCCTCGCTTGTCGACTTGGTCGTAGTAGCTCAAGGCAGCAATGTACTGAGCATAAGGCGCATCCTTGTCAGCGGGATAAAATGCAACGAATCTTTGCGCTGCCGACCGGCTTCGATCGAATTCACCGGCGGTATGGTACGCGAACGCCGCCATGACCGTTCCGCGCTTCGCCCAATCGGAATACGGATAAAGCCGTTCAATTGTTTCGAAAGCCTCAGCGGCTTCAAGCCAGTCGCCCTCTTCCATAAAGTTCTCGGCGCTTCGGTAAATTCCCTGGGGCGGGAGCGTTTCAAGATCTACTTCGTCTCGTCCGCATGCGGCAAGCAATAGCGCCGCGATCGCCGAAACTGAAACCGACCGATTGAGCTTTGATAAATTCATGTGTCTCTTGACCTCTTGGCATGGCAACTGGCGAACCTCGTTATCCAGACATAAGATACCATATATCATTGCGGGACGGAATTGGGGATTGAGAGAGGTCCCGGACGATCGTGAACAATCGTCAGATTTCCAATTTTCGAGATCAGAGCTGGAGCAGCGCCGGAGTCCGCGATTCCGCAGTCTCTAAATTCTCCAGCGAAAGGGAAACGAGCTAAATTGGGTTTCAAAAATTCCCTTGAATGAACGTTTCTATTCGCAATTCGCGCAATCTCGCGGCAAGTTGAGCGTTTCCGACCGAAAGCGCGCTCGCGATTTCGATTTCAAAATTCGGCCCCGCCTCCCATTTCCTGAAGCCAGAGTCGCCGAATGCGCTTCCGGGTATCGGACTCTTGGCCGCGCGGGCGAAATGCAAAATCTCATTCTTGTATTTACCAAAGATTTCATGGAAATTGCATCAGTTCAAGGACCAAGCATTTGTTGACACTGGTCGTCGCGATTTGTCAGCGAAAGGCAAAAAGCATGCAAGCGAATTGATTCCAATGATTCCCCTAGCGCGAAATTTCGTTCGTTGCGTCGATGCCGCCAATCTCCGGCTCGGGCGAATAGTGATGTACGGAATATTCGTGATGATCGCTATTCTGCTATGGTCGTCTATTTCCAAGACCTTTTTCCTCCCCTCCCTGTGGACGCTTGAAATGGCGCAATTTGCCATGGTCGCCTACTATATGCTTGGCGGACCGTATTCGATTCAACTCGGTTCCAACGTAAGGATGGATTTGTTTTACGGCGGATGGTCGGATCGACGCAAAGCGTGGTTCGACGCATTTACGGTAGCATTTCTGATTTTCTATCTAGCCGTTCTGCTGTACGGCGGGATCGCTAGTACGAGTTACGCGATTGAATACGGCGAAAGGAGCTATTCGGCCTGGCGCCCGTATATGTGGCCGATCAAGATCCTGATGTGCGCCGGAATATTGCTAATGATATTTCAGGCGCTCTCCGAGTTCCTGAAGGACATCGCCCGCCTTCGCGGCGAAGAAATCTAATGTCGTACGAATTAATTGCCATACTCATGTTTTCGACCATGATGCTCATGCTCATGACCGGCCAACGCGTTTTCGGCGCAATCGGCTTTGTCGCGGTGCTGGCGGCACTCCTGCTCTGGGGTACGGGAGGCTCAGACATCGGCTTTTCCGCAGCTATGAAATTGATGAAATGGTATCCGCTACTGACGCTGCCCATGTTTATATTTATGGGATACGTGCTGTCAGAGTCCCGATTGGCTGACGATCTTTATCGAATGTTTCATGTCTGGATGGGGCCCGTTAGGGGCGGCCTGGCCATCGGAACCATTGGACTCATGGTTCTCGTCTCAGCCATGAACGGCCTTTCCGTCGCCGGCATGGCCATTGGAGCAACAATCGCGTTACCCGAACTCTTGAGGCGCGGATACGACAAGCGAATGGTGACTGGCGTTATTCAGGCAGGCTCTTCTCTTGGGATATTGGTACCGCCTTCGGTTGTGCTGGTGCTTTATGCGATGATAGCGCGCCAGCCGGTTGGCCAGCTGTGGCTCGCCGGAGTATTTCCCGGTCTCATGATGGCGGCGCTGTTTATTGTCTATATTGCCATTAGGTGCCAGTTGCAGCCCGATCTCGGACCGGCTCTTCCCAAAGCAGAGCGCAAGGTTCCCCTCGCGGAAAAATTGAGACTGCTGCGTGCCGGTCTACTACCCATTTTAATATTTCTCGCGATGATGATTCCTTTCGTGAACGGGTGGACAAGTCTAGTCGAAAGCTCGGCGATCGGCGCGATGACCGCTCTTTTCGCCGCGATTCTCAAAGGGCGCATGAACAAGAAAGTATTCGAGACATCAGTGCGCCAGACGCTTGCCGTATCGTGCATGTTCATGTGGATAATTCTCGCCGCGCTCGGTTTCGGCGCTGTCTTCGACGGACTTGGCGCCGTGCGCGCAATAGAAACGCTCTTTTCCGAACAATTGGGACTCAGCCCTTGGACGACCTTGATTTTAATGCAGGTTTCTTTCCTGCTAATGGGAACGTTTTTGGATGACACGGCGATGCTCGTCATCGTAGCTCCGCTCTACGTACCTCTCGTGCACGCGCTCGGATTCGATCTGATTTGGTACGGCGTGCTTTACACGATTACGACGCAAATCGCATACATGACACCGCCGTTCGGCTACAATTTGTTCTTGATGCGCGCGATGGCGCCGCCGGAAATAAGACTAAGAGATATTTATGGTTCGATCGTTCCTTTCGTTTTTGTTATGCTGGTCGCGCTAATTTTAGTGATGGTATTCCCGGGAATCGCCCTCTGGTTCCCGGAATACATTTACGCGAAATAGTTTAGCATTGGCGAGGCGATTCAACTGGCACGAGCAATGAGCAGGACAATCGATAGCAACAGGGCCGCGGCCCATAATTCGGAGATTATTGCATGAACACGAGACGCAACTTTCTAGCAACCGCCGGCATAGGGGGAGCTGCTACGCTCGCCGCGCCGGCAGTACACGCCCAATCAACGATTCGCTGGAGAATGCAGACCTATGCCGGTCCCGCATTGGCCGAACACGTAATCACGCCCGCCGTCAATTCATTCAACAAGATCGCCGGCGACGAAATGCAGATCGAACTGTTTTACTCCGACCAGATTGTTCCGACCGGCGAGCTCTTCCGAGCAATGCAGCGCGGTACTTTGGACGCTGTCCAATCCGACGACGACTCCATGGCATCACCGACGGAAGTGACAGTGTTCGGTGGCTACTTCCCATTTGCGAGCCGTTATTCGCTCGATGTTCCCGTATTGTTCAATCAATACGGTCTCGACAAAATCTGGGCTGAGGAATACGCGAAAGTCGGCGTCAAATGGCTTTCCGCCGGTGCCTGGGATCCGTGTCACTTCGCAACGAAGGATCCCATTCATAGTCTTGATGATCTCAAGGGCAAGAGAGTGTTTACGTTCCCCACCGCCGGGCGGTTCCTGTCTCAATTTGGCGTCGTTCCAGTTACATTGCCTTGGGAAGATATCGAGGTAGCCGTTCAGACCGGCGAACTCGACGGCGTCGCCTGGTCGGGCATTACCGAGGACTACACCGTCGGCTGGGCGGATGTCACCGACTACTTTTTGACCAACAATATCTCCGGCGCTTGGGCTGGTTCGTTCTTCGCGAATATGGATAGCTACGAAGAACTTCCCGAGCATCTCAAGGAATTGCTGAAACTCACAATGGACAGTTCCCACTACTACCGCCAGTGGTGGTATTGGGGAGGCGAAGCCCATCTGCGCACTCAAGGCACCAAACTCAAATTGACGGCAATTCCCGATGAAGAGTGGGCTTTAGTCGAGAAAGCCGCTCGAGAATTCTGGGACGAAATCGCAGCCGAATCCGAGACGAAGGCCAAGGTCGTCCAGATATTCAAGGACTACAACGAGATAATGGAAAAAGCAGGACGCCCATATCGCTACGGCTAACCTGACCTCTATTCGGTCGGCCGGACGCAATCCGGCCGACGATTTTCTAGTGCCGGAGTTTGGAATTTTCACCTGCTTGGCTTTCAAGGATGTGAGAACTCAATCGTTGCCCGTCACTCGATTGGTAGGTTCCCTTCACTCAATATTCGAGAACTGCAATGACCCTCAATGCAAACTGGTCTTTTCCGACGCAAATTCGATTCGGCACCGGCCGACTTAAGGAATTGCCGGACGCCTGCGCGGAAGCGGGAATTTCTCGTCCATTGGTCGTGACGGACAAAGTCCTTCGCGAACTGCCTTTATTTTCGGAATTTTTGGACATTTTGGATCGCGCCGGGCTGGGCTGTTCTGTGTTTTCGAACGTCGACCCAAACCCGACGGACCGGAATTTGGACGACGGGCTAAGCGTTTTTAAAGAAGGCGAATTCGACGGCGTCGTATCAATCGGCGGAGGGTCTAGCCTCGATCTGGGAAAAATGATCGCGTTCATGTCCGGTCAATCAAGGCCCGTCTGGGATTTTGAAGATGTCGGCGAAAATTGGAAGCTAGCAAATTCGTCCGGAATTTCGCCAAGCATCGCGATTCCGACAACGGCGGGAACAGGCTCGGAGGTCGGCAGAGCCTCTGTCATCACGAATACTGCAACGACCGTGAAAAAGATCATTTTCCATCCTTCAGTATTGCCGAGAATCGTTATCGCCGACCCCGAAACGACACTCGGCTTGCCCCGGTCGGCCACGGCGGGAACGGGAATGGACGCATTTGCTCATTGTCTCGAAGCCTACTGCGCGCCCGGATACCATCCTATGTGTCAAGGAATCGCGCTGGAAGGATTGCGTCTAGCGACCGAAAATTTAGCAGAAGCAGTCGAAAACGGGTCAAATGTCGAGGCGAGAGCGAATATGATGTGCGCCGCCTCTATGGGCGCGGTCGCATTCCAAAAGGGTCTCGGTGCCGTGCATGCGCTCTCCCATCCTGTCGGAGCAATGTTCAACACGCATCATGGAACGACGAACGCCGTCGTGCTTCTCAACGTCTTGAAATTCAATGAGTGCGCAATTCGCGAAAAACTGTCTAGCGTTGCGGCGTATCTAAATCTCGGGTCCGGCTTCGAAGATTTCTACAAGTTCGTCGAAGGTCTGCTTAGGGACATAGGGATACCCAAAAACCTTCAGTCTCTCGGCGCTGACCCAGATCGCATAGATCAACTGGCGAAAATGGCGATTGAAGACCCCACCGCCAGCAGCAACCCAATTCCGCTCACATACGACGGCGCGTATCAGCTTTACCAGAAGTGCTTCGACAGTTCCTAGCTCCCATTCCTTTCAGGCGCGAGCCGCTTGCCACTATTGTGGCTCCCAAGAAATGAACTGCGATTTTGGCGGAACCTCTATTAATCTCTACGCCGACTCGCGCGCTGCAACCGGAAACGACCAGAATTCCGGTTCCGGCCGTCATTGAATTGACTGAGTTATTGTCGCGCGGCGATGGGCCGCTGAGGCGCGGACGCAGCGCCGCTATGACTCGGGAAACCGAAAAATCAGTTGGAGTTGAATAGCATGCCTTCGCCCGGCAAATCAGATGCGAAGTCTTGGTCCGCTTCCATGAATTGCCAGGCCCCATTGGTCGAAAAAAGCTTTCGAAGCAGCCTAATCGTAAGAGCATGCCCAGACAAATGGCCAATAAATTTTCCGGAAATTACCCCGCCGCTTAGCGACAGGTCCCCGATTGCATCAAGCATCTTGTGTCCTACACACTCGTCGGGCATCCGCATTCCGTTGGGCGTCAGGACGCCTTGCTCGCTAACAACCAAGGTCGTCTCTAATGTACCTCCCAATGCTTTGTTCATGCTCCATAGCTGGAAGATATCCTTGGTCGTGCAAAATGTTCGGCACTCGCTGAGTTCATTCGCGATATTGCCGTTTTTAAGCTCGAGCTTCTTGAATTGGTTTCCAATTTCCAGTTCCGGGTAACTGATCGTAAACTCCATCTCCGGAACTTCGGACGGCTGAAGTCTGGCAAATGTCTCGCCATTCGCGACTTCGACAGGCTTCAAGATCTTCAAGACTTTTGCCGGCACATCTTGCGCCAATTTCCCCGCGTTGCGAAACCGGTCTACGAATACCTTGGCACTTCCGTCCATATTCGGGACTTCGGGACCGCGCAGTTCAATATAGGCATTATGGATTCCGCAACAGTAAAGAGCCGCCAACAAATGCTCGACCGTGCTGACGGCCGCTCCGCTTTCGTTCGCAATCTTCGTGCAATAGTCGGTAGCGACTACGAGATCCAAACGCGCGGGGATAAGATTGGACGCGCTCTCGATATCTATTCTACGAAAAACAACTCCCGTGTTAGGAGGGGCAGGGACTACTCGCGCCCAAGTATCGACACCGGTATGTAATGCTCGTCCCTCAAATACGATATTCGCCCCGCGAGCAACCGTGTACTGCAAATCTTCCGCTCCGCTCTTTACACTTAGAACTACTAGATGATGATATTAAATTGATCAAGTCAATAAACACGTCACTATCTTTCAAAGGTAAAGGCGGTGAGCAAGCGGCCGATATCCGGTCTCGGCGCTAACGGAAATGCATGAACGCAAAAATTTGCGCGCTTGTCGATGCCCGCGGGCCTCCGTTCGCTCGATGCGCTAAATCCAACCGGTGCAAGTTTACTTAGTTGGCTTGGCGGCGAGCAAATGCCGGCACGTCGCGCAATTCATCGAATTCTTCGTCGACCCCTTCTCCGCGAAGAGAAGGCTGAATAGCGCGAACTCCGCTGTTTGAAGAAATCGCCTGGGACGAACTGTCGGCGAATTTTTTCAGGAAGCCCGCGATCTTTAGCGGAGTGGAGGGCTTCTCCTTTCTTTGAGGCGTATCTTCCGCTCCTCGCGTTGCCATCCATTCAGAATCTTCGGCTCTTTTCGCCGAGGGCTGCGAGGGAACCGTCCTGATTGGCTTTGGCGCAACGAATTCCCTATATCTTGTGTCGGGAGAAGGTTCTTGAGCAAAATTATCCCAATTCTCCTGCGTTTCGCCGTCAAATTCTTGCGCCGGTTCCTGAGATGCCTGGGTTTCCGGCCAAAAAGAATGGTCGGCTTCTCGATCAACCGGTTCGACGGCGTGCGTCTGGAAACCGTTTATCTGAGTTTCCGATTCGTCTTGCGCACTTTCGCCGGAGTCACCGGCCGCATCCGAATACTCGGCGGAGTTGTTTTCAAAAAAATCGCCTTCGGCTGCGAGGCCTGCCGCCGCCTGTTGCAGCGGCTCAATTTCGCCGGTGAATATTTCGTCCGTGAGTTCTCGCGGCCTCGAAACCGGTCCCATTCCCGTCGCCATGATCGAAACTCGAACTACGCCTTCAAGTTCCGGATCGATCGACGACCCGACGATGACATTTGCGTCCTCGTCGACGTTTTCGCGAACAGTGGAGGCCGCCATGTCGAGATCGAACAGCGTCAGGTCGGACCCGCCAATTATGTTGATCAGAATTCCCTTGGCGTCCTTTAAACTGGTGAAGCCCAGCAGCCGGTTTTGCATCGCTTCGTTAGCCGCAACCGACGCTCGCTTTTTCCTGTCTCCGTCCGACTGGCCGCATCCCATCATCGCATTGCCCATCTCAAGCATAATCGTCTTGACATCGGCAAAATCTAAATTGATCAGCCCCGGCTGGACGATGAGATCCGTGATGCCCTTTACGCCGTCGAAAAGTACTTCATCTGCTTTTTCGAATGCGTCTTTCGTCGTCGTGTCTTCTTTCGTAACCATGAACAGGTTGTCGTTCGGAACAACGATCAGGGTATGAACATTGGCTTCAAGCGCTTCAATCCCCTTCTCAGCGGCCTTCATGCGCTTAGTTCCTTCGAACTTAAAGGGCTTGGTGACGACGCCGACAGTAAGAATTCCCTTGTCGCGAGCAACTTTCGCAATGACGGGCGCGGCGCCAGTTCCCGTTCCGCCGCCCATGCCGGCGGTAACGAAGCACATGTGGGAATCGTTCAGGCTGTTTTCGATATCCTCTCGGCTTTCCTCCGCCGCCTCGGCTCCGACTGAAGGATTGGAGCCCGCGCCAAGTCCCTGCGTTGTTTTCTGGCCAAGCTGAATCTTGATCTCGGAATTCGAGAATTCCAGAGACTGCGCATCGGTGTTGGCGACAATGAAATTGGCTCCTTTCAGGTTTTTAGCGATCATGTTGTTGACGGCATTGCAGCCAGCACCGCCCACTCCAAAAACCGTAATCTTGGGTTCAAGATTTTCGTGCTCGGGTATCCGTAACGTAGATATGGTCATTGCTCCTGCTCGATCCTGCTGTATTCGATGGCTTGTCACCATTCTGATTCGACGACGTTAAAACATTTTTACGAGAAAAGCACTTTTTATTTGCGATCAATCGGTTGGATTCCTGGCTTGTTGCACAAACTCCATATGTTCGGCCGCGATCGTTACCATTTGTGCCGAAACCACCTAAAGGCTCGTTTCAACGATGAGCCCTCGGCGATTTCGCTCGGCGTCCTAAAGTCCCATAATTCATCGTCCGGCTGCGCTGCGTACAAGCATAGCCCGACAGAGGCCGAAAATTGCGGATCCGTCATCAATTGGGGAAGCCCGCGGACACGAATTGGAAGCCCGAAGCGAATATGCTTTCCTAGTATCCGCTTCGCCAACTCATCCAGCCCCCGAATTACGCTGCACCCGCCGGTCAATACGATTCTATTTCCCGGCAACTGGTCAAACCCTGCTTCGCGTAGCTTTGAACGTATGATCTCCAGAATTTCTTCCGCACGAGGTCGCATCACTCCGATCAACTCGGTTCGCGTCGCCTTGTAAATCTCGTGGTCCAGGCCTTCCGTGCTTTTACCGCTTCCGAATGCGCAAATGTTCCAGTCGTCCCTTTGGGTTGCTACGACCCCCCCATTGACTGTCTTTATCTTTTCCGCTTCGCGGAATGAAACGCCGAAAATCTGGCTAATGTCGGTTGTGATAGTTCGCCCGCCAATCGGTACGGTTTCCGCAAATATCATGTGTTTTTTGAAGAAGATCGAAATACTTGTGGTTCCGCCGCCAATGTCCACGCAGGCACCACCGATCTCCTGTTCGTCTTCAACGAGGCATGCAAGGCCCGACATGTAGGCCGACGTGGTGATACCGGCCAAATTCACGTTGCAGCGATCTAAGCAACCGATAATGTTGTCGAATGCCATTTTGTCGACCGAAAGTAGATGCATGTCGACATCGAGGCTGTTTCCCAACAAATTCCTTGGATCGTTAAGCGAAACACGATGGTCGACTCCAAAATTCACTGGCTGGGCGTGAAGGAGTTCGCGATTGGAGGCGAACTCGGGTATTTCGCAAGATGCCAGCACCCTCGCCACGTCCGTTTCGTCAACAGGTTTATCGATCAATCCGATCCGCCCCGATGCCAGTTCCGACTTCGGACGGGCTCCGGAAAAGCACACGACGACATGATCCACATTCCGCTTCGCGATTTGCTGGGCGCGAGTAAAGACCGTCGATATGGCGTGATTGGTATCGGCAACCGTTTCGACTTCGCCAAATTTCACGCCGCGCGACTCGGTAACGTGGGCGCCGACTATTTTAAAATTCAATTGCCCTTTGAACGAAATAACTCGATCGTCTTCGTGTTTCGGCTTGTCGTCGAATTCGACGATCATGCACGCGATCTTGGTTGATCCAATATCGAGAACTGCGATAATGCGTCGCTGCAGCGCCGTTTTCCTATTCGCGCGCATCGCTCTTTGCTTTTGCAGCGTCTCTTCTATCGAAAACTTGCTTTCCGATTTCCGCATAACTCAGATTTCTCCCGGTTTTGGCTCGCGAAGGCGAACCGTGGGTCTTTCCGCGATACGCAAATCAAAATACTCGAAATCCTTTTGGAACACCTGTTCCGCAGCATCCCAGACAATCAGCTTTTCCATTGCCTCAACGGCGCCTTGCTCCGGCAGTAGAATCTTTCTTCCGCCTTCAAGTTCCAAATTCCAGCGCCGCTTGCCAATTCGCACGAGACCTCTGATTTCGTTTTCCAATGGCTTTGCCACGCGAAATATCTCAAGAGATTCGACGACCGCGTTTTTGGCACCTTCACCGGCTATCAGGCCAAGATCGATGCGCTCGGCCCTTGACGAAATGGAACCGACTCGACCGCCATATGAGTCGACCAATTCAAGCCGTCTTCCGTTGCGCCAGACAGACACCGGAGTACGCTCCTCGACAGAGATTTCCAATTCGCCCTCGTCCGTTACGGAGACCTTGGCGTCGACGATCCCGTCAAGGGATGCGATTCTGTTCCGGACCGCTTCCAAGTCGATATCGAGAACGCTAACCGGAAGATCTATATCGGCAGCTGCCCTAATGGCGCCTTCCAGCTCAGAAAATGAGGATTTGACTTTGATCCGGGTCAGCATGAATGGGTGGCGATTCGCCATCGATTGCGCCTGAAATTCAAACCAATCCTCGACTTGATCCAATTCGCCCTGGTATGCATTCTTCAAGAATACCGACGCTGCCAGCAGGACAAGGATTCCCAAGAATGCGATCCGAAATCGGCTTTTTCTGGAAAGGCGAGCGCGCCGCGCCGGGAACAGGGCCGCGCCCACCTCGGTGCGTCGATTTGGTTCAGTCAACGTCCGCATGTCGCGTCCTCGACCAATTTTCGGCACAATGTATCGAATTCTACGCCGCAGGCCGCCGCCTGTTCCGGCGAAAGCGATGTCGGGGTCATTCCAGGCTGTGTGTTGGTTTCAAGAATGAACAGGCCATCGACGCCCAGCCTGTCATCCCAGCGAAAATCGCTCCGGCTCAATCCTCGGCATCCTAGAACTCGATGGGCGCGAAGCGCGTAGTCGAGGCTCGCCTCGAAGACCGCGCTCGGAATATTCGCGGGAACGATATGGCGGGAACCGCCGGGATCATACTTCGCCTTGTAGTCATACCACGATCGGTGCGTGCGGATGTCCGTAACGGTAAGCGGTTCGTCCAGCATAACGCTGACCGTCAATTCCCGCCCTGGGACGAATCGTTCTACCATAACGACTTCAGATGTGATTTCGTCCAGGCATTTCGGGATCTCCGAGCGGTCGCGAACTATGGAGACGCCTACCGACGAGCCCTCATTATTGGGCTTGATGACATAGGGGGGATTCATCGGATGCGCGTCCGCCAAATCGCCCACTGAAATCAATCGGCCCTCGGCGCACGGCAATCCTTCGGCAGCGAAGACGGCTTTCGCTCGCTGCTTATCCATGGCCAATGACGATGCCAGCACGCCGGAATGGGTGTAGGGAATTTTCATCCATTCAAGGATGCCCTGTACGCAGCCGTCCTCCCCCCAGCGGCCGTGGAGCGCATTGAATACGATGTCGGGTTCGAGAGTCTCGAGCCGTGACGATAAATCCGTCCCGGCATCGATCTCGACAACGCCGAATCCCTCATTTCTTAGCGCAGCGGCGCACTCCTTTCCAGAAACGAGCGACACGTCCCTTTCGGACGACGGCCCGCCCTTGAGCACCGCGACGCGGATACCGGAAGGCCTGCTCGACATTCCTCACTCCGCTTGCCCTTAGCTACTAGACGCAGGGCTTCTTTTTTCCAGGGCCATGTTCTCCGACCCTTACAACCTCATAACTTAGCGCAATTCCCGTTTTTAGCAAGACTTTTTTTCTAGCCTCTTCCGCCAGGCATTCCAAGTCGAAAGCGGAAGCGCTGCCATCGTTGATCAAAAAATTCGAATGCAGTTCGGAAATGCGTGCGCCGCCCCGAACGGCGCCGCGCATTCCGACTTGGTCAATCAGCTTCCAGGCTTTGCCTTCGTGGCATTCGCCTTCCGCGCCGGACGAGGAATGACCCACTGGATTACGGAATATGGAACCCGCCGTCATTTCTCCCGACGGCTGCGTAGAATTGCGCCGCTCGATTTGCCTAGCCATCAATTCGTGCAACCGTCCGGGGTCGGCGCGACTTCCTTTGAATTTGGCTTCAACTATTATGGCGCCGCCGGGCAACTGGCTGCTTCGATAGGCGAATCCGATTTCGCGCTTTGTCAAGGTTTCGATTCTTCCGTCTCGGGTAACAATCCGCGCTTCCTGAAAATTGTCCTCGACATAGGATCCGTAGCAACCCGCGTTCATGCGAACTGCGCCGCCAACCGTACCCGGGATCGTTCGCAGAAACGTCAAGTCGATTCCTCTGCCCGCCGATTCGGAGGCAAGCCGCGCAACTCGCGTTGCTGCTCCGGCCGAGACAGTATCGCCCGAGAAGGCAATATTTGCGAATTTATGCCCGAGCCTTACGACCACCGCGCGAAGGCCGCCGTCGCGAACTATCAGATTCGAGCCTGCACCGAGAGGATAGGCGTTCATGGAGCCAGGCAAATTCCGCATGAATTTGGCCAAGTCCTCGACGCTTGCCGGCTTGAAGAGCCAGTCCGCGGGACCTCCGACCTTAAGCCAAGTATAGTCCGCGAGGTTCGCGTTGCGTGTTAGTGTACCCTCGGGCGCAGGCAGGTCGGACATCGGACCGGAATCAATTCGACGTTCCATTGAATATGCCTTACGCTGCCGCCAAGCGCGAGGGAAGAGCATTCGCCCATGCTGTGATGGAGCCGGCGCCGAGGCAAAGCACGACATCCCCCGGCTTCGCCTCTCTCCTTACGAATTCTTCAAGGCATTCCTCGCCGTCAAGCGCAACCGCGTTGCGGTGGCCGTGCCTAATTAGCCCGGCAACCAGAGAATCTCTGTCGGCTCCCGGAATAGGAGCTTCGCCCGCCGGGTAAACGTCCGCGATTCCAACGTAATCGGCCTCGTTGAAACACATGCAAAAGTCATCGAAAAGGCTTGCCAACCGAGAAAACCGATGAGGCTGGTGTATTGCGAATACCCGACCGCGGCAGGACTGCCTCGCAGCTTTGATGACGGCCGCTATTTCGACTGGGTGATGACCATAATCGTCAATTATCGTAATCCCGCCGACCTCTCCCGTTTGCGTAAAGCGACGCCCGACTCCTTCGAAAGAAGCCAAGGCATCCCGAATCAATTTTCGGCTCATTCCCAGATGCCTCGCGACCGCTACGGCCGCAAGTGAATTGGCGACATTGTGGTCGCCCGGCATGGGAAGCGAACAGTCGTCGATGCGCAGCATTTCCGAATTCAAAACAACGTCGAATTTCGCGGCGTTCCGGTGGTATCTTATGTTCTCAGCGCGAACATCGGCCAGCTTGTTGAATCCGTAGGTGATAATTCGCCGTTCCGTTAACCTGCCTACCATCGCTTGAACTTCCGGATGGTCCGTGCAGCAAACAGCCACGCCATAAAAGGGAATATTCTCGACGAACAAATCGAATGCGGCGCGAATTTCGTCGAAATCCCCGTAGTGGTCCAAATGTTCCGGGTCAATGTTGGTAACGACTCCGATTGTGGCGGGCAGTCGCACGAACGATCCGTCGCTTTCGTCTGCTTCGACCACCATCCATTCCCCGCGACCGACGCGCGCGTTCGAACCGTATGCCCTAATGATCCCGCCGTTGACCACCGTAGGATCGAAACCTCCCTTTTCCAATAGCGTCGCGACGATCGTAGTCGTCGTGGTCTTTCCATGAGTCCCTGCGATTGCGACGTTCGATTTGAGCCGCATTAGTTCCGCCAGCATCTCGGCTCTTCTAACGATCGGCATTCTGAGCCGTCTCGCGTTTTCAATTTCCGGATTGCCGGGCTTGATGGCCGAGGAAACCACGACAACGGCGGCTCCTTCGACATTTTCTTCGCAATGCCCGATCATTATCCTAGCACCTGCAGTCGCAAGACGCTTCGTGTTCCTTGACTCGGCGATATCCGACCCCTGAATCCCATACCCGATATTCATGAGGACTTCCGCGATACCGGACATGCCGATTCCGCCGATTCCGACAAAGTGGATCGGACCGAGACGATCGGGCAATTTGGTGGCGCCGTTCAAGACGATCGCTCCGAATCTGTCGCGGGAAGGACCAGATTAGCTAAATCCATCGCCGCATTCGGTTTGCCGCACTGGCGAGCGGCTTCCGCCATTTTTTCCGCCAACGGCGCATTCGTCAATATCGCCTCGATTTCCCGAGCGAGTCGTTCCGACGACAGTTCGGACTCGGCGATTAGTACGGCGGCGCCTTCTTCAACGAGGCTCGTAGCATTCGAAGTCTGATGGTCATTCGCCGCCGCAGCGTACGGCACTAGAATTGAGGGGCGTCCAATAGCGGATATTTCCGACAACGACGACGCACCAGCTCTAGAGATCACGAGCTGCGCTTCGGCAATCCTTTCTGGAATGTCGTCAAAAAAGCAGGCAACAACCGACTCAACGCCGGCTCGATTCATATTCGCCTGGGCGGCGCTTTCTTCGCCCTTTCTGGTTTGCAGCGCAATGGAAAGGCGCGATAACAATTCATCCGGAAGATGCCGTACGGCTTCCGGAAGGACTTTCGAGAATATTGCGGCGCCCTGGCTGCCGCCGATTGCAAGAATGGAAATTGAACCTTCTCGAGGCGAACGATAGCCGATTTCAACTTGCTCGAGCACAGACGACCTCAACGGGTTCCCGACAGTCGTTGATTTTAAAACTCGATTATTTTCCTTTAGAGAAAAACCGGTCGCGACTACGTCTACTCGCCGGGCCCAGAACCGGTTTGCACGTCCAAGGACGCTATTTTGTTCGTGAATGGATCGAGGCCGCCTCAATAGCCAAGCGGCCGCCATGGCCGGAAAGGCCGGATATCCGCCGAATCCGACATAGGCAGTCGGCATGTCTCTAAAAGATCGAATTACTGCGAAGAATATGCCCGTCGCCAGCTTTATCGGCGCCGCGGTCCTTTCCAGTACGCTGCCTCGACCAATCGTGCCGCTAGCTATCAAATGAGTCTCAACTTCAGGAGGAAAGCCGCTAACGAACCGCAATCCTCTTGAATCCGTCCATAATTGAACACTCCAGTTCCGCTCAAGCGCGACCTCTGCCAGCGCTTGCGCAGGAAACATGTGGCCTCCGGTTCCTCCGGCTGCTACAACGAGCAGCGGCTTTCGCCGAGTGCGCATTCTCTTGATCTCCAGCCTGCAACGACCGAATTCAGACCTTCGTTCCTAGTTGGTTGTTCGACCGCCTGCGCGTGTAGGCCAAAAGCATTCCAAGCCCTAAGCCAACGGCGATCATCGACGAACCGCCGTAGGAAATAAACGGAAGCGTCATGCCCTTGGCGGGAAGCAGTTTCGCAGTGACCCCGATATTGATGAACGCTTGAATTCCAAACATCGCCGCGAGGCCGGTCCCGGCCAGCCTTATGAACTTGTCTTGTTCTTTTCGAAGCACAAAGAGAGCCCGGATTGAAATGAATGCGAACAGCGACAGAAGCAACAGAACAAAAATCAGACCGTATTCTTCCGCAGCGACTGCCATGACCAAATCCGTATGGCTGTCCGCAAGCACCCATTTCACTTCGCCTTTTCCGAGACCGACGCCGAACAATCCTCCCGCTTGGATTGCCTTAAGCGAGAATTGAATTTGGCTATACGGGTCCGGCGTATCGCTAATAAACGCTAAAATCCGGGAGGAAAAATGGCTGGATGTAAAAAACGCGACTGTACCCGCCAATACCGTTCCCGCGCCCAAAGCGAAAAGAAGCAGTATCGACGCGCCGGCAACGAAATAAATTACGCCCCAAGCGAAAATAATCAGTCCTGCCTGACCGAAATCCGGCTGCAGTGCCAAAAGAGTCGCAATCGAAACGGTCAAGCCTAGCGAAATCATGGTCCCCGGAAACTTCCCCGCATCGTCCTTAAGCGCCAAGAGCCACGCGACGACGACAACGAAACCGGGTTTTAGAAATTCCGAAGGGTGGAATGTCATCAATCCGGGAAGCGAAAGCCAGCGGACCGCTCCCTTGCCGTGATTGACGCCGAAAAACGGAAGCAGCAGCACTCCCAGCAGCGCAAGCAAAAATAGTACTATACCGGTTCGGCGAGCATTGTCCGGCGAAAGCACCGAAACGATAACCATCAATGAGAAAGCCATGCACCCGAAAATTGCTTGCCTTCCAATGTAGAAATAATTGTCGAGGCCATTCTTGGCTGCCAAGGGCGGCGTCGAAGCAAAACCCATAAGCATGCCAAATACGACCAACGTTACTACGGCGAATAGAGTCCAACGGTCGACGGTGCGCCACCAACGCGGAATTACCGGGTCTTGAGGGGGCGAAACCGGCGCCCCATGCATCATCATGGTCATGTCGATTGCCTGTAATTTGTTAAGTCGATCGGCTCTGCGGACGATTTTGCTCGCAATGAGTTTAACTCATTCCGTTTGATTCTGCAAACAAAATTGATTAGACCGGCGGCAATTCTGCTAGGCGACCATTCCTTTGATCGGCGGCTGTCGCCGCATCGGGCTTTTGCTGGCATTCCTGCTACGGCGATGTCGCCTTTCACATTTCTGGCAAACCAATCAGAACAAGCACGCCTAAGTGGCGGGACGGCAAGAGGGCTTCTATAAAACGATTTTCGGAGCCCGTCGGCGTGCTCGGTCGGATGGGCTCCCAAGGAACTGTTGACGCAACCGCCCTACCCGACGAGAGTTTCGCAAGGCTTCGGGTCGCATTGCCGAGTCGGCGAAGTTGGTCGACGCGCTAGCGGCGAGGATGCAGGCTCTGGAGGGCGCGGCCGCGAATTCTAGCTTGCGGTTGTCGAATAGCTGGGCGGCGGGATTGAAGAGTAAGCGAGCGCAAGGCTTGCGCAGGCGGCCGGAACGGTTGGACAATAACGGTTCCGTAGTTGATCACCGTGCCGAATTCGCCCCGGGGCGAGGCGAGACGCATCCGGAGCACTCTATGACGCTCTTCGATGCCGGCTAGCCTCTCCTCCCAGCTCGCCTAAAAGACTCGGTCCCATCGCCTCCGCCATCCAAGCTGCGGTCAGCCGGGGCCGCTAGGGTTTCCGACGAGGGCGTGGCACGGCCAAGTCGTGCGCTGGCTCGCGACAATAGCGGCCCGCCGGCGGATACAAGATCCCCGATGCTCGCGACCGCCGATCGGGCCGGAATTCGGCAAACGAACATGGGTACAGTAACTTCTCGGCGACTCAGTATCCAAAAACTGCACTTGGCGCATAAATTGACCGGTAAATCTCCGAAAGCTATGCAATTCGCCGCTGCGCAGCGCGACCCGCGTTCGCGCCTAATCGATGTGGCGCCGCACCTCGGCAGCGAATTCGTTGCCACGCGCCGCGAAATCTGAATATTGGTCGAAGCTAGCCGCGGCCGGAGCAAGCAAAACTGTGTCGCCTTCGCGCGAGTCCCTAACCGCGGCGGCTACGGCCGTCGCCATATTCCCACAAATTTCAAATGGCACGCCGTTAATTTGAGCCGCGAATTCGTCCGCGGATTCGCCGATATAGTAGGCTTTGGACACGTTGAACACCATGTCATTGAGACTGGATAGCCCGCCCTCTTTTGCTCGTCCTCCCGCAATCCACCTGATGCTGCGAAACGCTTGGAGCGACCTCGAGGCACTCGCGACATTCGTGGCCTTGGAGTCATTGATGAATGTTACGCCGCGAGTTTCAGCTATTCGCTGCATCCGGTGGCTTAGGCCATGGAATGTGCTCATGGCCTCGATGGCTTGGCTCGTCTCTATTCCCAGGATCCGGCAAACGGCCGCAACCGCGCAGGCATTGAATAGATTGTGATTTCCCGGGAGGCCGCATAGTGATCGAAGATCGACCGGCGCATGAATAGTGCCTCGGCAAGTTTCATATAGCCGCCCTTTCTTCGTATAAAAGGTCAAGCTTTTTGGATTCTCGCAAGTCGCCGAGGACGAAATGCGCACAATTGAGTTTGTGCCTCTTCGACCCGCAAACTCGCTAGCTAGAAACCGCCCTTCGGGATCGTCGACTCCAATTACCGCCTTTTCTATGGCTTCCGAAGCGAATAGCCTGCGCTTGGCTGCGAAATATCCTCCTAGCCCGCCATGACGGTCCAGATGGTCGGGCGACAGATTCAGCATGACGGCAATGTCCGGGCTCAATTTCGACGCGAGTTCCGCTTGGTACGACGAGAGCTCTAAAACCATCACTTCGCCGTCGCCTGGAATGCCGCTCGCCAAAACGCCGTTTCCGAAATTACCCGTAATTTGCGAACGTCGTCCAATCTTCTTCAATACGTGGTGAAGCAATGCCGCGGTCGTGGACTTTCCGTTCGATCCGGTAATGGCTACGCAGGTCGACGGATTTCGATCGCCGTGGAAGCCTTCACTGGAAACCGCCTGGAAGAACAGTCCAATGTCGTTGTCGAGAGGAACTCCCATCTCGGACGCAGTCGCGACGACCGGATGGGGCTCCGGGTAAAGATACGGTACCCCCGGCGAAACGATAAGCTTATCGACTTCCTTGAAAGACGTTTTCGATACCAGCTCGCGTAGGATAAATCCCGCGTCTGCAGCGCGTTCTCGGGCTTCCAAGTCGTCATCCCAAACAACGACTTTGGCATCGCTTGCCTGCAAGGCCATCGCCGAAGTCATGCCTGTCCGACCCATCCCGAGGATGGCGAACGTTTTGCCTTCGACGCCCGGTATCGGTATCAAGCTATCGAACTTTCAGTGTCGCCAAGCCGATCATAGCAAGAATCAGCGAAATAATCCAAAACCGGATCACGATTTGCGATTCGGGCCAGCCTTTCTTTTCGAAGTGGTGATGAACCGGCGACATAAGAAAAATTCGCTTGCCGGTCGACTTAAAATACGCGACCTGGATTATCACGCTCATCGCCTCCGCGACGAAGAGACCGCCGACGATAGCGAGCACAATTTCATGCTTGGTCAAAATCGCGATTGCACCGACTGCGCCGCCCAGCGCTAGCGATCCCGTATCGCCCATGAACACGGCAGCAGGCGGCGCATTGTACCAGAGAAAGCCCAGACCGCCGCCAACAAGACCCGCGACGAAAATAAGTAGTTCGCCCGTACCGGGAATATAGTGAACGTCCAAGTATTCGGCGAAATCCGTTCTTCCGACTGCGTAGGCGATGACACCAAGCGAGACCGAGGCGATCATGATTGGCATAATAGCCAGGCCGTCTAGCCCGTCGGTCAAGTTTACCGAATGCGCCGATCCGACGATCACCAGCACGGCGAACGGTATAAATAAAAAACCGAGATTGATCAGAAGATCCTTGAACACGGGAACGGCCAGCATCCCCGAAAGCGATTCCGGATGCAGTTGAACTGCCCAGTATCCGGCCACGCAGGCGATCGCGATGCTGACCAGAAACTTGGTCTTTACGGAGACACCCTTCGAATCGCTATGAGTAACTTTTTTATAGTCGTCGAAGAAACCGACTATTCCAAAAGACATCGTAACAAACAAAACCAGCCAAATATTCGAATTGTCGAGTCGCGCCCAAAGCAACGTAGAAACTACCAACGCGCCGATTATTAGGACGCCTCCCATGGTCGGAGTTCCGGATTTGGCCTTTATGTGCCATTCCGGTCCGTCTTCGCGAATCGGCTGCCCGTTTCTTTGGCGGTCGCGTAAAAGATTTATCATCGGCCGTCCGAATATAAACCCGAATATCAACGCTGAGAAAAAAGCGCCGCCCGCGCGAAACGTAATGTAGCGAAACAGATTGAATATATCGCCACCATCGGAAAACTGCGTAAGGTAATAGAGCATATATTCAACCTTCGATGAGGGTAGACTGCGTCGCGACTAAAGTCGTCGGAACATGTTCCACAATTCTCCGGAAGTATCAAGATATGGTGAATTTAGAGTAACTCAAATCAAATTACGGAGTGTCAGAGCGTAGCGTCTCAAAAGGAAATTAATTCGAGCTCGAATATTCGATTTGAGAAATTGCGCAAACGGCGTCCGAGTTTGCGGATACTTCGATCCGGAGGATTAATAGAATACTCGCGCGCGCATTAGCAAATCAGGCGCGCTTCGAAAGTCGCCCGCCTATTCTTGAGCTTCAACTGGAAAATCGGCGGTTCGCGATCGAGCGTAGCGCAATCTGATACGATGCTGCCGCCGATTCTAGTCGTTGCGGAACCAATATGCGACCGGATTCCATCGGAGCATGGCGACCAAAAATTCTCGCTTTCGAATCGGCAGGGACTTCAGGCGCGCATTCGATCGATCCGGGCGGTCATAACCGCCCGCGATAGGTGTTCCAGCGAATTGCAGGCCAGAGCTAGGATTCTCGGTTCAGACTTAGGATCGCTTCCGCAACGACCGAGATTTTGGAACCCTTCGACCCTTTGACGAGTACGACATCTCCCGGTTCTGCCAGCCGTGAAGATTTTTCGGCCAATTCAAGGGAGCTCTCATACCAGTAACCTCGTTTCGAGTTCGGCAGAGCTTCGTACATGCTGCGCATAAGCGGACCGGCGCAATGGACCACCGCGATCTTTTCTATAGCCTCGTGATTCGCCAATTTTTCGTGCAGCCAAGGGCTTTGAGAGCCAAGTTCAAGCATGTCCCCCAATATTGCTATGCGCCTTCCGCCGCTTTTTCCATCGCTGGATGATTTCGGTTCTGTTGACGCTAGCACCAAAAGCGCGGCATCCATAGATTCAGGATTTGCATTGAAAGAATCATCGATCAAATTTATCGGCGCATCGGCACTTTCCAGCCAGACGGCCGTTCTTGAGCCTCGTCCCTGGGGCGGAACCCAGTTCGCAAATGACGACATGGCGGCTTCGATATCCCCGCCTACTGATTCAATCGTCGCTAGCGCGCCGAGCGCGTTCGTCGCGAAATGCCTGCCGAAAGAAGATAGATCAAAGGATGCATGACGATTTCGAATTCTTGCATAAACCCTTGTGCCAAATTCGGTGTCTTCCGCATCGCATATTTGCCAATCCGAGCTGCCGCTCTCGCCGAAAGTTACCAAAACTGCGGAAACTTCGGCGGCCTTCGTCTTCAAGATTTCAAATCCCGGAGAGTCTCGATTTACGACGGCGATGCCGCCGTCCTCCAGTCCGGAAAATATCGATGCCTTTTCCCGCGCTATGTCCTCTATCGATTCAAAGGCCGCTAGATGCGCAATACCTATCGTAGTAACGATGCAGACGTTCGGTTTCGCCATCTTGCTCAATGGCGAGATTTCGCCCGGGTGGTTCATTCCAATCTCGACTACCGCGAATTTCGCGTCCTCCGGCAGTCGTGCCAAGGTCAAGGGAACGCCCCAATGATTGTTGAAGCTTTGCTCGGCGAAATGGGTCACGCCCTGAATAGCGAGTGCGTGCCGGAGAATTTCTTTCGTCGATGTTTTCCCGGACGAGCCAGTCACCGCGATGACTTTTGCGGTGCTGCGCGCCCTTGCCTCCCGCCCAAGACTTTCCAAAGCGGCCAACCCATCTCCAACTTTCAAGAGCCGAGATCCGCCAGGCAAGCCCTCAACGTCTCTTTCGACGACTGCCGCGCTCGCTCCCGCATCGAATGCACTGCCCACAAAAATGTGGCCGTCGCGGCTATTCGACAAAGCGACGAAAAGATCGCCTTTCGCTAGCGTTCGAGAATCGATGGATACACCGGTTGCCGACCAATCTCCCGTCGATTCACCGCCGGTGGCGGCCGCTGCCTCCCTTGCGGTCCACAGGCTCATGTTCCTTTACCATCACAAAGCCGCGCTGAAATGCTTGCCTGTTCGCCGTCGTTAAAGGGATAAACAGTTTCTCCGACGATTTGCCCGGTTTCGTGCCCTTTGCCCGCAATCAATAATCCATCGCCGGGCCCGAGAGACGAAACCGCCTCGAATATTGCCGCCGCCCGGTCTTCGATTTCACGCGCACCTGGACACCCTAGCAAAATTTGAGATCTAATCGAAGCCGGAGATTCATTTCTGGGATTGTCATCGGTGATGAAAACGGAATCGGCGTAACGAGCTGCCGCCTCGCCCATGAATCGACGCTTAGACTTGTCGCGGTCGCCGCCTGCGCCAAAAACCACGCACAACCTGCCCACGGTGTGCGGTCTAAGCGATTCGAGCGCGGCCGCCAGCGCAGCCGGCGTGTGAGCATAGTCTATGTAGATTGGAGAGCCATTCTCGACTCGTGCAGCAAGTTCCATTCGACCTCTCACGGTTCCGAGATTTTCCAAAGACCGGAAAACGTCTTCCGGATTATCGCCCGAGGCGATCGCGAGGCCTGCCGCCGTCAGAGCGTTGGATCCTTGGAACCGGCCTACGAGGTTCAGTCGAGCCTTTTTTCTATTGCCTTTCCATTCGAAATGAAGCTCCTGGCCGGTTTCGCCGTATCGGCGCGCAACTATTCGAAGAGTCGAGCCGGCTCGTTCACCGACTTCAATAACTTCGATGCCTCTCGCCTTAGCAATTGCGCTTATCCTTCTTCCGTAGGATTGCGAGTTACACACTACGGCTGTCGAGTCACTACGCAGGACGCATTCGAACAACCTTGCTTTTGCGTTAAAATATTCCTCGAAATCAACATGATAATCCAAGTGGTCGTGGCTGAGGTTCGTAAATGCGGCGGCCTTAAGACGAACGCCGTCTATTCTCCGCTGCAGTATTCCGTGCGAAGATGCCTCCAACGCGGCGCAATCGACTTCCCGTCTACGAAGGTTTCCCAAAATCCGATGCAATGTAACCGGATCGGGCGTAGTGTGCCTAAGGGATTCCCTATACGCTCCTTCCACTCCTAGCGTGCCGACGCTCGCCGCCTCCCGACCCAGGAATTCCCATATCTGCCTTGTCATGGAAACAATAGAAGTTTTTCCGTTCGTTCCGGTAACGGCCACCACGGTATCGGGATGCCCGCCGAACCATCTCGCCGCTGCGCAAGCAAGATCGGAGCGGGGATCTTTGCAAACGACTACCGGAATGCCGGCGCCATTCGGATCCGTCGCCGCTATCTTCGCTCCCTCTTCGTCGGTTATTGCCGCAGTAGCTCCAGCAGCAACGGCCTCGCGAAAAAATTGGGCTCCATGGGATGTCCCGCCCGGGAGCGCCGCAAACAAATGTCCGGCTTCCATACTCCTGCTGTCTGACGAAAGCCCGGTAACTTCGAGCTCTGCAGGGCATTTGGCATCTGGAAGCAGGTCCTTCAGCAGCATTTTTTTCGCTGCTGCGTGCATCGCTGTCATTTCGAGAACCGGCGCATATCTGGTTATATGCCCGCCGAAACGCTTTCAATTGCGGGCGGAATACCGAGAATGGGCGCCAAGCGCTTTATCATGGCCGCTGCGACGGGCGCGGCTGTCCATCCCGCCGTTCTTCGGGTTTCCCGGTAAAGGTCAATTTCGGGTTCGTCCAAAACGACAACGAGGACGTAGCGAGGCCTTTCTGTCGGAAAGATCGAGGCAAATGTCGAGATGACTTTATCCTCCGCGTATCCGCCGACTTTCGGCTTGTTGCCCGTTCCGGTTTTGCCGCCGACACTGTAGCCGCCGACGTTGGCCTGGGTTGCAGTTCCTTCTTTTACGACCTGTCGCAGAATCGAAAGAACCTCCCTGGACGTTTCACGCGCGATTATTCGCCGCCCCAGATTGCGAGCCGATTCTTGCTTCAAGATGGTCGGCCTTATCGAATATCCGCCGTTGGCAAGCGTCGCATAGGCTGCCGCGAGATTCAAAGGCGTCACAGAGATTCCGTGTCCGTACCCGATCGTAACCGACGAAAGCGCAGTCCATCGTTCCGACGGGAACATAGGTTTGGAAACGCGAGCTTCCGGCAATTCGACCTGTACAGGCGCCAGCAGGCCGAGAGCGCCTAAAAATTCCTTCTGCCGCTCCGATCCTATCTTCCCGGCAAGTCGAGCGGTAACGGGATTGGCACTCCGCACCAAAGCCCTGCGCACGGTAACCAAATCTCCTGTCGTGCGTTGGTGCTTGTCGCGTATGACCTTTCTCGCAACCTTGTACGGCAAATTGCTGATCTTGGTTTCGGTATTGGCAAGGCCAAGTTCCAATGCCTGAGCCGCAACGAAAATCTTGAAAACGGAACCGAGCTCGAAAATGCCTTGAGTAACGTGGCTGAATAAAAGGCTCGGCTTGTCTTTTTCGGAAAGCGAATACGAACTGCGGCGGTTGGGATCGAAATCGGGTAGAGATACCAACGATATAATTTCTCCGGAGTGTACGTCCATTAGAACAGCGCCGCCGAAATTCGCCCTGAAAAAATCAATGCCGGCCTGGAGCTCGTTTTGAATTATCCATTGCGCCGTCAGGTCGAGCGACAACTCGAGCGGTATGTCGATTTGATCTCGCAACCGTTTGTCGAAATATTTTTCGACCCCGGCAATTCCAACAATTTCGGCCGTGTTGACGTGTTCTTCTCCGAACGCCGATCCGCCAAGAACATGCGATGCGAGAGACCTTTTTGGATATACGCGTGCCTCTCTCGTGCCAAAGTATAAACCCGGCTCGCCAATTTCTTTGACTTCGTTGACCTGCGCATGTGAAATCTTTCTCTTGAGCCAAGCGAATTTCCCGGTCGTTATTTTTTTGTAGACCGTATTTTCGTCGAGGTCGGGAAATATCTCGGCTAATCTTTTCGCCGCTAACTCGGGATCCACAAAATCTTCCGGATGCGCGTAAAGCGAGTGCACCTTTAGATTGGTTGCCAAAAGAACGCCATTGCGATCAACGATATCCGCCCGGTCCGAAAGAGTTTCCGGAATTGCGTGAGTCGAACTGGATTTGTCGCTCTTGCTTGTTGAAACAACTACCATTTTGGCCGCAGCGGTACAGAAAAGAATGACAAACGCCAGCGCGACAAGCACGAGCCGAGTGTTCTGGGAACCGCCACGAACATTCGCGTCGAGAGTAACTAGCCCTTTCGGCGCGTCTTCTGCTGATCGGTAGTAATTCGCGGCGGCGTCGTAATCGGATTCGTGCCCGTATCCGTTAACAAGCTTTTGAAAGTATGTCATCGCGAGCTAGCGGCGGTACCTTGCCGGTCCGCCGTCCCCGGGGTTGAAGTCGGAAAACTTCGTTCCGGCAGTTCGACCAATCCGCCGAATCTTTCGGCGGTTAATTCTGTCAGTTCAAGGTGCTCCCGAAATTTCGAAACCAGTTCATTCAAGCGTTCGGGCCGATTTAGGTAGGACCACTCCGCTCTCAAATGCGCAAGCTCTTCGCGTTTGTCGGCGATTCGAGTCTCTAGGATTTCGATTCTTCCGTAGACGTCTCGAGTCGCATAATTCTCGCTATACGCCCAGACTGCGAGTACGAAGACGAGCATTCCCGAAACTATGTATGCTAGCACGCTCATCGTTTCATTTGGAATTTTTCCAGAATCGGCACGCCGAGTTCACGTCGATCAATTTTCGCAGCCGGAACAGAATTTCGTCGACCGGCGCGCAGCCGAGCCGACCTTGAACGCGGATTGCAATTGATTTCTTCCCGGGTAGGCTTGATCGCCCCGCGGGTGGTCGCTTCGAAACGAGCGGATGCCGCTTCCTTTCCCGGCAAATGGCGGTTCCCGCCGGCAACGCCGGAATTTCCGGATTTCAAAAACCGCTTAACGATTCGGTCCTCGCCGGAATGGAAGCTGACAACTGCCAGCCTGCCGCCGGGGCGGAGCGAGCGCTCGGCCGCTTCAAGACCGTCAACAAGCTGCCCTAGTTCGTCGTTGACCGCTATCCTAAGAGCCAAAAAGCACCTGGTTGCCGGGTGCTTGCTTCCGCGCAGCGATCTTGGAATGCAGGATGAGACAATATCAGCCAATTGAGTTGTGGTCACGATCGGAGAGATTCTGCGCTCATTGGCGATTCGCCTTGCGATCCTTTTCGCGGCGCGTTCTCCGCCGAGGAAATAAAATATGTCGGCGAGCGACTCTTCGCTTTCATTGTTTACGATACTGGCGGCAGTCCGTCCGGCCTTCCGAAATCTCATATCCAAAGGCCCTTCATTCGAAAAAGAAAAGCCGCGCGGAGCATGATCGATCTGCATGGAAGAAACGCCTAAATCAAAAACGACTCCGTCCAAAGGAACACTATGCGAGATTTTCTCCAGCGCATCGAACCCGGCAAAATCGCCTTGTACGAAAGTAAAGCATTCTCCCAATTCTAAAGCATTGGACCTTTCTTCCGCTTCAGGGTCGCAGTCGATACCGAAGACGTGCTCGGCGCCGCGTCGAAGAAGGGCCAGCGTATATCCGCCGCCTCCAAACGTGCCGTCCAGCCAGGTTCCTTTCACAGGAGAGACGGCATGCAGAAACTCATTCAATAGTACCGGACTATGCGGCGAATTTGCTTCTTTCCCGGGGAGGCAAGCCATCGCTTAGGCAAACCGCGCTTGATCGACAAGTGCCATTGGATTCAACGCCTCGCCGCCCTCCCGATACATGGAGTCAAAGGAATTTGAAGATTCCGAGAAATCGGCCGGGCGCCAGATCTTGAAGGTGTCCCCCGTGCCTGCAAGAACCGCTTCGCGGCCCAATCCGACCTTTTGGCGAACCGATGCAGGTATGAATAGCCTTCCGTTGTGGTCGAGCGATGACAGGATGGCGCACGATTGGAAAAAATGCTCCAGGAATTGGCGTTCGGCACTTGATCGGTTCAGCGAGTCAATAATTTCGTCGATTTCAGCTGCTGCCGCTTCGGTGAAGCATTCAAGAAATTTTTGCCTGCTGTCCCCGTATACTATTGTCAGCTTCCCGCAGTCTCCCTGGCGAAACGCCGGATCGCCCGATTCTATTGCGCGCCTGAATTCCGGCGGAATAGAAATCCTGCCCTTAGCATCAATTTTGTGCTTGGCTGTACCCTTGAACTTTTTCGTCAATCCGCAGTTTTCCATTTGGACCGCGACTCGGAAGCCGCCCTCCGGAAATGAACCATTTCACCGCTAGCCGGAGGAAATCCGCGGTGAAACGGTCACGAATCCCAACAGACCGGAGGACAGCCCGCCGGGGCATGCCTGTATCAAGCCATCCTACTCATTTTCCGCCGAACCCGCCCATTCTAATGCGAGACATTAATTCGGCGCAATTTGGGATTAAATCCCACTTTTGCCCGAATTGCAAGAGAATTCGTGAAATTTAATAAATTTTTTTTGACAAATCAATATTTGCCGCATTAATTTTAATTCCTTATCTATATATTGAAAATTCAAGTAGGATAATCTCCCATCATCATATTGTTGGATAGCAGTTCTAACTCTTCACGAAGGAATGAAGCCGGGAATCCGAATTTATTCGGAAAATTTCCAATCTCAAATCAATGCCATCAATCGGAAATTCGGCGATTGGAAAATCTTCGCCGAGTCCGCTGGCGAAGTTCAGGCTAGATTTTGTTCCCGACGAGAAACCGGCCGCGAACGGCCAAGGCGTCATGCCAATCCGGAAGCAACTAGTCTTTCAGCCGCATTTGCAAAGGCTTCGTAGGATGAATCCGAGGAGGCGATAGGCATGCCGCAGTCGCCCGCTTCCCTAACGTCCTGAGCAAGGGGAATTTCGCCGATAAACGGAATCCCGACACGTTCGGCTTCCATTCTGGCTCCGCCGTGCCCGAATATATGCGCTTCTTGCCCGCAGTTCGGGCACGCGTAGTAGGACATGTTCTCGATAATGCCCGCAACCGGCACCTTCAGGCGATTGAACATTGAGATTGCCCGGCGGGCATCGATCAAAGCAATGTCCTGCGGCGTGCAAACGACGATTGCTCCCGCCACCCGAACTCGCTGGCACAGGGTTAGCTGCACGTCCCCCGTTCCCGGAGGCAAGTCGACTATCAAGACATCAAGTTCGCCCCAGTCGATTTGAAAAAGCAGTTGCTGAAGCGCGCCCATTAGCATGGGCCCTCTCCAAATAACGGCTTCGTCGGGCTTTAGCAGCAACCCGATAGACATCATCGTTACGCCGTGAGTCCTAAGGGGGCGAATCAACTGGCCCACCGACGTGGCCCCGCGTTCGCCAGCGCCCATCATTTTGTGCAACGACGGCCCCAGTATGTCCGCGTCCAGCAAACCGGCGCGCGTGCCTCGGCGCGCGAACGCGACCGCCAAGTTCGACGCGACTGTTGATTTGCCTACGCCTCCTTTTCCCGACGCTACGGCGACGACGTTTCGCACGCCCTTGATCGGTTTGGGACCCTTGTCGTTAGTAGGATGTTTTCCAATTTTTAGAGATGGCGGCGGGCCCTTGCCCGCCTCCCGGCGCGGCGCATTTCCTTTATCAGAGTGCGCGGTTAGCACGACAGAGGCGCGACGAACGCCGGGAATGCCTTCGACCGCCGATTGCGCGGCGGCTCGTACCGGCTCCATGCGCGACGCCATCGATGGCGATGCCTCCAAAACGAAACTTACGTGAGAACCGGCCACGGAAAGCGCTCGCACAATTCCGCTCTCGACCAGGTTTTTGCCATCCGGCAATCCGATTTGCCGCAGCCTGTCGAGGACGACATCCCTCGAAATGGTCAATCTATCGCTCCGTTAGGCTATCCAAAGTCTGACATTCAACCGTCGGCGAATTCAACGCAGCACCATTCTATCGACAGTACGGGCCGCCGGCCATTCGCGCGAGATCTCATCCCGCCTATCGCAAAACAGGCTTGATCAAGTCGCTCTTTCCGTTTCCTAGAATAATCTACTCCAAATCCACGCGTCGCGCCAATCGTTGCAAAGCCGCATACGCACGTGACCGCAAATCATGAGCAGGTGTTCATCTAGCAATTCCTAGGCCTACCGCGAGCCAAATTGGAAGCATTTGGCCAAGTATTGCGGAAACGATTCTTTAGCTGCCTCGTTTTTCGCCTGAACTTAGATACGATGTCAAAATATTTTTGAATTGATCATCATCAAAATGCACGGAACATTTATCTCCGTTCACGCCGATAATCTTTCCAGACCCAAACTTGGAATGATAAACCCGGTCTCCCGGCTTGTAGTCGCTGATCAGCCCGACACTTGCCCCGGCTCCGCGACCAGCCTTTTTGTCCCTAATTTGCGCAAGGTTTTCCACCATCCGCGCATATCCCGGAGCTCGATAGCTGGGACCGTCCTCGAAGAGCGCGCCGTCCGCGTCCATATAACTGCTCAAGGGCCCGTAGAGCGCCGGCGGAGTCAGCGATTCGACATGCGGTGCCGGAAGCTCCCTTACAAATCGAGATTCCTCCCGAATTGTAGATCGTCCGAAAACGACGCGCTGCGAAGCATGGGAAATTGCACAGATTTCCATCGCGCGCGTAATGCCGACATAGGCAAGCCTTCGTTCTTCCTCCAAAGAGAAAATCGCCCGGCTTCCGGCTTCATCCAATGCTCTCTTCGACGGAAAAATCTCTTCTTCCCAGCCCGGCAAGAAGACGACGGGAAACTCCAGCCCCTTCGCCGCATGCATCGTCATTATGGAGATCTTCGCTTCGTCGTCATCTCCTTCGTTGTCGGACATCAAGGAGATGTGTTCGACGAATCCCTGGAGGTTTTCAAATTCGCGGAGAACCGTCACCAATTCCTTTAGGTTTTCGAGTCGACTTTCCGCCTCAATTGTCTTTTCTTTCTTCAGGGCCGCGGTCATTCCGGATTCATCGAGAATCTGCATTGCGACGTCGGCAGCAGATTTGTCCGGATTCCCGATTAGTTGCGACCAGTTCGCCAAGCGATTCATAAAGGCTTGGAGACCGGCGGCGGCAGGATTCTTCAGCTTGCCCTCGCGCAAAAGCCTTTCGACCGCATCCGGCAAGGAAATCCCAAATTCAAAAGCGGTCTTTTGGATCGTCTGCATTGCCTTGGGACCGACTCCCCGCTTCGGTACGTTCGCGACCCGCTCGAAAGCCAGGCTGTCGGCTCTAGATATCGCCAGCCGGAAAAACGCGATCGCATCCTTGATTTCCTTTCTTTCGTAGAACCTCAGGCCGCCGACAACCTTGTAAGGCATGCCGATTAAAAGAAACCTGTCTTCAAGCACTCTTGTCAGAAATGAAGCCCTAACTAGTATAGCGATCTCGTTCGGTTCATATTTTCGATCTTCAACACCGTACTGAATCAATGACTCGATCTCGTCTCCGATCCAAATGGCTTCCTCTTCGCCGCTAAAATGTCCATGAACGCGCACGGGCCCGCCGGGCGGGACATTCGTCCAAAGGGATTTCCCCAGCCTATTCGCATTGTGTGCGATCAAGCCGTTTGCCGCGCCGAGAATGTGCCCCGTCGATCTGTAGTTTTGTTCAAGCTTGAAGACCCTTGCGTTGCGGAAATGGTCCTGGAACCGGAGAATGTTCTGCACGTCGGCACCGCGCCAGCCGTAAATTGACTGGTCGTCGTCGCCCACGCAGCAAATGTTGTCATGCTCCTGGGTCAAGAGCCTTAGCCACAGATACTGGACGGTGTTTGTGTCCTGGTATTCGTCCACGTTGATATATTTGAAGCGTCGTTGGTACGACGACAGCACGTCCGGATTGCCTTTGAAAATGTCGACGACCTTTAAAATTAGATCGCCAAAATCAACGGCATTTAAGGTCTTCAGACGTTCCTGATAGCCGCTGTACAATCTGATCCCGATACCGTCGAATGCATCGACTTCATCTTTCGGGACGCATGCGCAGTTCCAGCCACGATTCTTCCATCGATCGATCAGCGCCGCGATTGCCCGCGGCGTATACCTTGCAATGTCTATTTTCTCAGCGTCGATCAATTGCTTCAAGAGCGTCAATTGATCCTGCTTGTCCAAGATCGTGAAGTTTGGATTCAATCCCGCGAATTCGGCGTGCTGCCGTAAAATCCGAGCGCAGATAGAGTGGAATGTGCCTAGCCACCGCAATTGCTCGGTCGCATCGCCGAGAAATAGGCCGACTATCTCCCGCATCTCCCGAGCGGCCTTGTTCGTAAACGTTACGGCGAGAATTTCCCAAGGATTGGCTCTCCGCATATAGATGAGGTGGATGATGCGCGATGTCAAAGCCCTGGTTTTTCCGGTCCCGGCGCCCGCCAGCACGAGAACCGGCCCGTCGAGGCACTGCACGGCTTCACGCTGCCTATCATTTAATCCATCAATATGCGGCAGCAATTGGTTCTTGATCGAAGCGGACGGAGATTCTGACAATGTCATCCCGTGCAGATAATGACTGGCCTACCGGATAGAAAGGCACGATTGCGGTTCGTCGCGATTATTTCCGTTGTTTCCGAGCTTCGCAACGTCAATTTTGGCGGAATTGTTGGTCAATTGAAGTGGAATTCGTCGCATCGCCATGCAATTAAGGCGAATTGCTGGACACCGTGGTCGCAAGATTGAGGCATTCGTAAACGAAGTACTATTGCAATGAAAAAATTCAACAAAATACTTGTCGCCAACCGGGGCGAAATAGCAATCCGCGTTTTGCGCGCCGCCAATGAACTCGGAAAGCAAACGGTGGCCGTATTCGCCGAAGAGGACAAGCTGTCTTTGCACCGGTTTAAATCCGACGAAGCTTACCGGGTCGGCGCCGGCCTTGGACCGGTGGAGGCCTACCTTTCGATCGACGAGATAATCAGGATAGCGCAACTGTCCGGAGCCGACGCGATTCATCCGGGCTATGGATTTCTGTCCGAAAACCCGGACTTGGTTGAAGCAAGCGAGGCGGCCGGCATCGCATTCATCGGACCGACGGCCGCCACGATGCACCAGCTCGGAAATAAATCCGCCGCAAAGGAGGTCGCCGTTGCGGCGGGCGTAGCCGTTATTCCGTCCACCGGCGTATTGCCCGAAGACGCGGACGAAGCGCTTCGCTTAGCGGAGGAAATCGGCTTTCCGCTTATGTTGAAGGCTTCCTGGGGCGGCGGCGGACGCGGCATGCGGGCGATTTATTCGGCCGATGCCTTTCCCGAAATGCTTCGGGAAGGGAGGCGCGAAGCCGAGGCGTCCGTTGGCAATAGCTCCGGATTCCTAGAAAAATTAATTCCACGCGCGCGGCACGTGGAGGTTCAGATATTAGGCGACTCGTATGGAGGCATCTACCACCTTTACGAACGGGACTGTACCGTACAGCGACGAAATCAGAAGATTATCGAGCGCGCTCCCGCCCCGTACCTTTCGGGCGACCAGCGAGAAAGACTCTGCGAAATGGGCCTGCGAGTCGCGAAACGGGTAGGGTACCGGAACGCGGGAACCGTAGAGTTTCTAATGGACATGGATACGGGTGAATTTTACTTCATCGAAGTCAACCCGCGCATCCAAGTGGAGCATACGGTAACCGAAGAAGTTACGGGCATTGACATCGTCAAAGCGCAAATTCGCATAGCCGAAGGAGCGGACTTGGCAGAAGCGACGGGCGTACGCGATCAGGCCGGCGTCGCGACTCGAGGGCATGCGCTTCAGTGTCGGATTACCACGGAAGACCCGCAGAACAATTTCGTCCCAGATTACGGACGCCTTCTGGCCTACCGAGCTGCCACCGGCATGGGAATCCGCCTAGATGGGGGCACCGCCTACTCTGGCGGAATCATCACGCGCCACTACGATTCCCTCCTGGTCAAACTGACCGCTCTCGCCAGGACTCCCGAGGAAACAATCAATCGAATGGACCGCGCCCTTCGCGAATTCAGGATAAGAGGCGTGTCCACCAATATTGCGTTTCTCGAAAACCTTCTCAAGCATTCGGAGTTCCGGACGAATACCTGTACAACGAGGTTTATCGACACTACCCCGGAACTGTTCGATTTCCCGGCCAGAAAAGATCGCGCTACCAAGCTCCTAACCTACATCGCCGACATAACCGTCAATGGCCATCCCGACACCGCGAGGCACGGAAAACTTCCAGCGACAGTTAAAATTCCAAGGCCTCTCGCGGCGCCTCCAACGCGGCCGCCCGGCGCCAAGAACCTGCTTGACGACAAGGGGCCGAAGGCTGTCTCCGACTGGCTCGCCGACCAATCAAAACTCCTTGTTACAGACACGACGATGCGCGACGGGCCCCAGTCGCTGCTTGCGACGCGCATGCGCTCGATCGACATGATAAACGTCGCGAGCGCCTATTCCGCGAAACTTCCGGAGCTGTTTTCTGTGGAATGCTGGGGCGGCGCGACGTTCGATGTGTCCTATCGTTTTTTGCAAGAATGCCCGTGGCAGCGCCTCCGCGATTTGCGGGGCCGAATGCCCAACCTTCTGACGCAGATGCTTTTGCGGTCCGCCAACGCCGTCGGATATACCAATTATCCGGATAATGTCGTGCAGTCCTTCATCCGCCAGGCCGCACTAACCGGCGTGGATCTGTTTCGCGTTTTCGACAGTTTGAACTGGGTCGAGAACATGCGCGTGTCAATGGACGCGGTTCTGGAGACGGGCAAGATTTGCGAAGCCTCGATTTGCTATACCGGCGACATATTCGACTCCCGAAGATCAAAGTACAGCCTCGACTACTATATTGCGATGGGCAAGGAGTTGCGCGACGCGGGAGCGCACATTCTCGGCCTCAAGGATATGGCCGGGTTGATCAAGCCTAGAGCCGCCACAGTTCTCGTTCGCGCATTAAAGGAGGAAGTTGGCCTTCCGCTTCATTTTCACACGCACGATACGAGCGGGATCGGTGCGGCCTCGATTCTCGCGGCGGCGGAAGCAGGCGTCGACGCGGTGGATGCTGCGATGGATGCGTTCTCCGGCGGAGCGTCGCAGCCGTGCCTAGGTTCGATTGTCGAGGCCTTGCGCGGGACGGAGCGCGACACCGGCCTAGACATCGATGCCATAAGAGAGATTTCCATCTACTGGGAACAAGTGCGCGCGCAGTACGCTGCATTCGAGAGCGGGCTAACCCCGCCGGCTTCCGAGGTGTACTTGCATGAAATGCCCGGCGGGCAGATTACCAATCTCAAGGCTCAGGCCAGATCAGTCGGGCTCGATGATCGATGGCCCGAAGTGGCTCGCGCCTACGCCGAAGCCAATATGATGTTCGGCGACATCATCAAAGTAACGCCGTCGTCTAAAGTTGTCGGAGACATGGCTTTAATGATGGTAAGCCAAGGATTGTCGCGCGAGCAGGTCGAGGATCCGGATTTGGACGTCGCGTTTCCCGACTCGGTAGCGGACATGCTTCGTGGCAACCTGGGCATGCCGCCCGGCGGCTTTCCTAAATCCATTACGAAGAAGGTGCTTAAGGGCGAATCGCCGTTGCGCGACCGGCCGGGACTGCGCTTGCCACCGATTGAACTGGAGGCCGCGCGTCAAAAAGCTTCCGAAGAAACAGGCGGACAGAAAATCGACGATGAAGACTTGAACGGTTACTTGATGTACCCGAAGGTTTTTGTCGATTACTTGAACCGGCATCTCGAATACGGCCCGGTTCGAGTGCTGCCGACCAGGACATTCTTCTACGGCATGGAGCCCGGCGAAGAAATCAGCGCCGAGATAGATGCGGGCAAAACCGTCGAAATACGCTTGCAGGCCGTGGGCGAAACCAACCAGGACGGCGACGTCCGTGTCTTTTTCGAGTTGAACGGGCAGCCAAGGGTCGTTCGGGTACCCGATCGCAAAATCAAGTCGACTGCGCAGACAAGGCGCAAGGCGCAGCCAGACAATTCAGCCCATGTCGGCGCCCCGATGCCCGGCCAAGTGGCTTCTATATCGGTTTCGCCCGGCCAAAACGTGCGAAAAGGCGACCTGCTTCTCACAATCGAAGCTATGAAAATGGAAACCGGCATATATGCGGAGCAGAACGGACAAGTAAAATCCGTCCTTGTCCAGGCAGGCAGCGGAATTGACTCCAAAGACCTGCTGATCGAACTGGAGCCCGGCGCCGAGCAGCCGGCTTGATTGGAGAGCGATAGAAATCAAGGATCATGTTGCTGTTGGCAAAATTCAGAAACAGCTCCCGGGCGAACCCAAGCGAATAACCAATTTAAATCCGGAATTAATCCCTTCGGCCGCAACTTGAAGAAATCTTGCCCAAATCCTCCAGGGAATCTTTGCGAATCGCAATTTACGGGTTAAAAGGTGCTAAGAAGCGGACGTAGCTCAGGGGTAGAGCACAACCTTGCCATGGTTGGGGTCGAGGGTTCAAATCCCTTCGTCCGCTCCAAATTCCGTAAATTGCTTTTCGAACCGCGAGACGACAATTGCCGACTCGTTTCGCAGGCTTCGCTACCGGGCGCTCGATGGCGTTCTCCAGGCAACCGCCACGACGATTGCGGTTTTTGCAGGCAGCCGTCGTATTTCCTCCGCCACGACACGCTGACGGCGACGGCGGCGCCTTCCCAAGCCGCAAGCTCGGCCCCGAGCGAGAAACGATTCGGGGTCGAAGAAACGACGGCGCGCTTTCGAGACGAATCCTCCCAGCCCGCTCAAGAGAGATTTTCCGTCCAAACGTTTCCGCACCGGGCTGAGGAAGCCTTTCCGGGGCGAATCGCGTAGAGTTCCTCGCGCGTGGATCCATTTGTCCAATCTCCGCTCTCTGCAATCCTCGTACGCCATTCTCCCGTCGCCAAAATTGCAACCGGGTTGCAACTTCGCCAGTCTGCGTATCCGCGTTGACTTTCCTGGAGCTGACCGGCGGGCGAATTACCGACTTCCCGAAAGGCGGCGCCGCTTCAGGCTCTTTAAGTTCGGCGAACCGATCGTCGCGTTTCGTCGGTTGCCGGGATGGCGCCACTCTCGGAAGATGGCCAGACTATCGTCCGGTATGAAGTCGGCACCGACAGCCGATTTCTTCTGCCTTTCGAAAACGCGTCCCCGTTTTCGTTGAGCCGCAATCGCGCTCCCTAATATTCTCCCGGTTCCATCGGTTCCGGAAATTCGTGGCGGTCGCGATGCGAAAGATACAGAATGCCGCAAGTGACTCTCGTCGCGGCGCCGTCGAAAAGAACCTCGTTCACACTTGCAACGGCAAATCAAGCCGGCTTGAAACGGGAATGTTTGAGGCTAATGACCGGCGCGCCAAGGATTTCCAAGTTTTCCGCAAGCGGCCCGGTATCGATATTCATGCATCCGCCGGCCTCCATTCGCTGGTCCGCCGGCAAGTCCGAGTCAATTCCATGAGAGCGCCATGGTTCCGCGGAATATCCCACCGAATGCGGCGAGCAAAGCGTAAGCGGAGAATCAATTCCATGAACGGGAGAAGGCCCGAATTTTGCCAGCCGGGGCTTTTGCCATTGCACCCAGAAGTCCGCGTATTCGGATTTAGCGACCCGCCTGCCCGGCTTCAAATCGTAATACGTCCTCGGGAGTACAGATTCCTGCGTCCAGCAACGCAAAGTCGGCTTGCCCATGACCCCGTTGGCGAATTCCTTTAGCCGGAAGCCCAGCCGCCGAAGGCATTCCTGAAGAAAGCCGATCGACGGTCCCTACTTTGCGAAACGCGGATATTTGCGCGACCACCGACCAACCAGGCCCCTGAATTGGACCTCGAGGTCTTTTCATCAAGCGAAATACGCTGTCGCGGCGCCATTCTGCCCAGCCTCCGCCCGCGTAGAGAGCGCATTCGATGCCGGCATGGTTCTCGCAGACGGAACCATGCCTGTAAAAACGCCTCGCAGCCGGTTTTCGACCCTATGCTCGATCCAAAACTAATTTAGGCCAGACGAATCAACCAAGAGTCACTCCAAAATTCTTAGAACGGCCAAGGGTCCGGCGGGACGTGTTCAATGAAATGACTTGGGCCGACCACGCTGCATCGTCGCAAGGCGTAGCCCCGCCCATATTGTGCATGTCATCCGCAAATCGATTCTCCGCAGAACTGACTTTCACTGTCGCCTCGAGTCCGGGCGGGCGACGAGCAGCAACTCGCAGTCAGTTGCACCCGCTCCGGAATTTGCCGGTCATACCGATCGCGACCGAGCAACAGGCCCGCGCCTTGGTCCATTCTGCAATCTCGACCGCGTCGCCTGGCTCTTTCGGTATTCGCCGAGAAGAGCGCCGCCGGAATTGCCCGACCGGCGCATTTCGATGCGTTCCGACGCATATCCGCGGCCTGCGAAATAGGGATGCGACCGAGAAGCCCATTCGGCAGCCCCGTCCCTATAGAGATTGGGCGCGTATTCCAGAGTCGCTTGTAAAATCTTCATCGGCGCCTTCCGGCAAGCAAATCTTCGTGGACAATCCGGCGCCGTCGAAATGCGAAATGAATGCCAGATCAATGACCCTTGCCGACCTTGGAAATTTCTCGACGGTTTTCATGGCGAGTATCCCTTTAAATCGACAATGAGTATGGCAAGGATTTTACATGCCTAGACGCGTTCAACGCACAATACGCCGCTCCAGTATTCAAATTCTTGTATTCCCGATCGCGCGTCAGGCTGCAAATCTTGTCCAAGAAATCCAGAGCCAATCGAATTCGCAAAAAATGGCGCGCTTGCCGCCATTTGCGAGCGCAAATTTCCCGACCTGTCAAATCCGTATGTCATGCATCGCCATGATAGAATTGCATCCTAAAACGCTAATGAATTCGCAACGACGAATTGCGGAAGCCTTCCTTTGGATATTCCATTCGAAAAATTCGAGCGACCGTTAAGGGAGCGGATATCTTTAATCGCTCGCATTCGCCACTCGGACGGAAAGGTACGGCACTTTAATCCAATGAAGCGATCTCTTGAGCAACGAGCAATACTAGTAGGCCGATCCCTCCAGAATTCGAAATCAAGTTTTCGAATCGCCAGGCTTGCGAGTCGTTGAGCCAGGGCTGGACTGCCGACTCAATGAGTCTCCAGCATCGATAGCGTTCATTAAAGCAACCGCACGCCTGGCCGCAAATTCCGGTATTCGATCGCTTCGAGCCGGCATGGATTGCTTCCCGGGGCCTCAACAAGCACGATTTCGCTCGCTACTGGCTCGAAATCCGCTCTGAAATGAACGCTGCTCTTGACTGCGACCACCGACATTTCGGACGGCTCGATGTCAAGATGACTGAAAATTGCGCGATCAAGGCATTGTATCCGCTTGCTTGTCGCGACAACGACGATTTTTGCTTCCGAGCCGAGTACTTCAAGAGCCGCGGTCGGCCCGATGCGGGCAATTAGTCCTTCCATCATTTTACCGCGATATTCAAATTCTCCGTCGCTAAGGCCTATAACTTTGAATCGCGCTAAAAAACTTGGATTATCGACTCCGCCCGATTTGCCGCCGAGTGCAAGACTTATTTCTGCACCCAAACCGGCGCCATGAGCCATTTCAACCGATTGCGGATCGCAAACTGCGCCGAGTACCGCGCCCTCGACACGCTCTTCAACAAGTGCCTTTAGCAAGCCGGTCGTGTCCGACGTGGCACCAGCTCCCGAGTTGTCCTGCACATCGGCCAATATCACCGGCCTTCCGGGCCGAGCTCTTTGCTGGGCCAACCTCGCTGCGTCTCGCGGCAACTCCATTTCCGTACAAAACCGATGTTCGGCCACCAAAATTGCGGCTTCAAGCCTTTGCACCTCGCGTTCGACCCAATCTTTGTCGTAGGCGTGCGCAACTATACCTGGACCGCATTCGAAGATATCCGCAGGAGGGAAGCCTAATGCAATTTCCGAATGCCCAATTTGTAGCGACGGAATGCCCGGAAGCAGTTGGTATAGGGTATCAGCTGGATCCGAGTCCGTGCACTGGGAGTGAAGCGGCACGATGAACGGAAGCTTTTTGTAACCTGCAAAGACTTGACGATCCGAGTTTATCGCTTCCAGCAAGAGGATCGCCGCGCGGCGCCCCGTTTCAGCCATGTCCAAATGCGGATACGTCCGGAATACTGTCAAGACATCCGAGTGCTCGATCATGCGCGGCGTCAGGTTCGCATGAAAGTCGAGACTCGCAACAACCGGAACGTCATTTCCGATTTGGCCGCGCAAGCGTCTGAGCAATTCGCCTTCACCGTCCTCGAAGCTCTCGGTTACCATGGCGCCATGCAAATCAAGGTAAATGCCATCAATCGGCATTGCTTTCGCGATTCCGTCGAGGATTTGCTCGGACAGTGCTTCAAACGCATGGTCCGCGACGGCATTGGAGGGCTCGGCGCTCGCCCAAAGTACAGGCGCGATTTCGCAATGCGGAGCCGCATGTCCAATAAATCCGCCAATTGGAATATTCGCTTGCCCAAATGTGGCGAAAATTTCCTCGCCCCGAGTTAAGGCCGGCCAGCCGTCCTCCCTGACAAAGTCTTCGAATGTAGCCGATATCGGAGAGAACGTGTTCGTTTCGTGCTGGAAACCGGCGATAGCCACTCTTGGTCTGGATTTGCCGAAAGGCGAGTGCCAGTTACGCGATATTCCAATTCTCATTTGCGTGCCATTCCTCCGGTTCCGGCTATTCGCAAAATCTTCGGCGATGGCAAGTGCGGGCGACAGTCCGAATTTTGTCAACGAATATCGACGACATTTATTGAAGCGCTATGGCTAAAGCGCCAAATCACAACAAGATTTGAACTCCGCCCGGTAAAGCAAAATTTGCGCAATCAAGAAAAGCAATCCATTCTGAATCTACCGTCCGGCATTCGTCGACGAGCCGCGACTTTGGATTTTTGCGCACAATTTCCTGCCGGGAAATCGTGCGTCTCGCCTACCTGCCCTTTACTGTTCGGCGACATGCGAACTTTCTGGCTCAATTTGAGCATCTTGCCGAAATACTTCGAAAATATATCCCTTGTCGCTAGTAGTTCGTCCGGGAAAATTTTCCTAGAACTATTGATTCGATTGAATCGCAAGGCCAATTCCGCTTAGTGCGGTTAGGAAAAAAATGCACATGGCCGAAATGATCGCCGACCCAGCGGTTTGGGCAAGCTTTCTTTCTCTCTGCTTGCTTGAGATTATTCTTGCGGTGGACAATGTAATTTTCATTGCCATCGCATCGTCAAAGCTACCGGAGAACCGGCGCGCCAGAGCTCGCCTGATCGGGCTTTCCGCCGGATTGTTTCTGCGCGTAGCGTTGCTATTCTCCATCGCATGGGTCGCTTCACTGACCGATCCGATCGCCACCGTCGTAGGATTCTCGGTCAGTTGGCGAGACATCATTTTGCTCGCGGGCGGCGTCTTTCTTATCTGGAAATCCGCTAACGAGATATTTTTGGAGCTTGAAGCGGAAAAGCCCGCAAAAAAGGCGGTTTACGCCTCGTTCCCGGCGGTGATAGCGCAAATCATGCTTTTAGACGTCGTATTTTCGCTTGATTCCGTAATTACAGCGGTGGGCATCGCGGAGCATCTGGAAGTGATGGTCGCCGCTATCGTCGTCGCCATCGTCGTCATGATTATCGTTGCCGGAAAGGTCGCAAATTTCGTGGAAAGGCATCCCTCGACCAAGATGCTGGCGCTCGCATTTCTAATAATGATCGGCATCGCACTGGTCGCTGACGGTTTGCATTATCACATTGATCGCGGCTTCCTTTATGCAGGCATGGTTTTTGCAATATTCGTAGAGATCCTGAACATTATTCGTTCAAAGCGTAGGGCGGAAGGCTAGAGCCAAAAAACTGCGAATTTGCGGAGCAAAATGAAATTGAATCTATGAATTCGACTGCTAACAAGCGAAAGTCGAATCGAACTTGCAACAATTATTCGTAGCACTTCGAAACTTCGTGCTTCCGTTTGAAACCGAGTACCGTTGATCGGGAGTTCGGCAAATTTCCGCGCCCTGCTAAAATCTACTTTCAACTGGATTTTATCAGGCAGCGGGTTTTCTTACTTCGCATTGGCCAGTGCTCCAACCGATCCCGCAACCGCTCTACTTTTTAGCGAAAACCGAGTCGCCGTCGCTCAATTGAATGACATGCGGTTCCGCGAACGCATTTCTTTAATGGCCCCGTCGCGGCGAAAGTCCTGCGCAACCGATTGCGGAGATAGACGCTTTTGCAATTGTTCCCGAACATCTCGCCAGCGGAACCTGATCGAATTCATTACGATCTCCCGGTCGAGCTCCTTGAATTCATCAACAACGGGCGCGAACGTTACCAGATCCGATTCGCTTGATGCGAAGGTGATCGCGTTGTCCCCGGCCTTGTCCCAATTCAAGACCGCAAGCCGCTGATTCAAGCGCCCAAGCGCCTCTGCCTTTAATTTCGAATCGGGAAACTCCGCCAACCCCTTCTCCAGGCCGGACGATACCAGCAACGACGCGAGCGACGAGGATTCAAATTCGTTCAATCCGCCATCGTTTCTGCACAAGGCGGCGGAATGTATAGACAAGTCCGAAAGGCAAGTGCCGAAAATCTTGGCAGCCGAGGTTCGCGCCGAATGCGAAAACGCATCGTCTTCGAACAGCGATCTATAGCGCGTTCCCATTCTTGTTTTCAGGTAGCCGTACAATGACGTCTGAGCCACATACGATGCTCGCGTTTGAGTAAATTCCTGAAGATCGGCTACAGTAAGGAACGGACTTCGGTCGAATCGCAGAGCAAGGACCTTAAGTGGCGCCGGAAGTAATTTTTCGAGCTGTTTAAACAATTCCAAATTTCTCGAATGGGCGTTCGCCAATTGAGGCGATTTTAGGTGCTGCGCCAACGCTGATTCAATTAGTACTCCGAACTAATGGCAATGTAAAAAAATTTAAACAATAATGGCTCTGCCGTTGCTCAAATCAAAAATTTGTAATAAAGGCATAATGGAAGCTAATGGCAAATCGCAGGCAAGAGAGCCAACTTCAATAAATTTTGCCCGAATAAAAAAGTCCTAGGCAGCGAGCGGAAAGCTTTCATACCATGTATCAGGTGAAGGCGAATGCCAAGGCGCAAGCACGCATAGTGTTGCGCACTCTAGCCTGCGATTACCGGCAGCCGAATTTGTCCGTTCGGATTGCGGCGGCGACAAATTCATAAACAGAATGGAGAGAAAAATGTCTAGCGACAACTCTGCAAACGAAGCCCGCCATTGGGCAAAGACAAGGAACCTGACGATTTGGATCCTGGTAGTCTGGTTTATATTCTCTTTCGTCGTGCATCTTTTCGCGAAGGGTTTAAATGGAATGAGTTTTATAGGATTCCCGGTCGGCTACTACTTTGCTGTCCAGGGATCGCTAATCATATTCGTCGCTCTCATCGTCGTGCAGAATTTGCTGCAGGACAAGATCGACGATGAAGCCGGCCTACGCGGCGAATAAGAAGGGGACAAGATCATGAAAGGCAATTTCATCGACAACCTGCCCAAGATTTACGGCCTCTACACTGGTGGATTCATCATATTCATCCTTCTGATGGCCTTATTTGAGCAGCTCGGAATGGGAGCCGACACGATCGGCATTCTATTTGTCGCGTTCACAATCCTCATCTACGCGGGCATCGGGTACCTTTCGCGGACTATGCAGGTCGCCGCCTACTACGTCGCCGGCCGCGAAGTGCCGCCCGTATTCAACGGCATGGCGACAGCTGCCGACTGGATGTCGGGCGCATCGTTTGTCGCGCTTGCTGGCGGAATTTATTTTGGCGGACACGGCTACCTGGCCTTCGTAGTCGGCTGGACGGGCGGCTATGTGCTGGTGAACTCTCTGATGGCCCCCTACTTGCGGAAGTTCGGTTGCTATACGGTTCCCGATTTCATTGGCACGCGCTACGGCGGCAATCTTGCGCGCTTAATTGCTGTCGTCGTGCTCGTGGTGGCGTCCTTCACTTACGTGACGGCTCAAATCAACGCGTCGGGAACAATCGCGGCTCGAGCGCTTCAAATCGACTTCGCCTACGGCGTTTGGTTCGGTCTGCTCGGCATCCTGCTTTGCTCGATGCTTGGCGGCATGCGCGCGGTTACGTGGACGCAGGTCGCTCAGTACATCGTGCTGATTATCGCCTACCTCGTACCGGTGATCTGGATGTCTAATGTGCAGGGATTCGGGATCATTCCGCACTTCTCGTACGGTGACGCCGTAATTAGAATCGGAGAATTGGAACCGGTATTGGGTGTCGGCGAAGCGGCGACCGAATCATTTCCGGGCCGAAGAATTCTAACGAATCTTCATAACGCGCCGGGCGACGCGATGGCGGGCTGGAAGTTTATCACTCTCGCTTTCTGCATGATGGCCGGAACGGCGTCGTTGCCGCATATCCTGATGCGCTACTTCACTACGCCGTCCGTGCGGGCCGCCCGGGTTTCCGTCGGCTGGTCGCTGTTTTTTATTTTCCTGCTGTACTTCACGGCTCCTGCTCTTGCCACGCTGACGAAATTGCAGCTGCTCGACCCCGAGCTCGCAACCGCAGTAATCGGAAAGGCGGTTGAGGAAGTTCAGAATCTGACGTGGGTGCAGAAATGGACGAATGTCGGAATGCTGGCTGTATCGGACTCGAATGGCGACGGTATCGTTCAGATAAACGAATTCTTCATGCGTCCCGACATCGTCGTGCTCGCAACGCCGGAAATCGCCGGGCTTCCCGCTGTCATTTCCGGTCTCGTAGCAGCCGGCGGACTGGCCGCTGCGATGTCTACGGCCGACGGACTCCTTCTCGCAATCGCTAACGCGCTATCGCACGATCTGTACTACAAGATCATCGATCCGAAAGCAGATACGCGCATTAGGCTAATTGTCGCGCGCGTGCTCTTGATCGTAATCGGCGTGATCGCTGCTCTCGTCGCATCGCTGCAGTTAACCGGGATTCTCGGCGCCGTCGCATGGGCATTTTGTTTTGCGTGCTCGGGGCTTTTCTTCCCGCTGGTGCTAGGAGTTTGGTGGAAGCGCGCGAATCGGCCGGGAGCTATCGCGGGCATGGTTCTTGGATTCCTCGCAGGCTCTCTGTATCTCTGGTACGTACGTACGGGCGGTACGCCCATTCTCGGCATTGACCATTTGCGTTTCGGCATGGTTGGCATGCCCGTGAGCCTCATCGCTATGATTGTAGTGAGCCTGGCGACCGAGGAACCGGACGAAGAGACGCAGCGCATGGTGGATGCAACGCGCGTTCCCTCCGGCCGCGCGATTCTGAGAGCCGAACACTAGCGTAAAACGGAGCTTAACTCTCTTACTAATTCAGAGGCGAGGCTTCGAGCCTCGCCTCTTTTCTTTGCAGAAACCTGAAGAATGCTCCCTGACTCTGTTTCCCACCTTCCGATCGAAATCATCGTCTTAGACTATGTGCTTGGTATGATTATGTGGACCTTGGTAGCCAGATCGGCCATGAACATTTTCCTGCCGGAGAACAGCGAATTTTTTTTCATGAGGTTTTTCGTTCGCGCCACTGACCCGCTGCTAAGGATATTCCGCCCAATAACGCCCGGATTCCTTGTTCCGCCTTTTATCCCGCTCTACGTGGCGTGGTTTTTTTTCATGGTCCGATTTTATTTGCTTCCTTGGCTGATGGGCTATTCGGTTATGGGCATGTTGTCCTTTCCGCTAGAAAGCGAAATCGCCGCGGTACTATATAGGGTTTTTGGATAGGAAAGGCTCGATTCCTCGAAGTTCCGCAATCTCGCCGCCGTGAATTTATCTCGGTTGCGGAGCCGACTAATTTAAATCATTCGCATCCGCTCTCGCCTGGACCCATTGATGGCGAAAGGGCGAATGCGCTGAACCGAACCGTGCATCGCGGCGGTTCAACTTTCTAGCAACATGAATTTGGATTGAATCCCAATTCCGGCGTAATTAAACCCAATTCGCAAAACTAGGTTCCCGGCAATCCAAAGCAGATAGCAATGCAGAATCCCGATATCGTAAATGAAGTCGCCGAAGCGTACGTTCGCCAAAAAAAATTCGCGACTGTCGAATGGAAAATTGAAGTGGACGGCAAGCCATTTTCATGCGGCCGCTGCGTCGGCGAAGGGTTCCCGGAGCCTCCCGCAACGCCGATCTACCGAATCTATTCTATGACCAAGCCGATCGTGGCATTCGCGGCGGCAAGGCAAATTGAGAACGGCCGGCTCCGGCTTTACGACCCGGTGGAAAAATTCCTTCCGCAATTTTCCAATCTGAAAGTTCTGAATAGCGACGGAACCCTGGAATCCTCGCGCGGTCCGATCCTGGTCGAGCATCTGCTGACCCATCGCGCAGGATTCTCTTACGGGTTCAACCTAGGCTGCCATATCGGCGGCCTTTACGCCCGGGACCGGCTGATGGGCAAATCCAATATTCCGCTCGCTGAATTCGCCTCTGAAATCGCCTCCTATCCTCTCGCCTTCCACCCCGGAACGCAGTGGCGCTATTCTCTTTCCATCGACGTCTTGGCGGCGATATTGGAAATCGCAACCGGACAAACTCTCGACCGAGTCTTGAACGACCTAGTCTTCGCGCCGCTTGCCATGTCGGATACGGGCTTTAGCGTACCTCACGAACTTAACGACCGCATCATGCCTGTATACGGCGAGGGCAATCTGGATAGGCTAATTCCACTGGAGCCCGCGCCGCCTAGATTCGATGAAATCGATCTGAGCTATTCGCATCCGTCTTCGCCTGGCAGCGCCATGCCGAGAGGCGGGCATGGACTCTTTTCAACTACGGCCGACTACGCAAACTTTGCCAGGTGCCTAATCGACGGTTCCGCGCCGTCCGGCGAACAGCTTCTTTCAAAGGCGATGCTCGAATTCATGCTGGCGAACCGAATTCCGCCTTCGCAGCTCCCGCTTCGAATCGGCGTGCTGGAATTTGGCGGCTATGGCTGGAACCTTCTCGGTCGAATCATGCTGGATCCCGGGCAGAGCTACTTTTTGACCCGTGCGGGCGAGCTCGGCTGGGCAGGCGCCGCTTCGACTTTCTTCTGGGCGGACAGGGAAATGTCGATGCTCGGCGTGGCAATGACGCAATATCAAGGGTCGGCATTCCCCTTGGGCGCCGATTTGATGTCGGCCGCATATTCCTCGCTACGGGGCTAGCGCATGCCGAATAAATCAGCGTTTTTTGTAACTTTTTCGTTTCTCTAGTATGCAAACAAACTCGACCATCGAACGGAAAAAGGCGAGAGTCCATGCGCAAGGTGTCTATCGAGCGCCGAACCAACGAAACAGATGTCAAATTAGAGTTGAATCTGGACGGCAGCGGCAAGTACAAAAACGAAACCGGTATCGGTTTTCTCGACCATATGCTTGACCAATTCGCCCGGCACTCCCTTATCGACCTCCTAACGAATGTGCGAGGGGACATCGAGATCGACTTTCATCATACGGTGGAGGACACGGGGATCGTACTAGGCCAGGCGCTTGCGCAAGCGCTCGGCGACAAGAAAGGAATTCAGCGATACGGGTTTTTCAGCCTCGTAATGGACGATGCGTTGGTCGCCACGGCGCTGGATGCGGGAGGCCGGTCCTTTCTTGCGTGGGATGTTGAATTCCCGACGGAAAAAATCGGCTCGTTCGATACCGAGCTCCTGAGGGAGTTTTTCCAATCGCTATGCGCTAACGGAGGCATCGCTTTGCACGCGCGACTGTTGAACGGAACCAACAGCCACCATATCGCCGAGGCGACCGTCAAGTCTGTCGCCAGATCGCTGCGCATGGCGATTTCCTACGAACCGAGAAGTCCGGGAGAGCTTCCATCGACGAAAGGCACTCTTTAAGTTGTCAACAATTATCGTCGACTATGATTCCGGCAATCTCCATTCCGCCCTGAAAGCTTTCCAGCGCATGGCGCGCGAAACGGACTCGGGCGAAGTTCGCGTTTCATCCGACCCAGCTTCTGTGGCGCGCGCTGACCGCGTCGTTCTTCCGGGCGTCGGTGCGTTCGCCTCGTGCCGCAAGGGACTGGAAAACAGAACAGGCCTTTTGGAAGCCATCGAGGATGCCGTTAAAATCAGGGGAGCGCCATTTCTCGGCATTTGCGTCGGAATGCAGCTACTTGCCGATTTAGGCCGCGAACACGGCGATACTCCCGGCTTCGGCTGGATTCAGGGCGAGGTTGTTCGAATCGAGCCATCCAACGCCCGTTGCAAGATTCCCCACATAGGCTGGAATGAGCTTGCGCATGAGCGGTCGCATCCCGTCTTCAACGGTGTCTCCGAAGGCGCTCACGCATTTTTTGTCCATTCCTACAGATTCGATGCAAAATTCCCGGAAAACGTAATCGCGAGCACCGAACACGGAGAAAAAATCGCAGCTGCCGTTGCCGTCGACAATATTGTCGGAACCCAATTCCACCCTGAAAAAAGCCAGCGGCTAGGACTCCAGTTGATCGGCAATTTCCTGAGCTGGACGCCCTGAATCCCGCAACGAGACGCGAATTGATCCTATATCCAGCTATCGACCTCAAGGAAGGCCAATGCGTTCGCCTCTACAAAGGCGACATGGCGCAATCGACAGTCTTCCACAAGCATCCGGAACTGCAAGCTCGAATTTTTCGAGACTCCGGCTGCGAATGGCTGCACCTCGTCGATCTAAACGGTGCAATTGAAGGAAAACCAATAAACCATGAAACGGTCGGAGCAATTCTTTCCGAAGTTGATATCCCCGTTCAGCTCGGAGGGGGCATTAGAAGCTTTGAAACGATAGAGTTCTGGATTTCTTCGGGAGTCCGAAGGATAGTCCTTGGAACCGCGGCTGTCGAAGACCCGGCGCTTCTAAAGGCGGCTTCCAAAAAATTCCCCGGAAGAATCGCCGCCGGCATTGATGCCAGAGACGGCAAGGCGGCCACGAGAGGTTGGGTCGAAATATCGGAAATTCCGGCCAAAGACGTAGCGCGAAGATACGAAGACACAGGCGTCGCAGTCATAGTCTATACCGATATTGGCCGCGACGGCACAATGGAAGGACCCAATATCGAGGCGACGGCGGGAATCGTCGATGCCGTCGACATCCCGGTTATCGCATCGGGAGGAGTTTCCAGGCTTCAGGATTTAAAGGATCTAAAGTCGGCAATTCCAAATCTTGACGGCATCATTTCGGGCCGGGCGATCTACGACAGGAGGTTCGATTTGAAAGACGCGCTAGCGGTTCTGGATGATAGCCGATGAAACTTCGAATTATTGCTCCATGTCGCAGGCGCGCGGAATCCGTTAGTATGACGGCCTGGGATGATGCTTCCCGTCCTTCTGAGCCGCCGCCTCGCCAACGCGAACGAGCCGCGGCATCGAAAAGGACAATTGAGTCTTGCTCAAGACCCGAATAATCCCTTGCCTGGATGTAAAGGACGGACGCGTCGTCAAGGGCGTGAATTTCGTCAATCTCGTAGACGCGGGCGATCCTGTCGAGGCGGCAAAGGAATACGATGAGGCTGGCGCAGACGAGCTCTGCTTTCTCGATATCAACGCGTCGCACGAAAACCGAAGCATCATGTACGATCTTGTTCGACGCACTGCCGAACAATGTTTTGTACCGCTGACAGTCGGCGGAGGCGTAAGGAGCGCAAATGACGTGAGAGCGCTGCTGAGAACCGGTGCCGACAAGGTATCCTTCAATTCGGCGGCCGTCGCAAACCCCGACACGGTTGCGGAGGCGGCAAACTTGTTTGGCAACCAGTGCATCGTCGCAGCCATTGATTCCAAGGCGGTTTCTCCGGGAAGGTGGGAGATATTCACGCACGGCGGCCGCCGCGCTACAGGAATAGAAGCCGTCGGATTCGCAAAGCTCATGGAGGAAAAGGGCGTAGGGGAAATACTTCTTACGAGCATGGACAGCGACGGGACGAAAAAAGGATTCGATTTGGCGCTAACTCGCGCCGTCTCCGACGCGGTTTCGATTCCGGTTATCGCTTCCGGAGGCGTTGGAAATCTTGAACATTTGGTGGAAGGCGTATCCAAGGGCGGAGCCTCGGCAGTACTGGCAGCTTCGATTTTTCATTTCGGCGAATACTCAATCAGGGAGGCAAAGGAGTTCATGAACGCGGCCGGCATTCCTATGAGGCTTCAATGAGCGAATTGTACAAACTTGCCGAGACGATCGCCTCGCGCCGCTCGGCGGATCCGCGGCTGTCCTGGACGGCGAAGCTGCTTGCGAGCGGCCGCGAACGATGCGCCCAAAAATTCGGCGAAGAAGCGATCGAAACCGTAATCGCGGGCTCGACTGGCGACAAGAAGTCTTTGGCATCCGAAGCTGCCGACTCAATTTATCATTTACTCGTTCTTCTCGAAGCCAATGGAGTCCCACTGCGGGACGTGCTCGATGAACTCCGGCGAAGGGAAAATTCGTCGGGGATTGCCGAAAAACGAAGCCGACCCGAATCGTGATCTCCGCCCGACGCCGAGAGGCTGTTTCACGTAAAGCGGGCAGGCGACCGCAATCGAAGCGGCGGCGCCAAATATTCGTCTGGAAAGTCCGATCATTGCCGTGATTGCGCTCGTCCGCATTTCGGCTAAGCCGGCAAAGTCACATAGTATCGGCAATGGTGGGCGACCCTGGAATCGAACCAGGCATGGGTCTCCCCGGCGGAGTTACAGTCCGCTGCCGCACCTTGCAGCCCGTCGCCCGTGTAAAATGGCATTCTTCTGAATCGCCCATTAGCAGGCACCGAGAATCCGGTCAACCGATATGTACGGCCTCGGGAATATTTCGTTAAGGATGATCCGCACAGGTTGCGCGGCGGCTTGGACTGCTTCAAGCCCACGACACCGAATTTTTCGCATGCGCCGGAAAAATGACCGCGAAAATTGATTCGCCACGAAAGGGAATCCGCTCGCAAAATTTCAGAATTTGCTCGAATGCCAAGTATACCCATGCAAAAATTCGATGAATGGTTTAGAAAGCGAGAAAGCCAGCCTTGCCAAGCGTGAATGCCGAAACCGACTAGCAGGCCCCCGAGATCCGAGAAGGGAATAAACCGAAGGCGTACCGCGCCCGAATATCCGCCCGGTTCCGCGCGGCATTTGTCCAGCAAAGGAAAACCGGGCGACTATTGGCTCTTCGGGATCCACGCGGCGCGCGCAGCGCTTCTGAATCCCAAGAGAAAAAAAATGCGATTGGTCGCAACTAGGAACGCCGCCGCCAAACTTGCGGATGCCATTGATATTTCAGGACTTTCACCGGAGATCTTGGAAGCTCGCAAGTTTCCTGCGGCGCTTGATCCAAGTTCGGTCCACCAGGGCGTCGCCATGGAAGTGAAGCCTTTGACTTGGGGAAGAATAGATCAGGTCTGCGCGCCGCAGGCTTCGTCATTGGGCGTTGTATTGCTCGACCAAATAACCGACCCGCACAATGTAGGGGCTATACTTCGTACATCGGAAGCGTTCGGCATATGTGCGGCTATTGCGCCCCATCGTCATTCCGCGCCCGAATCCAGCGGACTAGCAAAATCCGCCTGCGGCGCTCTCGAGCGATTGCCCTATCTCCGAGAACGCAATCTGTCGGAAGCGATGATCGAACTCCAGAATATGGGATATTTTTTGATTGGTCTCAGCGAGGATTCGCAAACTACGCTTCGCGACGCCTTGTCCCACCAGTCTGCGAACGGACCTGTCGGCCTGGTATTCGGCGCAGAGGGAAGAGGGCTTAGGATGCGCACATCTCAATGCTGCGACTGTCTCGCCCGAATTGAGACAGCGAAAGAGTTCGGAACCCTCAATGTTTCGAACGCGGTTGCTGTGTCGCTGTACGCCGCTTCGAGTCGCCGTTCCGCGTCGTTCCCGAAAATCCATTCAGGCTAAACATCAGGTAGCGAAGAGACAGGTCGCGATTGATAACAATTCGGTTGGGCTATTCGTCCCGAACGGGAGACCGGAACATTCTTGCCGCGTCCGAGTCCAGCTGTTCCGGGGATCGACGCTGAACCTCGGCAAACAGCGTCGCGACTTCGAAGCGATGTTAGGGATTGCGGGGCGGATGCACGGCGTCCGGTGCTTTTGTCGCGAGGTCGTCGGGCGGGGAAGAAGGGCCGCGCGCGGGCGACTCCCTTCGGCGGTGATTTTGGAGGCGCCTTGACTCGCGCTAGGCTTACGCAGCCGGATTGGGGGCGGGCTATCGCGGTTTGGGATGGCCCCGACGCGGTAAGACGGCTCGGTCGCCTTTCGTAAAAACATCGCTTCGGGTTGTACTCCGGTTCGGCAAATTCAACTCCTTCTTGAATGGGATGCACTCAAACGCAAGTCCAGTCCCATTGGCGGCTACCAAATTCGCCGTGAATTCAATGGCATGGAAACCGAAAACGGATTTGGCGAGGGATGAATTTCAGCCTAATCCAAATTGCGCCGGATTGCCGCGCGCTTCGGTTCAGGCCGCGCATCCCCCGTCTCCGGTCCGTTCATGATATGACCGCGGCAATATGCGTTCCGGCCTTGGATTCGAGTAGACTCAGCAAACACGCGGTTTAAGAGAGTTCAGGTCACGGCCACTTCGCTGGAAATTTCGGAGGTTGTGACCGGTAGGTGGAGGTGGCAGGCGACTTTCCGCCCGGATCCGGCGTTCGGCGATGCGAGAGTTGGCGTCGCCCGCTTGCAAATTTCGCCCTTCATCATGGGGCAGCGAGAATGAAACGCACAACCCGATGGCGGTTCAATTGGCGATGGCACTTCGCCGTCGAGAACTATTTCGCCGCCGACAATCCTCGCCGCCGGCCTGGGAACGAGGCGTTGCAGGCTAAGCGCCGTTATGCTCTTGCCCGACCCGCTCTCGCCGAGCAAGCCAATCGTTTCGCCCGGGCGAACCGAGAAGGAAACCCCGTCCACGGCATCGGTCGCGCCGAATTTCGTCTCAATTCGGGTGCGGAGGTGTCTGACTTCGAGGATGGGCGGGACATGCTTGTCCATCACACGTCCTTCAATTTCGGATCAAGCCGGTCCCGGAGCCAGTCGCCAAAGAGGTTCAGCGCAAGAACTGTCAGCGTGATTGACAGCCCCGGAAAGAATGCAATCCACCAGGTGCTGACGATAAGCTGACGGCCGTCAGCCACCATCAAGCCCCGAGCAGGTGTGGGCTTCGGGATTCCGACGCCAAGAAAACTCAGCCCCGCCTCGAGTAGGATCACGGAACCGACCTGCAGAGTCGCCAGCACGATAATTGTGTTCGCGACGTTGGGAAAGATGTGCCTGAGGATTATCCCGGCATGCGAAGGCCCGGTTACGCGGGCACGTGCCACGTAGTCGCGCTCGCGAATGCTGAGCACCTCGCCGCGAACCTGCCGCGAGTAGAGGGCCCAAAGCACAAACGCAACGACTATATGATAACTGTTTGAATACTGGTGCCCACGGCGAACGCTAGGACAAGTGCAAGCAAAATGCTCGGCAATGCCATCGTGATGTCAACGAGCCGCATTATGATCTTATCGGCAAGTCCGCGGAAATAGCCCGCAATCAGCCCGAGGACCGTACCAAGTACTCCGCCAACTAGGATCCCGACGATCGAGACCGATAGCGACACTCTTGCGCCATGCATAATCCTGCTTAGGATGTCGCGGCCCAACCGGTCCGTTCCGAACAGGTATTCGAAAGATCCACCGAAGAACACCGGAGGCGTCAACCGGTCCAGGATCCGGCTACGGATAGGATCATGCGGCGCAAGCCAGTCGGCCGTCATTGCCGGGAAGATGAAAAGAAACAACAGTATAAGGATCGAAGTCAGCGGCAGTCGTCTCATGCGCCTTGCGAGGCTTGGCCTTCGCATTGCCGGCGCAGTCGGATGCGAAGGACGCTCAGTTTGCGGAAATTCGGTCATCCATAGCGAATCCTAGGGTCAAGATACGCGTAGAGAGTGTCAACGAACAGATTTACGAGGATGAAGACCCCGGCAAATGTCAGCACTACAGCCTGCACCACCGGATAGTTCCTGCCGCGAATTGCGTCGATTGCCAGAAGGCCGGTTCCAAGCCACGCAAATACAGTCTCGATGACTACCGACCCGGTGAATATCGCACCCGCAATCAGTCCAAATTAGGTAAGCGGCACTACTGCCGCAATTCGAAGCGCATGTATCCAGACAACCCGCCATTCCGGAACGCTCTTAATTCGCGCCAACTTGATGAATTCGCTGTCAAGTACTTCCAACATCGAGTTGCGCGTCAACCGCATTAGCGCCGCAACCTAGAACCATCCCATCGCAATTGCCGGAAGTATCATGTGTCGCAGGCCCCCATGCCCGGAAGTGGGTAGCCATTGAAGTTTTACGGCGAAGATCCAGATCAGGACAATTCCGAGCCAGAAATTCTGGCATGGCCTGTCCAAGAAGAGCGATGATCTTGCCGGCGGCGTCAAATCGAGTATCCTTATGCATGGCCGCGAGCACGCCAATCGGAATGGCAATGAGGGTGCTCACGAGAATCGCAAACCCTCCGAGCTGCAGTGTTTTGGGCAGCCTTTCAAGTACCAACTCCATCGCAGACCGCCCCTGCCATTTGATTGAATTGCCGAGGTCGCCCTGCAGTGCATCGCCGAGGAAGATAAGATACTGCTCGTGAATCGGGCGGTCGAGACCCCGCAGTTTTACTAGACGCTCGGCTTCCTCGGATCCTGCGCCGTCCGGAATCATAGCGGCCACCGGACTTCAAGGGAGGTGCGACAGCGCAAACGCGATTAGGCTGATAGCCAGCATGGCCAGCAAGCTCCGCAAAACGCGCCGTACTAGGTAGAGTTGCATGACTACCTGCTAGTCAAATAGTCGTGTCGGCTTCCGAGTTGAATTCCGTGATCTTCACCTTGGTCCAGTCGCCTTCCCATCCCTGGTAGGGAGCACCCGGATTGAAGTAGAACGCCCTGAATGCAACTTGAGCGGGTCGCGGCGGAGCGTTTTTTGACGGGTGAATTTGATCGGCTTCTCGGCCCCGACCCATTGCGCCGACGGCCGCATGATCCTTTTCTCTCAGTTCAGCTTGGAAGCCCACTTCGATCAAATAGGCGTGTAGGAACTCCATCATCAGGAGAGCTTCGGGCAGACCCGATTCCGGCTTGTTGATTAGCAGGATCGTCGGATCCTCGAAAGCATCGGGATACCCCGCCTCCTCCATCAACTGCATTGCCAGTTCCTTGTTGTATCCGTACTCTTCGTCGAACCGGTCGGCAAGCGACGGGTCGTAGCCTTCATGACCCTTGGCCATCGCGTAACGCACAAGGATATCCGCACCTCCTCCGCGGATAAGAACGTCCCGCAACTCCTCGCGATTAATCGCATGATACATAGTCTTGCGAATTCGCTGGTCGTACCACGGCAGATGATCTCCGCAGGCCTCGTCACCGCTTTCGCAATATAGTCCGTTTAGAACAGCATCATTCTGGATTGTCGCCAATGCCGACTGCACCGTCGACACGCCGTTTTCGATCGCCTCTGCCATCAACTCTCGCGGAAGGTCGGCAATGGCCGCTTCACCGGACAACAGCACTGCGAGCTTGGTTGCAGCTTCGTCCACGAAGCGAAGGTGAAGTTCCTCGAATTCCGCCTGCTGGCCGTAGTAGTCGTCGAATCGTCGATAGAGAATCTCTCCCGGCTCCCGCGAGACAAACTCGAAGGGCCCCGTTCCGGCGAACTGGCGATCATATCCCTCGAGCACCTCGGCATCGTATTGCGCCTTGGAGTAGACCTTCATGACCGCTCGGCCGCCGTGCTGGAAGAGAAGGTCCTTGATCGGCTCGGGATAGGTGAAACGGACGGTAGACCGGTCCATCGCTTCCGCCGTCGCTCCAGGCAACTGATCCACGGTTGGGATGATTGCGTCGTCGCCAGTGGAAAGCATATAGCTGTGGACGATGTCATCCGCGGTCATTTCACGCCATCCGCGGTGAAACTGCACACCACGCCGCAATTTGAGGGTCCGGACCCGGAAATCGTCGCTCGCCTCCTAGGATTCTGCCAGTCCATCGCGCGTGACTTCGCCGGTTAAGGGAACTTTCGCAGTCAGCCCCTCAAGAGCCGGATCCATCACGTGCCACATTGTTGAACCTGCCCAAAACCTGTTTGCTTCTGATCCAGGCTTGCGACAATCGACAATGTGCATGCCGCCGCCACGGCCGCTGCAAAGGAATATACACTTGGAGTAAACTGCATTTTTCCTCTCCAATAATTGAAATGTCAGTTAATATCTCTTTAAATAAATAGCGTCGCGTAAGGAATGAAGCAAATGTCATCGGCCGAACGGCTTTCCGTCATAGGGACAGATAAAAGGACATGGTTTGCGCACGTCTGGCCATTCCGGATTCACGAGTTTCAATCCGCTTCCGAAGACCCGGGTTGCGGACGGCCTTTCGCTATCTGTTTCGCGCCGTGAACAATCGAGGCAGTTCGCGTAATGCCGAAATTCACTTACTTCGATTTCGTGTCTTGTCTCGCCGGCAGCGAAATCAACTTGTACGCCTTGGATGTCGCCATCGGCGGACTGGCGCACAGCCAGACCGTGCCGCTGTCCGGCAAGGTCCTGCCGCTGGCTGAAACGCCAGATTTCCGTCGGCTCTAACCTTCGGCGATCGGCCGGAAAGACGGAAAGGAAGAAAACCACATCGACGCATTTGAGCTTGAACCGCTGTCTGGGCGGCTGCTACCGATCTCCTCAACCGTCATTGCGGCGCGGATGGCCTACATAACCGTGGACCGGAAGGGCAGCTGGCTCCTGGGCGCGTCATTCCGATCCAGCCTGATTGCAGTCTACTCAATCAGCGGTCGAGGCCAGATACGCCCTGTTGGGTGCTTTTCCATGGCCATGGCGAACAGGGCTCATCAGATACTCCTAGATCACTCGAACCGGTATGCTTTCGTGCCAAACCTCGGAGCGGACCTCGTCGTCCAGCTACTGTTCGATGAACGCAATGGAATGCTCCGAGAGAATTCGCCTTCCTCGGTCAACATGCAGAATGGCGCCGGTTGCCGGCATATCGCCTTCCACCCTAACTGTCGATTCGTGTATCCGCTGAACGAGCTGGACGGTTCAATTGTTGTATTTGGTCTTGATGCGTCGAATGGCACACTCGTTGACGTTGGCAAGGACAGCATCTTGCGACCGGATATTACGGGAAATCCGTGGTGCGCCCAAATTCACGTATCTCGGGACGAAACGCGGCTCTTCGCTTCGGAACGCCGGGGCCGCACGCTTGCGTGCTGGAATATAGAGCCAGCAAGTGGGCAGCTATCGAATCGAACGCTCATTGAAACCGGCCGCAACCCAAGATGATTCGACATCACGCCTGACGGGAAGTTCCTGGCGCTCGGCGCAATGGATGAAGATCACGTCGTGCTCTACGAAGTTTCCGACATAAGCAAGGAGCCCAGGAAAGTGATGAGCCTTCCGACCGGGTCGGAGCCGGGATGGATAGAGTTCGTCTAGTTGAGGCCGGGAATCGCGCGACGAAATGTCCCGTCGAGGTGGGTTTCGAGTAACGCACGGGCCGCTTCGGCGTCCCTTTCCTTGAGCGCCTTCAAAATCATGAGGTGCTCATTGATAGCAGGCAATTCGAAGAAACTTTGATTGGCCGCGATGTTCAGCCGGAATATCCGGACGTGCTCCGTGGCCTGCTGAAACGCGACGGTCAACATGGGATTGTCAAGAAACGCCATCATTGAATCGTGAAGCAACAGGTCAACCCTGTTTTTTTCCGCAAATTGCCCGTCCGGAAGGCCATCTAACGCCTTGAATTTCCGGGCGAAATCAAGCGTCTGCCGATCGATTTCGTCAATCTGTTCCATTGGGGCATGGCTTGCGAACCTAGACACCGCCTCGCCCTCGATCACCTTCCTCGCCTCTATCGCCTTGGCGAAGTCCCTCTGGTCAATCTGGATTATCCGTATGCCGCGCTTCGGATATAGCGTAGCGATTCCCTCGGTTTCGAGCGACTTCAGCGCCTCGCGCACCGGGCTGAGCGGGACATCTACCAGCTTGCAGATTTCGCGCTGGGAAAGAAAGTCTCCCGGCTTGATTCGTCCAGAAAACAATGCCTCCTTGAATCGCCGATAGGCGATCTGCCTCAGACTCATCGACTTTCCGTCCGTATCCCGGGTTTCGACCGGCATTTTACCTCCAAGCGAACCGGCTGGCCCAAGGTATCTGTCGGGCGATCAATGGGAAATCTCGCCGAATTCCGCCAGTTTCGATCGGAGCGGCGGATGTGCAAGTCCAAGTGCCCCAGGGAGTTTAACCATGCCGCCAACGATATCCAAAACCTCGCCACATAGCCCTGTGCGAAGGCGGTTCGCGTTTGCATCGATTTCGCAACCGCTGCCTTCACCGATGCAGGCCGATACCGCCAAGGCAGCAATCTGCCCAACGGCCGTGCCCATGTAGTGGGGCCATAGTCTTACACCGTCGGGCAATATCCCTGCAAGATCCAGGACACCCGTAACGCCGCCCCATTTCGCCACGTCAGGTTGTACAAAGCCGATTCCCGCGTCGCACATGCGCCGAAATTCGCTCAGTCCGCAGACGTTCTCGCCTGCGGCCAAACGTATTGGAGAGGCGAGGGCCAGATACTCCCAGTCCCTGAAGGAGGAATTGGCCGGTATCGGTTCTTCGGCGAACAGCAGGTTCAGCTCGGCTACGGAATGAAGGAAGTCCGCCGCCTGCTCGACTCCGGATGACTGGTTGAAATCGATTGCCAATCGCGTCCCCACAGGTTTGGTCCTGGCCGCTTCAACGACAAAGTTCCAGTCCTCTTCTTGATCGAATCCGACCTTCAACTTGAACGTCGTCTGGCCCAGCGCTGCGTGATGCGGAAACAGCTGGTTCATATCTGAAGGGTTGATGAAACTGGCTTAGCTTCGGGCGGAGTCGCGCCCGAGTTTCTTATACTCGGCAAAACTCTGCCCGGAGTCCCGGAGCGACAGGTCCCAAAGCGCTAGGTCGAGGCCGGCGAGAATATGCTCGAACACCCACGATTGGCCTGCGTGAAGAAAATAGTTTTCCCTGCGTGTACGCAAGTAATCTGACGCCTCCCTTGGCTCGGCGAAAGTAAATCCGGCCAAATCACCTGACACTACATCCTCGACGAGATGAGCTTTGTGGCAATTCGCTCGAGACGGATAATTGGCCCAGATCTCGCCCCAACCAAAACAGCCCCGGTCATCAACTACTCGGAGAAGCAGCGCCGGACGGTCGACGAGAGATCCTAGCGCAATTCTGGGACCCTTTCCCGTTCGAGCTCGAAGCGGAAAAGCCTCCACCGACGCTATGCGTTTTCGCCCGCTAAGTGACACGGTGCTTTCGACCGGGATTTGCCAGGCAAGTCAGAGTCGAGCGGACATCCTGAGCGGGACCGTGGCCCCCTCGGCAGCAGGCGCAATGCTGGCCCACACGTATTCGCCAAGATATGATATTGAATTCCCGTTCGGCGATGTTTCCACTGTTTTCTTTCCTCGCATTCTGCTCGAGATCATCATTGTTCTGTCTCGGGCTCTTGCAATCAAGGGCGCTCGCGGCAAATCTGGCGACGGTATCATTCGCGTCAACGCATCGCGCGTGATTCTAGCCCTAGGCGTCGCCGCTCTCGGCATTGCAGGCGTTTGGTATCTCGGCTTTCTCGTTGCATTGCCCGTCGCTATATTTCTTCCGGGCGATGCGCTCGGCTACCCCAACAAGCGTGTGCTCGTCCTGACTAGTTTCGTCGCGCCGCTGATTGTTTGGGGCGTCCTCGCAAAGTTCGCGCTCGGCGCGTTTCCGACCGGAACCATTTTCTGACGTGGAACGATGATTGAATACGTGCCTCTAGCATTAGGATATGTCTTCGGAGTCGAACTCTTGCTGGCCTTGGCAATCGGCACAATTGCCGGAATCGTAGTCGGCGCGCTTCCGGGGCTTGGAACCGTTCTCGGCCTAGTTATGGCACTGCCGTTTAGGTATTCAATGGAACCGGTAACGGCAATCGGCCTGCTGTTGTCGATCTATGCCAGCTCGATTTACGGCGGTTCAAAATCCGCCATATTGATTAATGTCCCAGGTACTCCGCAATCAGCCGCTTCGGTGTTTGACGGCTACCCGATGGCTCGTCGAGGCGATGGAGACCTCGCTTTGGGATATGCCACCATGGCGTCGTTCGTAGGAGGAGTATTCTCGCTAATCGTGCTGGTCCTCATGGCGACGCAATCGGCCAAATTCGCGTTGAAATTCGGACCAATTGAAACATTTGCGCCACTCGTCTTCGCATTGACGGCTGTAGCATGGGTGTCCAGCGGAGAGATGCTCAAGGGTCTACTGTCTGCCGCCATCGGGTTGTTTCTTGCGTTGATCGGTCCGGATGCCATGACAGGTCAAATCCGGTTTCATTTCGACAATCTTTTCCTTTCGCGGGAAATCAGAACGTTCTGATTTTCCGCGCTTTAAAAAAACCGTCGACAGCCGGAGCCGATATGCGCCGTCGATCCGAACCATGTTCCCATCGAAACGGCCGTCGCGAAACCAGCCATGGAATGTCCGCGCTTGGATTCCTAGCAATGCCGTCGTCGAGTCAATATGACAGCGGGCGGGACCCTCACGGTTCTAATTCGTGAGTTCAAATGACAGCCAGTCTTGGCGGGGAGAGCGATCCAAAGCGCTGCAGCGCGACTGCGGACGCCTGATCCGAACGATTTGATTCAACAAATCCAATAGCAATCAATGGGTTGAGTAGATACGCGAATTCAAATCGATGGAATGGCAACAGAATTCGGCTTCTCGAGGGTTGAGGTTCGGATAGGTCTTTTGCGTCGCCAATTGCGAATCGGCAACCGTTGGAAATTGCCGCAGTATCGGCTCGATCCGGATAAATTGTTTACGGAAACCACTTGTTGTGCTAGCGAGATGCCAATCGACGGACTCGAGAATGGAGATCCAACTCATGGCCGTTCCAGCGACAAGGGAACTTTCCGACGACCAATACCGCAGTCTGCTGAAGGAGACGAAGTGTTTCGCGTGCGTTGGCGTTTCGGCCAATCCGCTTCGGCCCTCGTATTTCGTTATTCGATATCTGGCGCTTGCCGGATACCGGGTGATACCCGTCAATCCGGCATATGAAGGAATGAGTTTGTTCGGAGAAAAGGTCGTGGCGGACCTTGCGTCCATACGGGAAGACGCGGAGCCGGACATCGTGGACATTTTTCGCCGGCCCCAAGAAGTTCCGGCGATCGTCGAGCAAGCTATTTCACTGTTTCCCAACCTTAAGGCTATCTGGATGCAGATCGGCATCAAATGCCCCGAAGCCGCCGCGCTAGCCGAATCGAACAACGTAGTCGCAATTCAGAATCGCTGCCCGAAAATCGAGAGGCAGCGGCTGTTCGGCGAATTGCGCATGGCCGGATTCAATACGAGAGTAATCTCGTCTCGCCTAAAAATCTGAACTAGGGGAATTACGGCGCGGCCTTGATTCCATTTCCGCCACGCCGAATCGCTGAAACCGATGCTAGAGCCTCCGGCGATAATTCGTTGAAATGAAAATAGTTCATTAACCGCTGCCACGACGCTCGAATTTTTGTACTTCGTTCTCTATTATAAGGCATTTGGTAAATTATTTTCCAATATCTGCAGAATACGCGCAAACCGACTCCTTATGCGCGGCCCAGCGATTGCGAAAGGCCGGAAGCGAATTTATTGTGCCGGCAAATTCTTAAACAGGAGCTTTAAATTTATGTCGGAAGGTCCCAGCTACGGTTTTGATACACTCCAAATTCACGCCGGATCACGCCCGGATCCCGAAACGGGTGCAAGGCAAACTCCAATCTATCAAACCACCGCCTACGTTTTCCGCAATGCCGACCACGCGGCGGCTTTGTTCAATTTGCAGGAAGTCGGGTACATCTATTCCCGCCTCACGAACCCAACGGTAGCGGTTCTCCAGGAACGCATTGCGACATTGGAAGGAGGAATTGGCGGAGTATGCTGCTCTTCCGGCCATGCCGCGCAGATAATGGCTCTATTTCCGCTAATGGGACCGGGCTGCAACGTTGTCACGTCAAATCGTCTTTATGGCGGCACGGTTACTCAATTCGGGCGCACAATCCACAGGTTCGGATGGTCGGCCAGATTTGTCGATACAGAAAACCTCGAGGAAGTCGATGCTGCGATCGACGAGAATACTAGAGCGGTTTTTTGCGAATCGATCGCAAACCCTGGCGGCTACATAACGGATATCGAAGCCCTCGCGAAATTGTCCGAAAAGCACGGCATACCTCTAATCGTGGACAACACTTCGGCCTCGCCCTTCCTCTGCAGGCCGATCGAGCACGGTGCCACGCTCGTCGTGCACTCCACCACCAAGTACTTAACCGGCAACGGAACCGTAACCGGGGGCGCGATCGTCGATTCAGGCGAATTCAATTGGTCGAGAAACGACAAGTTTCCGTCTTTGTCGCAGCCCGAATCGGCCTATCACGGATTGAAATTCCATGAAACCTTCGGGCCTCTGGCGTTCGTGTTCCATGGCATTGCGGTCGGTCTTCGCGACCTCGGCATGACAATGAACCCTCAGGCGGCGCACTATACGCTACTTGGAATCGAAACGCTTTCGCTTAGGATGAAAAAGCACGTGGACAACGCCCTTAAGGTTGCCACCTGGCTAGAAAGAGACCCGCGAGTCGAAACGGTAACCTATGCCGGACTTCCTTCCTCGCCATATTTCGAAAGGATTGCCAAGGTTTGCCCGAAAGGCGCAGGTGCATTGTTTACGTTCGCGGTAAAGGGCGGGTACGAGGCATGCATTAAGCTCGTCGAAAGCCTTGAAATATTCAGCCACGTCGTAAATCTTGGCGACACTAGGTCGCTCGTTACCCATTCGGCATCAACGACCCATCGGCAGCTTACGCCCGAGCAGCAAAAGGCGGCGGGCGCTGAACCAAACGTCGTGCGCCTTTCGATTGGAATCGAAGATCCGGACGACCTGATCGCGGATTTGGACAAGGCGCTCACTGCGGCGACGACCTGAAGTCTGCTTCCAAGGATCGATCCGTTCCGAAGGGAGATCTCTGTCGATTAATTGGGACCCGTGCCGAACCGGCGGCACTGCAAGCCTGGAGCCGCCAGCATGATCGACGCGCTCCGGCGACAACCGTGAAATTCGCTGTCGCCGAAGCGCGATTTCGCCGCGGTTCGTAAGGGCCTCATCAATTTTTTGGTTTAATTCTTGCGAGTTCGCCTTCGGAATGCCACAATCGAGTTCGTTGGGGTTCCAAACGCTCCATCGAGCATATTTTCGATACCGTTTGCAGGCTTCATGAAGACAAGCTTCGCGCTAACTTTCGAACGGGACATAATCGCCCTCCTTTACCGATACCGCGGCAACAGGTGGCGCATGGTCGGTTCAGTACCCGCAAGCGCCGGCAATTTGCATAGCGAACTCGAATCGCTTCGTAGCATTGCCTTGCAGCTCGCACCTTCAAAGTTCTCTGTAAAGCTCTACGCCGAGCGCAGCCACGTAAGCTTTGGGTCTTTGGAGCCTGGATTGGAGGGCGCGGCTCGATTGAGCGAGGAAGAAATTTCGGCTGAAGTCGTGCAAAAATATGTTCCTGATCCGAAAGAGCAAGCCTTTGATTGGTGCGCGACCGACAATCTTGTCCAGGTTGCGACGATTTCGAGAGATTATTTGATAGAAATGGAAAGATTTGCGGTCGACAACCGGTTCAATCCCGTTTGCTTCGCCGCACTTTCCAATCGGAACGAGTTTAAGGGAGAACCATTATTTGGTATGACGGCAACAGCAGGAAAGATTCTCGGAATCGGCACGGCGATTGAACGAGAAATTGAATCTCCTAAGATATTAGGCGTTTCAGAAGATTGGGAGGTTGTTCAATGATAGCTAGTCGAGCATGCGAACTGGCGCTCCCGCTAGCGTTAACTCAGTTCGTGAAAGCCGCGGCAATGGGAGCGATATTTGTAAATTTCGCCGGGGGCGCGCAATCAAGCTTATCGCCGGTCCCGATTTTTCGAACCTTGGATCGGTCGATCACGCAGTATTTCTCGGCACGTACCGAATCATCGCCAACCGCCACTGAAGAAAAGGGAGTCCGCCAGGCGCGCGCTGCCCTGCCGACGGGCGCGCGCGAGGGACTAAGCGCCACTGCCCCGTCTGATTCCGGAGCGGTGCCCATCTCGATCGAGAACGATTCGCGGCCACGCGGCAATTCACGCTTCTTCGATGCCAACCCGCTGTTCGACATGGAGTCCGCCGCTATCGTTCTTTTCGCCGACGCAAGTGCTGCGAACAGCGTTTTTTCCTTCGCGCCGCCCTTTAAGCCAAGAGAGGTCCAAGCTCGCGGGGTCGCTATGCAATCCTGGCCTCGATCAATTAGCCCTTTAAAGCGCCCGCCTGGCTTGGGTTTCCCAAAACTCAGCAGCAATTCCACTGGAAAGCCGCCGACAAGTGAAGCTCTGGAACTAGTTCGCTATCAGGCGACAGAACGGCAAGCCATGGATACCGACCGCGTCAATTTGATAGGCGTTTTCGGAACCAACGAGAAAAGAAAGGCGCTTGTTCGGTTCAAAAACGGCAGCATCAGGAAATTGACAATCAATTCGAAGCTGCTGGGCGGAAGGGTGGTTTCGATCGGAGACAATTCCGTTACGATTGTCAAGGAAGGCCGCACATACCGGCTGAATATGGAAAATTGAAGCCCGGCGACTTCGCGGAACCGCTTCGGCTCGCCGTACGATGATTTGCTCAGACAAACGAGAGAACAAGAATTGAACGCGGACGATTCCCCACATTCCGTCGAAGCGGCCCGCGCGGCGGCGCTCGCCTACCACGAATTCCCTAAACCAGGCAAATTGGAAATCAAGGCGACCAAGCCGCTGGCTAATCAGCGCGACCTCGCCCGAGCATACAGTCCCGGAGTCGCCAGCGCCTGCGCCGAAATCCGTTCGAACCCAGCCGCCGCTCATCGATTTACGGCGCGCGGCAACCTCGTTGGCATCGTCTCCAACGGCACAGCCGTTCTCGGCCTGGGAGACATCGGACCGCTTGCGTCAAAGCCTGTAATGGAAGGCAAGGCCGTACTCTTCAAAAAATTCGCCAATATCGACTGCTTCGATATCGAATTAAATGAATCTGATCCGAAGCGACTCGCGGAAGCGGTCTGCGCTCTCGAACCAACCTTCGGCGCTATCAATCTTGAAGACATCAAGGCGCCGGATTGCTTCGTAGTCGAAAAAATTTGCCGGGAGAGAATGAGCATTCCGGTTTTCCACGACGACCAGCACGGAACCGCAATCGTCGTAGGCGCCGCGGCGACCAACGCGCTAAATATCGTCGGCAAGAAATTCTCGGACATCAAGATCGTATCGACTGGCGGCGGCGCAGCGGGGATCGCTTGCCTGGACCTTTTGCTCAGGCTCGGCGTCCAGCGCAAAAATGTATGGCTCTGCGATATCGAAGGCATCGTTTATAAGGGCAGATCCGCCGAAATGACGCCGCAAAAGGCGGCGTATGCCCAATCTACCGACCTTCGCACGCTTGAAGAGGCGATGGAATCTGCAGATTTCTTCCTCGGCTTGTCAGCCCCGGATATTCTTTCGCGCCGGATGGTTCAAAAGATGGCTCCGGAACCGATAATTTTCGCACTCGCCAATCCCGTTCCCGAAATCGCGCCCGAACTGGCCAAGTCGGCAGCGCCGGATGCTGTCGTTGCGACGGGAAGGTCAGACTATCCCAACCAGGTCAACAATGTCCTCTGCTTTCCTTTTATATTTCGCGGCGCCCTCGATGTGGGGGCGAAAGAAATAAATTCGGAAATGGAAATCGCCTGCGTTGAGGCGATCGCCGGGCTAGCGAGAGAGACTACTAGCGCCGAGGCCGCCGCCGTCTATCAGGGCGAAAGGCTAAGTTTCGGCAAAGACTACCTGATTCCCAAGCCTTTCGATCCGCGCCTAATGCGTGTCGTCGCGTCGGCGGTAGCTCTGGCAGCCATGGACTCGGGCGTCGCCTCTCGACCAATAGGCGACCTCGAGGAATACGGGGCATCTCTCGACAGTGAGGTATACAGGTCCGCAATAATCATGAAACAGGCGTTCGAGGCAGCTCGACGCGTCGATCGATCGATAGCATTCGCCGAAGGCGAAGACGAGCGCGTGCTGCGCGCAGCCAATGCAATGATTGAAGAAGGAACCGGTCAGCCTATTCTGATCGGCCGACCCGAGGTCGTCGAATACCGTTGCGAAAGATCCGGGCTGCCGATTCGTCCCGGCAGGGATTTCGAGCTCGTGAATCCGGAAAGCGATCGGCGGTACCGCGACTATTGGACGACTTACCACAGAATCATGGAGCGTCGAGGCGTGACGCCGGATTTGGCCAAATCGATTATTCGAACGAATTCCACTGCTATAGCCGCGGTCATGGTCAAAAGGAACGAGGCCGACGGCTTGATCTGCGGCGCGTACGGTCAATATCTCTGGCACTTGAAGTATGTAGGCGACATACTGTCCGACGAGAACAGCACTCCATTGGCGGCGCTTAGCCTCTTGATTCTTGAAGACGGCCCCTTATTCATCGCAGATACCCAGATTCAAACGGAACCGTCGGCCGATACGATTGCCCGGACCGCAAGAGAAGCCGCCCGGAAGGCGAGAAATTTCGGCATGGAGCCAATAGTTGCGCTATGCTCGAGCTCCCAATTCGGCAATCTTGACAACAAGGCGGGACACACTCTGCGAAAGGCGCTGGAGCGTCTGGACGCGATGCCAACGGATTTCGCATATGAAGGAGAAATGAATGTCGACGCCGCACTTGATCCGACCCTGCGCGAGAGAATTTTCCCGAACTCGCGCATTCAAGGAGCGGCCAACATCTTGGTATTCGCCAATATTGAAGCTGCGGGAGCGGTCCGCAACGTGTTGAAACAAAAGGCCGGGGGTTTGGAAGTCGGTCCGATGCTGCTAGGCTTACACAACAGGGCGCATATCGTTACTCCTGCCGTAACCGCGCGGGGCCTGCTGAATATCTCCGCGATTTCAGGCATTCCGTCAAGCGATCAAATGCAAGAGGCAAAGTAGAATGAAATACAAAGAGGTCTACGGTCAATGGCAGGCCGATCCAGAAGCGTTTTGGATGCGAACCGCCGAAGCTATTGACTGGATCGAGCCTCCTACAAAAGCGTTGTTCGCGGACGACCCTGCGAACTGCCATTGGTTCGCCGACGCGCGAGTGAACGGCTGCTGGAACGCGGTCGACAGGCACGTTGAAGCGGGCTTCGGAGACCAGGCGGCCATCGTTCATGCTAGTCCGATCACGGAGAGCGAAAAAACTATCACTTTCAGGGAGTTGCGGGATCAAGTTGCTTTATTTGCGGGCGCGCTCAGCAGGCGGGGCCTAAAGAAAGGCGACAGGGCGATCATCTACATGCCCATGATACCGGAAGCCTTGGTCGCCATGCTCGCATGCGCTCGCATAGGAGCAATTCACTCGGTAGTTTTCGGCGGTTTCGCGTCGCACGAACTCGCGGCTAGAATCAACGACGCATCGCCGAAATGCATCATCGCCGCTTCTTGCGGCATCGAGCCGGGGCGAATCGTTGAATACAAGCCGCTTGCCGACGAGGCCATTGATTTGGCGGCCAGAAAACCCGACTTTTGCGTAGTGCTGCAGCGGCAGCAGGCTATCGCGGAGCTTGTCGAAGGCCGGGACGAGGATTGGGAAGAATTCCAGAAAGGCGCAGAGCCATCTTCGTGCGTCCCGGTCGAGGGCAGCCACCCGGCCTACATTTTATATACTTCGGGCACGACGGGCCAGCCCAAGGGTGTTGTACGAAGCACGGCAGGTCATTTGGTCGCTTTGCATTGGACAATGAAAAACATTTACGATGTCGAGCCCGGCGAAGTCTTTTGGGCGGCATCCGATGTCGGATGGGTCGTCGGGCACTCATATATATGCTACGCGCCTCTTTTGCACCGAAATACGACCGTGGTCTTTGAAGGCAAGCCAGTCGGAACGCCCGATGCGGCGGCATTTTGGCGCGTCATTGAAAAGCATGGGGTTCGGGCTCTTTTCACGGCACCGACCGCGTTCCGCGCGATCAAGAGAGAAGACCCGGCGGGCAGCCTGATAGAGGATTTCGACCTATCTTCGCTCAAGACGCTTTTCCTGGCCGGCGAACGCGCGGATCCTGATACGATCAGCTGGGCCGAAAGCCATTTGAGAGTTCCCGTTATCGACCACTGGTGGCAAACGGAAACCGGCTGGTCCATAGCGGCGAACCCCGTGGGAATCGAAAAATTGCCCGTTAAACCGGGCTCGCCGTCATTGCCGATGCCAGGATACGATATCCGTGTTTTGGACGATGAAGGCGCTGAATGTCGACGCGGCGAACTTGGCGCAATCGTGGTCAGGCTGCCGTTGCCGCCAGGAAATTTTCCGACGCTTTGGAACTCCGAAGACCGATTTCGAAAATCGTACCTCGAGAGGTTTCCGGGCTATTACGAAACAGGCGACGCAGGCTATGTAGATGAAGACGGCTACCTGTTCGTCATGTCGCGAACCGACGACGTAATTAACATCGCGGGGCACAGGCTTTCCACGGGAGCAATGGAGGAAGTCATCGCGAACCACCAGGATGTAGCGGAATGCGCGGTTGTCGGCGTCGAAGATGATCTCAAGGGCCAAATTCCGCTGGCGTTCATTTGCTTGAATTCAGGATGCGAAAAAGAGCACTCGGCCATTTCAGCGGAGTGCGTCAGGCTCGTAAGGCAAACCATTGGACCTGTCGCGGCCTTTAAACTAGCGGCCGTGGTCGAACGCTTGCCAAAGACTCGTTCAGGTAAAATACTTAGAGGGGTGATGGCGCGGATCGCCGATGGCAGGTCATACAAGATTCCGGCGACAATCGATGATCCCGCGATACTCTCGGAGATTGAAGTCGCGCTGAATTCGCTCGGTTATCCGAAAACGAATTAGCCTGGTTTACGGTTAATCATTGTCCCGCAGTCCGGCACCGGCGCCGAGCCGCCTAGAGGCATCCGTCGTCGGAACCAGCGTTAGCGAGGCCAGCTCTAGCGATCTATGCCACGCGGCGGAATTTACGTCATGCCGCTCGGCGACTTCAGGGAGCGATTCCCTACGGGGAAGCAGAGTTGCGGAAACGCTCCCGCTAGGGATGTTTTGAATGTCGGGCCGATATACGCGGTTTTCGTAGACGCGGACGAGAGAATCGCGAGTCGGCTTAAGCAAGAATCCGCACGAAAATTCCTTCGCCGCCACGCCCGCCAATCCGATTAGCGCGTCCAAGTTGCAAGGGTCGGTTAGTTCGACGTGCCGGACCACGCGGGCGGCAAGCAAATCGAATGCAGCGATCGCCGAAAAGCCGCTTCTTTCGGGTATAACGGCCGTTTCCGAAACGATTATAGGGCGAGCCGGCGATTTTCCTTGCTCGAGAACGGCGAGAATCGGTTCGATGCTGCGAATTCCCCTCCTTTCCAGATAGGCCGCGGCGCGCCCGAATTGCTCGGCAATTCCATCCGGCCAGCCAAGTCCGAGCGCAGCCTTGCGCATCGTAGTTTCGATTTCATTGAACGAATATCTCACTTGAAATCGCCAAGCACCGGAAAAAGCCAATCGTCGGCTCCAGCGTCTCCGATACTGTCGAACGTCGGCGCTCCCTGAAACAATGCGACGCGAATCCAGCGGTCAGATTTCGGATCGAATTTTGACGCGCCAAAAAAGGAAAGCTTGCACCGAAGCAGATCTATCGGACGGCATCCGCCGTCCAAAAGATTTCCTCGAATCTCGCAAAATGGATAGCGGATCAAGTTTTGCGCGCGACGCACAGCGCCTCGCAGTTCAGGGCAGCGCAAGAGAAATTCCGCGACGGTTTCGGCCGGATTCGATTCGGCCAGCGTTCGGAAAAGCCGCTGGATCCGGTAGGCGACATCGATCGGAAGTTCCAGATCCGAACCTTCATCGCGGTACCTGTCGCCCAGCCTTGGCTCTAGCTTTTCCTCCGAAACATACCAAAAATGCCTGCGAGACTCGGCAGCGTCGAAATCAACCGACAATGCCCATTGAAAATTCGATCGCAATTGCTCGAGCAAGTCGGCAGCCGTCATGGCCGGGTCGAGGCGAGTCTCAATTTCGCTCGCCGACCACGATTCCAATTCGTCGACAAGGTCGCCGTGCGGCTCGAGAAGCAACGACACGCAGAATTCCTGAAATTCGCCGCTCAGCGATTCCGAGATCAGAAACAAGCGATTCCAATAGTAACCGTCACCGGGGTTTTCGGCAGCCGCATTGTCGGCAAACCAATCCAGCTCCCTCCGAAGGCAGGCGATTCGGGTCATCGCATCTTCGTCTTCAACCAGCCATTCTTCCAAGTGGCGTTTCCCTCTCGACAACAGCCCGCGAAATCTTGATACGGACTCGCGTGAGGCCGTTTCAATCGATCGCACTCTCGCGAGCGCCGTCTCTCTTGAAAAAACCCAGTTGTGCAATAGTATAGGGTGACCGATGAGGAATGGCGCCATTCCCAACCCGGTCGAATTGCCTATTCCTAGAAATCTTCTGATGTGAGGAGCCAGCCTCGCTGACGAATGTCCGCGCTTTGCCGCGATATGTTCGACGAGATCGTGGGAAAACCCTCGAATCAACCAGATCGCAAGCATTTCGACCTGGAACGCGCCGGAAATACCCGTTCGCCGGGCGATTCTTTCCCTGTCGGCCAAACCGAACTTGCCGTTTCCGTAGACCGCCGTGGTGCGCATCAGGTAGCCAATTCGCCGAATCATCTCGCAGTCGGGCTGCTGGCCATTCGCCAAACGCTCCGCAACATGCTCAAACATTCGCACGCTTTTGTTGGCGCGGCTAAGCACGAGTTCCGAAGCTTCGAAGCGCCCGCTTTCCTGCAAGGGCACATTTTCTTCAAGGCGCTGCATATCGCGATTGTCCGGTACTCCGTCGAACAGCGCGAAAGTCGTATCCCAAGCTTCCGCGATGACGCGGTCGGTCCGCCGCTGCGGATCGAGAAACTTCGAAATAGCCACGAGGCTGTAGGGGTAACCGCCCAACTCGACAGTATATACGGCTCGTCCGAATCCGTCGGCATCCATTTGCCAGACCGGTCTATTTACTTTCGCTCCCTCTCGATGCAACGCGCGAGTAAGCACTCGCTTGAAACTTAACCGATGGGGAAAGAACATCCCGATTCTATACGGCTTCATGATTTCGTCGGGACGCCGACGAGAGAATCCCGAATCGTATTCGCCGGGCGAGGTCGCGCTAAGCGAGTTCATCCGCCGAATGAGCTCTTGAAAAATCGCATCCAGTTGCCGCCCATGATCGCGTCAACTTCCTGAATCGAGAAGCCGGCGGCGCGCAAGCCAGAAGCGACATTGCGAAAGTCCCGGTTGCAGGAAAACCATTCCGGCTGTCGAGGAAATTCGGCATTCTCGGCCGCGGCGCCTCCCGCGGACTCATCGCGCATCCAGCGCCCCCTCCTCATCCATTCGACTACGGAGCCCGGCTGGTCCTGGCATAGGTCCGTGCCTAGGCCCAGCATATCGACACCGAACTTCTCGGCAGTGCGAGCGATCATTTGGCAAAATTCGTCGAGCGTGCACTCCGAACCGTTCCTTAGGTGATTAGGATAGATCGAAAATCCTAGCATGCCCCCGGATTTCGACAATGCTTCGAGCACCCTGTCGGATTTGTTCCTCGGCGTGGGCTTCCAGCTTGCGGGATTGGCGTGCGTAACCGCAATCGGCCGCGCCGACAATTCGATTGCCTGCAGGATCGACAATTCTGCGGAATGGCTCATGTCCACGACCATGCCCAAGCGATTCATTTCCGCAATCACTTCCCTGCCCATGCGGGTTATGCCGGAATCCGCATTTTCGAGGTATCCCGAAGCAAGCAATGACTGATTGTTGTAGGTCAACTGCATGAATCTCACGCCGGCGCCGTAAAAGAATCCTAAGAGCTCGACATCGTCGCCTACCGGCGACGGATTTTGGAATCCGAAGAATATCGCCGTACGCCCGGTTTCTCGGGCGCAGACGATATCGTTCGCCGACTTCGCGTGTACGATCATGTCGCCGTGGACCCGGAATCGCCGATGCCAATCGCAGATATTGCGAACCGTTTCGCGAAAATCCTCATGGTATGCGATCGTGACGTGAACGGCGTCCACTCCGCCCTCCCGCATTTCGGAAAAAATTTTTTCCGACCACCGGGCGTATTGAAGGCAGTCAATCAAATATGATTGCTCGGAATTTTTAGCCGCCATTATTTCGTGTCTCCACCGTCGCCGATTCGCTTGCATTGACAACAGGAAATTAAGGGCCATGCAAGCAGGGTCCGGCTAGCCGATTTTGCCTTTGAATCTGAAAGATCGCATTCCGTGACCATTCCACCGATAAATTCCTATCCTCGATTTCGACAGACTACCAATTTGAAAAGTTTTCCGCCGCCTAAAGCAACTTTTGTCCCCCGGCATGCCTTTGGCGATCTAAAATTTCGCTCTCCGGCGATAGAGTAATTTCAAAGCACGAAAGGATTGACTATGAGAGCGATTCAGAGCGCAGTTCTCTGCCAAATGGCTGTTTCGTTTTTTTCAGCTCTCGGTTTTCCTGAACTGGCTTTTGGGGATTCGACATCCGGTCGAGCAATATTCTCGATAATTCGAGAATCCAAATCATCTATCTTGGGCAGCACGAACGACGGCATGTCGTGCCGCTTCAAAGACGAGGACGGCTTGATCCACTGCATATACGGACAATCCGAAAACACCGATTGGCTTGCCTCTTCCGTTACGGAACCGGAATTCAATTCGAACGGAAACAACAGATTCGGGCAATTCGATCCTAGTGAATCAAAATCCTATGCCTTTTTGAACGCCGAAATCGCATCGGACGTCGGCGGCGGAAGAACCAAGCACTGCAAATTGACACTTCAGTTCGTGACAACAGACAACGAGATAATCTGGATCTGGCATGACGAGCTTCGGCTCGACGGCTCAGGCCAGTATGCAGCTCTTGACACAAATGGCGATGGCATTGCCGACAAAGCCGTTAGCGGATCGTGGAACGGCAACTTGAGCGGTAGCAGCCGGTGGTCGCCCGCGAATGCAACCGACAATACTTTTAGCGACAGCGAGCGAAAATTTGCCGACAGGCCGGTATTCGGAAGAATAAACGGCGTTGGGCGGCGAAGGGGATGCGATGCTACGGGAGTAGGCATCGCAGAAATTCAAAGCGCAGAGGGACAAATCGGGACTTCGGTCGACGGCGATGTCCCGGTTTGGAGAACAGAGACCCGGCCTTGATTTCTTTGTCCGTCCGGCAAATTGCCAATGTAGGTACAGAATGAATCGCCTAGGGAAGAAACTCGCCCGGTTCCTCGATTCGACGCAGTTCGGTTGGCTCGGACGCGTTTGGAATTCGAAAATCTCGCTGGAACGAAGCGGATGCCGACACCCGCCCTTCAGTGCTTATCGGCTACTGCCGGAACGAAATTCTCATTCTCCGCAAATGTAGCGTTGACGACAACGCGCTCAATCTTAAGCACTCGGCAACTGCCTCGCTACTTGCCGCTCGGCCAGCCCGTGCGGGCGCATAATGAATCTATGCCGAACCCGGCGTTCCAGACGAATTCCTGCTCCTCTTCTACGCGCGGAAAAGAGCGTTTATCCATGGCGCTAGCGCTGGCGTGCAGTGCGCCTGTAGACGCCCCTACGGCGGTCCGGCCCGGGCGGGCTTGCGTAAAGCATGCGTCCGCACCCGGCGATTGGCGGTGCCCCAGCCGACGGCCCCCAACGCTGACTCCACTTAAGCCAAAACGCCATTAATTCGCGCCCTTATACATGGGCGGGAGCGCGACCTCGACTCCGCCGCAGACGTCATCGACCCCAACTCCGGCTCACAGCCTGCAGCGGCGTGCAACCCGCATGGTCGCCATGGAAGACACGCGGCACAATCCAGACGATCCGGTCAAATTCTGTATTCCCGGAGCCGCCTCGGAATCGAAGCAGATGTGACATATGCGGACTTCCAAGAAAGATCATCCCCGCACCTCAATTTTTTCGGTGAATCCCGTGCCCCCCAACATCGGCGCCTAACGTGGCGGAAGTTCCCAGGCTATCCGAATTGACCCGTTGCGGCCTGGGTTTCGCCGGTCTAACCTGCACGCGCATGGAACGATTCAGCGTCGCGATTGGCAGTGGCCGACGAAGGGAAGCCAGCATTCTTTCTTGGTAGTTGGCTGTAAAACGATGGCGTTCGCCTTCACCGATTTCCATCCCGCAATTCAGAATTTGAAAGTGCACTTCCTATGAAAGATCATCTGAGAATCGTGGACCACCCTCTTGTTCAACACAAACTCACGCTTATGCGGAAAAAGGACACTCCAACTGCTGTTTTTCGCCAATTGCTTCGCGAAATAAGCATGCTGCTTGCATACGAGATAACCCGTGAGCTGCCTACGAAGCTTAGAAAGATAGATACTCCTTTGACGGAAATGGAAGCACCGAGCCTGTCTGGAAAAAAGCTCGCGCTCGTCTCCATTCTTCGCGCAGGCAACGGCCTGCTTGACGGCGTATTGGAGCTCGTGCCCGTGGCCAGAGTCGGATTCGTCGGCCTATACCGAGATGAAGCGACTCTTCAGCCTGTCGAGTATTACTTCAAGGTGCCGACCGATTTGGCGGACAGGCTGGTCATCACGCTCGACCCTATGCTTGCGACCGGCAACTCGTCTGTCGCCGCGATTTCGCGCCTCAAGGAAGCCGGAGCATCGAACATCAGGTTCATGTGCCTTCTTGCAGCCCCCGAAGGCGTCGAAAGAATGCGCAGTGCGCATCCCGACGTGCCAATCGTAACGGCCTCACTTGACGACAAACTCAACGACGTCGGCTTTATTCTTCCCGGTCTAGGCGATGCGGGCGACCGAATGTTCGGAACAAAGTAGCATCTCCGCCGGTCTGTTTTTGTCTAGGTCTCAACAAATTTGACCTATCGAAGCAAAGACAGTTTTACAAGGAAGGACCGCGCGCGCGAAAGGCGATGCGCTGCGGTGAATCCGCGATCGCAATCGTGAAGTGCGACACATTCGTACCGGCCGCCGGATCCGGCCGGGCATAAATTGAAATTCTAGACGGGATGGGGACAATGGTGACGAGTTTCAACGGCAACCAAGAAGTTTCCTATTCGATAGACTCAGAATTGGTCGAATCCATTTTAGAGGCTGTCCGGCAAGGCCGCCGGAACGAACTCGTCCAATTGCTGGAGCCGCTTCACCCGGCGGACATTGCCGATGTTTTGGAGCAAATAGGTTCCGCCGAACGCGCCGATTTAGTCAATTTGTGGGGCGTAGGTTTTGATTCCGGCGTTCTCCCCGAACTTGACGACAACATTGCCGTCGAGGTGGTGGATTCCCTGCCTTCCGAGCAATTGTCGGATGCAGTTCGCGATCTCGAATCCGACCAAGTGGTCGACCTTGTCGAAGATCTGGAACCGGGCCGGCAGGAAGAAGTTCTGAACACCCTCGACGAAGCTGGCAGAGCCGCCGTAGAAAAATTGCTAAATTATCCCGAGGACTCGGCGGGCCGGCTTATGCAGAGGGAATTCGTCATGCTTCCCCTGCACTGGACCGTCGGAGAAGCAATCGATTTTCTGCGTTCTAGCAACGATCCGCCAGACGGATTCTACCATGTTATGCTGGTTGATTCGCACATCAAGCCAGTCGGCCAAGTCGCGCTTGGCAGACTCATGAGTTCAAAGCGCGAAGTCGAATTGAAGAACATTTCTGAAAGCGGCTTCATGACTTTCTCGGCGGCGCAAAGCCAGGAAGATGTCGCATATGCTTTCAAGCAATACCGACTTGTATCCGCGCCGGTCGTCGATGAGACCGGAAGACTCATCGGGGCCGTCACCATCGACGATGCAGTAGACGTGCTGGATGAGCACGCTACGGAAGACATGCACCTACTGGCCGGCGTCGGCGACGAGAGCCTGTCCGACCATGTACTCGAAATCGCGAAGCAAAGATTTCCCTGGCTTATCGCCAATTTGGCTACGGCTGTGCTTGCCTCCGCCGTAATAGCTCAGTTTTCCGCAACCATAGAAGCCGTCGTCGCTTTGGCGGTTCTGATGCCCATAGTCGTTTCCATGGGAGGAAATGCGGGTACGCAGTCTCTGACCGTAGCGGTCAGGGCAATCGCGACAAAGGACTTGACAGGTTCCAACGCATGGCGGGTTATTCGGCGGGAGAGCGTCGTCGGATTGATCAACGGTGTCGTTTTTGCCATGATCATCGGCAGCGTCGGCTTGGTGTGGTACGAGTCTACGACACTAAGCGTGGTTCTGGCGGCGGCAGTGGTTGTTACTATGCTGATGGCCGGAATATCCGGAATTCTAGTTCCTATTCTTCTTGAACGCGCAAGGGTGGACCCGGCGTTGGCGTCCGGTGCATTCGTTACCACGGTAACCGACGTAGTCGGGTTTTTCGCTTTCTTGGGCCTAGCCTACAAAGTGTTCCTTTCGTAATCGCCTGAGCCCGGCCGCTACGTTTTCATTGTCTCGCCGCCGCGAAAACCGAATGGCCTCTTACGATAGCGAGCTATTCTATTTTCGTTTCAGCATTGCCGGATTCCGTTAATCGCGAGCGAAAAAGCGTAGAGCGAACTCGTGCCGCAAATGAAAAGCCGGTTAAGCTTCGGCCCTCCAAATGAAACGTTGGCGACAAACTCGGGGATCCGAACGCGTCCGATCATGCTGCCGTCCGGATCGTAGCAGTGTACGCCGTCCTCGGCGCTGGTCCAAATCCTTCCATTTTCGTCTACGCGGAATCCATCGAACAATCCGCATGTGCATTCTGCAAAAACATCGCCGCCGGAAAGGCTGCCATTGGATCCGACGTCGAAACGCCGAATATGAGCCGGCGCAGTCGGATCGTCGGAACGTCCAGTATCCGAAACGTATAATTTCCTTTGGTCGGGCGAAAACGCCAGCCCGTTGGGTTGCACGAAGTCGGTCGTCATCTGACGAATTTCGCCCGTAGAGGCGTCAACCCGGTAAACATGGCATCCGCCGATTTCCGGATCCGCCTTCGCGCCCTCGTAGTCGCTTGCAATTCCGTAGGTAGGATCCGAAAACCAAATCGCACCGTCTCGGGAAACGACGACATCGTTTGGAGAATTGAATCGCTTTCCATTGAAACGGTCGGCAATAGTCGTAATTTCACCGCCGTGTTCCGTTCGCGTCACACGGCGGGTCAGATGCTCGCAAGTTACCAGTCGCCCCGCGCCGTCGACAGTATTGCCGTTGGAATTGTTGGACGGCTGGCGGAATACCGAAACCGAACCATCAGATTCGTCGTAGCGCAGCATGCGATCGTTGGGTATGTCCGACCAAATCAAATACCGCCCGGCCGCAAACCATGCGGGGCCTTCGCTCCATTGCGCGCCCGTCCACAGTCGTTCAACGCGAGCATGCCCAATCAGACAGCGCGAAAACCTTTCGTCGAGAATATCGCAGCCAGTGCCTTCAATTTCGCCGAACATTAGCAATTCTCCAATTCAACGTCGCTCTTGCATCGAGACGCTCATTGCGAACCTCGAACGCATCCATTACGAGTTTCGCGACGAAACGAATATTCGGCGAAGCTCGAACAGCCTCTTGCGAGGACGATTCATACATAACGGTTCGGATAGGCTCAATATTCATGGAGAGGAATCCTGCGAATCGCGCCAACCCTCTTCCGATTAAATTTAAATCGGCGCCTAAGATCGGAAAGTTCTACGGCTTCGCGCAGCGCTCGCCCGATCTAGGCCGCGGCACGCCAAAATTCGGACCGGAAAAATGCAACTAGACATAAATTTCGTGCGCCGGCAGTTTCCCGCGTTTTCGGACGATGCCCTGGCGGGCAAGTCATTTTTCGAAAACGCCGGCGGTTCCTATCCGTGCCGACAGGTGACCGATCGCCTGTCTCGGTTCTACAGGCAGCGCAAAGTACAGCCTTTCGGCGCCTACCAGCCGTCAATCGCCGCCGGCGCGGAAATGGACGAAGCACGGCGCCGGCTTGCCGGAATGCTGGGAATTGAAGCCGACGACCTAAGCTTCGGCCCGTCGACTACCCAGAACACATACGTATTGGCGCAAGCGTTTCGGCGGATTCTCACTCCCAATTGCGCCGTAATCGTAACCAACCAAGACCACGAAGCAAATTCCGGGCCTTGGAGGCGGTTGGCCGACGACGGAGTAGAGATTCGCGAATGGAAGATCGATCCGCTGACGGGCCAGCTGAAACTTTCGGGTTTGCAGAACCTGCTGGACGAGAGAGTCCGCCTCGTTTGCTTCCCGCATTGCTCGAATATCGTCGGGCATATCAACCCGGTAGCGGAAATATGCGGAATCGCTCGCAAAGCCGGAGCATGGACATGCGTCGACGGCGTAAGCTACGCGCCGCACGGTCTTCCGGACATTGGAAAACTCGGCGCCGACATCTACTTGTTTTCGGCCTACAAGACATTTGGTCCTCACCAAGGGCTCATGTCGATTAAACGCGAATTGTCGGAAAGAATGCCGAATCAAGGGCATTATTTCAATGCGTCAACGCCGCACCTCAGGTTCACGCCCGCCGGTCCGGACCACGCGCAGGTGGCGGCATGCGCCGGAATAGCGGACTACGTCGATGCACTTTACGAGCGCCACTGCCGCGAAGATGCTCATATTTCAGTGAGGGCGCGAACAATTCATGACCTTATGCGCCAGCGGGAGTCTATGCTGCTAGCGCCGCTGCTGAGGTATCTCGCAAGCAAGAATTCGGTCCGCCTTGTCGGTCCCGAAGCAGTTGACGAAAGGGCTCCGACGGTTTCCGTTTTGACGGGCAAGCCCGGGATGCAGGCTGCGAAGGAGCTGGTCAAATTCGGCATCATGGCGGGGGGCGGACATTTTTACGGGGTACGCTGCCTAGAAGCACTCGGAATCGATCCCGGCCACGGCGTGCTTCGCTTGAGTTTCGTCCATTATACGAGGAGAAAGGAAATCGAAGCCTTGATAAACGCCTTGGAAGCCGTGATTTGAGATACTAGTTTCGGCAACATACCTGTGCCGAGTCGGATGAGGGTCCCGGTTTACCGACCGAACCGGGATTCGATGCCGCCACGCCGCCCGCTAGTCGAGCGAAGCAACTTAACGTTGCGCTTCGCGAATCAATCGAATGATTTCGGCCGCGGCGTCCGAAACTTTCGTTCCGGGTCCGAAAATCGCCTTTACGCCGGCATTATACAAAAATTCGTAATCCTGCTTGGGAATCACTCCGCCGCAGACAACAACGACATCGCCCGCGCCCGTGTCCTCCAGAGCGGAAACCAGTTTCGGTGCCAGCGTCTTATGGCCCGCGGCCTGTGAGCTTATCCCGACCACGTGAACGTCATTCTCCAATGCTGCGCGAGCGGCTTCTTCCGGCGTTTGAAATAGCGGTCCCACATCGATGTCGAAGCCGGCATCCGCAAATGCAGTCGCAATTACCTTCGCACCCCGATCGTGCCCGTCCTGACCCAGCTTCGCTACAAGCATCCGGGGCCGCCTGCCTACTTCTTTGGCGAAAGATTCGACTTTTTTTAGAATGCGAGCGAATTCCTCGTCGTCGTCGAATTCGGAACCGTAGACGCCGGAAAGGGTTTTCACCGAAGCCCTGTACCTCCCGAAAACTTTCTCCATTGCCGTCGAAATCTCGCCCACCGTCGCTCTTTTCCGCGCCGCATCGATAGCCGCCTCCAATAGATTGCCGCCCTCTCTCGCCGTCCTTTCCAATTCCTGAAGGGCGGCCGAACAATCCGATTCGTTTCGATCCGCTCGCATCGATTCGATTCGCGCGACCTGAGATTCCCTGACCCTGCTGTTTTCGATTTCGAGTATTTCGACGGCATCTTCTCGTTCGGGAACGTATTTGTTAACGCCGACGATCACTTCGTCTCCCTTGTCGATCAAAGCTTGGCGCCGCGCCGCGGTTTCTTCGATTTTCAACTTCGGCAACCCGGATATCACCGCCGAGGTCATGCCGCCTAGCGATTCAACTTCTTCAATGAGTTCCCATGCCGCATCCGCGATCTGCTCGGTAAGCGATTCGACGTAATAGGAACCCGCCAATGGATCGACCGTTTTCGCCACGCCGGTCTCCTCCTGAAGAATCAGTTGGGTGTTGCGCGCAATTCGGGCCGAGAACTCTGTCGGAAGCGCAATAGCTTCATCCAGAGCATTTGTATGGAGGGACTGCGTGCCGCCAAGAACCGCGGACAATGCTTCGAATGCCGTTCTCACGACATTGTTGTAAGGATCCTGTTCCTGCAGGCTAACGCCGCTGGTCTGGCAATGCATTCGCAACATTTTAGAACGCGACTCGCGCGGCGAGAATTCCGACATAATTCGATGCCAAAGCAGGCGCGCGGCGCGCAGCTTCGCGATTTCCATGAAGAAATTCATTCCCACGGCAAAGAAGAACGACAATCTGCCAGCGAATCGATCGACATCCATTCCGCGTTCAATTGCAGCGCGAACGTATTCGCGCCCGTCCGCAAGCGTGAAGGCAAGTTCCTGTACCAAATTCGCGCCGGCTTCCTGCATATGGTAGCCGGAAATCGAAATTGAATTGAATTTCGGCATCGACTCGCTCGTCAACTCGATAATGTCGGCTACGATTCTCATCGACGGTTCAGGCGGATATATGTACGTGTTCCTAACCATAAATTCTTTGAGGATATCGTTCTGGATTGTTCCAGAGAGCCGGTCGCGAGAAACGCCCTGCTCTTCCGCGGCAACAATAAAATTTGCGAGAATTGGAATCACCGCGCCATTCATTGTCATCGATACCGAAATCCTGTCGAGCGGAATACCTTCGAACAGGATCTTCATGTCCTCAACGGAGTCGATAGCGACTCCCGCTTTGCCTACGTCTCCGACGACTCTTGGATGGTCGCTGTCATATCCTCTGTGGGTTGCAAGATCGAATGCTACGGAAACGCCTTGCTGTCCCGATGCGAGCGCGCTTCGATAGAAGGCATTGGATTCCTGTGCTGTCGAAAACCCGGCATATTGCCGAATTGTCCAAGGACGACCAGTATACATCGTCGCCCTAGGTCCCCTCAAAAACGGCTCAAGACCGGGATAGCCTCCAAGATGGTCAATGCCGGCGATATCCTCCTCAGTGTAGAGCGGTTTTACGCTTATGTCTTCATGGGTCTGCCACGTTGACTCACGTACGCTTCGGCCCTTGAGTTCCTTCTCGGCCAATTCTTCCCATTCTTTGATTTTTTTGACCATTAGAATTCCTGAGTTTAGAGTCGAAACAGCCTAGCGGAATGAGGACGGCGCGCAACCGAAGGCAAAAGCGTCAATTCGGCTGACGGTTCCGTCGTAGCCATGTCATTCCGATCGTACGACATTTCCGGCTCCCTGCGTATCTCGCGTTGAGCGATTTTCGACAATAGGCTGTTTAGTTCGGTGCCGCTACAGCCACTTGGCCGAATCCGTTGTAAAGCTTCGAAATTCCCCCGTCGTGCATTATATATGGCTTAGTAGCGTCTTTAGGAGGCACGATGCATAAAAGAATTCTCTTGAGCTTGTTGCTTGCGGCGATGCACGGCCCGGCGTTCTCCGACAACGGAGCCGCAGGCGAAGAAAGCGTACTGACAATCATCGATGCCGCATCCGAAAACCATGCCGGGATTCAATTGGAACAATTCAAATGGACAGCCCGGCCGTTCGTAGTTTTGGCGGAGTCTCCAAGCGACCCGCGCTTTACGGAACAAATGTCTCTGTTGCGCAAGGACCCCAACCCTCTCGCCGAAAGAGACGTAATCGTGTTGATCGATACCGATCCGAATGCGGATAGCCAATTGAGGGAGAAACTCAGACCGAGAGGCTTTATGCTGGTGCTAATCGGAAAGGACGGCGGCGTTAAGCTTAGAAAACCGTTCCCGTGGTCGGTACGCGAGATAAGCCGCGCAATCGACAAGCTGCCGATTCGGCAGCAGGAACTGCGAGCGCGCTGAAACGCGTCGCGAGGGCCTATTCGAATTCCATTATCACTTGGTCAACGGCGAGCGACTGTTTTGGCGATACGAGAATCCTGGCCACTACCGCATCTTTTTCAGCTCGAAGAATATTTTCCATTTTCATAGCTTCGACCGCGCAAAGCGCCTGCCCGGCCCGAACGCTTTCGCCTTCTGAAACCTCGATAGTCGCAACTAGGCCGGGCATCGGGCATTTCAGGCTCGACGAGGAATCCACTCGCTCTTTCGCGCCCATGTGCGAGCCAAGCTCCAGCTGTCTGGGAGTTCTGACGAGGAACTCCATATTCGCGCCCCGGTAGCTAATCCTGAATCCCATGGGAATCGGTTGGACGTGCACGCGCAAGCGTTCGCCGCCTACGTCGAATGACGCTTGCTTTCTTCCCGGGAGCCAAGTGGTGGCAACCTTAACGTTGAGACCGTCTGCGAAGCCGACAATAAATTCGTCATCCTCGCTAACGAGCTCCAATTCGAATTCAGTTTCGTTGCAGGAAACGATCCAGGATTTTCCCAAGTTTCTCGACAATTTCGTCATTTGGCCCGAAATCCGCGAGCGGCGTGTTTCCGACAACAACTGCATCGCCGCTGCCGAGGCCGCAAGTTGCCTGATCACCTCGTGAGAATGGGCAACGCCGTGAAACCCGTCGGGAAAAGAATCGCCGATGAATGCCGTCGTCGCGGAACCGCTTTCGAATTCCGGGTGGTCCATGACCGCAGACAGAAACGGAATATTGTGGGCGATACCTTCGATTTCGAATACATCCAGGCTCTGACGCATCTTCTCAACGGCCCGTTCGCGATCAGGCGCCCACACGCACAGCTTTGAGATCATCGGATCGTAATAGATGCTGATATCGCCGCCCTCGAACACTCCGGTGTCATTGCGAACAACGTGCTCGCGGGAATTGATTTCAGCCGGAGGCCTATAGCGCACGAGCCTTCCCACGGACGGAAGAAAACTGCGGTACGGGTCTTCGGCATAGATCCGAGATTCGATTGCCCATCCTCGAATGCCGATATCGGATTGAGACAGGCCAAGCCGCTCTCCCGCCGCTATTCGAATCATTTGCTCGACCAGATCGACATTTGTCGTGAGCTCGGTTATCGGATGCTCAACTTGGAGGCGCGTGTTCATCTCCAGAAAGTAAAAGTTTCGTTCTGCATCGACGATAAATTCAATTGTTCCCGCCGACTCGTATTTCACGGCTCTGGCAAGTGCGACCGCCTGCGCACCCATGGCTTCCCTCGTCGCCGAGTCGAGAAACGGGGAAGGAGCTTCTTCGATAACCTTTTGGTTTCGTCTCTGAATAGAACACTCGCGTTCATTCAAATAGATCAAGTTGCCGAATTTGTCGCCGAGAACCTGGATTTCGATGTGCCGCGGGTTGACGACGAATTTTTCAATAAAAATCCTGTCATCTCCGAAGGCGTTCGCTGCCTCGTTTTTCGATACCCGGAATCCTTCGCGCGTCTCCTCGTCGCCCCTCGCCACGCGCATGCCCTTGCCTCCTCCCCCTGCAGAGGCTTTGATCATGACCGGGTAACCAATCTCGTTCGCTATTTCTACCGCAGCATCCTCGTCCGCAATAGAGCCCAGAAATCCGGGAATCGTAGAAACGCTAGCTTCCGCGGCCAGCTTTTTCGATTCGATTTTGTCTCCCATTACTCGAATTGCGTGCGGCCTAGGGCCAATGAACGCGATACCGGCGTTTTCGAGGGCAGTGGCAAATTCAGCGTTTTCGGACAGAAACCCGTAGCCGGGATGAACGGCTTCGGCTCCGGCGTCGCGCGCGGCCTGCAAGACTTTGGGAATATCGATGTAGGATCGCGTCGCCTCGGACGGTCCTAGATGAACAGCTTCATCAGCCATCTGCACGTGCAATGCGCGCCGGTCGGCGTCAGAAAAGGCAGCGACCGTTCGAATGCCCATTTTTTTCGCCGATCTTATTATTCGGCAGGCGATTTCGCCTCGGTTCGCAACGAATAAGGTTTTGAACATAGCTAATTCAAATCGGGACTGAGATCACAACATGACATACCACCAGACTCCGAGCTTAAAAAGCGAAAGAAGCGGGCGAAGACGATATCCGCCAATTCCTGCATGCGCGCCATTGGCGCATCCGTAAGCGAGACCGGATTCTCCGCTCTGGAATATCCCGGCATCCTGTCGGCGGCAATGGCGACCAAACATTCTAAAGCGGGATGTTGTTGTGCTTTTTCGGCGGATCGGAGACCCTTTTCGTTTTCAAGGCAGAAAGCGCCCTGCAAATCCTACGCCTCGTCGAATGAGGCATGATGACCTCATCAATGAATCCTCGTTCCGCAGCAACGAACGGGTTGGCAAATCTGTCTTCGTATTCCTTCGTCAGGTTCGCGACCCGATCCTTGTCCTCGAGTTCTCCGCGATAGAGGATTTCCACGGCGCCCTTGGCGCCCATAACCGCGATCTGAGCGCTAGGCCAAGCATAGTTTATGTCGCCGCGCAGATGCTTGGAAGCCATGACATCATATGCGCCTCCGTAGGCTTTGCGCGTTATCACCGTAACCTTCGGCACCGTCGCTTCGCCATACGCGAACAGGAGTTTGGCTCCGTGTTTAATTATTCCGCCGTATTCCTGCGCCGTTCCGGGCAAGAAACCGGGAACATCGACAAGGGTAACGATTGGAATCTCGAACGCATCGCAAAACCGTACAAACCGCGCCGCCTTGCGCGAGCTGTCGATGTCCAGGCAACCCGCGAGAACCATCGGCTGGTTTGCGACAATTCCGACCGTCGACCCTTCGAGCCGAATGAAGCCGGTAACTATGTTGGCTGCAAATTCCGATTGAATTTCGAAAAGATCCGCCTCGTCGGCGATTTTCCGGATCAGTTCCTTCATGTCATAAGGCTGGATCGGATTGTCGGGAACCAGAGTATCCAGCGAAGCCTCTTCCCGTTCCCGATCATCGTAGAATGGCCATTCGGGCGGCCCGGACCGGTTGTTCAAAGGCAAAAAATCAAAAAACCTTCTGACTTCGCACAAAGTCTCGACGTCGTTTTCGAATGCTTCGTCAGCAACCGACGAACGAGTTGTGTGAGTGCCCGCTCCGCCGAGTTCTTCCGCCGTGACGCTCTCATTCGTAACCGTGCGCACTACGTCCGGTCCGGTAACGAACATATAGGAACTATCGCGAACCATGAAGATGAAATCTGTCATCGCCGGCGAATACACGGCACCTCCAGCGCATGGACCCATGATGACGCTGATCTGCGGCACTATTCCTGATGCCATGATGTTGCGCTGGAAAACTTCGGCGTACCCCGCTAGCGACGCAACTCCCTCCTGGATTCTCGCGCCCCCGGAGTCGTTGATACCAATGACGGGGGCGCCGTTCTGTACAGCGATATCCATGATCTTGCAGATTTTCTGAGCATGGGTTTCCGAAAGCGATCCGCCAAATACTGTGAAGTCTTGGCTGAATACGTAAACTTTCCTACCGTTGATCGTACCCCACCCGGTAACCACGCCGTCGCCGGAAAACTTCGTTTTCGACATTCCGAAATCCGAACAGCGATGAGTGACGAACATATCGAATTCTTCAAATGAATCCTCGTCAAGCAAAAGTTCAATTCGTTCACGCGCGGTTAGCTTTCCCTTTGCATGCTGAGCCTGAATTCGTTTTTCGCCGCCGCCGATTCGCGCGGCCGACCGGCGACTTTCCAATTCGGCGAGAATTTCTTTCATGGTCTCCTCGATGAAATTTACCTTTGTACCGATGCGTATTGGTAAACGGAGTTCGAATGCAATGCCATACGCAGGTTTAAAGATTTCCTCAAAAACAGTTCTCTTCCAAAGCCAAAGCGCATTGGCGGATAATCCGAAGCATCGTAGGTTGCCGAATTCGCGCTCGAATTCCTGCAGTTCGGTTCGATTCGGAAAAGCGGCGCGAGAGCCGGAGCTTTCCGTGCTCTGACAGATCATGAGCGATGTCGATTTTCTATGGATCGGTTCATTGGCCGACCGCGTTTTTCGTCGGCTTCCCCGTCCTATACGCGGCATGAAAAGTACTTTTTCGCACGGCGGCCTTACGAGTTTCACAGTCATGCGACTGGCCATGAACCATGCAGATTATTGCGGTTTGACCAACTCCCGATTCGGTTTCATCGAAGAGTTGCCTTTGAGGAATGCCGCCAATTGAATGGATTCGAATGCCCGATTTTGCTGCGGCGGTTTCCGACCGGACCGCGGCCTCATTGATCAACGACTCCGACGACATGGGCATCTTCAATCCCGAAATAGAAGAATGGACCCGCATCTTTCGGGATGCAGGCCGCCTTTGTTTCTACGACCACGAAAATTTCAACGTCGTCATAGGTAAGGCTTGCGCACGCGTATTGGGAATAGACGCCTGCATGTTCATGTTTCGCAATACGTCGGAGCGCCGAAAGGCGCCGGTGGCCCTGCCGCGGGAGCCCATCGATGTTCCAAATAATCGGTTTCCTTCTTGCCAAGGCCGTCGGTCGTCCGAAACGGAAAGTAATTTGCGCCGGACCGCTCAGACCCGAATAGCTCAGGTAAAGCGAGTGAATTTCTCGGCAATGTTCCGAAAGCGGTCAAGGCCGACGCATGGGTGCGTGCCATGGGTGCCGATGAAAAAATGAGGGCGCGGACTTTTCCTTGCTTCCAATCAATTGCCTAGGCAAAAACTTTCAGAAATTCGCGGCCTGGACCTGTCCCATTCGAAGGTTGAAGGCTGGCCATGGAGATGACTCGGTGGGGCACCGGTCCTTTGAAAGAGGAAACCGGCGTTGGAACGGTCGACGTAGCGATTCGCATGGCCGACAATGGCGTCAACCCCTACAGGACGAGCCGCGAATCTTGGGCGGTCCCGAAACCGTTGCTCCTGAAGCCGGCGAAATTACTCGATAGAAGATCTCGATTCCTGGGTTGATGCCGTGCGATAGATAACGTGCGAAGCCTACCAAGATCCCGAATCCGTTAAATCTGCACCTCACCGCCTGCCTGTTAGCCAGGTCAAGGACGATGCGTTCGAAGATCAGGAATAATGGGATACGGCCTGGCGCGCATTTCAACGCAAGCGCAACCGCATGGAAGACCATAGAGCGCGGGATAAAGAAATATGCGGGATTTCGGATTCGAATCGGAATTACTAGAAACACGCATCCTACGCGCCCAGCGTGCAGTAGGCCAAGCCGGATCATATCGTAGAGTTCTGGAGATTCTCTCTGCGTAATAGTGACTTGGGCCCGATTCGGGTAATAGGAGCAACATCCAGGGAGGCTGCGAGGATTTGAGCATCAATTTCTTGGAAGTTAGCTATGACAATCCAAGCCGACCTCATTCGCGAACTGTGGGAATTATAGTGATAGGCTAAGTTCGTTTGCGCAATCGGCGCAAATGCGAGGGTGGAACTTGGCCGATCGCGATATATCGGGAACTTGCCCCAATTTCGAATTCGGTCTTCGGCCGCAATCCCCAGCGCGGCGCGCGCCGTTTGTTCAAAGCCGCCGGTCCGTTGCCTTGCAACGGACAGCGCTCGTGTGAACAGGCAGCGGAGGCACGCCCGTGCGCATCCATGCCGCCATCAGCGAAAATGCGTATCGCCGCAGCATCCGCGACATGAAATTTGGGGGAACCGGCCTGACCGTCGTTGACGAGGGCCTGCCCGCCTACCAAGCCTCTTCAAACGCCCGCCAAATCATTTCCCGCGCGGTAAGGAACCGACGTCAATCACGCGAATGGGAATGTCCTGGCTCGAGCGAAGCGCCGGTTTCCAATTGCCTGGTATTGGGATACGAAGCGGAGCGCATCGGTAGGTAGCCGGTAGTGTTTCGCTCAATTGCCACCGGAATTGACTATGAATTTAACTTGCCTAGAAGCCGAGAGTTCGAAGGCGTGGCAGCCGTAGCGGCATCACATGAATAATTTCAAAAAAGCTCAATTTTTGAACCGATCGTCGCCGCCGCACGTACTGACGCTTGCTTTCCTGGCGGCATTGCCCGCGGTTTCGATGTCGATCTTCCTTCCTTCGCTTCCGGCGATGACGGAACACTTTGAAACCGAATACGGGATTATGCAGCTTTCGGTTGCCGTCTACCTTTTTACTAACGGCATCCTCCAAATTATTCTTGGACCCTTATCGGATAGGTACGGTCGCAGGCCATTAATAATTTCTTCGATCTTATTGTTCCTAGTCGCGACCGCCGGCTGCATCTTTTCGCCAACCATTGAAATATTCCTCGCCTTCAGGATGGCGCAAGCGGTAATTGTCGCAGGCATCGTGCTTTCGCGCGCCGCTGTAAGGGATATGTATCCTCCTGCCCAAGCGGCTTCCATGATTGGGTATATCACCATGGGAATGGCGGTTGCGCCGATGTTCGGACCGGCGATCGGAGGATATCTTGCCCAGTTCTACGGCTGGCAAGCCAGTTTTGTACTGCTACTCGTCTTCGGCGTCCTCCTATTTTTTCTTTGCTTAGCCGATCTTGGCGAAACGACCACTCAGCGACCATCGAGCTTTAAGGCACAGTTTCGGGAGTACCCGGAACTTTTCGTTTCACGTCGCTTTTGGGGGTACTGTGCGACGGCGGGATTTTCTTCCGGCGCATTTTTTGCATATCTCGGAGGCGCGCCGATCGTGGGAACCGTTGTCTTCGGACTGGAGCCAGCGGAATTGGGAGTGTTTTTTGGCTTCATAGCGCTAGGTTTTCTGGTCGGGAATTTCATGTCGGCGAGATTTTCGGTGCGTTTTGGCACGAACCAGATGGTTCTGGCGGGCGCATTGATCGCTACGACCGGAATGGCAATATCGCTTTGCGCATTTCTAGCCGGAATATTCCACCCGTTGACTTTTTTTGGAATGTGTTCGCTGGTCGGAGTCGGCAACGGCCTAACTCTTCCGAATGCTACTGCCGGAATGCTCTCGGTCCGGCCGCATTTGGCGGGATCGGCATCCGGCGTGGGAGGAGCAATTATGATTGGCGTAGGTTCTGGATTGTCCGCGCTTTCCGGATCATTGCTTACGCCCGAATCGGGCCCCTATCCGCTCGTAATCATCATGTTGACTTCATCGGCATTTTCCCTAGTCGCGACTCTCTACGTGATCCACGTAGCGACGACGGCAAGAATGCGAGCGGAATCCGTCGCGAAAGACGCTTAAAGGCGGAATCTTTGGCGCATTGCCGGGCCGCATTTGTTTCGTTCCGGGTCGGCATTCACCCGGATTATGCGCGACGGCATCCTCCAGCGCATGCTCACATTCCGTCGGAATATCTTTCCAGTTCATGGCATTCATTCGTCGAATCCAACGGCTTTACATCGTAAAACGGGAGAACGCAGAAAGCCTTCACAAATTTGAATGAAACCAATTCGCTGGAACGGCATGGTCGCCGGCGCAATGATATTTTGAGTTCTGGCGAAAGGGCGGGTTCGAAATGCTGCTTTGAGCCTCCGGGCTGGACGGCGCAAGCCACGGCATTTCTTGCTTCCTATTCTGAAGTCCCGGCAGCGCCCGGTCGCGCTTTGCGCTGCGTATCTTCCAATTGCGCCGAGTCGCCTAGCGCAACTAGCGAAACCGCCGCCACAATAGTGAATCCGCCCAAAATTACGAAGGCATCCGCAGGTTCACCGAAGAGAATGGCCCCCACCAGCGTGGCCCAAACCAGCTGGAGAAATACGGCGGGCTGCGTTACCGACAGAGGAGCTGACCGGAAAGAAAGCGTCATCAAATAGTGCGCGAGAGTTGCAAAAAATGCGACAAGTATGAGCCATAGGATTTCTTCTTTAGCCGGCGCGACCCAAACCGCCGCTGCGAACGGCGCCAAGCACAAGGTAACCACCAAGGATAGCATTCCTACCACCACCGTGGCTCCAAGCTGTTCCGACAGCCCTTTGGCAATCAAATAGGATATCGCGAAAGCGGCCGCCGCGGCCAGCATCGCAAAATGCCCGGCCGACACTTCTCGGAAACCCGGCCTTAGAATTATGAGTATGCCTGCCAAGCATGCGGCGATGGCCAGAATTCTTCGCAATCCAAGTCTTTCGCCCAGTAAAATTGCCGCTGCCGCCATTATGCAGACAGGCGAAGCGTAGTTCATTGCGGTCAATTCGGCGATCGGGATTCTCGTCATCGCATAAAACCAGCATAGAACGGCAACCGCATGGGCGATGCCGCGTACGGCCAATTTCGAGGTCGTTCTCAACGTTAATTTCGTATTGATGATGGAAGCGAACGTCGGCAGCAAAAACGCTAATCCAAACAAATACCGAAGGAATGCGGCTTGCGCAGGAGGCACTGATGATCCTACATGCTTTACAATGGCCGTAACGGCCACGAAGCAAAGGCCGCTCAAGAAGATCCAGAGGATTCCAACCGAATGCCCTCGCGCGGTGGTCAAGCGATGCAATATTTCGGCGACCGCCGACAAACTAGTCAAATGCCAGTGCGCGCGGAAGAGGCGCCATGATGCACGCCGGACTACAGTTCGGCCATGATTTCTTCAGAGGTATCAAAATTTGACGTGACCGACTGGACATCGTCTTCTTCTTCAAGAGATTCCAATAGCCTGACGACTTTCCTCGCTCCTTCAAGATCAATTTCGGCGGTCGTTGTCGGCTTCCACACAATTTTTGTGCTTTCCGCTTCTCCAACCAATTCCTCCAGCAATTTCGAAACGGAATTTAGTTCTTTGTCGCCGGTGTAGATGACGTGTCCGTCCGCGGAAGACTCCACATCGTCGGCACCCGCTTCGATTGCGGCTTCCAATACTTCATCCGCATCGCCAGCATTCGGTGAAAGAACAATTTCTCCCATTCTTTCAAACATGAAGCTGACCGCCCCCGTCTCCGCCAGGTTTCCGCCTGACTTAGCGAAAATCGTTCTAATTTTGGATGCTGTTCGGTTTCTGTTGTCAGTCATCGCTTCAACGATGACGGCGACACCGTGCGGACCATAGCCCTCGTAGCGGATTTCTTCAAGCGAGGCGGCTTCAGCACCCCTGGCCTTTGAAATGGCGCGTTCAATAACGTCCTTAGGCAAAGAATTTGATTTCGCTTCCTTGACAGCTAGCCGTAGCCTAGGATTCTTGTCGGGGTCCGGATCGCCTACTTTCGCGGCGACTGTAATTTCCCTTGATAGTTTCGAAAACAGCTTGGAACGGGCCGCGTCCTGGCGACCTTTGCGGTGCTGAATATTGGCCCATTTGGAATGACCGGCCATGTATGGCTCCTGCTGACTAGCAGTTTTCCTTTATGCGCGGAAACACGATTCCGCAAGCGCGTGCCTTCGATGCGCACGATTACTTAACACGTTTCGACGCCCATTTCGGTATCAAAGCGGCCACAGCAGCGGAATAAGAAAGCTCGCGATCAATCCAATCGACAAATTTAGAGGCGCGCCAACTTTAAAAAAGTCTACAAATCTGTAACCTCCCGGAGCGTAAACCAGCATATTGGTCTGGTAGCCTATCGGAGTCGCGAAACTTGCCGATGCAGCCACCATGACCGCGATAACGAGCGGTCGCGGATCGATGCCTAAAGACTGCGCCAACCCAATTGCAACAGGCGTAACGATAACGGCAACCGCATTGTTGGAAACAAGCTCCGTTAGGATCGATGTCAAAAGATAAATCGCCCAAACGACGAGAAATGGCGGCAATTCGCCAAGGAACGGGCTAATCGAACTAACCACAAGTTCAATCGATCCCGCATTTTCGAGACCGGCCCCGACCGCAAGCATTGAAAAAATCAGGCAAAGCAGTCGGCCGTCGACGTACGCGAATGCCTCTTCGGCGTCTACGCATCGCGCGATAAGAATACCGGCAACCGCGAACATCGCTAATTCCAAGATCGGCAAAATCTCAAGCGCTGCCATGACAACGATGCCTGCAAGCGCAGCGACAACAATCGGTATGTGACTGCGTCGGAAGGGTCTCACTCGCGATTGCGAAATCTCCGTCAAGCCAAATTCTTCGGCTAGCTTTTGAATGTCCGCATCCGCGCCTTCCAGTAAGAGCGTGTCTCCAACCCTGATTCTGACCCTATCCAACTGCTGAGCGTAGTTCATTTTTTTTCGGTGCAAAGCCAAAGGATAGACCTCGAATCGGCGTGGCAACTGCAGGTCGCCAATTCTTTTACCGACCATCCTGCAGCCGGGCGTGATTAAAGCCTCGACAGTCGACGTTTGAACGGACGACAGTTTCTCGACCAGCCGTATAGACTTTCTTTCCTTCAGGTCGAATAAATCCTGGATGTCTGTACGCAGCACGACTCGGTCGCCGGCCATGAGCCTGATTCCGCCGGAAAAAATGTCGATCTTCTCATGGTTTCTGACGATTTCAACTATTCTAATCCCCTTGGCGGAAAAAATGCCTGCCTCCTGAGGGTTTTGTCCGATTAGCGATGACCCCTCCGGTACAAGTACATTTGTCAGAAATCTCGATTTCTTCTTCGGACCCAGATAGTCTACCATCGAGGGGCGATCGGGCAGGAGGCGCACGCCGAACAACCGCAGATAGATTAATCCCCAAGCTACAAGAACGACCGCCAACGGCGTCACTTCAAAAATCCCGAACGGCTCAAGCCCATTAACGCGCGCGACGCCATCGACTAGCAAGTTAGTCGAGGTTCCGATCAGCGTAATAGTTCCGCCAAGTATGGCCATGTAACTCAACGGAATCAAAAGCTTGGAGGAACTAATTCCCAAAGTCCGCGCAATTTGCACGAACACGGGAATCATGACGACAACTACGGGCGTATTCGATACGAATGCCGAAGTTACCACGACTATCGATGCCAGAACCGCAAACGTCAAAGCCGGATGCGCATTCTGATTTCTTAACGCGATCTGGATGACCCAGTCGAGCGCGCCAGTACGAACAAGCCCGCCCATAATTATGAACATTGCGGCGATCGTCCAAGGAGCAGGATTTGCAAACACGTTCACCGCTCTTTCATACGGCAGTATGCCTACCAGAAGAAAAACCGAAGCTCCCGTTATCGCAACGACTTCAACAGGATAGCGCTCGGAAATGAAGACGGCGAACATCCCTAAAACAATTGCGATTCCAAGGAACGCCTGCCAGTTTTCATACAAGAATTGCAATTGCATAGTTAGTGAGCGCCCATCCGAATTCCCGCGAGGCTGCTTGCGCGTGTGCTCGCATGCTTCCCCCCGGGGACTTTGCTATACTACCTTTTCGGCCTATTGCGAACCGGCCAGTCTAGGCCACAAGCGACACTTGTCAGTCGTAATTCATTGCCAGTCGCGGATTCGCGAGAGTTGGCAATTGGCACAATGTATCCCGCGCCTGTTTCGTTTTGCAGCCGACTCGCGACGATTGAGAGCGTCGCAGCCAGTTGTGTTGAACCGCGCGAGGGCAAAGAAAGAGTTGAGGCGATTCCCATAACTATTCTAAAAGCCGAATTGCCAAGTCCGGCCGCGCCGAATTTGGTCACGGCGAAGGAGAATGAAATGCCAGGTGAAATCGACTTGGACAGACGGCTGATTCAAATAGACGGCGAAGACGCTAAACCATTTCTCCAAAATCTGGTCACAAATAATGTCGAAAAATTGGCGAATGGCCTGGTTTATTCCGCACTCTTGACGCCTCAAGGAAAATTCCTAGCCGACTTCTTTATGGTGCCGTTCGGTCGCACGCTGTTGTTAGACGTTCACGAGAAATTGGCCGACCGAACGCTCAATCGTCTTTCGCTCTATAAAATGCGAGCAAACGTTCAATTTGAAATCTTAAGCGAGCAAGTTTGCCGCGGCATTGTCAATCCGCCTCCGGGTGCGTTTGCGGATCCTCGGCATCCGTCTCTCGGTTGGCGGGTTTACGGCACCGCCGAATGCGGAACCGACCAGGCGGACTGGAACGCGATACGGGTTGCCCACTGCATCCCGGAATCTTGCACCGAATTGATTCCCGATTCCACCTATATCCTGGAAGCCGGATTCGACCGGCTAAACGGCGTGGATTTTACCAAGGGCTGCTATGTCGGGCAAGAAGTAACCGCGCGCATGAGGCACAAAACGAAACTTAGGAAGGGGCTTGCGACAGTCGAAATCAACGGTTCGGCCCGGACAGGCGATCCGATTTGGGCAAATGGCCGGGAAGTAGGCAAGATTTTCACAATTTCCGGCAAGTTGGCGATCGCATTCCTGAGGTTCGACCGACTGGGCGATCTTGAGCTAAGCGCGGGCGATGCACGCGTATCGCTCTTGCCGACTACTGATTCAAATTAAAATTGAAACGGGATCAAGGCACTAAAGTTCGTTGACATTTGAGCTTGAGCTTCGGTCGACGCGCCGCCATGCCGTGTAGCGGCGATTGCCAAAACGGTACTATCGGAAAGAAGAGCAGACTAAAATTAGAATTCGGAAACCGGCGTACTGACAAATGCCATGCGGTCGCCGACAGAAAGTGCTTGCGTCCGAAAAACTGGCCGACTCCGATATCGCTTCGGCGAAGATCCGGCATTTTCAGATGAGACGCCGTGGCCCGCCCGGACAGGCGCGCCGTGTCGGGACTAACTAAAGAAATTCGGAACGTGGAACAGTGAGAATCAGCGCCGCCGACGGTTGGAGACGAGAGGGAATTTGACGGGGCGTTCGAGGCAAGCGAAAGAAGTCGGACAGGCAGCCTCCATCCTGACTCCATTTAGCGAGCTTGCTTGAATCGGAACCAGGTCCTGTACTCATAAAAGGGATTCCAAGTTGGGCTGAGATATGATTCAAGCTTCCAAACTGCGGGAGCTTGGCGATGAGCCGTTACGATCTGACCGACTTCGAATGGCGCGTGATCGAGCCGTTGTTGCCGAACATGCCGCGCGGCGTTCCCAGAGTGGACGACCGGCGGGTGCTGAACGGCATTTTGTGGGTGCTGCGCTCGGGCGCCCCGTGGCGCGACCTGCCGGAACGCTACGGTCCGTACGCGACCTGCTGCAACCGGTTCAACCGCTGGTGCAGGAACGGGATTTGGGACCGGCTGATGGACGCCATCGTGGATGCCTGCGACGGCAATATCCAGATGATCGACAGTTCCGGCATCCGGGTTCACCAGCATGCCGCGGGTTCAAAAAGGGGGGTCCGGATCGTTGCATGGGTCGTTCCCGGGGCGGCCTGACGACCAGGATCCACGCCGCGGTCGACGCCCATGGCTTGCCGCTGCGCTTCGCCTTGAGCCCCGGCCGGAGGCACGACAGCCAGGCGGCACGGATTTTGCTCGAAGACCGGTTGCCGCCCGACAGCTTCGTGCCGGGCGACAAAGCCTATGACGCCGAATGGATCAGGGCGACGATCGAAGCCCGGGAAGCCGTGGCAATCATCCCCGACCGCAGCACAGCCAACGCGCGCCACGCTTTCAGCCCGGCGCTCTACCGTCTGCGAAACCGGGTCGAGCGCTTCTTCAATAAACTCAAGCACTTCCGGCGCATCGCCACCCGCTACGAAAAACTCGCCGCCAATTTCCTCGCCATGATCAAAATCGCCACAATCAGACTCTGGCTGCGATTTTATGAGTCCACGACCTAGTTCGAGACCTCCATGCAGGCTGGTGAACGCTCCGACTGGCTGTTCAATTTATGGCAACCGAATTGCCGGTTTTGCTAGTCAAACGATTCGACTTGCAATCCGGCGGAGTCCGCGATTGGCGCTGGATATCCGGAAACCGATGCGGCACTGCGAAATTATCAGACCAACTCGAGCAATAGATCTTGCCGTGCCCGTTACAATCGAACAGGGACGATCTCGCAAGTCCGAAGAAACTATGCCCGCCGTTTCAAGTCGCCGCTGACAGCGTCAAAGCGTTGAGGCGAACGACGAACTGTCCTCCTCGCTAGATGAATTGGATTTTCTTTCCGAATGAAGAGAACCGCTCCACATTCTCGTCTTTCAGTGAGGAGAACCATGTACATTTGGGAACGACCGGGATAGTTCAAGCGATTTAGGTACAGCTGAAAATTCCTTAAGCCTCTCGCCACCACGCGCCTCAAGCAAGGCCGACTCCTCGGATGCATGGAATGGCCCCGGCTTCGGCTTGGAGGCTTAGGCCCGGCTCAGAGAGCTCACGGAAGACATCGTCAAGAGTTCCGTGATCGAGGGCGAGTATCTCGACCGCAACGAAGTGCGATCCTCTGTCGCGATCCGCTTAGGCATACCCGAGGTCGAAATAGTACCGGTTGACCGACGAACCGACGACGTTTTTGAAATGATGCTCAATGCAGTGGAGAGCCATAACGCATTTCTGACGCCCGAACGATTGTTCCGCTGGCAGGCGGCGCTGTTCCCAACCGGCCATTCAGGACTTCAAATGGTCAATACGGTCGCATGGCGAAACGACGCGCACCGGCCTCGCGCATCTCTGGTTCACAACAATCCACCCCTACGAGGACGGCAACGGACGCGTTGCGCGCGCGATCGCCGATCAGGCTCTGGCACAGTCGGAGGACTCTGGACAACGCATCTACAGCGTATCGAGTCGGATCCGGAAGGAAAGGTCAGCATATTACGACGCGCTCGAACTCTCGCAGCAAGGCGCCCTCTTGTTGCCGACTGGCTGGTCTGGTTCCTCGGCTGCTTTTCGAGCGCGATCGACGGCACCGACGAAACGCTCGGCAAATTTCTGCTCAAGACCGACTTCTGGCAGCGCTTTGCCCTTGAGCCCTTCACAAAAAGACAGAAAAAAGTGCCAACAGGATTCTCGATGGATTCGAAGGCAAGCTAACGGAAAAGAAACGAGCCGCGGTCGGCAAGTGTTTGATTCCGACGGCTCAGCGAAATTTATGAATTGTCAAAGCGCAACATCCTTCGCCGCAGTCCAGGCGGAAGCAAGAATACATGTTATGAACTGGAGACGACGGCATGAGCGAGTTGGCCGTTTGAATGCCTTCGTGCACGGCAACGCGGCGCTACGTGCCTTTTCTTGCCGAACCTCGGCTGCTTTGGTGCCGGGAAATTTGGAAATGGCTTGCACACCGCAGATAACCCTGATGCGTGAATGGTGAAGGGATGAATGAGACACTTATTCTATATTTCGCGATGTCAGTCACATTCGCGCGCATTTCGCTATCCGCAACAAACAAACGAACAAACATGTCTGGCGAGATGCCAATATTGTAAGTCGTGCAAACTCTTGAACTTGAGGGTTCGAATGCACGCTTGGGAATGGCATACAGCCTAGCGAGAAGCGTTAGCCCTGGTCCGGAAGCCCCCAGCATGAAAAGTTCGGAACGGCCGATCCCGCGGAGCCTAGGCCACAGAGGCGCGCGCATAACGCAGCCGGCCGGGATCATGCAGCGTCCGGGCATGGTGCGATCCGCGAGGATAGAACGGAAGCTCGTTGCCGCTGTATACGACGAATGGGCTCGCACAGGGGATTCAAGAGATGCGAAAGTCGGCAAGTGCCGCGATTGCGACGACCGCTTGGTCGCGCATGCGACTAGTCTGAACTTCAACTAGAATCAAAGCGGAACAAACGAGCGCTACCCGTTGAATGCATTAGATTTTTTCTCGAAAGTGCGGCTCCATGCCTAGACTCCTGTTGCCATAAAAATATTCATTTTGCTATCGTACAGCATTTTTAAACAGGCTATAGCCGATTCGAATTTGTTGCCATGCGAGAATTTGAAGTGGCTCCCGGCGTCGACGCCATCCCGAACAGAAGTTCGCGTCCGAAGATCCTCCTTCGCGAGGCCTGGCGCGAAGGAACCCGGACCACGCGGCGGATGCGCTCGACCAAGCAAAGTGGGATTCTTGGCGGCTCATCGAAGCGGAGAAAATTGTTCTTTTATACCAAAGGCCTCCGGCCCGAATTGGCGAAGTGCCGATTTGGTGCGCATGATATCGGGAACGCCGACAGCCATCACCACCACGCGCTGACCATAACGCAAGGTCTCATTGGTTATAGGTAGCGCAGTTTCGGCATCCATGATCGTGATTATATCCGGGACTAACGCCAAGGTTTCTTCTCCATGACGCGCGATGAGATTCTCGTTCTGGAAGATGACGCAGCATTTTCCTCCCGATCTCTTATCCTCACGGATGGTTACCTCGCCGAGTGTAAAGCCCCGGTCCGTCTTGCGGTCGACATCGACCACCTTGCCTTCGAAAATCCGACGTGCCACCGAGTAGTTGGTTGTCGGCAGAAAGGATTCGAGTTCCTCAAACGGGTCCTTTTTTTCTGGCACCGCTCGCCGGATAATCTTGCCTATCCGGTGGGCTAGCGTCAGCGTGTGCTTTATTGCGGTGGACTTTACCTGTTTTCCGTTCATCGGGTAATTTGCGAAATAGGCAGTTCCGCCCATACGAATCGTCAAGCCGCGGGCGAGCCATTCCATCTGGTGGTTGTCCTCGGTGAGTATCGTCGCCACATCGCCTTTTTCGTCGGATATGCCGAGCGGCGTGCCTCTTACTCCATTAATTGCGAAAGTTTCCATCTGAAGTTCCGGAAAAGCGCGGCCTTGACCGTCGGCATCGATGACTGGAATGCCAAGCCGTGCGCCAACGTATAGCGGAATCGTCGAGTTGATCCCGCCGACTTCGGTTGGCATTGTCGCGTCGGCCTTGCGGCCGAGTTGGGCTTCGACGGCACGTAGCGCACGGATAGGTTCGTCCCCCGACGGCAGCTTTTCCAAAAGCACTGTGGGCGCGCCCATCATCGCGGTCGGAATAATCAACCCGCCCTCGTCCAACGTGTCGGGATCGACGATTTCGACCTGACGCTTTTCTTCCAGCACCTTCTTGACCATCAACCCGCCGATATATGGGTCGCCGCCGCCGCCGGCCCCCAGGAATGAAGCACCTACGCACAGATCGTCTATGTCCTCGATTCGGAATTTCATGGCCGCCTTTCTCAGATCGGCAGATCGCCGACCGCTTTCACGCGTAACCGCGTCGGGTTGCCGGGCAAGTAGCTGATCGGAACCTGTTCAACGTCAATGATTTCGACGCTGTCTTCAACTGCCCCCGCGTTTACAGCATTGCGCTTTGCTTCCTCCCTTGCGTCGTCGAGCACCTTTTCGCGGTTGTTCCCTACTATGACGATCACTCGCTCGCACTCCCCGGAGACCTGAGCGATAGCGGCGCCAACCGCGTTGGCGACCGAAGAATATTTTGGCCGAACAACGCCGGACATGGCACGCACGTCCCAGTCAACAAGTATGGAACCACCGCCCACGACTAGGAATGGCAAATCACGAGGGTCGGTTTTCATCTTTTCGACATTCGCATCCAGGATCGCTCGCATTCTCCCACGTGCCGCGACAATTGTGCTCTTGGGCACATGGCTCACGAGACCGGAATTACCGACCTCCGCCCATCCACCGGCGACAGCAATATCGGTTGCAGTAAGCGTGTCGCCGCCAAAACATAGGGCGCGCCTGGTTAATTCAAATCCGACTGAGTCCGGGCCTACCAGTTCCCCGCAATTGCGCACGATCGAACCGCCACCGAACCCGACCGCCAGCACGGCAGGCATCCGAAAATTGGTCTTCACGCCTCCTACATCGACAAAGTGTGTAGACTGGCTTGGAAAACCGTTGCGCAGCATTCCGATATCCGTGGTGGTTCCCCCGATATCGGCGACCATAGCGTTGTCAATTCGTGCCAGATGCACAGCACCGCGCATAGAATTAGTGGGCCCTGAAGCAAAGGTCAGGACCGGGTATCGTTCCGCTGTCCTAGCTTGCATCAGCGTACCGTCGTTTTGCGAAATATAAAGCGGCACATCCAAGCCCAGTTCGATGAGGGCACGGTGGAAACCCTCGACAACACGTCGCGCCAGCACTACGAGCGACGCATTGATAATCGTGGAGTTTTCCCTCGGTAGCAGGCCAAATTGCCCAAGTTCCCCCGACAGGGAAACGGCCATGTCGGGACATTCGTCGAGGATGATTTCGGCAGCGCGACTTTCCATCATGCCGTTGATCGGCGCGAACACCGAGGTTACGGCAACCGACTCGATTCCCGCCTGCTTCATGCCGCGGGCAGCTTTGGCCACGGCTGTTTCATCGAGCGGTGCAATCTCGCGACCATCATACTCATAACCGCCGCGAACCTGATGGACGTGGCCGCCGATCGACTTGACGAGGTCTGGCGGCCAGTCGGTGAGCGGCGCGACAGCCGAAGCGGCGGGCAGGGCAAGTCGGACTATTCCGACCGGTAGGAGCGAACGTCGCTCAATCACCGCATTCGTGAACTGTGTCGTGCCGATCATAACGCAATCAACTTGGTCCGGCGTTGTGCCCGCAATCTCTTTGGCCGCGCGGATGGCGGTAACGATTCCGGAATAAACGTCCGGCGTTGTGGGCGTTTTCTTCCATCCAAGAACGCCGTCGGATCCCAGGACGACCGCATCCGTATTGGTGCCGCCGACATCAACGCCGATTTTCATTTCGATTCTCCTGCGGGCTGCAGGTCAGGGCACCACGGCACCGCTCTCGGAATTCCAATAAAGGTCTACTTTGTCGCCGGGTTCCAGTCTGGCCAATTCGGGTCGATTGGGAATTTCGGCGGTAACTTCGTGAATCCCGGCGCGAACTCTGTAGCGCCGCAACGAGCCCTGATAAATTTCATCGATGACCTCGCCGCTCAGATAGGGCGTCTCGCCTTCGTCAGACGGCGTGAGCCTGAGCACTTCCGGTCGCAAGAGCAGCCCGATGCTGTCGCCAACGGCAACTTTCGCGTTGGAAGGTATCCGTGACGGTACGACTGCGTTGCCGCCGAGATCTATCTGGCATGCCGTGCCGTCCATTGAGAGAATCCTCCCTGCGAGCAGGTTGGAATCACCGATGAACTCGGCGATAAAGCGCGAGACCGGGTTTTCGTAAATTTCGACCGGCGTGCCGATCTGGAGCATCCGGCCCGCGTTCATCACTGCGATTCGGTCGGACATCGTCAACGCTTCGGATTGGTCGTGGGTTACGTAAATCGTCGATATTCCGACCGACTTCTGGATATCCTTGATCCAGTATTTCATCTCTTCGCGCATCTTTTTGTCGAGTGCCGAAAGCGGTTCGTCCAAGAGAAGGATTTCCGGTTCAACGACCAGAACGCGGGCAAGCGCCACGCGCTGCTTTTGACCGCCGGACAGTTCGCGCTCGAACCGCGACTCGTAACCCGCCAGTCCGACCTGCTCCAGCGCCTCTCCGACCTTGCGCCTGATTTCCGCCTTTTTCTCCCCGCGCTCAATCAACCCGAAGGCGATGTTGTCGTAAACATTCATATGCGGAAAAATCGCATAATTCTGAAACACAATGCCGATTCCCCTCGCCTCCGGCGGAAGATCGGTTATGTCACGGCCATGAACTTTGATACGCCCGGTGGTTGGAGTCAGAAATCCCGCGAGCATTCTAAGCGTCGTGGTTTTTCCGCAACCGGACGGTCCCAGAAGGGAGAAAAATTCGCCCTGCTCGACGGCGAAATTCAGTTCTTCGACGGCAACTGTCTTTCCAAATGTTTTGGAAACTCTATGAAACTCGACAAATGACATTTTCTTGCCTGTCAGCCAAAGGGCGGGCCGGGCATGCCCGGCCCGCTTGATTTTTTAGAGACCGAATATCTGGTTCAGTCGATCAGTGATATCAAGCTTGTTCTCGACGAAAAAGTCCCAGTCTGGCACCCAAAAATCCTCGACCGCATCGGCCGTGTTCTTGACGCCGGCCTCTGCCAGCGGCGCCGTGATCGACGCTTTGGCGTTGGTAGGCCGCCACATGAATTCGTCACCGAATGCATTCAGGAACTGAGCACCCAGCGTGCGATTCAGTAGTGCGAATGCAAGTTTCTTTTGCATCGGGTCGGAATATCTGCTGATGGTCTTGGTCTGTGTAAGAATCGGTCGACTGTCCCAGAGCCAAACATCCATCGGCACGCCCTTGCGCTTCAGCGATAGTGCCTCGCCTTCGATGTGCACGGCAATATCCACCTCGCCTCGCTCTATAAGCGACAGCATATTGAAGGTGAACTCTGAGACCTTCATAGGCATAGCGTCTTCCAGCGCCTGAAAAGCGGCACTCATATCGTACTGATCCGTTCCGAATTCCTGCGCCGTGGCCATGAAGAACGCGTGCATCAGGCCGTTTTCAGTGCCGTAGGTGCCGCGCTTGTTGGCATAGCGGTCGTCCCAGAAATCACGGAAGCTGCTTGGTCCCGGACCGCTATCTGTGCGGTAGGCGTAAACATAGGGCATGTACGCCCATGTCACCCCCGCGCCGCTGGCAAAGGCGAAGCTCCAACAGTCGGCAGCGTTGGGCACATTCTCGCGGACCTCGTCGACGCTTAGGAAATAATCGCCAGCCTGCTTGGTCTGGGTCAGGTTCGGCAAGTTCCAGTTCGCAATGTCGAATACAGGGTCTTGCGGGCCCTGGGTGACGAACTTCGGGAACCACGGGAACGAGCTATCCCAGTTGATTTTGCAGTTGAAGTCCTTCTCGAACTGGTCGGTCAGGGCCGATCGCACAAACTCTTCCCAGCCACCGCCCCACTCTCCGATATTGAGGGTCGCGCCGCCGGAATCGAAGACCTCGCCGTCATAGGACACGTCCTGTGCCCAGGCATGGTTGATAAATGGGGCCGAAACTGCGGCCGAGGCCCCCAGCGAGACGCCGCTCTTGAGCACTGAGCGGCGTGTCGGTTTTAGTGCCTTATATGTCATGACTAACTCCTTTTTCTCTAGGTGACATATGATTTATGGTTGCTGCCGTTCCAGGAGCCGGCGAATATTCACCAGCCGGTTGGTCAGCAGTACCGATGCGGTCACGAGCGTAATTGCAAAGATGCCCGCGGCCGCCGCGGAAGGGTCGAACTGATACCGTAGCGAGTTATACATCGCGATCGGAAGCGGTTCGGAATTCGGCGCGGAAAGGAAGAGCGAAACCTCGAACTGGCCGAAACTGACGATAAAAGCAAAAATGCTTCCAGCCTGAATTCCTTGGCCGATATTGGGCAGCGTTATCCTCCTGAAAGCACGCCAGGGAGAAGAACCTAGCGAACGCGCAGCCTCTTCCAGCGAAATGTCGAAGGCAGCAAGCGCAGCGCCGACGGTGCCGATGACATAAGGCGTAGAGTAGAGGATGTGTCCGATCCAAAGGCCCCAAATCGTTCGGGAAATGCCCATGCCCGTAGAGATGTAAAAGGCAAAGAGCGCAAAACCGACGACGACTCCAGGTAGAACCACTGGCGAAAGGAAAAACGCCCGCATCGCGGCACGGCCGACGAACCGCGTGCGGCTTAGAAACAATGCCGCAGCAGTGCCGAGGACCGTGGCGACGATCATGGTCATTAGCGCCAGTTTGAATGAGAAGAAAAAAGCACTGAGGTACTTGTCGGACTGCAGAAAGGCGACGACCCAGCGAAGCGACAGGCCCTGCGGCGGAAATGTCAAAAATTCGCCGGCGGTCAGACCGGCCAGTACGACGACTACAATTGGCAAGAGCATATAGGAAAAACCAGCGACGGCTAGCACGAGGATTAACAGCGGAATCCTTCGGCCCATCACGCAAGCCCTCCTGATCGGCGCGAACCGACATGCAAGTAGACTAGAACCGCTCCCGCGCTCAAAAGAAAAAGGATAAAGGCGATCGAGGCGCCGAACTGAAACCGCGCAGATTCTGCGACTTGCTGAAAGATGTGGATGGGCAAAACCCCGACGCGGAATCCTCCCATTAGTGCCGGCACAATGTAGGACGAGATTGAAAGCGCAAAGACCAGCAGTGAGCCGGCAAGTATGCCGGGCATCGATGCAGGCAATATCACACGGACGAACGCGCGCCACCGCTTCGCCCCAAGGCTTCGAGCAGCTTCTTCCAGACTCGGGTCGATTCCGCGGATCACGCCGACGAGGGTCAAGATCATGAACGGTAGCGCGAATTGCACTAGGCCAGCGACTACGCCTCCGAAATTGTACATAAGTCGCACGGATGTTTCGGCTTGGATCAGCCCGACAAGGCGCAGCGCTTGGTTGATTAGCCCGTTGTCGCCGAGGATGACCATCATGCCGTACAGGCGGATGACCATATCGAGCTGCATTGCGGCCAGGACAATAATCAACAGGAACGTGTTGCGTCCGGGATGCTCGGTTTTAGCGATGACGAACGCCATAGGGTATGCTATAATCAGCGTAATCAGTGAAACAACCCCAGCAAGCAGTACGGACCGTCCAGCTGCGGCCATGTAATTCGAGCGTGAAAAGAAACGGGTGTAGTTGTCGAGCGTCAACTCGGAAGTGAACCCGACTTGTCCGATGATCTGAGGATTAAACGAGCTTGCGAACAAGAGCCCGACGGGGATAACAAAAAAGATAAGAAAGAATACAAGGAGCGGAGAAACCAGCAGCCATTTCATTTGGCGCCGGTAGCTGGAGTAGTGTCGTACCGGAAACCCGGTCCGATTCGTTGTCATGATCCGCTAGCCATCTTTTCATGCAGTGCCGGCCAGCCAGCAAAACCTTTCACCCGCTTAGATTTGGGTTCAGGATAGAGCGACTTGTCGACGGCGCCTACTCTTGCGGTCTCCTCATGCGCCACCCTGAGCGCGAGCGGCAAAGGATCGACCACACGGGCGGGATTGATTCCCAGCCCTTCGGCTACGTCCAGCGCTAGTCCCAACATTCCTGTACAGCCGAACACGATCGCCTGGGCACCGTCCTCGATGCATGCCGCCCGACCGCCTGCCACTGCCGCCGCCGCGGATGCCTCCCGGTTTTTACCTAGCTCCAGAACCGGGATACCAATGCCCCGCACCGAAACGAGCAGTTCAGCAAACCCGTAGCGCGATGCCAAGCTTCGGAAATCGCGTTCCTGGCGCTGCAAGACCGTGACCACCGAAAATGGACCTTGGGATGCCGCCGCCTTCATCCCGGCCTCACCGCAGCCGATCACCGGAATCGAAACGGCTTCGCGGGCGGCGTCCAGAGCCGGATCAAGCATGCAGTCAATGACAATCGCATCGACGCCTTCGGACTCCGCAGTCAAGGCCGCATCGATGACACCCGGACCGGCAAGAACTTCATCTACTGCGGATTCAACCGATTCAGGTCCTCTGCACAGGAACGTCTGACTTACGTCGCAGTCCGCCGGAAGTGCGCCCCGTAGGGGGGCGTCGTCCCGGAATCCGTCCGATACGATTGGTGTGACAATGCGAATTTTGCTCAAGTCGTGCTCCCTAGCCCGCCCAAAAAGACAGCCGAATAATGACCGCTGGATTGGCACCGGGATACTACCCATGCGGGTAGTTACTATCGAATTATGCCGAGTTCCCGTCCCCTTCGCACGGCCTGCATCCGATTTGTCGCATCCAAATCATTGAAAAGTATCTTCAAATGGTATTTTACTGTGTTGACCGACACGCCCAAAATCTGAGCAATTTCCTTATTGGAATGCCCTATCGCGACCAGTTCAAGATAGCGCTGCCGTCCATTCGCCCGCCCATGCGTTTCTTTGGTGCCGTCATGAAACGATTCCGCCGCACCGCCGGTTTGGTGCGTTGCCCAGTAATATGTCAGCTCCGACAATTTGCGCCTCTGTTCCGGTAGCGGCGCGAAAATTACACGTTCGCCGTCGAGCGCGGCCTGAACTACACGCGCAATTTCGTTGCCTTCATCCAAAATGAACCGACGGAAAGGCTGCCGACCCAGCAACCGCAATGCCGACAGCAATGCAGCGGTTGCGTCGGACTTCTGGTTTAGTCGCCAATGAGCCCCAGCGCGGATGATCCGCAGCTTAGCCAAGGACAATAGTTGCCCGCCGCGAATAGCGAAATCTTCGGCTGGCTCAATGAATGCCAATGCGTCGCGCGATCTTCTCGCCCTAACCAGCCATCGAGAAATCGCAACGCCGGTCGTTCCCTGTCGCAGTGCCCAGTCTTGCCTTGTTTCCCAGTCGTAGGCTTCGAATGTCAGGCCAATTTCACGCATAATCCGCCGCGCCGCGCTAATTTCATTGCTTAGCGTAAGAACCCGAATCCTTTCGATCCTCATTAGCCTCAATAGGCGGGGCATGCTTCGAGCTTCGGCCATTTTCTCGCAATGGGCGAGCTCTGTCAGTGCGCCAGGTAGACCCGAGCGGATATAGGCCAGCCGCGTCCGTACTCGGTAGGCGGCCGCACGGACATCAAGCCATGCATCATCCTCCTCGACACTGTTCATCGCATGCTCAAGAAGCGTTGCACTCTCGACCAGATCGTTGGTTTCATATGCTACTTCCGAGCGAAGTGCGTGGCAGATAGCAAGCAATGCCGAAGTGTCGTCGGTCAACTGATCCAATCGGTCCTGCATCTCGGCATATTGCAAAGCAGCCCCTTCTAGGTCGCCCCGCATTAGCTTAATCTGCCCCAGGTGTGCGTGAAGATGCAGCGAACCGAACACTGCATCGCCCTGCCGGTAGCAACGAATTGCACCTTCCGCATATTCCTGGGCGCGGTCAAAATGACCCATATGAAGCGCATGGACGCATAAATGGTTGAGTGCCAGCGCCTGACCGACGAAGTCATCTGGCCTGGAAGATTCAAGAATCTGGTTCAAGAGCTTCTGAGTACCCCGTATGAAGGGCTGGTCCTCGTAGACTCGCACGTGCACGTCGACCAATAGAAACTCACTGTCCGCGTGGTCGCCTCCGTATGCCAGTTGATCTTTACGAATAGTTTCCAGCTGCTTTCGCGCCTCGCTCGCGTGTCCATGTTTGGCAAGAATGAATGCACGTGCCAGAGCGACAGTGCGGTCGTCGCTCTCTGTAATGCGCTCTAGGCCCACCAACCGTTCGGCCAGAGCCGCTTCTGCGCCTCGCATAAATGTGCGCCAGCTGACGCAGGGCATCGAGCCCGGTTTGACGCTTGAATTTTCGGTCCGTTTAACCAACGAGTGCCTCCATATATGACCATAGCTATTAAATCGGCGAATGGAATCACCAAGTTCAGCTTTCTTCCGAGGATCCGGAGTTCGCCAATCACGTATCCTGGAAAGAATCGGACGAAGCGCGGCGGCAGTCATACCGTCGAAGTCCATTCGAAGGACGCCACAGGGCCGTGCAATGGAGGTTTACGGTTTTACTTCGCTACGAGAATTTCCCCGAGTTTTGTTAATCGATTCGCGGTAGACCTCGCCACTTTCAAGCGATAATGCTGCAATCGTCGTGAATAATTCCGCGGAAGTTGTCGGCTGCCGCTGCGCCTGTTTTTCCCGTCAACAGTCCAGCTTTGAATCGAAAACCTGTCGATCACCGCCGCGAATTCGTGGAAAATGCTGTAAAAGCAAAAGTGGCCTGCGCAGCAGTGCATCTCGCCTCAGAGCCTTTCGATCAAGTTCAAGCGGGATGCTCGCGCAGGGCTGCAAGAAACGGAGCTTCGGGCGGCATTCGAGTCGGTCCAGCGAGGCCCTGGGCGCGAGCCTTGTCGTGGATTTGCGATTTGTCGAGAAAGACGCGGGACGCATCGGCGCGCGGCCACCCGCGCTCAATTTTCTCGAACAGCTCCCTCGTGGTCTCGGCGTTAACGGTCTCGCCGTTTGTCCTAAAGATTCGCATGGTTTAAATGTCCGGCGCAGAGGATGTTCATGCGCCGGCGCCCGTACTGCCGATCCGTCACATTGAGTTGCCAACTGGACCGGCCGGGACCGGCGCTGGGGATGGAAAGAATCAGCGAAAACCACCTTTTCGTCGGACCCGGAGCCGTTCACCGGATGCTCGCGATGCTGGTCGCACGCCGATCGCGCGCGGTGTCATCGTCCAAGTAAAGGAAGCTCTCAACCGATGCCGCCTTGTTGCCCTTGTCAAGATTGAGCGCATTAACGCGGCGAACCTCGATCCCGTCTGCCTTGCGCTTTCGTAGAACCCGCCGAAGAGCGACGCGCTCCTCTGGGGAAAGAGATACACGCCGTCTCGCCATTTGGCCGCTTAACGAAATGCCTGCGCCTGTTTTGGAATCCCTCCGCCCGGAGGATCGATTCGTACCAAGAAAAAATCAGGAAAATTGAAGCTCCGGCGTATAAATGCCCCGGATCGAGTATTGTTGCCAAATGATCAAAGAGCTTTGAGCAGTGGCAACGAGTTAAAAGAAGACGGACGAGAGTTTCGGATCCGAGATTCTGATTGTTGCTGGCGAGACCACGACTAGAAGACTGCTACCGGCCTTGGTACTTTGCGCACAAGGCCAAATAATTATCACCTTCTTTTGCGCGGTCGACCAGTCCTGCTCAACGGTCAATGCCGCTCTAGGGTGGCGCAGGGCGCGGACGAACCGCCAAGATCTTGAGAATTCAAAAAATCGGGGCGACAATTTAATTTCGAATCCGCAAACCGATTTTGGGAAGAGACGGCCTGCGCTTCAAAGCACTTAGCAACCTTCGCACTAGAAATGTAGTACAATTCGGAGCCCAACAATTCCTGATTCGGCCACAGGAATTTGTTTCATTTGGGTGTTGACCGCCTTTAATTTTGCAATGGAAAAACAAACCCTGGGATCAACAAGAATCAGCGAAGGAAATGAAGGATGGACCGTTTATCCCTTCGAAAAAAGAGATGCCGGAATTCCAATAACGCATTGAACCGCTTACCGACGCGGCTAACTCGGGCTATCCGGAATGATTCCGCGCCTTAGCGCAATACGTCGTGCTTCCCAGTCATTCGGGCATGGCGTCTCGAACCGCATGTTTCGGAAACTAACGTTTCTCCGATTGATTCACCATTCCGGAAAATTTCTCAAAGACCCGTCCGCAACCCGCAATCGCCGCAAATGACGAAGACTCCGATTCAACTTTATCAAGACACTCAACGATTACGCCAGCTTCTTTCGCAATAAGCGATGCCGCAGCGAAACTAGGAAGCATGCAGGAAAAGCCTAGATATCCATCAAATCGACCGGCAGCCACGTAAACCAAGTCAAGCGACAAGGCACCCGAAATCCTTACCCCGCCAACTCTTTCGAATGCCGATACGAACCCGCTTTGAAAGGCACCGTCTTCCACATTTGCGAACGACCGGTCCGCGGCAACCAGCATTTCGCTAACTGAACTACAACTCGAAGATCTCAACCGCATTTTGTTCATCCGACTGCCGCTTCCCTTTATTGAGTGGAATTCTTCGTTGCGCAGTGGATCTAGAACGACCGCCGCAACGATCTCTCCCTTGTGTTCCAGCGCAATTGAAATCGCCCAGTGCGCTACCCCGCGGCGAAAATTAAATTTTCCGTCCAAGCCATCCAGAATCCATCTTCGAGTCGGGTCATTGCCATGACGATCGATCGATTCGGTCCTCATTCCGTAGTTGGGCCGCGCCTCTGAAAGCGAGTCCATAAGTGCGTTTTCCGCCGCGACCCAAGATCGCCTTGCGAAATCGCCCGTTCCCCTAATCGACGAAAGCAAATGCTCGATCTCTACGAAATCGTGCATAAGCCGGCGACTTGCGCGTCGCGCCGCCTTTGACATAACGTTTAAGTTAGGCAGATTGGAGTTTCCCGGCATCATGGCAGTTTGCTGTCTCCCTGGAAAACTGCCTCTAGTCCCAATCTTTTTTCAATCCAAGTCACACGCATTCGATTCAAGACGAAAATCTGGGCACGAGTCGGTCGCTTGACCTTTTGCTTGAAGACGGCCAATTGCGGCAAAAGAATACAATGCAGCTAACACGTGGATTGTAAAATGGCAGAAATCGGGCCGGACAATCAATTCGGAATCGTACCTTGCGAGCAACGAACGGCGATGACAGGATTCGAATTTATTTCAGCTGTCGGCAGGGGAGAATTTCCCCAGCCGCCCATAACCAAGCTCTTAAAGCTTCGAATCGAGACGGTGGAAAGGGGCAAGGTTGCTTTTCGAGGACAACCCTCCAATGAAATGACGAACCCTATGGGAACAGTACACGGAGGTTGGTACGGCACAATTTTAGACAGCGCCATGGGCTGCGCGGTAATGACCGTGCTTGAGAAAAACCGAATGTACACGACGCTCGAGTTCAAGGTAAATCTCACGCGAGCGCTTCCAATCGGAATGGAAGCGCTTGCGATCGGAGAAGTAATGCATGCCGGAAGGTCCACGGCGGTCGCGAACGGCCGACTCGAAGATTTAGACGGTCGCCTTTACGCCTTTTCGACTTCAACTTGCATATTGTTCGACAAATAGCTTCAAACGGATCCGACGATTGTAAATCTCCGTCATACCCTTTCCGAATACTCCAGCGTCAGGGTGTTGACCATTATAGTTTCGCCGCTGTTCACGAACGGCGGAACCATGACCCGGATTCCATTTTCCAGCGTGGCGGGCTTGTAGCTGTTTGCCGCGGTCTGGCCAGTTACAACCGGTTCCGTCTCCGCGATCTTGCAAGGCACTTTCTGCGGCAGCGAAACATTCAGAACTTCGTCGCCGTAGTATTCAATGACTGCGGTCATGCCTTCCTGAAGAAAAGGCAACTGTTCGCCCAGCATGTCGGTGTTGAGCTCAATCTGGTCAAATGTTTCCGTGTCCATGAACACGACCGATCCGGAATCGGCGTAAAGGAATTGCTGATTGCGCTGCTCAAGGCGCACTCGCTCCACCTTGTCAGCCGACCGGAACCGTTCATTTAGCTTCGAACCGTTCCGTAGGTTTCTGAGTTCCACCTGAGCGAACGCGCCACCCTTCCCGGGCTTGACATGCTCTACTTTTACGACCGACCAAACCGAGTCCGCATGTTCGAGCACAAATCCTGGCCTGATTTCATTTCCATTAATCCTAGGCATTCGCGAAAGTCCCTCGATATTGGCGCCGCTCGGTATATTACCGATCAGTACTGCGAACAAGAATTTAGCCAACGCAACGACATCTATGCAACATTAGTTTTCTTTATAACTGATATGCAAAATACGAAATTATCATTTTCTAGAAGTCGTTATATAAGCGTTGCATTCGAATGCATTTGGAAAGGGACCAGTTTAATGGCGGATTATGACGAAACGGCTTCCAACCAGGAGCAGGGATCTAGAGCAAGAAAATTATTTGCGGCTGTAGTCCTTGCTGCGCTGGACGACGCAATTGCAGACGACAAAAAATACGGCAACGGAACCGAAGTCATAGCACGCTGGGCCCAATCAAGAGACGGCAAGGAGGTTTTGACGTGCGCTGGAATCGACCCAAACGAACGGGTAGTGAACGGCCTTAAGGAATTTGTTCGGAGAGGAGTTCGCACGTCCGTCGCCCTATCTCGAGAAGAAAGCGAACGCCGAAGCCAACAGGCAAGAGCCGCCGCCTAACGCTGCAAGTTTCGGCAACTCCAGAATCGCAAGCGCTTCGCGGGATGTGGCGCTTGGCCTTTTCATATCGGAATCTGCGCGGCGCACCAAGCGGGTTCTATTGAAGGACTAGGCACTAGTCGATAGCTACGCGTTGCCAAAATGTTACGGCGATTGGCGCCAACTCATGCAAGCGGCATCGGACACCAAAACGCGTATCTTTTCGTATCCAAGATTGAACCGGCGACGAACTATTTCGTTAAGATTTGTCGATCTATTGGGGCGACTTGGAAAAAAGGCGATTCTCGGCAACGTGCGTATTTGGCAATTTGTGGACTTTGGCCTGGAATCGGGGCTTGACAGGATTCAATGGCCCGAGGCGGCGCCGCGTTCCGTAAGGTAGAGTTCGATAACGGTGCCTAGCGGTACCGGTATCGGCTTCACATATCGCTTCCGGGATACGATCGCGCCATCACGGGTATTTTATGAATTGGTCTGCAATTCAAGATTGCGATAAAATGCCGGCGGGTCCTCGCCGCGCATTCTGAGCCACGAACGGAAGGCGCAGATCTACGCCTCGCACGGACTGCCATCGTGAACTGTTTTCTTGAATTACGGATAACTCCAGGCGATTCAGCGCCTTTCGATTCTGATCTTGCCGAACCTCGATTTCCCTTCCAACAAGCTTAATTTATATTTGGACGGATCTCCCGAACTCGGATCGAAGCTCACGGTAAAAGGAAACTCCTTTCCGCCTTCCAATTCGCTTTCGCTATAGCCCTCAATTCGGACGAATACGCAGTCGCATATCGCCTTTTCGCCGTCCCACGTAGGTTTTCCCATCGAAATTTGAGCGCGTCTCTCGCCGTCGAACAAATAGAAATCTTTGTCGCATAGCTCATTCTTCGCGGAACTTCGGAAAATCATGTATAACGAGCTTAAAGGATCTAGGGTACCGGCCTGTTCCTGAGGGTCCAGCAAAGGCGTGGTCTCATCGATCGGCGGTTCTTTTTCCACAAGATTTGGAACGCCTTCGTCGTATTGGAGCACGACAAGGTTGGCCTTCTTGCCAATTATTGAGTTTTCTTCATACAGATTTGGTACTAATTCGCCGTCAACCACTCTGCCGTTCGCACGCGCGTTTATTTCGACATTTCTAAAAAAATCAAGAATGCCGGTGCTGCGAACTCCGAAACCAACTGAATACTTGAAACCGTTGTTCTTTGCGACGTAGCCAATTAAGCCGACGTCTACGCCCCGGACCGAAACGTCGAATACTTCGCGTTCATTGATATCTTGTGAAAAAACCGGCAAAGCCGCGATGGAGAACACCAGACATATCATCGCGATTTTCGAAATTTTCATTAACTGCTCGCCTGCCATGCGCTCTTCGAATTTTTTTAGCCGACAACAAATGGCGCAAGTCTTCAGAATCATCAAATTCGAATTTGTTCGTATTTCCTGCACTTGCTCAAGTTAAGCATAATACGCCGTTGCTTGATGATCTAAGCAAATAAAATTGTCAAGAAACCAATATCGGCCGGCTCGAAAATGGCTGTCCGAATTCCTAGCTCTTCAATTGTCTGTTTCTTTTATCTCGATTTCCTAATATCATGAAATATATATATAAAAATTTTGACAACATTGGCGAAACTAGGCAGGCGCCTCCGACCTGCCGTGTCTTAATCGGGCGGAAAATCGAAAAATTGCCGGTTAAATTTCCGTGAATTTTTGTGCATATTCTTATCCTCCGGGCTTTTCGCCGAGAATCCATCAATCTTGCGCCAATTAAATCCGAAGAATGGTAGCCGGGCGAAATTCATGAATGATCGCCGGTCGACCAAATGGCATTCTCGCGTGAATTCGCGTAGATTTATTCTGCGGTCGCTCACGTATTTTCGACTAGGGCCATCTGAAGATCCATTGAATTCGAAAACGCAAGCATGGCGGGAAGAGACCAAATTACTGATCGGCTCGCAAATGACCTTCCATTCCGAGGCTGAATCAATGTTGGATACGACAGGATTGTCCGGTCCTTTGAGGAGCGGAGACCGCAAATCCCTTTCCAAGGCGATAACTCTAGTCGAAAGCACCTTGAGAGATGACCGTGTATTGATCGCCGGACTCATGGACTCATTGGTTCTAAAAGGAAGCCGGCAAGCGTTGCGCATCGGGTTGACCGGGCCTCCGGGAGCAGGAAAATCCACATTTGTAGACGCATTCGGCACCTGGCTGACCGAGCGCGGAAAAAAGTTGGCGGTCTTAGCGGTCGACCCCTCTTCAAGCCGGACTGGCGGTTCCATTCTAGGCGACAAAACGAGAATGGAACGCCTATTGCAAGATTCCAACGCGTTCGTAAGGCCCTCTCCGACAGGCACCGCGTCCGGCGGCGTGTCGCGGCGCACCCGCGAAGCTGTCTATCTTTGCGAGCAAGCCGGTTTCGACATCGTCCTGGTCGAAACTGCGGGTGTCGGGCAGTCCGAAACGAATGTTTCGGAAATGTCGGATATCTTCGTGCTTATGTTGCCGCCCGCGGCCGGCGACGAACTCCAAGGGGTCAAACGCGGAATAATGGAATTTGCCGACCTAGTGCTCGTTTCAAAAGCGGATGGCGATCTGGAAAACGCCGCGCGGCAGACCTGCGCGCAATTTGCCTCGGCACTGCAATTGTTTGCGAGGCGAAAGCAAATCCCGCCCGGATATCCAAAGGCATTCATGATTTCCTCGAGGGAAAAAATAGGACTGAATGAATTCTGGAAGGAAATCGGCAAGCTTGAGACATGGCGAAAAGACAATGGTACGTGGCTAGATACCCGCCGCCGCCAAGAGACAAAGTGGCTTCAAGCCGAAATTCAGGAGAGCCTATTGGAAGAATTGCTTGACCGGCAGGAAGTGCGCCAAACATTGATCGAGGCCGAACAAAGGGTCCTTAGCGGGCAAGTTTCGCCGACAAGCGCAGCAACGACCGCGCTGCGCTCGATTCGATTCGGCTGGCGGCAGGCAAAAGAATGTTGACACCGAATAGCATGTCAACTATTGAACCGGCCTCCTACTACCTTTTGAAATCTCGAACCGACAATTCGCCCAAGGAAAGAAAATTGGAATGGCCCGCGTATGCGAACTAACTGGAAAGCGCGTTCTTGTAGGCAACAACGTCAGTCATGCAAAAAACAGGACAAAGAAGCGATTTTTGCCGAACTTGAACAGAGTTACTCTGATATCTGAATCCCTGGGCCGCTCTTTTCGCCTAAAAGTTTCGGCCGCCGCGCTTAGAACCGTCGACCACAGAGGCGGGCTTGATGCGTTCCTTGCGAAAGCTAAAGCCTCGAATCTTTCGCCTAGAGTTCGAAAAATTAAAGAAGAAATCGAGACAGCCGAAATAGCGTCGGAAAACTGACTTCTCGACAATCCGGCAATCATTTTGGCTTCGAATTTAAGGCAAATCACATATCAGTTTGATTTAGGCATTCGGCGAATATGGTTGGCCGTATTTGCAGCCACGGTCGCGATTTCAGCATCATTTGCTTCCGCCGAAAGCATCGCCATCAAAGAAGGATTTGTATTCGTAGCGACAACCGGCTCAAAATCCGGCGCAGCCTACTTTGCAATTCAGAATTCCGGTGAGTCTGCGGATAGGCTGTTGTCGGCGAATTCGGAAGATGCGAGAGCAGTTGAATTTCATTCCCATCTGGTCGGCGCCGACGGTATTGCCCGTATGGAAAAAATAATCGGAAGCATTGAAGTGCCCCCAGGCATACCAAGAATTTTTGAGCAGGGTAGCGACCATTTGATGCTGATGGGATTAACGCGTTCGTTCGCGCACGACGATAAAATCAAAATAACGCTCATTTTTGAGCATGCCGGCGAAATTGCGCTGGACCTGCCCGTAAAACTGGGGCGGCAGCCGACAAAAAAATAAACAGTCATGAAACGCGAAGCGCTTACTATAGGACTATTCGCTCTAAGAAACGCCATAGTTTGATGTCTTGGAGCCGCTTTCGAGACAATTGACTCGGCGAATTCCCCTTCCGATCTATCCCGCGTTAGAAGAACGGAGCAAAATTGAACATGAGCCAATGCCGACGACGAGGGTCGGAATTTCCAAGACGACTCAGCGGTCTGGCAAGCGGAAGACTATCATCAAAGACCCGCGCGGGGCGACTTGAGCCAATTTCCCGCCACGGCTGCGCATTCATTTTCCGGACGATTTAGGAAGGTAGCCGCGCTGGCTCTTTCGACTCATTCCAAACTTCGACCTGCGCCGCGACTGGATGCATTGAGAGAGAATTCGCTGTCGCCTCTTCAAATCTTTCCTATTGGCTTCGACCGAAGCGGAATCGAAGCACGAAAAGTCCACGACACAACGAGTCTCTTATGCAAAGGGTTTTAATAGGCTTTTGTTCATCTCTTTGCTCGCTTGTTCCGTTTGCCCGAACTTGCAGCCTCGAATTTGTGCGCTTTTCATTTTCCGGGCTTCAAATATTCTTTGCAAACGCGAATTCTCGAAGACGTTGCCTTTTGCGGAGCAATTCCTAAACGTCCGGTCGCTCATCGAAGTAGAATTGACGACATGCCGCCAATAGGTCTAATTCCACCGACCCCGAGGCGAATAGCGGAATTTCTTGGATGCCAGACATTTCCAACATCCGAAATTTCTCTATCGTAGCGCACATTGATCACGGCAAGAGCACTTTGGCGGATCGCCTCCTGCAATCCACCGGCACGGTCAGCCAACGCGACATGAAGGAGCAGATTCTAGACTCGATGGAAATCGAGCGAGAACGAGGAATAACAATCAAGGCCAACACGGTCCGAATCGACTATAATTCGACCGACGGCACTCGATTCATCCTAAACCTGATCGATACGCCGGGTCATGTCGATTTCGCTTATGAAGTTTCTCGGTCCATGACCGCCGTGGAGGGCTCTTTGCTCGTCGTCGATGCGTCCCAGGGCGTCGAAGCGCAGACGCTCGCAAACGTCTACCAGGCGATTGAAGCCGACCACGAAATAATTCCCGTTTTGAATAAGATCGATCTTCCGGCAGCGGATGCAGATGCGTCGCGAAGGCAAATTGAAGACGTTATTGGCATCGATGCCAGCGATTCAATTCTAGTCTCCGCCAAAACCGGCTACGGCATTCCCGGTCTTCTCGAAGCGATTGTCAATCGTCTCCCATCGCCACGCGGCAACCGGGATAAGCCTCTCAAGGCATTGCTGGTGGACAGCTGGTACGACCCGTTTCTTGGAGTTATTGTCCTAGTCAGAATCATCGATGGCGTGTTGGCGAAGGGCACTAGGATTCGACTTATGTCAACCGACGCTTCCTATCTCGTGGACCGGGTAGGAATTTTCAAGCCCGAAAGAAAGGAAACGGAAATTCTTGGTCCGGGCGAAATCGGATTTTTGACAGCGTCAATAAAGCAGGTGCGCGACACCCGTGTGGGCGACACGATTACGCTGGACAAGAAAGGATGCGACGAACCTCTTCCCGGGCTGAAACCGTCTATGCCGGTCGTCTTTTGCGGATTGTTTCCTACCGACAGCGCCGACTTCGGAGACCTCCGGGAGGCAATTGAAAAAGTTTCACTAAACGATGCGTCCTTTACAAGCGAAATCGAGTCTTCGGGCGCGCTCGGCTTCGGCTTTCGATGCGGCTTTTTAGGACTTCTTCACTTGGAAGTTATACGGGAACGGCTTGAACGCGAATTTGGCATAGAACTCGTAACGACTGCGCCTTCGGTCGTCTACAAGGTTTACAAGCGAGATGGATCCGTTGAAGATGTCTATAACCCGGCGGACATGCCGGATCTAGCAATCGTCTCGCATATCGAAGAACCTAGAATAGACGCCACGATTCTTGTTCCCGACGAATATCTGGGCGAAGTCTTGAAACTGTGCCACGGCCGCAGAGGCATCAGCAAAAACCTAACATATGTCGGCGGAAGAGCCATGGCCGTATTCGACCTGCCGCTCAACGAAGTCGTTTTCGACTTCTACGACAAGCTCAAATCCATTTCCAAAGGCTACGCTTCGTTCGATTATCAGCTTTCCGATTACAGAAGAGACGATCTTGTCAAGATGCAGATTCTCGTGAACGAGGAACCCGTTGATGCCTTGTCGATTATGGTACACCGAAATCGGAGCGAGGCTCGCGGAAGAGCAATGTGCGAAAGACTAAAGGAACTTATCCCGCGCCACATGTTCAAGATACCGGTTCAGGCAGCGATAGGCGGCCGCGTTATAGCACGGGAAACAATTTCGGCTCTCCGCAAGGATGTAACGGCGAAATGTTACGGGGGAGATGTCACTCGCAAAAGGAAGCTCCTCGAAAAGCAAAAGGCGGGAAAGAAGAAAATGCGCAAGTTCGGAAAAGTTGAAATACCGCAGCAAGCCTTCATAAGCGCATTGAAAGTTGACACTAGCTGAACGAACTAGAGTGAAACTTACCATGTCAACGGCCACAAGGGAATCTGGGGAACGGAATACATCTCGTGCCGCAGCGGCTTGCCAAGGGCGGGCGCAATACGCGCTGGAGAATTTTTCCGGAGGCGGGTACGGCTGTTCCCGATCTCACCTGAATAGTTGCGAATTGCGGCTTGCTCGGCGATTCTCAGTGGAATTCCGAATGCACGACGGATTCGAATCCGCCAAGAAGTCAGACTGGATTTAAATTGGCGTCAATTCAACCGTTCTTGCACGGAGCGCCGCGCCACTCAATTCCGAACCGGAAGGAATATTATCGCTTCCTCGACCGTGCGCCGGTGTCAACGGTAGCTGCCAATGAAATGGCGTCGCCGTCTCAATTTCCGCGCGTCAATGTCGATAGTCGACGGGTATAGCTTGGATCGGGAACCAACAATCGAACTCCTGTTCCGCGGGCCCCGGCTCTCGAATCTCGGAGTCCGCACATTGCCGAGATTCCGCCGCGATAGAGAGTCACGCGCCAAGAGTGTAATTGCGGCCAGTTGCTCGCGTAAAATGCTTTGGAGGCAAATTAGGTACCGAGACGAATTCATGCACAACTGTTGTGCGAAAAGATTGCCCGATACAGTTTGTCTAGGCAAACTACGGCCGAAGAGCCCGATGTGACGGCATGACTTACCGTTACGATATCGCGATAGTCGGCGGAGGAATTGTCGGCTGTTCGATACTTAGCGCATTGGCCCAAAAAGGAGTTTCAAATGCTGTCTTGCTGGAAAGACTGGATTTGACTTCGGGGTCGACTTGGCATTCGGCCGGGAACACGACTCATTTTGGTCATTATTCTGACATCACCAAGCTGTATGCGGACTCGCTTGAATTCTACCTTGCGACAGAAAAGGCAACCGGAAACCCGATCGATTTCCATAGAACGGGAAGCCTGCGATTGGCGACTTCGCAAAAGCAGCTCGCGGAATATGAATCTCTAAAGCGAACGTTCGCCAAACTCGGCGTTCCTTTCAGCGTGATCGACGGGCGGGATGCAGGTCAACGCCATCCTCTTTTGGACTCGCGGGGCATATTTGGAGCCGCCTATACTCCTGCGGACGGCCATGTTGATCCTTCTCTGACGACTCGAGCTCTAGCCAAAATTGCGACGATTTGCGGAGCGAAAATCGAACGGAATTGCCTGGTCGCGGACTTCCGCAAGAATGGAACAAACTGGGAACTGGACACGACGAGCGGTACAGTGTCGGCCCGGCATTTGGTTCTCGCGGCGAGCTTCTGGACGAGAGAATTGGCGATGAAGGCGGATATCGACCTGCCCCTATTTGCCGTAGAGCATCAGGCATTGATTACCGACGACATTCCCGAACTTATTTCGCGTGAAGACGAGCTGCCCGCGGTACGCGATCCTGCGGCGCCTTGCAACATCCGCCAGGAAGGCAATGCGCTTCTCGTCGGCGTCTACGAGCGCGAACCGAAATTTTGGGGAACCGAGGGCATTCCCTCGGATTTCGGGCAAGATCTTTTCCCGCCGGATCTCGATAGGCTTGAAATTCACTTGTCACGCGCGATCGAAAGAATGCCCGTGCTGGGACGATGCGGAATAAAGACGGTTATCAACGGTCCGATTTGCTTTACGCCCGATGGGTACCCCCTGTTAGGACACGTGGATGGAAAACACGGATTGTGGCTTGCCGCCGGATTTCAGGTCGGAGTCGGAACAGGAGGCGGTTCAGGCCAGTATCTTGCGAACTGGATCATTAACGGCAAGCCGCCTTATCCGTTGCCGGCGGTCTATCCATCGCGATTCCGTTCACCTCTGGATAAATCGGAATGCTTGCGTAGAATAAAGGCTGCTTACTCCGGCAGCTATGTCGGAGCATCGCATCGAGGCTAAATTGACGGAAACCAAAAACAGCGATTCACGGATTGACGATTCGAAGGCCTTCGAAGTTTTGTGCAGCCTGGAGCCGTCGCCGTCCCGCGCTCTTATCGGCGCATTTATGCTCGTCTTGCTGGCTGGATTTCTATTCTACATCGGATTTGGCGACACATCGACACATCTCGCGTCGCGGGTGGCGATTCCCGCCTTAGGAATTGCGTCTCTTTATTCCGCTTTCAGGATTTATTCGGTTTCTCAAGACAAAATATTGCTTACGCGCGATGCTCTGCGCACTCGGGACGGAACGCTTGTCGCGAATGTCGGAAATATCGAGCGAGTCGAAACAGGATTGCTGGCGATGAAGCCATCGAATGGCTTTTTGGTCGTTTTGAAGGAACCGATGCGGCGAGCGTGGTATCCGGGTCTATGGTGGCGGTTCGGAAAGCGAATCGGCATTGGCGGAATAACCTCCAAACACGGCGGCAAAGTAATGGCGGGAGCAATCGCATCTCTGATGAATTCCGATTGATGCCGGTCTTGAACCGGACGTAATAACTGCACCGGGCAACGTTATTGCGAAAACGCAGCATTGCCAGCTGACCTAACCTTGAGTGCGATCCTGCGTCCGCGCGATTGAGGCCGATTTGGCATCGACCCGATAGTTGGCCGCCTCTTGAACGATTATCAGAGCCCCTTTGAAGAGTAACTTGCCGCTACGCGTTCGATCGAGACCAGGTAGCCCGCAACGCGCAGATCGGGAACCTTGTCGTTTTCGTACCAGACCTTTCGAATCGAACGATAGGCCTTGATCATCGTGTCGTCCAATCCGGAGCGCACGAGTTCAATTTCGTCCGCGCCGCGCATATATTTTTGTACGAACGAATCGGACACGGAAATCGCAAGGTTCGCCGCCTTGAATAGCCTGTTGAGCTCGTTAATCAGCAGCCGATGCCGGTTTTCCTCCTGGCGGCGCTGAAGCCTTCCGAAACGAATTCGGGCCAGATTTTTGACCCATTCAAAATAGGAAACAGTCACGCCGCCAGCGTTCGCCAAGAGATCGGGAATAATGATCGTTCCTTTTTCGCGGAGAATTTTGTCGGCAAGGGCAGTAACCGGTCCGTTCGCGGCTTCGATAATAAGCGGCGCCTTGATTCTTTCCGCGTTATCCGAATGGATCACCGCCTCTAACGCGGCGGGTATGAGAATGTCGCACTCTTCCTCAAGCAGCTTGGAACCGTCGGCGACATAGTGGCCGAGAGTGCAGCCTTTGACGCCGCCGTGCTCGGTCAAATACTGCTTGAGCTCAATGATGTCGATACCGGCCGGATTGTACAAAGCGCCGTCGCGTTCGATCACGCTGATGACTTTTGCGCCGTCCTCAACGGACAGAAACAGCGCGGCGTAGTAGCCCACGTTTCCAAGTCCTTGCACGATCACGCGCTTGCCTTCCAAACTACCCGACAAATTCGCTCGCTTGACATCTTCGGGATGGCGGAAAAATTCTTGGAGCGTGTTGACAACGCCTCTTCCCGTAGCCTCTGTTCGACCGACTATGCCGCCTAAATTTAACGGCTTTCCGGTAACGCAAGCACGCGCGTTGATGTCGGTCGTATTCATTCTGGTATATTGATCGGCGATCCACGCCATTTCTCGTTCGCCCGATCCCATGTCCGGCGCGGGAACGTTTTGACTTGGGTTGATTAGGTCGCGCTTAATCAGTTCGAATGCGAACCGTCGAGTAATCGACTCCATCTCATGTTCATCCCACTCGCGAGGATTCACGCAAAGGCCGCCCTTTGATCCGCCGAATGGAACTTCGACCAGAGCGCATTTGAATGTCATAAGGGCAGCCAACGCCTCTACCTCGTCCGCATTGACGCGAAGATCGAAGCGTATGCCCCCTTTTTGAGGTTCCGCGTGGTCCGAATGCACTGAGCGATAGCCGGTAAAATTATGAATTTCGCCGCGAAGCCTGACGCCGAATCTGACTGTATATGTCGAATTGCAAATTTCGATCTGCTGCCTGAGGCCGGGCGACATATCGACTAGCGACGCGGCCTGCCTGTACATCAAGCCTACGGATTCGCGGAATGACGGTTCCTTTGCAGATGTCATTTCTAGTCTCCTTGGACCACCTATGGGTATTTCTTTATCCTAGCAGAAAATCCGTATGGGCGGTCAATGCCGTTCTGAACCTGTCTTGCATCGAACCCGGCCTTTCTTTTGCCGGCTTCCACTTGCCGCCGCGACAGGTCGTCGAGACGTTCGCTAAATCAAGCATTGCGGGCTCAGTGCGACGTCAACATGCGCGCACCTGTAAATTGCGCGGAAGTATCGCTTGAATCCGAGTTGCGAAGGCGCTTCGGACCCGCGCGGGACGACCGCGGGCCAATTAGCTGAAAAATTTGGCTTTTTCCGGGCTGTGGCTAGTTTCGGGCCTGCGTTGAACAGTTGGTTTGCTTCCACTGCAACGTTCGATTCGAATTCCGGCTTGCACAGTGTGGTACCGCCTCCCCGGCTCGAACGGGGGACCCCCAGATCCACAATCTGGTGCTCTAACCAACTGAGCTAAGGCGGCACGTCTTGAATTTACCGCTTTTGCCCCAATCGCGCAAGCGATTTCAATTTGCCAGGCGATTCCCGAATATTTGGCAAACGGACGAAAGAGGCGCGTCGCTTTTTTTGTTTTTTCTTCCGTTCATTGAAACAGAAGGAAATTCCAAGACGCAGTCTTCTGGCTGTTTAAGAACCTGACGGACCGGCAGCCCTAGCTGAACCTGCAGTTGACCAAGCGGTTGAACTGTCGCCATGGACGCAGCCATTCTTCGCGGATTTGCCGGTGCCGGTAAAGAGGGAAGTCTTCGCAATCGGAATCGAGGATTTCACTGATTGGATGGCTAAAATCGTGCGAAAATCAGCCTGAGATTGGGAATGACCGATTGAGCCATTCAATGCTGTTTGTATCGAACAAATGTTACGTGTCCCATGCCGCCGACTAAAATTTTATCGGACTGCTTCCCGGCAACAAACCCATTTAAAGATCCCATTCGGATTGACGGGCATGGATTTGGCAAGTCGGCTTCGTCCCTGACGCGAACGTGACAAGCATGAATAGCCGGGACGAAATTTCAATTTTAAATCTTTCGGCGACGGCAATTCGGAAGCCCGGGCGGAGTCCAGCGGCTTTCGGGATTTCGCTCCAGTTGCGGGATGCGTTCGGCGCGGCCGCCCAATCTTTCTATCATCAAATTAATGAACGATGGCCTTGGTTTGGCTCTCTTTTAAAGCGATTCGTCTCCAGCGCGCTCCGCCGTTGCGCGGCGGCCCAATTCTACGGAAACTACGCGATGCGACGCGACCGAGCACTCGGGACAAAGATCGATTCGGATAATACAATGATGATTCTTCGATGCGAACAAAGTGCCGGTTTCAACGGATTTCGGCCTTTAGAAGAAATTTGCACATGAATTTGCACATGGAAGAATCGAATTCTATAATCGAAGCAAGAGAAACCCGCCGGCGTTGTGTCGGCATTGGCAAATTCCGGGAGAATAAATATGGATCGTCGTTCATTTATTGCAACTTCCGCCTTGGGCGGAACGGCCGCCGCCGCGACTCTAGCGACTCCGGCGGTTTCGCAAGGCAAAGTAAAGCTAACAATGGTGACTTCCTGGCCACGCGGTTTTGCGGGACTTGATGACGCAGCCCAGAGAACCGCCGAAAATGTAGCTGCGATATCCGACGGCTCACTTGAAATCGATGTCAAAGCCGCAGGCGAACTAGTCGGTCCCCTCGAAGTATTCGATGCCGTCTCGTCCGGCCAGGCGGACATGTATCACTCGGCCGACTACTACTACATTAACCAGCATCCTGCCTGGGCATTTTTCACTGGCGTGCCGTTTGGAATGACGGCTACGGAACACAACAACTGGTACTATCACGGAACCGGTTCGAAAAGGCACAACGAACTGGGCGAAATATTCAACATCAGACCGTTCGTGGCCGGCAATACGACTTCCCAAGCTGGCGGCTGGTTTCAGAAGGAAATGAATGGGCCGGAAGATTTCAACGGCCTGAAGTTTCGAATGCCCGGCCTCGGCGGCAAAGTTCTAGGCCACATGGGCGCTTCGGTTCAGAACATTCCGGGCGGAGAAATATACCAGGCTCTGTCTTCCGGAGCAATCGACGGAACCGAGTGGGTTGGCCCTTGGTCGGACGAAAAAATCGGCTTCCAAGAAGTGGCTAAGTTCTACTACACGGCAGGTATGCACGAGCCGTCCGCGGCGTTGACGCTTGGGGTCAATCTTGATGCATACAATGCCTTGTCTCCGCAGCACCAAGCAATGCTGGAAATCGCTTCGGGACACGCCAACATTTGGAATATTTCGCAATACGGCTACTTCAACGGAGAGGCCCTGCGTCGCCTAGCAGCCGGCGGAGTCAAGATATTAGAGTTTCCGGACAGCGTCTGGGACGCGTTCGGTGCGGCGGCGCAACAAGTTTACGCCGAATTTATGGATGACGAGTTCTTTGCGGAGATTTACGAAGAATACGTGGCGGCCATGAGAGATTCTTCGGGATGGATTTCACGTTCGGCTTCCGTCTTCAGGCGGCAGCGCGACCGGGTTTTGGGCTAGTTTTTGTCGCTATCGTCGCTTCCGGGCCGGGTCCCGGGAGCGGCAACCCCTTCAGTGTTCGTGCTCTCGCCCCTCAACGATAGTTCTGAAAAGAAATGAACGAAATCTTTTTTCTTTTCTTCGAGAATTTCCTTAGCGCATTTTCCGATCTGGCTTACGCAATCGCCAATCCATCGACATGGCTCGATTGGTCCGACAAAAGGGCTATGGTCAGGTTCATCTATTACGGCGCATCGTCGGAGTTCTTTTTCGTAGTCTTGATCATTTTCCTGATCGTCACATCGATCGGACTTTTGTTCCGAAGATTTCTTTGGTCCGTGATGCGCGGACTTGAATACTTCAGCAATCTGGTTGGAAGAACCTTCGCGTGGGCGGGCCTATTCATGGTTCTTCAACAGGTCATTATCGTTTTCCTGCAGCGTATTTTTCGCGTGTCCGAAATCTCGGTCGGGCCATTCGGATTTGTATTCACTAAGGATTTGAGCTGGTACGGCGAGGAGTTGAAGCTTTATAACGCGATGATCGTTTGCTTGTGCTGCGCCTATACTTTCGTTCAGGGAGGTCACGTTCGGGTCGACCTCTTCTACGCCGGGGCCCGTTTCCGAACTAAGCGGATTATCGATATGATCGGCTCGCTGTTCTTCATTATCCCGGTCATGTCCGTTGTTTGGATGTACGGATGGTTCTTCCTTTGGCGGCATCTCGTTACGCCGAAAATCTCGGCCACCGACAAGCTGGAACTGCTGGAGCGAAAGTCTCGGCTATTGAAATGGAATGTTGAAACGATTGGATTTTCGCCGAACGGCTTCGATGCCTATTTCCTATTCAAGATTCTGCTCGTCTCGTTTGCAGGAATGATGTTTTTACAGGGAATCGCGTTCTTTTACCGCTCCTTGCTTGAATTCATCGAAGGACCCGATGCCGAGGGACGCTATCTTGACAAGGATAAGCTTGAAGATTTGACGGTTCAGGAAGCTAACGTCTAAAGCAAAGGAACCGGACCCATGCTACTTGGGCTTGACGGCGTCGAAGTTGGCTTGATCATTGTGTTCGCCTGCTTGTTTGCAGGGATCATGTCCGGGTTTCCCGTAGCTTTCGCCATCGGCGGCGCGGCGATCATTTCCTTCGGAATGCTTGCGTACTTCGATACCGCGGGCTTGCTGACTCGAGACGTAATCGACACTTCGAGCGAAGAATACAAGTCCTTGCGAAACTCGGGCGTCCCGTTGCTGGAAATCTCGCATTTCCGATACCCGGACCTGCCCAAGGTAACGGTCCCTCTATTCGAAGGGGGGTGGGAAAGAGCGCTCAACCGCAACTTGTCGTTTATCGTCAACCGCATGAACGAACGCGTCATTGCCGGTCAATCCATCGAGACGCTTCTGGCGGTGCTTATGTTCGTCCTAATGGGGATTACGCTGGAAAGATCCAGAATCGCCAACGATCTGTTGACCACCATGGCACGTGTCTTCGGTCCGCTCCCCGGCGGCTTGGCGGTGTCGGTAGTCGTCGTCGGCGCCTTTCTGGCGGCCTCGACCGGAATCGTCGGGGCGACGGTCGTTACCATGGGCCTGCTTTCGCTTCCAACCATGCTGCGCAACAACTATTCGCCGGAATTGTCGACAGGAGTCATTTCAGCCTCGGGAACATTGGGGCAAATCATTCCGCCATCGATCGTTATTGTGCTGCTCGGAACGCTGGCCGGCGACCTGTATTCGGCTGCGCAGGAAGACAGAGCGAGAACTGTCGGGTGTTCCGATGCACTGACTTATCTCGGAGAGGCGGCGGTCGTTTCAGTCGGGACATTGTTTCAGGCGGCTATTCTCCCGGGCATCATGCTTGCGCTGCTCTACGCCGCTTACGCATTTGGATACGCGCTTCTAAATCCGGAAAAAGCGCCTCCCGTGTTGTCCGGCCGAGTGTCCGGCGAAAAGATAACCCGCGTGCACGCGCTGACCTGGTTTCTAATCGTGCCCGCCGGGATAATCGCGTTCGCCATTGCGAGCAATGCCGTGAACCTGTCGGGCAGCCAAGACATCACCGTAGCGTCGATCGGCGATGCCGGCGCGCGGGCGGTGCTCCGCACGAATGTCTCCGAGCAATGCCAAGACGCGATTATAGAACTTCACGGCCAGGAAAAGTGGGATGAGGCCGTACTTCAACAGGAAAGAATAAATGCTGGCGAAATTAGCACGGAGGCGAAGGCTTTAACTCCGGAGGAAATCGAATTCGCCCGGCAGTCCCTGATTGACAACGCTGCTCCTGTCGGTTCCGGGGTCTTGGTGTTCTTCGTGATACTCGGACTGATCATGACGACCGCCTACGGCACTCGAAAATCGATGCAGCGGCAACCTCTATTGATCGGCGGCGCCGGCGTCTTGCTGGCATTTGCTGTCGACGCTTTCCTGATTTCTCCCGACATGTCTCCGGGCGCAAAGGCGCTGCTTCTTGCTGTTCCAACGTGCCTTGCCGCCTATGGCTGCTGGCATTCTTCAAAAGCGCTCAGCCAGAATGAATTGTTCCGAGTCGTTTTTCCTCCGCTGGTGCTCATCGTCGCCGTTCTGGGCTCGATTCTGGGAGGCATAACGAATCCAACGCCAGCGGCGGCTCTCGGCGCCGCAGGGGCAATCATGCTGGCAGCTTACAGGAAGCTGCGAGATACGGGACGAAGCGGAAGGCCGGTCGTCGCCGCTTCATTCGCGGTTGTCATTATGATTCTTATCGGAATAAACTTCGATTTGCGTTCCGGTATCAGCGACATCTCATTTGAAAACTGGGCCGCTATCATTCTCGGACTGGCAAGCTATCATATCGCGATCGGCGGATTGCTGTTTTCGTGCTGGATACTCTTGCGAACGGCTGTCCTAAAACCGGTTGTTAGGGAAACCGCCAAAGTCACTTCGATGGTTTTCGCGATTCTTATAGGATCTCAGGTATTGAACCTCGTCGTGATATCCTTCGGCGGCGAGCACTACATTCAGGAATTCCTGCGCTCTTTCGACCGCGAATGGGTGGTATTCCTGATCGTCATGCTGGTGCTCTTCATTTTGGGCTTTGTCCTGGATTTCCTGGAAATCATTTATATCGTCATCCCCATCGTCGGCCCGGTTATCTACGGTGGGTCGCTGGATCCCAAATGGGTAACGATAATGGTTGCCGTCAATCTCCAAACCAGCTTTCTGACCCCTCCCTTCGGTTTTGCGTTGTTTTATTTGAGAGGGGTCGCTCCTAAAGAAGTAACGACGGCGCACATCTACCGGGGCGTCTTCCCGTTTGTTCTGATTCAGGTTGTTGGACTGGCTATCCTCTGGTTTTTTCCGTCAATCGTAACGATCGTTCCCAGCCTGATGCCAAACTAACGGTCAAATCGGAATGACGTAGAACTTCCCGCTTCATTCAGCTCTCGAGCCAAACCCGAAATCCGGCCCTGCGATTCCTGAAGAAATTCGCATCTCCCGATCAAGTGGAGCGGCCGGCGAAACTCGCTCTTCGCGACTGCGTTTGGCTTGGGAACTCCGCATCATGCCGCTCGTCCGCGAACGAGCGGCAGCTTTTCTTTCCAAGCATCCATTGGAGCGACCGCCGAGAGTAGCGAAGAGGGTACTTCCTTTCAGTTGCCCGCCCGACGGAGCGCTCAAATCTTATCCGGCCCGCGCCGGCCTCGCTACCCTGATTCCGCATGCCGCGGCATGTCGATTCGGCGGACGGGATCCAGTTGAAGAAAGGCGCGGAAATTCTGGTCCGCCAATGAGCGGTATGCGCGGCATATTTCGATTCATCCGCTTGCCGAAAATCCGATTTATTCGCGCGCCCGATTTCGATCAAGCTCCCTTGAATTCGGTTCGCATTTTGTTCAATTGGGATATGCCCGCAAAAATGCAGCCAGGTCAAGCGATTGCCCGTGGCGTCTGCCGCCACCTTCGCCAGCACGATTTTGCTTCGCTCGAGGAGTTCACCCCCGTTCCCGGTCTCAGAGTCGACGTGATAGCTCTTGGACCGAAAGGCGAACTCTGGATAGTAGAATGTAAATCGTCGCGAGCGGACTATCGAAGCGATACGAAATGGAAGGGATATCTGGAATATTGCGACAGGTTTTTCTGGGCGGTTACCACATTCTTTCCGATTGAATTGCTACCGCCCGAAACCGGAATCATAGTTGCCGACGCATACGATGCGGAAATTGTCAGAATGGGTCCCGAATGCAAGGTAGCCGCTTCCAGGAGAAGGAAACTCACGCTCAAATTCGCGCGGAATTCAGCCGACAGGCTGCATTCGATCAAAGAAGCATCGCCCTAGCTAAAGCCGGCATTGAAACAAAGAGAGATATTCCGGCCGCACCCGATCCTTTCCTTCGCAAAACGCCGATGCGCAGACTCCAAGATTCCTTAATTTTCTTCCCGGGACGGCTTCGGTTTCCAGGAATTGGCTTCAACTAGCTTCGCCCTTATTTCAGGCGGCCAGGGTTCCGGTTTCACGTCGCGGTCGGTCCACACGATCGTCTTGCGGCACACCACGCGCAATTCTTCTTCGCACCACACGCGGAATTCTAAATCGGCGCTGGAATTACCGATTCTTTCTACGCCCACCCGGAATTTCAAAACGTCCCCAAGCCGACTGGGTCTCTTGAATTCCGCAAAAACTTTCGCGGCCGGAGTACCGCCGCGCTTTTGTTCCAAGATAATTGATGCGATGCTTTGCCCAACGTGATCCGCAAAAAATTTTTCGACCGCGGAATTCACCATGTCGAAGTATCTCGGATAGAATACGATACCCGCTGGATCGCAGTGATGAAATCCGACAGTAATCTCGTGCGTAAATCCCAAAATTAAACCCTCGCCTGCCTATATCCGCGGCCAAGAATTCCGCCCGCCAACCAGAATCGGATCGGACGCCGCGCCTTCCTCGAACCCGAGTCTCTATTCCTTAGCGGCTGAATCCGCTTCGCTAAATTCGGCGACGCTCGCGAATGTGCTGATGGTTGACAGCATGCCGTCGAGTTCTGTTCCCTCCGAATCCTTCAGCGCCGCCTCCCGAAGCAATCTCGCCCATCTCGCGGCATCTTCCCTGGACGACACCCGTTCTATGCCATTCATGATTTTGTCAAACTTTGACTGACCTCTGGAGTGCGTATCGGAATAGCCCTTTATGAGCCGCCGCGCGCGAAGCGATTCAACCCCCAGCCGGTAATCGCTCTTTGCATAAATGAGCGCGGCGGTCAGCCAATTCTCCAAATGATCGGATTCTACGGCATGGCGCAGTGTCGAGCGCCGGTACCATTTCATCCCTCCAATGACGTACAGCCGAATGAACGCCAGAAAAGTATCCGACCTCAGCCTTCGGCTCCTATTGAAAAGCCGATCAATTATCCTCATCAGCCGCGGATTTTGTTCCACGAATCTACCGAGTTTCGCGGGCAGCATTCCGCAGATCTCTTCGGCCCGCGGATGCATGAACTCGGTTACCCGCAATATATCTTCGTCTTTCGCACCGGCTTCGCCGCGTATTCTGACGAATCGAGAACGTCTTGTCTTCAGGTCGGCGACGCGTATGACATCGTCGTACGCCATCGCATTGGCGACATGCTTCGCGGCCTCTCGCGTCAGCTCGAAACCAAACTCTTCCCTGTCGGACCGGGCGGCCAATGCGATCTTGTCCAGATATTCTCTCCCATAACGAAGGTCTTGAAACTCAACAACTTTTCGGAGGCCTCGATATGCCATGTCCCGGGCAGGAGCGGGAATTTCCGAGAGCTTCAATTCCAGTTCCCGCCATTTGGCGAGAAGCGAGTCTTTTCCTTTCGGGTCCGGCAATTCCGCGTGCTTGAATTCTTCGACTCTCGCCGAGATAGCTACCGGCTCGGCGGCGGCTTGGAATCCCGATTCGAACGCGATCAAACTAGCTTCCGCCCGGCGACCGGAATCCTTTACGGCCGACTCAAAAGCCTCCCTGGCAAAGGGAAGCGCGCTCGAACCTGCCAGCGCTCCAAATAGGCTCGCCGAAATAACCGTACCGGCCTCGGCCGCTTTTGCCTCCATGTCGTCGGCGATTAGGCGGCGCGAAGCGATTTCCAAGGATGCCATTACTTCGCTTGAATCGGCTCTTCCGTCCCCCGGCGCAATTTTTTCCGAAACCGCAAGTGCCCTGTGGGTCGACGCGATCAGCGTCGTACGGTCCGGCGTTACGAATCCGCGCAAGACCGCCCTGCCCGCTTCCATCAATTCGGCCGCTATAACAATGTCGACATCGCCCGCCGACGGCATCAGTGCGAAAACCGGCTCTTTGCCTTCGTTCGGAGCCATTTCCAGATAGTAGAACGTCGCCCCGGTACGCTGAGCGACGCCGGCCACCGAAGTAGTCTGAACCGCATAGCCTTGACTTCGGGCGCACTTTTCAATCCAGCCCGCCAGGACTCCACCTCCCTGCCCGCCGAGCGCCATAACCGCCAGCTTGATGATCTTTTCCGCTTCCGGTTCGTTCGAGGCGAATCCAGTATGTTCGACGATTGCATCCATTGGGAATCAGGCCGTTCCGAAGTCAAGCCTTCCGCGAGCGCGGTAGTCCTGCAGCCCGCGAATTATTAGCCGCCTTGCCTTTGAGAGGAAAAGCTCGAATCGGGACGGGTTGCAAACCATGTCGGTCCTATAAAACGACGGGCACAAAATCGCCGCGTCGGCGACTTCGCCGCAGTTTCCGCAGCCAACGCAGAATCTGTCGATACTGGCAACCGGGTCGTCTCTTAAGGGATCGTCCAGCTTCTTCAGCGACAGCGACGGGCAGCCGGACAGCCTAATGCAGGCATGATCGCCGGTGCATATTTCCTCATCGACGCCAAATCGGGGTTTCACGACCCTGTGCCCGCCTTTGATTGCCGCCTCTCTCTTGGGTTTCTCTCGCCTTTCCTTGTTCAGCATGCATTCCGAGGATGCCACGACAACCTTCGGTCCGGAATAGTCGGTGGTCAGAGCTTCCCTTAGGATGTCGCGCATGCGACCGACGTCGTAGGTCCGGTCGATTTCCCTGACCCATTCCACGCCGACTCCCTTGACAGCTTCTGCGATCGGATGCTTGGTCGACTTCGTGGAATTGCCGGCGCGAGACGAGAGAATATCCTGGCCGCCCGTCGCAGCCGAATAAAAGTTGTCGACAACGAGAATTACGCTGTCGGATTTGTTGAAGACCGCGTTTCCTATGCTCGACGACAAGCCATTGTGCCAAAACCCGCCGTCCCCGATGATCGCTATCGAACGCTTCTCGCCTCCGCCGTCGAAGGCTCCGTTCGACGCCGGACCGAGCCCGTAGCCCATCGTTGTGCCGCCGATCTCGAAAGGCGGTAGCGCAGCGAAAAGGTGGCAGCCGATATCGCCCGCGATCTGATGGCTGCCCAGCTCCTGTTCTACCATTTTCAGCGCCGCGAAAATCGGTCTTTCGGGGCATCCCGTACAAAAGCCCGGCGGCCTGATCGGCACGGTTTTCGAGAGATCCGGGACCTCGGGCAGCTCGTCTTCCCGGTTCGGTGCGCGCTGTCGGTCGGGAAGCAGTTCCGGAGCATTCGCCCGAATGAATCCAGCGACGGCATCCAGCATGACCTGGCCCGTATACTCGCCCGCCATCGGGAAGAATTCCTTGCCGGGAAGCGCCGTATCGCAGCCGTTCTTATAAAGCAAAGAGCCGAGCGCCTGCTCGATAAACTCCGGCTGCCCTTCCTCGACCACGAGCACGGATTTCTTTCGAGCGGCAAATTCGATCCATTCGTCCTTCAGCAGAGGATAGGTAACATTCAGGACGTATAGCGGCACTTTGGATTCGCCCGTGATATCGGCCAGTCCAAGCCTCTGAAGCGCGCGCACGACTCCGTTGTACATTCCGCCTTGCAGCACGATTCCAATGTTCGAGTCATCAGGCCCAAAAAACTCGTTTATCCTGTTTTCAAAGATATATTTTTCTGCCGCGGGCCATCGGTTCCTGATCTTGTCCTGTTCCTGAACATAAGTCATCGGCGGAAGGACGACACGCGAATACTCGCGGCGCGGATTGGCCAGCGCATCGCGGACCGTAAGCGGGGGGCGCCTGTTCCCACGCGTCTTGAATGTTCCGGTTACATGGCAAGTTCTTATGCGAACCATCATCATGACCGGCGTTCCGGACGCTTCCGACAGCTCGAACCCATGCTCGACCGCATCGACGATCGTCGGAAGGCTAGGCCTCGGATCCATGAGCCAGAATTGCGACTTCATTGCGAAGGGATGGGTGCGTTCCTGCATTATCGAAGACCCCTCGCCGTAATCCTCGCCGACAATGATCAACGCTCCTCCAGTAACTCCGGCCGAAGAGAGATTAGCAAGCGCGTCGGACGCGACGTTTACGCCAACGGCTCCCTTGAAAGTAACTGCGCCTCGAATCGGATAATGGACGGATGCGGCCAGCATCGCCGCTGCCGCCGCTTCGGATGCGTTCGCTTCAAATCTTACTCCGAGGTCGCCGAGGATTTCCTCCGCATCGGCTAGTACATCCATTAAATGGGAAATCGGCGCGCCTTGGTAGCCGCCGACATATCCGACTCCGCACTCGAGCAAAGCTTTCGTGATTGCCAGGATGCCTTCGCCTTCGAATATCTCACCGTCGCCTAGCTTGAGTTTCTGGACTTCCCTAGCAAACGACCGCTCAGCCATTTTTTCTCTCCGAGTGAACTTCCTTCGGAACTTCCGCCGCCTGTCGAATGCTTGGCGGCACGAGTCCTCGCTCAGCCATAATGCACAATAGTGCGTTGCCGCCCAAATTAGAAGTTGGGCGACAGCGCCGAGAAACTAAAACGCCTTCCAATTTTTTTGTTCCGGGTCCGGCAACGGAATCGCATCGAGCAGGCCTCGCGTAACCGGATGTTTCGGGCATTCGAAAATTTCGCTCGTCGGCGCGAGTTCGGCAACTTCGCCCTTCGACAGAACTAGCACGCGCGCGCAGAGCCTTCGCACGACCGAAAGATCGTGGCTTATGAACGCCAGCGTCAGCCCGAGGTCCGCGACAAGTCCTTCAAGCAGATTTATGACTTGAGCCTGTGTCAGCACGTCGAGACCGGAAACGATCTCGTCGGCTACGATGAATTCGGGATCGAGGGCTATGGCGCGCGCTATTCCTACGCGCTGGCGCTGCCCGCCCGACAATTCGTGCGGAAAGCGGTGGCGAAGTCTGTATGAGAGCCCGACCTGCGTCATTGCCTTTTCCACGCGATCCTGAATGTCCGGGTAGCCGTGCAGACGAAGCGGACCTGCAATGATGCCATATACCATTCGGCGGGGATTCAGTGACGACATTGGATCTTGAAATATCATCTGAAGCCTGCGGCGAAACGGACGGAGCGAAATATCGGGCAGCCTTCCAATTTCTATTCCGTCGAAAAATAGATGTCCCGCCTGCGGCTCGATTAGCCTTAGCAAAGTTCGGCCGAGAGTCGTCTTTCCCGAGCCCGATCCACCGACTATTCCCAGCACTTCGCCGCGTTCGATAGCAAATGACACGCGCGTTAGAACATCGATGCGCGGAGCCGCGCGCAGCAGCGGCTTGCGCGTCAGGTCCGGGAGCGAAACTGAAATCCCGCGGGCCTCGACAAGCGGATTTGCGTTACCGCTCATTGTTCCACTCTCTATCGGCCAATTCGATTTCCGAATAAACGATTGCCCGTTCTTCGTCGCTCATCGGAAGCAGCGAAGCATAGGGGTCGGTGTACTTCGGGGTCGCAGCTAGAAGCGCCGCCGAATAAGGGTGCGCCGGCGCCCGGAAAAAGGCGCCTACGCAAGACGTTTCGATGATCTTGCCTTCAAAGATGACGGAAAGGCTTCCACATACTTTCGACACTACGCCGAGATCGTGGGTAACGAACAACAGCGAGGTTCGGTGAACTTTGCGCAAAAGAGAGATTAGGCTCAGGATTTGCTTTTGCACCGTGACGTCGAGCGCGGTGGTCGGCTCGTCGGCAACGATTAGCTTGGGTTCAGCGGCAAAAGCCGCCGCAATGAGAATCCGTTGCCGCATGCCGCCCGACAGTTCATGGGGATATGAACGCATGACCCGTTCGGGATCGCTTATGCCCACTTCTTCCAGCAGTTCCGCGGCTCGAGAGTCCGCGGCCTTTCTGGTCCAACCGAGAATGTCGACCAGCTTGCACGTGATTTGCTTTCCAACTCGACGTGACGGATTTAGGGCGGTTAGGGGATCCTGAGGAATAAGTGCCGTCGTCTCGCCAATAAAGCGACGGCGATCGGACGAGCGCATCATCAGAAGGTCCCTGCCTCCGAGAGAAATGCTACCTTCGAGAATATGCACGGACTCGGGCAAAATACCCAGTATAGCCTTGGCGATCATGCTTTTGCCGGCACCGCTCTCGCCGACGAGACCAAGCGATTCGCCTGAGTTCAAATCAAGCGACACGGATCTGAGCACGCGCGGGCCGCCGTTCCTGGGCGCAACGCTTAATTCGCGAATTCGCAGAAATTCTATCATCTCAGTACCGGGTCGAACCGGTCCTTCAGCCCCTCGCCGAACTGGCTGAAAGAAAGCACCGTAAGAAATAGCGCGACTAGCGGAAACGCTAGGACCCACCATGCCTGGTGAATGGAAATCCTACCTTCCGCTATCATGCCTCCCCAGGTCGGCGCGTCGGTCGAAATCGACAAATTCACAAAGGAGAGAATTGCCTCGACGATGACGGCGATACCCATTTCAAGCGAAAGAAGCGCCGTCGCCGTAGGAAGGATATTCGGGAATATTTCCGCAAGAAGCGTTCGGTAGCGTGAATATCCGGCAACTCGCGCGCTTTCCACGTAGTCCATCCGCGACTGGTTCAAGGCTTCGGCGCGCACTACTCGGCAAAATCTGGTCCAGTCGATTACGATGATTGCGACGATTATCGCAACCAGCCCCGTGCCGAGAACGGCGATTAGGAGAATGCAGAAAAGCACCGGCGGAAAAGCCATCCAGATTTCAACCAGGCGCGAAATCACGCGATCGGTCCAGCCTCCGAAATATCCCGCTGCCATTCCTAGAGCCGTGCCTATCAGGCAAGTGCAAATCCCCGCGACGAACGCCACGGCGATCGCTATTCGCGATCCGTGCAGAATCCTGGACAAGACGTCGCGACCCAGGTTGTCGGTGCCCAGCCAATACGAGGGCTGGCTGCCTTCCATCCAGAGGGGCGGAAGTCGGCCGGCGAATAAATCCTGGTTTAACGGGTCGTGCGGGCTAATCCATGGAGCAAGCGCCGCTGCGAAAATCACGAGGCCGAGCCATAGGCCGGACAACCATAACCGGGGAGGAAGCCGACGGCGGCTTGCGGAACCGCTAACCACGGCGCAGCCTTGGATTCAACAAGGCGTAGGTTAAATCCACAGCGAGATTCACCGCCGTTACGATCACGGCGAAGACCAGAACGATTCCCTGTATGAGCGGAAGATCGCGATTGATCACGGCATCAATCGCCATATTGCCTAGTCCCTCGTACGAAAAGAGCCTTTCGATAATGACCGTTCCGCCAATTAAAAACGTGAATTGCACGCCGATAAGGGTCAAAGTCGGCAGAAGGGCGTTGCGTAGAGCCTCCGAGAATATCACCGCATTCTCGCTGTATCCCCTCGTACGGGCAGTTTCCACGTAGTCGAGGTGAAGCGTTTCCTTTATCGACTGCTTGAGCAGCCTGCCGATCATCGCCGCTAGCGGCAACGAGAGCGCGAGAGCGGGCATGAACATGTGCGCGAGCAAATCGGCGGCCAGGTCGAAGCGAAGGCGAACGAGGCTTTCGGCCAGAAAAAATTGCGTTGCGAAGGGTAGATCGGATTGAGGAGTAATACGCCCCGAAATATGGAAAACCGGCCAGATAACGCCGAACAGCAGAATCAGAAAAAGCCCCCAGAGGAAGTCGGGGACCGACAACCCGACGCCATTGACAACATCGATTCCGGCCTCGGCCGGCGTGCCGCGATAGCGGGCGCCGGCGAGCGCCAGTGCAAATCCCAGCGCAAGCGCGAAAACCAGCGCCAAGATACTAAGTTCCAGGGTCGCGGGAAGCCGGCCCAGGACAAGACCGAGAACATCCCGCCGCAGCGAAATCGAAGTGCCTAGGTCGCCCTGCAGAGCGTTGCCGAGCCAAATCGCGAATTGCTCCAGAATCGACTTGTCGAGTCCGTAAAGCGCCTCCAGCCTGTCGATGTCTCCCGAAGTCGCGCCGGGCGGCAACATCATCGCGATCGGATTCCCAGGCACGATGCGCACGGCAACGAATACGACGATCGCGATACCGAATATCGCAATGATCGTAGAAACGAAACGTGCAGTCGCGGCCTGCAGGACTCTCATGGTCCCGTCGCTCCAAAACTATGCCGGGCCTCCCTCGGGTAGACCCGGCGGCTTCGCTCGCCTATGCGCGGCTCATCAAGAAAGGCAGCAGCGCTCCCGAAGCGTGCGGGGTGACAGAAACCTCGTCGCTATGCAATATCGGCTGAACGTATTGGATCAACGGAATTACGAGACCGTCTTCGGCGATCTTTCGATCAACATCTTTCCAGCCCGCAATGCGTTTTTCCTCGTCCGCCTCGCCCCAAAGCGGTCCAATCATTCCAATCAGATCTTCGCCGTCCCAGACCGAATGCGGACTCGGACCGAACATCGCAAAACCGGTCGACGTGGTCGGATCGCCGACCGCATTGCCCCAATTATAGAATGCCGCGGGTGCGAGCTGGTCCGCCGCGCGGAGTTCGTAGTGCTTGGCGATCTCGTAAACGTCGATTTCCGCTTCGATTCCGACGCGCCTCCACAAGCCCACGATCGCTTGGATCATTTCGTAATCCTTGGGCTTGAATCCGCGCGTTGTCTGAATCTTGAATCGGACCGGGTTGTCGGGCCCGTAGCCGGAAGCGGCGAGCAGTTCGGCGGACTTCGCCGGATCGTACGGCACTTCGATCGTAGGATCGTATGCTATGTAATCCGGCGTCTGCAGCGTGTCGATCGGCACGCCATAGCCGTTGAGCAGGCGTTCGACCAAAAGCTTCTTGTCAATGGCGTGGTGCGCTGCGAGCCTGACGTTCCTGTCTAGCATAACGTCAATGTCATTTAGGAAAATCATGCCAATGTCCGAAATGGGCGCCGCCGTTCCGGAGATGCCGCCGCTGTCGCGAAGCCTGTCGTATTCCTCATAGGGAATTTCGAGCGTGACGTGCGCATTGCCGGATTCTATTTCCGCCACTCGGCTCGCCGCATCCGTTACGAATTTGATCGTCACGTTCTCAAATTCCGGCTTGCCGCGCCAGTAGTTCGGATTGGCTTTAAGCTGCACGAATGCGTTGCGCTCGAATCTTTCTACCATGTACGGACCGGTTCCGACGGGCGCCGCTTCGAACCCTTCCGGCCCTACTTTCTCGTAGTACGCCTTCGGCATAACGAAGCCGGTCAGGAACGCCATCCATATGAAAATCGTCGGTTCAAACGATAGCACGTCGGCGGTAATCCGGTTGCCTTCGATTTTGTAATTTCCGATTTTCGACCAGATGAATTGGATCGGGTTGCCGGTTTCGGGCTTTCCGGCTCTCTCCAAGGACCAGGCCACATCCTCGGCCGTGAAAGGCGACCCGTCATGCCATGTCACGCCTTCGCGAACCGTCAAATGAATCTGGGTCTTGTCTTCATTCCATCCCCAATCCGTAACCAAGCCGGATTCGAAGGAAAGATCCGGATTCTGGTGGATAAAGTAGTCGAATACCGACAAATAGATGGCTTGAATTGTAGGATTGACCGCCGAAGGACCCACCGTCGGATCCCACGACGGCAAATTCACATTGTACGCGATCGTCAATTCGCTGATATCGGCGAGCGCCAGGCCGGGAATGCCAAGCGCGCTTGCGGCTAACGGCGCCGTCGCCAGCTTGAGGGCTCCTCTACGCGTCAAGTCTTGATCCATTTCTAGTTCCTTTCATTTTCCGAGGCCGGATTGGATGTGATTACGCTCCCGCGAGTTGCCGCGCAAGCATATAGCCCGAAGCCGCCCCCAATCCCGCGCCGGGCCAGACGCTCGCTCCGGTCAGGTGAAGCTTGTTGACCGGCGTGGATCCATCGGAATAGCCAAACGCCGGGCGGAAATGGAAATTTTGAGCGAGGTGGTGGCTCCCCGAAATCTGGTCGCCCCCTACGAGGTTCGGATTGTCTCGCGCGAGATCCATCGGCGAAACTACGCAGCGTTCCAGTATGTCGCGATGAATTCCCGGCGCATAGCTGTCAAGAATATCAATGACTCTATCGGCGTAGGCGTCCTTTACTCGATCCCAGTTGCGATCCCTAATCGTTCCCGCCGCATCGCCTTGGATTTCGGCCGGGACCATTCGCACCTGCACCCATAGCACATGTTTGGATTCCGGCGCGCGGGATGCGTCGACCGCGGTGGGTTGGCCGACGACCAAAACAGGCGCTTCAGGCAGTAGCCCGGCAGTGGCTTCAGCGTAAACGCGCGCCATATGGTCCATTGACGGCGCGAGATGCACATATGCGAATCGGCGCAGATCCGGACCTGCCTTCCATTCGGGCAAATCGTTCAGAGCGAGATGAATCATCATGGTGCCGGGCGCATAGCTAAATCTGCGCATGGAACCGTCGAAAAAATCGTCTTCGCTACCGCCTTCGAGAAGTTCGTCAACGAGAGAACCCGGCGACGTACCGCAAATAACGGCTTTTTTCGCCTTGATTTCCTCCCCGCTTGCCAGCCTGATGCCGCTTGCCGCGGAACGGCGAACCAAAACCCGTTCGACTCTGCAGCCGCATCGCAATTCGCCGCCACGTTCCTTGATCATGCCGACGAGCGCTTTGATAACCGTATCGGCTCCGCCCTTGCCGATGACCATCCCGAAGTTTTGGGACGCCATCGATTCAAGATACGGAAAGATCGCACCGCCCGCGATGTCTGGCGCAAAATCGAGATGCATTCCCCAAGCGGCCAGAGTCGCGCGAAGATACTCGGATTCGAATTTTTCGCGCAAATACTTGCGCGACGACGACGCCAGAAATCTTACTTTTTCCGCAGTCCTCGCCAAACCCTTGCGGCGAAGCGAGCCAGCGGCGAGCGCGGCGACGGACGCCGTGGAAAGCGGTCCGCCCAGCAAGGAAAAGTACTGTTCCGCCTCCTCCGGGAATTCCGTGGCGAGTCGGTACCAGACCAGGGCATCCTCGCGCGAGAACTCGGCAATTTTCGCCACCGTCGCGTTCAGGTCGGTGCCGATTCCTAACCAGCGGCCATCCGGAAAAGCTGTCGCGAAACAATTGTCTGCCGACGCGAATTCCAGACCGTGCTTCGCCAGGTCCCCGCCATTGTCTTTCATAAAGCGGGAACCGGCAAACAAGCTGAGGTTCATCGCACCCCAGTCGTGAAAGTATCCGGGAAGCGTCAGCTCGAGTGTCTTTACCGCCCCGCCCGGACGCTCGCACTGTTCGAAAACCCCGACCGACCAGCCCTTCTTAGCCAAATGAGCCGCGCAAGCCAGCCCATTGTGCCCTGAACCCACAATTACGGCGTCGAATTCCACTTTCGCACCCAGTTTGGCCATGCATCGAATCCGGGACTTGAATGCTACGAACCTAGCGCGGCCAATTAACACGCTCGCGAGGGATTTGCGACCAGCATCGGCCAATGAGATTGCGGGATCGAATTAACGTGCCGTTCCCGCCCGACCAAACCCTTGCGCCGACGTTGTCCGGCGCGACCGCTATAAGGCAAGTCGACCGTGTCGCTCGCTCGACCTAGCGCAGGCAAACGGGGTTGATCAAGTCGATCCAGGCCGCGATTGCGCCATAAGACCGATACGAAGAATTCGATTCGGAATTTTTTTGTCAACCCTTCGAATTGGAGGTGTAAGCGAAGTCGCCGATGGAAAACGCTGTATTCCTTGTGCGACGGGACGAATCCGGCAAGGCATGCGTAGTTTTCGTATACGATACCGAGTGATAAATTTGCGGAAGACCGGCGCGATTCGCTTCGTTGATCGACTTTCGAAAGAATTCAACTCTGTTGGTGGAAAAGCCGCAATCGCCGCTTGTTTCAATTGACATTCGGGAGTCGCGCGTGCAGGAATCCCTTCTCTCTTTAGTATTCATGCATGTCGCCGTCGACGGTTTTCAATTGGTGTCCGGACGTGTACGCCTTCTCTTGGCATTGGAAATTCCGCGCGACGCCAAGCGTGGACAACCAATGGCTGCCGGACGGGCCGGCATGGAACATAGAGTTAGAGCGAGAATTAGCGTCGGTCCCGCAGCGGATTGAATATAGCGCAGAGAACGAAAGGCAATACGATGTCAGCATCCAGCACCCTTCAGAACCTAGGCGAGATGCTCTTGTCCGGAAAAATTGAAGTTGTCGACCTGTCAGGGCCGCTCGGACCCAGTACGCCGATTTTGCAGCTGCCTCCGGAATTCGCGAAGAACACGCCGAAAATTGAAATTCACAAGATTTCAGAATACGATGATGACGGTCCTTTTTTCGCGTGGAATTGGCTGGTGCTCGGCGAGCATTCCGGAACACACTTCGATGCTCCGCACCATTGGATTACTGGCAAGGATTTCGAAGACGGGTTTACGGATTCGATTTGTCCCCAGAATTTCGCGGCGCCGGTCAACGTTATAGACTGCTCCTCGCAGGTCGCCGAATGTCCCGACTTCCTGTTAACTGCGGATGCCGTGAGGGACTGGGAGTCTCGGCACGGCGAAATCGCGGAAGGGGAATGGGTCGTCATGCGCAGCGACTGGTACAAGCGCAGCCACGACGAAGCGCTGTTTCTTAACACCGATGCCGACGGACCGCATTCGCCCGGTCCGGATGCCGGATGCATTGAGTATGTTCTTTCGAAAGGCGCCATAGGCTGGGGCAATGAGTGCATCGGTACGGATGCCGGCTGCGCGGGCGGGATGACCCCTCCCTTTCCAGCGCATAATTTGCTTCACGGCGCCAACCGCTACGGTTTGGCAAGCCTTGCGCATCTGGACCGGCTACCGGCCAAGGGCGCCATACTCGTTGCAGCTCCGCTAAAAATCGTGAGAGGGACTGGCAGCCCGGTTCGCGCGCTGGCACTCGTCGCGCGCGGCTAAAGACGTTGCCAAAACCCGACGTTTCTGACCATGTCGTCGTAGGCAGCGGCATAAATTCGCTCGTTGCGGCGGCAATGCTCGCAGGAAAGGGCGATACGGTTTCGCTGCTTGAGCGCGAAGACCGTTTGGGCGGCTGCATGTTCACAGATGAAATCACGCTGCCCGGTTACAAGCACGACGTTATGGCGGCGACCTTCGTTCTTTTTCTGACATCCCCCGCTTTCGCAGAGCTCGGCGACGACCTATCGCGGCACGGTTTGGAATTCTGCCATACGCCTCATCCGACCGCCGTTCTCCGCCGCGACGGTTCGCGCCTGGTATTCAGTATGGACAGGAAAGCGAACGCGGCATCGTTCGACGCGATTTGCCAAGGCGACGGAATTCGGTATCTAGCCGACATGGGCGAACTGGAATCGAACGCGGAATTTCTTTTTTCCGTTCTAGGCGGCGAAATTCGAAGCGCAAAGGGATGGCGCGGGTTTGCCAAGGAAGCCTTTCGGCGAAGCGTAAAGGGACTATCGGCATGGGCGGGAAATTCCCTTGTTCCCGCCCGAGGCTGGCTGGAGACAACCTATAGCTCGGAACTTGTTCAAGCGCTGTGGGCTCCTTGGGTCCTTCACGCCGGGCTGACGCCGGAATCCACGTTCAGCGGTCAAATGGGGAAGGTCATAGCGTTTGCTCTGGAAGCGGCCGGCGCGCCTGTCGCAAGGGGCGGAGCCGGTAGTGCCGTGCGCGCGTTCAAGTCGTTGATCACCGAGCGCGGAGGAAAAATTTTTACGGGCGCGGATGTTGAAAGCGTAAGGGTCAAGCGCGGCCGGGCGACTGGCGTGGAGACAGTATGCGGAAAGGAATTCAATGCCTCCAAATCCGTAATCTGCTCCCTCGCTCCGGGCCAGCTTTACGGGCGTCTGCTCAAAGGGCATTCGTTTAACGAGCACGCAATGGCATCGGCCTTCAGGCACGGGCGGGGAAACTTTCAGCTTCACTACGCCCTCGACGCCCACCCGGAGTGGAAAGCCGACGGACTCCGGAAGGTCGCGCTGATTCATCTCGCCGACAGCATCGATTCAGTTTCCAAATCAAGCAACGAAGCGGAACGCGGCATGCTTCCTGAAACGCCCACGATATGCGTCGGCCAGCCTCATTCGCTCGATGCGTCTCGGTGCCCGGAAGGCAAGGCCGTTCTGTGGGTACAGGTTCCCGACGCGCCTCGGATCATCAAGGGCGACTCGGCGGGACAAATTGAAACCGAGGCAATGTGGACCGCAGAGACAAAGGAAGCGTTTGCGGACAGAATCGAAATGTTGCTCTCTGATCATATTAAAGATTTTCGAGGCATCGCTTTGGCGCGACGCGCGTACTCCCCGGCGGACCTCGAATCACTGAACGTAAATCTAGTCGGAGGCGATCCGTACGGCGGCTCCTGCACTGTCGATCAATCGCTTTTTTGGAGGCCGTTTTCGAACTCAAGCGAAGCGACGACTCCGGTAAGGAAGCTCTTCCATATCGGATCATCGACGCACCCGGGACCCGGTCTGTCGGGCGGGTCCGGATACAATCTGGCGAAGAGGCTCGGAGCTTGACGCTCGCATTGCACCTTTATGTCCAACGCTAGCACAAAAGCCGAAACGGCTGGGAATACCGAAGCCGGTCTGAATCGCGCTAAACGCGTCGCTAGGATAGCGGCGAAAAACCGCCGCAGGGCGGCGTATTCCCGGAGCAAGTGCGACCGAGCATGCGAAATCCTTGTAGAGTATGCGCAAAGCGTGCCCGACCTTGACATCGTTTCCGCATATGTGCCGATAATGTCCGAAATTAGCCCTTTGAATGCGATGCATGAGTTATTTCGCAACGGGATGCGCGTGTGCTTGCCTGTTGTTGTTGATTCGCGTCAGCCTCTAAGCTTTCGAGAATGGCATCCGGGCATTTCAATGGAAATCGGCGCATTTGGAACTTCCGCCCCCGCGCAGGGAGAATGGCTTGATCCAAAACTATTGGTTGTTCCCCTCCTGGCCTTCGACCGCCAAGGCAATCGCCTAGGCTACGGCGGCGGATTTTACGATCGAACTATCGCCAAGCTAGAGTCCGCGAAAGCTGTTCGCAAGGTCGGATTCGCATTCGCGGAACAGGAGTGCGTGTCTGTGCCCAGGGGCGACGGCGATCGTCGACTTGATGCCATCGTCACCCAGTCCGAAGTCATTCGCGTCGACGATTTTTTTCAATTGGCGCAAGCCTAGCCGGAAAGGAAAACTCGATGCGAATTCTCTTCCTCGGCGATGTCGTCGGCAGGACTGGACGAAGCGCAATAACCGGAAGGCTACCCAAGCTTCGCGCTGAATTGAACGTCGATTTCATCGCGGTAAACTGCGAGAACGCTACCAATGGACTTGGGCTTTCGCCCGCGCACGCGAGAGCCATTTTGGCGGCGGGAGCGGATTGCATTACTCTAGGCGATCATGCGTTCGACCAACGCGACATGATCGACTACGTGGCGAAAGAGCCGCGTATCGTCCTACCGCTAAACTATGCAAAGAAGCAGCCAGCGCCGGGCGCCAGAGTATTCCGGGCGGGCGGCAAAAAAATCCTGGTCGCCGTTGCCCTGGGCCGAGTGTTCATGAATCGGCCGTTCGACGATCCATTTGAGCCGGTGAGTTCCATACTTGACAAATTTCGCCTTGGCACCGCCGTTGATGCCTCCATCGTGGAAATCCACGCTGAAGCGACATCTGAAAAAGCGGCGATTGGAATTTGGTGCGACGGACGCGCATCGCTCGTCGTCGGCACGCACACGCATGTTCCGACCGCGGACGCGCGGATTCTGGACAAAGGCACCGGCTTCGTGAGCGATATAGGCATGTGCGGCGACTACAATTCGATCATAGGAATGAACGCGGACGAACCGCTTACAAGGTTCGTATCGGGAATGCCCGGGAAACGGATTCAACCGGCCACCGGAGAATCGACGATCTCAGGCGTAATCGTCGAATTGGATGACGCGACCGGGCTTGCCAGGCGCATTGCCCCGCTGCGCGAGGGCGGGTCGCTCGAAAATGCGTTCGGCTTGCACTAAAAATTTACTTGGAACTGGATGCAGCGCGTTCAAGTCTCCGCGATTGGAATTCAGCCGGAAGAGAGCCTGACGACACTGTGAGCGCCCCAATTTCAATCGTGGTTCCGACTAGGAACGCCGCCAGTCAAATCGGCGGAACGCTTGCCAGCCTCTACGAAGGAATAGATGCCGGGCTGATTAGAGATCTGGTGATTAGCGACGGCGATTCAGTAGATGAAATTGCCGAAATTGCCGACGATGTCGGCGCCGTGCTAATCCGGGGTCGCGCCGGGAGGGGAACACAGCTCGCAGCGGGAGCCAAGGCCGCAAAGGGAGACTGGCTGCTTTTTCTGCACGCGGATACCCGGCTCTCCGGCGGATGGACGGCGGATGCGGCCGAGCATATGGCGAATTCGCCGGAAATGGCGGCTTATTTCAAGCTCGAATTCAATTCCGACAGCGTGGCGGCCAAAGCCGTCGCGGCATGGGCGAATTTCCGGTCGCGAGCATTTGACCTGCCTTACGGCGACCAGGGACTGCTCTTATCCCGAAAACTCTACGATTCCATCGGCGGATATCCTCCAATTCCTATCATGGAAGATGTCGTCGTGGCGAAACGGCTGCGAGGTCAGTTGCTGATGCTTAATGGCAAAGCGAAAACCGATGCCTCTCACTACGTAGAGCGAGGATGGATCAGGCACGGTTTGGGAAACCTCGCGCTTCTGGCGAAGCACCAGCTAGGCTCGACGCCAGGAAGCCTAGGAAACAAAAATGGCCGCCGCTAGTCGCTCTTTAGGCGTCGGCGGCGCCGGGATCGCATAGTTGCACGAAATTTGGTCGCTGCTCCGGCCACGGCGCTTTCGCGCAACCGGTCAGGGCGGTCGACCAATTCGCGGCCTAGGCCGGTCGTCTGTCGCCAATTAAAGAAGTTTGAAATTTTCCGAACGGATTCAAATACTCCTAGTTCGCCGTGAAAACCTGCGTTTCGCAAAGCTGAGCGTATAGTCCGCCATTCATGAGCAAATCCTCGTGCTTTCCTTCCTCGGAAATTTCGCCGCCGCCCAAAACCAAAATTTGGTCGGCATCCCGCGCCGTTGCGAGCCTATGGGATATCGTCAGGATCGTTCTTCCGTCCAACAATGATGCGAGAGCTTGCTGAACGATCTCTTCCGATTGCGCATCCAATGCGGACGTCGGCTCGTCCAGAAGAAGTATCGGAGCATTTCTCAGCAGCGCCCTGGCGATTGCTACGCGCTGCCTTTGCCCCCCTGATAGATTGCCGCCCCTAACGCCCGCGGGCGCATCCAATCCGCCCGGAAGATTGTCCGTGAATTCAGCGATTAGCGCAGCATCTACGGCATTTTTTAGTTCCGCCGCCGTGGCATCGGGTTTTCCCAATAGTATGTTTTCGCGAATCGATTCGTCGAATAGCCACGAATCCTGGGACACGACGGAAAAGCAATTCCGGAGCGAAGCAATGTCCATTGCCGAAATGTTACGGTCGCCAATCAAAATGGTTCCGGAATCTGGATCGACTATCCGGGTAAGGAGGTTGAATACGGTTGACTTGCCGGCTCCCGACACTCCGACCAGGGCCGTTGTCTTTCCCGCAACGGCGCGAAACGAAAGGCCCGAAAGCACTTGCATGTCGCCGTAGGAAAAGTCGACATTTTCGAATACGATGTCGGATGCCGCTATGTCCGCCGGCGGCGGCTCGGGCCGGATCGGATTCACGATCTCGGGTCTGTTGCTCAAGACTTCTCGCAGTCGGCCGAGAGATACGCGGGCAACTTGCCAGGCACCCGTTAAGCCGCCAATGCGACGCACCGGGTCGAAAAGCAGCACTACCGCCGTAAAGAAGCTCATGAAGTCTCCGACCGTTCGCGAACCGTCGATTACATCGCGGCCGGCAATCATGAGTATGCCCAAAAATCCTATTCCGGCGACGATGTCCACCAGCGCGGGAAGACTAGCCTGCCCGGCCACCGTTCGAACGGCCGCGCGCCTGTAAATTCTGCTCTTGTCCAGAAACCGATCCATCTGAAGTTCTTCATGCAAATTCAGCTTGATCGCGTGGATGCCGTGGAAGATTTCGTCCAGCCTCATGGAGATTTCGCCGGCGGTTTCGCGCAGCGTTTTCGCAAACTTTCTCGTAAATCCGTGAACTTTGATTACCGGGAGTATAAGAAGCGGCGCTCCCGCAACAGCAACGAATGTCCAAAGGATATCGATGGAAAATGCCACCCAGAGAAGCGCAATTACGGATATTCCGTCGCGAACCCCGGTGGATAGGAGGCCGAACCACGCTTGATTCAAGGCGACGGAGTCGCCCAAAATCCGGTCGAGCAGGCGCCCGGGCGGATTGTCGTCGAAGTAAACGGAATCGAGCGTGAGAACATGGCGCATCAAGTCGTTGCGCAGTGCGAGCAGCACGCGTTCACCGATCCAGGCCGTAATGATCCTTTGTACGAAACCGGCCAGCCCCCGAATTACGAATAAGGAAAGGACGAGCAATCCAACCCAATGAAGCATCTCGGTTTTTTTCAGCGAAAAGACATCGTCGAACATGGGCTTGATCATGTAGCTTAAGAGACCAAGCGTGCCGCCTTGGATCGACATGAAAATGAACGCCGCAATGATATGCCCGGCATAGCGCTTCAAATAAGTGCGGGCATACCATTTGGCCAAGCGATACGGCGTGTCGGGCTCAGATTTGAAATTTGAATTCAATCTAACGGCTCCGCATTCGAATTTTCGCCTTGGGCGCGTACGGTTCGCTTTGAGAACTGCAATCCTGCAATCGATGCCCCGGATAGTCGAAGGAGCCAAACGCTCGAATGCTTCCGGTTCGGCGATCGAATGCGCAGGTAGTATGTCGAATCCCTAGGATTTTTTTCAACCCCAAATCCTTTCAGAAATCCGGCGCAAATTCTTCAACGAATTCAAACTCTCGCCCGTCGCCAAGCGAAACGTCAGTTTGCCGGCGAGCGACCGAATTCACGACGCTTCGTCAAGACGCGCTATCGCTTCAGATAGAATTCCGGCTTCGCTGCTTTTCTCGGCGAGTTTTTCCTTGGTTGATTCGACGACATCATCGGGAGCCGAGGCGACGAATTTCGAATTCCCGAGCCGCCCGTTCAACCCGGCAATTTCTTTTTGCAGCTTGTCTCGTGATTTCTGGAGCCGCGCCTTCTCGGCTAAAATGTCAACTATCCCGGCAAGCTCGAGATTAAAAACGCTTCCCTGTACAGAAACCGTAATCGATCCCTTCGGGAAGGGCTCCGAGGCCAATAGCGCCTCGACTCTGGCAAGCTTCATGATCAGCGGCTCCGATCGTTCGTAGACCGCCTTCCTCTCTTCGTCCAAAGAAACGCTGTAGATCGGAATAAATGCGCCCGCTGGCACTCTTAGTTGAGCGCGAACGGAACGAATTTCCTCGATCAATTCTATAACCCAGCGGATTTCGTCGGATGCGGATTTCTCCAAAAGTCCGCCTGTTCGGCATTCGGGCCAATCCTGGTGGACGAGAAGATTTTCGCGTTTCGCGGTTTGATGCCAAAGTTCCTCCGTTACGAACGGCATAAACGGGTGAAGCATGATAAGGCATTGATCAATCATCCAGGACATGCAAGCCTTGGTTTCTTCCGCTACCCGCTGATCGCAGGAAGCAAACAAGGGCTTCGCGAACTCAACATACCAGTCGCATACGGTTCCCCAAACAAATGCATAGAGGCCATTGGCGGCATCATTGAACCGATAGGCGCCGAGAGCGGCGTTCGTCGACTCCAATACTCGCGCGGCCTCGCCGACCGCCCATTTGTTGACTTCATGGTTCACCGATCCCGGATCGAAGCTGGCATCCCGCGCGCATCCGTTCAATTCTGCAAATCTCGCCGCATTCCAAATTTTCGTAGCGAAATTCCGATAGCCTGCGACCCGCTGCTCCGACAATCTCAGGTCGCGGCCCATTGCCGCCATCGAAGCAAGCGTAAATCGAACCGAGTCAGCACCGTATCTGTCGATAAGTTCGAGCGGATCGATAACGTTGCCCAGCGATTTCGACATCTTTTTGCCCTTCGCATCAAGTACAAGCGCGTGGACGTAAACAGTGTGAAACGGGATATCGCCTACGACCGCAAGTTGCATCATCATCATTCTGGCGACCCAAAAGAAAATTATGTCAAATCCCGTTACCAGTACATCGGTGGGAAAGTACTTGCGGAGTTCGGGCGTGTCATTCGGCCAGCCCAATGTGCCGATCGGCCAAAGGCCGGAAGAAAACCAAGTATCGAGAACATCGGGGTCGCGTACGAGCCGCTTTCCTCCCGACATGGCGACCGCTTCCTCTTCCGAAGGCGCGCAAAACTGGTTTCCATCCTCGTCGTACCATACCGGGATTTGATGGCCCCACCATAGCTGGCGCGAAATGCACCATGGCTCGATATTTTCGAGCCAGCGGAAATACGTGCCCGCGTACTGCTCAGGAAGAATTCTAGTACGACCGTCCTTGACCGCCGCGATCGCCGGTTCGACAATTTTTGCGGCGTCCACGAACCACTGGTCCGTAAGGTAGGGTTCAATGGCGACTTTGGATCGGTCGCCTTTCGGAACCATGTGCCTGTCGTCTTCGACTTTGTCCAGCCAACCTTGAGCCTCGGCGAGATCGACGATTTTCAATCGCGCCTCGTAGCGATCCATTCCGTGCAATCGCATCGCCTCGGGTTCGGGAGCGCAGCCTCGCAGGAATTCGTCGTTTCCTTCGAGAAACATTGCGGCGCTTGGATCCATGACGTTGACGGAGGCGGCCCCGACGCGCTGCCCTACGCCCCAATCATTAAAATCATGGGCGGGCGTGATCTTGACAGCGCCCGTGCCTTTCTTGGGGTCGGCGTATTCGTCGGCAACGACGGGGATCGATCTACCGGCAAGCGGTAGCTTTGCGGTTTTTCCGATCAATCGCCGATAGCGGTCGTCGTCCGGGTGAACGGCGACCGCCGTATCGCCCAGCATCGTTTCAGGCCTCGTCGTCGCAACGACAATATAGTCCCGAGATTCCCACTCGACCGGCGCGCCATCGTCGTTAAAGGCAACCGGGTGCTCGTACGCAACGCCGTCTTCGAGCCCGTAGCGGAAATGCCATAGCTTCCCGTCTTCTTCGACTTGTTCAACTTCAAGATCCGAAATTGCCGACCGAAAATGGGGGTCCCAATTGACTAGCCTTTTTCCTCGGTAAATGAATCCCTTTCGATACAGATCGACAAATACCTTGAGTACTGCGTCGTGGAATCCCTCGTCCATCGTAAAGCGGTTGCGCGACCAGTCGCACGACGCCCCCAGCCTTTTCAGCTGGTTGATTATCGCATCTCCCGATTGCTCCTTCCATTCCCAGACCTTGGAAAGGAACTTTTCCCGCCCAAGTTCGCTTCGGGAAGGCTGTCCGGTTTCCGCAAGCATTCGCTCGACCACCATTTGCGTCGCGATGCCCGCATGATCCTGGCCCGGTTGCCAAAGCACATTGTAACCGCGCATGCGATGCCAGCGAACCAGTATGTCCTGAATTGTATTGTTGAAGGCGTGACCCATATGGAGCGAGCCGGTGACATTGGGCGGCGGGATCATGATGCAGTAGGATTCCGAATCGGGCTTCGAATTCGCACCGGCTTTGAACGCATCGGTTTCTTGCCACTTGAAATTAATTCGAGATTCTGTTTCGCCAGCGTTAAATGTCTTTTCCATGGCTCTTCGCATTTCCGCAGATTCGCTGCTTTGGGAAGGCTCGCCAATACCAAAAGGACGCGGCAAAGTTAATGCCGCAATTTCCGAGTTGCCGTGCTCAAGCTAATTCGCCACTGCCTTCGGAAGTCGGTAGTCGGGCCTGGCAGCCGCCCGACCAAGGGAACTATTCCTGCGACTTCTTCATTTCATGCCGGGTCGCGTACTTCCCCATTTCCCTTTTCACAATCTGGCGAACTTGCCGCAAGAATTGCGCTCCGGCTTCTCCCCGCAGCTCCTCTTTCACGATTCCGGCAACCATCGACGATTTTCCCCTGGCCGCGGCATCGTCTGTCGTTCCGAAACGCCTGGCTGAAACAAGTCTATCCGGTCCGAGCGACAGCCTTTGGCCGCGCCTAAGGCCCGCGTTGACCGGATTGTAAAGCATCAATCGAATTCGGCCAGCCGAAGTTCGCGTTCTCGCTACGGGCGAGAACCGGCCGGAGTCCGGATTTTCGGCGGGCGAGAAACTTTTCAGCTGCCCCTCAACAGTACGTTCGATCGAGCCGAATTCGGACGAGTCTTGCTCGACTCTGTCCGACAACGTCAATAAGCGCCGGACAATCCCTTTCCCGCAATCAACGTTCACGAAGGAATGGCGAACCAATGATTCGTTGATTCGCTGCCTTTCACATCAGTATCCAACTCGATTTCCTTGGACCAGGCAATGACGTTCAATGCAATCGCGTCCGCGCAAATTATTTTTCTGTCTATTCGGAATTTATTCCCAGTCGTTTGGCAACTTCGACCAAATAGGGGGCGGATTCAACCTGACCGAAACTCTCGCTCGGATCGTAGACATCCACGCTCAGCCCGAGATGTTCCGCGGTCAAAAGTCCCATGGAGGCGAGCAGGGAATAGATCGCCAATTCCCTGTCTCTGACGGCTCCCGCCAAATCCGTTCCCGCCGCCAGCCTCGTTTGTTCCGCATCGAGAACATCCAAAATTGACCTTAGCCCGAGGGCCGCTTCTTCTCTCACCCCTCTGAAAGCCAAATCTGCCGACTCCACTTGCTCGGTTCTAGCATCTATGGATGCATCGGCGATCTGAAGCCGAGCCCAGGCAGACGCGACATCCCGTCTGACAACTAAAGCGGCTCGCTGCAGGTCGGCCTTAGCCTGGTCCGCATTCGCCCGATATCTGCGTACGGCGGCGAACGCGCCGCCGCCGTCGTAAAGCGGGACCACGGCAGAAATTGAAATTCCGGCCGAATTGCCGTCGTTCATTGCTGAATCAAACGATCTCCTCGCAGTTACAGAGCCGCCAAGAGATATTCGCGGCGACAATACTGTATCCGCAGCCCGATAGGTCAACTCCGCGGCATTTGCGGCATGGCGACTTGCGATAATCGAAGGATGCGTATTCGTTGCAATTGCAAGGGCGTCTTCTAGCGATTCGGGAATGCTGGGCGAGGGCGGTGTAGGCTCCAAGTCGCCCGGATACCGCCCTGTCGCCAACCTGTACACTTCTCGCGCGATTTCAAGTTCGCCCTGCCTGAGCGCAACGCCGCTTCTTATCGCCGCCAACCTCGCTTCGGCGATGCTTACTTCCGTCCTCGTGATTTGGCCTAGTTCGAATCTGTCGCGAGCCGCATCGAGTTCGCGTGAAATCACGCGGAAATTGTTCTCTTCCAGTGCCAGGTTTTCGATGCCGCGGCGAACATCGAGATATGCCGTAACGGCATCGAGTAGAACGCTCTGCTCTACGCTCTTTAAAGTCTGTCGTCCGGCCAGTACGGCTTGCTTCGCCGCGTCTATCGAAGACCTCCGAGAGCCGCCGTCCCAAAGCAGATACTGTATTGTCAATTGCAGTGAACTTGCGGCTTGGTCGGTTGCGGGGCCTCCGCCCTGCTCAGATCTCCAATCTCGATTGACGGATCCTACCAGATTCAGCGTAGGCCGGAGCTCGGCGACGGCTTGCGCAACGCCCTCGTTCGTTCCGCGCAAAATTGCCCGGTTTGCTTCTAGTAAGTCGCTGTTCCGGTATGCGGCGACAAGAGCATCCGACAGCGTTTCTGCATTTGCCGAGCAGGCGAGCATTGCGGCGAAAAAGCCGCGAACGGCCCAGGCCGCAACCAAACTAGCGGGTCGGTAGGCCCTTGCTGAAATAAAGACAGCCATGTCCCAATACGCCTTTCCATGATTGTCCGAATGCCCCTCGTCAAAACAGAAACTCTTCCCTCTTGCCGAATCCGGGCATTACCGGAGCAACTGCGTTGAACGAGGACCGCCACGCCACAGAATTTTTCTGCTTTATTCCGATTTTGCATTCGCCGACCGAACCATCGACAAAAATGCAGGCGATTCGTCCCCCATCCTTTAATTGTTCGACTAGACTGCCTGGAAAAACCTCAACGCCTCCTTCCAATACGATTGCATCGTACGGACCGTGTTCCGCCGATCCTTGCACGAGATGTTCTTGTACAACTTCCGAATTGTGTATGCCGAGTTCGAGCAATCTCTCTTTTGCTTCCTCGGCCAACTCCCGAATTTCTTCTAGCGCGACGACGGCCTGCGCCAGCTTTGCGATCACCGCGGCGGAATATCCAAGCCCTGACCCCACATCCAGCACCGTTTCGCCCGACCCAATATCGAGTTCATTGAGCATTTTAGCGAATGTTCTCGGATCGAGGATAACCCTATTGTCCGCAAGTTCAATGTGACCTCCGACATAGGCTAGTTCTTTAAGCGAACTAGGCACGAAATTTTCGCGCGGGACAAATAGCATTGAATCGATTATCGGATACTTCGTCACGTTGGCGGGTCGAATCTGGCAATCGACCATTGCGTTGCGAATTGCGGCAAATTCTTCTTTGCGCACTTAGTTCTCCATTGCCAACGCGCCGATTCGTGATCTCAAGCCTAGACGATGTTCGCAATTCAAAGCAATCGCAACTTAAGAACCTACCTAATCCAAAGCCCCGATTCCATTCACCTTCAGAAGAACGACCGCAATTCGGCGTTCTAACCTAAATCGTCCTCAAAACGGAAAATAAATTTTCTAAGCCGTGGACGAGCGCCTGCCGCTGACAGGTCGCAGCATGCGAACAGGACAACCCGCTCGCCAAGAATGAAGTTACCGGTCCGAAACTACTTTATTCACGGGCTGCGCAGTGCGGGGAGGTTTCGAAATTGCTCGAGAGCGTCCGGATTGGCGAGCGCGTGCACATTCTTCACTGGCAGCCCGTTCACGACGTTGGCGACAGCCAATTCGACGATTTTTCCCGATTTCGTGCGCGGAATGTCGGCGACTTCAATTATTTTTGAGGGAACATGGCGGGGCGAGGCAGCTTCTCGGATTTCCGATTTTATGCGCTTCGAGAGTACGTCCGAAAGCGACGCGCCGTCTCTCAGCTTAACGAATAAAACGATTTCAGTATCGTATCCGGTTTTTAGCCCTATCGCCAAAGCTTCCAGAACTTCGTCGATTCTTTCCACAGGTCGATATATCTCTGCAGTTCCAATTCTGACTCCGCCGGGATTGAGCGTTGCGTCGGATCTGCCGTAGAAGATGAGCCCCTGCTCGGACGTCAACTCCACCCAGTCGCCGTGGTGCCACACGCCCTTGAATTTGTCGAAATAGGCCTCCCGGTACCTTTTTTTGCCATGATCATTGAAAAATCCCGTGGGCATCGACGGATGCGACGACGCGCATACGAGTTCGCCGGGCCTTCCTTCGAGCGAGTTTCCGTTTTCATCGTATACTTGAACATCCATGCCAAGATGCCGCTTCTGGCATTCTCCCCGGAATACGGGGCTGACGGGACTGCCACCGACGAAGCAGCCGATAATGTCGGTTCCCCCGGCAATTGAAGAAAGGCAAACATCCTTTTTCCAGTTATCGTAAACATAGTCGAATCCATCGGGCGAGAGCGGCGAACCCGTTGACAAAATTACTCTCAAGTCGGGCATTTCGCCCGCGTCCGCAGGGCGGATCCCGGCTTTTGCGCATGAATCAAAGTATTTTGCCGAGGCGCCAAAATGCGTTAATCCTTCCGACCTCGCTAAATCGGAAAGCCTATACCCGTCCGGCCTGAAGGGTGAACCGTCGTAGTGAACTATCGTTGCGCCGGTGGCGAGAGCGCTTACCATCCAGTTCCACATCATCCAGCCCGTCGTCGAAAAGTACATCAGCCGGTCGCCCGGTCGCAAATCGCATTGCAGTTGATGTTCCTTTAAGTGCTGCAGCAAAGTGCCGCCGATTGAATGCACGATGCATTTCGGCAAGCCGGTGGTTCCCGACGAAAACATCACGAAGAGCGGAGAGCCGAAACTCATTCTTGCGAATTCCGGCTCCCCGCCTTCTGTTCCGCTCAAGTAGTCGTCCACGGCAATGCCAAGTTTGCCCGCTCGAGACGCGTCAATTCGGCCGCCGGAGTAAGGCAGAACGACAATGCGCTTGATACTCGGCATTTTTTCGGCGAGTTCCTTAGCTTCCGATAGCGAGTCAAACCATTTTCCGTTGTAGTCGTAGCCATCGCCGCAAAACAGAAGCTTAGGCTTGATTTGTCCGAACCGGTCCAGCACGCCGCTGACTCCGAAATCCGGCGAGCAAGAAGACCAGACCGCCCCCACGCTCGCCGTTGCGAGCATCGCCAGGGTGGCTTCAGGCGTGTTGGGAACAATTCCCGACACGATGTCGCCGGAGCCGATCCCATCTCGCTTGAGGGCGATCTGCAGCCGTGCGACTTGTCTGCGGAGCAATTCGCGACTGAGAGTCCGGCGGATGCCTCTCTCGCCATGGAAAACCATCGCTGTTTCGTTTCCCCGTTCGCGCAACAGGTTTTCGGCGTAGTTCAAGCTCGCGTCGGGAAAGAATCGCACGTCCATCAAGTTTTTTGCCGGCGCAATTGATCTGTTTCCCCGGTGCCCGACAACGCCGCAAAAGTCCCAAACAGACGACCAAAACTCCGACGGGCACTCCACGGAATACCGCCAAAGTTCATCGTAGTCCGGCCGGTTGTCCACTATTCCTCGGCCGACCATTTCCATGAACCCTTTGATTAGCGTCGAATCTGCTCTTTCCGGCGTCGGCTCCCAAATTTTAATGCTCATTTTTCGAAATCTCCGAATCTGCCTCAATTTCTTGCAAACGTCGGCCTACGACGCAAGAATTTTACATCGGAAGGCAATTGCTAATCTTACGTCTCGAATTGGGCGATTTCCGATTCATGGCGTTCCGCACCCGAATCCTAGTACAATGGCAAATGAGGTCTAATCGTCGAATTCGGCCGAGTTTCGACAAAAATTACTAATGCGAGTTCGAAGGCTAAATTTAGTTCACGGCTGCGCCCGGCGCGACGAAACGATGGACCGGAGCAATTCAATTTTCGGCCATTTGTCGTCAGAGGAATAGCCGGGCAAAACCTGTTCAGCGGTTTCTCAGGCACGCGCTTAAGGGAATCGGCTCTTTTGCAATTATCCTAAGGAACTGAAAACGCCTCTTTCTCCGCATCCGGAATTTCGGCTATCCGGGCTAGTCGCCAGCCGAGCTGTTCGGCGCACCGGTCGAGGTTCGAGACCGTCCGTCTCGCCGGGGCGCAGTTCATGGGCCTCCATTCCGCACTCGACGTACTCCGCTCTACGGTTGACCAGCTTGTAGACCGGTCGAACTCGCTCGCGGTTGTTACGATTGCGACATGCGCGTCCGGAGATGACTCCAAGGAAAGGAATACTCCGCACTCCATTCTCGAAATCGAAGATGGAACCGGCAACAGGGCTATTTGGCATCAAAATTGAGCGGATCCGCATCTAGCGGCCAGATCGGGCGAGGGAGCCGCTCGAATGGCAGCGATTTCCAATCGGGATTGCTGGTGCCGGGCGTGGCGACGAACAGTTGGCCTCGCGTTATGGGCTGGAAGATGTCCCGGTGCTTGTAAAGATTCTTGATCGAGACCACCTGCTTGTCGGCAAAGCTGATGCCGTGCGATTCGAAAATGCTCGGCGAAAATACGTTTACTCGCCTCGTGGTTAGCATGACTTCAATGCCCTCTACCTTGACGACGGCGACGTCGCCGAGCGACACGAATTCTGTTTCCAACTGTCGCTGAACGGCGTTGCGCTTGAGGAAAATGACTTCGGCTTCGGCATCCAGCGGCGGTCCCGAGTGCGGTTCCAACTTGCCGCCGATGCGCAGCATGAGCTTCGCTCCGACCCCGACCTGAAAGCAGATATCCGCGGCAAGCGGATCCCATATCGGCACTACTGCCGCGTTTCGTATGCCGGCCTCAATAAAAGCCCGAAGAACATGGGTCGTGTCGCCTGGCGCTCCGCTTCCGACTTGATCCGCCGTGTCGGCGAGAAGCAGAGGCTTGCTTCCAGCTCGCTTGGCCTCCTCAATCGCTGCATCGAATGGCGTAAACCGCAAGTCCGCTTCAGCACGAATGGCGTAAAAACGCCGTCCGAAATCCTCGGATGCACGTTGCGCCAATTCCGCCCGGCTGTCGGCAACGCAGAGCATTTTTGCTCCCGATAGAGGAACATCCGCCCATGGGAACCCATGATTCAACGACAGAGACAGGATTCCGCCTTTTCCTTCGCAAGCAATCATGTCGTCTACAAAGGCCGACATGGCCTCCGTGTGAGTCGTGGGGAATAGTCCCATCGCGCGGCAATCGAAAAGTGCCATGACCGGCTCGATCTCGCCGTCGAGAGTGCGTTGCATCAGACGGAATAAGTCCTCTGCGCGCTCGACGTAGTCGACGTGGGGGTATGTTTTGTAGATCACGATGATGTCGCTGGCATGAAGGATTGTTTCGTCGATGTGCGCATGAAGGTCCAATTCCACGCCGATCCGCGCAACGCTCCCCACGATGTCCCGAACGCGCGACACAAGATCTCCTTCGCAGTCGTCGTACCCGTCTGCAATCATGGCGCCATGCAGAGACAGCAGCACGGCGTCGACGCGGCCCGTCGCTCGCAGACCGTCGAGAATGCGATCGCGCATGGATTCGTATGCCGCTCTGGTCGTGATCCCGGCAGGCTGCGCCCAGGCATGGAGTCCTTCGACAACTTCCCACCCGTTTTCGCGAGCCAGTTCCACCCATTTTCTTGGAGCCGCGCTGCTGGGCGACGGCGGAAGTTCCTCGATTCCCCGCTCGGTCCACATGTGACGCTTGAAATTCTCAACGCTAGTTGGAAAAAGGGCGAACGTGCTGGTTTCCGTTCCGAGAGATGCAATGAAGATCCGCATCGGCATACTCCTCCTCCGCCGGTGAAGCCGGGTTCCATCTTCGCTTCAAGTGCCCTGCGCTTGGTGTTCCCGGAAATGCCGTCGAAAAACCGTCGCACAGGTCGAGTGCTGGATCAAATCCGATGCATGAACTATAAAGTGCCTTAACCTATTTGCAATCGGTCGAGACTGATCCTTCTCGAGGGAGGCATCGTGAAGTACAGGAAGCTGGGCAGTACCGGGATGGAGGTTTCGGAAATAGCCTTGGGGTGCTGGCCGTTCGCGGGCGGCTCGTACTGGGGCCGACAGGATGAACAAGCATCGATCGATACTGTCCACGCGTCTCTCGATGCAGGCATTAATCTCTTCGACAGCGCAGAGGGATACGAGGATGGGGAATCCGAGCGTGTCCTTGGGCGGGCCTTGAGCGGTCGACGCCGCGAGGCGATCATAGCCACCAAGGTCTCGACCGAGAACCTGCGGCCGGCCGACGTGGCCGCGGCATGCGAGCGTAGCCTCTCGAATCTCGGAACGGACTATGTCGATCTTTATCAGATTCACTGGCCGAACCACGATGTACCGATTGCAGACACCGCGGGTGCGCTTCAGCGGCTCAAAGAGCAAGGCAAGATACGTGCAATTGGAGTCAGCAACTTCGCTGTCCGCGACCTTGCCGATTTGCTCGGCGTCGGCGAATGCGTCTCGGACCAATTGCCCTACAGTCTGCTGTGGCGCGTGATAGAACGCGAAATCCAGCCCTTCTGCGTTCAGCGCGACGTGGGCATCATCTGTTACAGCCCGCTGGCTCAGGGGTTGCTTACCGGGCGTTACCGGAACGCTGATGAGGTTCCGGAAGGACTCGCGCAGTCGCGCTGGTATTCGGGCAAGCGCCCCGCCGCGCTTCACGATGAACCCGGTGTCGAGGCGGAAGTGTTTGACACAATTCATTCGCTGCGCCGACTGGCTGAAGAGGCCAAATTGTCGATGGCCACCATGGCGCTGGCTTGGGTCAGGGCGCAGCCTGGCGTGTCGTCCTTTCTCGTCGGCGCCCGCTCTCCCGACGAACTCGCCAGGAACCTTCCCGCGCTGGAGATCGACCTGCCGCCCGAAATACTGGAAAGGCTTTCCTCGACTACGGAAACCGTCAGAAAAAAACTGGGCCGCAACCCGGACATGTGGCTCGCGCCTGGAAGAATGAGGTAGGATCCTCGGCTACCGGTTGCGGGTGCCCGCGATATCAACCACCGCATGGTTTCCGAACGGCGAGGTTGGCCGCGCGCTTGAACGGTCGGCCTGGCATCGGATGAATCGGCGCTGGTAGATAGCGCAACCCAACAATGCGAGCGCGACAATTCGGAGGCGGTTACTCGCAAAAGTTACGTAGCCTCGGGTCCTGCGGCTGATCAAGACCAGCCATGTCTCTGCGATCGGCTGTTCACGTATTCGAGCCAGAGCGGTTGTTCTAGCGTGCTCGAGACAACGGCCGCCGAACTCGACAACTCCTGCGCTACGCTTTCCTCGGATATCACGGTCCTGCGTCCGGTCCTTGCCGTAAGACTCATCGCAGCCACTGGATAGCCCGACCCGCAAAGTATCGGCACTCCAACGCACATCGCCTCGTCCTCGTTCTCCTCGGCGTCAACGGCATAGCCGCGCTCGGATACCAATGCCAACTCTCTCTCAAGCCTTCGCCGGCTTGTTATCGTGCGCAATGTCTTCGCGGTCAGAGGCTGGGCAAGCCAGAAGCGACGCTCCTCTTCGGGGAGGTGAGCGAGAATCGCCTTGCCGAGAGATGTCGCGTGCAATGCGTCATGCCCGCCGACGCGGGCCTTGATTTCGGGATGACGCCGCGATTCAACCATGTCGATATACACGATGCCGTCATCCGCAAGCACCCCGAGATTAACCGTTTGGCCGAACAGCGTAGCCACGCGCTCGATTTCGGACCGGGACGCCTTTCGCAGTCGGCGCAGCACCTCGGACTCGCGCGCGATCGCGAGAAACCTCGGTCCAACGGTGTAAGTGTTGGCGCCGCCGGTTCGACGCAGGTAGCCGGACGCCACCAGCGTCTGCAGATATCTGAAGGCTGTAGCCTTCGGCAAGCGGAGTTCATTCACGACTTCGGCGAGCGAAATGTCGTACCCCTTCTCGACTACGCTGCCGAGAACTGCGAGAGCCCTGATTAGCGAGTTTACTCTGTAGGGCGCGCGATTGTCTTTTTCGGCTGACGTCATCGTCCGCGCGTGCCTCCAACCCCAGTTCGCATTCGCAGCCGTCCATTGACGGCGCATCGTCCTAGCGACTCGCAACCTCGGCGGACGCGGCATGCCTTCAAGGGAAATTCAATATTTCTCGATCGCGCCAAGTGCATTGTCGGCCGCGGCGACGGTATCTTCGATGTCATTGTCCGAATGAGCTGCCGAGATGAACCAGGTCCCTCGGCTTGTAGGCCGAATGCCGGCTACAACCATATGTTCGAGGAACTTGGCTTGCTTGTTCAAGTCGGTGCGACGATAGCTCCGGTAGTCCGTAACCTTGGCGAGGTCCGAGAAGAACGTGCTAAAACAGGCGCCAAAACCCTGCACCCGAAGGTTCGATTTCCTCTTCGCGGCACTCCTCCGCAGCCCTTCCATCAGCGTTTCGCCCCTGCGATCGATCTCTCGGATTGCCTTACCCTTTTCGGCGCCCAGGAGATCGAGCGAGGCGATGGCCGCCGCCACGCTCGGGATATTTGCATTGTAGGTTCCCGAGTGGTTGACCTTGCCCGTGCCAAACAGGTCCATGATCTCTCCTCGTCCGGTCAGAGCGGAAACCGGAAACCCCGCGCCCATCGCCTTTGCAAACGTCGCCAGGTCGGCAGAAACGCCAAATTTCTCCTGACCGCCCCCTAGGGCCAGTCGGAATCCAGTGATGACCTCATCGAAGATCAAAACAACATTGTGCGAACTAGCCATGTCCCGGAGTGACTCGAGATAACCGGGGGCAGGCGCAATTGCTCCCGTGTTGCACATAGCAGGTTCGGTGACGATGGCCGCAACCTCATCGCCATGCGCGCCGAGAGCAGACCTCACGGCCGCCGTGTCATTCCATGGAAGGACAATGGCGTCGCCGGTCACGGATTCCGCCTGCCCGTCTGTCTCGAGGTGGGGTCTGCTACGGTCGGTGGAATCCAAAGCCGCCTGATCGCCCGGCGGCGCATAGCTGAGCAGGACGTTGTCGAACCAACCGTGGTACTGCCCCTCAAATTTAACGAACTTCCGCTTGCCCGTGAAGGCGCGGGACACGCGAATTGCAGCCTGCACGGCCTCGGAACCCGTCATGCCGACGCGGACCCGTTCAGCGTTCGGAACAAGGCGTTTAATACGTTCGGCAAGCAAAAGCTCCTGCCGATGCTGGCCCCCCAGCATTTGGCCTCGAGAAAGCGAATTCGCGACCGCGTCGCAGACGACCGGCGGCGCATGGCCAAGCACGGCGGGCCCCATACCGAGCGCGTAATCGATAAAGCGGTTGCCGTCCAGATCGAACAGGTACGCGCCTTGACCGCGTTCGAAGCACAACGGAAAGGGAAAGCCGGCCAGTCTAATGTTTGAGTTTACAGCGCCTGGAATGGTCGCTGACGCCCTCTCGACGTAGTTTCGCGATTCGGCGAATAAGTCTCCTACTTTCGGCGCATACTGCAATGTGACAGTTCCTCCCCCCAAGTCCTGCCGTTCCGCGCGGACCCCGCTTCCCCGTCATCGGAGACGCGATTCCCAACTGCCAGCGGTAGGGCTGATAGTATTGTCAACTTGGCATAAAGCAAGAGATTTGTATTTCAAGCATTGAAACGAGGAAAATGGACGGAACCGGTTTTTCAATGCCAAACCGTCCGTACTGGAGATTTCGCTTTGCCCCAGGCGGCCAGGCGCCCGCGCATTCTGCACTTCAGACGCCTCGGGCGCAGCGTTCACCTGAGGACGATTTCTGTCGGTACAGGCAATCTTCTCAATTCAGAGTAAGTCGCGGGCGGCCGTGCCGCACGGATCTGGTCCAATTCGGATAGGCGTAGACGTGTTTCGCATGCTGCAGTATGATATCCAGTTGCAGGGCCTTTCGACCTAGTCGTTGAGCCATGGCATGGATGAGGACAAGTACCGACAGCCTTCCAATGTCTCGGCAATTGGCTCCAAAGTTCGAAAGTCAACTGAAACTTTGTCGTCGGCGGGGCTAGGCTTCGCTCCTCGAGGCGGCGCATGGCAATGGCCAGGCAATCACCTGCGCACCGTAAGAAGCCACAATATGGACCCGGAGGAGGAATCCAAGAATCAGAATGCCGCATTCTACGTATATGCCCCATTTGATGGGCAAAGCGGAATTGACGCCGAGGCAAGAATTCGAGGCGGGCTCGCTAGCGTCGATCACACTGACCTATACGGCCGGGAGTTACGGAATCGACGATACCGGAAGCATTCGGATAGCTCACCACTTTGCCACCGACATGGCGAGCCCGCAATTCGAAGACCCGGCGGCTCCAAACTTCCTTTCTGTCGAAGCTTCCAACGGCGCCGAACTGGACGTTCGCTACGATCAAAAAATGAACATACGCCCCTGGGACAAGACACTCATGGTCAAGGTCGTGCGAGGTTTTTTGAAGGAGGGCGATCAGCTCATCGTACGCTACGGAGATACGCGCCGGGGGAGTCCCGGAATTCGCGTGCAGACTTTCTGCGAGGACACCTTTGAATTCAGGGTGCTCGTTGATGCGATCGCGACGTACGACTACGTCGAACTGCCGGAGCAACCCTACATTTCAATCGTTCCGGGCGAACCGGAGAATTGGGTCGCCGTGTTACCTACGCTGCAGCAAGCCGACAGAGAGTTTTCGCTTCGCTTGAAGGGTGAAGACCGCTGGGGAAACCCAAGCGACAAGTGCGATCAGACGTTCGGGCTTTCCGCGTCAAGGCCGGTGAAAGGCCTGCCCGAGAAAGTGACATTTAGGCCGGGAACGCATGCGACTGTTGTACCGGGACTGTCCGCCGGCGCAACCGACGCACTTGTCATCGAGCTCCACGACGATGACGGAAAGGCCGTCTGCCGAAGCAATCCGATGCGCGTTCGACCCGAATTGGATACGGTTGCGCTATGGGGCGATTTGCACGGACAGTCCGAGGAAACGATTGGCACGAATTCCGTACGCGACTATTTCTCGTTCGGCCGCGACAGGGCGTTTCTAGACGTTCTCGGGCACCAGGGCAACGACTTTCAAATCACAAATGAATTCTGGAAGGAATTGAACGCCGTGACGGCCGAATACAACCAACCCGGCTCCTTTGTCACGATCCCCGGATACGAGTGGTCGGGGAACACCTGCCTAGGCGGCGACAGGAACGTGTATTATTTGGAGGAAAACCGTCCCATCTTCCGGTCCTCGCACGCGCTCGTCGACCAAGTGCTCGATGTCGGCACGGACGCCATGGAAGTCAACGCGCTCTTCGACCGCCTGAGAGACGAAGACTGCATTGTCCATGCCCATGTCGGCGGGCGGTATTCGGATATCGAAATTGGCCATGACATCCAGATCGAGAGGGCGCTTGAAGTACATTCGGCATGGGGTACATTCGAATGGCTGATCGGAGACGCGTTTCGGAACGGCTTTCGCATCGGGATCGTCGGCAACAGCGATGGCCACAAGGGACGGCCCGGAGCCAGCTACCCCGGCGCATCCATGTTTGGCTCCTACGGCGGGCTGACCTGCTTTTTGGCAGAGGATTTCAGCCGCCGCGGAGTCTTTGACGCCCTGCGTCGACGGCACCACTACGCAACTTCCGGCAATCGAATGATCTTGGAAACACGAGTCGAATTCCCGGCGCCGGCAATCTTGTACGACCAGGATCCGAACATGGGGCCGACGGAAACAAGCGAGGTCCGCCATGCAATGATGGGCGACATTCTTCAATCAGATTCGAACCGCGTGGATTTCCTCGTCGACCTCGTCGCGTCCGCCCCGGTGGAACGCTTGGTCATTCGAAATGGCATGGCCGATGCGTGCGTTGTACGCCCCTATTCTGAGGACGATCTCGGACGCAGGGTTCGGGTCCTCTTCGAGGGCGCTCGGTACCGCGGCCGCGGCCGCGAGACCTCGTGGGACGGGTCTCTTTCCCTGTCCGGAAATGCCGTCGAGCGGTTCCGCCCCGTCAACTTTCTCAATCATGAAAAAGCCGTCAGACTAAGGTCGCCGACAGAGATGGAATGGCAGGCTAGTACGACAGGCAGCTTCTGCTGTATCGACATCTGGCTGGAGGCGGCAGACAGAGGTACGATCACAATCGACACCGAACTGGTCAAAGCAACAATTGACTTGGCCGACATCGGCATGGAGGACTTGCCGTGTGAAGCCGGGGGGCTTGGGCGGAGAATCCGCCTGTACCGCCTGCCCGACGAACTGGTAGAGACAAAAATGCAGCTGACTCGCCAAATTCCTCTACATCGGGACAGCGACAACGCGATTTATGTGTCCGTAATTCAGGAAGATGGCTTTCAGGCCTGGTCGAGCCCAACCTACGTATTCGGTTCGGCGCGTTGAGCGGGCTGGATTTTAGCCAGCTCAATTCCGGTCGGAATCCGAGCAAGCGGACGAAACTGGAGGATGCGCGCCTTGTTTGCTCATGCCCCGCGCCGCCGCCAGGCGCCTCCATTGAAGAGCGAGATTTTAATCCCGTTTCGCTGTTCGAGACGAATTGCTTTTGCAAGGCGATTGATGTCGGCCTAAGAATCATGCGCGTCGCCAGCCGAACCGGGCGGTCGCCGGTTGATTGAAATTGGGCTTAGGTTATGAGCTCCCGCTTCGTCGCCTAGGTCGGCGCCGATTTGGTTGCGAACGCATATTGGGCTTCGAGGATGCAAATCCGTTCCATCAAGGTATTTGTCTACAAAGACGACCAACACTACAGGCTGTCAGGCACGTCGGCGACGCCGGGCCTGATTCCCGGGACAGACTACTTTCGGCCTCCGGCTTGGCGCCAGTCGTACAGCCGCAAGGTCGAGTCCTGCCTGATCAAGATTACAACCGACAATGGGGTCACGGGATGGGGCGAGGCCCAGTCGCCGCTTCTACCGGAAACCACGGCTTCAATAATTCGCCATCTCCTGGGACCGTTTCTTATCGGTCAAAACCCGCTTGAGCGGTCCAGAATCGCCGACGACGCCTACCATTTGAACAATATTCGCGGCCACGGGACGGGATTCATGGTCGACGCGATTTCAGGAATCGACCTTGCCCTCTGGGACATCGCGGGAAAGCACTATGGCGCATCCGTCTGCGAACTGCTCGGCGGTCCGTTCCGACGCCGCCTTCCCGCATATGTGTCGGGTCTTCGGCAGCCAACCATAGAGGAGCAATGTTCGGCGGCACGGCGTTTCATTGACGAAGGATTTGCCGGGATCAAGCTTTTCCTTGGATACGGCGTCGCCGAGGACATAAAGGCGATTCGGTCGGTTCGCAATGCCGTTCCCGAGGCGCATCTGTACTGTGACCTGCTGTGGCGCTACAACGTCGGTGACGCAATTCTCGTCGCACGCGCACTTGAGGGCGAGGGGTACGAGTGGCTGGAGGCGCCGGTCGCCCACGAAAACTTGGACGGGTACCGAAAACTGGTCCAGAGCGTGGACATTCCCATCGCGTCAGGAGAGGCCCTGCGAACGCCCTACGAATTCCAGACATGGTTCGAGAATGGCGCAATTGAGGTCGCGCAGCCGGATGTTGGACGCACCGGACTAAGTTCGGGAGTCAAGGTCGCAAGTCTTGCCGAGGCACGAAGCATCCAAGTCGCGCCGCATGTCGGCGTGTGCTCTGGCATTGCCATGGCCGCAACCTGGCAGTTTGCCGCGGCAATTCCAAACTTCTCCGTCCAGGAAAACCAGTTGGAGATTCTCCGCAGAACCAACAGGATACTAGACCAGCCTCTCGTCGTCGAGAACGGCGAGCTGTTGGTTCCCGATGCGCCGGGGCTCGGAGTCGCCGTTGACGAGAACATGGTCCTCGAATCGAGTTCGGATCATTTCGAGGTTTAACGGTTGAAGGTTGAGTTTTCCCGTACTAGAAATCCAAATCCAGAAAGGGCGTGGAGCTTCGCGTTCCACGGGCAATCACGATGAAACAATTCAGCATTGAACCTGTAACCCCCCTGATCGGGGCGGAAGTTTCCGGAGTTGACCTGTCGCGGCTCGATGACGATCATGCATTAGTTATCAAGAATGCCCTGTTGGATCGACTGGTCCTGTTCTTTCGCGACCAGGACTTGAGCATCAAGGATCAAATCGCCTTGGGCAGGCGATTCGGAAAGCTACACGTGCACCCGGCGGGCCGCGACATTATGCCTCACGAGGAGGGACTACCGCCTGAGATATTCTGCGTTTTCGCGGACGCGAATACAACTCGGGCGGCCGGCGACAAATGGCATACCGACATCTCCTGCGATCTCAAGCCTCCCGCCATCAGCATTTTGAAAATGGACTTGCTTCCCAGTCTCGGCGGAGACACCTTGTTCTCGAACATGTATGCGGCGTACGAGGCGCTGTCCGATCCAATGAAAGAGATGCTCGGAGGTCTTACGGCGACACACGACGGCGGCCCGAACTATCGGGACCGCGCTAAGAGAGGGGGACTGGATCCATCTGATCGCAAGTATCCCCGCCACTCCCACCCCGTGGTCCGGACTCATCCGGAAACACGGCGCAAGGCACTCTTCGTGAATGCCACATTCACAACGCATATCGATGGAATTCCGGAAGACGAGAGCCGTGCTTTACTTGAATTCCTGTTTCAACATACTGCAAAGGCGATGTTTCAATGCCGGTTTCGTTGGAAACCCAATTCCGTTGCCATGTGGGACAATCGCTGCGCGATGCACTACGCAGTTTGGGATTATCATCCAGAAGTGCGCTCGGGACGCAGGGTAACCATCGAGGGGGATCGACCATTTTAAGCGCCTGTTTTCCAGAGTGCGGCCTTGGTCCTCTGCCGTTCCAAGGCCTCCGGCGTTTAACGTGTCGAAGCGAGCGTCATGGCGGACAATGAAACTTTTTGAGCCTATCGTGCGTTTTTGCCGTTCGCCGAACTATATAAATTGACGAAGGATAATCGAAATGATTTTGCCAGGTCCGGTTCCCGCGGCAATTTCCTGATTGCTTGCGCCGGAATCGCTGTAAACGTCCTCCCGTGCGACGAAATCCAGTGCAGCGTTTTGCCTGGCGATTGCCGGAGTTTCTGAAGAGGGGCTCCGGCAATCCCAAGGGCTCAACCTTCGCCGCCTTGCCGACGATCGTGCGAGTGGCAGTCAACCGGGCATTGGATGCGAGAGTTCCCGAGATCGTGCGCCGGAAGTTGCGGCAAGCGCGAGTCCTTCGGGGAAGGCTTCCAGAGTGTCAAGAGCGATCTCGGCCTTGTCCGCTACCGGTCCCGGTCTGGGCAAGGCCGGAGCCGGCGCATGATCGTGGTTGTGGACTTCGTTACCATGACCGCCTTGGCTCCAGACGTTCCCGAACTCCGTTGACTTCTCGCAACACTCCCGCTAGGTGCAGCGGAAGGCGGCGCATCGCACGCGTCCCCTCTACTGAAAATTCCTGAATTGGCCGACCGTTTCCGGAGCGGCACGTCGCATGCAGTCCGCCAGGGTATTCCAAAGCCGATTCAGGACCGTGACAAGGCAATTCGTTTCAATGATTGAAACGCGCTGTAGTTGTTTGGTTCGAGTTAAGCTACTAGCATGGCGGAACTTAGACGAATGGGGCCGAGACTGCTTCAGCGCATGTCACGCGGGTCTCGGCGCATTGCCAAACAGGGAGGTAAGAATGAAACGTGCGAGCACAATATTTGCGTCGCTGGCAATTGGCGCGCTTGTGGCGGCGATACCCGCGACGGCTCAGGATGCGCCGAAGCGGGGCGGTTCAATTGTCGTGTCTCTTAATGCGGAGCCGACTCACCTTGACAATCAGTTGCAGACCGAAAAAAACATTGACTGGGCTAGCAAGCCCATGAACGCATTTCTGGTTCGCTTCAACAAGGATGCGGTGCTCGAGGGCTCGATTGCAGAATCCTGGGAAGTCATAAATCCCCAGGAGATCCGGATGACAATTCGAGAGAATGTCAAGTTCCACAACGGTCGCGTAATGACGGCGGCGGACGCCAAGGCAAGCATCGACCGAGTGCTGAATGATCCGCAAGCTGCAAGCGTGAAGAACAACGTCAAGTCCATTGCGCTAGTCGAAGTCAACGACGATCGCACCTTCACGATGCACCTCAGCGTGCCGGATTCCACGGTGCTCGGCGGATTGACGGCAGTTGCCATGGTTCCAATCGAAGTGGTCGAGGGACAGGGCGACCTGAAAACCAATCCGGTCGGCGCAGGGCCGTTCATGTTCAAGGAATGGGAACGCGGGTCTCATCATACACTCGTGCGATTCGACGAGTACTTCGAGGAGGGCATGCCACTCCTCGACGAGCTTACGTTCGTGTATCAGCCGGAGTATGGCGCGGAAATTGCCTCGCTTCGCTCTGGAGACGTGGACATTATTCTATGGCTCAATGCCCGCGACGTCGTCGCGTGGCGCGACGATTCTCCAAGAGGAATCAAGCTCGACGACGGCGGTCGAAGCGTCATGGCGCTGCACTATTTTGCCTTCAACCTTGAGCGGGAACCGTGGAAGAGCAACGAAAAGCTCCGTCTAGCCATCAAATATGCTATCGATCGCGATGAGGCTGCCGCAATCGCGCTTCAGGGCACGGGGCCAGCAAAGGTAAGCGGTATCGCCAAGGAAAGCCCGTACTACGATCCCAATTGGGAATATGAGCACGATCTCGAGAAAGCGAAGCAACTCATGATCGAGGCGGGTTATCCCGACGGGCTTACTGTCGACCACTTGGTGCCAAAAACGCCGCTGGAGGTACCGCTGGCTCAAGCATTCCAACAGCAACTGGCGCGAATAGGTATCAAGCTTGAGTTACGGGTGCTCGAGGTTCCGACGTTTATCGATGTCTGGGTCAGGCAGCGCGACTTCTCGACTACCACCGTAGGTCGCGAGTCCTGGAATGACCCCGCCAACATCGTGGAGTTCTTCATGCATTCCGAAGCCCCCGGCAACCGTTGGGGCTTCAGCAATCCGGATGTCGATGCTTGGCTGGAAGAGGCGCGAGCAACATTTGATTTCGAGAGGCGCAAGGAACTCTACAGCATGGTTGAACAGTACCGCATCGACCACGCCGCCCCGTTTATCGTAGCTACAAATGGCACGCGGTATGCCGGGCTGCGCGACCGGATCGAAGGCTGGATTTCGCAGCGAGATATACGTTACGACTTCCGAAACGTGTGGGTGAACGACTGAATCTCGGCCCGTCCCGCCGCTGCGTGATGGCGGCGTCTTGTACTGGCAGCCCGCGGGCCTATCCGCGGGCTGCGCTGGCGGACAGGCCGCTGACGGGCTCCTCGCCAAATAAGCTGGAACACAGCTTCAATTCATGATCAAATACATAATTGTCAGGCTGGCACTCGTCGTCCCCACGGTGTTCCTGCTTTCCGTTATTGTCTTTGCCACTATACATCTGGTTCCCGGCGACCCCATCACCGTCATGTTTGGGATTGAGGGTTACTATCCAGAGGAAGTTGAACGGATAAAGAAGTTCTACAACCTCGATAAGCCCATATACTGGCAGTATTTCGTTTGGCTGAAGCAGATGGCCACCTTGGACTTCGGTAATTCCATCGTGCGAGGCGAGCCAATCCTGCCGTTGATAACGACCCGCTTTCCGCGCACGATCATGCTGACGCTAGGGTCAATGCTGGTCGCCATCGCTTTCAGCGTGCCCCTCGCGATGATGGCTGCCAAGAGGCACAACACCGTCATCGACGTGTTCATATCGGGAATTTCCCTGACGTTCATTTCGATGCCGACCTTCCTTCTGGCGGTACTGATGATTATGGTCTTCGGCGTTTACCTGGATATTCTCCCGACGACTACGCACCGGTTTGCATCGGGATCCACTTGGGATGTCATCAAGGGTCTTATCATGCCCTGCCTGTCGGCCGGCCTGGTGACATCCGCCGGCATCACCCGAATGCTGCGCACGGAACTCGTCGACAACTTGCACAAGGACTACGTTCTCTTTGCCCGAACCAAGGGTGCGAGCGACAATCGCGCGCTGGTCTTCCACAATCTCAGGAACGCGGTCATTGCGACGGCCACGCTGGTAGGTCTGGAGCTCGGCTACCTGATGAGCGGCGTGATCATCATTGAGATCGTTTTCTCTTATCCGGGCATGGGGCAGCTCTTGCTCGACGGCGTGACGCGCCGGGACTACCCGATCATACAGATCACAGTACTTATCTTCGCACTCACGTTCGTAGTCATAAATTTCATCACGGATCTTCTCTATTCCGTGCTCGATCCACGCATCCGATATGAATGAGCAAGCAAGCCAGGTCCCCGGGTACCAAGCGGAGTCGCCCCGCGGCCTGTTCTACCGGCGGTTTCTGAGAAACAAGAAGACCCTGATTGGATCAACTTTAGTTCTGTTCTTTGTCTTCGTCGCAGTTTTTGCCCCGGTTCTGGCTCCGGGAAGCCCGTTCGAAATCAACGCGCTTGCAATGTTCCAAGCCCCGAGCTCCCAATACTTTTTCGGGACGGACGATCTCGGAAGGGATGTATTTTCGCGCGCGATTTTCGGCGCCAGAATTTCGCTAGTCACCGCATTTATTGTCGGTCTCGCGTCGGGCGCTGTCGGCATACTAGTAGGGCTTCCCGCCGCACACTATGGCGGGAAGTTCGACCTCTTTGTCATGCGTGCCGTTGACGTGGCGGTTTCCTTTCCATGGCTCCTGCTCGCTCTCCTGATCGCTTCAATAATCGGCGCCAGCTTGACAACCGTGATCGTGGCGCTGTCCATCATTAGCGCGCCGGGCGCGATTCGCGTGGCGCGAGGCAAGGCACTGAGCGTTAAGGAGGAAACCTACGTAATTGTTGCTACCGCGATCGGCGAGAGTGACAGTGCGATCATGTTCCGCTACATTCTGCCGAATTGCGTGGGCCCCATACTTGTGCAGACGACGCTAACGATGTCCCTGTCGATACTAGGCGAAGCGGGCATAAGCTATCTAGGCTTCGGAACCCAGCCCCCGACGCCCAGCTGGGGACTTATGCTGGCAGACGCTACCGACTATCTCTATTCGGCGCCGCCGACCCTTGTCATCCTACCGGGATTGCTACTTCTGCTGCTGGTGCTCGGACTGAATTTTCTAGGCGACGGGCTGCGGGACCTCCTCGATCCCAAGTTTAGGAAGCTCTGATGGGGAAGAGTGAGCGGATAGACGCGGGAACCGGAGAACAGGTCCTTGAGGTAATCGACCTTGAAACCCGGTTCTTTACCCTGACCGGCGTGATCAATGCTGTGCGCGGGGTGACCTTTTCGCTCGGAAAAAACGAGATTCTGGGCATTGTCGGCGAATCCGGTTCGGGAAAGAGCATAACCTGCCTGTCGGCGATGCGCCTCGTCCCGACGCCGGGACGGATCACCGGCGGCAAGGTTCTCATCGACGGCCAAGACATCATGCTCGAAAGCGAGGAGGACCTTTGCCTGAACGTGAGAGGCAAGAAGATTTCCATGGTCTTCCAGGATCCCTTAACGGCGCTGAACCCTACGTATACGATCGGCTGGCAGATGAAGGAGGCTCTTGACCTGCACTCCGGGCGAGCGACAAAGATGGATGATGTCCGCAGCGACCTCATCGATGCGCTGAAACAGATGAACATGCCCGATTCGGAGGATCTACTAACCAAGTTTCCGCATCAGTTGAGCGGCGGAATGCGTCAGCGCGTCGTGATCGCGATTGCGCTTCTCCTGAAGCCGGCGATTTTGATCGCGGACGAACCGACGACGGCCCTAGACGTTACGGTGCAAGCCGCGGTTCTTGACCTGATCGTAAGACTTCGGGACGATCCCGGCATGTCAGTGATCATCGTTTCGCACGACTTGAACCTGATCGTGGAGCGTTGCGATCGAACTGTCGTGATGTACGGAGGATTGATTTTGGAAAGCGCCTCGTCGGAAAAGATCGTCACCCGTCCACGCAGCCCATATACACGAGCGCTGATTCATTGCATTCCGCCGCTTACCGAGGACACGGCCGCCTTCAATGCGATCCCGGGCGATGCAGTCGATTTGGCGCAACCGCCTACGGGGTGTCCATTCCATCCGCGCTGCGCCAATCGCGGTTCAGGGTGCGACGACTCCGTGCCGGATCTGGCCGAAATTGAACCGGGCCACCTCGTGCGGTGCTTCTACCCTGAGTCGGTCGCATGAACGACCAGACCAAGCCGGCCTTGGCTCGACCCGTGCTGGAGATCCAAGATCTGAAGGTGCGCTTCCGCCTCGAAAAAAACTGGTTCGACAGGTTTATCGCAGGAAGCAACGCGCGCTTCGTACATGCCGTCGACGGCGTTGACCTGCGCGTGCGCAGGGGCGAGGTGGTTGGGCTTGTCGGCGAAAGCGGTTCCGGAAAATCGACGCTCGGCATGGCGATCATTGCACTCGTGGAGATACTGCAAGGCAAGATATTGTTCCGCAACCAGGATATCACGAACCTGCTGCGAAAGGATCGACGCCAGGTCCTCCGGCACATCCAGATGATCTTTCAGAACCCTTACTCCTCTCTGAATCCAGCGATGCGGGTCAGGAGCATCATCGGCCGCCAGTTCAAAATTTCGGAATCCGACTATCGGGACGACACGGCAAGCGAAAAGATCAATTCGATCCTTCGAGACGTAGGGCTGCGTGCCGAGGATGGCGAGAAGTACCCGCATGAATTCAGCGGGGGCCAGAAGCAGCGAATCAGCTTGGCGCGGGCGCTCGCCACCAATCCCGAGTTCATCATCGCGGATGAAATTACTAGCGCCCTCGACGTCTCGATCCAGTCTCAGATCCTCTCGCTGCTGCTGCAGATCAAGGAAAAGACAGATCTCTCCATGATCTACATCACACATGATCTTCGTGTTGCAAGATTGATTACGGATTCGGTTGCTGTGATGTACTTGGGGAGGATCGTTGAATACGGCCGGACTTCCGCGATTTTCGAAAATCCGCTTCATCCGTATACTCTGGCACTTCTGTCGGCGATTCCCGGAAACAGGATAAAGAATCCCGTGTCCCTCACCGGGAACATACCAAGTGCCGTGCTGCTTCCGCCCGGCTGCAGGCTCTATGGACGATGCCCTCACAGAATGGATGTGTGCAAGCTAAAATACCCTGCGCCGCGAAAAGTGGAGGGGCGGACAGTTGCGTGCCATCTGTATCCTGCCGAGAGTACAGACGACATCGAGGCAGGCGAGCCGATCGGTAGCACTCGTTCGGCCGGGCTGAGCGCAGGTCGAGTTGAACGATAGGCGAATGAAACGGCTGCGCAACGACCTTTCGCAGCCAATCCTCTCCTTCGCAATCGTCGCCGACACGCACGTCGGAGCGGAGGCGCCGAATACGGTACCGCCGCTCGAGAATAGGCGGACCAAGTACGTGTTCCGCCAGCTTGCCGCACAGAAGCCGGCCTTCGTCCTGCACCTAGGCGACATCGTTCATCCCGTGCCGGCCCTTGACGGCTACGGTGCCGCCGCTGTTGCGGCCGAGCGACTGCACGAATTACTTCGCTGCCCTCTGCACGCAACTCCCGGAAACCACGACATTGGCGACAAGGCATCGCCCTGGATGCCCGCCAAGTCAGTGCACCAGGACTGGATCGACATGCATCGGCAACGGTTCGGAGCTGTCTATCGCGCCTTTACAGAGGCTGACTGCAGGTTCATCCTGATCTGCTCGCCAATACTCGGCTCCGGACTTCCTGAAGAGGCGCGACAGCGCGAGTGGCTGGAGCAAGAGCTTGCGGATAACGCAGGGGCACGGCTGTTCCTGGCTACCCACTACCCACCATACCTGCTAAAACCCGACGAGCCGGACAATTACGACAACATTGGACGTCGCGAAAGGAAGTGGCTTTTAGGTCTTGTGGAACGGTACAATGTAGAAGCGCTCTTCGTCGGGCACATCCACAATTTCCTGTTCAATCGCCATGGAGGGACCCGCTGCTACGCGCTTCCATCTGTTTCGTTTGTTCGACGCGACTACGCCGAACTGTTTCGCGTCGCTCCCGGCGATCGGGAGGAGTTTGGCCGAAACGATCAAGGCCGGCTAGGGTTCTTCCTCGTTGACGTTTTTGACTCCGGCCACATCGTGCATCCAATATCGACCGACGGCGCGACCAATGACGAGTCCCTGGACCCCGTGCGCAGGACTCCCGGCCGGCATCCTTCCAAAGTTTCACGCACTGCATTGGGTGTCCATAGCCGGCATTCGTGGAACGAGGTTTTGGAACTGCCCTACAATGCCCCCACCGACGAGTTTCAACGGCGCTCCGTTCGCAACGACTATCCCCTGCTTGCCCTTTGGCAGACCGGAGTGGCACATCTCAGGGTACCGATTTCCGATTTTTCCACTCCGGAATCTGCGCTCCGGCTCGCGGCGCTCCATGCGGCAGGCCAAAGATTCACCGTGTTCACTGCCGGAGTGCCTTGCGATCGGCATGCTGAAGCCCTGAGGCGACATGCGAAGCTGATCGACAGTTGGGAAGTCGTGCTGCCATGGGCGCAAATTAAAGCAAACGTAGTTGCCGTCTCGCGCCTAAGGCGCGGGACCGGCCGGACAACGACGATATAAACCCGGGGTTGCTAGCGAGACAGCATTTTAGTAGGTGCCAGGCTTAAACACCCATCGTGGTCGGGG
>JAPPFL010000027.1:218748-362461 GCA_028823855.1 Albidovulum sp.
ACCAAATTTCCTTCCTTTCCCTATTTTGGTCACGGGGGCCCGCCTGGGCAAAAAAAAAAAAAACCGTTTTGGGCCCCCGCCCCAAACGGCCCCGCCACCGGCCTGACAACGACGATATCACCCCTGGTTTCCTCGCGAGACAGCATTGACGTCGGTGCCAGGCTTAACCACGCATCGTGGTCGGGCCTGGAGCCGATACAGACTGCGGCGGCGGAACTTGTCGCCATTCCGGGCGTGAGTTCAGCTTTCGACCGACTGGGTTTCCGTGTCGGGCCGCGGACGGACTCGTGGAATGGCGTCGCGACTGCAGTAGAATTGGCGGAGCATCTCGGCTTTGGGGCTGCTGTAACCGTGTGCCTCGCGGCGGAACGGCCGGATGAAGCGAATCTGGACGAGACTTGGCTTGCCAATCGCGTGGCCATTGCCGCGCTCGCGGCTGCCGCCCGCGCCCAAGCCGTCGTGTTTCTCGACACCTTCATCGACTTTGATCGAGGCTACTTTGTGCGACACGGACTGGCCGACCGACGGGGAAGCCTGCGTCGGTCGGGCCGTGTCGCGGCGCTATTGCACGCCCTTCTCGATGGACTACCGCTAAACGGCGAAGTCGTGAGACGCGATCTCGGCCACCAAAATCGGGTTATTGCCTATTTCTCGGACGACTTCGCGCTCGCGCTGTTCTTGTCTACTAAAAACACGCCCCTGTCCCTCGACACCGTTATCGGGGCGACAGACATTCTTCCGGCCCGGTGCGCGTTGATTGCGGTTTCGCTCGCCGCTGGAACGGTCATGGAAGTTCCCGCGAATCACGCTCCGGAATTGTATCTTCCGGGACCAATTGCCGTTTTGCCGGCAGGACGGGGAATCCCGTAACGCTTTTCTCGCAAATGGCGCGATGCCGACCGGTTGCTTGCTTTCGGGCAGACAATCTGTTTCGCTTGCCGCCGATTTGCGCAGCTAAGTTGCTACCGCCTCTCGCTGCGCAACGAAGCTACACATGACTGCTTGAATCTGCCAAACGAGGCAAAATTAAAATGTCTGCCGGATCCAGGTCATGAAGCAAAGTTGGGAATCCCGCCTTGGCAATGCTTGAACATCCTTTCCGACCCGCGGGGACGGGACATTTTCCTGCCCGAGTTTTCCCGCGTGCGGGGATCGTTTTCTAGCCATTGCCGGTTGGTTCGCTCTTTCGCTCGATCACGTCCCTTCCTCGAGATGCCGCAGCCTGTATTTGCCTTTCAAGGTCCCGCTGCGCGATCGCCTGGCGTCCCTCGGGCGTGATCGGATCCGCGTTGCTCAACTGGGATGGCACGCCGGTTTGGAGTAAATTCAGCAGCACCTCGAAGAAGCCGAACCCTATCTTCCTGAATTCCCTGAAGGGGGACAGTTGAGCATTGCAGCAAGACTTGAATTCCGATCCGAAGTGTTCGAGCTAGACAAGATGCTCCCGTCGTTTTTTGTCGGCCTTGTGCGGGAGAATCTGGTTTTCAAGCGTACGCCCCTGCTCTTCGCCGAATTCGAAAGTCTCCATTGCCATCGCTTCATTGACAAAGATTCAGGTGCTCGTATACGTCTTCGCCCAGTTCCTTCAATTTCAAATAGTCGGTAAGTTTCTTCTGAGGCATGCGGGACTCAACTAGATCGACGATCGGATGACGACTCATGTCCGGCACGATCTCGGACACAGCATCGGTTTTCACGATTTCGATAGCGTTTCCCAGTGTTTCCGATATTTTGCACCTTCTCCCGATCGTTAGCCTCCTATTTTTCTTTGTCGTCTATCTCCATTTCGCTTGATTGCTACCACGGGCCAGGCGCCGATCCAGTTGGCCGCGTCGGGGACTTGCCCTAATTCTCCTCCTAAAGGAGGTGGCGACGGACGTGCCTTGAGAAACGGCATCTCCAATCCAGGCGGTGGAGCCGCCGGGTGGCCTTGTGCCGCGCCTGCGACCGCGACGCCTGGCATCGTATGAAATCCTGCGGCCAGGCTGGAAGTCGTGAACTTCGACCTGCAGCGAACGGCGGATGCCAGCAACAGTGTCGGAAGCGGCGAGCCGATCGGCATGTTCGGACGCAGCTTCGGCAGCTACCGCCATCCGGGATCCGCAGTCGGAACTTTTTTTGTCGCGGTTCATGTTTCCGTTAGCTAGGCCCGACGCCAATCTGAAATGGTTCGGCGGCGTTTTTCCACGCCGCGTCGCGCGCGACGCAGCCGATCCCTTGCGCTAACCGGAGCCCGTGGACGTGCGACTCTCAAACGGAAGAAAAGGCGCACCGGACGAGACAAGAATGCAGGCCCGTCTCGACAACGGGTACAGCGATTCGCTATGACTCTGTTCTTTTGTAGTACCGCCGACAAGTCTAAGCGTCCGCAAAAGCGCACGCCGAATACAGCGTTTGCCCACGCAGTCGAATTCGACATTGACGATGGAATCGCGTTGAAAGGAGCCCCCCGCTGTTCAGAAACAAGTCGACCGCCGATAACGAATTGCTCAATAGCCCGCTTGCGACACATGTAGATGACCGCTTGGGACCCGAACAACGCTAGTGCCTGCGCGGTACGATACGCTTCGAGATCCGCAGGAACTTCGCCGCGGACGGCCCGGCCGCGCAACACGCGCAGCCGGTCGAATTGCGCGGTCGATCAGCGCGTTCCAGCCAAACCCAGCTCTTCGAGGTTCTTCTTCCAACGTGCCGCCTCCGCAGCAACGAACTCGGCAAACTGTTCTGGCGTGCTTGTCTCGACTGCGGCGCCTGCATTGGCGAATCTCTCGATGACATTCGGATCTGACAAAGCCTGGTTTGCCGCAGCGTTTACGACGGCAACGATATCGTCAGGCGTACCCTTCGCCATGAAAAGTCCGTACCAGGCGGCCGCGGAATATCCCGGCATCACGGTATCCGTGAACGTAGGAACATCGGGAAGCAGCGGGAATGGCTGCGCACTGCTAACCGCAAGGGCAAGAAGCGCTCCGGTCTTGATGTGCGGGATCGCCGGCGGCATCCCTGCCATGAACATGTCCACCTCCCCGGCAAGCACGGCAGTTGTCGCCGCCTTGCCGCCCTTATAGGGGACATGCACCATTTCAATGCCGTTCATGGTGGCCATTGTATCGGTACCCATGTGCTGGAGTGAGCCGACGCCCGGGCTGGAAAAGTTCAGCTCACCGGGTCTGGATCTAGCGAGTTCAATGAGTTCCTCTATGGATTTAGGCCCTAGTTCCGGTGAAACAACGAGCACATCCGGAATCGAAGCGACTCGTCCGACAATCGCGAAGTCCGTAGCGGGATCGAACGGCGGTTCCTTCGGGAGCCAAGTTGCAATCGCCATGTTGATGGTACCGATGAAGATCTCATAGCCGTCGGGGTCGCCGCGGGATATGGCTGCGGCAGCAACATTGCCTGCAGCGCCGGGCTTGTTCTCCACGACTACCGGTTGTCCCAATGCAGCGGCTAGTTCCTCGCTCATTGAACGGGCCAGAACGTCGGGCCCGGAGCCCGGCACCGATCCGACGATCATCCTTACCGCCCTTTCAGGGTATTCCGCCAAGGCGGCAGTCGTAACTCCGGCTGCGGACATAGTTGCAGCGATGGCCCCAATCACAATGTTGGATATTGCATTCATTTTTCCCTCCTTCGATCGTTCAGGCACTATGCCTGAACCTATGCTGCATAGCTCGGCAATGGTGATGTCTCTGAATGGGCAATCAACTCTCGAACCAACCGTTCCAGCATCCTGGATCGTACAGTTTGCGCGGACGGAACGTTCCAGAGGTTTGCCACCTCGTTAGGGTCTTCATTGAGATTGTAGAGATAGCCTGGCTCGACCCCATCATAGATCGTGAGCCGCCAGCCATCTTCCAAGAGAGTCCGGACTCGGCCACGTAATTCATGGCCCGGCAGGCAGGTCTGGACTTCATCCTCGATTAACACGCAGTCCCTGCATTCAAGCGGCAAACCGTCGTCACCGACAAATGGTCGACCCTGCATTCCATTGAACGGCGTTACGCCGGCGCTGTGAAGAATCGAGGCCGTTACGTCGATCGTGCTTGCGAAACCGGAATGGCACCGAGGTCCGGGACAGCGGCCGTCGGTCCAGATCAACGGAATGCGGATCAAAGCCTGGTAGTGGAAGGGTCCCTTGAACAAAAGTCCGTATTCACCCATCAGGTCGCCATGATCCGACAAAAAGACTACGATTGTTTCCCCTTCGAGATCCAGTCGCCGGAGCTCGGAGATTATGGCGCCGACAGCGTCGTCCACCATGGAGATCATGCCGTATGTCAAAGCGATCGCAGCGCGCAGTTCCGGTTCGCTTACCGCGATCGCGGCAGTTCCCGACAGGCTGGCAATGCCGTCGCGAGGCACTTTGTGCAGCCTCGCAGGCCAGTCCGCTTGGTCGTTCAGGACAAATGAATCCGGCAAGTCTACCTCGTCTGGACGATACATGTTCCAGTATCTTCCCGGTGGCGTGAAGGGATGGTGCGGGTCGTTGAAGCTTGCCCAGAGAAAGAAGGGCGTCTCCCTGTCCAATGCGAAATCGTTGAGGCGTTCGATCGTGCGCTCCTCAATGAATCTCGTCGAGTAGAGTTCTTCGGGGATGGCCGTGCGCCAAGCTTGCGGCGCGGCACGCTCAACTCCCGGCAAGGCATTGTCGGGACCGCGCAATCTATCGGGTTCGGGATGACGTTCGGCCAGCCAGCGCGAGTAGTGCCCTTCCACGAGATCACCATGCTCAATCGTCAGATCGACCGTATTGAAGCCATAATAGGGGTACTCGAGGTCGTGGTGCGGATCGTTCCGCCAGATCTGCGCAACTTCCTGGTCGTATCGATGACCCGCCGGAAAGCGTGCTTCCGGAATCTGAGAATTAGGCATATCCATCCGCCGGGCGAGGATGGGCGACGCATTTCGCGTGACGTGCTGGAAATGGGCCTTGCCGACCAGGGCGGTCGACCAGCCATCCATGCGCAGGACATCGGCGACCGTCGCGGTGTCCAGAGAAAGATTCAGCCCATTGTGCCGCAATCCATGCAATGACGGCATGCGTCCCGTAACAAGGCTGGCGCGATTGGGCATGCAGACCGGCGACGCGACATAAGCGCGGTCAAACCGGATTCCCCGGGACGCCAGATCGTCGATATTTGGCGTCTCGAGCACGCGCGCGCCGTAACAGCCGAGGTGATCCGCCCGCTGCTGGTCGGTACTGATGACCAGGAAATTTGGGCGCCGTCTTTTCATCGCGACACTTCCCGCGATTGATCACCATCCGCCGCAACCGCAACCGGTCGGCGCAGGGAGAATGCAATCAAGGCGGCGCTGGCCAGCAGAAGGGAAAGGCTGATCGGGCGTTCGACGAATACCGAGAGTTCGCCTCGAGAAAGGATAAGGGCGCGGCGGAAATTGTCCTCAAGCAATGGCCCAAGAACAAACCCCAATAGCATCGGCGCAGGTTCCAGCTTCGCCCGCATCATCAGGTATCCGACAATTCCGAACAGGAAGACCTGAACGACATCATAGACGTTGCTGCTCACCGCGTAGACGCCCACGCATATGAGAACGAGTATCACGGGGTATAGATAACGGTAGGGAATCGTCAGCAACTTTACCCACAAGCCGATCAGCGGCAGGTTCATTATAAGCAGCAGCACGTTGCCGATGACGAAACTGGCAACCAGACCCCAGAAAAGGTCTGGGTGGCTCTCGATGACGGTGGGTCCTGGTTGAATGCCGTGTATGATCAGGGCACTCATCATCAATGCCATAACAGCATCTCCAGGGATTCCGAGGGTCAATGTTGGGATGAAAGCAGCCTGTGCGGCTGCGTTGTTGGCAGACTCCGGCGCAACGATTCCGGGTACATGTCCCTTGCCGAACTCGCCGGGAACTTTGGATATGCGCTTTTCGAATCCGTATGCCACGAACGAGGCGATCGACGCGCCGGTGCCTGGCAGAATTCCAAGGAAAGCACCGATAATCCCGCCTCGGGCAACGGGACCCGAAGACTGACGCAGATCCTTCTTAACCGGAACGAGGTCTCGAAAGGCGATACTCTGCGGTACACGCCGGCGATGCGCTCCCGAGACCAGATTGGAAATTATCTCCGAAACCCCGAACAGTCCCATCGCCATGGCAATGATGCTCAAGCCGTCCGCAAGATCGAGTAGTCCAAAGGTGAACCGGTAGGTGCCCGAAGTCACGTCGGTGCCCACCATTCCGAGTATCAGGCCGACAGCGACCATTGCCAAGCCCCTCGCAACACCATGCCGGGCGAGCGACGCGGCGGCGACCAGCCCGAGAATCATGAGCGAAAAGTAATCTGCCGCCCCGAAGGTCAATGCAAGGCGAGCCGCTAGAGGGGCAATCGTCAGTAAAAGGATGACGGCGAACATGCTGCCAAGGAATGACGCGACTGTCGTCAGAAAGATCGCCGGTCCGGCGCGGCCCTGTTTCGCCATCGGATAGCCGTCCAGGCAGATGATGGCCGATGACGGCGTGCCGGGAAGATTGAGAAGAATGGAGGCGATCGAACCGCCGTACTGGGCCCCGTAGTAGATGCCTGCCAGCATGATCAACCCCACATCGGGCGACACATAAAAGGTGATGGGCAATAGCATCGAAATGGTTGCCATAGCCCCGATTCCGGGCAGAACTCCCATCAGCATGCCCATGAACACGCCAAAAAAGCAGTAGAGCAGTTTCTGCAGAGTGAAGACCGCTGTAAATCCCGTCGCTATGTGGTCGAAGACAGCCATCAAACCGCAAACAACCGAAAAGGAATGCCGAGCAAGTAAACAAACACGGTCGATGTGAAAATCGCCGTGGCCGCGGCAATGACAGCAATTGCCAAAGATGAATTGCTACGCTCGGCAAATCCGGCCGTAGCGACCGCGGCTATTACCGCCGGCACGAAACCGGCCGTTTCAAGCAGCATGGCGAAAAGCAGAATGGCGAAGAGCGGCAATATCCTTGGACGCCATTGAAACCGATTGCCCGTGCCGGAACGAATTGTCCGGCGGGCGCGCCGGCCGCTCGAAATCCGGTCTTTCGCATCCTGCAGGGCGATCAATGCGGCGAACAGGCACAGGGTCGCGCCGAGGAGCATCGGAAAATACCCGGGTCCCATGCGCCGCAATTCACCGATCTCGTAGGTCCACGCTGCGGCAAACACGGCGGCGCCGAACAATAACAATACGGGACCTGCCAGCATTTGCAAATTGCCCCCTCTACAGACATTCACCGCGACACGCTCCAGTCGGAAGTCGCGAGATCCGGTCAGCCTCACAAGGCTATCGTTGCAATCGATGAAAAAAAAGCGAATAATATTCCAAAACCGATGAAGAAAACTCATAGCGTGCTACGTTCCATTCGCATGTTGAATCACTTCCTGGCGGCATCGCGGGCCGGTAATATTCATCGGGCGGCCAAAGAACTTGCACTAACCCAGTCGGCGCTTTCCAAGAGCATCCGTCAACTGGAGGAGGAGCTGGGAGTCGCCTTATTCGAACGGTCGAGCCGCGGAGTTCGATTGACGCGGTTCGGCGAAGTGCTCTACGAACGTGCGGCCCGGATCGAAACGGAATGCAATCTGATCGAGCGCGAAATGGCCGAAATGGCGCAAGGCCGCCGAGGCAACCTTCGGATCGCCGCCGGGGCAGTGTGGTCGTCCGTTTTGTTGCCGCGAGTTCTCTCCCGCCTGCACGCCAAACGGCCATCGGCGCAATTTACCATGATCCGAAGCTCGGGTCCGAGGTTTGCCGACCTTTTTGCCGATGGCCGGATCGACATTGCGCTTGGATCACTTGATTCCTTTTCCTCGGCAAACGATTCATTTATTTGCGAACCCCTCTCGGAGTTCGAGACCCTGTTTCTGGCGCATCGCGACCATGCGCTACATCGTAATCCCGAGGTCGCTCTGAAAGATCTTGCGGAGTGTTCATTGTCGATGTTCCGGCTTGATCCCGAACTCGTTCGGCGGGTTGGAACACTCTTCGCCACAAACGGGTTGCCGCGTCCGCAGCCTATCCTGCTGGCAGACTCGCTCACTTCGGTGCTTGAGATGCTTCGGTCGTCCGGCAACATCACCTGTCTTCCCTCGCCATTGCTCTCGATCGCTGAACCGTTCGGCGTCATTCCGCTGCCTATAGATCTCAGCCCCTGGACATTCCAATCCGGCGTCATGTTCCGCCGCACGGGACTTCATTACCCATTGCTTGCGGACATGCTGGCAATTCTGAGGGAGGAATACGGAAGCGTTAGCTGATCTGATCCACGCTACAAATCGTGTTCGTTGCCGACAAACATGCTGCCCCTACCAGCCGGCGCTCGCACAGGCCTTCATAGCCGCTGGGCGGCTCGGCCGTAGCGCCAGGATATCCAGAACTTTGTGCCGCACCAGCTTCTTGCGGAACACCATCTTTCCATTCTTCGCCCGGCCGTGAAATTGGCGGCAATCCTTTGCCGGATCGAATCCGATCTTGCAAACTTTTCCATGGCCCCTTCCTACATTTTCTGGGCTCAATCTAAATGAAACCATCTGTCCGAGACCGGCCATAGGTCGCCCGCGCAATAATGCTAAACGAAATCGTCGGCGAGTTGACATGGCGCGCGACAGGACCCGCATCAACTGCAAGGGTCGTATCGAATATGCGGCGATCTTGGCAGGCAATGCCGCTCAATGCATTGCTGTATGAGGGCCAACTCTTGACCCGAATGCTAAGAGGCAAGAAATGCTACGGCAGACTATGGGCAAGAAAAGTTGCCGTTTCACTTTGATTTGAAAAACAGATGATTAATTTTTATGTTCATTGTCTGTTTCGTTCGCAAACATTCGAAGACTCTGGATTCCCTCTGAAGAATATGCTGCGTAGAATGCATTCTGTAAAATCGAGAGCTTCGCGCGGAGCGCGCATTTCAGTCGATATTAGGTCCCCGTCGCAAAGACAAAAATGAGAGAATATGAATATCGGATGCGCGATGCCAGGCTGAGGCAGGCTCTTCCAAGGCCGAAATCGAAGCCGCGCAAGGTCGTTTAGTGATTAGACGATTCTATTGTTCGTTGCTCACGCGATACGATTTGGCTGCTCAACGCACCGCTATAGGCGATCCTGCGAAGTAGGATGACGTCAACCTACGCAAAGGTGGAAAATTGCAAACGCGCCAATTCAGAAACGTCGAAAGATTGTCGAATGCGATTTAAGTTTCGGCCGTCGCCCTCTAACTTTCCCCCGCCTAAGTGCAGGACGCCCGGTAAATCCTTGCAATAGAGGATCCGAGCGCATCGTTGAAGGTACCATCATTCATTTTCCGATGCAGCCCCTCGGTCAGGGCACGAGAGAAACTCGCTATCATTCCCCCGTTCGCTTCAAGGCGGGAGCAGGCCTCCGATCGGCTGTACCCGCCTGACAACGCCGACACGCGAACTACGCGGTCATGCGAAATCAAATCGCTGTACATATTCGGAGTATCCGGAATCGTAAGTTTTAGGACAATATTTTGGCTATCGAGCAACTTGTCGAGACAATGCAATAGTTCCGAATGCAAAATGACTTCGCAGGCGGCCTTATTCGGGCAGCCGATCGAAACTTCCGGCTCCACTATTGGGACAAGGCCGCTGTCGATGATTCTTTCCGCCGTTTCGAACTGCTGCTCGACTACGGCCTTGATTCCCGATGCGGAAGGAGCATTTATAACCGATCGCATTTTTGTCCCGTAAATCCCCTTTTCGACGGCGCTGCCGAGCACTCGATCCAGATCAGGTATCGGCTTCATCATCTGAACTCCGTCATCTTCATCCATAAGCCCGACATCGACTTTGAGAAACGGCAAGACTCTTTTTTTCTCCCATAGATAGTCGGGTACCGGCATACCGTGGATGTGGTTGTCTATCGTTTTTTCAAACAGGATCGCAGCGATTATATTTTGCCGGCTGAACGCCGGCGCACCCATGATGCGAACTCGCATTTCATGCATAAGCTCGAACATCCTATGTTCGCTATCGTATTCGTGTTCTTCGATCCCGTACGATTTGAGCGCTTTCGGCGTGGAGCCGCCGCTTTGGTCAAGCGCTGCAATGAAACCCTTGTCTTCCCTTAGCCGGCAAGTACGCTCTGAATTGACCACTTTCATCTTTCTCCTTCTGCTTCCAACCAATTATCCCGAACTCCATGACCGCGAACCAATGCGGACTTAAACGGCCAACTAGGTTTGCTTCAGACTTCACCTATAATTTATTCCTAACCGAAAAGAACGCCTTATTTGGCCAAGTTTCAGAGAATCTATTAGATGACTTGCAATCGTCCGTCGGAAAACAGGCTCGAACGCCGGTTCAATTGAAAAGGAAAATGCCGGCAATTATTGAAGGATTTCGCCTATTCGCGCACAGCGGGACGCTCGGGAGCAAAGGCGCGAAATTCCAAGGTGCAAACACTAACTGGGACAGTATAGCGTTTATTCAAAACTCCGCTTACTTCAATAAATCACTCGTTTTCGATCAGAAAGTCCTCGACCATTGCGCCTTCCGCTAGCTTGGCTTCCAGCCAAATCGGCTTGCGTCCGCGTCCCGACCAGGTCACGCTCGCGTCATCGGGATTCCTGTATTTTGGCTTTACGGGAGGCAGGGACCTTCTTGCACGAGTTTTCGTAACTCCTGCCAATTCATCTAAAGAAAAACCAAACTGAGCGGCAAATTCGGCCGTTTTTCTTGCGGCCTCGTTTCTTTTACGAACTTCATAATTTTCAATGTGCTTCGTTACATCTTTCTGAAGTGACTTGAGTTCCTCAAGAGATAGGGATTCAAGGTCAATATTTTGTTGCATTGCATCCATCCGGCTTTACTCCATATCAAAGATAAGATTATGCGATAAACTAGTGACTTTCTATAGCGTTGAAAAGATTTTGATAGAGAATCCACGTAATTTCCAAGTCAAGACGCAGAAAGAATCAAATCTTCCCATATTCTGTTCTCAAAGCAAGAAAGCTATTGAATAATCGGATAAATTTTCCGTCGCGATTAAACTACATTCGAATACCGCCAAAAACACTTCGAACGCGATCAATTATAGACCGGAATTTTAGAATAGATTTCATACTCCGGCAATTTTTGGGTTCAATACGCGGTATAAGCGATTTACAGTTCGGAAAGCAGAATTATGCGAAAATGCTAATTCCAACCAGTTTTTTTCGACAGCATTCTACTTTAAAATTAGAGATCCATTAAAAAAATAATCGGCATGTTTAGATTAACTCCGACTATTAAATATTGTGGTTTCCAAGGGCGATTTCAGTGGAATTGCGTAAGCTTGCTACGGAGTAATTTGAAAGGGGCTTGACAGATCGGCAGGCGCGTCGCGAACGCGATGAAGCCTTGCCTTAGCGCCCGAGAGACGGGCATTTCGCCAAAATCAGCGCTCCGGGTTTCAACGCGGTAGCCGGGCGGATACTAAACTCGGCCTCGGTTTGCTACGCTCGGAACTCGAAGCCGAAATCTGTTTGCCGGCGCTTCTCTCGACCGAAGGCCCTTTTCCTGCCGCCGCGCAAATATGGGCGCAGTCGGCGGACATCCTATCCGAGACTTTGCCCCAGCATCTTGATCGCCCGCTGCAGCCTAGCCGGGCGAGGTCCGGGTACTCTCGGCCGGCCAGCATACTTCGATGCTCTGCGCTCGGCCTTCTCCGTTTACGCCGACGGCATCGGCCGCATCAGTATCGGCGAACGGTCGACCCGCGCCTCGCACTCCAGGGCGACCCAGCCCATGAATGAAAGAGGTTAAAAATAGATCTATACAAGCTCTTCACGGTGGTTGCTGGCATGTGGTCTGTGGATGAATACCACGTCAGGGTTTTCATTTTCGATTGAATTGGCGCATTCCCGTCTCATGATTGCTTAGGACAGGGGCCGCGAGGACCGTGGCATCCTTCCCCTAAGAGGACGGGTCCGACCGTCAATGCCCTTGGGACAAGGATCCGTCCCGCAGCTTGGTCGGCCCCCGCCCCTTTTAGTCCCGTATGCCCTGAAGGGATTCGAGGACCGTATGATACGCAAGGGCAGGAGAATCGGACGCCTACTGTGAGACTAAGTCATAAAACGGGAATCGCAAATCATCGACCGATACGACGCGGTCGCTGGCTTCGACAACTGCAAGGCCCGTCTCGAAGTTGAACCGGTTCTTTTCGGTCGCCGCCTCGGCCCGCCTCATCATCTGCGGCGACACGCTGCGCCAATCCAACGGAGCCTAACCGCGCAGGACCGAAGGCCAGCCGGAGATCATCGCCGAGCAAGTCGGCGAAATGAGCGAAACCAGAATTACCTCGCGCCCCGTCTCCTCGATTTTGCAACAGTGGCGGCGCACCGACATGTGGCTATCGTGCAGATTGGACGGGTCGTTGAGGACTGTTTCGTTCCCTTCGAACGAAGGCTTGACCAGATTCCAGTGGCGACGGTCGTGAACTGGTTCCGCCTCGTAGTAGCAACTGAATGTCCCAAAGGCCTGCTCCGCAATTGATTCCGATGTTGCACAGCTCAGGCGGCTTGCATTTCATGATCGTTCCTCCTCCAAGAAACGTTTCGATTTAAACGGCAAGCGGGACCGCAAGGCTCGCTACAGCCCGGAATCGAACCAGTGTACACGGATTTGCAGTCCGGAAAGAAAACAATTTAAAGAAATTATTTTAGGATACAAAACACCCCCGACAAATCGGGAACAAATAGAAAAAGTTTCAAACCCGATTTCGCGCTGTCAAAACGAATAAGACCCCGCCACAGCGGCAACTGTGAACCGAGGCCTGAAAAAAAGCTGGGCAGCTTTCAAAAAGTATTAGCGCGATCCATGGCTGCATCGCAATTGCTCAATCGGCCCACTCTAAGCCTTTTGCTGTGGAGGTGAGTCGATGAGTTGGCGTATCGCGAGTCCGTGCGCCGAGCGTCGCTTCGGTAATGCAACGCTCAAGCAGATCATCGTGTTTCTGGCCGATAAGGCAAGTGACGACGGCACGGGCATCCGGTGCTCCAATGGCGCGATCCAACGCCACACGGAGCTTGGCGAAAGCACGGCGAAGCGCACGATCAATGATTTCCTGCGCGAAGGCCTTCTGGTCAAGACATCGGCGATGCAAGAACGGCTACACGGTCATCTACCGCATTATTCTGGCCAAAATCAGCACCTTGGACCCCATTGACGAACCCGAGATCGAGACGGGGGTCACAGCGGACCCCAAACCACCCTAAAACCATCCATAAACCACCTACGTGCGCAGGCGCGCGCGAGACGGCGAAGGAGGAGGTTGAAGATTTCGATACGGAGAATATCATGGCGGCATATCCCAAAGACAGGATCCGAGACCGACCGAACTGCCTTCGCCAGATTGCGGGTGTTGTGAAGCTCGATTACCTGCTGAAGGTGGTCGAATCTTATGCAGCAGAGACCGAAGGCTACACACGCAGCAAGGTCTGTTTTTCGGACAATTGGTTCACGATGCATCGGTGGGAGAAGGGGCGCGAGCTCCGCCGCCCTGGTGGAGATGAAGATATCCGGCCAGATGAGCCTGCTGGAATGAGAATGTGGGTGTGGGTCAAAAAAGTTCCCGGCCATATTGCGCGGCGATTCGCCCGGCACCATATTGCTGCCAGGCGGAAACCAAAACAGCCGAGCGCGACCCAGGGCCGTGCATTGGCAAAAATCGACCGAGCCCTGAAGGACGTGGCGGCGCACGGCGTTCCGGAATCGAAGCCGCGAGGTCGGCGCGGGCGGTATGACCCCAAACTGGTTCGCGCCCGGCTGGATGCCGTATAGGGGATGACCGAGCTCGTGCAGGATGCCGTTTCCAGCCCAAGTCTTGTTGCACAACGGAGAGCCCGCCTTGCCTAGGAGTAACTTCCCAAAAGGCGTGCATCGGGTCCGGCGAAAAGTCGCAACCGGTGTGCGCTATCATTTCTACGCCTGGCGTGGCGGGCCGTAGTTTTGGGAAGGGACGATGCCTGACCCAAAGGAGCCTGAGTTCTTTCACGCCTTTTCCGAATGCGGCAAGCCGTCGCGAACCGGAGACTATCTCACGTCTCAGTTGGTTGATGACTTTGAATCAAGTGCGTCCCTCCCCAAAGCGCAGCGGTCGAAGGCCGAAATTTGCAAGTGGCAGGAACTGATTCGCGAGGAGTTCAGGGCAGCTCCCGTCGCCATGTTCGAAGATTGCGCATCCCGTGGCGATGTCAATAATTGGCGCGGGAAATGGCTGCATACGCCAAAACAGCACGACATGGCAGGGACGCACGCAACCCGCCTTCTGATTTGGGCGGTGGAAGAAGGGAAGCTCAAATAGCATCAATGCCACAAATTGAAAGAGCTTTATCAATCGAACCGGTCAGAGATCATCTGGTCGCGGGGGATTTCGACCAATTCAATCGACATGCACCGGGTCGGGCGCCGCGAATCCTCTTGGCGGGTTGCGAAACAGGTCTGCAGGCAGCCGATCTTTGTGCAGGTGCGGCTTGATCACTTTGAAGATACACCGCATTGAAAACGCCTGAGTCTCCGCACCAGCAAGCGCGGCCAGATTGCCTATATCCCCGCGAAGGAAGCTCTCGAAAGACTGATCGATGAGACACCCAACGGGCAGGAAACCCTGCTAGTGCCAAGGCTTGGAAAACCACTCTCATCCCGTCGGGCGTCAAACCAGATTACCAAATGGCGGGGAGAGGCAAAGATTCCGCCTTGGATTGATGGGCGCGAGAAAACGCTTTTCGACATGCGGGGCACCGCAGCGACACGTTCGCTGAATGCGAATCTGCCCTTGCGCCTAATGGCGATTCTGATGCGCCGGTCAGTGCGCTACGCAGCGCAGGTCATCGAGCATTATGGGCAGGTCAGCCCGGATGAAAGTGATGCGGCATTGCGCAAACTCAAGCAGGCCAAATTTCGGTCCGAAAACACAAAAATGTAGACGGTGGGGCTCGTGCAGAGGAAGGAGTTTCCTAAGTGCTTGAAATCAAATGGAGGCGAGTACCGGAATCGAACCGGTGTACACGGATTTGCAATCCGCTGCGTAGCCACTCCGCCAACTCGCCGCTCTAATGAATAGCTCGCACGTTATCGCCTGTTCGCCAATTATTCAACCTTTGGGAAAAAATGAATATGTCGTTTTACAGGTACGCCAAGTACATCACGGGCGAGTAAATTCGTTGCTTGGGCACCGAAACGCCGAGCGAAACCTCAGAGGCTAACGCTCTTGGAACTCGAATTGCCATTTCGCCAGTGGTTCGATTCTCGCGGCTGGAAGATTCGCCCTCACCAATCGGAAATGTTGCGGCTGGCGGGCGAATCGGCCGTACTCCTCGTTGCTCCTACCGGCGGAGGAAAAACGCTCGCAGGGTTCCTTCCCTCTATGGCTGAATTGTCGAAATGCGGATCACGAGGACTGCATACTCTCTATGTTTCGCCGTTGAAGGCTTTGACTAGCGACATTCGAAGAAATTTGGAGAAACCGATCGAGGAACTATCGTTGAATCTGCGAGTAGAGGACCGAACCGGCGAAACGAGCCAATTCCGGCGAAAGCGACAGCGAGACCAACCACCAGACATATTGCTCACCACTCCCGAATCGCTTTCGCTATTGATCAGCTACGAGGAAGCCCCAAGAATTTTTCGGAATCTCCGTCGAGTAATTGTTGATGAAATCCACTCGCTCGCTGAATCGAAACGCGGTGATCAGCTCGCGTTGTGCTTGACGCGGCTACAAGCGATTTCACCGAATTTAAGGCGGGTCGGACTATCCGCGACGGTTCGCGACACCACGGAAATTGCCGATTTCTTGTCCCGAAAGGGGTACGCTTGCAAGATCGTACGGGCCGAACCCGGTCCGAACCCGGAAATCGATGTATTGCAGACCGCTGTGCCGCCCCCATGGAACGGTGGCGGCGCTCGCCACGCGATCCCGGAAGTGCTTAATGCCATTCGCGGCGCAAGTACTACGCTCGTGTTCATCAATACGCGCGCGCAAGCTGAACTCTTCTTTCGCGCGCTTTGGCAGGAGAACTCCGAAGAGATGCCAATTGCCATCCATCACGGCTCGCTTTCCCAAGAAGCAAGGAAGCGCGTCGAATTCGCGATGGGACGAAACCAGCTGCGAGCCGTCGTTTGCACCGGCACGCTGGATCTTGGAATCGATTGGGGCAATGTCGATCTAGTTATTCAAGTAGGAGCACCAAAAAACGTCAAGCGCCTCGTGCAAAGAATTGGACGCTCTAACCACAGCTACAATAGGCCTTCCCGGGCGCTAATTGTGCCCGCGAATCGATTCGAGGCTCTGGAATGCATTGCTGCGCTTGACGCGGTCCGCTGCAACGACATTGATGGCGAACCGAGAGGAAGCGGTGCCCTAGACGTCCTTTGCCAGCACATATTGATCGTTGCATGTTCCGGGCCATTCGATGCAGCGGAATTGCATAAGGAAGTTGTATCTTCCGGGCCCTATTCGGGACTGAGCAAGAAAAAATTCAACGAATGCGTCGATTTCTGCGCAACCGGAGGTTACGCGCTACGCGCGTACCGCAAGTGGCACCGCTTGCAACTGCGCAATGGGCTTTGGCAGCTGCGAGACCCTAGGCACGCCGGCAAAATTCGAATGAACGTCGGAACAATTGTCGATTCGGAAACGATGCAAGTGCGGATGCGGCGAAGAGCCGGGAGACCGCTCGGTGAAATCGAAGAAGCCTTCGCAGCCACTCTGGTTGAAGGAGATTCTTTTTTGATAGGAGGCGAAGTCGTTCGCTACGAAGGCATTCGCGATATGACCGTCGAGGTTAGTCGAAATGCCGCCCGGCATCCGAAAATCGCTGTTTTCTCGGGTACGAAATTTTCGACATCGACGCTGCTCTGTTCCCGAGTTTTGGACATTCTGCATTCTGGTGAATGGCAATGCCTCCCCTTCCATCTTTGCGACTGGCTGCAGACTCAGCGAAATCTGTCGGCCATGCCGCGGCCGGATAGCCTGCTTATCGAAAGCTTCGTTCATGAGGGCTTAGAATACTCTTGTTTTTACGGTTTCGCCGGGCGCAATGCACTGCAGACTCTTGGGCTTCTTCTGACAAAGCGAATGGAGGATCGAGGATTGAATCCAATCGGCTTCGTGAGCAATGACTACGCCGTATTGATATGGAGTCTGGACCGAATCGACAACCCCGAAGAATTGATCAGCCGCGAAGGGCTAAAAAACAGCCTTGACGATTGGCTGGCGAAAAACGCGGTCATGAAAAGGACTTTTCGCAACACTGCAACGGTAGCGGGATTGGTTGAAAAGACCGTGCCCGGCAAAAGGAAGAGCGGAAGGCAAATAACTTTTTCGACGGACATCATCTACGACACTCTTCGAAAATACGATCCCGATCATCTGCTTCTGACGATTACTAGAGACGAAGCAATGCGGGGGCTCGTCGACTACTCGCGCATAGAAGCCATGCTAGACCGAATAGGCGACCGGATAGATTGGTTCGATTTACCCCAAATCTCGCCATTCGCAGCGCCTCTGCTGCTCGAAGTAGGAAAAATTCCAATTTCGGGCGGTGCCGAAGAAATGATCTTGGCTACGGCGGCGGACAAGCTCATGCGGTCGGCTGGGCTTAAGATCGGTGCGGAATAGCTGGTTCTTCGGACTCTCCGTTAATCTCACTAGATTTGCCCGAATTCTGATTTCACGGAGCGTAGAAGAAATCTTGGTGCCGATGGGGCCGAATCTATCAGAACTTATGCGGAAATGTTGCGCCGAAGGTAACTGGCACGACGAATTTGAACCATGGAACCGCTAGGTTGCCAATGATCTGCTAGTCGCGGACGATGCTCGGCAAAATTGTCCGGCATCCTCGCGAGCGCTTACCGAGCTTGGGAGAAGTCTAGATACCCAAAATTATGCGGCCGAGATTTTTCTCACCGCCTGAGATTCTGCATAAGCTACTCTCGCGTCGAACCCGCGTTCCGCACGATGGTCGTGGGTATGGAGACCGTGGTCCGTAACACCTTCCGGGGGCTCGTACCGCCCTGCGAAGAGGCGCGCGGAGACAGTCGAGAAGACGACGTCGGCAACTCCGGTGCAGGAACGCGCCTTGAGCCTGCTCGGCGGAATCGGGACGAATCCAGCGGCGGACAAGACGCTGTAGGCAGAACTCTGCATTCCGATCAAGCGTAACTGTTTGAAAGGAAACGAAAAACGTCAAATATCTCTTGGCAACCTCTGATTAGATTTCGGAACCGGAGGGGAAATAATTGATGCCAGTAGCGTCAATCGGATCACCGCGACCGCAAAAATTGAGCGATGGAAAAACCGAACCAGGTGTTCGCGTCCTTTCACCTTCTAGTCGACATTGAATGGTTTCCTTTGGCGCATCGCCGGATGCGCATGAATGGCGCTTCGATTAGGGCTCCCCCTCTTGGGCATCCTCCCTTCTTTTTGGAGGGCGAAAGCTTGGTTGACCGGATGCGCTCGCCGCCAATATACTTCCATCACTCGAAGTGAGTACCATGGCGGTCAAAACTTCTTTCTGATACCAGTTAAACATGGACGGAAAGGCCGTGCATTTCGGCATCACAACCGCCTTGGAACGCCGCGAAGACGAACACCGAAGAAGGCGGCCGACAGGTCGTTTCGAACAAGTCGGTCCGACGACCCCGAAAGAGGAAGCGCGGCACCGGGAAAGGAAGCAGTCCAAACAGCGCCTGAGTTCTGCTTTCCGACGTCTCTCCAAGCGCCCTCCCAAGGGAGCACGCCGAAACAGTTCATAAGGTGTCCTGACATCATGCCGGGTTCAGTCGCGCTCTGAATCCCAGCGCACCGCCGCTCGACGAAGACGTCAGCAAAAATTTCCACGAAAACATGGTTCGTAGCTTGCCCAACGCGAGCCGTTTGCTGAGATGGGAACGAAACTACGATCCGAACTGCGACATCGAACGCTTGACGACGCGTCTCGATGCCTTGATGCATTACGATTGCGCCGAAAGCGCCGGCAACGCGCCGAACGAGTACGGCTTCCTTCATTTGAAATCGAAGGGGGATACTAGGTCGGCTCCAAGATGCAAGAAGAGGGGAAATTCATCGTGAGGAATTGAAGCGCTTCGCAAAGTAATGCGAGAATAAACGTTGCTGCCGCAAAACTATCGGATATGAAGATTTCCTTGACCAGGCGCCGGCGCATACCGGCAGTTGGAACCCGTATCGGGTATACGGTAATTCTGTCAGTTATCGCAGGACACGATCGCCAGTTTCGGCGAATCGAAAAACCTCGAGGTTCTCCGATTGTTGATGCGCCACGGATCCGTCAACTGGCAATCGAAAACGGGCTATTCGAAACCGGCTGCGATAGACAGCATCACGCGCCATCTCGACTGGCCGCGCGTTGAGCTCCGATATCAGCAGGTCGGCGGCCACCTTGAACCGGAACCGGTAATGGTCCCGCCTACTGTAACTAAATCCAGCCTCGTCGAGCAACAGGTACTTGCGCTTACCTGGTCTCACGCGTTCGCCACCCTGGAGACGGCTCGCTAAGTCGCGTTCTTCGGGTTTTCGTTCCCTACAACGAACATGGCCGCCCGGAAACTGTTCTCCGAAGCACTGAAGGACTTCCTCCAAGATGACAGCAAAGCCGTGAATTTGAGCAAGGATACTTCGGAACCCGAAACCGCGCGGGGCCCATATCGATCGGTGCTCGGCGATATCCCCGGCGAGCAATTCCAATTCGACGGCGCTCTGGAATGGATACGGCGACTGACGTGAAAGCGCGTCTGCAGGTGGGAAAGAAGGACTACGCGACCACATCCTTGACCCGGGACGCTCCCGTATGCATCCCAAGCAATTTGTGGCAATTCGAATTTGGCGGCAAGACATTTATCGAAGCCGGTGCCAACTCGATTGCGGAACAAATCAAAAATTAAATTAATGCAGTGATAATAATACCTTAGAGCGGCATGGTCCGCAATTCTGCCATGAATCATGACGGTTAACGCGAATTGGCGCAACCTGAATTGTCGTTGATCACTAGATTCTCGCCGACGCTCGCCGCGATTTTTCCTGCAGAATTTGACCTCGAATTCACGTTCAAATGTTGCGATGAAATTATGGGCGCTCGCTATGATCCTGAAATTAAGTGCGTAGCCGCACTGTTTGCTTCCATCGTTCCTTGGCAATCACTGCAATGGCGCCGTATCCTGCTCGGCTCTTCGCAGCCATTCGGGCTAAGGTACAGGGAATCCTATGAAGAAAAAAATATGATTCGGCCCGAGCGCTTTCGCCATGGTTGATGGATTCAGATTTAAGTTTCTAGGAGAAGACTTTGTCGCGTTCGGCTCCGGTTCCCTGCATTGGCCGGAGCGGAGTCTTCTGGCTTTTGCAGATTTGCATTTGGGCAAGTCACGCAGAGTTGCCAGGGAAGGCCGCGCTTTGCTGCCCCCGTTCGACGACAAGGAAACTCTTGATCGAATGGAGCGCGATTTGAAAATTGCAAACGCGACGACGGTTGCGTGCATAGGCGACAGCTTCGACGATATGCGCTCGGCGGGCGAATTGGAATCCTCGACTAGAGACAGGCTATCTGAATTCGCCGATGCGCGACGCTGGCGCTGGATCGCCGGCAATCACGACCCGGAACCCTTCGGAGGCGGCGAATGGTCGGATGCGCTTCATATGCCGCCCTTCACATTCAGGCATATGGCCGTGCCCGGCGAATCCGGCGAGATTTCGGGCCACTACCACCCTAAAGCCTCAGTCGGAGCCGCCGGGAGAAGGATCAGCAAGAAATGCTTTCTATTTGACGGGAAAAAACTGATTCTTCCTGCATTCGGCACTTACACGGGTGGCTTGCCAAGTATTTCGCGCCCGCTGAAAACTATCATGGCGCCAAGTTCTATCGCCATTCTTACCGGCCCTACGCCTCGCGCTATACCGATGCCGAGGTAGCGATATTTTAAAGCCGCTTTGCCGAATTCCCTAGTTTCCGGGATTGTTGCCGTCCGAAAAAAAGTGGCGATAACCTTCCGCCAAGAGCGCCGTATAGGCAAATTCACGCAAAAGACCGAAGATCCGCCAATCCCGTTATTCGGTGCGCGGCGGCGAGCGTATTGGATAGCAAACAGGCAATCGTCATCGGTCCAACTCCTCCCGGTACGGGAGTAATCGCCCCGGCAACCTGCAACGCGCTTTCGAAATTCACGTCGCCTACGATTTTTGACTTGCCAACGCCTTTTTCGGGAGCGGGAACGCGATTGATGCCAACATCAATAACCGTCGCTCCGGGTTTGATCCAATCGCCTCCAATTAGTCTTGCTCGGCCGACGGCCGAAACCAGAATATCGGCTCGCGCGCAAACGTCTTTAAGATCGCGAGTGCGGCTGTGGGCAAGAGTTACCGTGCAGTTGTCCTTCAGCAGCAAATTCGCCATAGGTTTGCCGACTATATTAGATCTTCCCAGAACAACCGCCTCCGCGCCTGCGAGATCGCCTAGGTGCCGTCGAAGCAGAATTTGGCAACCTAGCGGCGTGCAAGGCACCATACCATTTTGGCCAGTGGCGAGAAGCCCGGCGTTGCTAACGTGGAATCCGTCTACGTCCTTGGACGGGTCAATAGAGTTAAGGACGGCGTTCGCGTCTATTTGCGGCGGCAGCGGAAGCTGGACCAGAATGCCATGCACTCTGTCGTCGTCGTTCAGATCTCGGATATGGTCCAGAAGTCGCGATTGCTCGATTTCCAATGGAAATCTGCGTTCGAACGAAACCATGCCGACTTCTTTCGTTTTTCTGGCCTTGTTTCTTACGTAAATCGCACTCGCTGGATCGTCGCCGACAAGAACAACCGCCAGACCGGGAACAGAACCGCGCGCGTCGCCGAATTCGGCAACGCGTTTCGCAATGTACCCGCGCAGTTCGGCTGCCGTAGCTCTTCCTTTGATAATTGTAGCGCCCAAATCATTCGCCTCGCGAAATTCGCAGGAACCTGCGGCTGGTCCGCGCGAAAGAAAAAATCTCATTCCAAGCCTCTCCTTGCCCCGACAATTGGCATCCGCAGCGGAGCTGAAATTCATAGCTACCGGCTATCTCTCCACGCGGTCTGTTCGCAGCATCTTTTCCTCGGCGCGCCCCATTGTCCAAAATCGCACCGTTCTGAAAGCCAGACCTTGGAATGATTCAGCATATTCGCCGAAAAAGCATTGCAAGTTGCCAACCGCTCTACTGATCGGGACCCGGCCAAGGCCGTTGGGCCGGGACGAATAATCGGATGAGTTCGCCAACCCGCAGATACCCCTCGCATTCGACCCACGCAGTGACGCCGCGGCGGTTTTTCGCTGAAGGCTTGAAATGTCGACCTCGGCCCGGCATTGTCGCTTCTATCTCGCGTGCGGGCAGTTGGCATGGCAAGTTTTCGGTATCTACAACCAGTGTAGCGCCGGATTCGGATTGAAGTCGAGAAGATGGAGGCAACAAAGACAAGTGCGGAATTCCCCGAACGACCAGATTAGCTCCAACGATTTCAGGGGGCAATTCGTCGATTCCTGAATCTCTGGCGATTCTTTCCAGTTCCTCGGAGGAAAGAATGCTTATCTGCCGGGCGTTCCTGATCTGAGTGCCTTCGTCATAAAGTTCTTCGACGCGAACGCACGACGGTCTCGTCAATCCGAAATGGCTGTCGCCGTCCAAGCCGCCGAACGAAACCCGCGCTTCCCTGACCGAACTTGACCGAATCGAGGACTTGCGGTCCGAAACGCGTCCGATCCAAACAATGCGTCCGACGCATCCCATCTCATTAAAGCTACTCAAATTCATACCGGAAATTCAAAGTCCTATATCCGCGCACCGCCCATTCTCGCAAGAATTGGGACGCGGCGATTTGCCTCCTTTCGGCAATAGGGCAACCTTTCCTTGGACCGTTCCCGAAGCACTGCCTGTCGTTAACTCTTTTTCGACTCAACGACCGTCAGCTTTGCCCGCGACCGTTTTCCGGATTTCGGGATCGACAGCAAGTTGGACGCCTGCTTGGCAGGCGTTGAGTTCGACGGGAATTCCTGCGCTTTGACCGGTTCGCCGGCTACAACCCTAGCGATCTCATCGCCGGTGAGTGTCTCGTATTCGATCAGGGCCCTGGCAAGCCTATCGAGTTCGGCGCGCTTTTCGGTAAGTATGGATTTCGCGATTTCGTAAGCTTCATCAATAATTCGCCGAACCTCGGCATCGATCAACTCTTGGGTTTCAGGTCCGGCCCCGCCCGCGGGCACCGGGAGCGGAAAGGATTCTCGCTCGCTAGAATAGTCAATCTTTCCCAATTTTTCAGACATGCCGAACTGGGTAACCATCGCTCGCGCAATTTTCGTTGCCTGCTGGATGTCCGACGCGGCTCCCGAGGTCACGTTTTCCTCTCCGAAAACAAGCTCTTCGGCTACGCGACCGCCCATCGCCATCGCGATTTTCGATTTGAATTTCGTCGCCGTAACCGACAATTGATCGCGCTCCGGAAGGCTGAGAACTAGTCCGAGCGAGCCACCTCTGGGAATGATAGTCGCCTTGTGGATGGGGTCATGCTGCGGAACGTTCATTCCCACGACGGCATGCCCGGCCTCGTGGAAAGCCGTCATGGCCTTTTCGTCCTCGGACATGACGAGCGAACGCCTTTCGGAACCCATCATGACTTTGTCCTTCGCGGCCTCGAGGTCTTCCATGGCGACGAAGCGTCGACCGACGCGAGCGGCGCCCAAGGCGGCCTCGTTGACCAGATTTGCAAGGTCGGCTCCGGAGAAGCCCGGAGTTCCCCGCGCGATGATTCGAAAATCCACATCCGGTCCGAGCGCGACTTTGCGCCCGTGCACAATAAGGATTTTTTCGCGTCCCTTGATATCGGGATTTGGAACCATGATCTGTCTGTCGAACCGGCCCGGCCTTCGAAGCGCCGAGTCCAGGACGTCCGGACGGTTGGTCGCGGCGACAATTACAACGCCGTCGTTGGTATCGAACCCATCCATTTCGACCAGAAGCTGGTTGAGAGTCTGCTCGCGCTCGTCATTGCCGCCGCCGGCAAAGCCGGTGGCTCCGCGAGTGCGGCCAACAGCGTCGATTTCATCTATGAAGACGATGCAAGGGGAATTGCGCTTTGCCTGTTCGAACATGTCCCGCACGCGAGACGCCCCGACGCCGACGAACATTTCGACGAAATCGGATCCCGAAATCGTAAAGAAAGGAACGCCCGCTTCGCCGGCGATCGCGCGCGCAAGCAAGGTTTTTCCGGTGCCGGGAGGTCCAACGAGCAGCGCGCCTTTAGGAATTTTGCCGCCTAGCCGGGAATATCTGTCGGGATTTCTGAGGAAATCGACGATTTCCTCGAGCTCCTCCTTGGCTTCGTCGACTCCGGCTACATCCGAAAATGTCACGCGAACCTGGTCTTCTGTTAGAAGTCGCGCTCGAGATTTTCCGAAAGAAAAGATTCCTCCCTGTCCCTGGCTCTGCTTGCGATTGATGTAGAGCAGAATGAGAAAGAGTAGCAGACCGAGAAGAAAGGCAGACATCGCTAATTCCCAATTCCGATATCAGGCGTCCAGGCGACGGCAAACGGTTTTTTCGACCTACGCCTTGGCGGCGATTCCGGTCGAGAGATCAAGTCGGCTCCGGGTCGAGACGACCGCCGACGAGGTTCTTCTTCCGTCTCTTTGTCTTCGGGATGAAGGTAATGACATCGTCGTCGGATTCGTCGTCGCCCTTGTCGCGGTTCAGCGTCTCGCCCGCAAGAACTCTCGTGATTTCGTCGCCCGTCAATGTTTCGTATTCGAGCAAGCCATTTGCAAGCCGGTCCAAGTCCTCCTTTTTCTCGACCAGAATGGCTTTAGCAGTCTCATAGCCTTCATCGACGATTCGTCTAACTTCGGCATCTATGAGTTCCTGGGTTTCCGGGCTGGGCGTTGGCCCTTGATTATAGGGCCCGAGAAAGGACTGCTGTTCGTTCGCATAGTCAATGTTGCCAAGACGAGGCGACATTCCAAACTGCGTAACCATTGCTCTCGCTATACGCGAAACCTGCTGTATGTCGGACGCGGCGCCCGACGTTACGTTTTCCGGTCCAAATGTCATTTCTTCCGCAACCTTGCCGCCCATGGCCATCGCGACCTTAGACTTGTACTTCGTGAACGTCACGGAGAGTTGATCCCTTTCGGGAAGACTCAAGACGAGGCCCAGGGCGCGTCCTCGCGGTATGATCGTGGCTTTATGGATCGGGTCGTGCTGCGGGACATTCAATCCGACAATCGCGTGGCCGGCCTCGTGGTAGGCGGTCAGTTTTTTCTCGTCTTCGGTCATGACCATGGAGCGCCGCTCCGCGCCCATCATGACCTTGTCCTTGGAGTTCTCGAAATCCTCCATCGTCACGTAGCTGCGCCCGACCCGCGCCGCCATCAATGCGGCTTCGTTGACGAGGTTTGCCAAATCGGCTCCCGAAAACCCTGGCGTGCCGCGCGCAATGATCCGCAGATCGACATCCGGACCAAGCGGTATCTTTTTCGAATGCACCCTGAGGATCTTTTCGCGTCCCACGATGTCGGGGTTCGGAACCTGAACCTGCCTGTCAAAACGTCCGGGCCTAAGTAGCGCGGGGTCCAGCACATCGGGCCGGTTTGTCGCGGCGACGATTATTACGCCCTCGTTGGCCTCGAACCCGTCCATTTCAACCAGCAGCTGGTTTAGCGTCTGTTCGCGCTCATCGTTGCCGCCGCCATAGCCTACTCCTCGCGACCTGCCGACAGCATCAATTTCGTCGATAAAGACTATGCAGGGAGCATTCTTCTTTGCCTGCTCGAACATATCGCGTACTCGCGACGCGCCGACGCCCACGAACATCTCGACGAAATCCGAGCCTGATATTGTAAAGAAAGGAACACCCGCTTCGCCCGCGATTGCCCGGGCAAGCAGAGTCTTGCCGGTGCCGGGAGGTCCCACGAGCAGGGCGCCCTTGGGAATTTTTCCGCCCAGCCTCGAGTATTTTTCAGGATCTCGGAGAAATTCAACGATTTCCTCGAGCTCCTCCTTCGCCTCGTCGATACCGGCGACATCTTCAAAGGTGACTCGCCCGTGCTTTTCTGTCAAAAGCCGAGCCTTGGATTTGCCGAAACCCATGGCACCTCCGCGCCCTCCTCCTTGCATTCTATGCATGAGGAAGAACCAGACTCCTATCAAGATGATAAAAGGCAGCAAGGGCGCCACGTAAGACACGAAGCCGCTCGGTTCCTGAGACTTCGCTTCTATTTGGATATCTTTTCCGACCAGGAAGCTTGTGATGTCGACGCCTTCGGGCATTATGGTCGAATACTGAGTGCCGTCCGCCGTGCGCATGTAGACTTTTTCGCCGTCCAGCACGACAGCTTCAACTTGCCCGCCGTCCACTTGTTCCAAAAACGTCGAAAAGGGAATGTTTTGATCGGAGGCGCCCGAATTGCTTTTGCTAAAAACATTGAACAATGCAACTACTACTGCGAAAAGTATAACCCAGAATGCTATGCCTTTTAAGTTTCCCACCTAGTGCTCTCCCAACGGGTCCTGAACGCGCGATTGCGCCATATTGAGGCAAATCGGGTTTCGCAACTGCACGGCCGCTACCGGATCGCTTTAATTGCCTCTTCGCTTAATTAGATAGTTGCCTCCAAAAGAATATCAATGGCCTTCCAGCGATGCAAGGAATTCGTCTTTGCCAGCGAGAAGAGTCGCACGCCATCCGTTCGCAGACCCCGCCTTGGGAGCAGAAACTAGTTCGCCCCGATTCCAAACCGACGGCGAAGCAACTAGACTGCTTTTACGGAAACCCGAGGCTTTCCATCGCGGGCATCGGGCCAATCCGGCCTCTCCGAGCCGCTCGACCATTCCGAAGGCTTCGCCGTCGACCCTCTCCATTCGCCAACGTCGATCCCATACCGCTCCGGGCGCAACCGGCCCTTCGCAGAACGCCGGTTCGCGCCCGATCAGTACGCCGCCGTCGTCCGAGCATTCGAACAGGCAGCCAGACAATGTCGCGCGCCTGCCGGCGGCTACCGCACCGATAACTCGGTGCAGCGATCGAAATCTAGGGCGGTACTGATGTCCCGCCAGAAACATGGCCGCCTGGGCGAGAATCCTGTACCGGGTTTCCTCCTCAAGCTTCCAAATCTCGGCCGAGAATACCAGGTCGCCGATTCCGTTTACGCTGCATTCCTTCCGAGCGCACCGCGTCGCCGATGCTTGAAGCACTTCCCTAGCCATCCTCATTCGTGAAGCCGTCGCCGCAAGTCGCGGAACCGAAAGCCCTGCCGATTCAAATGTTCTCAAAGCCTGTCGGACTTTAATTCGATCAAATGCAGGATTTTCGTTGCTTGGGTCCTCCGACCAGGGAACCTCGATCGAATTCAAGTAATCGCGCAATTCCTGGCGGCGAATTCCGAGCAGCGGACGCAGCCACCAGATACCGCGCCTCAATGACGCCTCCGACATGCACGCCAGACCGTCAACTCCCGACCCGCGCGCCAAGCGCAAAACGAATGTCTCGGCCTGATCGTCTGCAGTGTGACCCAGAGCAACCGAACTTGCTCCAATACCCGCTGCCCATTTTTTGAGTAAACCGTATCGCGCGCGGCGGGCGGCATCCTGCAGGTTTCCCCTTGCGCGCCCAGGATTCCATCGAAGCGTCGAATGTTTATGGCCTAGCGACTCGGCGAGAAAGCGAACATCATCGATTTCCTTTTGGGCTTCGGGGCGCAAACCGTGGTCCACCGAGGCCGCCAGTAGCTCTACTCCGTTTTCCCGGCTCCAGCGCGAAAGTAGCATTAGTAGCGCGGTCGAATCTCCTCCGCCCGACACGGCAACGCCAACCCGAGTCATCGAAGCAGGTTGAATACAGGCGATCGCGGCATCCATGCGTTCGGAAATGTACTTGGCGAGAATCGCACCGTTGCCCGCTCCGCCTTCGGAAATGCTTTCGCTTAAACTCGAAGCACGCTCGGTGTCAGTTTGCATGGCCGCCGGCTGGCTCTAGCAATTCAGCAATTTGACCGCAGAGAAAACCATGTTTGATCTCTTGCGTTCAATGGCAGTCCAAATCGGTCATTTCGGTTTCCGCAAGCGTAGCTTCCGCGACGCCCGGAAACATAGTCCGCACGTCCCGGAGTGTCATGCACGCGACTTCGACGCGCTCGATTTTTCCGAGGCTCTCGCCCAGCCTAAAAAGCGCTTTCGGCGCAAATTCGCCGTTCGGCCAAGCGCTGTAGCTTTCGAGATAAGCTAAAGCGGCATCTTTCCATTGATCCATGCGAACAAGCGTTTCCCCGTGGAAGTAATGAGCCTTGCTCGCAATTTCGCGCCCAGGGTAGCTGTCCGTAATTCGCTTGAATAATTTCGCCGCCGACTGGTAATCATTCTCCGAATACGCCAGCAGCGCGTAGTCCATGTCCGTGAGTTCTCTGGAAGAACCGATAAATCTCGAGTTGCCGGCCGAATGTCCGAGCGCATGGGGCCGGCCGAAGTTGCCTAGAGTCGTCCTCTCAGGCAGAATTGAAGTATCTCCGCCTTCCAGCGCCACAAGTTTGAATTCCAGTTCTGAAATTCGCTCAGCTCCGTCTTCGGCAACTCTTCGAATTTGGTGCTCAAGTTCCTCGAGTTTCGCAATATTCTCTCGCAATTCCGTTTCCAAAGCGTCAACGCGCCTTGGAATGGATCCCGAAACGGGGAAAATCGCAGTCGACTCGGAAGCTGCCGCGCCGAGTGCCGACTGCAATTCCCTGATCTCGTCAAAAATCAGATCCAAATCCCGACGAATTTCCGCAAGCTCGTACCACTTGTCCTGCGACCAGGCCGCCGCGGGCAGCAATGCCGGCAGTACAAGCGCAATCAATAAGTTCCTCAGCGGTAGCAGCAATGTTTCGCCCAAGTTATATTACGATTCTTTCGGTCAGTACCGTAACGGCTCGCCGGTTGGCCGACCAGCAGGCTTCGTCCGAACACAGCGACTCGGGTCGTTCCTTTCCGTAAGTCACGATCCTAATGCGGTTTCCGGCGATTCCCTTGTCAATCAAATAATCGCGGACTGAATTCGCTCGCCTTGCGCCAAGCGCTAGGTTGTATTCGCGCGTTCCCTGCTCGTCGGTATGTCCCTCGACAAGAGCATCGTAATTCGGATTCTCCAGCAGCCAGCCAGCCTGCCTGTCCAGAGTAAACGCGATTTCTTCCGTAATGGCGCTCTGGTCGACGGCAAAGTAGACCTTGTGGCCAATCTCTGCTTCGAAATACTCCTCGGTTATTTCCGAATAAAGATACTGCGTTCCTCCGTCTTCGATGCCTACCGGCGGGGCCTCTAATTCGCTATCGTTAGCGCCTAGCCCGCCGACATCGGTTCCCGCGCATCCGGCAAGGGCCGCCGCGATTGCAAGGCACGCGCATAAGAAGGTTTTTTTCATTTTTCTGCTTCCTTTCCATGAAACCACATTTGCCTCGGTAACGATTTGATTTGATATCCGTTCATTCCTTCGACATTATTTCAGCAAGGGGGACCAAGCGGGATCCGAAGCGAATTCAGGAGTGGGCACCCGCTTCAGGTTACGGCCGGTGACATCCACCGAGACGAGAAACGGCGCCCCGAATTCGCCTCGCGTCTCGCGGAAAAACATTAGGACTCTGCCATTTGGCGACCAAGTGGGGCCCTCGTCCAGAAATGATTCGGACAAAAGCCTTTCTTCCGAACCGTCAGTCCGCATTACGCCAATGTGGAATCGATCGCCGATCTGCTTAGTAAAGGCTATGTAGTCGCCTCTCGGCGACCAAACGGGCGTCCCGTAGCGTCCTTGTCCGAAGCTAATTCGGTCGGCGCGTCCATTTAGCGGCTGCACGTAGATCTGCTGCGAGCCGCTTCTATCCGATTCAAATACAATTGACCGCCCGTCAGGGGAATAGCTCGGGGCCGTTTCAATGGAGTTGGCAAACGTAAACTGCCTGGAGTTGCCGGTCGTTATGTCAAATTCGAATATGTCCGTGTTTGATCCCCTGGCCAAGGAAAGTACGGCTTTCCTACCGTCGGGCGAAAACCTCGGCGCAAACGACATATCGACCGTTTCGATCAACTCCCTCCTCTGCTGAGTGGCGATATCCATGATATAGACTCTCGGCACTCCAGACTCGTAAGAAGTGTAAATGAGGCGTTGTCCGTCAGGGGAAAACCTCGGCGCGAGTACAATTGACCTCCCGCTTGTAAGATACTGAACATTCGCGCCGTCGTAATCCATGATCGCAAGGCGTTTTACGCGGTTTCCTTTCGGACCCGACTCGGACACGAAAGCAACGCGGGAATCAAAGTACCCCTCTTCCCCGATCATGCGGGAATAGACTACATCTGCGACCTTGTGCGCCAGCCTCCGCAGATTGCCTCTGCTACCCGTGAATTTCATGCCGTCGCCGATTGGATTTTCGATGAAGACGTCGAAAAGCCGGAATTTTACCGAAATCCCCTGGTCTGGCAGCACTTCAACCGAACCCGTAATCAATGCCTCCGCATTGATCGCTTTCCAATCCGAATACTGAACCGGAGAATCGAAATTCGTAACCTTCGCGATGTGCGCCGCAGGCGGAATATTTCTGAACAGACCGGATCCGACAAGATCGTCCACGATAATTGACGTGATCTCGTCGGCAACAGCCGCCGCATCCACCGTCTCCGCGACGAACGGAGCCGTCGCAATGGGTACGGGTTCAATGACGCCTTCCGTAATTTCAATCCTTAGTGGAGGATTGTCGCCCTGCGCTAATGCAATCGAATTCACCGTGAAAATCGCGAAAGACGCTGCGATCGCGATAGTTGCCCGAATAGTCATGTCGTTCCTGTCTGATCTTACCGTAATGCCAAATGCGAAACGCCGATCTGAGAGCTCTCACCTCTGAGTGACCAAAGTCGAAACCAGTTTGTCCGCCTTTTCTTCGTGCTGCCCCAGCGCCCTCAAACATCGCTATCGCAGTTTCGAAACCGAGCGGTTTTTGCGTTATAAGCATTTCACAGAAAATCGGCAGAATTTCAACCATCTACGCAAGAAATTTTGAGTCGGGTCGCGGACAACGTCATGCTGCCGGCTCGCGCTCGAAATCGCGGGACTCAATTGAGCTACCGGATTTGCGTGCGCGTAAGGATATATTTGAAAAGGCGGCCTAGTCGCGCCCGACGCTAAACTCTTGCTATTTTATCCCGCGGGCCTTGGGCGGGTCTAAATCATGTTGCTGCCCCGGGGCGGCAGAGCGATCATTTAAGCCGCATTCTCTCCGGGTTGAATGTAAGTTCGATTTGCCTCCACTGCTCGTATTTTTCCGGCGGAAATTCATACCCGTTTCTCAAGCACTGCGTTACGGCTCGAATTGCCACTTCATAAGCCTGATTCTGCGCGGAAATAGTGCTGCGGCTGGCTTCCACTCGCCTCGTTCCGCCTTTTATGGGCTTGCCCTCCCGGTCAAACTGGATGCTTATGGTAACGACGACTCGGGAAGCTTCCGAAGAAAGCGCACCGACATTCCAGCAAGGCTGGATTTCGCGATTCAAGCCTTCAATATCGGAAACGGTCAATCGCTCGTCGGAGTCTCGCTCGGGACCACGGGACGCTACCGAACTATCGCGCGATTCCTTGTCCTGGAGTATCGCCGACATAATTTTTTGACTGTCGGTCTCCTGTTGCGAAGTTTCGGTATCGGGCGCCTCCGATAATTCAGTTTCCTGCTGCGAAGGATCAATTCTGGTGGGCCGCAACATCGGAACAACAGAAAAAATTTCCGTTGGAGATCGCTCAGCCTCGGTAACTATACGCGTTGAAGCTTCCTTTTTTGCCGTCGCTTCCTGTTCTTCCGCAGGACGCTCGGCTTCCTCAACCTCGACGGGTGCGATCTCTTCCTGAGCACTGTCCGCAATTTTCACTTCAGGCTCCGGCCGCGGCGCAGGAGCGGTATCCACGCGTTCCGACTGAGGCGGAGCGACTTCGAAGATCGGCGGCGGCTCCGGCATATCCACGACCGATGACGCCAAATCTTCAATCTCGGGCGGCGCAAATTCCAAAATTCCCGGAATCGGCGAGTCGGGGCTTGCGATCGCCGGATTCTCGTCCGGAACCAGCATTGGTTCATCCGGAAGCTGCGGCGGCTCTATCGAAGGCATCTCAATCGTCGGATCATCGAGATGCACGCTTTCGTCGAAGATACTCGGCGCATCCATGAATCCGGGCTGGACCACGTTTTCGGGCGAACCGAGCGAAGTCAACTCTTCCTCGGAAAGCAGCGTGACTTCGGAGACTTTCAGCGTCATTTCGGGTGGCTCGGACGAAAAAAGCCCGCCCAGCATCGCCCAAGCTAGCAGTCCCCCGTGAATAGCCGCGGAAATTGCTGCACCCTGGCGCAAGGTGAAACTCCTAGTTCGCTATGCTGTCGAGATCCGGACCGCCGCCGTCGGTCACAAGTCCTATGTCCCTGAACCCGTCCTTGTTGAGCGCACCCATTACCTGCATCACAAACTCGTACTTTGCCTCGCGGTCGCCTCTTAGATAGATTCTCGGCGATGCCCGCTCCGCCATAATGGAGCGCAGCCTCGATCCCAATTCTTCCAATGGAACTTCCGTCGTTTGTATCGCCACGCGGCCGTCCGCGAACACCGTCAGCGTCAGCGGTTCTTCGCTTTCCGACGCCAACGGGGTTGCTGCGGTCTTGGGCAATTCGATTGGGACGCCCACGGTTAGCAGCGGAGCCGCGACAATAAAAATTACGAGTAGGACGAGAACGACGTCTACGAATGGGGTTACGTTGATTTCGCTCATCGGTCGACGCGGCGCGCCGTAAGTCCGACGGCGTTCGCCGGTACCGCCGTTTGTTAGCCGAATACCCATCGCCTAAGCTTCCAGCTGGCGCGAAAGTATGGTCGAAAACTCGTCGGCGAAGGTTTCAAAATTCGCCGTGAGCGCATTCGCGTCAGCGGACAGCTTGTTGTAGAAAATCACCGCCGGAATCGCCGCCAGCAGCCCCAGCGCGGTAGCGGCTAGCGCTTCGCCAATGCCGGGCGCAACGACCGCAAGGTTTGTGTTTTCTTGCAGGCCAATATCCCGGAACACAGTCATTATGCCCCAAACGGTACCGAAAAGCCCTACAAAAGGCGCAGTTGCGCCAACCGTCGCTAGAAAATCCAACCCTTGGTTCAATCGCTCCGTTTCGCGATTAACCGCCACTATCATGGACCGTTCAATTCGCGAACGGGCTCCCGTGATCAGAACGCCGTCTGAACGATGTGATCGGCGCCATTCGTCCATGGCGGCGCAAAATATTGTCTCCGATGCGCCTCGCGGCGATTCTACAATGCTCGAATGCAGTTCATCGAGAGGCTCGCCGGACCAGAAGGCGGTATCGAACCGCTCCGTATCCCGCCTTACTCGCCGGAAATTTATGAATTTCTGAATAATGATGGCCCATGTCCAAAAGGACGCGACCAAAAGCAGAATCATTACCGCCTTAACTGTCCAACCGGCGCGCCAAAACAGATCCAATAGCGAAAAGTCGACGACCGCGGTGGCCGCTAGGGATTCGATTTCCATATTGCTGCTCTTTTCTTCATGCTTGCCGCTTCCCTGATCATTTTTTTTTCGCGCAGAATAGACCAACGTAGGCATGCTTCGCAAATTCAATTTATTTGCCTCGCTCGATGCCCCGAATCGCAGCTTGCGCTAGGCTGAGCGAGTAATGGTGAAGCGAGCTATCTGAAATTGAGACCGACGGGCGAAAGTCAATATTCTTCGATTCCGTCGAACAAACTTGGCTGGCGGTCTGCCGGGCTTTGCTGAAGCCCCAAATAGGACCACGCGCCTTGCGAAAGCACTCGTCCGCGCGGTGTTCTTTGCAGCAAGCCCTTTTGAAGAAGGAAGGGCTCGATCACTTCTTCAACAGCATCTCTAGACTCGGACAGCGCAGCGGATATCGTATCCAGTCCGACCGGTCCACCAGCATGCTTGCTCGCTATCATTTGGAGATAGCGCCGGTCGTTGGAGTCCAGGCCAAGCCCGTCGACTCCGAGACGGGCCAGCGCGCTCTTGGCGATTTCAACATTTATGCGTCCTGAGCTTTCGACAACCGCAAAATCCGCTACTCTTCGCAACAACCTATTTGCAATTCGCGGCGTGCCTCGGGATCTTCTCGCGATTTCGTTCGTTCCTCCCGAGTCAATGTCGATGTCTAGCAGGCGCGCGCCACGAGAAACGATTTCCTTGAGTTGTTCGGTGGAATAGAAATCAAGTCGGGAAGGAATTCCGAATCTATCGCGCAGCGGCGTGGTTAGAACACCTAGGCGAGTCGTAGCTCCGATAAGGGTGAATGGCTTTAGTTCGATGCGCACCGTTCGCGCCGCCGGCCCGGACCCGATGACAAGATCCATCGCGTAGTCTTCCAGCGCAGGATAGAGGATTTCTTCTACAATTGGATTCAATCGGTGAATTTCGTCGATGAACAGGACATCCCTATCGCCCAAATTCGTAAGTATCGCCGCGAGGTCGCCCGGTTTGGCAAGGACTGGTCCGGACGTCTGCCGAAAGCTTACGCCCAGTTCGCGAGATACGATTTGCGCGAGCGTAGTTTTCCCAAGACCCGGAGGACCGTAAAATAGAGTGTGGTCCATGGCCACCGAGCGCCTGCGCGCACTTTCTATGAATATGCTCAGGTTCGCCCTCAGATTATCCTGGCCGATGAATTCATCCAAGGAAACCGGGCGAAGCGCGCGGTCGGCGTCGGTCGACTGCTGGGTCGATTGAAGTACGGAACTATCCTTGGTCACGAATTAGCCGGATGGCGCCATTCGCCGCAGGGATTCGCGAATGACGGTTTCGGTTTGCGCATCGGGGTATTCTACGAGCGTTTCAGCAATGAATTTCAGCGCTTCGCTCTGCCCGTATCCCAGATTGACCAGCGCAGACAGCGCCTCGGACCTCGCGCTCGTTTGACCCGGGTTCAGGCGCGCTGCACTCATTCCGGGGACCTCCTCGACATCGGTCGAGTCTTCAAAGGGCGAATCCGAGCCGCCGTCCATGGACAACGCGAGAATTTCCCCAATTTTATCCGCGAGTTCATTTACAATTCGCTGAGCGATTCTTGGGCCCACCCCATGCGCCGCCCTTACGGCGCCCCAGTCGCCTAGGGAAATTGCGTGAAGCGTTCCTTCCATGCCTAAAGTTCCGAGGATCGACAGCGAAGCCTTCGCTCCAACTCCTTGCACCGATATCAGCAAGCGATGCAGTTCCCGCTCGGAAACGGTTAGGAATCCAAATAGCTGGAGAAGATCTTCCCGGACGAGGAGATCGGTGTAAAGCGATAGTTTCACGCCTTCCCCCGGAATTTCCGCGAGCGTCCGTTCCGAGCAATAAATCTGATAGCCAACGCCGCCCGTGTCGACCAATACATGGTCGGAAGCGCGATAAACCACCAATCCTGCGATCCTGCCTATCACTTTTTACGCCACTGCGCGAGCAATGGCCTCGTCCAGGGAAACGGAGTATTGCAATTGAAGAACGTGGGCTAGCGCGATCGCAAGCGCGTCGGCGGAATCGGAGCCGGCGATTTCGGCTCTTGGAAAATGCATTTTAATAACCTGCTCAATCTGGTGCTTTTCCGCATGGCCGCTGCCAACGACAGATTTCTTGACATGATTCGGCGCGTATTCGGCGACAGGCAGTCCCGCAATCGACGGAACGATCAAAGCTACGGCTCGGGCTTGGCCCAGCTTCAATGCGCTTGCGCTGTCCTTATTTACAAAAGTGTTTTCCACGGCCGCGAATTCAGGCCGGAACTCGTTTACGACGGTCGTTAGACGCCGAAACAGGCTTACCAGTCTTTCAGCAAGGCTGTCTCCTTGCGACGAGAATTGACCATTTCCCAAGTGCGACAACGTCCCACTACTGGATTCGATAACTCCCCAACCCGTACTGCGCAATCCAGGATCGATTCCAATTACCCGCATTTAGATTTTGCCCCTGCCCAGTAGCAATGCCTAGCACGAAACATGAACATTCGGCAAGCGGCGAATTCATTCTGCGATTCTGTCGAGGAACCCTCGCGGCATGCTCGGCTATCGCCGTCGCCGACAGCCTTAAGCCAAGCCAGCCTTTGAACCGAACTCGACGCGAATTCAGCATTCCCCGGCATACCGAAATCGCAACGCGGGAATGCAATTTGAGCATTTGTCAAACTCAACCTTCATTCCTATCTCCTGCTTAGCGAAATTGACAACCACCACGATCAAGAAAGGAACGACGAAATGGCTGCCATCGATTTCCACACACCGGCTTCGATTTTTTCAAATCTCGGTCATCGCGTGATGCATTTGCCGGCGCAACTCGCTCAATCCCTTCGTGACAGGAACCGCACCCGCCACACTCGGCGCGAACTGCTGAGACTTTCCGATCGCGAATTGAGCGATATTGGCTTGACGCGCGAATTGGTTTCCAAAATGAACGCCGGAACGAAAGATTTCTGATTCTTTCCGAGATTCTCCTCTTCCTCCTCGAACTGGGTCGCCCTTCCGCAGATCGGCGACCCGCTTTTTTCGCCGCTATCCAGCGAAGCCAGCGAACAGCCTGGAGGTCGAAGATAGCGCAACCGGTACGACGGCAAACGCAAATCCATTCGCGGAACGCGAATGGCAGAAGCGCGAATTACAGAATTCAATCGGACAAGCGATTGAATGTCTCTGCAAAAAAGCTAACGAAAGCTGCTAAAGAATCCTTCGCCATTCGATCGAAGTAGCGAATCCGCCAGTTCTTGCCCCAACAGCGCGGCGTCATCTCGCGACCCGGCTATGCAGCCTGCGGTCCAGTCGGCTCCGTCGGGTCTTAGCACTTCGCCTCTCAGCAGGAGCCCTTCGTTCGTTAAGGCAGCGTAGGCACCGATCGGCATTTCGCAGTATCCGTCCAGCAGTGCCAAAAAAGTGCGCTCGGCGACGGATGCGATACTCGCCTCTTCATCGTTGATAGTCTCCAGCATGGCCGCCGCTCGCAAGTCAACTGACCGCCTTTCGACGCAAATTATGCCTTGAGCCGCTGCCGGAAGCATTTCGTCCAGCGAAACGGCATGCGCAAATTCGGGCTTGTTCTCCGCACGCGCCAATCCTGCCATCGCAAGCAGTGTAGCCTGCACCAAGCCGTTATTAAGCTTGGCAAGCCGAGTCTCCAAATTTCCGCGAATATCTTCTACGCGCACGCGGGGGTTGGCACGCAGCACCTGCGCTTTTCTTCGAACGCTGGAAGTTCCAACAATAGTGCCGTCGGGCAAATCTACAACTCTTTTCGAGCATACAGTGACCAATGCGTCTCGAGGGTCGTCTCGCGGCAATGTGCAATCGATAACAAGGCCGGCGGGTTGTTCAACCGGCATGTCTTTCATGGAATGGACGGCGATATCGACTCGGCCCGCCAGCAAGCATTCTTCAATCTCCCGGCAAAATAGCCCTTTACCTCCTACTTCTCTCAAGGGTTTTCCGAGAATTTTGTCGCCTGTCGTCCTGATCGGGAGTATTTCAAATGCAGAATTTTCCACATCGAGTTCCCGGCCAAGCTTGTCGCGAACCATTTGAGCTTGCACGAGAGCCAACCTGGATCCGCGCGTGCCTATTCGCATGGGATTTGAGGGCGTAGGCATTTCAACGGGCATTCCAAATCTCCTAAAACCGCTCGCGGCACGTGGCAACGCGTTAACATTGAACCCGATTTGCGCAAGTGCGAATTAAATTTCTTTCTGCTAAGTGAATTGAATGGCCGAATCCAAACCAATTTTGAAAGCGCTCGCCGGGACCCGAGTTTCTCCGCCGCCTATTTGGCTAATGCGGCAGGCCGGTCGCTATCTTCCCGAATACCGCGCAACGCGGCAAAAGGCAGGCGATTTCTTGACATTATGCTATACGCCGGAACTAGCGGCCGAAGTCTCGCTCCAGCCAGTGCGCAGATTCGAATTCGATGCGACAATTCTGTTCGCCGATATCCTACTCGTGCCGCACGCCTTGGGTTCCGAACTTTGCTTCTCTGAAGGGCAGGGCCCAAGGCTTTCAACGATCGCAAGCATGAATGACGTTATTAATCTAAGACCGCCAGGTATCGTTCGCGAATCCTTGGCGCCCGTTTTCGAAACGCTTCGGATTCTTTCGAATGAAAATCCTGGAAATGCTGCTCTCATTGGATTTGCCGGCGCGCCCTGGACAGTTGCCACCTATATGATAAGCGGCAAGGGAACGACTGATCACAGAAGGCCTCTCGAATTCATGCGCTCGGAAATCATGGTTTTCGACGCGCTAATTGACCGCTTGACGGAAGCAACCGTCGAATATCTTTCCGCCCAAATCGAAGCGGGAGCGGAAGTCGTCAAGCTATTTGATAGCTGGGCGGGTTCGCTGCGAGGCGATGACTTCGATAGGTATGTCATACGGCCAATTCGAAATATAATCTCTCGCGTATCGGAAAAGAACCCTAGCGTTCCGATTATCGCCTACGCCCGTCGGGCAGGGAAGGCTTATTCCCGATTCGCGAATTCGACAGGCGCTGCTTGCGTAGCGCTTGATTCGTCCGTCGACCCGGAATGGGCGGCGTTGCGCGTACAGGCCCATTCTTGCGTTCAAGGAAATCTTGATCCGAAACTACTGGTTTCGGGAGGTGCAAACTTGGTCGAACAGGCGCGGAAAATCGTAGCGACATTTTCAAACGGACCACATATTTTTAACCTTGGCGAAGGAATAACGCCGGATGCGGACCCGAGACACGTTCAAATTCTGGTTGATACCGTCCGGGACCCGGATTGGCGTAGTCGACGGGCGTAGCGGGAGAATAGAATTACCTTTATGCAGAATTTGAGCCTTAGTCATTCAAGCGTGTTCTGGCCGAATTGAATACTCGCCTCAATTGTCTGACCGTTCCAGATGCCGTCGCGCAGCGGCGAATAGCTAAAGCTTGAGACGAAATTCTTTATGTAAATGCCAGGATCCGCAGCAAGCATAAGTTTAAAGCCGTGGCAGTGCGTAATTGTCGCTTGGGGCGACAAATACGACGCGAAGGACATAAGTCGAATCGTTGTATCGGTACGCCGGCACGCCTCAATCGAACCGAGGATTGTCCTGGTTACGGACCGTATCCGGCCAAACGTTCCCGAATGCGTTTTAACGGCAAAGATACCGAAATTCTTCCTAGATCCCGTATTGCGCGGGAGCGGATGCCAAACCAAGCTTGCCATTTTTGAATCGGGCGTCGTTCCCGACGACTTGCCGGCGATTTATGTCGATTTAGATACGATGGTGCTTGGCGATCTTGGCGAATTGACCGAAATGCTAGACAATCCTGAAACAGTCGCGATCCTCCAATCGGCCGTAGTTCCAATTGGTGCCGTCGGACGCGCGGTTTGGAAATTGTCCAAAGGCCGGAGGTTTGCGCGCGGCAATTCGTCCATTGTCGTGTTCCACCCGGGAAAGTGCGGCTATATTGCGAAAAAGTTCCGGGAATTGCACGCCCGGCACTCCGGAATCGGAATCCGGCCGATGATAGCGGACGATCGATTCATTAGCTGGGTCGCGCAAGAGAACCTTCGTTCTGTTTCACGGCGCTTCGGCGTAAAATTTCGTACCGAATTCATGCTGCCATGGCTTTGGCTAGCCAAGGTGAGATCGTCGCTGCCATGGGTTAGAACAAGGCGCGACAACTTGAAAGCAATCACCTTCCCGGGAACATCGACTAAACCCGAACAACTTCTATCCTTAAGCGACGGCGAAATTGTCAAAGACTACAAGAACCGCAAATTTATTTGGAGCGACGCTCACCTGGGCGCAACCAAGCAAAAGATTGTCGAATATTATTCTGCTCGCTGATACCCGTTCGGATTTACCGGATTTCAAGCCGGGAAACTTCCGGGCGGGAACGAGACTCATCGCCACTTGGCCAGCGGCGGCAGGCTCATCAGCACAGCGTCAGGATCGTGCCCCGATTCCAGCCCAAACCGCGTGCCCCTGTCGTATATCAGATTGAATTCCGCGTACAAGCCTCGATGCAGCAGCTGGATCTCCCGGTCTTTCCTGTTCCAAGGAGTTCCCCGACGCCTTTCGACTAGGGCCGGATAGGCCTCCAAAAAAGCAAGTCCGACATCCTTCACAAACGCGAAATCCGCTTCCCAGTCTCCGGTGTTTAGGTCATCGAAAAATATTCCGCCGACTCCCCGGCTACGGTTACGGTGCGAAATAAAGAAATACGCGTCAGCCCACTTTCGGAATTTCGGATAGTAAGTCGAATCGTGCCGCGCGCAGATCGATTTCAGCTTCGCGTGGAAAAAACGCGTATCTTCTTCAAATTCAATGCACGGATTCAAATCGGCGCCGCCGCCGAACCACCAGGCGCCCGGAGTCCAGAACATCCTCGTATTCAGGTGAACAGCCGGAACGCGAGGATTTTGCGCGTGCGCAACGAGCGAAATTCCCGATGCCCAGAAAATGGGATTTTCATTTGGCCCCGGAGCCGACCGCCGGGACGTCAGGTGCCGGCGCGCTTTTTCGCCCAAGCTACCGTAAACGGTCGAAACATTGACGCCCGCCTTTTCAAATATCCGCCCATCTCGCAGGATGGACATGGCGCCGCCCCCGGCGTCCTCGCCGGCTACGGAACGCCTTTTGGTTTCGATAACTGAAAATTTCGCCGCCTCCCGCTCCGACATGGGACCTTCTGAACAGGAAAGTTCGAGTCGTTCGAATTCCTCGCGTATTCGATCGCGCAATTCAACGAACCACGCTTCGGCGCGCCTCTTCTCCAACGAGAAATGCTCACTCGTATTCAACGCCGGTATCCTCCGCTCCCTCAGCCCGGACTCGAATTCACAGGTCCGTCAATAGGTTTTCCGGCTTTTCAATGCCGCGGAAATCGTTCCATCGTCCAAGTAGTCGAGTTCGCCGCCGATGGGTACGCCTTGTCCCAATGTCGAGACCGATACTCCTGATTCGACTAGTTTCTCGGCAATGTAGTGAACCGTTGTCTGGCCATCGACCGTAGCGCTCAGCGCGAGAATCGCTTCGGCTACGGATTCGGCCCTGACACGTTCGATCAATTGAGGAATTCTCAATGTTTCCGGTCCTACGTCGTCAATATAGGACAGAAGGCCACCAAGCACGTGGTAGCGTCCGCTGAAGTCGCCCCCTCTCTCCATGGCCCAGAGGTCCGCAACATCCTGCACAACGCAAATTATCCTAGAATCTCTTTCGCGGGACAGGCATATATCGCACAGTTCTCCCGTACAGAAATTACCGCAAATCCCGCATTCGCGAATATTTTCGGCGACTCGCTTCATCATGTCGCCGAGAGGTACGAGAACCTGCGTTCGCCTCTTTACGAGGTGGAGCGCAACGCGGCGCGCCGATCGCGGACCCAATCCCGGCAGCTTCGAAAGCATTTCCACGAGTGCAACGATTTCTTGCGCGCCACCATCCATTTGGTTTTGGTCCCGACTAAGGCAATCTAAAATTTCGTTCTATCGGTTCGGATTCCGATTGGTCTTAGGCGCCGAAGGCGCGGCGACGATCAATTTGCCATATCCCGGACGAAACCGCTCTTCTCGAGCTTCTGCCAGGCAAGACGCTTGCGCCGGGAAAAACTGTTAGGACGGATCTGACAAGCGGATGATCTTCCACTCGCTTGCCCGCCTCATTACTGGATTCCACCGGCGCATTCGAACTAGGATGGCCTTTGGCATCGCCCGGCAACGCAATTCTATACCGGGAAAATTTCGATCCCTTTAGGAACTTTTCAAGTCTTTGCCGGAATTCCGCAGAACTGTCCCTATGAAGCGAAATTAACAATTCGTCATTCAAAACATCGAGAGACGCTACGCATATCCTGCATTCCTCTTTAAGGCTTTCGTCGCCGAATTGGTCGATCGCTTGCAGTAGTTCGGAGTAATGCCCCGAGGCGCTCGGACTGCCCGGCTCCCCTTCGCCGGCTTTGGCTTCGCTAGCGACGCGGATTGTCCCGCTCTCTGCGGCATCAAACGTATCGCCCTCCGCTACTACCGGCTCGGTCGGCAGCGCCTTCATTTGCGCATTCCGCGTCTCTGGCCCGGAATAGGCGCGCGAACTCGCGCCGGAACTCTCCTTTTGCAAGTCCGATCTTCCTCTTTCGGGTTCCTCGCTTTCCAGTTTTTTGATCAATTCCTCCGGGGTTGGCAGGTCCGAAACATGGGTTAGCCTGATAATCGCCATTTCAGCTGCCATCATTGAATTCGGCGCGCTAGATACCTCGTTCAGGGAAGCAAGCAGCATCTGCCAAGTTCGCGCCGTAGCGCGCGTGGGCAGTGCGTCCGCCATAGCTTGAGCGCGCGATCGGAATTCAGCGCCTACAGTCGGGTCGTCCGCGGCTTCCGGGAAGTGCTTGACGACCGAAACCCAGTGCGTGATCTCCGCAAGCTCGCGAAGGACGGCGACCGGGTCCGCTCCATCGCGGTACTGGCTTGTGAATTCCTCGAGCGCGCCTCTGGCATCGCCTTTCATTATCAAGTCGAATAAATCCAGGATTCGCAGCCGGTCCGCCAAGCCCATCATTTCCCGCACCTGGCGCTTGTCGATTTTTCCCGAACCTAGGGAAATTGCCTGGTCCAGCAGGCTAACTGCATCCCGAACAGAGCCTTCCGCCGCCCTGGCAATCAGAGCTAGCGCTTCTTCCGAGATTTCGACTGACTCCAAACCCGCGATTTTTTTGAGGTGGGAAATCAGATCGCTAGGATTCACTCGATGAAGGTCGAATCTCTGGCAACGCGACAATACCGTCACCGGCACTTTGCGGATTTCAGTAGTCGCGAAAATAAACTTGACATGCGAAGGCGGCTCCTCGAGCGTCTTAAGCAGCGCATTGAATGCGCTGTTGGAAAGCATGTGAACTTCGTCGACAATATAGACCTTGTATCTGGCCGATGCCGATTTGTACTGCACGCTGTCGATAATCTCGCGAACATCGTTAACGCTGGTGTTCGACGCCGCGTCCATTTCGATGACATCGATATGGCGGCCCTCGGCAATCGAACGGCAATGCTCGCAGGAGCCGCAAGGTTCGGTAGTAGGATCGCCTTTGCCGTCGGCTCCAATGCAATTCAGCCCCTTGGCAATAATGCGCGCAGCCGTCGTCTTGCCAACACCGCGAACGCCCGTCATGATGAACGCATGGGCGACTCGGTCGGCCTGAAAAGCGTTTCGCAACGTGCGAACCATGGCATCTTGGCCGATCAGCTCCGAAAACATTCCCGGGCGGTATTTTCGCGCCAGGACCTCGTAGTCGATTTTCGCCGTTCCCGCCATGCCGTTTCCTATAGGCCCGTCGAATCGACACTATTCGCCCGGCAATCGGTAGTCTAGCGGCAGAACGTGAATTTGCCATTGCGACTGAGATTTCCGAGCGCGACACGGCTACGAACCGACGGCGATGCCGTTGTCGGATTCCGCCGGCTAGCTCGCGCCGCACCGAAGGCTCGCGAATTTCCGCAACAATTCCAAAATCAATTGGTTTTAGCGGCGGCATTCCCAACAAATTTCGCCGTTTCCGATTACCGAAAAATTAGGGGCGTTTGATTCTTCTACGATCGCTATTGGCGTTGAGGAATCGATACAAATTTCGCTTTGCCGGTTCGGCATTCGGGAAAAGCAAGCGCTCGCTCGCTTCGGAAGAATGGCCCCTGCCCTCACGACCGGTTCAACCGCGAATTCTAGAAAGATCCGGCCGAATTCGCCTTCCTAGCGCAATTCGTTTGCGGCCCTGATGCCTAAACACAAGGATAGATCGTCGAGAGCCGCTTTAAAATCAATTGCCGACTCTCGCGAATCGAGTATCCAAGTTCGAGTCCCGGGCCTCCGATGCACAAAAACGGACTGATTGGACAAAGGGCGGGAACAGGAGTCCAAGCTATTTGATTTCCGTGAAACATATCGGTAATTCTCGGGAACGTGAATCCGACATGACTCTTCCCCGCACTTGGTATAGTTGCGACTTGATGCTCGCCGTCCCTGGGCAATAATCTGAAAGCAAATGCCGGACTCGATTGAAGAATTTCGAATGCGCGCGAAGCGGTTGCGCGCGGAAGCAATCGAAGGGAACGCGGTCGCCCTTTCAAGAATCGGATGCTTCCTGCCGGAAAAGGAAAACGTTTCACAAGACGATGCCATGTTCGTTCTCGCTCGGGAGCAGGGCTGCGACGACTGGAAGCACCTGGAAAACGCGGTTGGGTCCGGGGAACTCGATAGAGTCAAGTCGCGCAACCGGCTGAGAATCGCCCTTTTTTACGGCCAGCGCTGGGTTGTGGACAAACTCTTGCATGAAGATCCGCATCTGCCCTCCGGCGATTTAGGACTCCAAATAGCTCTTTATCAAAAGGAACCGGTTTTCGAGGCTCTGTCGCGCGACCCGGCCGCGGCGACGCGAAAATACGGGATGCGCACGCCGATATTGCATCTCGCCTTCTCCCGCTACATCCAATCTGCTCCGGACCGCGCCGCGGACATGCTTGCCGTCGCCGAAGAACTGCTTCGGCTCGGCGCTGACCCGAACGATGGGATTTCCTACGAGCCCGGTTCGGAATACAAGCTTTCAGCGCTCTACGGCGCGCTGTGCCACGCGGACAATTTCGATTTGGGCAAATTCCTGCTGGAAGGCGGCGCCGACCCGAACGACAATGAATCCCTCTACCATTCTACCGAGTTGAATCGTCTGGACGGGCTTGAATTGCTTCTCCATCACGGAGCGAAGCCTGACGGGACGAACGCATTGGCGCGCGCGCTGGATTTTAACTGGCACGAAGCCGTCGAATTGCTGCTGCGTCATGGAGCGAATCCGAACGAAGGAATCGTCCCGCATCCTTCTGGCGAACCGTCAATCGTCGCGGCTCCTCTACACCAAGCCGCGCGGCGAATGTGCGACGGGAAAATGATCGACTTGCTTCTGGATGCGGGAGCGGACGCTCGCTCAATATTCTCAGGGCATTCAGCCTACGCGTTTGCGCGAATTTACGGGAACGAAGCGGCGGCGAAAGCGTTGAAGGCTAGGGGCGGATTCTTTGAACTAAACAAAATCGAAAAGCTTCTTGCGGACGAGGCGGACGGCAATATCGGAGCTGGTGCTCGAATTAACCCAATCGAATTGAAAGGCGAAGCAAAGTACCTGCTTGTTGACCTCGTTGCCAATCCGTCTAAGCTTGAACACGCAAGGCGCCTCGTGAAGGCTGGATTCGACTTCGACGCCGCCGACGCAATGGGCGTAACTCCCGTCCAAGCCGCCGGCTGGCAGGGCTTGCCGGAAGCGATGTCCTGGCTGATGTCGCTCGGACCGGATCTCGAGCACTTGAACGACTATGGCGGCAACCTGCTATCGACGGTTATCCACGGCTCTGAAAACTGTCCGGAAAGAAAAGAAAGAGACCACGTCGCCTGCGCGCGCTTGGCGCTCGCATCCGGTGTAGCGCTTTCGACCAGGGCGATTGAGCTGGCTGGAGACGAGGCCATGGCGAATTTCCTGAAGGATTGGGCGCGGCTGCACCCCGAAATGGTTGTCGAAGGCGGACTCGGATAGTTGATTTTCGCGGCGAAACAGAAATGTCTCGATTTCCAGAATTCGGGTTCCAGTCAGTTGCCTGCCCTATCCGCCAATCGAGCGAGCGCAATTATTGACTCGGCGTTGCTTCTTATAGATTTCTCGACGTGATTTTGAATTGCGGCGTCTCGGAAATCCGGCAAAGCTATCTCTATGCGATTGTTGCCGGAACCGGACAGAGTCGCGACCTCGCTAGGCCCCAAGCCATGCGCTCTAGAATACAGGCTGAGAAATTTGTCCCTTTCGTCGTGCGTGAATTCGCAGGTTTCGAGAAGCGCCGGCAAATGCCGTGGAGGCAAAGACGTAGGCGATTCCGGATTGAGCACCTGGCTAATGAAACTTTTGTTCGTACCGAATCGCTTCGCTAGGCGAGCGTGCAATCCTCTCGGCTGCCGATCAACGTGCTCTCGAAGCCATGCCTTGTAAATTCGTTTGAGATCCGCGTTGCCTTGAGAGTCAGCCATGGGGATGTTCTTGGGCAGCGTTCCAAAATGCAAACTCGACCATCGAAATACAGACTCTCACCGCCCGATGCCGACCGGCAATGCGAATTGAATCCGAAAGATTTTTCATTGGCCAATCGACGGCGGACGAGAGGCTGTTACGCGACACAAGCCGAATTCGTTGCGGCTGCTTCCTTTCGGACCTGACCGGGTTGGCGAATCGCTTGCCCGCCACAGCCTCTCGCCATCAAGATATCTGCGCCAAGATATTTGTTCAAGCGATGCCCTTTCGGTCGGATTTGCAGGAGTCTTGCCCATGTCGGGTTTCGTCGCTCCCTTTAACGGCAGCGATAGCCGAAAAAATCGATTATTGTGCGTGGAATTCTCAGCAAAGCGTCTAATGGTTTCGCAATGTTATCGCCTTCTGCGCCTTGAGCAGGCAAATGCTCATCAATTGCCCCCGAGCGGGTCGTTCTTTCCTTTATCGGAGCCATTTGCAATTCTCGGGCTGCATTCCCGGCGCATGACAACGCCGCACGAAATTCGGCGAGTACTCGGCTGCGGTTTGCTGCCGAATCTATTCGCGTTCAGCCCAGCCTGCGAAAATGCGTTCCAGGACGATCACGACGTAATATAGGAAAATTCCTAGAACGGCGAGCGCGATCAAAACGGCGAACATAAGCGGATAGTCAGCGCTGATTTTACCGCTGTCGAATAGATGGCCGAGGCCGCGGCCGTGGGGTTCAACGATTTCCATGAGATTCGTACCGATAAACGCCAAGGTTACCGCAACCTTTAGAGCGCCGAAAAATTCCGGGAGCGTTTTAGGCAGTGCAATTTTTATGAAAATCGTGAATTTCGATGCGCCAAGCGACCTCAGAATGTCGCGATACTCCGGCTCCAATGTTGAGAGTCCGATCGACACCGACACGGCGATCGGGAAAAACGAGATCAGGAATGCAATCAAGACGGTGTTCAAGTCGTGGAGGCCGATCAGCATCAAGGCCACTACAGGAACGACGGTCGCTTTCGGAATTGCGTTGAAGCCGACCAATATAGGATAGAGAGCCTCTCGGGCAATTCGCGAAAAACCCATGACCATGCCAAGCAGCGTGCCGACAACAATCGAAATCGCGAGCCCCGCCACCGTGCGCCAAAGCGTATCCCAGCCAAGTTCGAAGAACAGGCCGCGAAACTTCCAGAACGCCGGCCAAAGATCGGACGGCGACGCCATCTTGTAGTTCGGCCAGCCCTTGTACCAAACAAGCCATTCCCAAAGAACAAGGAGCACGACCATGGCGATAGTCGGAGCCAAAATGCGCCGCAAAACCTCGTTTACGCGCGATTGACTCATTGCGGTTCCTTCGCATTGCCCTGCGCGACCTCGATCTGATTGCGAAGCCCGGCGAGAAGCTCGGTCGACTCGCCGGTATAAAGATCGGATAGCTTTCGGTTTTCGCCAAACGGAACTTTGGCGACGTGCTGGATTTCAGCAGGCCTGTCGGATAGCACAACGACCTCGTCCGAAAGAAAGACTGATTCGCGCAGGTCGTGCGTAATTAGCACGCAAGTAAAGGCTTCCTCTTTGCGAAGAGAGCGCATGACTTGCCACAATTCCTCTCTTGTAAAAGCATCCAACGCCCCAAATGGTTCGTCGAGAACCAGAACTTCGGGATTGTGGACGAGCGCGCGACACAGCGAAACGCGCTGGCGCATCCCGCCCGACAGTTCTGAAGGTCTCTTGTCTTCAAAATCCACGAGCGACACCATCCGCAGGAGTTCGCGAGCGCGCTCCTTTCGCTTTTGCCATGGCTTTCTGGGAGCGACGATTTCGAGAGGAAGCGTCACATTCTTCAGCACTGAACGCCATTCCAGCATAACCGGATTTTGGAAGGCCATGCCGACAGTAGGCCTCGGCGACGTAACTTTTTCCCCGGCAAGGTAGATTTCTCCCTTGTCCGGGCGAATCAGGCCCGCAATCAGCCGGGTCAAAGTAGATTTCCCGCAGCCGCTTGGCCCGACAACCGCCGTAAATCCGCCCTTTTGCACCGAAAGCGAGAAATCCTTAAGGACCGGGAGGCGGCCATCCGCAGTCAAATAGGAATGTGACACGCCTTCAAGGTGAATTTGCGCCTTGACTTGCAAGTGAATTGTTCCGGGGAATATGCGTGAGGGGCAGGCGGCAATGTCGCCCGCCCAGGAATATCGCTTATTGGATCATCAAGCTCCCGTCGTCTGGGAGATACTCGGAAGTGAAAATATTGGAAGCTTCCGGCGAAGTCTCAAATTCGTAGTTTTCTTCCAGCTGCTTCAAGGACAAGGCGAAGCGTTCATCGTCGATTCCGCCAATTCCGTTTTCCTTTACGTAGTCTGTCAAGACATTTCCGTCGATCGAAATCTGCAGCCTTTCCGTTTCCAGTTCCAGATTAGCGGCTTGATTTCGCTTCATCATCAATCCAACGCCCGCCGCGGGATCGGCGATCACGTCCTTCCAGCCCTTCGCAACCGCTCGTATAAACCCCGTTACGGCATCGGGATTCTCGGCGGCGTAGTCAGTATTCACTATGATGGCGTTGCCATAGAGCTGCAGCCCGTGGTCGGCCATGAGTATCACCGATATATCGACTGGATCGATGCCTAGCCGAACCAAATTGAGATAGCTCGAGAATGAATATCCCGTAATCGCGTCGACCTTGCCTTCGGCGAGCATCGGTTCACGCGTCGGGAATCCGACCGGCTCGACCGTAATTGCTTCGACATCAAGGGAATTCGCGCTCGCAAAAGCAGGGAACTGCGCCCATGCGCCGTCGGGGGGCGGGGCGCCGAGAATCCTTCCCTCAAGGTCCGATGGAGCCGAAACCCCGAGCGATTTTCGTCCGACGACAGCGAAAGGCGGCTTGTCATATACCATCATAACGGCAACTACTGGCGCATCTGGTTCCGAATCTTTAAATTTAGCCAAGCTATTGATGTCTGCAAATCCGAACGGGTAGCTGCCGGTTGACACCTTTGGAATAGCGTCCAGCGATCCCTGGCCCGCCGATATTTCGATATCCAGCCCTTCAGCGGCAAAGTGCCCGTTGTCGATCGCCGCGAAGTATGCCGCGCTAGGTCCTTCGAATTTCCAGTCCAGCGCGAACCTCGTCTTTGTTTGGGCATTTGAGGCCGCTGCCGCGAAAACTATTGAAGCAACGGCGATTCCGATTTTTTTCATGGGTCGGTCCTTTTCAAGGAAATCAAGTTGCATTTAAACTGATGCACACAACTCAAACATACTGCGGGTACTCGAAATTGCCAAGTGCGTGAACGTCGCGAGTTCATTCCCTCCGATGGAGCTCCGCTAGGCGCGCGAGCGAACTCGCGAATTCGAGGATTTCGGTCGTGCGAATCGCTCGGTTGCCCAACGAACGGAACAGATAGGACGGACATTGCGCATTGCTGAAGAAGTGACATTCGGCGGCACGGGCTACGACCGCGCGGCATGGATGCGCGAAAGCGCGGAATCGCTCGGGCTCGCGCTCGACCAGGGGACAGCGCGGATTCTGCCCGTTTGGCGCGGCAAAATTCCTCTGCGGAATGGCGAGAATCCGATGCTCGGCTGGGTTGAACGCGGAAGCAGTTGCTTCAAGGATTCTTTGGAGCCGCCGATTTTGCTCGGCATGCCGGAAGGCATTCCAAGCTTCGCGCAGGATATTTCGAATTGGGTACCGGGCGGCCCGGGTCCGGACCCGGGATTTCTTGATGCAAGCAAGCAATCCCACCCCGAACTACCGGACGGCTGGGAATTCGTCGATCTACGCCTGCATATGACGCGACTCGATGCGAATGAAGCTGAACTTGCAGCAGTCGCGAAAGCGACTCTGGGCTGGCATGCTTCGCATCAATTTTGCGCCCGTTGCGGTCAGCCGTCGTACCCCGAATGCGCTGGATGGCGACGCGACTGCCATTCATGTAAATCTCAGCACTTTTGTCGCACCGACCCGGTTGTAATCATGCTCGTGAAGCGCGGAAATTCGATACTGGTCGGCCGATCGCGCGAATGGCCGAGCAAAACCTACTCGCTTCTCGCCGGATTCATGGAGCCCGGCGAAACGGTCGCCGCCGCCGTGCGCAGAGAAGTGTTCGAGGAAACATCGGTCAAAGTTGGCGCCGTCGAAATACTGGCGACACAGCCATGGCCGTTTCCAACGTCGCTTATGATCGGCTGCCGAGCTGAAGCGCTGTCGAGCGAAGTCAAAATCGACCCTGTCGAAATCGAAGATGCGAAATGGCTTTCGCGCGAAGAAATGCTGGATGTCTACGCAGGCGCGCGGGAAGACGTGGCCCCGCCGCGCAAAGGCGCTATCGCGCATTTTCTCATTTACAACTGGTTGTGCGACAGGCTCGGTTAACCGCCCGCCGTAATCGTATTACTTCGATTCGGTGAACCGTTCGGGATCCGCCGGATAGACTCCGAGAATTTTCACGGAAGTGGTGAAGAGAGCTAGCTCCTCAAGGGAGCCCTTGACTTCCTGGTCGTCGGGATGCCCTTCCACATCCGCGAAAAACCGCGTGTTGTGGAAGGACCCGCCGACCATATGGCTGTCCAGCTTGACCATGTTCACGCCATGCGTGGCGAAACCTCCCAACGCCTTGTAGAGCGCCGCCGGAATATTTCGCACCTCGAAAAAAAAGGAAGTCATCATTTTTTCACTGCGCCTCGAACGGTCATCGGTTCTGGACATAACCAGGAAACGGGTCCTGTTTGATTGTTCGTCCTGGATGCTGGGAACGATAATGTCCAATCCATATATTTCGGCCGCCAGTTCGGAAGCCAGCGCGGCTAGCGTCGGGTCGCCGGTTTCGGCGACATGCTTGGCGGAAGCGGCCGTGTCCGTCCAAATTATCGATTTGATTCCGCGAGTTCTTATAAATTCACGACATTGGCCGAGCAGTACCATATGGCTCATTGCGGTTCGAATATTCGAAATATCCGTTCCGCCAATAGCGAGCAGATTGATGTGGATCGGCACGAAATGCTCGCCGACAATGTGCAGTCCGGATTCCGGAAGAAGCCTGTGAATGTCGGCAACGCGACCGTAGATTGAATTTTCGACCGGAAGTATCGCGAGTTCCGCCGCGCCAGACTTAACTGCTTCCACGGCATCTTCGAAGGTTGAACAGGGCATTGGCTCCAGTTCCGGTCTCGCGCCTCGGCACGCTTCATGAGAATACGCTCCCGGTTCACCTTGAAACGCAATTTTCCCGCTCATCTTTTTCTCCGAAGGTAAACCAACGCCAAATTTTTCTACTACATCTTGCACTATCCGATGGGAAGGCTATAGAAGCCGCCTAGCTTACGTTGGCCGAAGCGCCGTTTAGAATCGCCTCTGGAGTATTCGCATGCTCGATACGATGACATTGACCAAGGCAGTCGGAGCACTTTGCGGCGCCCTCTTGATATTATTGCTAGGTCAGTGGGCAACGGCATCGCTCTACCATGTGGGAGGCGGACACGGCGACGAACACCACGGAGCAGCGGAATTGCTAGCGATCGAAAGCGGTGCAGGAGCGGAAGACGAGCCTCAAGTTGAGGAAACTGTCGACATAGCCATGCTGGTCGCCGAAGCCGATGCGGGAAAGGGAAAGAAGGTGTTCGCCAAGTGCAAGGCTTGCCACAAGCTTGAAGACGGAGCCAACGGAACGGGGCCGCACCTGTTTCAGATTGTCGGGAGGGAAGTCGCTTCGGTTTCCGAATTCGACTACTCTTCTTCTTTGCAGGAAATGGGCGGCGTTTGGGACGCCAATGCCCTGGACGAATTCGTCATGAAGCCGAAAGACTTCGTTCCAGGTACGAAGATGTCGTTCGCGGGCCTCAAGAAAATAAAAGACAGAGCTAACTTGATCGCCTATCTTAAGTCGCTCCAGTAGCCCGATACATCCCTACATTTCCCTGAGCCGGAGAAATCGGCGGTCGCTAGCCAATCAGGCCGAGTTTTGCGCATGCGCGTGGACGGGGCGTTCCGGCCATGCTAAATTCGCAATCCATCGGCGTATGGCCAAACCGATTTGGCGCGTCGAAGAGCATTACCGCCTACGGTTTTATCGGAATTCCGACCTGAAAGCCAATTCTCTAAAAGTTTACTTCTTGCGCTTTGAAATAATGCGTTTCTCGATTAAAAATTGAAGGCGGCCGGCAACGCTCGCCTAAGCTTGCCGAAACTGAATATGCGAATTGGAGGCAGACAATGAAATCACACGAACAAGCAAGACTAGCAGCGAGACCTAGTTCGCGAATACTGGCAGGAACAACGGCGATTTCGGTATTTGCGCTTTTGGCGCTTGGCGCTGTTTCGCCGGCGGCGCTCGGCTCGGAATCGGTGATTCGCTCGCACGGCATCTCGACGTTCGGCGATTTGAAATATCCCGTTGATTTCGAGCATCTCGAGTACGTGAACCCGAATGCGCCGAAGGGCGGCGAGATATCGGTTTGGGGATTCGGCACTTTCGACTCGATGAATCCCTACAGCCAGAAAGGGCGCGCCGGAGCGCTATCCTCAATATTTTTCGAATCAATGCTGTCGGGAACCGCAGACGAGGTCGACGCCTCCTACGGCCTTGTCGCCGAAACCATCGAATATCCGAATGATCGATCCTGGACAGTGTATAATTTGCGGCCCGAGGCACGATTCTCCGACGGCTCGCCGGTTACGGCCGAGGACGTTAAGTTCAGCTACGAAATCCTTTTGGAACAAGGGCTGCCTTCATACCGGGCCCAGCTCGCTAAAGTCGTTGAATCCGTAACGATTGAAAATCCGCACCGGATAAAGTTCGTGTTTAAGACAATGGAATCGACCCGAGACTATCCCGAAATGATCGGCGGCATTCCAATTTTCTCCAAGGCTTGGTTTGAATCGTCCGGAGCCAGGCTCGACGAAACAAGAATGGAACCCGCGGTGGGGTCCGGCCCTTATGTTCTCGATTCCTTGGATGTTAACAGGCGAATCGTCTACAGGCGCAATCCCGACTACTGGGGCAATGAACTGCCGATCAATGTCGGCAGAAACAATTTTGACGCGATTCGAGTCGAGTACTATGCGGATACCGTGTCGGCGTTCGAAGGATTCAAAGCGGGGTCGTATACGTTTCGCAGCGAAAACCATTCCAAGACTTGGGCTTCGGAATACAACTTTACCGCAATAGACAACGGCTGGGTCGTTCGAGAGGTATTGCCGGACGGCGATATTGCTTCCGGCCAAGGATTTGTAATCAATCTTCGGCGACCGCAGTTTCAAGATCCGCGAGTGCGTGAAGCAATTGGCCTCATGTTTAATTTCGAATGGTCCAACAAAACGTTGTTCTACGACCTATACGCGCGAATTCACTCTTTTTGGGAAAACAGCGATCTGGCAGCCACCGGCATGCCCGATGAAGCGGAACTTGAACTGCTTGAGCCTCTTAGAGGCCAAATTCCCGAATCGGTGTTCACTGAGCCCGCCGTCATGGCGCCCGAATCAGGCATTCGCCAAACCGACAGGGCGAACTTGCGCAGGGCCACCCAGCTGCTTGAAGAAGCAGGCTGGACTATTGGGAACGACGGAATGCTGCGCAACGGCCAAGGAGAATCGCTAAAGATCGAGTTTCTCGAAAGCAGCCCCGCGTTCGACCGAATCGTTCTTCCGTTCGTCGAAAATTTGAAGCGCCTTGGAATCGAGGCCGTATATAACCGGGTCGACTACGCGCAATACACCGAGAGAACCAGGAACCACGATTTTGACATCATAACGGACTCGCTGGGCGGCTCCTATGTGCCCGGGTCCGGACTGCGGCAATACTTTGGCTCCGAGACCGCCGACACCAGCGTCTTCAACACTGCCGGACTAAAGGATTCTGCGGTGGACGAACTAATCGACCACGTTTTGGCGGCGGAATCCCAGAGCGAACTTGAGACCTCGGTCAGAGCGCTCGACAGGGTTTTAAGGTCGCTTAGGTTTTGGGTCCCGCAGTGGTACAAGGACGTTTACACCGTGGCGTACTACGACATGTTCGAACATCCCGAATCTATCCCTCGCCTGTCGCTGGGACATTTGGACTTCTGGTGGTTCAACAAGGAAAAGGCCGAAGCGCTAGAGTCCGCCGGCGCCTTTTGAGTCCGTAGCGCGATAGCTTTCCATGGGAGCCTACATCCTTCGTAGACTGGCCCTCGTGATCCCGACACTGCTCGGGATCATGATTATCAATTTCGTTCTCGTTCAGTTCGTGCCCGGGGGTCCGGTGGAGCAGATTCTAGCGCAGCTAGAGGGCGAAGGCGATGTCTTTGAATCAATTGCCGGCACCGGCGGCGATGCCGTACGGGAAAGCCTAAGCGATGATCGATATCTCGGCGCAAGGGGATTGCGCGAGGAATTCATAGAAGAACTCGAAAAGCAGTTCGGGTTTGACAAGCCTCCGCTGGAACGGTTCCTGCTGATGCTGTGGGGCTATATCCAGTTCGATTTCGGCGAGAGTTTTTTCCGTTCGATCAGCGTCGTCGACCTAATTCTCGAAAAAATGCCGGTGTCGATTACCCTGGGTCTGTGGTCGACGCTAATCGCGTACATGGTCTCGATACCGCTTGGGATTCGCAAGGCCGTCAAGGACGGGACATCTTTCGACACCTGGACATCCGCCGCAATAATCGTCGGCTACGCGATCCCTGGCTTTCTATTCGCCATTCTGCTTCTCGTTCTCTTCGCAGGCGGATCGTACTTCAAGATATTTCCCTTGCGAGGGCTGGTCGGCGACGATTTCGATAATCTGAGCTTGCTCGGGAAGTTGGCGGACTACTTCTGGCATATTACGCTGCCCGTGCTCGCTTCAACGATTTCGGCATTCGCGACGCTGACACTGCTAACGAAAAACAGCTTCCTCGACGAAATCAAAAAGCAGTATGTCATGACGGCTCGCGCGAAGGGCCTAGCGGAAAACAGAGTTCTATACGGCCACGTCTTCCGCAATGCCATGCTCATCGTAATCGCCGGGTTTCCGTCGGTTTTCGTCTCCGTTTTTTTCGGCGGCTCGCTCATAATCGAGACGATATTTTCGCTTGATGGACTAGGTCGGCTCGGCTACGAGGCCGCGCTCGCGCGGGACTACCCCGTGATTTTCGGGACGTTGTTCATGTTCGGTCTCCTCGGGCTTGTCGTGGGAATCATTTCCGACCTGATGTATGTCTGGGTCGATCCCCGCATCGACTTCGAGACGCGAGAAACATGATCAGGCTCTCGCCGCTCGGAGAAAGACGGTGGAGGAATTTTCGCTCCAACAGGCGCGCTTACTGGTCGCTCGTCGTTTTTATGGTGCTTTTCGGAGCGTCGGTTTTCGCGGAGTTCCTCGCCAACGACAAGCCGCTGCTCGTCATGTACCGCGGCCAAATGCTTTCACCCCTGACCGCATTTTATCCCGAAACCTACTTCGGCGGAGATTTCAAGTCGGAAGCGGTCTATCGCGACATTGAGGTTCAGTGCCTGATAGTTTCCGGCGGGCTCGAGAGCTGCTGGGACGACCCGGAAGGCATAATAGAAGACGCGGCTGACGGCGAAGTCGACGGAGAGATCATAGAAAAGGGCTGGGTGATATTTCCTCCCGTTCCCTATTCCTACTCTACCGTCAGCGATTTGAAAGGCGCCGCCCCTTCCGCACCGGACGCCGATCATTGGCTTGGAACGGACGACACGGCTCGCGACGTCCTCGCGCGGGTCATCTACGGATTCCGGCTTTCTATAATGTTCACGTTGGTAGTTACGCTGCTGACGACGGTCATCGGACTCGCCGCCGGAGCCGTTCAGGGATATTTCGGAGGATGGATCGATCTTTTGTTCCAGCGCGCCATAGAAGTCTGGAGCGCTACGCCGTCGCTGTATATCATTATTATCGTGGCCGCGATCTGGCGAATGAATTTCTGGCTATTGGTAATTCTGATGACGCTGTTCGGCTGGACGGCGCTTGTGGGCGTGGTCCGCGCCGAATTCCTCCGAGCGCGCAATTTCGAATACGTGCGAGCGGCTCGCGCGATCGGGGTTGCCGACTGGAAAATCATGTTTAAGCACGTTCTTCCCAACGCTTTGGTCGCGACCGTGACTTTGCTTCCATTTATCACGACCGGCACGATCGGTTCGCTCGCCGCACTTGATTTCCTCGGATTCGGGCTGCCGCGCTCCGGCCCGTCGCTGGGAGAACTGACGCTGCAAGCAAAGCAGAACCTTCAGGCGCCGTGGCTCGGCATTACAGCATTCTGCACGTTCGCGATCATGCTTTCGCTGCTGGTCTTTATTTTCGAGGGCGTCAGAGACGCATTCGATCCGAGAAAAATATTCCAATGAGCGATTTCCTGCAGTGCCGCGATCTTTCGGTCGTTTTCCGGCAGGACGGCAAAGAGATTCACGCCGTTCGCGGAATCGACTTTCATGTGGAGCGCGGCGAAACCGTCGCTATAGTTGGCGAATCGGGATCCGGAAAATCCGTAACGGCGCTTTCCATCGTCGGGCTGCTTCCGGAAAACGCCTCTATAGGCGGCTCCGTACTTTACCGCGGTACGGAAATGATAGGCGCTACCGGCGCCACGCTGCGGAAAACCCGCGGCAACGACATCAGTTTTATTTTCCAGGAGCCGATGACGTCGCTCAATCCGCTTCACACGATCGAAAAGCAGATACGCGAAAGCTTGTCGCTGCATCAGGGCATTGAAGGCGCCGAGGCTAGATCCATGATCGTCGACCTGCTCCGCAGGACCGGGATCGACAGGGCGGAACAAAGATTGAAGGACTACCCGCACCAGCTTTCCGGCGGGCAGCGGCAGCGGATCATGATCGCGATGGCGCTCGCGAACGGCCCGGACCTGCTAATCGCCGACGAACCGACAACGGCACTTGACGTGACGATTCAAGCCCAAATCCTGGCATTGCTGGCCGACCTTCAAAAAACTGAGAAGATGGCGCTGCTTTTCATCACACACGATCTGAACATTGTGAGGAAGATCGCCGACCGGGTCTGCGTCATGCAAAACGGCGAAATCGTAGAACAAGGCCCCAAGGAGCAAATTTTCACCGAACCAGAGCACCGATACACGAAATTGTTGCTTGATGCGGAACCGTCGGGAAGCCCCGCGCCTCCTTCTAAGAACGGAAGAGTCATCGTCGAAACCAATGATCTGCGCATTTGGTTCCCGGTGCAGCGCGGCTTTCTGAGAAGGACCGTCGACCATATCAAGGCGGTCAATTCCGCGAGCATTTCGGTGCGCCAAGGCGAAACGCTCGGAATCGTCGGGGAATCGGGATCGGGAAAAACGACACTGGCATTGGCGATCCTAAGGCTTGTTTCTTCGGAAGGCCCAATCGTACTCGCAGGCAGAAATATTCAGGGCCTCAGGTTTCGCGAAATGCGCAGCCTGCGCAAAAATATGCAAATGGTATTCCAAGACCCCTACGGTTCTCTGTCTCCCCGCCTGACGATCGAGCAGATCATTTCGGAGGGGCTGGAGGTCCACGGAGAAAAGAGCGGTATAGACAGGCGGCGGCAAACGGTTTCGATTCTCAGGGAGGTGGGGCTCGACCCGAGCATGCTCGAAAGGTACCCGCACGAGTTTTCCGGAGGACAACGGCAGCGTATCGCAATCGCGAGGGCCATGATATTGAATCCAAAGCTGGTCGTTCTAGACGAGCCGACCTCCGCGCTCGACATGACCGTACAAGTTCAGATCATCGAGTTGCTGCTCAGCCTCCAAAAGAAGTACGGCCTTGCCTATTTGTTCATTAGCCACGACCTTCGCGTGATAAAGGCGATATCGCACCGGATCATCGTAATGAATCAGGGCGACATCGTCGAAAAAGGCAGCCCCGTCGACATATTTCAGAATCCGAAATCGGAATATACTCGCGCGTTGATCTCCGCCGCCTTCGGCGGTACGCCGCATCCGGTCAAGAATGTGGCTTAGGCGCGATCTAGAAATGGGCGAGACCGACTCGGCAAGCCCTTTACGGGTCCATAATTGCGAAAACTTCTCGCCGGCCGGATTCGGGTCCGTCGGATTGCAAATCGGAACAATTCAATTGGATACGAGCATCGTCCGATCGCGACGGCAATCCTCCGAAACGCATGATGCTCGTCTTCTCGTTCGGATCTTCGCAACATCCTTCCAATGAAAATCTGATTGGGTAGCTCGAACAACCCATTTCCGCAGGTAGACGGAAAATGAATGATCGCAAGCCTTGCATTGCGCTTTTCGCCCTGGTCCCGAACCAGTCGAAGGAATCGCCGCGATTCCGAAAATATCGATCTGAAAACCATTTTCGAGCGACCGCGACAGTCCCCCGGCAATTCTCAGTAAGGAGTTCAGCTACTCGGAATCGGATCGCATGCGGCGAAACGATAATTGGACTAGGAATGCCGACTGTAAGACGACCAATACTTCGAGCTGGCGATTCGTAAATTCTTTCGTCGCGCGAAATAGGAACCGACGTTCGAAACTGTCTCGAAAGCGCCGCAATGAATTCGACAGACATGAAGCCGGTTTGCCCGCGGGGGCCAGGCAACCGGTCGATGGCCAAGACCGGCATTGGCAGGCCAGTTAGGGCAGTTGCTTCCCTTAGCGACCACCGGTAGTCTATCGACAGTCGGCTAGAATCGTGCGCCTAGCGGGCCTTGCCGGCCGCCGCAGTCCGCCAAGATCGCCGCTCGGCCGGAAGCTTTCGCGACAAATCGCGCCAATAGAGTCGCGACGAATTCCCGCCTCGGAGATATGAATTGGCCTCGCTTTCGCCTAGCGAATTTTGCAATTAATGTTGCCTGGCACGAAGGAATTGTACATAAATTCTTCGAGCAAAGCGGGAAAAAATGAACAATACCGTACAGATTCTGGTATTAGCTACTGTTGCGCTAATTGCGGCCATAGCCGCCAATTACGCGCGAGATCTAGCGTATTTCGCGAATATGCTGACCGTTCTTTTGGTGTCCGGCGGACTTTTCATCTGGAAAGTAAAGCGCGTAGGCGAACCGAAAGAGGTTCAGACGGGTTACGAGGACGGCGTTGTTCGCGCCGGCGTGATCGCGACCGTGTTTTGGGGCATCGTCGGTTTCCTAGTAGGCCTGATTATTGCGCTCCAGCTTGCCTTCCCGGTTCTCAATTTTGAATGGGCCGAGGGAATCGCGAATTTCGGTAGGCTGCGCCCGCTGCATACATCGGCCGTAATCTTTGCCTTTGGCGGAAACGCGCTTATCGCTACTTCATTCTATATTGTCCAAAGAACCACGGCTGCGCGGCTGTGGGGCGGCAACCTCTGCTGGTTTGTATTCTGGGGATTCCAGCTATTCATCGTTCTGGCGGCGACGGGATATTTGCTCGGCGCCACGCAATCGAAAGAGTATGCGGAACCGGAATGGCACTTGGATATCTGGCTTACTGTCGTCTGGGTCGCGTATCTGGCGGTATTCCTCGGAACGTTAATTCGCCGCAAGGAGCCACACATCTACGTGGCCAATTGGTTTTTCCTTTCCTTCATCGTAACCATCGCAATGCTGCACCTGGTAAACAATATCAGCATTCCGGTCTCGATATTCGGTTCGAAGTCGGTGCAGCTCTTTTCCGGCGTCCAGGACGCAATGACCCAATGGTGGTACGCGCACAACGCCGTCGGGTTTTTCCTAACGGCGGGATTCCTTGGAATGATGTACTATTTCATTCCAAAGCAGGCTAACCGGCCAGTCTACAGCTATAAACTGTCGATTGTGCACTTTTGGTCTCTAATATTCATGTACATCTGGGCCGGACCGCACCACCTTCACTATACTGCGCTGCCCGACTGGGCATCGACCTTGGGCATGGTATTCTCGGTCATGCTCTGGATGCCATCATGGGGCGGCATGGTCAACGGCCTCATGACGCTTTCCGGCGCCTGGGACAAGCTACGCACCGACCCGATTATTCGGATGATGGCCGTCGCGGTTGCGTTTTACGGCATGGCGACATTCGAAGGTCCGGTAATGTCAATTCGCGCAGTAAATTCCCTGAGCCACTACACCGACTGGACAATAGGCCACGTTCATTCCGGCGCGCTGGGATGGAACGGCATGATCACGTTCGGCGCGCTGTATTTCCTAGTTCCGAAGTTGTGGAAGCGCGATGGCCTTTACTCCCTAAACCTCGTGTCCTGGCACTTCTGGCTCGCAACGATCGGAATCGTGTTTTACGCGGCGTCGATGTGGGTGACGGGAATCATGGAAGGACTGATGTGGAGGGAAGTGGACTCTCACGGCTTTCTCGTAAATTCCTTCGCCGACACGGTTGTCGCAAAATATCCTATGTATCTGATACGTGCCGCCGGAGGCGGGCTATACTTAATTGGCGCACTTCTAATGTGTTACAATCTCTGGATGACGGTCGCGCGAACTCGGACCGAAACCGGCCGAATCGCCGACGCGCCCGTTCCCGCCGAGTAAGGGCAAATGCGATGAGTTTCCTCTCGAAACACAAAGGCCTGGAACGGCACGCCACGCTGCTGCTCATTCTTAGCTTCCTAGTCGTAAGCGTAGGAGGCATCGTTGAAATCGTTCCGCTTTTCTACCTGGAAAACACGATAGAGAAGGTCAAGGGCGTCAGGCCGTATTCGCCCTTGGAACTGGCCGGACGGGACATCTACATCCGGGAAGGCTGCTATGTCTGCCACAGCCAAATGATTCGCCCGCTCCGAGACGAGATTGAACGCTACGGCCACTACAGCCTTGCCGCGGAGTCGATGTACGACCATCCGTTTCAATGGGGTTCAAAGCGAACGGGACCCGACCTGGCGAGGGTCGGCGGAAGGTATTCGGACGAGTGGCACGTCCTGCATTTCGAAAACCCGCAGGCCGTCGTGCCGGAATCCATAATGCCGAAATACGGATTCTTGGCTGAGCGTATCGTCGAACCGGACTTCATCCAGAGCTTGCTGCGGACGCACAGGCTAGTCGGCGTTCCCTATACGGATGAAATGATCGAGAACGCCGCTTCGGATTTTGCAGTTCAGGCGGACGAGGACGCGGATCACGAGGAACTCGTGGCGAGATACCCTAAAGCTCAGGCTCGGAATTTCGACGGACGAGCCGGAATTTCCGAGATGGACGCGATAATCGCGTACATGCAGATTCTCGGAACGCTGGTCGATTTTTCCACATTTACTCCGGACGAGAACAGGTAGGGCCGAACCGATGGAGACTTATTCCGCGCTTCGACAATTCGCCGACAGCTGGGGATTGGTTTTTCTTACCGCGGCATTTGTTGCGATCGTGGTCTATACGTTTCGCAGGGGCAGCCGAGACCTTCACCGCGATTGCGCCGATATACCTTTCCGCAACGACGACGCGCCCGGCGATGCCAAGAGCAGGTTTCGACGCAATGCGAATCGAACCGAAAAGAATTTGGAAGATGAGCGGGAATCCGGATAGAGACCAGGAACCGGAATTCACCGGCCACGAATGGGACGGAATCAGAGAGTGCAACAACCCTCTGCCCAGGTGGTGGCTGTGGACGCTGTACGCGACGATTGCGTGGGGCGTTGGCTATATGGTGGCCTATCCGGCATTGCCGCTCATTGAACGGGCGACGCCCGGAATATTAGGCTATTCAACGAGAGCCGAATTGGCGGAAGATCTTGAAGTCGCGAGCGCCGCCAACGCTCCGCTCGACGACCGGCTGGTTGCGACCAACCTCAATGAAATCGCAAGCCTAACTGATCTACGCGAATACGCAATTCGCGGAGGCGCAGCCGTTTTTCGCAACTATTGCTCGCAATGCCACGGATCCGGAGCGGGAGGCGCGTTCGGCTATCCGAATCTTCTCGACGATGACTGGATTTGGGGCGGCGATATCGAAGCCATTCATTTCAGCGTTAGCCACGGCATCCGCGACGATGGCGACGCTGATTCTCGGTACTCGGAAATGCCGGCCTTTACGGAGCTCATCGAAAGCGACGAAATAGACAACGTAACTGAATTCGTTCTAAAATTATCGAATCAAGACCATGATCCGAAAATGGCCGGGCTAGGCGCGACCGTATTTGAAGAGCAATGCTCCATTTGCCACGGCGAAGAAGGTCGTGGCGACCGAGAGCAGGGCTCGCCAAATGTCGCCGATGCGATTTGGATCTACGGCGGCGATCGAGAAACGGTCAGGCAAACGATCGCAAATGGACGTTTCACCGTCATGCCCAGTTGGAGGGAGAGATTGACGGAGTCCCAGATCCGGCAAGTCTCAGTCTATGTTCATCAATTGGGCGGCGGCGAATGAAGGCGTTTAACCGAAATTGCGCCGCGCAACTACGTTGAGGCGGCAAATCGCAAATGCGGAATCGCCCGATTTTGCGCCAACGCAATACAGCCGCCGAAACCGGAACAGCTGAAAGGTTCAAACAAGGGAAATGACCGCTAATTCGATTTGGGCGCGAGCGCGGTTCCGGCCTTGCGAGCAAATCACGTGAACGCAGGCTCGACACCGTCGCAAAGTCTTTTTGCGCCGCGCGATCCCGTATTCCCGCGCCGGGTTTCGGGTCGTTTCCGAACGCTGAAATGGTGGATGCTCGGCATCACCTTGGGGATCTACTACGCGACGCCGTGGATCCGCTGGGACCGCGGACCGAACCTCCCGGACCAAGCCGTTCTAATCGATCTCGCCGGCAGGCGCTTCTTCTTCTTCTGGATCGAAATATGGCCGCATGAATTTTATTTCGTTGCCTGGCTTCTAATCATGGCGGGTGTCGGACTGTTTCTTTTCACTTCCGTGCTCGGCCGCGTGTGGTGCGGATATGCCTGTCCTCAAACAATATGGACCGACCTCTTCATTTTGATTGAACGAGCGATCGAAGGGGATCGCAACAAGCGCGTCAGGTTGTGGAACGCGCCGATGTCGGTTCGAAAGCTGCGCGTTCGAACGGCCAAGTGGACGGCATGGCTCGCGATCTCCGTTTGCACCGGGGGCGCATGGGTGTTTTACTTCGCCGACGCCCCGACGCTCTTCATCGCCTTGGTTACTTTTTCCGCGCATCCGATCGCCTACGCGTCCGTTGGAATTCTCACTGCGACGACATTTGTCCTAGGGGGATTCATGCGCGAGCAAGTGTGCATCTACATGTGCCCGTGGCCGCGCATTCAAGCCGCGATGATGGATGAAAACTCCATCACCGTCGCCTACCGCCCTTGGCGCGGCGAACCTCGAGGAAAGCACAGGAAAGCCAAGGGGTCGGAAAACCTAGGTGACTGCATCGACTGCGAAGCATGCGTCAATGTTTGCCCGATGGGGATCGATATACGAAACGGGCATCAACTCGAATGCATTAGCTGCGCGCTTTGCATCGATGCCTGCGACGATGTCATGAATCGGATCGGAAAGCCTCGCGGGCTGGTAGATTATTTGTCGCTGAACGACGAAAGGCTCAAGGCGACCTCAAGCAGCCTTGGATCTCTCGCGAAGCAAGTATTGCGACCGCGCGTCTTACTTTATTCGGCGATATGGTCCGGAATCGGAGTGGCGCTTGTCGTTGCATTATTCACTCGGCCGGATATCGAATTCAGCGTCGCGGCTGTTCGAAACCCAATAAACGTCCTGCTTTCCGACAACTCCATTCGAAACAGCTACGTCTTTAGAATTAGAAACAGGCAGAACGAATCGCGGTCTTTCAGGATTTCGCTTTCGTCGACAGAAGACTTCGATTTGATGGTCGCGGGTTCTAGCGAAAGCGTTGCAACGATCAACGCCGACGAAACGGCTCAGGTGCGCATTCACGTTACGACTGATCCGGGCTCGCCCGCCGCCCGTCGCGACAACACCAGCCTTCGGTTCTGGGTTGAAGACGCGCTTTCCGGCGAGAGAGCGGCGGCGGATTCAGTATTTCGAGGACGGCCATGACAAAGTCCTGGATACGTCCGATTACCGGATTCAAGGTATTGCTGCTGACTTCTGCCGCATTCGGCATCGTAATTGCGGCAAATCTAGCGCTGACCGTCTCCGCCATCGCTACCTTTCCCGGCCTGGAAGTCCGCAACGGCTACATCGCCAGCCAGCAATTCGAACGAAAGCGAATCGCTCAGGAAAACTTGAACTGGCATACTGCGGCGAATTATTCCGGCGGATCGCTGGCGATAGGAATTTTCGGAAAGGGCGGGCATCCTGCCCCGATCCGCGAGTTTTCGGCAACTATTGCGCGGCCGACGCATATGAGGGAAGACATATCGCCCGAATTTTTGTTCGACGGCGAACATTTCGTGGCTCGCATAGACCTTATGCCGGGCTATTGGATAGTTGATCTGCGGGCCACTTCCGGCGAGGGCATCGACTTCCGGCAGCGAAAATCCCTGCTTGTCGCCGAATGAGATCGAATTTGAGCGAATCATCCGCGACTATCGCCGGCGCCCCAAGGTCGGGACCGATTCAAAACCGCATTTTTCTTTCGCTTCCGGGAATTCACTGCGGAAACTGCATATCCGCTGTAGAATCTTCTCTCGCCCGCTTTCCCGGCGTTCTATCGGCGCGCGTCAACCTGACCCTGCGGAGGGTCGCCGTTGACGCAGATAGTACCGTTAGCTCCCGCGACCTCGTCGAAGAGCTATCGGGCGTCGGAATAGAAGCTTTAGAGCTCGATGCCGACACGATCAACGCGAGCGATCTGGATGAAGTCGGCAGGGCGCTCCTGCTCCGCGTGGGCGTCGCCGGCTTCGCGGCCCTCAATGTAATGCTCTTCTCCATCGGAATCTGGTCGGGCGCGGAAAATGCAACGCGCGAGCTCCTTCACTGGGTTTCGGCTCTTGTTGCGTTACCCGCCCTCGCTTACGCGGCCCAGCCCTTCCTGCTAGCCGCATTCCGCGCCTTGATTGTCGGCAGGCTGAGCATGGACGTGCCAATTTCCGTCGCTATCATTCTCGCGGCAGGCATGTCGCTCTACGAGGTTTCGGCGGGTGGAAGACATGCATATTTCGACGCGGCGCTCGCGCTGACGTTTTTCCTTCTCGCGGGCAGATTTCTAGACCATCGCGCTAGAGCCTCGGCGCGGTCGGCCGCCCTCGAACTCGCGGCGCTGGAGGCGCCTCGCGCCCGCCGGATCAAAATGGGCAAGACGGAAATATTGCAGGTTGGCGGCATTTACCCGGGAGATAGAATTCTTGTTCTTGCGGGCGAACGCATTCCCGTCGACGGCAGGGTCGTCGAGGGATCAAGTGAAATTGACCGATCGCATCTGACCGGCGAAAACATGCCGGCGACCGCGGGAACCGATAGTGTCGTTTCTGCGGGCGAATTGAATCTTACCGGCGCTCTGACGATCGAGGCGGCGGCGATCGGCGAATCAACTCGCTTGCGCAAGTTGGCTCGCGCCGTCGAAATCGCCGAAACCGCGCGAAATAAATACTCTTCCTACGCGAACCGAGCCGCCGCCTTCTACGTTCCCGCGGTCCACATTCTAGCTGTCCTTGCGTTCGCCGGCTGGTACTGGTCCGAAGGCGACCTAAGGCTTGCCCTGAACGTCGCGATCGCCGTCTTGATCATAACCTGTCCTTGCGCGCTCGGCTTGGCTGTTCCCGCGGTTTCCACCGTGGCCGGCGGAAGGCTATTCAGTAGGAATATTCTCTTGAAAAGCGAAACTGCGCTGGAGCGGCTTGCATTGATCGATACGGTAGTCTTCGACAAGACAGGAACGCTTACGTCGGGGAAGTTCAAGTTTTCCGATGACGGGTCCGTTAGTCGAAGAGATTTCGCAATTGCCGCGTCGCTTTGTGCTATTTCTCAACACCCTTTGTCCGTTTCGCTGGTTAAAGCGGCCCGAGATTCCGGAATCGAAGCCGCAAGGATCGCGGACGCGAGAGAATCACCAGGAAACGGCATTGAAGGGCGTTGGCGCGACCAACGAGTGCGCTTCGGGCGCGCCGAATGGGTCGGAGCTTCGCCGAACAGCGGCAATTGCGCTTTTCTCAAGATCGGTCGCGAATCGCCGATAAAATTCGCCTATGCGGAATCCGTGCGTAATGACGCGAGGAATTCGATAAACGGATTTAAAGCCCGTGGCATTGAAGTAAGGATCCTTTCCGGCGACCTGGAAGAGGCGGTTGCAAGGGTCGCGGATCAACTAGGTATTTCCAATTGGGCGGCGAGAGTATCGCCGGAACAAAAAATGTCGGAAATTTTCGAACTCGCTGCACGCGGGAAGCGGGTACTCATGGTCGGCGACGGGCTAAATGATACGGGAGCGCTTGCGAGCGCGCACGTGTCGGCCGCGCCCGCGTCCGCCCTTGATGCCGCCCGAGTTGCCTCGGACATTGTCGTGCTGGGTACCAATCTAGAAGCCTTGAATCAAGGACACGGCATCGCTCGTTCGGCGCGAAAAAGAATACTGGAGAATTTTGGAATTGCCGCAGCCTACAACGCGATTGCCATACCGCTTGCCATGCTGGGATTCGCCACGCCGCTAGCCGCCGCAATTGCAATGTCCGCTTCTTCATTGACGGTTACATTCAATTCGCTGCGAGTACGCTGACATGGACATCGTACTCTTACTAATTGCCGCAACGGTGATGGTCGGAATAATTTGGCTCGCGGCTTTCGTCTGGGCGGTTCGAAACAAGCAATTCTCGGACCCGAAAGGCGACTCCTTCAGAATACTGGGAAGCGACTACGACGATAGCCCAAAGAAGTGATCTCATAATTTTCGGCGCCGGGCCGTTTCATAAGGAATTATCCAAAAATGCCGCTTGGCCGATTCTATTCCCCCGCGGCGACCGCGTGACACTCGATATCTCTGGCGGCAAGTATTTTGCACGCCGTTAAAGCCTCGGATTCGCTCAAATTGATAAAGCTAGGCTGGAAATAGTACTTTGTCGCCACAATCGTTTTATCGACTCCCGGTATCGTCCGATGCACTATCAGCCCCGCAGCTATAAGCTGTTTCTCCGCAAGATAGGATGTCGGGAATTTGCCAACGGTGACCTTCCAGTTCACAACGGCCGAGTTTCGTCCGCTTGGGGCCCTAGAAGCCAATTCTACCGGTCGGAAAATCGGAGTTGGAGCCAGGACGGCTTCAATATTGCTCGAGTTTTCTTCGGCCACCGCCGTGCCGAAGCGTTCGCCCAATTCATCCGACACTGATCCCTGTTCCGCACTATCGGCGGCGGCTGTCGCGGCTATTAATTTGGCGGCTTCCAATCCGCTGGGCCGCCAAATTGGCACAATAGAAGCCGCTAGCGACCCGCCGGTCGACCGCGAATTGTAGGCAGGCCGCGAAGGTCTATTCAATCTCACGGACCTTTTCGCCAGTGCAAATCCCTTGTCCAGCAATTCCATTACGTGCTTGTTTCGGGATGCCGATGTCTTGCCCCCGAATACCGTTGCAATAATTCGAACGTCTCCGCGTTTCGCCGAAGCAACTAGATTGAACCCCGCGGCGTTGGTGAATCCCGTCTTTATTCCGTCGGCGCCCTTGTACGCCCCCAAGAGCCGCCTATTCGTGTTCTTTACCGTCCTTATCCCGGCATGGGTCGTCTCTCGAGAATACATATTGTAGTATTCTTCAAAATCGTAAATCAAATGCCTTCCTAGAATGGTCATGTCGCGCGCCGACGATTTGTGCCCCGATTGCGTAAGTCCGTGAGCGTTTTTAAAGTTTGTATTGTTCATCCCCATTGCCTTCGCCGTTCTGTTCATTCTGCGGGTAAACGCTTCGACGCTACCTGAAACAGCTTCGGCGATCGCGGTGGCGGCATCGTTGGCAGACCTTACCGCCGCCGCCCGCAGCAGATATCGAAATCTAATTCTTGTCCCTGGCTTAAGGCCTAAAATCGAAGGCGGTTCCGAAGCGGCGCGCCGCGAAACCTTGATCATGTCGTCCAAGCCGATTTCGCCTTTTTCCACCGCTTCGAATGCAACGTACATCGTCATCATTTTCGTCAATGATGCCGGATGAAGGACCGCGTTGGCGTTCCTCGAAAACAGTACCTCGCCGTTCCTCGCATCCATGACCATTGACGCGTAGGTTCGCGCGCTAGCTCCGCTGGCGACCGCGAACGATGCAAAGGCCGCAAAACACAGAATCGCCAGCAATTTCAAAAGGTGGGTGCCGATATAAATTGATGTTTCCTCCCTGCGCCTCACGGGATTTTCGCGATCTTCCGCCGCAATTTTGCCTCGCCTATTACTTATAGCGCGAGGCACCTCGCCTTCTTTTATCAATAAAACTCGGGTATCGCAACTTGTACCTGCCTCCAGATCGTTGAAGCGGGAAAGGCGGTTGCCCGGGCGCCTCCCAGCGCGGATGCGTGCCCGTTGAGGCACAGGGCTCCATTCTTGGGTGCTTGAGGGCAAACCATGCGGTGGCCGCGCGTGGCGGATTTGCACCCATGGCCAGCATGCCTTCGCGGGAATGTCAACGCTCGCGTAGGAGACCCCGCCCTCCTGCGGTCGCCGGCGAAGCGACTACGGCCGCATCCGATCATGACGGAACGCGAAGCTGGCGGGGCTTCGGTCGGCCGCGAGAACGGAGTCGCAGATCATCCGGCCGCCAACAACCCGGCAGTGCCATTCGCCTGCATCGCGCTTGTCGTGATGCATCCGATTGCGCATCGCCTCCATTGTCCGTTCAGGGGTTAGCACGTCCAGGCTCGAGACAGGCATTCTGCCCCGACTACCCGACATTCGTCTTTCCGCAATCGTGCGTGAAGACGAGATAGGCGAAAGTCCGCGGTCGTCGCGAGCCTTGCAGTTCGCCATGGCGAACCGCCCGAACTCGACCGGGCGACTCTTTTTTCGAGTGAAGCACCAGCCCGAACCGGCCCGGACGGTCACCGGCACCGAAGAGGAATTGCCCAGCGTCCCGCTTGTTTTGAAACCCGGCTGCGAAGTCGTAAGAATTGCGGACTATGATCGTGCGCCCCTTCGCCTTTCGGGCTCGCCACGACTTATGGATCCATAAGTCGAGAGCGTAGTGCAGGTTGATGCTGGCCGGCACTGCCGAAATAGCTGGGCCCGCACAAGACGTCGTTCCTGTTGTCAATGCCGCAGGAATTCCCCTACTCTTGGGCGCTGGCGAAGCGTCAGGCCCGATTGCCGCAGATTCTTTTCTCTAGTGTTCGGCCGCGCTTGGCGGCGGCGCTGGCGGGACGGCCGCTGGACTCCGATGCCGTGGCTCGAGGGCGTAGGCACCAACGGAGCGTCGCCGCCGGCACAGGACGTTCCATCTGGCGATAGTCGGAGGAGGAAACGACCGAAAGGAGAAAGCAGGTCATGAACAAGGGCCTGAACAGACGGTCTTTCGTATGAGCATTTCTTGCCGACAAATGCGAAGTTGCGATGCCGCTCACGTGGGAAGATTCAACCAGCGAGCGGCAAGGGCCTATAAGGGCATCGATCGGACGAGGTTCTCGGCGGCAAAAAAAATTCTTTCACTCGGAATTCATCGAACAGTTTGAAACCAGTCGAAATTGGCAGGAAACGCCGCTCAGCAAATGGCAGCCGAGTTAGGAAGCGACAATGACGGAGAACGAAGTCAAGCTGGCCGGGGATCGCGTGGGAGTCTTTTCTGGCGCAGTTGAGGCTATGCAGGCGCTTGCGGAAGAGCGAACGACGGCGCGGGACTTGCTGGAAGGGTGCCTCGAGGCCATTGGCCAGGACAATGGCAAAGTCAACGCAGTTGTTCTTTTGAATGTGGAAGACGCACGCCGTCTTGCGGATTCCCGCGACAGCGCGCTGCGGGCGGGTCGAAAAACCGGGCCGCTGCACGGTCTCCCGGTGACCATAAAGGAATGCTTCGATGTCGAGGGGATGCCAACTACTTGGGGCGACCCCGCATTGGCGCCAGCCTATCCGGCCCGCAGCGCCGGCGTCGCCCGTCGAATGGCGGAGGCTGGCGCAGTCCTGATCGGCAAAACCAATTTACCGGCTAGGCTTGGCGACTGGGAAACCGACAACCCTCTCTTCGGCGGAACCCGTAATCCGCATGACCTTAGCAGGAGCGCGGGAGGGTCGTCAGGGGGCTCCGCAGCGGCCGTAGCCTGCGGGTTTTCGTATGCGGATGTCGGTAGCGACCAGGGCGGATCAATTCGCCTGCCCGCGCACTACTGCGGCGTGAACGGGCTGAAACCGACATGGGGCATTCTTCCAATGAGCGGGCACAGCATGCTGGGCGAGACCCGCGTTCCGGACATCGGCGTGTCCGGGCCGTTCGCGCGCAAGGCCGAAGATCTCTCGGTTCTTATCGATGTCCTAGCCGGGTCCGAAGAACCCGGCACGGCGTGGCGGCTGCAATTGAGCAGGTCCCGCATTGCCGGCCTGAAGGGGCTGCGTATCGGCGTGATGCTGGAACATGAAGAATGTCCGGTTGACGCGGCCTATTTGGACGCCTTGAATCGCTTTCTCGGCAAGCTCGAGGCGGCGGGCGCGCAAGTGGACCGGGCGGCGCGGCCCGGCATCGACTTCAACGACGCAAACAACCTCATGAACAGTCTAGTGCGCGCGGAAACCTCGACTCGGCTCGACGAGGAGCAATTCCTGAAAGCCCTGAAAGCGGCCGAAAGCGACGGCATCGGGATCGGGCGGTTCAAGTACATAAATGCAAAGGGCAGCACTATGCCGCACCGACGCTGGCTGCAACTGCACGAGAAGCGCATGCGGATTTGCGATGCGTGGCGAAATTTCTTCAACCGGTACGATTTTTTTCTCTGCCCAGTGTCGGCCAGCGCCGCGGCTCCGTTCCGAAAAGCGATTCACCCGGAAGTGCGTACCATTCCCGTGAATGGCGAAGAACTGCCGGTACTGACCCAGCATTTCTGGTTTTCCTTTGCTAGCCTAGCCTATCTTCCGTCAAACGCCGCGCCAATTGGCACTACTTCCGAAGGCCTTCCCTGCGGCGTTCAGGTTATCGGACGCAAATACGGCGATCACGACGTCGCTGCGGTATCGGCGCTGCTTAGCAATCTTATTCAGGTTTGAGACCGCGGCGCAGTACGGCTTTAGTGATCGATCCAGAATGAAACCCGACAAGTCTAATCGATCCGAATGGAACCGTAGCGTCAAGAGTTCGCCCGATGCCGCAAAGGTACGATGCAAAAATCTTGTGTCCGGCTGAGTCCCTGCGATTCTTCATGTTGCCGGCGCGATACGGTTTATTTGGAACGGTTATGGATAAATTGGGGAAGCGAGGCGCAGAGAATCCCTGCCGCTACGCGCACAGCGATTCAATTGCGTCCGGGCCACCTGCAAGTTGCCCGAGTGAGCTCTCTTTCCGGGGCTGTCGCGAATCGACCTGCTCGGCTAATTGACGGCAGTTCCCTGATGAGCGCGGCCGCCAATTTCAATAGTGTCATCAGCCTCCGGCGCCTCATAACCGGTATCACGTCGCGGCGCGCCCGTTGCGATCACGAATGGACTGTGGCCAAGCGCGGAATTCAAAGCGAGGCCTGAATGGTCCCTAGCCGTAACGAGTCCGTCTCGGCTGCTGGCCGCCACGGAAATCCAGGATCTACATTGCGGGTCGCGATCTTGCCTTGGCTACTGCGATTGCGGACAACTGGATTTACTTCTACGGCGCGGCAATGACGAACATCGGCTAACTGGAGTCCGCGACCGGCGCTGCGGGCCTCATCAAGGTGCTCCTGGCGACGTGGCGCGGCGAGAGCCCAATACATCGCCATTTCGAGAACCTAGGCCCCCACGTGGATTGGGACGGGCCGCCAGTGCGTGTTACGGCTGAGACCATCGCTTGGCCATATGCTCGGGAACGCTTGCCGATAGCCGGGACGAGCGACTTTGGATTTCGGGAAAGAACGAGCGTATTCTGCCGGCGGCAACAATGTTGGAGAGGGCGACCTTGGCGGTGCCAGCGCCGGATGTTGTCCCGTGGGATGCGCACGGAACTTGCCGATTCGCGAACCAGAGCCTTGGCGGACTTTCTGCCGGACGAAAGCGAACCAAAGGCTGGCGAAACTCGGCTGTCGCCGCTTTCGGATTTGGCGTGGACGGCAAGTGTTGGGCGAAGTCATTTTTAGCAACCGGAGGGCATCGTGTTCAGCGGCGCCGCGTCGCTGCGGAAGGGCCTGGCGGCTCTCGTCGTGGACGAGGAGCCTCGTACTCTCCAACCGAATGCGAAACTTGCCGTCACATGCTCCGGAAACTGGAACCGCTCGCCTGCCGCGGCCAAGGAACTCTACGAGAGCGAACAGGATGCGCGTGCGGTTTTGGAAAGACACGGCGGCGCGATCCGGGATGCGCACGACGATTCTTTGCTTGAAGAGATGCTCGGGCGCACCGGGGAACCGGTCGATCCGGCCAGGATGCGACCCGCTATCTATGCTCTTGAGTGCGCCATGTCGGCGTTGCCGTTGGCATTCGACCAAGCGCAGCGTGCGGAACCGGCGTCGAAGAAATCTCGGCGGCCCAGCACTGTATCGGCAAATGCCGGGTCCGGCGAATTTCTCCGGATGCCTGGAGACGCTCGAGGAATTGGGCGTGAATGGTGTTCTGGACACTTGCCCCGAAACGGCTTTTGGGGGCCCCTTGGAATCTTCCGAATGGTCGAGGACACGGCTTATGGAGCGCAAGGGAGCAAAAGGTGCCGGGCAACCTGTCCCGTTTTCGAGCAACGATCAGCAAGCCGAGCGCGGGTCGACGACCGAGGGCTTGTTCACTTATGCGGCGGCACGGGCGTGCGAGAACGGGCTTGCGCTCGATTGTTCGGGGCCTTTCGCGGGAGAGCCACGGCGCCGGGTCTCGGTGCCGACTGGCCTATTCCAACGCCGACCCTTCAGGTTCGACTCGTCCCTGCGACCCGGCAGTGCGAAGTTCTTTGACTTCACAGCCGGAGCGCGCGCGCGAGGATCCTCCGGTCCGCAAGGACATTCGGCAAACAAAGCGGCATATGATTGAATCAACAGCTTACAATCCAATCAAACCACGATTTGCATCCGTGCTTCTAGCGGAGGGCGACGCACAATTCCCAATTTTCAAAATTGCTCCGCAACGAGTTCTGGAAGCTCGCCGATGCACGGCAACTGGATGAATCTCGGTGCATCGGAGGGCAGTTCGGCATGCTCGTATTCCCATGTCAGTTCGTGAGGCACAAAAACGGCCCAGCTACCGGCGGACAAGGCCGGCACGATATCAGATTTCAGCGAGTTCCCCACCATCATCGCATTGTCGGCGCACGCGCCGTACTTTTCGAAAACCTTGACGTAAACTTCCGAAGTCTTATCGCTAACAATTTCGACTCCGTCGAAAAATTCGACCAAGCCCGACTGCGCTAGCTTGCGTTCCTGATCGAATAGGTCGCCTTTGGACAATAGGATTACATTTACGCTACCGGCCAGTCTTTCGACGGCTTCTCGGGCACCGGGAATCAGTTCGACCGGGTAGGACTTTAGTTCTTTTCCCGTTTCAAGTATCTCATTGACGATTTCTTCCGGTACGTGATGGCCTGTGAAATGCAAAGCGGTCTCTATCATTGATAGAATAAAGCTCTTAACGCCGAATCCGTAAAGCTTGAGATTGGAAATTTCGGTTTCCAACAACGATTTGTTAAGGATATCCGGTTCAGCGTAATCGGATAGCAAAGCCGTAAATCTTTCTTGGGCAATTCGAAAAAATTTTTCGTTTTGCCACAGCGTATCGTCGGCATCGAAACCAATAGTCGCGAGATTCGGTCGTCCGTATCCAAACCCGTCTCTAGAGTACGCACTCGTCATTTCGGCCTCTCTTACCAAATCCAACCTATTCCCGGCCAACTTAAACCGAAAACCGGTGCAAATTCCGACACTCGAAATACTTGAACCGCAATCTCCGATTTTCGTCCGTTAACTCCGAATAAACTGTCGCATTGTCTTGCCGATATTCTACTTCAGCACCCAAAGTCCAACGCCGGATAAGCCTGAAAACCGGCGACCGGCGACAGCGACTTTGCACAATTGGAAATCCACATTATAATTGTATTCAGAGTCCAACTACCCGGATGACTCGAATTGACGATATTGATCGAACCAGCGGCTTCCGGAAGCGGTCGCCCCGACGGCGCGAACGGCCGCGAAGATACTGGCGTATTGACGCGACCGAAGGCGACGACCTCGAAGCCGCCTATGTACAAGGTAATCCTAATTAACGACGACTACACGCCCATGGAATTCGTAGTCTATGTGCTCCAAAGGTTTTTTTCCATGCCTAGCTCAAATGCCGTGCAACTGATGCTCAAGGTACATCAGACGGGCAGCGCGGTGGTCGGAGTATTTGCTCGAGAAATCGCTGAAACAAAAGTCAAGCAAGTTATGGATTTGGCGCGAGCCAACGATCATCCTTTGCTCTGCACGATGGAAAAAGAATGAAATCCAGGGCGCGCACGATTTTTGTTTTATTTTTGCAATGAAGAGTTTATTTTCCCTCCCACTCTGAAAATTACGGCCCTGGATCGCGCGTGCAATTTGTTGATTAGTCGTCCGCCCGGAAATCGGCGGTAAGCGCAGCGCTCGAACGAAGAAGACCTCGGTAATCTCGGAAACACCTTGCCATGTCCTTTTCGATAGACGGACGCACAGCAATTGTTACAGGAGCAGCGAGCGGCGTGGGACTTTCGGTTGCCCGCCATTTCCTTGACCAGGGAGCAAACGTCGTTTTCGCCGATATCGACGAAAAAAAACTGAAAACTGAGCTAGGCACGAATACGAAAAACGCGATTTTGTTCGCCGGCGACTTTCGACAAAAACTTGCTAGGAAAAATTTGCTCTCTGCGACGATCGATGAATTCGAACGAATCGACATTCTTGTCAACGCCAGCAGGCAATTCATGGAAGGCGACGCCCTCGAACCCGGAACGGACACGCTTGAGACGATGCTCCAGCAAAACTTCGTCCAGCATTACGGACTCTGCAAAACAATAGCTGAGCGATTTAAACAGCAGTCAAGCGAAGAAGGTTTCGAACACGATGAAAGTGGAGCAATTGTAAACATTTCGACAGTTGCCGCCGAAAGGTCGCATCCGCGTTCACTAGCCTATTCCGTAAGTTGCGCAGCGCTGGATCAATTTACGAAATCGCTCGCAGTTGCGTTGGCGAAACACCGTATCCGAGTAAACGCCGTAGCATTTGGATCGATATTGAGTTCGAGCCTTCAAAAGGCCATGTCGAATAATCCCGGCCTCAGGGAACAGATTCAAAAGGGCACGCCGCTCGGCCGAATTGCCGACGCGGACAATGTCGCCGAAGCGGTCCATTTCCTAGCGTCGAGTGGTGCAAATTTTATAACCGGTCAGATCCTAACAATCGATGGCGGACGCTCACTTCTCGATTCCGTTGATTCGCCGATTTTTTGACAGGCACGGCGCGACTAGAACTCCATCTTCCGTAACGCGGACAAAATTCATGCCGGCCATTGAGGCGCAGATCGCAAATTATTTTGTCTGATGGAATGCCGCGTTGTTCCTAGCCGCTAGCTGCATTTGCGCTCTTTCGATTCCGTTTTGCTCGGTGGCGACAAGAATAACTCGACTCGAAAATCGAAATAAAAGACTAGCGTCAATTGAAGCGGCGGCGGCTTACAATTGAAACTCGGCGCATTCTTGAAGGAAGCGCATCGCAATTTCGAGGCGCGAGTTACCAAAGAATGACTGAGACGACTAACGTTCGCGGACAACTCCGGCGATAAATTTGTTCGGACTAGGAAAGTAAAAATTCTGTGATGTTCAGCCAGTCAATCGAATCGCGGTGCATAACTCCCGCTATCCGTCGCCGCACGAATCCAAAGTAGCTGAACTTGACTTCCGCTAAAATTCCTAAAATGTCTAAAGCGAATAATCACTTCAAATATAGAAGAAAGCGGCTAGATGGACGAAACTGATTTTGGCAGCCGGGACAGGCGAGGGCACTGGAAGCCATTTCAAAAAATCGCGTACGCCCCCTTATTTGTCTGGCCATTCAAGCCCGCCGCCTTTTTGAAATGGGTTATTCGCGGATATATTTTTTCGTGGAATTTGCTTTACGCCGCGCTTGCCGTGATGGTGTGGATGTTCTTTACGCCGCCCATCGAATCCATGTCGACTCTAAGTGTTGAATGGGTAGCATTCATTTTTTTCAGAAACGCCGCGTTGATGATTATCTGGTTTGGAGGATTCCACGTCAGGCTTTACGTCAAAAGATCCCAGGGCAACCAATTCAAATACAATCCAAGATGGCAGTCCGGCAAAAGCGACTTCCATCTGTTCGGAAGTCAAACCTACGATAATCTTTTCTGGTGCTTCTGCAGCGGACTTCCGATCTGGACGGCCTACGAAGTCGCCACATTTTGGATGATGGCCAACGGGTATATTCCCTACTTGGATTTCGAAACGAATCCATTCGCATTCGTCAGTCTGATGCTTCTTATCCCTCTATTCCGGGAATTCCACTTCTATTGCATTCATAGATTGATACATTGGCCGCCTCTCTATCGAACGGTGCACAAGGTTCATCACGCGAACGTCAATCCAGGCCCGTGGTCGGGCCTTTCAATGCATCCGGTAGAGCACTTGCTTTATTTCTCAAGCATTTTCGTGCACTGGATCGTTCCGTCGCATCCTATTCACGCGTTAAATCAACTCATTCACGCTGGCCTTTCACCCGGTCCGGACCACACGGGGTTCGATAAAATTGTCTACTCGGAAACCGGTTCATTGGAAACGCACTGCTTCGCCCACTACCTGCACCACAAGCATTTCCAGGTAAATTACTCGGACGGCATCATACCATTGGACAAGTGGTTCGGAACCTTTCACGACGGCACGGACAAAGCGGAGAAAGCGATGAACGAACGCCATAGAAATCGCGCCGCTCGTCGAACGGAAAAGAGAGCGTAAAGCCTAAAATCGAACGTTTCGGCGCGAGTTTCCCGGCGATAAGCGGCAGAATAGTCGCAGCTCTTTAACAGCAAAAAATTTTAGTCGCCGGGCCGCAGCCGTGGGAAATAGCCATAACGAACATGGAAGACGGCCAAATCCCCTTTTGGCCAGCCACTGCCGGAACCGAGCATTCGAACTCGCCAATGGCAACGATCAAGCTACGATTCCAAAATAGTTGGCGTCGGCTACGGTTCGAGCCTTTACGCCGGGATTCAGTCGGTCGTTGAGTCGGATTTCTCGAGAGAAGTCAGCGAAAATGACGCTAGATCCGACAAATTCGACGGCAATTTCGATTCGGAGTCCGTTTTTAGGGACTCGCTTGTTCCCACTAGAGATTTACCCTCCGCCGATTCTTTTGTCGCGCGCTCTTTCGCCTTTTTTTCAGCAGCGGCTTTTACGGCCTCATCCAAATCGATTTGCTTGCAAAGTCCGAGTGCGACCGGGTCCGTCGGTTGAATGCCCGAAATATTCCAGTGGGTACGATTGCGAATCGAATCAATCGTCGGTTTCGTCGTTCCGATTAGCTTCGTAATCTGCGCAGTGCTCAGTTCCGGATGATACTTGACAAGCCAAGCGATGGCCGCAGGTCTGTCTTGGCGCTTCGACAGCGGAGTGTATCTGGAAATCCTTTTTCCTTTCGGCGTGCCCGCATTCGGATTGGGCTTCAGCTTTAGTCGGTAATCTGGATCGTTCTGGCCTATTTCAAGTTCCGAATACTCGAGCTGGTTGTTCGCGACCGGATCGAATCCGCGTATTCCGACCGCCACTTCGCCATCGGCAATTCCCTGGACCTCTAGAATATGCAGACCGCAAAACTCGGCAACCTGTGCGAACGTCAACGTCGTATTATCCACCAACCAAACCGCCGTAGCTTTCGCCATGATAGGTCTGTCCATTGCAGCTAAACCCCTTCTGCTTTTTTTGATTCGCCTCCGCGCAAACCAACAACCCCTGACCGGAGGACATGTGCTTCAACCATGCCTATTTTCATCGCCGCCACCAACACCCGTTCGGCGTAGTATATATATTGAGTCAACTTTCCTTTAGCGACACCAGAATGCAGTTTCGGCGGGACAATTTCATTCGTCCAAAAGCCTTGCTCTTTCATTGATTTTCGACTGTTAGAACAATTTTGCCAATATGATTGGAACATTCCATATAGCTGTGCGCTTGGGCGGCGGCCTCGAGCGGATAGGTAGCATCTAAGATCGGTCGTACCCTGCCATTTTCCAAAAGGGGCCAAATCTTTTTTCTTAGAGCATCGGCAATGCCCGCCTTGACCAGGTCCGACTGCGGCCTGAGGGTGCTGCCGGTCACGGTAAGACGCCGGGCCATGATCGGAGCGAAATTTAAATTCGCCTTTCCGCCCTGTAGAAATGCGATCTGCACCAATCTTCCGCCGATCGCCAGCGACCTGATATTGCGAGCGATATAATCGCCTCCAACCATGTCTAGAACAAGGTCAACCCCGCGACCGCCGGTCGCGCTCTTCACTACTTCCACGAAATCATCGTCGCGATAGTTGATCGCGATTTCAGCGCCAAGCTCCTCGCAGGCGCGACATTTTATCTCCGACCCCGCGGTGGCAAACACTCGCGCCCCAAATGCTGATGCCAATTGAATGGCCGTCGTTCCAATTCCCGACGATCCTCCGTGAACGAGAAACGCCTCTCCGCCTGTCAATCTTCCCCTTTCGAATACATTCGTCCAAACCGTGAAGTGCGTTTCGCAAATCGCCGCCGCCAATTCCATCGGCATTCCCTCCGGCGCCGGCAGCGCATGGTCTTCGTGCGTGCGCGAGAACTCGGCATATCCTCCGCCGGGAAGCAATGCCGTTACATTGTCGCCGACCTTCCACTTCGTACATTCCGGACCGACGGCCGCGACTTCGCCCGCGGATTCCAAACCGGGCAAGTCCGATGCGCCGGGAGGCGGAGCATAGGCCCCTGACCTTTGGAGAACATCGGGTCTATTGACCCCGGCCGCAGCATTGCGAATCAAAATCTGGCGAGCGCCCAATTCGGGAATCGGCCTTCTGGACGCCTTGAGAACCTCAGGACCGCCCGGACCGGATATTTCTACGACGCGCATTGACCGCTTCGCTTTGTTCATGGCGAATTCTCTTTCATCCTGCCCGGAAGATCGTCGGCGCTCGATCGAGGAGCTTTGACTCTTTCGAAAAATCGCGCGCAGGCGGTCTCTTGGAAATAGCTGCCTACGCGACTCGATCTAAATTTTGATTTTGCCGACTCAAATCGCATAACGTCGCCAATTCGCCTATCCACAAAAGCGGCGGTTTCCGAATGGGATTCGCTGAAATCGCGAATCCAGATCAGCAGTGCGGAAGCGTAAACCGACGCAAGGATGGCACGCTTCGAATACCAGTTTATGTCATCGGATCTATCGCCCAATGACGACCAGATGCGGTCCGCGGTGCCCCACAGGAGCCGAGTCCCTTCCGGTGCCAAATGCGGTAGCGAAAATAACGCTATTCCTTTGCGAACCGCGTCCTTGTTGTGTTCGACAGCTTCTAGTCTCGTCACCACAGCCGCAGCGACTTTCTCGCTGTATCGCAAGTGAGAGAGATCGCGTTCATTCAATATGCGGCACATGTCGTCGTCGCCCTCGCGATGGAAAGCAACAGCGAGATCCAAGTGACCTCTTGGGCATGCCGCGCGGGCGATCAACGGATCTAACTCGCATTTTTCAACCGCCGTGGAGAAAACATCGGCGCACCATCCGTCGAATGCTACATCGGGCAGCGCTGCCGACAATAGGCGGCGGCGCACCGAAATCATGCTTTCGCTACTCGATTCATTCGGCATCGCTTTGGGAACCTCTTTCAAAGATTTGTTGCACTAGTCGGCACTGTGCTGTTATAGCATTGTTTGTCGAGACGGCGGGCAACGCTTGATATAGAAAGGACACGGCGGCGCATGCAAGTACAAGTACGTGACAATAATGTCGATCAAGCGCTTAGAGTGCTGAAAAAGAAGCTTCAGCGCGAAGGCGTATTTCGCGAAATGAAACTCAGGCAGCATTACGAAAAGCCCTCCGAAAGAAAAGCTCGCGAAAAGGCCGAAGCGATTCGCCGAGCTAGAAAGCTGGCGCGCAAGCGCGCGCAGCGCGAAGGCATGCTTTAACGCCGCATTTGTCTCGCTTTCAGTCTAGCGGTAAGCCTCAGCCGCCCATCCCCTAATAGTATTTAGCGCGCCCCGAGGTCGCAGCCGCGCGTCTATCGACCCGGCGGCCGCGGTTCTTCCGCAAAATCCGCGCGCCGCGGAGAGGCGCTGCGAACTAGTCGCGGACAAATGAATTTTCGCGACAATTCAGGCTGAAACCTACCAGGCTCCATGTAGGCGTTGTCGCTTTGCGAACTCTTGCAGCGTCGCCTCGGGCGAATTCGAATCTCGCTTGCGCGGATATTAGCTGTTGAACACAGCCAGGAAAATCAGGACTGCAATCGAAAAGATGCAGACCCAAAGCGCGAATTTGATAAAACCCGCGTACACGTTTTCATTGTATGAAATATCCATCGAGCCGCGTTTATATTCGCTCATTCCCTTTTTCGCCTCCGCAATGTGAATCCCCTCAAGGAGAATTCGTTGCCTAGTTCTTGCCGCGCTCGGGTTTTGCCGCAAAAACCCGTTCAGCGCAATCGCGAAATTGCACGGTAAATTTTCAACCTCGCTGAATCACTGCAGCGACCAAAGCCATGCGCCGTCCTCGCGCCGCGAGCGTTCAACTTCGCCTCGTGCCAGCAGGTAGTTCAGATGAGCCATGGATTCGCCCAGCGCTAACCCGAACTCTGCTTCGTCGATGTTTCTCCTGAACAATGTATGAAAGCAGTCGACGGCTGTCGCCGGATTCCTGAGATGGAGACGCAGCCTTTTTAGCGCGCCGCGGTGGTTGTCAATCAATTGACCAATCCTTGACGGAAGCCCGGTATAGGGGAATCGATGACCGGGCAGCACAGTCTGTTCCGGTCGCGCGATTTTCGCGAATTGCTCGCAAGACTCCAGCCATTCGTCCAATGGATCTGCATCGGGTTCCGTCGCGTACACGCCGATGTTGGGCGATATATCCGCAAGAAACTGATCTCCGCCCAGAATTAACGGATGATTCTGGCACCAAAACGTCGCATGGTCGGGCGCGTGCCCATTTCCGATTGCAACGCGCCAATCAGATCCGCCAATACGTATCGATTCCCTATCTCGAATTCTTCTGTAGCCAAGAGGAATGGGCGAAACGACGTCGGAAAAATTGAAGGGACGGTTCTTCGAGCGTTTCCACAGACTCGTTTCATCCATTCCCGCGGCCCGGTAAAACCTTAGCGATTCGGCAGTCGGAACCGCTTGCTCATCGAGAATTAGCATTCTCGCCATTAGCCAAGTCGTGCGCGTCGACCAAATTTCCGCGCCGTGCTCCAGCGCGAACCATCCCGCTAGCCCGACATGGTCGGGGTGGTGGTGCGTCAGAATGACTCGCCTTATCGGAGTATTCCCCATTGGTCCGGCAAGTACTCTTTTCCAGATCGCGCGGGTCTTTCGCGTGTCCAGCCCCGTATCAACCAATGTGATGCCGCCCTCGTCCTCGATCGCGAAAACGTTGACATGGTCCAGTGCCATCGGCAGCGGAAATCGCAGCCAAAATATGCCTTCGGCGATCTCCTTCAGCTCTCCTTCGGACGGCGATAAGCCCGCTAGAGGCTGAATCGCCTCGGACGAGTTTGACCCCATGCGCCTAAACCGCCAGAATATTCGGCGTAATGCGCCGAAGCTTGCTTGCACCGTCCATGGACGATTCGCATAGGCCCTGAATTTCGGGAAGCACCCGTCCGAAATAGAATTCGGCAAGTGCGGTTCTCGACCCGGGTTGGCGCTCGGTCAGCGCGGCAAGTAGATGAAATTTCGCGCCAAGCAAAACGGCGAATGCACGCAAATACGAGGACGCGCCGGCGAAACGTTCATCCAAATCCCGTTGATTCAGCATCCAGCGCAACGTTGCCGACATTTTGGCTACCGCTATTTCAAGCTTGCCGGCCAGGCCCAATCGCCCATGAGAAATAGCAAAGCGAATTACGTCCCGTATCTCGTCGATAATCGCCATCGCTTCTTCGCCTCCGTCGGCGAGCTTTCGCCCGGCGAAATCCATCGCCTGGATGCCGTTGGTTCCTTCGTATATCGCCGTCACGAATACATCTCGAAGAAACTGCGTCGCGCCCGTTTGCTCAATGTAGCCTGCCCCTCCGTGGACATGGATTCCGGTAGCCGATACGTCAATGCCGGTCTGCGTTCCGAAAGCTTTCGCGATCGGAGTCAAAAACGCGGCCCTTGATCTCCATTTCCCGTCGCCGGTCGCCCGTTCCAAATCGGCTGCAATCGCGCACGAAGCGCAAATCGCGCGCGCCGCAAAGATCCGGGATTTCATATCCGCAAGCATCCGAAGTACGTCGGCATGCTCGATAATGGCGCCCGATCCGTTTCCGATCGGCGTCCTGCCTTGCTTGCGCAGAGACGCGTATTCGAACGCCTGCTGAAAAGCCGCGTCTGCCGCACCGACGCCTTCGCATCCAACTCCCAGGCGCACGTTGTTCATCATTGTGAACATGGCGCGCATTCCCTCGTTCGAATGGCCAACAAGCCATCCGACTGCGCCGTCGTACTGGAGTTCGGCAGTAGGCGATCCGTGAAGGCCGAGTTTCTCCTCCAATCGAACAGTGCGGACGCCGTTCGCGCTGCCCGGCGCGCCGTTTTCGTCGGGAATGAATTTGGGCACGAGGAACATGGAAATTCCTTTCGTACCTACCCTCGAGTTTGGAAGTCGCGCCAGAACGAGGTGGCACACGTTGGAAGAAATATCGCCGTCGCCCCAGCTAATAAATATCTTCTGGCCGTAAATCCTGTAAGAGCCGGAATGCGCTGGTTCGGCTCTCGCTTTCAATGCCCCGACGTCCGAACCCGCGTTCGGTTCGGTCAGGTTCATCGTACCGTGCCAATCTCCCGACACGAGCCTAGGCAAATACAGCTGCTTGATTCTCGGGTCCGCGTGGCGTTCCAGGGCCAAAATTTGTCCCTGCGATAGAAGCGGAGCCAGGGCCAGCGACAGGCAGGACCCGTTCAGCATTTCGTTAACGGCGTTTTGAATCGACAAAGGCTGCCCCATCCCGCCATATCGCGGGTCTGCGGCCAATCCTATTAGTCCCGCTTCCCCAATTGTGCGAAATCCGTCGCGGAAGCCCGGCGAACACTTGACGACGCCGTTTTCGATCACCGCCGGATGCACGTCGCCGCTACGCTGTAGAGGCGCAATTTCGTTGTCTACCAGCTTGCCGGCCGCTTCCAGTATTTCGCCGCTGGTTTCCAGGTCCGCGTCCTGAAACAATTCAGTCTCCGCGAGCCGCCCAAAGCCGACAACGTTTTCAAATAGAAATTTGTATTCATCGACCGGCGACTTATACGCCATGTTCGCGTTTCCTCATTGCCTGACCGCTCTAAAACCGATCGTCGTCCATGTCGGTTGCGCGGCAAGCGCGCTATCCTGTAATAGCCGCAACGCATTCCCGGAAAAAGCCCCTGACAGTTACGCAATTGAAAACCAAACTACTTGCATGCGACGCTTTCGGAATAACCCGCGCGGCAAAGCTGCTGAATTCGGGCAAAACCGTCGCAATTCCGACTGAGACTGTTTACGGCCTCGCTGCCGATGCGCGAAGCGATAACGCAGTGCAAAAGATCTTCGATGCAAAAGGGCGTCCGGCCGAAAATCCGTTGATCATCCATTTGGCGAGACCGGAAGACTTGCCAAGATTCGCGCGCGCCGGCAATTTGGCGATGAGTCTGGCAGGACGATTCTGGCCCGGTCCGCTTACGCTCGTTCTTCCGGCCAAGGAAAATTCCGGAATCTCCCGGGTGGCTACGGCCGGGCAGCGGACCGTCGCGTTGCGCGTGCCGGCGCATGAAACGGCTCGGAAAATTCTCGGCGCCTTCGGCGGACCCGCCGCGGCGCCGTCCGCAAATCTGTCGGGCCACGTCAGTGCCACGGCAGCGTCGCACGTTTTGGACGATCTTGGCGGACGAATAGACGCCGTCGTTGACGGCGGCTCGTGCGATGCCGGAATCGAATCGACGATTCTAGCGGTTGAAGCCGATACCATTCAGTTGCTGCGCTCCGGAGCTATTTCCGCCGAAGACATAGAATCTGAAATCGGCGAGAAGGTTCTACTTGGCTCGGGAACCGGTGCACCGCCTGCTCCGGGCCGGGGATTTGCGCACTACGCTCCGAAAACCCGCGTCAGGATTAACGCCGATCGACCGGGAATTGACGAAATTTGGCTAGGCTTCGGTTCGAACGCGAAAGAAGATTCCATGAACCTTTCGAAAAGCGGCGACCTGTCGGAAGCTGCATCGAACTTGTTTCAAATGCTTCGCATTGCAGACAAGCTAGCCATAGAGAGCGGCTCGGCCGCGATCGCCGTATCTCGAGTTCCCGATTACGGAATCGGCCGGGCCGTCAATGATCGCCTTCGGCGCGCCGCCGAAGGAAGGAAGGACTGGCAAGCATAGCAGCGAGCCTCGCATCCCTCGGTCGAGGATGCAGGCCAGCGCCCAATTCTGGCGCCCGCGGCGAGGCAGGAAAGGTTCGGACCGAGCCCGCTAAGCGCGCCCGCCAACGGAAGATAGCATGCTCGGCGAGATTCCAAGCGACTTGACCGCGGCATTCCATAATTCAACGGACCCGGTTCCAAAAACGATTTCCGGGTCGCTTTCGCAGACTAGCCAGGCATTCTTCTGAATCTCGTCTTCCAGCTGGCCTGGACTCCAGCCGGCGTAACCGAGCAATAGCTTGCTGCATTTCGGGCCTTTGCCGCGCGAAAAGTCTTCCAGAATATCGGGCGTAGTGGTCAATCCAAACTTTTCGGAGACGAACTTTGTTGAACTGTATTCGTCGCAGTCGCATGAATGAACAAATATCGCGCGATACTGCTCTACCGGGCCTCCGAAATGGATTGGAATGGTATCAAACTCTTCAATGGCATCCTTTTCGGCGTTCTGCATGATGTCGCTGATTTTGACCTTTCCGGCAGGCTTGTTCAGCACCACGCCCATTGCGCCTTCTTCGGAGTGGAAGCAAAGCAGGATTACGCTTTTGGCAAAGCGCGGGTCTCCGATGTCGGGCATCGCAATCAGCAGCTGGCCGATCAAGTATTCGCTCTTTTTATCAGCTGTCATGCCATACACTATGACATTCGATTGTTGCTAAGCAAGCTCAACTCGTCGCCTAAGCGCATTCCCCAAAAATATGATGCTGTTAAACACGCCGGCGCGTCGAAATTTCCGCTCGCTCCCGTCGCAGGTTCCGGAATCGCGCAAGCGCGCGGAATCGATCCGAGACCGACCGGCACGTTTGATTTTTAGAGGGTATCGCCCATGCGTCGGCTAACGCGAAACGTAGAGATCGCCGCAAGGATGCCATTCGGCAAGCGGATCACCGCAATGGCAGGGATTCAAGCACAAATCTTTGTATCCATGCGCCACCAGAGGGGCGGCACATCGCATGCATCCGGGTCGCCGCCGGTAAAAAATCGATCCGGGAACAAATCGAATCCGGCGCAAAATTGACGCCTGAACTTTATTCGGAGGCTTGTCGCTTGCGCCTGCCTGCGGAGCCACGGCCAAACTTGATGAAATCGCCCGAAAACGCGCAACCTTGGCCTGCTCTTCCCCTATTTCCCGTTCGGAACGAAAATTGCCGGGACTATTCAAAAACGCGTGATTCGTTCTTCGAGACGATATTTTAACGGTTAGTTGCCGACGCGAAGTTTCCGAAGCTGTTTCGCCCGGCGACAATTGGCGAACGGCACTGGATGATTCGAACAAATCATTCTTTCAATCGCTTGCGAGATCAAGCCGACTTGGCCTCAATTGAATTCAACCGGCAATGCCGTTCCTCCCGTAGGCGCTTGATCGAATTTCACCGCCCGCGCCTGACCTTTCAGCGTCGGCATTGCGATTGCAGTTTTCGCTTTGCCTTCGCTTTTGACATGGCGGGAGCCAAACTCTTGAAAGTGCGCGGCGTTCCTTGCGGTTTTCGCACAGGGAGCCGTCCAGTCGGAATTTTGGTTTCCGTCCAGGGTCACTTTTCCGGAACGCGAATTCGGACCCTTGGGATTAATTTTTCCGATGATGCGTCAAATGCCAGAGTGTTTTCCGTTTCAAATCTGAAATGCGTACTCGTTCCGATGCTTTGACTTGCCGCCGCGGCGGTTTCGAGTATGCGAACGAGGCCAAGCGGCGTCTCGCAGACATAAAGGATCTCCCTACCCATCGGTTCATGCTGCACGATAGTAGCCGGAATCCCGCTGTCGGCGAAATATAGATGCTCGGGCCTAAGTCCCACGGCAACCGAGCTGCCCGCATCCCCGGTTATCTCAAGCCTTGCATCACCGAATTCCACAATGCCGTTGGCAACAGTTCCTTCGAATAAATTAATTGGCGGCGACCCGACAAAACCCGCCACGAACTTGCTGGCCGGCCTCCTATAAAGATCTTCCGGCGTACCGATTTGCTCGATTTTGCCGTCGCACATGCAAACTATTCGGTCAGCCATCGTCGTGGCTTCGACCTGATCGTGGGTTACAAGCACCGTTGTGACCCTTAATCGCTCTTGGAGAGACTTGATTTCCGTGCGCATTGCCAATCGCAGCGTAGCGTCAAGATTTGAAAGAGGCTCGTCCAGAAGCAGTAGAGCTGGATTCTTGACCAGAGCTCTGGCGAGAGCGACCCTTTGCTGCTGGCCTCCGGAAAGCTGTTCGGGACGCCGATCAAGCAGTTCGCTCACTTGAACCAGTTCAGCGGCTTCTTTAACTCGTCTTCCAATTTCGGATTCCGGCGTTTTCTGGAATCGCAGCGGAAAGGCTATGTTTTTTGAAACCGTCATATGCGGATAGAGCGCGTAGGACTGGAACACGATTCCGACATTTCTATCGCGCGCCTCAACTTCGTTGACCCGAGCATCGTCGAACAGCAATTCGCCGCCGCTCGGTAGGTAAATTCCCGCTAGCATGAACAGCGTCGTCGATTTTCCGCAGCCCGACGGGCCAAGCAGGGCCACGAATTCGCCGTCGGAAATTTTCAAATTCATGTCCGGAATGACCGTTTCATCCCCGAACTTCTTACTTATGCGTTTGAATTCTATAGTCGCCATCAATCAGCCCTTTATCCCGCCAACCGACATTTGAAGCAAGTATTTCTGGGCAATCGTATAAAGGACGAAGCTCGGAATAATGTAGAAGACGCCTACCGCCGATACGACGCCGTAATCGACGCCTAAATTCGTCTCCTCTGTTACGAAAAACGTGTAAAGGCTCATGGTCCATCTTACATTGGACGTCAAAAGCGTCAGAACGAAAATAAATTCTTCCCAGCCCCGAATAAATACGAACACGGCAACGGCGATCATGCCATTTGTCACCTGCGGCAGGACAACCTTGTAGAAAGCCTGTCGACGCGTAGCGCCGTCCGTCAAAGCGCTCATTTCAATTTCCCAGGGAACAGCGTCGAAGAATCCCTTCATTATGAAAACCGCGAAAGGCAGTTCGATACCGACGATTACGAGCATCACGCCGAAAAGAGTATCCAGCAATCCGATTTTCCAAATCACCAGGAATATGGGAATCAGCAAAACAGTGGTCGGAAACGCATGCAGAACCAGCATTGCCGCAAGCGACGATTCTCGATACCGATACTGGAATCGCGAGATGTAGTAGCCGGCGAGGCTGGCGGCGAAAACGACCACGACAGTCGAGGCGCCTGCAATAAAGAGCGAATTCCAGAATGCCGTCCAGACTGACGGGAAAGCAGTTACGCTAAATCCCGGGTTGTCCTTCGCAGCGACAATTTCGCGATACGCCGCATTAAAATCCGGATTAAACAGGAACCGGAAATTGAATAGGTGGAGGCTGGGCCCTATGAAAATCGCGTAAATGATGATCGTGACCGACCAAATTGCGCCCCAGCCGACCATCGCCTGTCGCCTCGTGTCCGCGATTGTTGCCCATATCCAAGTCAATACGACCGCGGGAACAAGTATAAAGATGGACGGCCAAAGAACCTTCGTATCGACCCCCGCGCGACCGGCGGAAAACGCCAGTGTCAGAAGCCAGAAATACGGGATGATGATAGGGATCGATGCCGCTATCAGAAAAGCGAACAGAGAGGCGTCCTTGATGCGCCGATTCCTTTGGGACTTGGCCGCCAGAAGATTCCAATGCTTCTGGGCTTCGTTCCTATCCGCGCCATGTCCGTTTTGTGCCATACCCTATTGCACCTCGATCCGCGGTCTTTGGAGTAGCGTACCCATTTTGGAAATGCGCCAAAGCAAAAGCGCCAAAATTACGCCCGGAACGATAAGGAAAAACGCAAGCGCCGCGCCGTAGGCGTACTGTCCTGCCGAACCGAATGCTCGTTGGAAAATGAAAATCGCGAAGACAGTCGTCGATCGAAACGGTCCGCCTCCGGTTATCAGCAGGATGTATTCGAAACTGGTCAGCAGAGACAGAGTCTGCCAAATGAAGATATAGGTTAGCGGCCACCGGAGATGCATAAGCGTGATGTGCCACGTTACAGCCAGCGATCCCGCTCCGTCGCATCGCGCCGCATGATATAAATGTTCCGGAATGCTTCGAATTGCCGAAGTGAGAATGATCATGGCAAACGATGCGCCGATAAAGCCGTTGGCAAAAATGATCACCCACATTGGCTCCAGTTGGATCAAGTCGATTGCCTCTTCGAATCCAAAGACGTTGATGAGAAACTGGTTGACAAGGCTGGTGTCGCCTCCGTGTATCGACCAGGTCCAGAGGATCGCATAGACGACGGACGGACTCATGCGCGGAAGCAACCAGACTGCTCTGAAAAAGGTTCCCGACGTACGCGGTATCGCCGTCGTCGTCAGCGCCAGCAGAAGGCCGAATGTAGTATTGAATATCAGAAGTGTTGCGCCGACGTAAAACGCGGTTCTTGCAATTACGCCAGGGAGCTGCCGGTCTCGAGTAAAAGTTCTTTCGTAGTTCTTCGTCGTGATTTCCGTAATGCGAAGCTCGCGCCCGAGATCCGTGAATGAAATCGCGATATCAACAATAACCGGTACGACAAAAAAGAAACTGACGATTAAAATCGTGGGACCGAGGAATATCGCCATGTTGGTCCGCTCGCGCGCCTTCATGGCTTTCCGCACTTGCGTGCGGACTGTCGCTTCCTCTCTAACTGCTCCCATCGTCGCCTCGCAGGAAACTACTGCTTGCAAACGGAATCAGATTTGACGGTTGAAATGCCATGTCCGAACGACCGGGAGCACCTACATCCGGCCGGGGAAGCCTGTACGGCTTCCCCGTGTCTTTTCTCAACTCAATTTTCTAGTTCATTACGATGCTGTCCGGGATTCGCGCATCCGCCTCGTCCAAGACATACGCTGCCGCCTCGGCAGCCGAAATCTGGCCCGTTTCCACGCCCTGCAGCGCTTCATAGATTATTTGGTTTAGCGCGCCGAAGTCGGGATGGTTGGGCATATAGTGGCTGAATTCAAGCAGCTCGGTGGCAAGCGCGAGCGACCACTCGGCGGCGTAGCGAGGATCTTCCAGCTGCGACTGCTTAATTCCGATGTGCGTCGTGGTGACCGCGTGGTTTGTATTCAATTCCGCATCGGAAGCATATCCGACGATTGTCGCGGCGATCTCCTGATGCTCTCCCGCGCCTACGCCGTAAACGATCGGGTGAGTTAGGCTGCCGGGACGTCCGCCCTCGACAGGAGCCGGCGCCGCTGTCCAGCCGAACAATTCGAAAAACCCTTCCTTGTCGCTGGGAACCCCGCGCGGAAATGCGTTGGAACCCAAATCCCAAACGCCGTACATCCACATGGCCGCATTGTTGTCCCGATAGAACTGATCGCGGATAAAGCTCCAATCCATAGAGGTATTGTTGCTGGGCGTAACCCCGTTTTGAACGTTTCGTTCGAACCAGCCGTAGGCGTCGGCAATTTTTGATTCCTCCAGAAGCAACTTACCTGTTTCCGGATCCACGAAACTGCTGCCGTACTGGTTGAAGATCATCAGATAGTCCGGGCCGCGCGAAGGCCGGTGCAGGATTCCGTATTCGGCATCGGTGTTTTCAACTATCTGCTGCGCGATATCCGCAATGCCGTCAAGCGTAACCTCCCCGGCGAGAACGCGTTCGTCGAGACTTTCGATCTCCTCGTCCGAAAAGCCGGCAGCCCTCATCAACCCTTTGTTGAAAAAGAACATTCTGGCTTCGGCATCCTGAGGAACGGCGAAGCGGCGGCCGACGCACTCGGTCGATTTCCACAGAGAAGGAAATATATCGCCGAAGAACTGCGGATTCTCGTTCGTAAAGTCGGTCAGATCGAAGAGGTATCCCGGTTCAGCGAAAGCGCAAATCCACTCGTGAGCGGCGTGGAAAATGTCGGGTCCCTCGCCAATCGCATAGGCTCGAAGCAACCTTTCCGCATCGCTGTCATAGCCGCCCTGGTCGGGCTGCTCGTTGACCGTTATGGCGACTCGATAGTCCGCGCCATCCATTTCAAGCTGAGCGTTGAGACGGTTTGCGCCCTCCAATATGTTTCCCGGGCGCAGCGGGCCCGACGCGTCGGCTCGCGACCAGAGCGTGAGCTCAATAGTTTCCTGGGCGGACGCGCCCACCGCCGGTATCGACAAAGCTAACGCGAATGACGCAACTGTTACAGAGAGCAACGAAGACTTAGTCATGGCTTTATCTCCCTTTTTCCTTTTTGGCCGGCGACTCCGCCGGCGAATTTTCTGCATGGCAAGATTGGTACGCGGCATCAGATCGCATTTCCGCAATTTCAAATCCATAGCCAATGCGGATTATTCACTGAATTTTCACAATGGGCAAGTGAATATTTAGCGAACATCTCATGCGCATGCGGATCAAATGAGGCACAAAAAAGTTGCGTGAATTCAGCAAGGCGACTCCAGGCACGTTGAATCGAAACCGGGCATAGTTCCGGAACGACCCAAGCCTTCGAATCTCCCGGACAAATTCTGAACCGGGCGGCGAAACGCAGGGGAAGCTTCGCCAGCCGAAGGAATTCGAATACCCTTGCTGCAAGAGTGCGAATCGCTGCCGCCTTGTCAGTTCGCTATATTCGGAAGCCATGTCGCCGCTGGCAGGAATGCGATCATCGGAAGTCCAAAAATTATTTCGACTACTACAAACGATGGCATTTCGCGAAACGCCTTTTCCGGATTTTCCCTAGCAACTCCCGCCTGTGCGTAGACGCCGACGCAAACCGGCGGTGTATTCATTCCGATGCCGGCAAACGCCGCGAAGACCGCGTAGCGGCGGAGGATATCCAGATTCAGCGAAGGCGCGAGAGCTGCGAATATAGGTACGGTTAATTGGAATACCGGAACGATTTCTTTAAACGTTCCTAGAATTAGGCAAATTACGCCGACCTACAGCCGGAACATCGGTGGCGTGCCGCCGATTTGCATAAGGAACGAAATTGTTTTTGCGGCGTCTGGCTGTAGGTCAAAACAACGCTGAGACAAGTCGCCATCGCAATGATAGCGAAGATCACGGCCGTAATTCGGGCTGTTTCTCGTAGCGCGTGAACGATGCCTAGGCTCGCAAGCTGTCGATTGACGACTATGCCGATCAGGATGGCCCAAACTCCCGCGACCGCCGCGGTCTCCGAAAGCGTAAGCGGTTCGGCGCAAGTCCCGCCGAGGATGATGACCGGCGTAAACAACCCCGGCTAAGCGGACGGGAATTCGCACAGCCGGTCGCCGAAGCTCGAACGATGCCGATTGCGAAGATGCCTGCATTTCCATGTAACGACGCAGGACAGAATAATTGTTGGCACAGATCCAGATATAGAGCCCGCGGCGAAAGCGCGGGACACCGGCACATCAGCTAGAGCGCTGAATAAAATTGCTTCGTTCGACGACGGGATCAAAGCTTCGAGAACAGCCGCCGACCCCGAGAGAGCGATGGCGAAGGGCCTTGGGTAGCCTTTCGACATCATCTGGGGAATCATAATGGTTCCCGGTGCGGCGATAGCCGCCAGAATCGAGCCGCAGAACGCGGTTTAAAAAAATCCCATCGCCAAAATAATTGCTATTCCCAGTCCGCTTGGTCAGCGGCCTACAACCGTCGCTGCAATATGGACTAGGCGCGCGGCGGCTCCGCCGCGAAGCATCGCCATGCCGGTAAAGATAAAGAGCGGAACTGCGATAAGTACATGCTTCGTCATGGAACCGAAGGCCGATAGGATTAACGTGGAACATGGAAGATTCATCCGCCAAATCGCAATGATTGCGCTTCAAATGCCAAAAACCATAAAAGTCTCAACGGAAAGCGCAAGAAGGACTGCCGAAATTGCAGATGCGGCCATGTTCATGGCCGTGCCTCCTTTTGGGAGCCGACGATGGCGGCAATAGATTCCAAAACAAGACCAGCTGAAGACATGGCTTAGTCAGAGAATACCGCGGGATAGGCCAAATACATCCACCAAATCGGGATTTCGAGTTCCATTGACAGGCCGAGGCGCCTGAACAGCGCAACCGCGTCATTGCCGGCAACGAGAAAAACGATGCCGCCAACTAGCATAGCCGCGAATACCGCTAGTCGAAGAAAATTAAGTAGGCGGCCGGACAAATGGCTTGGCGGAAGGTCGATCTTGATGTGCGGCCCGGAACGCAGAATCGGTCCGAGCACCGGAATCACCTTCCAAGGCACCAGAGCCGGCGGAAGCAAAAGCCAGTCGTAGCCAGAACCGCTGAAATAGCGAGTAACCGCGCCGAGGGTTAGCGCCAAGACAATACTCCGACAATTCCAGTAGAGAGCGCCGGAACGATGACTTCATCGGCTCCGTTGACAGCCCCCAATGGATATTGATTCGGCTGCATGGTTGAATTTACCGACTGTAATTGCGGCGCAGCGCGCCCCTGCGGTCTTGGGGCGAGCCGCGGCTGGTTGATTTAGTTTGCCGCAGAATCTCGCGCGGTCCGCAGTGCGTCCGCATCGATCTTGTCGGCGATCTCCGGGACAACTTTCTCGTTCATGGCAGCATCGAATTTTGCCTTTGCATCACCGTAGAGGAAAGTCGCGATTCCGCCGTGATCGCAAGGAGGCTGGCGGCCCTAACCCTGACTGGGCGCGTGACGCCGGGGCCTGACCCGGAATCCTTCTTCTCCGATGTCGAGATCGCCATTCTCGCGGACTTCGCGAAGGAGCGCCGAATCTCCGGCCGGGCAGTCTCGGCGCCGCCATGGGGCCGGGATCGGAAAAGCGATGTAAAAGCTGTTGAGTTCCGACTAAATTTAACACCAATAGGCACGCAGCGGGCTTCCGCGCTTCGAAAAATTCGGAGGCGAAACCGCGGGCATGGACGGCGTCGTATCCGCGGAAAGGGTCTCGCGGCTGAACCTGCCGATCCATTCCGGCCGCTTGGCGGCGCCACCTGCGGTGGCGAAGATGATGCCGACCCGCGCCGCGTTGGCCGGCATCCATACCGAGAGGGAGTCGATGGCTCCCTCGACGAGGAGTGCGGTTCCGGAGTCCGCCCGCCGCGCGATTCAAAAGCCGACCTTGGCCTCGAAGTGCCGCGGTCCCGCCGGTTCGGCACCGGTTTTCCCGCCGCCCCGGGCGCAAGCTTCCCGGATCTGCTGCTTCGAGGTCTTGTCTCGGCACTCCAGATCGGCAACGTCGCCATACTCCCTTAAGTACTCGTCGAGAATCTCCTCCATTGAGGCAACGGATTCAGCGTTCGCCCTCGGCGGGATGCTTCAGCACTTTTTCGGCCTAGGATTGAGGCCGTTTCATTGGGGCGCATGCCCGTCCCCGTCCAAACTACAAGGCCGATAGTCCGCCTGGTCGCTGCGTCCGACCACTGCCTTGATGCAGTCCACGAAGCGCGGGCTGCCTTGTGAACATCGTCCGCACGAGGAGAGGCGTGCGCTTGCCGCCGCCGATGCGGTGCGGCCTTGCTCCCGACAATTCCCCGCAGCTACATGCGTTCCGAGTCGGTCAACATGAGACGGCAGAGAATACCGCCTGCTTCCTGCATCTTCCTGATTCCGAGGCTGCGTGACCGCCGGTTCCGCAGCGCGCCCGGCCGTTTATTTCTCCTGGAGCGGACAATCGCCAGACACGGTGCGCCAAATCAATTTGACAAGGCGGCGATGGGCGCGACGCCTTCGATCGAACCACAGGATTCTTCGATGACGAGGCATTTGTCTCAATGCAAGCTTGCGGATCCAAGCAATCCCTTTGAAAACTGTTGGCCGGTTGGCCAGGCTGACAACGTTCGTTCAGCCTTTCGCCCGTTTACGGGGAGGTTCTTTCGTCCCGCTTACGGGTAATCGCACGCCTGACTTGCTCTGAAAGCGGCGAGAGCTGCCGACGGGAGCCGGAGTTTGCCCGGAAGTCGATCGGTCCGGCCGGAAATGGGCAATCCGGAGAAATCCGAGCGCTACAGCGCAGCGAGGATGCACGAAACGTGGTCGGGATGATGGGATGTTTGCCGGACCGTTTCCGCCGCTGCGCTCGCTAAATTAGCGTATGGTCAATCTCGAATTATGCAAGAGATCCGGCAATTTCTATAGGATCCTGCAAAGGGGGATGGATTTGTCGAAAAAGAATCTAGAGACTTGCCTGGCAAAGCGATGGCGCAATCAGAATGCCTAAAATATTATCGAAGGACTCAACGAGTACGCCGATGATTTCAACTTGCGGAAACGGCCTCGCGGACGCCGCCGAGAATAGGAAAAATATCAATTGCAAAAATTGATTCGAATTGTTTGCGCGACCGGCGGATTCGAGAGCCGGATGCCTCGGCGTTCGGTTGGTACAACCGTATGAATTCTCGGTCGCCTTCATCTAGAACCTTGACTGGCGGCCTCCTGATTATTGGCTCGATGTCGATTATCGGATTTGTCGATAATTTAGTGCCATTCATTGCGAAAGATTTCGGAGTCTGGCAATTTCACGCGATACGTTCCGCGCTGGCGGTTCCGGTAGTCGTTTTATTGCTCCGTTTCAAAGGTAGAACTCCGTTTCCGAAACACTTTGGAAAGGTAGCGGTCCGGTCAATTCTCGTCGCGAGTTCAATGCTGCTGTATTTCGGTTCGCTAGCACTCATGCCGATAGCCGAGGCCGGCGCGGCGCTGTTCTCCTCGCCGATTTTCGTGCTGGTCTTTTCAGTGGTACTTTTCCGCACGCCAGTAGGAATATGGCGAATATTTGCTATAGCTCTGGGTTTCTGCGGCGTACTACTAGTCTTGAAACCGGACTTGGCGAATTTGGACGCGGCCGCAATATTTCCGATTGCTGCGTCAGTTCTATATGGGCTCGGACAACTTGTAACCCGGCACTGGTGTTCAGATGAAGATACGATGGTAGTATTGCTCGGGTTCTTCGTCGCAATTGGGTGCGGCGGAGCGATAGGCCTCGCCGCGTTTACATTTGCTCCGATACCGGAGGCATGGGATCAGGCGGGGCCTTTTTTTGTCAGAGGATGGCAGCCGCCGACCTGGGAATTTGCGCTTTGGACTTGCATCCAGGCATTTGGGTCTCTTGTTGCGGTTGGCGGGATAATCAAGGGCTACCAGATAGCTGAGCCAACTCTTGTCGGCGTATTTGAATACAGTTTTCTCCTGTTCGCCGGGTTTTGGGGATGGGCGATTTGGCGAGTTCTGCCGGATTCTCTGGCGTTGCTTGGAATCGCCGCCATTGTTCTCGCAGGAATTGTCATAACCGTTCGCTCGAGATTCTAGCAAATGCCTGCGCCGGAAAATCGAGCAGAATTCCGCAGCTGGATTTTCGCTCGGCAATCGAACACTGCACTTCGTCGTTTCCGCTATTTTCGAAACTCAGTTCTTCACAACTAAGGCGACAGTTCTCGGATTGGCAGATAGATTGCCAAAGGGTTTAGGCCCAAAACGAATATGTCTGCCGCGATTTTCAAGCATGCAGTTTGCCGCAACCTGAGGAGCCGAGCAAAGCCGCCGTACAGCAACTGACCGTGGCCCTTGCGATTGCATGGGCGGAAGACGGCATCCGTGTCAACGCGGCGGCTCCAAAGTCCAACGCGATCAAGCTGTCGGTCGTAAGCCGATAGGACGCGGCTTTTGCCGCCGCGGCCGTTGCTCGCTCGCCGATGCGCGGACGGAGAAAGCAAGGCACATAGCAGGGCCTGGAAAGTACTTTGCCTCGCACGCAGCCGACTTCATGACGAGAGCCTGCTTCGCCGTTGAGGGACGGTACTCGGTTGCCTGAAATTCCGGTTTCGCGGGCGGTTGCAGGTTCCGGTCTTAAGGCTAAACTAAAAATTACTTTCAATCGGCGCGGCGTTAATCGGCGCTGGTTCGCCGCTACAGTGCGCGCCGAGGCACTTCAAATGCTCAAAATGCAAGTGCGCGGCGTCCTAGCGTCAAGCGCAAGCTGCAATTCCGAAAGGGCTACGGATATCTGTGTCGGCAAGGCCTACGGAACGCAGTCGATACCGCTATTTGACGAAAGCATTGACATCGTTTTCGCGACCTCGCTCAACCGTCCGATATTCTCTTTGGCCAGACACGATTCCCGGCCGCAAAAGGGATCCATTGCGCCTATGGCTTCTGGGAAAAATATATCTGGTCTTGGTGAATTGACTTTCGCGATCTCCTTCTGGTTCGGATTCATGAGTACCAATCCCGTTTAATTGATTTGCGTATAGCGCGGCGAATCGATTTTATGCGGATGCGGCAATGAGGCTCGGGCCATGAAAAGAAGATGTATTTGGATTGCGCTGGCAGTCGCGATAGCGGCAATCGATACGGCGAGCGGCATGAATTTGTCGGCTCGCTTAGAATTCCTACCTGGTTGGCGACACGTCGACGAAACCGGAGAATATCACGTCGCCGGGATACGAATGAAGTTGGACGATGGCTGGAAGACGTACTGGCGCGTGCCGGGCGAAGGAGGAATTAGCCCGCAGGTCGAAATTGAATCTTCCGAAAATTTGAGCGGGGTAAGCTTACTTTTTCCTAGTCCAAAAGTGTTTGAGCAAAACGGAATGCTGATATTCGGCTATGAGCGGGAAGTCCTGTTTCCGTTAATAATCTATCCGGAGATCAACGATACTCCAATTTTTTTCGAGGCGAATTTCTACGGCGGGATCTGCGAAGAAGTTTGCATCCCGGTTTCGTTCCCCTTTTCCGCTTCGCTGCCGCCGCATGAAAAAGCAGACGACGAAATTCTGAACGCACTGGACCTAGTCCCTAAAGAATGGAACGCGTCCGAAGGACCAGCCGTAGAATGCGCCTTCGAATTTTCCGATTTCGGCCTCTTCGCTAAGGCGCGTTTGCCGATACCAAATTCGCTTGGGCCGGATTACGTAGTTTTCGAATACGCAGACGACTGGATCCGCTTCGGGCGCTCCCAGGTTAGCAGGCCGAAATCCAGTTTGCTGGAAGCTAGTTCGGCGGTATATTTCGGCGCCCGGAAAGATCTGCAACTGACCACGTCAAAGCTGCGAATTACGGTGCTTTCTCAAAGTGAAGTGGTCGACATTAAGGGCTGCGGATCGTCTTAACGAGCGGTCTCGCCGGCGAATCGAGAGGTTTGCCAGGACTGAACCGACGAAAAACGCGGCGAGGCAAATAACCGCAAAACCCGCGGCAAAGGTTGCCAAAGCGAACATTTGCTTGGGTACGGACTGAGGCGCATACGGTGCCAAAATTTGAGGCAAATCCCCCGAAACGACGACGCTGCCTATGGTTGAGATCAACAGCGCCATTCCCGCAAGTGACGCCCCTACCACCGCAGCAAAGACCGGCCTCCCGGCCGGCCCGGTCCGAAACGCCCTTCGCAATGAAGAAAACCGTTTCGCTATGTCGGCATGAATAGCGAGCAGCGACGGCACGACCAAAAGAACAAGAACCAGGCCGAAGCCAAGCCCGTAGCAAAGCGTGATGACCGTGGGTTTCAAAAAGCTCGCCTGCTGCGACGATTCGTATAGGAGAGGCGCGAGTCCGAAAACCGTAGTAAGCGTAGTCAACAGTACTGGCCGTAGCCGGTCCGTAGCTGCATCGACGATCGCGGGAACCAAGCCCCTGTTTTTCGAATATTCGTCAACAGTCGAAACTAGCACAATTGAATCGTTTACTATTATTCCGGACAGTCCTATCAAGCCCATCACGGAAAAAATCGACAACGGGACATCCCAAACATTGTGGCCATGAATTGCGCCAATTAGGCCAAAGGGAATTATGGCCAGGACAATGATCGGCCGGGTCCAGCTTGAAAAAATCCAGGCAAGTGTAAGGAATATCCCGATCAAGCAAATCGCGAACCCGAGTTTCGCGTCGGACAGAAATTCTCTTTCCTGTTCCGCCAGCCCGGAGAATCTGGATGCCACCCCGTGTTCATTTTCCATTCGCGGAATTATTTCCTCTTCAATTTCCCTTGTGATCTCTTCCGCCCTTTTCGGATCGTCTTCCGAAATGTCGCCTGTCACTTTTACAAGCCGAATTCCGTTTTGCCGTTTAACTGTTGAGAATCCTGAGCTTCTCTTGACCCTTACTATATCGGCCAATGGAACGTACTCGCCGGCGGCGGTCCTCATGAATGTCCGTTCCAGGAAATCCGCCGTCAATTCTTGTTCCGGAAGCCTTACGCGAATTTCGCCGGTGCGATTTCCTTGCGGGAATGTTGCGGCGGACACGCCGCCTAACCGGTTTTTCAAGACCCGAGCAATTCCGTCAATCGAGAATCCCAGCGCATTCCCCTGAGGCTTGAGGTCAAGAATAAAGTCTTCCTTGTCGTATGAAAGGTCATCCTCGACCGCTGAAACTTCGGGATAGCGCGCAAGTTCGGTTTTCAATGCTTCCGCCGCGCCTTTCAATATCTTGGCGGAAGCGCCATAGATTTCAACGCTAAGCGAATCGCCTCCGGGACCGCCACGCCATCCCCGGAAACTAAGTGTTTCTAGCAAGGGATGTCGTCGGACCTCGGATTGCAGCTCCGCAACGAACTCGAAGGACGAATAGGGGCGAAAGTCGGCATCTATTAGCTCGATAGCTACAGAGCCAAGCAAATCCCTGTCTTTCGTTGATGCTCCGGAAAGGCCTCTTCCAGTGTTGCCGCCGACCTCGCCCAGCACGTAGGTAAGCGGGTTGGAACCGAATTCATCCTCTAATTTCGCGCCTACGGCCTCCGCCGCACGCTGCAATTCGCGCATCATTTCAAGCGCGTCGGAACGCGATGCCCCTGGAAGCATCGCAAAATTGCCGCTTACTGAGCCGCGTTCGGGGGCATTGAAGAATCGCCAGGGAACCTGGCCATTCACAACAAGCACCGCCTGAGTAGCGAGAACGAAGACGGCGCCGGCGACAACGGGGTAGCGCAGTGCCACCACTCCGGCAATGAAGGGGCGAAATAACCTTTCGCGAAACCAATTGAATCCCTTATTGACCGCCAAACTCGGCAAATCGAACCAACTCTGTTTTGCCGACTTGGTCAGCGCGTGCCGCATGTGGTTGGGCAGGATTATGAAGCATTCCAATAGGGACGCGGCAAGGACTACAATTATCGTGAAAGGCAAATCGGCCAATAGGGAGCCAAACCTGCCGCTAATGGTCGTTATCGAATAGAAGGCGATGATCGTCGTAATCGTCGCCGCAAAAACCGGCGCGAACATTCTCGCGGCTGCATTCTCAGCCGCCATTACAGGCGACTCGCCTAAATTCCTCGCACGAAAATCGGCGTGCTCGCCTACCACGATAGCATCGTCGACGACCATGCCGAGCGAAATAATCAACGCGAACAAAGAAATCATGTTTAGCGTGAATCCGAACGCATACATCATGGCGACCGTGGCCATCATTGCCGTCGGAATTCCCGCGGCTACCCAAAAGGCAGTGCGGGCATTCAAGAACAGGAAAAGTAATGTCACGACGAGCAGCAATCCGAGCGCGCCGTTTTCGAACAGAATGTTCAGGCGTCCCGTTATCGCTTCTGCTCTTGTGCGAATAAGATCCACTTTGACGCCTTGCGGCAATTCGGCGGAGATATCGGCCGCGATTGCTTCGACTTTTCGCTGAAGAGCTATCGCATCGCCTCGGTCCGAACGATCGACTCGAATCGAAACGGCCGGGTTTTCGCCGACGTAATAGGCGCGTCTTCTGTCCGCGCCTTCAACGAGCACTCTACCTACGTCCCCGACGTATAATTTTGACCCGTCCGGATAGGAACGCACCGTAATCGATTCGATTTCGTCGGCGGTGCGCTTTTCGATGCCCGTCCGTACCCGCGCCGCGACTCCCGCGATCTCGCCCGCAGGATCCGTTTCCGCTTCTTCCCCGATCGCGGAGGCGACTTCCGCCAAGGAAACATCACTTCGGATTAGCTCGCGTTCCGGCACCTCCACTATGGTCATCGGAGCTTCGATGCCCCTGATCGTGGACCGAGTTACGCCGACGCCAAATAGCCTGACTACGAATTCGTCGGCATATCTGCTGAGCAGGTCTACGGAAACAGGTCCCGAGATCACGACATCAGTGACTCGGTCGCGCCAAGCGCCTTGCTGAACTCGCGGTTCCTCGGAATCTTCGGGAAACCCGGTAGTAGCGTCCACAGCGGCCCGGACATCGTCGGTTCCTCTTTGCATGTCCCAGCCCGGCTCGAATTCAAGCGTTATTCTGGCGTTGCCCTCGTTTGAAACGGACGATGTCGACTCGACGCCTTCGACCGCAAGCAGCGAAGGCTCCAGCAGTTGAACGATCGCGTTGTCAATGTCTTCGGCGCCTGCGCCGTCCCAGTTCACGACGACATTGACTCGCTCTACGACGACATCGGGGAAAAATTGGGATCGAAGCTGCGGGTAGGAAGCCGCGCCTAGAGCGATCACCAAGAGCATGATCAGATTCGCGGCGGTTTTGTGGCGCGTAAAATACGAAAGAGCTAGTGCGAGAGGGGAAATTCCTTTTTCCCTTTCTAACACGTCAACCGCCAACTCTAGACCTGAGGCGATCCAGCATCTCTGCCGGAACTTCAGGTTTCTTCAATTGCTCGATGACTCTTTCCTTGGCGCGGGCCGGCATAAAGCTGTTTGATTCCACCATCGCAATAAGCTTGTTTCGCTCTTCCGAGCTAAGAGCGATCATTTCGGGCGCTTCGAGAGGCTGATCTCCATCCTGCGCCGGCAATACGGGTTTCACTTTGATTCCGCTGCCGAGCATCGGCGAGCGCTCGGCCACGATGAGCCTGTTTCGCAGGCGGCCCCTGACAATAATTTCATCGCCCTGTCGCCGAAGAAGTTCGACCTCGAGAGCCTCCAGGCGGTCCTCGGCGTCTAGCGCCAAAATTTTACCGGTTGAATCAATCGATGTCGCCGGCAGGACCATAACGCCTCTAAGCTCGGGCTCTTCGACCGAAACCGACACGAAGTCTCCCGGTTTCAATCCTTTCTCCTGACCGGATTTTATCGAAGCGAAGAGCAGTCGACCCGTTTGACCCTCCTTAACGGCCGCGCTCTCGCGAACAATTTGAGCCGACGGCTCGATAGATGAATCGTTTAGTTCCAGATTTACGCCAATTCTTACAGGCATAAGCCTGCCGCTGCCGTCGAGAAGGCGCAAGTACTGGGTGCTGGAAATCCGGAAGGAAACTTCAAGCGCCGTTGGATCAATTAGCGTCCCAATGCGTTCATTCGCGGATACTAGCCCTCCCTGGACAACGCTAATGCCGCTAAGCGTTCCCGAAAATTCCGCCGCGAGACTGGTGTTTTCCAGTTTTCGAACGGATTCCGCCAGCGCGATTTCCCGTCTCGCCAGCAAGGAATTGGCCTGATCTACACGGGTCTCGGCCTGGGCGACGCTCTTCCTGATCGACAGGACGGACTGTTTGCCCGACGAAACAGACAGCTCCGCATTCTCGACCGCCGCGATGGTACCGACGCCGCGCTCAAGCAATGTCCTTTGCTTTTCAAGGGATTGCCTTAGAAGCGATTCTCTTTCTTCGGCTGCAAGCAACTCGTCACGAGCAAGCGAAAGCGACCGAACGGCCTCTTTGACTTCCGCTTCGGCATCGTTTCTGTCTGCGAGCGCAAAATCCAGCGCGGCCTGGGCGTCCGCCGGATCGATCCGCAGTATGGTTTCGCCTCTTACGACTACGCCGCCTTCGACGAAATTCGGCGAAAGTTCGAGGATATTCCCGCCAACCGGCGCTCTAATTTCTAGCGAGCGGCGGCTTCGGATTTCGCCGAACGCCGAAATCATCGGCTTTACGCTCGTGAATTCCGCAGGAACGACGCGAACTGCGTAAACGCGTTCCCGTTGCGGCCTTTCCCTCGATTCTCTCGACGCTCTTTCTTGAACGGCAGTGACAACCGCACTCCCGGCTATGGCCAGAATCCCGAGCGTCCCCCCGAGAAGGAAGAGCGCCAGCAAGCTTCTGCCCAAGAATCGCATTCAAGCTCCGGGTCTAATACGAACTCGTTCCGCCTTGTTTTAATCGAACATCGTTTAGCTATCCCGATACTAAATTAAACGAACGACTTTGGCCAATCCGTCGAAATGACGGTTCTTTGGGACATCGAAAGAACAAATCCGCGCGCTCGCAAATCAAGATGTCCAAAAAGATGCTGCGAACAGTCTCGTCTCCGATGCATCCAGGCGACGCCCTTATTTTCTTCGCAGATGCTCGTCCAGTCTCGGTAGGATTTCCACGAAATTGCAGGGCTTGTTCCTATAGTCGAGCTGCGGGATGAGAATCTCCTCCCACGCATCCCGGCATGCTCCCGGCGATCCGGGCAATGCAAAAAGAAAGGTGCCGTTGGCGATGCCGGCGCACGCTCGGGACTGAACGGCGGACACGCCGATTTTTTTCATGGAAACAAATGCGAACACCGAAGTAAACGCGTCGATTTCTTTTTCGTAAACATCCCGATGAGCTTCAACAGTGACATCGCGGCCGGTAAGGCCCGTTCCGCCCGTGGATATCACGACATCAATGCCTGGATTTTCGGCCCAAGCAGACAGCCGGGCGGAAATCGAAGCCCGGTCGTCGCGAACTAGCGCCCGGCCGGCGACCAAATGACCAGCGGCCTCGATAAGGTCTTGCAGCAGCTGCCCGGATCTGTCTTCTTCGAGGCTGCGCGAGTCCGAAACCGTCAACACTGCGATCCGAACAGGTATGAATTCCCTATCCATGGATTTAACTGGACCCCACTTCGCCGCGCATTTTCAATCTAACGGCCAAGAGGTCCCGCCAAGCGAGGCGCTTGGACAATGGGTTCCGCAGAAGGTACGCCGGATGAAACGTCGGCATGACCGGAATGCCGAGGAAGTCGCGCCAGTCCCCGCGAATTCTCGTAATTCCGGCCGAATTTATTACGGCCTGGCATGCGATGTTTCCCATAAGCACGATCAATTGCGGTGAAGCCAGTTTAATGTGCGCAAACATGAACGGCCGCATCATATTGATTTCCTCGGAAGTCGGCGCCCTGTTGCCCGGAGGGCGCCAGGGAATAACGTTCGTAATATAGAGGCCGTTTGCGGCGGACTCTGAATTTCGCGACAAATCTATAGCGGCGAACATGGCGTCCAGCAACCGTCCAGCACGACCGACAAAGGGACGCCCCTGGATATCCTCGTCGCGTCCCGGCGCCTCGCCGATGATCATGAGCCTCGAATCTGCTCGACCGTCGGAGAATACTAGCTGGCGCGCTGAAAATTTTAGTTCGCAGTGCTCGAATTTTTCTAGAGAATTGCGAAGTTCATCGAGGTTCCGTGCTTGCGCGGCCAGCCTTGACGCTATGCCGACAAAATCCGCCGGCTTGGATTCGGCCCTGAGATTGATCGATTTAGGCGGCCGAGCCGGTCTCGGTTTATCCTCTTTCAATTTGTACCGATTGACCGGGTCATCGCCGATCGACTGATCGACCGAGAATTCCAACTGCATCTGGAGAAAAGCCTTTGCATCCTTGCGGCTGATTGAATCGGGGTCAATGGGCATCCTGCTGCACTTCAGTCTCGGTGTCTTCGGTTTGAATTCGACATTATATTAAACAGCTCGGCTGCGCCAATTTGCCTCTCGGGCCTATGCATCTCGAATGCGGCGCACCTTGTCCGAAAACGCGGCCAATCATATAAACATGCAACGGTCGGAGACGATAGATGGCTATATTGGCTAAGCATCTTCTTGGAATAGAAACCATGGCGCCCGAGGAGATTTTTTCGATTCTCGATCTAGCCGAATCGTACGTCACTTTGAACCGCGACCAAGTCAAGCACTCCAATGTCCTCGCCGGCATGACCCAAATCAATATGTTCTTCGAAAACTCCACTAGAACCCAAGCAAGCTTTGAACTAGCGGGAAAAAGGCTGGGCGCCGACGTCATGAATATGGCGGTTGCCAAAAGCTCGATCGCCAAGGGCGAGACGCTCATCGATACCGCATTGACGCTGAACGCCATGCGCCCCGACCTGATTGTCGTCAGGCATCCAAGTTCAGGCGCCGTAAACCTGCTTGCGGAAAAGGTTAATTGCTCGGTCGTCAATGCCGGCGACGGTCGGCACGAACATCCTACCCAGGCTCTGCTTGACGCGCTCACGATCCGGCGCGCGAAAGGTCGACTGACGCGCCTTACCATTGCTATCTGCGGCGACATCTCGCACTCGCGGGTGGCAAGATCCAACATTCTCCTTCTAGGCAAGCTCGGCAATCGAATTCGGCTCGTTGGGCCCAGGACTCTGATGCCCTTCGGGATCGACGAATTTGGAGTTGAAGTCTTCGACGACCTTAGAAAGGGTATAAATGCCGCTGATGTGGTGATGATGCTAAGGCTTCAAACAGAACGCATGGAAGGCGCATTCGTGCCTTCCGTTCGCGAATACTACCACCTCTACGGCCTGGACGCGGAAAAACTTAAATTTGCCAAGGCTGACGCCATCGTCATGCATCCCGGACCGATGAACCGCGGCGTGGAAATAGACGGGGCTTTGGCGGACGATATCGGCAGATCCGTAATTCAGGACCAAGTGGAAATGGGTGTGGCCGTGCGAATGGCCGTTCTCGACTTGCTCGCGAGAAATCTTCGTCGAGCGGTTTTGGAAGCCGGAAGAAGCCGGAAATGACGCGAACGGCGGAATTAGCAGCAATGGACGCCGACGGAGCGTAGCGATGATTATTCTAGCCAACGCCATGATCGTCGACCCGGAATCGGAGTCCGTGAACCCGGGTTCTGTTATTGTCGAGAACGGCCGCATCGCGGACCGGGATGGACCCGAATTGGAGAGCCTGCGATACAAGACCGTGAATTGCGGCGGCAAATTTCTTGCCCCTGGCATAGTCGATATCGGCGTAAAGGTTTGCGAGCCGGGCGAACGACACAAGGAGAGCTACCGAAGCGCGGGACTCGCTGCGGCGGCGGGCGGGGTGACGACCATGGTCACGCGTCCCGACACCATTCCTGCGATCGACAACCCGGAAACTCTCGAGTTCGTTTCAAAACGCGCCCGGGCCGCTTCGCCGGTTCGAATAAAGACAATCGCGGCGCTGACGAAAAATCGTTCCGGCCGCCAGATGACCGAAATCGGACTGCTGCAAGATGCCGGCGCTGTGGCATTTTCGGATTGCGACTCCGTAGTAGAAGACACAAAGATTTTTTCTCGATGCCTGCAGTATGCGAAGCAGCGCGATGCGCTGGTTATCGGACATCCGCAAGATCCGGGATTGTCCGCGGGAGCGTCGGCAACTTCCGGCAAATTCGCGTCTCTCAAGGGTATTCCGGCAGTGTCCAGGCGCGCGGAACTGATCGGCCTGCAAAGGGACGTAGAACTCGCGGCGTTGACGGGCGCCCGATACCACGCCGACCAGTTGTCGACTTCGTTGTCGATCGAATATTTTGAGCGAGCTGCGGCAGCGGGTCTCTATGTTTCCGCCGGCGCTTCAATTCATCACTTGACGCTTAACGAATTCGATATCGGCGACTACCGGACATTCTTCAAGGTCAAGCCGCCGCTGAGGTCGGAGGATGACCGCAAGGCATTGGTCGAAGCCGTAGCATCCGGTTCGGTCGAGGTCATTTCTTCTATGCACACTCCCCAGGACGAGGAAGCGAAGCGCCTTCCCTTCGAAGAAGCCGCCAGCGGAGCCGTCGCGCTTGAAACTCTTCTTCCCGCAGCATTGCGACTGTTTCATTCCGGAGACATTACGCTTCCGAGACTTTTCAGGGCGTTGTCCCTAAATCCTTCCAAACTGCTGGGATTCGACACGGGCCGCATCTCGAAGGGCGCTCCGGCAGACTTCGTCCTTTTCGATCCCGACGCGCCATTCGTGCTGGACAGGTTTGGCCTTAGATCAAAGTCGCAGAACACGCCGTTCGACGGCCAGCTTCTGCAAGGCAGGATTCTGAAGACCTTCGTCGACGGCGAACCGGTCTACGGCTCGGGCGCATGATCCTTCCGCAGGTCGAATCCGAGTTCTACGAATTCGCGACCGCCGCGTTCGGTTCCTACCTGCTTGGCTCGGTCGCTTTCGGAGTATTGGTAACGAAACTGATGGGAATCGAAGACCCCAGAAAAATTGGTTCGGGAAACTCGGGAGCTACAAATGTGCTGCGAACCGGCAGCAAACTCGCAGCAGCTTTAACTCTTATTTTGGACGCGGGAAAGGGCGCGGCCGCGGTCGCCGTCTGCTATGCCGCTTTCGGCGGCGACGCCGCGCAGCTTGCCGGACTTGCCGCGTTTCTTGGACATCTTTTTCCGGCCTGGCATTCATTCAAGGGCGGCAAAGGCGTCGCGACATTCTTAGGCGTACTGCTGGCATTGCATCCAGCGACGGGAATCGCGTTATGCCTTTCTTGGCTCGCTGCTGCACTCGCATTCCGGATTTCCTCGGTGAGCGCGCTCGCGGCATCGATTTCGTCGCCCCTGTGGATCTGGATTCTAGGCAGGCCGGACGCAGTCGCACTCTGCGCCGTTCTCGCCGTTCTTGTCTGGATACGGCACGCTCCCAACCTTAAGCGGCTCGCTGCGGGCGAAGAACCGAGAATCGACTTTCGAAAAAAGAGTTAGCGGCGATCGCGCAATTGCCAAATTCAAGGATCAATCGCCGAAGTGCGACCCGAACCGAGAAAATTCGCTTTCGCGCAATTCGCTAAAATTCCCGAAGGGTCGCAGCTAGCGCCGCCGTCAGCAGCCCATGCGACAAAATGATCGGGACGCACAAGCACCAAGGCTGCGCCGTATCGCTCCCGAAGCGCCGTGTCGATCAGTGCTACATGCTTTAGAGGAAGACCAGCGCGTTTCGCCGCGTCCATGAATTGAACGGTCGATCGGCCGCTTGCGGCGAATTCCAGCAACGCAAACTCGTTTCCGAGAAGGTCGTAAACGTCACCGCCGCCTGAAAGCGGAGCAGGAGCCAGATGATGCCCAGGCCTCGCCGCGAACTTGTGATCGCCCCTTGCGGAGCACTGCGAGCCGCAGGGCCCGTAAACGATCGACGAGCCCGCATAATTCGGGGCGTAGGCGTAAATCTCATCGTCAGCTCCCGATCCTCTGCGCTTCCATTCGGCTTCAAAGGCCTGATGGTTTCGCTTCGGGTCGAAACTGCGAAGGAACGCGCGATCTTGTTCAATGTACTTTTCGATAAAGTCGGCAGCCGTTGAGGCGAAAACCGGCCGCCGCTCTTCGTCGTATGTCTCGAGCAGCGATTCGTCGCTAAATCCATTCAAGACCGCCGCGAGTTTCCACCCGAGATTCCGAGCGTCTTCAAATCCCGTATTGATCCCGTAGGCTCCGTACGGAGGATGGCTGTGCGCGGAATCACCGGCGACAAATACTTTCCCGGATCGATAGGAGTCGGCCATCGCAACGCGAAGATGCCAAAATCCGATATGTTTCAACTCGAACTTGAATTCCGCGCCCACGGCATTGTGCAAGAACGAAGAAATATCAAAATTGTCCGCCGTCGTTCCCGCCGGTACCGGCGCATGGAAAAACCATTCGGCGTACGCATCCACCTTGCCAAAAAACTTCCAGTAACCGTCCAGCTCGGGATGCAGGACATTGAAAAAGCTTTTGCCGGGGTGCTTATTTAGCAACTTGTGGAGACTCTCGGAGCGGAAAACGAGCAGGCACATGAGCCGTTCGTGATCGGAAATTGTTTCGGAAATTCCGGCTGACCGCCTTGTTACCGAGTGGCTCCCGTCGCAACCGACCGCATACTTCGCCTTAACCCTAGACCGGCGCGCTCCCCTGCAAATCTCGACTTCTACGCTCTCGACGTCCTGTCGAAGAGATACGGCCTTGCATTCCGTAAGGAATTTGACGTGTTCCAATTCTCTCGCCCTCGCGCGAAGTGCGTTTTCGGTTTGGTATTGCGGCAGCCGTTCGTTGTCGGCGGCGTAATATTGCTTAACGACCGCGCGCTTGAACCAGTCGTAATGGTAATCGCTCAAAAGCGACCCGTAGCAGGTTACACCGCCGATTCCCGCCGTAGGAACAATTGTGCGAGATGCTCTGACTGCCGCTTCAATTCCCCAGCAGCGGAAGTGCTCCATCGTGCGCTGGGTAAGATTTTGCCCCTTCGGTATCGGGGAGGGTTCCAGCGACTGCTCGGAGACAATCGACCTTACGCCTCGCTGCCCGAGCTCGACCGCCAATCCGAGTCCGACAGGCCCGCCGCCAATAACCGCGACGTCGCATTCTTCAATTTCGACCTCGCCCGAGCCCGTGCAATGCGCTCGCATTCAATAGCCTCCTACGGATTTCTCGCCTTAATCCAGGTGCGAATAATTTCGCTTGTTCGACTACAAATCAAGTAAGGGCGCAAGTATCGTAGTCCGGGCACGCTCGGAATCGCTCAAATGCTCATTCGTGTACAAGGCGTTCCGAAGGGCGCTGATCCTATTGGATTAATCCGATCCTAGCGCAGCAACGAGAATCCTGGTAAAGGAAAAACAGGTATCGAGAATTTCGCAACTGCTTTTATGCTCGCCTCCGCGAGATCAACTGGTCGAGATTTCGGTTGCGTTCGGGACGAATTTTCGGGCCGACATATTCCATTCGCCATGGCGCTCGGTTCAAAAGGACGAGATCAATCGACCTAAAAAATATATCGCTGCCGGCGAACGCCTTTTCGGAAATCGAGCACGTCCTGCATTTTCGTTCTTTGGTTCCGGAGAAAGTGAAAGATTCGACAATCTTGCAGCCGTAAATTTCGCACCGCGAATAGTCCGCGCGCCGAAGATCATATAAAGAATAGCGAAAGTTTTACGGGCGGCATCCTCTAGCAGCGAAAAACTACTTGCAATAAGTCAGCGCCCGACATTGATTGCCGTATCGCCAAGTTATCCAAGGATTTTCTCGATGCGGGAAGAAAAGGAATGTTCGAGCAACTCGGGGGACTACCCGTTTCTCCTCAACGACTGGCGGCGCCCGATCACTACGTCTAGCGAGCGCGCGCAGATTTGGTTCGACAGGGGCCTGAACTGGATCTACGGATTCAATCACGAAGAGGCTATCAACTGCTTTGAGAAATCGCTTGAATTCGATCCTCGATGCGCGATGGCGTGGTGGGGCATTTCCTATGCCGCCGGACCATTCTACAACCGACCCTGGGATAGGCAATCCAAGGAAGAAATCTCGAATGCGCTTCCGAAATGCTACGATGCTGCGATGCGCGCGAACTCGCTTGCGGAAGGATGCACGCGTGCCGAGCGCGACCTAATTCGCGCGATTCTAAAGCGCTACCCGTCCCCCAGCCCTCAGCCAGTCGATACCTTAAACGCTTGGCACGGCGATTTCGCCGAATCGATGAGGCGGGTATACGCAAATAATCCGCACGATTTAGACATAGCGTCGCTCTGCGTCGAGGCATCAATCACGAGAACTCCTCGACAAATGTGGGACATTCGAACCGGTGAACCGATGCCGGGCGCCGATATTTGCGACGATGTGGGTATATTGAACGATGCCATCCGGAGGAATGCCTCGGATGGAGGCCCTCAACATCCGGCGCTGCTGCATTTGCTAATACATGCAATTGAAATGTCGAACGCGCCGGAAAGTGCGATGTACGCCGCCGATAAACTTCGCGACTTAGCACGCGACGAGGGTCATCTGCACCATATGGCCACGCACATCTATACTCTCTGCGGCGACTATTCCCAATCGGTCGCCATAAGCTTTCGCGCTATTCGATCCAACGAAAAGTATGAATTCCATGAAGGTGACAACAACTTCTACACGACGTCGCGCTGCCACGACCTTCACCAGCTGATGCATGCCTCGATGTTTCTCGGGCACTTTCGCCACGCAATGTTCGCCGCGAACAGAATTATCGCAATTGCCAAACCCGAATTGATAGGAAGCAGCGCCCCTTTCATCGCTTCAATTCTTGACGGATATTCGGCCATGCGCACGCATGTCTTGGTCCGGTTCGGGAAATGGCGCGAATTGATCAACGTTTCGGAGCCTGATCATTCTTCATTGATGCCGGTTCGTTCGGCGATGCGCTTATACGGCGCCGGAATCGCGCACGCCGCGCGCGGTGAAATCGAAGAGGCTGAAATTGCTCGCAAAGGATTCATGGACGCGTGCAGCCGAATTTCGAGCGATTCAGTTTTATTGAACAACCGAACCCAGGATGTTCTCAATGTCGGCGAAGCGATGCTTGAAGGCGAAATCGCATACCGAAAGAAAAATTGGAGATCCGCGTTTTCCGCGCTTCGACGCGCAGTTGAACTAGACGACAATTTGAATTTCACCGAGCCGTGGGCGTGGATGCATCCGCCGCGACACGCGCTCGGCGCACTATTGGCTGAGCAGGAAAGATACGGGGAAGCGGAAATCGTATATAGACAGGACCTTGGCTACGACAGCGAGGTGCCCCGATGCCGCCATCACCCGGACAATGTATGGGCGCTGCACGGGCTTTTGGAATGCGTACGGCAACGCAAGCATTCGGAAATCGAAATTGGTTTTGTCAAACAGAGACTCGATCTGGCTCTTTCTCGAACGGACGGGCCTATATACTCGTCCTGCGCTTGCCGTAAATCCCGAGTCTCGGATCCGAATCGGTGAATGCCTCAATTCATCGCATTGGTCAAATTTGACTTGAAGCGGGTGCGGCATTTTAAACGCATAACAATCGGGCTCGACATATCCTCTTAAAATCCATCCTCCAGGAACAAATCTGGCATAAAATATGCGGATTCAAGCAAACCGGCTCTCCCGATCGATTCTTCCTAGAAATTGGCGGTTCAAACTCGGCTTCCGTTCGACTCACCGCAAATCATTCCAACCCGTAGGATTTTGGACCTTATCGGGATAATTCCGACGGATTTTGGCAGCGCTTTCGATTTTCCAGCATTCTACGACGTCGACACTCAACTATTTCTCAATTTTGCGCCGCTCCGACCTATTGCCCTCCATAAAGGCGATACTGCTGAAGTCCGTTTATAAGGCCTGCTTCATCGCTCCGTTTCGCGCGACCCGCGTACGGACACTGCTAAGTCGGCAGCGGACCAGCTAGCATCTTGCTCGACTTAGACGACGGATTCAAAGCAAGTGACACCAGCACCAAAGCCGCGCACGCTGGAAAACGAAAGAAATTTTCGACTCGCGCCGCATTCGAATCGACTCCCGCGTGCGGAACGACGAACCGCGCTTGCCGGAGATAGCCAGAGACCTGAATAGCAAGGCCCTATTCGGCGGGTCGGGTTCTAATTCCCTAGACACCGAACTAGCGACTAGTGTGCGCAAGGCGTCATTTCTAGCGATACCGGACCAAATTTTTCGTTCAGCTGGTTGCCAATCGAAGTTCGGAATCCGTCAGCGCATATCGCGCAAAATCAATTGTCAATAGCTATATTCGTCGTAAATCTTTGCCAAATCACCTTTCCACTCGCCTCGAAATTTTCGAAGCAGATCGTCCGAGGCCGTGACGCCCGTTTCGACGATTTCCTGCATCGGATCGAGGAAATGGGTCTCATCCGGAATCAATCCGTTTGCGCCTTCCATTCCGCGCCCTTTGAGGCCCGCCACGGCCAGGCCAAGCGAATTCACTGCCAAGTCTCGTATGCAGATTTTTCCACTTGCGCCATCCAGGCCATCTTTTGCCGCCGCCATTCTGAGACCCTCGCGAGATTCCGCGTCCAAACCCTTGACCAGGTCCCAAGCCGCGTCCAGCGAGTTTTCGTCGTAAAGCAACCCGACCCAGAATGCGGGGAGAGCGCAGAGCCGACGCCATGGACCGCCGTCGGCGCCGCGCATCTCGATGAAGGTCTTGATACGGGCTTCCGGAAATATCGTCGTCAAGTGGTCGGCCCAATCCGACAGCAGAGGCGTTTCTCCAGGGAGTGCAGGAAGCCGGCCGTCCAGAAAATCCTTAAATGACTGGCCCAACGCATCGATATAGCGACCATCGCGGTAAACGAAATACATCGGAACATCTAGCGCGTAATCGACCCATGCCTCGAATCCGAATCCCTCGTTGAACACGAATGGCAGCATTCCCGTCCTGTCGGGATCGAGGTCCTGCCAAATTCGACTGCGCCAGCTTTTGAAGCCGACCGGCCTTCCGTCAAAAAACGGAGAGTTCGCGAACAAGGCCGTAGCAACGGGTTGCAGCGCGATACCAACCCTGAGCTTCTTGACCATGTCCAACTCGGATTCATAGTCGAGATTGACTTGAACAGCGCATGTTCGGTACATCATCTGGGTGCCGAGACGGCCGACCTTGCCCATGTAGCGAGTCATAAGCTTGTACCGGCCTTTAGGCATCATCGGCATCTGATCGTGCGCCCAGTCCGGCGACGCTCCGAGACCAATGAACTTTGCCCCAATGCGAGAAGCTATGGTTTGAACTTCAACGAGATGTTGATTGACTTCGTCGCACGTCTCGTGGAGCGACCGAAGCGGAGCCCCGGAGAGCTCGAGTTGCCCCCCTGGTTCAAGCGAAACGTTTGCGGATCCCTTTGAAAGCCCAATCAGGTTTCCGCTTTCGAAAACCGGCGTCCAGCCAAATTCATCCCGAAGCCCTTCCAGCATGGATCGAATAGAGCATGGACCTCCGTACGGCAGCGGCTTTAGCGTATTGCTCGCAAAGCCGAACTTCTCGTGCTCGGTTCCGATTTTCCAATCCTTTTTCGGCTTGCACCCGGATTCGAGAAATTCCGCGAGCTGGTCTCTGCATTCAATCGGACCGCCCGTTTGTTGAGGAATTGACATCGCGAGAAGCTCCAAGAAATTATCGAAAGCGGTGTGGCGCGGCCATGCCGTCGAGACGCGCAGCCGCCGTCCGATGTGCTTAAACCGAGCTAGCTAAAGGGTAAAGCATCAATCGCCGTGGATTGAATTCCAAAAAACAGATTGATGGAATCAGGAGATGTTCGATTCACCAGTCGCCATAGAATCTTTGCCAAAGCGCGATAGCAACGACCGTCGCCGTCTCCGCCCTTAAAATTCTCGGCCCGAGCGAGACGGGAATCGAACCGGGGAATTCCCTAAGAATTCTGCGTTCGTAATCAGAGAATCCGCCCTCTGGTCCGACCAGAATGCAACATCGCTCGGCTTCGCAATCGCTCGGAAATCCCGCATCGCTCCCGGACATGGATTCATCGCAGAAAACGAGCTTTCGATCGCCAAGCTCGCCGACCAGGAAATCTTCCAGTGTCGCGAGGTCTTGAACCGACGGCACGTGCAAGCCGCCGCACTGCTCCACCGCCTCGACCGCCCTCTGACGCAGGCGTTTTCTTGAAATCCTGCGCGCGTTCGAATGAGCGCAAAGAACGGGAACTATCCTGTCTACTCCCAGTTCCGCGGCCTTTTCAACAACGAAATCTGTGCGCGTTTTCCGCAGAGGCGCAAATGCCAGCCAAAGGTCGGGCGGATACGACTGATCTCGTAAATTTTCGATGCAAGCCAAGACTGCGCGGCGTTTGCCGAGATCACTAATTTCGGCTGACCACTCGCCGTCGCGCCCGTTGAACAAATGAACTACGCTTCCTCTTGCAAGGCGCATGACTGAAAAAAGATAATTCGCGGAATCCGCTCCGACTTCGACAAGCTTGCCTTCGCGCAAGCCGCATTCGACGAACAGCCTAATTCTACGCGAACCTTTATCTATGTCGTTCAATTGCAACTGCTATCCATTGGCCTTGCATGGCTTGAAGCCGGTGCGATTCCGCTAGCGCCATCAGTATTGCTCTTTGCGCCGTACAGTGGCAAATTCAAAATCTGGCAACTAGAGTACGGCGCTCAATCCGCCAGCTGACCGGCTCGCCGCGAATTTAGAGCGCGGCCGCACATCATAAGCCACAGGAATTGTCGAATCTAGCTGTCGTTGTTTGGAATCTTTACGAACGAGCACTCACGCCGCGATGAATTCCGGATGTTGATCGATTGACAAACCGCGATTCTTCACAAAAAGGACGCGTCGCCGATTCCGTCGAACGCAACTGGGTCGACGAATGGGCGCCTGCGGCTATCCGGCCGCTTCTTCGATTATCGCGCGCGGACAGGCCTATCGGGACGTGGCTGCTACTCCTTCCTTGCTGGTGGGGACTATCGCTTGCCGGATTGGCGGACACGGGCGGATTTCGCCCGGAAGACATATGGATAGCGTTCGGATGCGCTTTGGGAGCATTTCTGATGCGAGGCGCGGGATGCACGTGGAATGATCTGTCGGACAGGGATATCGATGCCATGGTTGAGAGAACGAAATCTCGACCATTGCCGTCCGGTCAGATCAGCGCCAGCGCGGCCTATGTATGGATGGCGGCGCAAATGCTCGCCGCGTTCCTCATACTCGTTTCATTTAACGAAACCGCGATCTATCTGGGTATCGTATCGCTTGTTCCGGTTGCCGTTTATCCATTTGCCAAGAGATTTACTTGGTGGCCGCAGATTTTTCTTGGAATAGCGTTTAACTGGGGCGCACTGCTCGCCTGGGCCGCGCATAGCGGTTCGCTCGGTTTGCCCGCCATTTTGCTTTACCTGTCGGGAATCGCTTGGACGCTCTACTACGACACGATCTACGCCCACCAAGACAAGGAAGACGACGCCATGATTGGCGTTAAGTCCACGGCGCTGCTTTTCGGCGACGATTCTCGAAAATGGCTGTTCGCGTTTATTGGGGCGAGTTGCGCGCTAATGGCCGGCGCCTTTCTGGCGGCTATCGGATCCGGCGCTTCGCTGACCGCATGGTTTTCCGGAATCGCCGGTATTTCGCTATACGGCGCATTTATGGTCAGGCAAATCGGCGATATTGATCTCGATTCGAGCCAATCGTGCCTCAAGCATTTCAGGGACAACAGAAATGTCGGACTACTTCCGCCGATCGGATTCCTAGTTGCTTCGACCGTCTAGCATGCCCCCCGAAGGAAACGCCGGAATTAGAATCGTCGCCAGGCTGTCTTCCGCGTAGGCTCTGAGAGGCTCGGTCAGGCAACAATTCAAGTATTTCGAAATCGAAAGCCACGGCGCGGTGCCGCCGAAATTTGCATCGGCGGCGAAATGTAGCTCTCGACCGCCCGGCTACAGCTCGCTTTCCAACTTTTCCAATGTCCGCCTATAGTTCGACACGATACCGTCGCGTCCAATATGGCGGCCATTTCGAACCATATGTCGGCCAGCGGACCACACGTCGCCAATTCTGCGGTCGCCGCCGGAAAAAACGAAAGCATCCAATATCTCATCGGCGGCTCGACCAGCTAGTTCGACTCCTTCGGCGCAAAGCGAAAAAAGGTCGGCCCAAGCACCTTGCGCAATCCTGCCGGAATTGCGGCCGGCGGCCAGAGCGCCGCCGGATAGCGCGGCTGCAAACAGGCAGCGGCCAACAGATTTGCCCTCTTCGGCGATCAACAGCCTGGAACGGTCGCGCAGCCTCTGTGAGTACTCAAGCATTCGCATTTCTTCCGCAAGTGAGATTCGAACGTTTGAATCCGTGCCCAATCCGAACGATCCCGCATATGCGAAATAATTGGCGCCGTCGAAAATCCCGTCGCCGAGATTCGCTTCGGTAACCGGGCAAAGCCCGGCGACAGCCCCCGATTCAGCGAGCGCCTTCGTTTCGCACGGCTCCATTTGAGTACAGTGAATCAAGCACCATCTCTTATCAATGTCCGCATTCGCCAAAATCCATTCGACCGGTCGTGCGCCGTAGGCCCTGGCGACTTCCTCGACTTCCGCTTGTTGCTCCGCGGCATGAATGTGAATAGGACCGTCGGCAACCTCCCTTGCTACATACTCTATGCTGCCCGGCTCGACCGCTCGTAGCGAATGAAAAGCTATTCCTGTACCGGAGTCGGCCGATACCTTCGCGACCGATGCTTCAGCCTTCTCGCGCAGCCGCAAAAATCGTTCGCGATCGTTGCCGAAACGAGCCTGAGCATAGTCGAGCGGTCGACGGTCGCAGCCGCCATACTGATAGAGAGCCGGCAAGAGCGTTAATCCTATGCCGGTTCGGATTGCGGCGGCGGCTATTCGATTGGACATTTCGGCAAGGTCGGTAAATTCGGCTCCGCCGGGAGCGTGGTGCAGATAGTGGAATTCCACGCAGCAACAGAATCCCGCTTCCAGCATCTCCATCTGCGCAAGGCCGGCAATCGCTTCTACCTGTTCGGGCGACAACAGGGACAGGAACCGGTACATCAGATCGCGCCAGCTCCAAAAATCGTCCTCGCCGGATGCGCCCCGTTTTTCAGTCAATCCCGCCATGGCGCGCTGGAATGCGTGGCTGTGCAGATTTGACGGCGATGGAAGAAGAATCTCAACTTCGTGGCCGCAGGGCGCTGCGCCCACGTCGACAGTCTTGATCCGTCCTTGGCGATCGACTTCGACTCTGACATTCTTTGCCCAGCCATTCTCCAAGAGAGCTTGACGCGCCCAGATCACTATCATGTTCTCCTCGCGAATTCGGAACCGACTTTGAACACCGGCAATTGGTGTCACCGCCGCCGTTTCCAGAGCAATCGACTAGCCATGTTACCAAATGCTGCGCGATTCGCATGGCGGACATGATTGATCGGCCGTCATATCGCTACCCTAGTGCAGCATACGGCAGAGAAAATTCAATTTCGTCTTGGCGTATCGCTAGATCTAGTTTTACGTTTTACCCGTTCCAATCAGGGCACTTTCAGAACGATATCCGCAAATCGAAATTCGCGTTTTCCGGCCATACATTCTAGAGTCGTCGAATAGATTGAGAAAGGGACAACCGCTATGCTTCTCAAAAACGCCAGAATTGCCACGATGTCGGATGATCGACCATACGGGATGATCGAAAGAGGCGCGATCAAGGTAGCGAAAGGGCGGATTGCCTGGGTCGGCGAGGAGAAAACCGTGCCCTCCGAACATCGCGGCGGCGAAGAAAGAGATTTGGGCGGAAGGCTGATCACGCCGGCTCTAATCGATTGCCACACTCATATCGTCTACGGAGGCGACCGAGCAAAAGAATTCGAATTAAGGCTTAAGGGAGCTACCTACGAGGAAATTTCAAGAGCCGGAGGCGGAATTGTTTCTACGGTAAATGCGACCCGCGACAAAACTGCGAAGGAGCTACTCGAGCTATCGCTTCCCCGCGTCGACGCGCTAATCGCCGAAGGCGTTTCCACGATTGAAGTCAAATCGGGATACGGCCTCGACATTGAAACGGAATGCGCGATGCTCCGGGCCGGTCGCCTTATAGAGTCGAAAAGACCGATCCGGGTAAAGACCAGTTTTTTGGGTGCGCACGCCGTTCCGTCCGACTATTCCGGACGCGAGGACGATTTTATTGATGATGTATGCATCCCGGCACTGGAATCCGCCCACGCGGAAGGCCTTGCCGACGCCGTCGATGGATTTTGCGAAAAAATCGCTTTCACGCCCGAACAGATTGAACGTGTCTTCCGAAGAGCAAGAGAACTTGGATTGCCCGTAAAATTGCATGCCGAGCAGCTGTCAAACCTAGGCGGAGCCAAGCTCGCGGCTAGGTTCGGCGCCTTGTCGGCCGATCATCTCGAGTATGCCGTCGATGAAGATGCCGAGGCGATGGCGCGAGCCGGAACTGTTGCCGTGCTGCTTCCGGGAGCGTTCTACACTCTGCGCGAATCCAAGCATCCTCCGATTGGCGCGTTTCGCAGGCACGGAGTGGGCATTGCGGTCGCAACCGACTGCAATCCGGGATCTTCGCCGCTCAATTCAATTTTGCTAGCGCTGAATATGGCTTGCACCATTTTCCGCCTTACTCCGGAAGAATCCCTGGCGGGAGCAACGCGAAACGCCGCGCGCGCGCTTGGCCTAGAGGACTCGGGCCGAATTTCCCAAGGGCTGAGAGCGGATATGGTCGCTTGGAATGTGGAGCATCCGGCCGAACTCGCCTACAGATTCGGCTACAACCCGATTCATGAACGAATCTTTGAAGGGCGTTTCGAATCGTGCTGACACTCGTTCCGGGCAAAGCTTCGCTCGGTGAATTAGAGCACGTATGGCGCGAGGAGTGTCCCGTCAGAATCGACCGGACGGCAAAGGCGCAGGTTGATAAATCGCATGAAATGGTGCGGTCGGCGGCAATGTCGGCGAAAGCCGTTTACGGCATAAATACCGGGTTCGGAAAACTCGCGAACGTCAAAATCGACGCGTCAGATTTAGATGTGCTCCAACGCAATCTTTTGCTGTCGCACTGCTGCGGAATCGGCAGCAAGCTGAAACGCCGCGAGGCTCGGCTGATTATGGCCCTAAAACTGCTCTCGCTCGCGCGCGGCGCTTCCGGCATTCGATGGGAATTGATCCGACTCATCGAAGATATGCTGGAATTCGGCGTGACTCCCGTAATTCCGACTCAAGGATCCGTTGGAGCTTCGGGAGACCTTGCTCCGCTTGCCCACCTTGCCGCGACAATGATCGGAGAAAGCGATGCGGAGTTCAATGGCGAAATCATGCCTAGCGCCAAAGCCTTGAATCTGGCCGGCTTGCACCCTGTAACCTTTGGCCCGAAGGAAGGTCTAGCGCTAGTCAACGGCACCCAGTTTTCAACCGCTCTGGCTCTCGCCGGGTTGTTCCAGGCCTGGCGGAACGTACGAGGCTCGATAGTTTCCTGCGCACTCTCCACGGACGCGGCCATGGGATCCACGTCGCCTCTGGTAGCCGAAATTCACGAGCTGCGCGGGCATCAAGGGCAGATCGACGTTGCAACCGAATCCCGCTCATTGCTGGAAGGATCGGAGATTCGTGAAAGCCATCGAACCGGCGACCCTCGGGTTCAGGACCCCTATTGCATTCGATGCAATCCTCAGGTTACCGGCGCTGCGGTCGACTTACTGCGCTTTGCCGCCAAATCGCTCGAGACCGAAGCAAATGCGGCGACCGACAATCCGCTGGTCTTGCTTGACGAGGGAAGAATCGTATCCGGCGGCAATTTTCATGCCGAACCCGTCGCGTTCGCCGCCGACCTGATAGCGATCGCCATCGCCGAGATTGGCGCTATCGCGCAAAGGCGCGTCGCGCTTCTTGTTGATCCTTCCCTGTCGCACGACTTGCCGCCTTTCCTTACGCCCGATCCCGGCCGGAATTCCGGCATGATGGTTGCAGAAATCGCAACCGCAGCCCTAATGAGCGAAAACAAGCACTTGGCAAACCCTTGCTCGACAGATTCCACTCCCACGAGCGCAAGCCAGGAAGATCACGTCGCGATGGCCGCCCACGGCGCGAAAAGGCTCGAAAAAATGAACCGCAACTTAAACGGGATTCTGGGAGTGGAAATCATATGCGCCGCCCAGGGAATCGAATTCCGAAAAAATCTGCGTACGAGCGCGCCGCTGGCAAAAGTTATCAAAGAGCTTCGAAAGCAAATCAAGCCGCTAGACGAAGATCGTATTCTGGCAGCCGACATAAATCGCGCTTCGGAGATGGTGCGCAGCGACCGCATTGCGACCTGGGCCGGACTGGAATTCGACTTGCGCGAACGGCTACAATAGCCGACATATGAAAGCTCGCGTAACTGCCCAATCTTCCGATTGGCGCTAAATTTGCGAATGGTTTGGCGAAACTTGGCTCGCCTTGCCGACACTGGTCGCTCTTCGAGCTGCCGGCGGCATGCGCTGCGAAAGAAAGGGATTTGGGGGAAATGCCTCGGTCAAATCGAAACATTCGAGATATCCGGCCGCCGACGGGGCCGGAATTAACCGCGCGGAGCTGGTTGACGGAAGCTCCCATGAGGATGCTGATGAACAATCTGCATGCGGATGTCGCCGAAGACCCGCATGAACTTGTCGTCTACGGGGGAATTGGAAAAGCGGCCCGAACTTGGCAAGATTTCGACAGGATCGTCGACTCTCTGATTAAGCTCGAAGGCGACCAGTCGCTTCTTGTGCAGTCGGGAAAGCCGGTTGGCGTCTTTCGCACTCACGTCGATGCGCCTCGAGTTTTGATCGCAAATTCAAACCTCGTTCCCAAATGGGCCGATTGGGATCACTTCAACTTGCTCGACAAGAAGGGCTTGACGATGTTCGGGCAAATGACAGCCGGTTCCTGGATCTATATCGGCACGCAAGGAATCGTTCAGGGCACTTACGAGACCTTCGCCGAAGCCAGTCGCCAGCACTACGGCGGCAATCTGGCCGGACGATGGATCTTGACGTCCGGACTAGGCGGAATGGGCGGCGCGCAGCCGCTAGCCGCGGTCATGGCGGGAGCATGCTGCCTAGCCATCGAATGCGACGAAAACCGCGTCGATTTCCGCCTTCGAACGCGCTATGTCGACGAAAAGACCCGTAGCGTCGATGAAGCCTTGGCGATGATCGAGCGCTGGACCAAGGGCAAAGTAGCCAAATCCGTTGCCCTAATCGGCAACGCCGCCGACATCGTACCGGATTTGGCGCAGCGAGGCGCCAGCCCTAGTATCGTAACCGACCAAACCTCCTCTCACGACCCGTTGCGAGGTTACCTTCCATCCGGATGGACAGTAGAAGAATGGCGGTCCAAGCAAGAAACCGATCCTAAATCGGTTGAAGCGGCGGCTCGATCCTCCATCGTCGAGCACGTCAAGGCGATGCTCAGGTTTTGGGATGCGGGCGTCCCAACCCTGGACTACGGCAACAATATCCGCCAAATCGCGCATGAAGAAGGCCTAGAAAACGCATTTTCATTTCCGGGGTTCGTTCCCGCATACATTCGTCCGCTATTTTGCCGAGGCATAGGCCCTTTCAGGTGGTGCGCGCTTTCCGGCGACCCTGAAGACATTCGGAAGACCGACGACAAGGTCAAGGAGCTAATTCCGGAAGACAAGCATCTTCACGCCTGGCTCGAAATGGCTCGGGAGCGGATCGCGTTTCAGGGACTTCCGGCCCGCATCTGCTGGGTAGGCCTCGGCCAGCGCGATAGACTAGGCTTGGCTTTCAATGAAATGGTCGCGAACGGAGAACTTTCGGCTCCGGTCGTGATCGGCCGAGACCACCTTGATTCCGGGTCGGTCGCAAGTCCCAATCGAGAAACAGAATCCATGAGGGATGGATCGGATGCTGTCTCCGACTGGCCGTTGCTCAATGCATTGCTCAACTGCGCTTCCGGAGCCACATGGGTCAGCATCCATCACGGGGGCGGAGTAGGCATGGGCTTTTCCCAGCATGCGGGCATGGTCATTTGCTGCGACGGATCGGTAGAGGCATCCGCGCGAATTTCGAGAGTGCTATGGAACGACCCGGCATCGGGCGTCATGCGCCACGCGGATGCGGGATATGAAACGGCTCTGCGGTGCGCGCAAGAGAACAGTCTAAAATTGCCCGCAATTCTCGGCAATTGATCGGCCGATACGCTGAATTCAGAATTATTCGCTAGTGAGCCAAATTCGGCATGTTGAGCGCCCGTCAAAATGATTTTACTTTTTGGGTTCGCTGCTCGCCATCGGCCGCATCGGAAAAACGCCAGCGAAACAACGAGATGCTGAATAGCCATATGCCAACGGCAGCATTGCTTCTCGTCGGAACCGATCGGTTTCCCAGGGGCGCGGCCGACCCGTTCCAAAGAACCGCGGCTGGACGAACCGAATTGGCATCGCCGTGATTGCCGGGGCTGTGGTTCAGACCGAATTCAGTTTCGCCCGGCAAGGCGGGACAGGAAGCATCCGTCTTTCCGCCTTACCGCCCTTGTCCCAATTGCGCGCCCCGACGCAATCGGTTTCGGTTGCTCCTAGGAGTAGTAGCCGATGACATCGCCGTCAGTAGAAACTCCAAGGCCGTTCAAACTGCGATTCACGTAGTTGAAGTATCCAATTATCTGGTTCGCTTCGAGGATTTCGCCATCGTTCAGGCCCTGGGCACGCAAAGCTTCGACGTCGCTTTTTTCCATCGTTCCGGGACGGAGAGTTAATTTTTCGGCATACTGGAGCAATGCGAGTTCCCTGCCTTCGAAGAAATCATGCGGGCATCGAGCTTTCAACGCTGCTTCGGCGGCGCTCGAACGCTCATCGTTTCCAATAAGGCTCTTGGCATTCGCCCAGTGGTTCGCGAGCGAATAATCGCATTCGTTTAGGATTGAAACGTAGGAGCCTATCGTCTCTTGCAGCCATAGAGGAAGCGAATTGCCCCTATCGTGCAGAACCGCCTTGTAAAGAGCCATGTGGGCTTCCATCGATGAAGGCCGTAGCGAATGCACGCGCAACACGTTGTCAACCGTGCCGTGAGGAGTGCGGGCCGTTTCCAATGCGGCCCTTAGGCGGTCGTCTGCCTCATTGTCGCTAATCATTCGTATCCAAGCCGTCATCGAAAATCTCCTGTTAGGTTTCCACGTGCGATATTCACAGAATCGAATTCGTATCAATACCGTTCTCCTCCCGCAGGAACGCACCGAAGGCGCGGCAACCATCCGAGGACTGACAGAGAGTTGTGCGCTCGCCACCCGGCCAGAAGCGCGGCAAAATGCGTACGACGTAGCGCGGCGACTTTGCCGCTATCGTCGTTCTTTTCACTGCAAATGTCGGTTGGCCTGGTACCGGCACGACAGCGGCGGATTGCCGGCCCAGGCGAATGCGAAGAACCGATTTCGGCAAATTTGTTTTCGTTTCAAATTCCTATTGAATGCATCATAAGTGTCTGTTGTATGACGGTAGCAGAAAGAAAGAACGGAGCTGGAACCATGTTTCTTCGAAACGCCTGGTATGTGGCTGGTTGGAGCAAAGATTTCGGTCGCAATCTAGTCAACCGGAACTTGCTCGGCGACAGCATTGTCTTTTTTAGGACGGAAAATGGCGCTCCCGCCGCCCTCGAAGATGCGTGTCCCCACAGAAAACTGCCGCTTTCGAAGGGAATCCTCAAGGGCGACCGCGTCGAATGCGGCTATCACGGGCTGACCTTCGACTCAAAGGGAGCCTGCGTTGCTGCTCCGACGCAGCGCAATCGCATTCCCTCGAGAGCCAAAGTCAGGCGATACCCGGTTACCGACCGATACCGATTGCTTTGGATATGGATGGGCAGCCCGGACGAGGCCGACCAAAACAAGATATTTCCGGTCGAAAATTATCGCGACCCAAATTGGGGGCTTACCGAAGGCGGGTCACTCGACATCGATTGCAATTACTTGTGGGTGGCGGATAATTTACTCGATCCTAGCCATGTGGCTTGGGTGCATCAAGGCTCCTTCGCCGGAGCCGGGACCGACGACAGCCCGCTATCGGTCGAGCCAACGGAGCGCGGCGTTATCGTGTCCCGCTGGATTTACGGGCAGCCCTGCTCGCCCTACTACGCTTCACTCGTCAAGTTTTCGGGAAATTGCGACCGATTGCAGCACTACGAAATGTGTTTCCCTGCAATCGGGCTAAACAAGTCCGTCTATACGCCCGCGGGAGCCGGCGGTCCCGATATGACAAGCGCACCGGAGAACTACGTCAACATCTCCTACCATTTCCTCACTCCGGTCGACGAAGACCACACGCTGTATTTCTGGTTCCAGCACAGAAATACGGATCCGAACGACCAGGAAATCTCGAACCGCATGAATGAGGGCGCGCGTCAGGCCTTCGAGGAGGACCGAGATGTGCTCGTCAGCGTGCACGAAGGAATGAAAAATTCGAAAACGCCGCATCTCGATCTAGGACTGGACGCGGGCGCAAAGCTGTTCCGTCTCCACCTGAATCGCCTTATCGAAAAGGAGCGAAAGCAGGATTGAAGTCAAATGGCATCGCGACACGAATTCTCCGATTGAATATTGTCAGCATTTTGTCCCTGACTCGCCAAATTTCGCCGCAATGCTACGTCCGTTCCGGACAAATTCTTCGCTCGCTGCCCGAAGCCGCCGGAACTTTGGCCTGGATCGGGAAAAATTGATTAGCCAGAATATGCGACAACGCGCTGGCATTGGCGTCCCAGGCCTTCAATCTCCAAAGTCATGACCTGTCCCGGCGTCAAGTAAACCTGCGGATTCATCCCTAGGCCAACCCCTGGCGGCGTCCCCGTCGCAATCAAATCGCCGGGCTGAAGAGACATGAATTTCGAAACCTGGCTCACGAGTTCCGGCACGTCGAAAATCATCTTGCTCGTGGAACTGTCTTGGTATCGGTTGCCGTCCACCTCGAGCCACATCGACAGATTCGAGGGATCTCCAATCGACTCGGGCGTAACCAGCCACGGCCCGATCGGTCCGAAAGTGTCCGCGCTTTTTCCCTTTATCCATTGCCCGGTTCGTTCAATCTGGAACGCGCGTTCAGAGACATCGTTTACGATGCAGTATCCCGCAATGTGATCCGGAGCCTGTTCCCGGGACACGTATTTGGCCTCTTTTCCGATTACAACGCCCAATTCGACCTCCCAATCGACCTTCGTTCCGTCTTTCGGGATCATCACATCGTCGTTCGGACCGACGATCGAAGATGTCGCTTTCCCAAACAAAATGGGTTCTACCGGCGCTTCTTGCCCGGTCTCCGCAGCGTGATCGGAATAATTCAAGCCTATGCAGATGAATTTTCCGGTTCTTGCGACGCATGGTCCAATTCTCAAATCGCTGGAAAGCTCGGGAAGCGATTTTGGATCGAGACCGGTAGCCCAGTCCATGTTGGAAAGCGCCTCGTCTTTGAGGTCGTCAATTATGCCTTCAAGGCTTCGAGGCGATCCACTCGAATCCAGAATTGCCGGTACTTCGGATCCCGGCGACCCAATTCGCAGAAGTTTCAATCCTAATACTCCCTAAATTTCGGGGTCGGTCTTATGCCGACGGCGCGAATTTGCCTTCTTGTTCAAAATCACGCGGAAGGCAAGCGTCGAATTGTGAGTCAATCGCCGCAGTTGTCAACTGCGAAAAGTCTCAAAAAAAGCTACCGGAAAACGCATATGCTAAGCAGGAGAGCAATTCGCGCTCAACTATCCGCATTGCCAATGAAGATCCAAGCATGACAAATTTTCCTGCGTCGATTTTCCCGCAACGGCAAACGGAGCGGCTCAAGTTCGCCAGCGATTCTTCGGCTCGCCGGGAATTATCGAATCCACTGCTTGCGTGCACGCGATTGATAGAAAAAAGTAGAAATTCGTTCGCCTGTCGAGGAAGGGCAGCGGGCCAAATTCAGATTGCAGTTCGCTATCGATGAATTCGGCCGGACGCGAGGCAATTCCGCCGACCGAACGCCTATGAATCTGAAGAATTCCGATCGGAGCGAATTCTTGCGTACTCTACAACCGCCGATACGAAGTTTCTTGAGATTCCGCTGTCCTACGGCACCGTTCGGTATTTGGAAATGTGTCCCGGAGACTGCGCCGTCCGAGGTCGCGCTACATCGGAAAACGGACTTCCTTGTTCGCCTTGGACTGAAACCGATTGGCTGCGCTGCTTGACCGATCTGCCCGGCAACTAGTTCCAGCGGTCGAGCGCCGCTTCGTCCGACAGCTTGCTCGCAACCCACGAAGCCTCGCCGGATCGAATTTCCTTTTTCCAGAATGGAGCTCGGGACTTCAAATAATCCATAAGGAATTCAGCGGCACTAAACGCTTCAGCGCGATGTTTGGCTAGAGTCGCCACCATCATAATGGGTTCGCCGGGTCCGAGTTCTCCGAATCTGTGAACGATTAGGCTGTCTATTAGCGACCATCTATCCTTGGCTTCATCCTCGATTTTCCTAATCGATTTTTCGGTCATTCCGGGATAATGCTCAATGACCATCCGCGCGAGCGGCGACTCGCTGTCTTGCCTCACGATTCCGCAGAAATTCACCATCGCGCCGGCATCCGTTCGACCTGAACTGAACGCCTCTAGCTCCGCTCCGATATCGAATCGATGGGACTGTATTCGAACCGACACGTCAACCACCTGTCATGGGCGGAAAAAATGCAATTTCGCGAGTGCCGGAAATCGACGCGTCGAAATCCGTCAATTCTTGATCCAATGCAACGCGCACCGCGGACAAATCCGAAAAGGCCGATTCGTATCTAGGCTCCCTCGACTTCAATTCTTCAACTAGCTGGCGGACTGTCATCGCTCCTGTTTCCACAGTTTCTCGCGGCTTTCCTATACGCTCCCTAACCCAAGAAAAATAAAGGATTTCGACCATTTTCGCCCCCGCTCTAAAGATATGGCAACGTCTTGCGAAAATAAATTACAGCCGACACGACGGACAATATGGCCGCTGCCCATAAAAGAAACAAACCGATTAATTCGACTTCTACGGAATAGTTGGAAAGCGCGGGCGACAATAGCAAGAGGAAAATCGCCGCCATCTGAGTGGCGGCTTTGGTTTTCCCGATTCCAGTCGTGCCCAATTCGACGGAACTGCCCGACATTTGTTCGCGAAGCCCCGCGATGAATATCTCGCGGAATACGATAGCCGTTGCTGGAACGAGAAACCAGGAATCCAAGCCGGAATTCGCCGCGACTGCGAGCAAAGCGATGACGACAAGCGCCTTGTCCGCAATCGGATCGAGTACTTTTCCGAGATTTGAAATCAAATCGAATCTTCTGGCAAGGAAACCGTCCAGAAAATCCGTTATTGTTGCCGCCGCAAATATCGCCGCTGCCACTACGCTAGCTTGCGAGTACGGCAAAATCAGGAAAACCAGAACCAAAAGCGGCGAAACGGCAAGCCTAGCAGTCGTGAGAATGTTTGGTATTCGGGCGGAAATAGTCATAGATTTCTTGTCACTCGCGGTCCCGGAAATGGCCGAAAATCCTTTCTGCAAGAGAAATCGATATTCCGTCCACGGCCTTCAAGTCCTCAAATCCTGCCCTGCCAACGGCCTTCGCCGAACCGAAATGCGCGAGCAAGGCTCTCTTCTTTACGGCGCCAATACCCGGAATCGAATCCAGCAAATTTGAGCCGACAGCTTTCTTGCGTTTTGAGCGGTGAGCTCCGATTGCGAATCGATGCGCCTCGTCTCTCAAACGCTGTAAAAAATAGAGAACCGGATCGTTCTTGGCCAAGGCGAAGGGCGCCCGGTTTGGAATATGCAGTTCCTCTCGACCCGCATCCCTGTCGGGACCCTTGGATATTCCCAGAATCGGTATTTCCGCCACGCCGAGCGCGGCGAGCGCTTCGTATGCGGCGGAGACCTGGCTTCTACCCCCGTCGATCAAGAGAAGATCGGGCCACGAACCCGCCATTCGGTCTCGATCTTCCTTGAAAAGGCGAGCGAATCGACGTTCGAATACTTCCTGCATCATTGCCAAATCGTCGCCCGGCCGGAATTCGTTTTTTTTGAAATTGAACTTTCTGTAGGAAGATTTCAAGAACCCTTCCCGGTTGGCAACAATCATCGCTCCAACGGCATTGCTTCCTTGAATGTGGGAATTATCAAATACTTCGATTCGATTGACTGGACCGTCCAAATTAAGAATTTTGACCAATCCGTCGATCAACCGCGCTTGCGCCGCCGACTCCGATATCCGCATGGCCAGCGACTCTCTCGCATTGCGCAATGCGTTTTTTACAAGAATTGCTTTTTCTCCGCGAATCGGAACGATGATCCTGACTTGACGCTCGGCCTTCCTCGACAACATATCCTGGATCAAGTCCGCGTTGGCTGGCTGGCGCGACAAGATAACCGTTTTGGGCACTGGCTTGCGCGTATAGAACTGTACGACAAATGCTTCCAGTACTTCGTCGTCTTCGGCACCCGAACCGGTATTCGGATAGTAGGCGTGGTTGCCCCAATTCTGGCCGGCGCGGAAAAAAAACACTTGAACGCAAGCTTGGCCGCCCGCTGAATAAAGGGCGAATAGGTCAGCTTCGTAAACCGTTCTCGGATTTACTCCCTGGACGGACTGAACCGAAGTCAGCGCCTTGATTCTATCCCTAAGAGCGGCGGCTCTCTCGAATTCCAGATCCGCGGAAGCCTTATGCATTTCGATAGCAAGCTGCTCCTGAACTCCCGAACTTTTTCCCGACAAGAACCTTTCCGCCTCTTTAACAAGACCGCCGTAGTCGTCCGTAGATACAAATCCCACGCAAGGAGCGCAGCACCGCTTAATTTGATACAGGAGGCAAGGTCTCGTTCGACTTTCGAATACTGAATCGGAGCAACTCCTCAATAGAAAAACTTTTTGCAACTGGTTCAGCGTCCTGTTTACCGCTTGCGCCGAAGCGAAAGGGCCGAAATAGCTTCCCTTTTCCTTGCAGGAACCGCGATGCTTCCGAAGCTGCGGAAACGCGTGCTCGTACGAAATAAGTATGTTCGGAAAACTTTTGTCGTCGCGCAGCAGCACGTTGAAGCGCGGCTTCAATTGCTTGATGAGATTTTGTTCAAGCAAAAGCGCCTCTGTTTCCGTCGTGGTCGTCAAAAACATCATCGATGACGTCGATGCGACCATTCGCCGGATTCTTGGGCTGTGCCCGTGCGGCTTCGCGTAGCTCGAAACTCGCTTGCGCAGATTTCGCGCCTTGCCCACGTAAAGAACATCGCCCTTTTCGCCCAGCATTCGGTAGACGCCCGGGCTGCCGTCAAGAGCGTTCAGGTACGACCGGATGCACTCGTGGCCTTTAGGGGCAGCGGAAGCATACGGTAATTCTTCGTCAATCTTCGCTTCTTCGATCATCATCTCCTGCGTAGCGCGGCTGCCGAGATCATAGTGCTGCTCGAGCCGGGAAGCGAGACGAATTAATTTCGAGCCTGTGGAAAACTCTGGGGACAATTCCTGTGTCAAGAATGTATCCTATTGAATTAAAAAAATTTTGCAAAATGTAACAATTTCAACGCAATTCAGTAACTATTTGTAATTAAACGCTTTTTTCAACCTGCGCGAGAGCAAACTATTAATATCCTGTGGATAAAATCGGATTTTGACTCAAAATTTGCTTTCGGTGGAAAAATCCGCATCCGCCTTTCGAAGAATCGCTTAAATTCCCTGTCATACTGCGCTCGCGGAGGCTTTCCAGGCCAAGTGCTGACCGCCGTCAAGGCAAAGAAGCTGTCCGGTTAGCGCAGGCGCATCGAGGATATAGTTTAGGGCCAGCGCAATATCCTCGGGATTGGCTCCGCGCTGCAAGATCGATCTCGATCGCTGCCGCGCGAAGTGATCTTCCTCCTGTTTTGCGCTGGGCAATGTCGGACCTGGACCGATTGCGTTGACTCTGACCTCTGGAGCAAGCGCTAGAGCCGCCGTTCGGGTAAAGTCCCAAAGGCTCATCTTGGAGACAGTATAGGTCGAGAATTCAGACGTCGGCCTTAGCACCCGCTGATCGACCATGTTCACGACAACTGCGGACGCGACCGGTTCGCCGCCCGATGCGCCGCACGATGGAGCCTGCCGAGCGAAATCCTGCGTCAAAAGATACGGGGCGCGAAGATTGATTTCCATGTGCAAGTCCCACGATGCTCGCGATGCGGTCAGCAAGTGGTCTCGTTCAAACGCCGAAGCATTGTTGACAAGAACCGAAAGCGGACTTCGCAATTCCCGAGCGGCGCGTTCCACCAGCCGACCCGTCTCTCGCTCTAGCGCCAAATCTGTCCTTATCGCCGCGGCGCGCCGACCGATTTTTCGAATTTCTTCCGCGGTCGATTCCGCTTCACTGCGGGAATTCAAATACTGGATCGCGACATCAAGTCCTCGGCGGGCCAGCGCGATGGCCATCGCTTTGCCGAGACGACGAGAGCCGCCCGTAACCAATGCCGCTCCAGCTTCAAAAGACAAGCGTCAACTTAGCCCTCTTGCTGCTTGGAAACCGGGAAGCGCCGATCCCGAGACGCCTGCGCCGAGACTCTGAATCTTCAAGTCGAAATTTTGAAACGGGAGAGAAAATCATAATTGGGCATGCTAGATGCCGCGATCGCAGGTGCATTTAGTGTTTCCAATTATTTTCTTTCCGCAGAATTTGCACTTGCGCGGCGTCGGCAGCCGGTCTCGGCTTCGGCCGGTCCAACCGTTGCGAAACCGGCCGGCAATTGCGATTACGGCGATGCACGCTAGGAACAATATCGCCGCATTGACCACTAGCGTATGCCGTATTGCGATCTAATTGCTTGCTCTTCAATTTCGACGGCTACGCCTTCGATTATTCCGGCTCCAATTCTTGAGAGCCAAGGCCGGCGCCGGCCGAAGACCGAGAATTTAACGTCTTCGCCGTATCTTTCCTTCATAAAGGGAACGAGATGGCCTATTCCGTCGGCCAGGCCGAGCTCCACGGCTTTTTCAGCAAGCCAGAAATCGCCGTTGAACACATCCGTGCTGTCGTCCAGCCTATCGCCTCGGCACTCTTTGACATGTTGAATGAAAGTCGCGTGAAGGGTTTTGTGAAGAGATTTCAGCCTTCGGACATCCGAGGTTTTCTCGGGTTCAAATGGATCGAGAAAGCTCTTGTGTCGACCCGCCGTATATAGGCGGCGCTCAATACCCAGTTTTCCGATCATTTCGTGGAAGCCGAAGGATGCGGAAACGACGCCAATAGACCCCAGTATCGACGATCTGTCTGCGAATATCTCGTCCGCCGAGGTGGCAAGCCAATACCCGCCGGACGCCGCCACGTCTTCGACGAATGCGGTTACCTTCAAGCCGCTTTCGTCCGAAAGCCTGCGAATTCGCGACGCGATAAGCGACGACTGCACCGGCGACCCGCCCGGGCTATTTATCAACAGAGCGACTTCGCGGAACTTTTTTTTCTTGAACGCCCGCTCCGCTATAGTCGCGATAGTGGCATCGTTAAGCGCACCTCCCGCGACGCGTCCGCCCGGCGCAATCAGGCCGTCGAGTCGCAAAACGGAAACGCGCGGCTTGGACTTGCCGAACGGAATCCACTTTTTGATGGTTTTCATGCCCTGAGTAGTAATGATTACGGAATCCCGAAACAAGACTGCCGTCCAGTCTCGCGCATATATTTTAGAATTTTCCATGTTTCACATGAATCATTTGGCCGGTTTCCCGCTCGCTCGCATTGCTATTTCAAGTTTCGGCGCAGGATTCGAACTAAACTCCCATTTGACCTAATTTCACTTTAACGATTCTTCCGAGATATTCCGTTGTTCAGGGATTACGAACTACCAGCAACGCATGCAGTCATGGTTACGAGGCCTAGAGCAAAAGCCCAGATATACTAAATCCCCTTTGAATCCGCCCGACGAACCTGAATCAAGCCATTGAGTTCGGAGGAGCCATCCACTCCCTGTTCATGATCGAGGCGGTCCCGTCGGGCAGCAGTGCGAACACGGTCCACGCATCGAGCACGGTTTCGCGAAAATCGTCGGCAGTGTCGAACAGCCTGCGCGCCAGATTGTAGGATTTCTAAAATCCGAAGACGCCTTCCGACAGTCGGCTTGCAGGCGACACGGGGGCTGGAATCGAAGGCCCTCCAAACTCCGCAGACCAAACCGCGGTGAAGGCGGGATCCGTAGTAGAAGAACCGTTCAATGCCTCGCTGTCCATGACGTGCGGTTTTTCTCCTGCCCGCCTTCGCCAAGAACGAGTTAATCTGTCCTGGCCTGAGCGACGCGAGCTCGTGAGAGTTCTTTCCGGCGCGGCGGACGCGTAGAGGACAAGCGCGAGGGAAATGGCCGGTGAACGCCGGCCGGACCCGGGAGGAAAAACGAAATGAGTTTCGAATAAAAGATGATCCGGAGTGCGAACGAGCCCTTCGCCTTTGCGGAAGGCGATGCTGAACCGGCGGGTGCCTTCTTTCCGGAAATCGCAAATGTCGCGGCCATCCGCAGGAGGCAGAATTGGGTAGCAGGTTGCGTTTGCAATTCGGAACGGCTTGTTGCGCGGCACTCTTTGCGATTGAGAGCAGGAGCGGCGAGCGTCGCACGGGTCGGCAGCCGCCCTCGAGTCGCTGATTGACAAGAATCCGGAGATGTTTTCCGAAATGCTGGCTCCACAGCGATGCCCCTAATGCCGGTCCAAGGCAAATTCGCTGCATGGCTCACTAACCTAAGGGCCATGTATCCCGCCTTGGTGGCACGCTCCTGTTCCGGCACCGAGTGCCGGTTTCCCTGCCCCTCCCGGGCAAGGTGCGTGTCAGGAGTTAAGCTACAGCGAGGCGAGCCTCGTCCGTCGTTTGAGGCGTGGTCCTGCTCAAGACGGTGCTGCCATGGGCGATTTCGCGGCAATCTGACGGATGACTACCGTCCCAGTGCCGGGAATCGGCTTTTCCGAATTGCTGATTGAGGTCGCATAATTCCAAAGCATCGACCGGGAGAACCAACCGTTCTGCGCCGCGAAACGTAGTAGACGCATGGTTCCGACACGACAACCGCGAAAAGGGAACGAACGTATTCTGGCAGCCCGCGCGCAATCGCGCTGTCTCGAGAATGCGGGTTCGCGCGCCGAGCACCCAGCACAAGCACTGGCACAGGCCCTAGAGCAGGCTAAATTCCGAAAAATTGAGCGCTTCCCGCACTCTGGCGTGGGCGTCCCCGTCGTTCCAGGCGTTCACTCCGGTTTTTTTAAGCATGGAGCTACAGTACGCGGAGGAATCGTCCCCGGACCGTCGGCAGTCGGGGCCGCCGGCGGAAACCTCCTAGACGGTCATGCCGTCCATGGCGGCTTCGATGACGAGAGCACCGCGGCAGGACTCCCGGTCCGCCCGTCCCTTCAATTCTTGCAATCAATGCCCTCACCGCCCCGCAATCTGTGTCATCGATTGGGTGTTGATGACGCGACGCCAATTCGGCGCGCCATGTCGTCGATGGTCGTTCTCCGGGTTCGCAACGTTTCCGGCTGCCGTCGCGTTCAGGTGCGGGCGGACGATATTTTAATGCCCGTCGGAAGCTCCGCGAGTGCGTTGGAGACCTGGCGGCGGGCGCGCAGGAGTCATGGCTAGAGGGTCGAGCGAGGATCCAGGGCGTCTCTGAGACCATCGCCCATGATGTTGATGCTCAAGACCGTGATGGCGATCATGAACCCCGGTGGTATCCATATCCAGGGCATTGATTTCAGGATGGAGACCTGCTTGGCTCCCTCAAGCATGTTTCCCCAGCTCGGCGTCGGCACTTGGACTCCCAGTCCGAGATAGCTCAATGCGGCCTCGAGCAGGATGGCCTCGGCAACGCCGAAGGTGGCTGCCACGGTGAGCGGGCCAACGAGATTCGGCAGCAAATGCCGGAACATGATTCGATGGTCCTGCGCTCCGATGCAGTGCGCGGCCATGACGTACTCCTTTTCCCTGAGCGAAAGGAATTGACCGCGAACCAGTCGCGCAATCTGCGACCAGTTCAGGAACCCGATGATCAAGATCAGGTTGCGGATGCTCGGACCGAGCAGGGCAACGCTCGCAAGAACGATGATAAGGGTTGGGAGGGACAGAAATACATCTGTGATGCGCATGAGGACGCTGTCCACGATCCCGCCGTAGTAACCCGAAATTCCGCCAATGAAGGTGCCAATGACGAGGCTGATCGTTATGGCCGTTACGCCAACGAGTATGGAAATCCGGCCACCGTGAATCAGCCTGCTCCAGACATCGCGAGCCACGGAGTCCGTTCCAAGCCAGTGTTCCGCGCTGGGCGGCTTGTAAATGCCGGTTTCAATATTGATCTCGTAGGGATGAAATGGAGCTACCCACGGGGCAATGATCACCATCGTCAGCAAGAAAGCCAGAACGCAGGCGCTGGCGACGGCCAGCTTGTGTTTCCTGAACCGCCGCCACGCTCGCAGGCGCTGGCTTCTTGCCTCGAACGCGGATTCTTCGAGACTTGCTGCGGAGTTGGCGCTTTCAGGCATGATTCATCGTCAGTCATACCTTATGCGGGGGTCCGCCACGGCATACAGGATGTCCGCCAGGAGGCCGGCCGCAAGAACGGCGATTCCGTAAACGACGAGTTGCGCCATGATGATGTAGTAGTCGCGTGCGATCGCCGCTTCCACGAAGAGCGATCCCAGCCCCGGCCACTGGAACACCGTTTCCAGAATGGCGGCTCCTCCGAAGATCCATGGAAGCTTCAGGGCGATGATCGTGATCAGGGGCAACAGCGCATTCCTGAATGCGTGCCCCATGATGATATGCCAGTTCGACAGCCCCTTGGCGCGAGCCGTCGTGATATAGTCCTCCCTGATCACCTCTAGCATGCTCGCCCGCGCATAGCGCATGATGTCGCTCATGATCACGACGGCCATCACGAGGGACGGGAGAACGAGATGCTTCAGATGGTCTCCCATTGTGAACGGAACGGCCGGCGTTCTCGCCCCGCTGGTCGGGAACAGGTCCAGGTTGAGCGAAAAGACGAAGATCGCCAGCATTGCAATGAAGAAAACCGGCACGGACACTCCGCCGAAAGCAACCACCGTCAGGATGTAGTCGATGGACGTATTCTGCTTCAGCGCCGAAATCACTCCCAGCGATATTCCCAGAACACTCGCGATCAGGAGACTCACGGACATGAGTTCAAGTGTCATCGGAATCCGCTCGACGAGCAGCTTGGAGACGGGTTTTCGATCCCTGAACCTGTAACCGAAGTTTCCCTTGCTCATGTCCCCCAACCACAGGAAGTACCGAACGTGCGGAGGATCATTAAAGCCATGCATTTCGCGAAGCCGCTCCAGTTGATCGGCTGAAATGTTGCCGAGGGAAGTGGAGGAAGTCTGCATGATCATGGCCGAAACGGCGTCTCCCGGGGCCAGTTCGATGAACGTGAAACTCGCGACCGTAATCAGGAACACGACGGGTATGGTGATGAGAAAGCGGCGGACTATGTACTTGATCATCGAGCGCTGCCCTGAATACTGGACCGGCCACGACCAAATGGCCGTGTCTGCGCAGGGAAGTCCCTGACTTGATCAGGACCGACTATTCTTGAATGGCTCCGCAGCACTCTGCATTTCTGTTTTGTACACCAAATTGGCGGTCGACCGGCGAACACGGGATGATTCTTACACGGGACACGCGCATCTTGTCAAACGCCCTAGGCGGCTGGGCGGCTGGGGTGCGAATCTCAGGCGGCGGCAATCTTCTTGCGATTTTGAAGGATTATTCTCTGCAAAATGTCATGATTCGCACATCCGGGCTCGCTTTCCAGCGACCACGAGGTGAATTTTATGCTGTTCGGCGGATTTTTGCCGCGAGTTCGGAATATTCGGGAATGCTCCTTCCGCTGGTTTCGGTATCCCGGCGACGCTATCCGAAGTCCTTTAGCCAGTTAAAAGGAGCATTCCATGACACATTCGCGCAATTCCCTGGCTCTGTCCCACCCGATTCCGGATTTCGCCGGGCTGGCCCGGGAAACGGCGGCGCGCATCCAGGACCTGGTTCTTCGGCGCTTACAGACGGCGGACGCCGTCTCCGACTTACCCGCCCTTGAGTCGCTGGTCGGCGAGCGTGCTTCAGGATCTGGCGGCGGCGATGCGCGGCGGCTGGCGGGAGGTCGAGACCGCGACGCTGGAGCGCGTCCGGAGGGACGCTGGCATTCCGCGAGCGGCGGTCTCGCTCGACGGCGTGATAATTTCGATGCGCGCGGGCGAGTACGGGCGCGACGAAACGTGCTCGCGCGAGGCCTCCTGCGCCATGCTGCCCTTCCACGACAGTGACGGCGGGCACCTGTTGTTTCTCAGGATTTATGAATCCAGATTCCCCGGATAAATCCTAGTGCTTCACCTCGGAGCACAACTACTTGGAAGTACCCGATGCTATTAGAGAATGCATTCACATCAACCGGTTACGCTGGTCTAGTTTGCCTGCATGGGAAAGAAATCAGTGGGATCGGCGATAGGACTAATTTAAGAATGTTTATGTTCTGTTCGCCAGGACGAACAGAGAAATAGCAGCTGTCGACCGTATGCATCGGGCGCATGCCCGAGGAAGACAAGCCGGGCCTTAAGAAGCGCCTTTGGAAGGAGGTCGCGACGCGCGCTCGCGTCCCGGACGCGTGGTTCCGAAAGTGCCGCGAAACGCTGAAGCACGATAAAGGCGGGGTGGACCTGGTCGTCGGGGCGGTCCGCCGCCTCCGTAGCACCCGCGCCTCCTGCCGGGCCGATCTGGAGAGGGTGTTGAAGGTATTTCGAAAGAACCGGTCCCGCGTACGCTATTGCGAACTCCGGGACCGATTCCTGCCGATCGGATCGGGAATGCGCTGGAGCGTGGCCGGCCGACAGGCGATCTTCACCTTCCGCGCCATGATCAAATCGGAACGGTTCGACCGCGCTCGGGAAGGGCTGGCAGCAAACGGCAATCAGCCCCTAGCCGCGTGAAACCTGGAAATGTCGCGATATTGAATTTGCACCTCCCATCATCGTCATGACCGCCTTGGAGGACCGACCGGCAAGGCGCCAGGGCTCGGCGCCGGTGCCCGACGCGCTGGAGAACGAGGCTTTCAACGGGCGCCGCCGCGTCCTTGGCCAGCTCGGCGACATCCGGGACCGGGTTGGACAGCGGCGGGAGGGTGCGCGAATATGTCATGGAATGCTCCTTTTGCCGGAGGAACGCCGAGATAAAGCCTTATCGGCATACGGAATTCCGGCGGAAGGAGCATTCCCGAATTCTCCGAACTCGCGACAAATATCCGCAAGGCTTGATCATTTTGACTCCTCGGGGCCGAAAAAACGCTCGAAATGGCGCGAATCATGCTGATTCGCCGGAAGAATCCTAGAAAACCGCCTAAAGATTGTCGCCACAAGAGATTCGCACCCAGCGGTCGTCGGTGTCGTAGACTCCGGCGTGAATGTCGCCTACACTACCCGGCCCCACAACGGCTGCACGTAAGTTCATGCCCCTCCGACTCCTTCTTGAGATCGGGCGCGGCACTGTCCTCAGGATCACGAGGACAGGCGCAAGGCCGCTGATGAATCGCCGATGTACAACGTGTCGCAAGCCTGTTGAGAGGACGTGAAGGCACCGATCCCATCGTGACCGTGCCAGTCGCCCTGGTGGAAGATCGGGTTCGGCAGACCGGTCTCGCTTTCCCTAACTGCTATCCAGCACTCCACCCTTTCGGTTAACGCCTCGACGACGTCGGCATGCTCCGCTGCCACGTCGGTGGTTTCGTCGGGGTCCTCGACAAGGTTGGACAGTTCCACTGGCGGCTTGAAGTGGAAGTCGGGCTCCAGGGCTCGTATCAGCTTCCATTGGGGTGTTCGCCAGCCGTGCATTCGCATCCAGGTTCTCTCCGTAATGTATATCTCTGCCTCGTAGGAGGCCAACTCTCCGCGAACGATGCCCATTGGACTCCTGCCGTCAAAGCGGATGTCGGAGTCTATTTCCGCGAGCTCGAGCAATGTGGGCACGAAGTCCTTGAGTTGATTGTAGCCCGAAAGCCGGAGCACGGCGGGGATCTTCGACGGGTAGCGGATGATGAGAGGAACGAGGAGGCTAGAGTCATAAAGGCCGCGGTGGTCAACCCAGTATTCGTGCTCGTAAAGCGTCTCGCCGTGGTCCGAGTTCGGCATGATGATCGTGTCATCGAGGACACCGCGGGATTCGATGACGTTCAGGATGGTCTGGATGCAGGAGTCCATGTATGCGATGGCCCCGTCGTACTGGGCAATTACTTAGTCCTTATCGGTAATCCCAGGCGGCATCCAGCGGGCAAAAAAGTCCCGGAAGGGCCTGAAGGCGAAGACGGGCACATCGAATCGTTGCTCGGGTTGCACTCGTTGCCGTAATAGAACATGCATTGCTATGGGTCCGGGGGCAGGTAGGGCGCGTGAGGTTCCATGTGCCGCGGCAGAATGAAGAATGGCCGGTCCCGATCGAGGAGACGCTCAAGTTCGGGGACTGCCACGCGGTTGAGGTCCAGGGCCTTGTCGAGGGGCCTTTCGTCCCAGTTGCTCCAAGCCCGGTAGTCGAGGTTTGTGTGGAATCCCCTGGAGCTGGGATTGCCGCTGAAACCCACGCAAGTCGTATCGTAGCCCCGATCCCTCAGAAGCTCCGACAGCATCGTCAACTCGGGCCTGATGCCCCCCTGTGTTGCAGCGCCACCACCTGGGAACTGAATACTTCGCGTCCGCTCAACATAGACGTGAAACCGCTCGTTGTAGGGATGTGAGGGCTGAAGGTGTTCTCGAAGAGGGGCCCCTGAGAGGCGAGCCGGTCTATGCGAGGCGATGAGAGACGGCGATAGCCGTAGCAACTCCGGTGGTCTGCTCTTAAGGAGCCAACACCGAAAACGAGGATGTTAGGTGTCGTCAAAGAAATGGTTTTCTTCGCATGCTGTGAGATGTCGAGTTCGCACAGTGTTTCTTCGATGGTCCGATGGATTCAGGCGCACTTGAAATTTGTCCTCAAAGCGCAAACTCCTTGCCGGACCATCGCCAAGGCAATTGGAAGCGAAATAAAATGCTACGTCAATTCGGCTTGCCGCGTCGTCCATGGAATTCCCAAGGCATGCGGCATCCACGGCTGCTTTTGCTTTCGGATGCGGAAAGCCTACATCGCGCTTCCAGCATCGGAGACAAGACGATAAAGTAGATTAACGACACCTGAACATCGTTGGGTGAAGATATCATCCTGCGCGCTGGCGCGCGTTCAAGCGCCAAAGAATTCTCCAGCTGCGACCAGGCAACATCCCAATTGGCAAGATTCCAATTGGCCCCGACTCTGGTTCGAAGTGCCCCGTGCCGCTGGACAATCGGATGACTTGGATTCCCCTATCCGGGCCTTCCAAGAGTCGATTCCACGACAGCTAAACGCCAACGCCACTGCACCGCGAAGAGAGGCACCGTACTTTGGGAATCGCCATGATGCTTGCCGCTGCTTCATCTTGATCTGGTTCGAGAAGTACGAACGCGCGGGCTGCGATGACGATGCGGGGGAAATCGACCCGCTGCCTAAAAACGCGGCGCGCGTTGCGACCCGGGAGTGCTTGGTCGGCCGCACGGCGAAATGGTTGCCGGTGCAGGCTTTCCCGCCTCAAACAAAATGGCAGGCGCACCAGGTATTTGACGACACCTCCCTGAGATCAGGTTCTTCTTCGAAGCATCTTCGTTTTGCCGCAGGGCACCTTGTATTGAAATTGCAGCCCCTGGGCGGATTCGCCGGGCTGGGAACATCGCCTTCCAGGATTATCCGGCTTCGCCTGGCCTCGATTTCAGGATCATGGACCGGAATCGCGGACAGAAGGGCCTTCGTGTAGGGATGCTGGGGATCGCTGTACAATTGGTCGCGGTCCGTGAGTTCCACGATTTTGCCCAAGTACATGACGCCCACGCGATGGGACATGTGCCGCACCATGCTCAGGTCGTGGGATATAAACAGGTAGGTCAGTTTGAATTCATCCTGGAGTTCGTCGAGCAAATTGATGATCTGGGCCTGAATGGACACGTCTAGAGCCGAAATCGGTTCATCGCAAACGATGAACTCCGGATTGAGCGCCAGAGCTCTCGCGATCGCGATGCGCTGCCTTTGACCGCCCGAGAATTCATGAGGATAGCGGTTGGCGAATTTTGGATTCAGTCCGACCTTGCCGAGCAGATCGCTCACTCTTTCCGAATACTCGCTGCTCGGGCACAAGTTGTGAATCTTCATCGGTTCACTGACGATCTCGTGGACCGAAGACCTTGGATTCAGGGAGGAATAGGGGTCCTGAAACACCATCTGGAGCTGGCAGCGGATTGTCCGAAGTTCCTTTCTCCCAAGTTTGGCAAGGTCTCTGCCTGAGAAGATCACCTCCCCCGATGTGGGACGGTACAATTGCAGTATAGTCCGGCCGGCCGTTGTCTTGCCGCATCCGCTTTCGCCCAGAAGACCCAGCGTTTCCCCCCGACGAATATCAAAGGAAACGCCGTCAACGGCCTTTACGGCGCCCGCTCGTCTCCGGAGGACAAGCCCGGAACCCACCGGGAAGTGCTTCTTCAGATTTTTGACTTCGATGAGAGCCTTCTTTTCGGGTTTCATGTTGACTTAACCCCCGACATCCACCCAGCAGGCGATCTCATGATCTGAACCGATGTTTCGCAATGGAGGACTCTTCATCCCGCAATCTCGAATCCTGTACTTGCACCTGTCCAGAAAAGGACAGCGGTCCGGCATGTCAATCAGGTTCGGCGGCAGACCCTGAATGGAATTGAGCTTCTGGCGGGACGCGGAATCCAGTTTTGGAAGCGACCCGAGCAGACCGATGCTGTAGGGATGCCTGGGGTTGGAGTAGAACTCCCTGATCGGGGCCGATTCAACGATCTGCCCGGCATACATGACGATCACTTTGTCTACGCAACCCGCCACCACGCCCAAATCATGCGTGATCCATATGACGGCCATTTCAAGCTCCTTCCGCAGGCGCATGACCAGGTCGACGATTTGAGCCTGCGTAGTGACATCAAGGGCCGTCGTCGGCTCGTCCGCGATGAGGAGGAGGGGATCGCATGACAGAGCCATGGCTATCATGACTCGCTGGCGCATGCCGCCGGAAAATTGATGCGGATAGTCGTCCAACCGGTTCTTCGCGTCCGGTATGCCGACTATGTTCAACAAGTCGATCGCATGCCGGCGGGCTTGTTCCCTGTTCCTGTCGGTGTGCAGCAGCACCGTTTCGGAGATTTGCTTGCCGATTGTCAGGACCGGATTGAGAGAAGACAGGGGATCCTGGAAAATCATGGCAATTTGATTGCCGCGAAGAGCTCTGAGGTCGTTCATGCTCATCCCGAGAACGTCGCGACCTTGAAACAGCACCTCTCCAGCTACGATCTTTCCCGGGGGCTCCGGAATCAGGCGCATCAGAGAAAGCACGCCGACACTTTTTCCGCATCCGCTCTCGCCGACTATTCCGAGCGCCTCTCCTCGCTGAAGAGAATACGATATGCCGTTGACCGCGTTGACCACGCCGTCTTCCGTTGTGAAAGTCGTTTGCAGATTCCTCACTTCCAGCAATTGCTCGTTCCGTCTTGGAGACCGGGAATGGTCATGCACATACTGTAAACACAAAGTTTCAACCTGGCAAACCGGCGCCGGTGCCGGGGTTGCCCACAGAACAATTTGCGACGAGTACCGCCTGTCCCGACACGGTTCCGTCTTTCCGGAGGCGGGCAAGCGCCACGGCAGGGACAAGGCGGCTGTACGTGATCGGATTGCGACATTGGTGCAAAAAATCCCCAGCCAGGACGGGGACCAGAGCAAGTGCTGTCATAACGGCCACCGCAAGCCCGCAGCGCAGGGCCATTTTCGTCCGGCCACAAACGCAAGGCGTTCGAAACCGCAACTCCGTGGAAAGCGTGAGTTGATTCGCTCAAACGTCGCGCGGCTCCCGTAGCGGCGCAACCGAAGCGGACTTCCCCACGAAGCCGGGCGGGCAATGCGGCGGTCGCTAAACTTGAGCGAAGTGCGCACGATGCAGTCGTATCCATCGACGGCGCGGCCAACAGCTGCCTTGTATGCGGTAAGCCCCTCACCGCAGTTCATTTGGGGGGGGAACCGATGATAGTGCCCCCATTTGTCGAGAAACCGCAGCGAGATCGGCATGGCCGCGACTTTGCGGGAAGCCCTGTCGGCCGACTCCTAACCCTGCATCCACGGACCTGGCCGCGGAGTCCGCCAAAAGGACCTGCCGAGACTCGTCGATCCACTTGGCGGAGGACCCGCGGGGAGGTCGGCGTCCAAGGAAATATCGTGTCCGGCCACCCGCACGAGTCCGCGCTGGCCGCTACGGATCGGGTTACCGCGCCGAGCAATCCACGATGCCTTGAGCGACCGAAAATGAATTCTTCCATGGCGGCGATTCCGCCCGTCACGAGACGCCAATTCGCGAACCCTGTCACCGGGCTATTCAAACGGGGCGTTCCGAAGGCGGCGCCTCTACAACCAAGTATGAAGGCGCTGATTGGGACCGCATCGTTCGTCGATGGTTTGTCCAAATTCGCATCCCCTCGCGAAGACGGACAGGGCCATTCGGCTCGCAGGTTACTCTCTAGCCTTGACCGATCAACCTAAAGTTCCGCCTCAAATTCCATGACTTCCGAAAATCGACTGGTCCCGCGGAGGACCCTGCCCAGTCGAGGCCGGCTGTTGTTGTACACCTCGACCGCATCCGCATCTGCGTAACGCAGGAACAGTATGCGCCGGTCTCGGTTCGGTGAGTGATTCCCGTCGGACCGGTGATACGTCCAGCAACTGAATACCAGGCATTGGCCGGCCTTCAAAGGCATCGGAACGGCCATGCTGTCGTCCGGCTTGAGTTCGATCTCGATCAGGGCATCTCTTTCTTCCTCCGTAAAGCCGGCTCGCCGCTGACCGTCCTTGTGGCTTCCCGGTGCAATCCAAAGGCAGCCGTTGGTTTCGTCACTGTCATCCAAAGCAGTCAGGCAGGTAACGGAGTTGTACGGCGCGAGCTCGCCGTAGACGTTGTCCTGATGCCAGTAGACAGATTTTGTGTTTCCGCGCATCTTGAAGGTAAGCTGGGCCGTCACTCCCTTTACGTTCGGCCCTATCAATTGCTCAATGATGTCCACCAGCGGACCCTCGAAGTAGTAGTCGCGGACTACTGAAGAGTGGTGGTGGACATTGTCAAGGAGCATGTTCCTCAACCAAGTTCCCTTGGGATCGTATTCCCCTTTTTCCGCGGACCAGAATGCCATGCACTGGCCCAGCATCTCCGCTACGCCGCGTTCCGTAAGAACATTGTCCAGCAGGAGGAATCCCTGATCAGCGTACGCTTCCAGTTCTCCGGAAGTGAGTCGACGGTAGTTGAAGTGTGCCGCGCGGCGTTCCCTTACGGGACCCTTTAAATTCCTCATCGTCTTGTCCTTCGCTATTTGAATTGCATCTCCAGAAGCGTGCGGCAACTGAACTGGCCGATGTCATGGCCGTGCAAGGCGTGCAGTACATTCTAACCTGTGCAGTCAATATGAAATCCCATTGCAAAAAATTTGCTGCTTCGCACGTTCCGATTGTGGAGGCGGGTCTCGGTTTTCACGCCGCCGGATATCGTCTCGGCGCAAGGAACCTGGTGCGCACGCGCAGGCGAAGCGCAATGCGCAGAATATGAATGTCCTTCGGGAACCGGGCGAGGGCTGGAACTGTCGGCACGCCTTGGCCGACACGAAGGGATCGCATATTGCATGTTGTTCACCCGGAATCCGCCTGCCCCGCCGCGCGGGCGCGTTCGTTGCGCGCCGCAATGTTGCTCCCAGATAGAAATGCCGTTCGCCGTTGGCGGTAAATTATGAATCGCTTTTCCGAATTCCTCGATCGCCGGGCCTTGGCCATGCGCGACGCCCTTGAACCGTGTGCGAGTCACAGCCGGGACAAGAGAAAGTTTCGGGACGCGGGTCGTCCTTTGCAAGCCTTTCCGCCCTGTCGCCGGAGGCGGCGTTCGAAGCAGCGGTAGACCGATCGGCTCGTCGGCCGGAGACTAGCGCAGGTGCCCAGGGCGACCGGGACGCGATTTCGCGGGCGCTAGTTGAGGACCATGCCACGAAGAACGGTCGTCGGCCGCTTAGAGTTTGACCTAGAATGTGGATGGCCTCCCCAGATATGGTGTTTCCGTGTC
>JAPPFL010000061.1 GCA_028823855.1 Albidovulum sp.
ACACGGAAACACCATATCTGGGGAGGCCATCCACATTCTAGGTCAAACTCTTAGCGGGAATTGCTGGAATTCAAGGCCATTCGTAGCGCAGCAATGACGCCAATATGGCTGGCGGCGGGCACAAAGTCCTTGCGTCGGAGGCGCGAGTATCTTGAATGAGATATCTCCCGGTTTCCGTAATTAGAACTACTCGTTCAACGCCAGAGATTTGCGCTTCAAGTTGACCGAGGAATTGGAACTCACAAAAAATGGGCTGGTGCACTATCCGTAGCCCAATTATTTTAATCCGACTGCGGGTGAAGGCATCGTCTTCCCTAGGGATTCAGCAAGGATCCGGCTGACAATGTGACATCGAAGCGGTTTTCTGGAAGCAGTCCGAATGCTTGGAAAATATGATTTGCAACGTCTTGCATGCGTCGTCCATGAGTGCGCAAGATCATGTAGGCCGACGGAATTAGAACGGTTTCCTCAAAGCTTGTTTCGATCTTCGAACGACTAACGGTTGCAAAGTCGGCACAAAATTCCCGGACCGGCCTGTATACCTCGTTACTTCTCTGATAGAAAAGATCGGGATGTGTTTCTGTAAGGGCGGCATGAAGTCAAGTGCCGCCGCGCTACGCGCGGCCAACGGAATGGATATCCGGCGAACCGCTCGGTTCGATCGTCCATTACGTGACGATGCCGTCAACGCCTCAGGCGATAGGCATCTGACGGACCTGGGCGTTCCGAATCCTAACGACCTGCAACAGCGGATGCACGGCGGCAGGACCTCGGGCGAGTATTGGGAAGCGTCCGAGGTTCTGAATTCGCTAACCGAAATGAGTTTGTCGGTCTGGCTGCCCCAGAGACACCCCGGACGAAGCCTGCGAGGCAATGAAAGATGGTCGGGAAGACCTGCCAGAACGATCCGGACTCTCGAGCAGAGCGTGAACAGGCGGTTGGCAAGCCCGTCAACTTCGTTGATTGGAAAGAGGCTCAGTACTCCGCTGCGCGCCTCGAAGACATGCCCCAAAAAATTTGCAAGTTCTTCCTATACTTCATCGCCAGATGTCGTCGGAATTTTTTCCGAATGTAATCGGAATTTGCATCCTATCCGCGTTTTTGAAGCGCGTAGGGCACCCCAGAGGCAAAAACCGAAGTATCGCGGACCGTTAGCTTGAATTGAAATGACTCGGTTCACGGTAAAACGGCTGGGTGTCCAGCCAATCGTCCACCCCGGTCTCGCGCAGGCAATAGGCGCTAAAATCAATGGACCTTCCGCCATTCGCGCGCCGGGCGCGTTGCGGCTAGAAGCCTCCGGAATTCCAGCGCAGTTTTCAGGGCTCAATCTACCGGAGCGGTTTCGAAATAGCATTACGTCAGGCGATCTTCGTCCGCATGACGGTTCGCTGGAAGTCCATGTCGATCGAGCCCGACAGCGGGTCGTCATCCATTGTCGCGGTTTGGAACGCGATTGCGCGCAGATCACCCGACGCGCGGTGTCAAAGAACGGCCTTGGTTTTATCTACCAGCAGCCAACCGGTGCGGGCTTCTATGCACGTGTTTTTGAAAGGCAAGGAGTTGGCTACGTCGCGGTGCTGGTGGCCTGGCTCTATCGCTCGCGTGACTCCGGCCTGTCGTTTCCGGGCAGGACAGGACTTGGTGATCCATCCGCGCGGCACGTTGCTTTCTTCCCGTACGAGGATTTACTGTTCCAGATTCTCAGCCGTTTCGGCAATGCGCCTGAACGACTTCTGATTTCTCGTGTTTTCGCAGCCGTGGATCGGGGGACTGGAGCCTGTCGGACCCCCTGGAACTCTTGCGTGCCGAGATGCCTTGGGAGGGTGCCGGGAAGCCGATCTTACTTTCGCGAGCGTGTCCGGCCGACGGACTGGTCAGTTAGTTGCGGGACCCGTTCGTATTCATCGAAGACTACCGTCTCTGGCTGTCTTTCGCCCGTGCAAGCGAATCCAGTCTAAGGCTTGCGCGTCTTCATAGCGTGTAAATGGCGAAGACGTGAATTTGTCGGCCCTCAAATCCCGCGACTTCCGTCTGTACATTGCAGGCAATCTCTTTGCCTTGAACGCGATGTGGATGCTCCGGATAATCGTCGGCTGGCTAGCCTGGGACCTAACAGGGTCGGCGAGATTTGTCGGTCTAGTGGCATTTTCATACTTTCTGCCGACCATGTTTCTCGGCCCTTTTTTCGGCGTTTTGATCGACAGGTCGGATGTGCGTCGCGCTGCGATCATTGTCCAATCACTGTACTTGACTGCCGCTCTGAGCCTGTGGATTGTCCAGTACTTGAAGGTTCTAGGTGCGCCGCATCTGCTGATATATTCCATTGCGACCGGCGTGATAATGTCGGCGCACAGCCCTGTTAGGATGTCTTTGGCGCCTAGATTGGTGATGTCCAACGGTATTCCTTCAGCAATCAATTTCGCCTCAATCGCTTACAATATCTCCCGTATGACCGGTCCGGCTATCGGAGGCTGGGCGATAGTGCAAATCGGCACCGGGCCGGCGACATTTGTTACCGCGCTCTGCTATTTTCCAATTCTTTTGGCACTATCGGTTTTGCGCATTCGCCAAACGGGCGCAAAGCACCCGACGCCTGATTTTTTAAGCGATCTAGCCGACGGCGCGCGATTCGCTTTTGGGAATGCGAGCATCCGCGCCGCGCTTGCGCTTTCGGCAGTCGCATCGGTTTTCATATTGGGATCGCTCGAAATCCTGCCTGTAATTGCGGATGGCGTGTTTGCCAAGGGGGCGGCAGGCCTTGGTCTTTTGACTTCATCGGCGGGGCTTGGCGCGATAGCTGCCGGCGTCGGGCTAGCATTGCTGCCGCCGGCTTTCGGGAGCAATCGCCTTCAGTTGGCGGTAGCCACTGGTATGTTCGGCGTGGCCTGCATAGCGGGCCTCGGACTCAACGCGTCCTGGCCCATTGCAGTCATTTTGGTCGCGGCCATGTCGGCGGCGGCCAGCGCCTCGGGAATAATCTGCCAGTCAGTGATCCAAATTCAGGTCGGCGATAGGATGCGCGGCCGCGTGATGAGCATGTGGGCCAGCGTTGCGATCGGCAGCACCGCGATAGGCGCCGCCGTTCTTGGGTCTGCGGCGGAATTTCTGGGAATAGGCGTGACACTGACTCTCAGCGCTGTCGCCGCGGGCTTGCTACTTGCCGCCGCAAGGTTCGTTCGTCGCAACTGAAGGATTCAGCCGTCAATGGGAATTGCCGATCTTGACCGACGCGAGCGAGGACCGAAATGACTCGATAGGCGTGCCGGGCAGATCCCCGACCGAGTTAGTAGTGTCCGACCACGGCAACCGGCCATCGGCCGGTGCCCGTCGCCCGCGGCAGACCTATCGGTTCGTCGTCATGACAAAACAGTGGAACACGGTGCGCAAACGCACGCCGGGAGGCAGCAGGGGGCCGTGGCAACCCTTTGCCCTTTTATGACGCCATTCAAGAAAGGAATGGAATCCAGTTATCCGCTGTTGTTTTAGGGGCGGAGCATGTGCTTCCTTTCAGGCGCAGTCCTCGGACATTAGGTCGGAGCCGATGGAGAAACAGCGAAATCAAACTCTGGAGCGATGTGCGACGGGTTGACAGGTTGCGGTCCTCCATTTGCTATTTGGCCTAACTTATTCCTTCCGCTACTTTGGAAGGACACTCTGCGAACCGAATCGAAAAAAATATTCTGCCCAAGGTTCCAACGCGAAAAATTTTCGCGGCGGATTTGGAACAGAGCGTCGGCTTGGCGCAAACTGGGCCGAAGACCTAGCTAGCGCATTGGTCTAGGCAAATTCGAAACTCATGTCCGGCCCAAATCGGCGGTCGGTGTGGATGGCCGCCCATTGACTTCCAACTTCCAAAAAATCATTTTGCGCGCGTATTGAACACCGAATAACGCGAGGGTCGAGAATTGGAGTCAAGTTACAAGGCTGTCGTCATCGGCGGAGGCGTGGTGGGCGCATCGGTCCTATATCATTTGGCCAAATTCGGTTGGAAGGACATTTGCCTGTTGGAGCGCTCGGTTCTGACGGCCGGATCGTCCTGGCACGCCGCCGGCGGAATCCATGCGCTGAACGCGGACCCCAACATGGCTGCACTGCAAGCCTACACGATTGACTTGCTGTCGGAAATTCAAACGGAATCCGGGCTGGATATCGGGCTGCACATGACGGGCGGCATAACGGTCGCGTCCACTCCCGAACGCTGGGAATGGTTGAAATCAACCTATCGGATATTTCAGACGATAGGCATTGAGGATTGCCATTTGATGGATCCCGGCGAGATTGTCGAACGCTGTCCAATCATTGACGTCGCAGGCGTTTTCGGCGGCCTTTGGGCGGACAGGGAAGGCTACATCGACACAACGGGAACGGTCCATGCTTATGCCGCAGCGGCAAAGGCAAGAGGCGCGGCTGTCGTCGAGCACAACAGGGTGCTCGACTTGTCGAGCCGCTCCGACGGAACCTGGGACATCGCGACGGAAAAAGGCGATATTCGCGCCGAGCATGTCGTCAATGCCGCCGGACTTTGGGCCAAGCAGGTCGGCAGAATGGCTGGACTGGAACTGCCGCTCGCTCCGCTGGAGCACCACTATTTTGTTACGGAGTCGATTCCGGAGGTCGCTGCATTGGATTTCGAAGTTCCGATGACGGTCGACCTGGAAGGCTATACGTACATGCGACAGGATCAGTCCGGCGTTCTGATTGGAATCTACGAACGCAACCCGAAGCATTGGAATGTCGACGGAGCTCCCTAGGATTACGGGTTTGAATTGATTCAGGAGGATATCGACCGGATCTCCGACGAATTGGAAATGGCCTACAAACGATATCCGGTGCTCGAAAGCGTGGGAGTCAAGACCTGGGTGAACGGCGCGTTTACCTTTTCGCCGGACGGAAATCCGCTTGTCGGTCCCGTTAGAGGACTGCCGAATTATTGGCTCGCCTGCGGTGTCATGGCGGGTTTCCTGCAGGGTGGCGGCGTTGGCAAGACGTTGGCAGAATGGATGATCAGCGGCGAAACCGAAGCCGACGCCTGGCCCATGGACAATGCCCGATATGGCTCTTTTACTTCCAATACGGAGTATATTCGACAGACAACCGGCCAGTTTTACGCCCGTCGGTTCGTTATGACCTATCCGAACGAACAGCTTTGGGCCGGGCGTCCGTTAAAGACCGCGCCCGCTTACACGAAAATGAACGAAAACGGCGCCTTGTGGGGCGAGAGTTGGGGGCTTGAAATTCCTTTGCTGTTCGCGCCGAAATCCTTCAAGGAAAACCCGACGTTGAAACGTTCTAACGCCTTCGAACTGGTCGGGCGGGAGTGCAAGGCCGCAAGGGAGACGGCGGCGATTTTAGACATAACCGGGTTTTCCCGATTCCGCGTATCGGGAGAGAGTGCTCGGAGCTGGCTCGACAGGTTGCTCGCAGGAAGGCTGCCGGCGGAAAACCGGGTTCGGCTGTGTCCGATGCTGGCGCCTAGCGGGAGGCTGCGAGGCGATCTCACGGTGCTCAACTGGGGCGACGGAACATTTTGGATCATGGGCAGCTACTACTTGCGCGCTTGGCATAAGCGTTGGTTCGAGGATCATCTTGAAAACGGCGTGGAAGTCGCCGACATTTCCGACGCCATCGCTGGTTTTTCCGTGTCGGGTCCTAAATCTCGAGAAATCTTGGCATCCTTGGCGCGCGACGACATTTCGAACGATGCCATGCCGTTTATGAGTGCGAAGTACATGGATATCGGGTTGGTACGCGCAAGCGTAGCGCGACTAAGCGTTACAGGAGAACTGGGTTACGAAATCAATTGCGAAGCGTCGCATCATCAGCAGCTGTACGACATGCTCCTCGATGCGGGTCGCCGATACGAGGCGGCTGAAATCGGCTACTATGCGCTGAATTCCTTGAGACTGGAAAAGAGCTTCGGGATTTGGAATGCCGAATTCATGCAAGCCTACACGCCTGGAATGACTGGCCTGGACCGCTGGATCGACTGGCGCAAGAAAGGATTCATAGGCCGTGAATCCGCGCTAGGGGAAGAGCGTACCGGATCTTCGGAAACGCTCGTGACTCTTGAAATCGACGCGGTCGACGCGGATGCGTCTGGATACGAACCGGTCTGGCATCAGGGCAAAAGGGTCGGCTTCGTAACTTCGGGAGGCTACGGGCATACCGTGGGCAAGAGCCTGGCGATGTCGTTTGTTCCCGCAAGCCTGGCTAAAGTTGGCGCTGAATTCGCGTGCCATATCGTCGGGGAAGAACGAGGAGCGCGGATAATCGCGAATTCGCCCTATGATCCGAAAGGCGTGCGAATGAGGGCATGAAGGAGATTCGCCTCTAGGCAAGCGAATTAATCGAATCCAGATTCTTTGCCGAGAATTCGGAAATGCCTATTGCCGAAGCTTAAGCTCCAGTGGATAATTCCTACCGATTTTCCCCTTATTTATGCGTCGATGATGAAAATTGGATCGAAGAAGAATCGATCAAATCACTGCGAAGAAGGATATGAGATGACGGTAAGGAATTGGAGCTGCTTCGCCTTCCCATTTGCGTTCTTTTTGATGCTGACCGCCATCGCTCCTTTATTTTCGCATGCGGCGGAGAGGCATGCGACAACCGGTAGAATAGAAATCGAAAAAGTCGCCGGCGGGCTCGACGTGCCCTGGGGCCTCGCTTTTTTGCCAAACGGCGGATTTCTCGTAACTCTGCGCGAGGGACAACTCATCCACTTTGATGCAAGGGGACGGAGACAGAGCGTTGACGGCGTTCCCGATGTCTACGCAAAAGGGCAGGGCGGGTTGCTTGATGTCGCCGTTGCAAGAGACTTCAACCTTTCGCGAGAAATATTCCTGACATATTCGAAGCCCGGAAGTTGGGGAAGCGCAGGAACGGTATTCGCCATCGCTACATTGTCGGAGGATGCTTCTCGATTGGAGTCCTTGCGTACCGTCTTTGAAATGGATCCTCCCGGAAGAGGGGGGCGGCATTTCGGATCAAGAATTGCGGAGTCGCATGCCGGAGAAATCTTTATTTCCTTGGGCGAGCGCGGCGACAGGCCCGAAGCCCAGAATTTGGATTCTCATCACGGCGCAGTTGTCAGGCTCCGCAGAGACGGGTCGGTTCCCGACGATAACCCGTTTGCGGCGCGATCGGGGGCAAAGCCGGAAATTTGGAGCTATGGCCACCGCAATCCGCAGGGAGCCGACTTCGATGCGGAAGGCAACCTATGGGTGGTCGAGCACGGGGCGAGGGGCGGCGACGAAATTAACCGTATTGGTAAAGGACAAAATTTCGGCTGGCCGGTCATCTCCTACGGGCGGCACTATTCAGGCGCCAAGATCGGTATCGGGACGGCAAAAGAGGGCATGGAGCAGCCAGAATTCTACTGGGATCCTTCCATCGCGCCTAGCGGCATGGCGATCTATTCCGGGAAGCTATGGCCGGATTGGACCGGCCACTTCTTCGTAGGATCGCTTAAATTCGATATGATTTCCCGCCTGGATCCGGATGGCGGATTGACGGAAGCTGAGCGGCTGGAATACCCGGAAACCGAACGCGTTCGCGATGTAGTCGAAGCGCCGGACGGGTCGATCTGGTTTCTTTCGGAAGGCAAGAGCGCGATATACCGGATCTCGCCGGCGCATTAGATTTAATCGCGTGACGGGCAGCCCAACGGACTGCATATTCCGCACGGGATATTTACAGGAAGATTTTTCGGCCGCGACGGAAATCATTTGACGACGGAAACTTTCGTTCGGTCGATCGTCATTGCCACGGCAATCACGAGAACGAGGCCGAACACGATCTGCTGAGCCAGTACAGTGATGCCTACGAAAGTCATGCCGATACGAACTACGGCTATGATCAGGGCGCCGACAAACGTTTTCCAAATGCTCCCGACGCCGCCTGTGATCGCAGTTCCGCCGACAATGATGCAGGCGATCGCGGGCAGCAGGAATTCGCTGGCAAGGGTCGGCGAACCTGAACCGAGCCTTGCAGCCATCACTATCCCCGCCAGACCGGCCATAAGCCCGGAAATCACAAATGCGAAAAACTTTATTCGGTTTACGTTAATTCCCGAGGCGACGACAGCTCGTTCCTGCGAGCCGACGGCTCGCACCAGGCGGCCGAATCTAGTGAGTGACAGGATCGCGCTTAACGTTGCCAATACCACAAGGCCGACGACGACTTCATGGTCTATGCCAACCGATGTACCGGTGGCCCAATTCAGCCAAGTCGATTTGTCTTCGTCGGAGATGTAGATCGATCGCTCGTTGGAGGCCCAAAACGCGACCGAAGTCATGATTCCGCCGATCGCTAGCGTTGCGACAAAGGACGGAATTCGAAAATAGTTGACTACAAGCCCGCTGAGAACCCCGGCCGTCGCGCCGCCGGCGAGAGCAATGAGGAGAGCGGTTCCGCCAAACATTGGGAGCAATGCCGCGAGAATGCAGCTTGTCATCGAAGCAATCGCTTGGATCGACAAGTCTATGCTGCCAAGCATGATGACGAACGTTGCTCCTGACGCCATCAAAAAAAGCGTCATCGTGTCTGCGGTTACGGTTACAAGATTGGCAGGCTTCAAGAACCCCGGTTCGAAAGCCGCGATGCCGAGCACAAGCGCGAGCAATGTGAAGATCGGCACCAGGTTGCGCAGCAGTTCCTTTTGCTTCTCGGTCATAATTTAAACCATCTTGGAAATCAGTTCGATCTGATCAGGTTTCGCGCCGACAGGTGCTTGGAATTTCGCGCTCACTTCGCCATCCTTAAGCACGAGAATCGAGTTGGAAAGGCCGATGACTTCCTCGAGCGTGTCTCCCAGAAGAATTATGGCGACTCCCTGATCGGCCATTTCGCGGATCAATTCGTAAACGTCTTCCTTGGCTCCGACATCGATACCGCGCGTCGGATGGTCCAGCACTGCGACTTTTGATCCGAATATTTGCCACTTTGATAGAACGACCTTCTGCTGGTTTCCGCCGGAAAGGCTCTGCATGGGGGTCTTCGTGGACGGTGTGCGTATCCGCAACCGATCGATCCAGCGCTGGCATTCGGTTCGCTCCTGCTCGAATTTGATAAATCCGAACCTGGAAAATCGATCGCCGGCCGCGAGAGTCATGTTTTCTGACACGCTAAGTCCTGTGACAATACCTTCCGATTTTCGTTCGCTAGGAACGAACCCGAACCCCGCTAGGACGGCTTGGTGCGGCTGGTTCAGCCTAACAGGCTTGCCATCGACCAGAATCTCGCCGTTACTCGGAGGTAGCAGGCCTCCCAGACAGCGAGCGAAGGACTCACGTCCCGAGCCCACGACGCCGGCTATCCCAAGGATTTGGCCTTCCGCAAGGTCGAATGAGAGATTCCGGAATTCGCCTTCAATCGTGAGATTGCGAACCGACAGCACAGATTCGCCAAATAATTCGCGCTGCTTGTTTTCGCGGTAGTACTCGTGATCGAGCTGACGTCCGACCATGTGCTCGTGTAGGCCCGTAATGGTGGCCTCGGTCGACGCTGTTTCATGGACGACGGCGCCGTCCCGAAGAACATATACCCGGTCGGAAACTTGGAGGACTTCGTCCAGCCTGTGCGAAATAAAGATGATCGAAGCCTTGGCTTTCAGTTCCTTGATAATCTCGAAGAGTAGATCGATTTCCTGACGCTCCAACACCGAGGTTGGCTCGTCGAGCAGAATGACGATGTCGCTGTCTATTCTCCCGTCAAGCGAAAGCGCCTTGGCAATTTCCACCATTTGCCGAGCCGCGAAGTCCAGACTAGCGCATTTCGTGGCGGGGTTGCAATCGAGATGGACCTTCGCCAATTCTACTTCCGCGGCGGCGTTCATCGCGCGTTTGTCGATCACTCCAAAACGCAGGAATTCCTGCTCCCTTCCCAGGAAGATGTTCTCGGCCACCGTCAACGTGGGAATGATCGACTGCTCCTGAAAAACCATTGTCAGGCCGTGATTGAAGGCATCGCGCGGCGATCGAAAGGAAGCCGGGCTTCCGTCGAATAACATTGAGCCCGAGTCGATCCGGTGAATTCCTGCGAGTATTTTGACAAGAGTGGATTTTCCGGCGCCGTTTTCGCCGATCAGCCCGACCACCTCACGGCGGTCAACGTGCAGGTCGACGCTGTCGAGGGCCCGGACTCCGGGGAACTCCTTTGTTACCTTCCTGAGCTCGAGGAGAGGCTGCATAACGGACTACTTAACGACCAAAAGCTGCCGGCGGTCTAGAGCGAGGGTGACCGCCACGATGATTAGGAAGCCCTGGACTCCTTGCTGCACAAACGGAGGCACGCCCATGAGGACCATTCCGTTCGTCAAAACTATGACAATCAAGACTCCAACGACGGAATTGAGCACGGAACCGACGCCTCCGGACAACGCCGTGCCCCCGACGACAACGGCCGTAATTGTCGTAAAAAGGCGACCGGAAGCAATGAGTGCGTGGCCCTGGCCGAGTTGAGCTGCAGCCATCACGCCCGCAAGCCCGGAAAAGAATCCCGCCAGAACAAAGACCAGAATACGCGTTCGTTCGACCGGAACGCCGCTTTGCCTTGCCGTGATTTCATCGGTTCCAATCGCGTAGACGTACCGGCCAAGGCGCGTGCGCTCCTGGATAACATAGGCGACGAAGACTGCGGCGGCCGCAAGCCAAATTCCATTTGGCAGACCGAGCGTACGACCCAGCGTAAGCGCGCGAAATCCGCGGTCGGAAATCCGAACAGGGAATCCGCCGAGAGCCGCCGTCGCGATACCGAGGCAAACGAAACCGATTCCGAGCGTTACCATGAAGCTTGGAACCTTGAGAAAGACATGCGTTGCTCCGTTTGCGGCTCCAATAATTCCTCCTGCCAATACGGCGAATGGTATCGCCCAAAAGCCCAGATTTGCCGAGAAAGTATCGTTTAACACCAAGGACGCAGTTACAACTGCGCAGAGGGCGACAATTCCTTCGACCGAAAGGTCGATAGAACCCATTAAGATGACAAAAGTCGCGCCCATCACGAGAACTACCGGAATCGCGGACGCGTTAAGTATTCTGACTGCGTTTGAAACGGATAAAAAATTCGGACTGAAAATGGCTATGACAATGCATAGCAGGAAAAATACCCCGATGGGGGCAAGCGCTCGCCAGTTTATTGATTCCACGGTATCGACGGCCGGAAAGGATTCGAAACTTATCGAAGCCGCGCCGAGGGCGCGGCTTCGCGCACTAATTTACTATTGATACTGGATTTGTCCAGTGGATTTAGCCCAGTAGTCGTTGTAGTCGAAGGATGCGTCCCTGGTGCGGAAGTCCGCAATATTGGCAGGAGTTACAACTATGCCGGTGCCGTAGAACTCTCGATGCTCATGGGGTTCGGCAGCAACGTCGATCGCGCCGGTCGCTGCTGCATGGCATAGCGAAAGCCCCATGCCGCCAGTCCACATCGGATCCCAAGCGACCGTTCCAGCCATTTCGCCTGCTTCGATAGCCGACAGCGCGGCTTCCGTGCCGTCGATGCCGGTAACAGGTACGGAGCCGGCCTTGCCTTCCTGACGCAGTGCTTCCAGCGCGCCGATGCCCATCGAATCGTTAGCCGCCCATACGCCCTTGATTTCATCGCCATAGCGTGTCAGCCAAGCCTGCATGATTTCGAATGCCTTGGTTTCGTTCCAGTCGGCGGGCTGAAAGTCGAGAATCTGAACCTTTCCGTCGGTATCCGCGACAGCCTGTTCCATGCCGAGTTTTCTTTCAATTGCCGGAACGTTCGACAAAATACCGCCGATTGCGACGATGCCGCCTTCACCCCCCATCGCGTCGATCAGCGCATTGGTGATTTCCTTGGATGTGCCGACGCCGGAGAATGACATGTGCGCGACATAGTTGGGGTTGTGGTCCCAAGGATGGAGATCGTCAGGCTTGTTCCACTGCGTTACGACATAGGCTCCCGCGCCTTCTGCCTCTTCGACAATAGTCGCGGCGTCCGGCGAATCGTTCGGGTCGACATTGATACAAACATTTCCACCGGTTCGCGCGATCAAGGCGCGAATGTCGGCAAGCCCCTTTTCGGAATTGCCTTCTGTGACCAAAACTTCAAATGGAAGTCCTACCGATTTCGCAAACTCCTCGCCGCCGCGAGCGAATGTTGCATGGTAGGGGTTGGACAGCGACCGCATCGAAATAGCGAGCGTCATGTCGTCGGCGAAACTGGCCGTATAGATGCCGGAAGACAGTGCCGCTGCCGCGGCAAGCAGGACTGAATCGTGTGCAAGTTTTCCCATTGGTATTTCCTTCTTCGTGGAGTGAACCAACTAGTTACTTACAATTGCGCCGGTCGCAAGTCAACCAAGCATTATGGTCTCGAGAAACTCGAATGCCCGGATTTAGGCGCTCGACTTGAGTTGTCCTTTTGCATAACAATTCGGCATAAGCACATTTCCACCGGTCGGGCTGTATTCTTGGAATCCGCCGACGCATTGCGCCTCGCCGATTGATCGCCGTAACGCAACGGTCAAAGAAACTCCGGCTTCCCAATGTTTTTGAATGCCTCCATGCAGGATCTCCGGTAACTGTTACACGCAGAAATTCTCTTCAGCTTGGAAAAGCGGCCGTGGTTTCATGGCCGTTGAGGGCGGAGATATCGCCTGCGCACGCACCCCTGATCGAGCAAAACCGCTTCGATGAAACGCTGCTCCGTCTCGGCAAATTGAATAATCGCAGCGAGATTCAACGCGAACACACTTTAACCGACCCTTCGCCCCGAGTGAGTTGCTGACGAGGACGCTACTGATTCCGATCAAGGGACTATAGGCAATTCGTTAATCAGTATTGCCGCCTAGCCGGTTCATTGAATTCCTTAGCAAAACTGCGCGATTACCGAGATCCAAAGGATATATCATGCAGTCTAAGCGGCAGTTTCGTTGTAGAAACCCGTATAGGCTGCTGCGAAGCCTAATTGGGTAAATCAGGCAAATCCATTTAGGTTCCTAGTGGCGGCAACGACCGGCAGTTGCTTTGCGCCGACCGGATCTGAGAGCCGGACGCGACCTATGTCATTCGCGTCAATATAGCGCTCAAAGCCTGTCATTTTGATTCTTGCTCCGAGAAGCCGATTGGCCCGGCTGAATTGCCGCCGACGAGTCAGGGCACTTCATTCCGCGCGTTTCGATAGTTAGATCGTCATTGTCCGGGCAACGAAAGCGGTTATGTCGCACGGCAGGGGCGCGGCACTTAAGCGTTTGCCCTGCGAATTGAGTTTATGACGGCTTCAGTCACTTCATCGGTCGACGCGTTGCCGCCGACGTCGGGAGTCAGAATCCCGGACTCGCAAACTATCTCGAGCGCATCCACCAACCGCCGTCCAGCGCACGGTTCGCCGAGATGATCCAGCATTTGCGCGGCACTCCAAAAGGCAGCAATCGGGTTTGCTATGCCTTTGCCCGCAATGTCGAATGCGGAACCGTGAATCGGTTCGAACATTGAGGGAAAGCGCAGTTCCGGGTCAATATTGGCGGTTGGCGCGACACCCAGAGAGCCGGAAAGAGCGCCGGCAAGATCCGAAAGAATATCGGCATGCAAATTGCTTGCCACGATGGTATCTAGTCCTCGAGGCTGCAATACCATGCGAGCCGTCATGGCATCGACCAGCATCCTGTCCCAACAAACATCCGGAAAGTCCCGCGCAACTTCTTCGGCGATCTCGTCCCACATCACCATGCCATGGCGCTGGGCGTTGGATTTCGTTACCACCGTCAATAATTTTTTTGGTCGCGACCGGGCGATGGCGAAGGCATAGCGCATGATCCTCTCCACGCCCGTTCGAGTGAAGATCGATACTTCGGTTGCGACCTCTTCCGAAAAGCCCCTGTGACAACGTCCTCCGGCACCGGAGTACTCGCCTTCAGTATTTTCGCGCACGATTACCCAGTCAAGTTCTCCGGGGCGGATGTCGGAAAGCGGCGTTCGAATTCCAGGAAAAATTCTGGACGGGCGCACATTCGCGTATTGGTCTAAACCTTGGCAAATTCGCAGCCGTAGGCCCCAGAGGGAGATGTGGTCTGGAACTTCCGGTGAACCGACGGCGCCGAAATAGATCGCGTCGAAAGCTTTCAATTGCTTATTCCCGTCCGCGGGCATCATCGCGCCATGCTGCTTGAAATAGTCCGAGCCCCAACCAAAAGTTTCGATCTGCAGTCGAAAGCCGTCCTCGCGCTCTTCAACTGCTTCTAGAACACGTAACCCTGCGGAAATAACCTCGGGCCCGATTCCATCGGCCGGGATGGTCGCGATATTGTAGGTTTTCATCTTTCGGTCGGCCTCAGCGGAAGAGAATGGGCAGAATAGCGGTCACTGAACATGTATAGGCGCAAATGTTCCGATTATCGGTCGTGGGTTCCGAAAACAACAAGAATCATGCGATTGGCAAATTCGAAATTTGCGCGACCCGTGGCAAGGACGGGCAGGCAAATCATATATACGCGGCGCTTTCGCCCTAGTCTAACAAACAATCATTTGGGAGGGGCAATAGTGCGGAGCATTGTGATCCAGCGGTCGGGCTAAATTGCGTTGGGAAATGACCTGCGCCTGCGCAGAAATTTTGCCAGGATTCGATTAAAGGGCCGTCGATCGCCCTAGTTCGCGCAATGTTTTTCGAGGCGCGATGCAGACGAAGAATGACCTGTCGGAAGTCCAGTCGAAAATTCCGGCCCGAGTCGGGCCTTGAAGAACGTGAAGCGTTTGGCCTACTGGAACAATTGAGAACGGTCGCGCTAGGCAAGAACGCAACATGAAACTTTTCGATTGGGGCGGTTATTCAGCAATCGTGACCGGAGGCGCTTCCGGTCTCGGCTCCGCTGCCGCAGAAAAACTAGCGTCAACTGGCATGCGAGTGATGCTATTTGATCGGGACGAAAGCTCTGGCCGGGCCCAAGCCGAAAGAATCGGAGGCTGGTTCACTCGCGTGGACGTATCGGATCCGGAATCAGTGGCCGACGGAATTGCAACTACGAGAAAGGCCATCGGCACGCCGCGAATCCTGGTGAATTGCGCTGGAATCGGTGGAGCGGAAAGGACCGTGTCTCGTGGTTCGGCTCATGACCCGGCACTATTCGAGCATGTTGTTCGCGTGAACCTGATAGGCACATTCAATTGCGCTAGCCAAGTCGCAGCCAAGATGGTTGTCTTGCAACCTGTGGATGAAGATGGCGGACGTGGCGTGATCGTGAATACCGCTTCGGTCGCGGCATATGACGGTCAAATCGGGCAGGTGGCCTATTCGGCGTCCAAAGGCGGTATTGTAGGAATGACTCTTCCCATGGCTCGCGATTTGGCGAACAGGGGCGTGCGCGTCTGCAGCATTGCTCCGGGGCTGTTCCTGACGCCTTTGTTAAGGGATTTACCTAAGGATGTTGTTTCATCGCTCGGAAAGCAGGTTCCATTTCCTTCTCGGCTCGGCGACCCCTTGGAATTCGCCGAATTGGTAAACCACATCATCCAGAACCCGATGCTGAACGGCGAGGTGATCCGTTTGGATGGCGGCATCCGCATGACGCCGCGCTGAGGTGCCGGCATGCCACGATTGGATGCGGCGACTTCTGGAATCCGGAATTCGAAATTAGGCGAAATCGGGATGGATCAATCTTGATGCGCCGGTCGAGGCCTTGGAAAGAAATAGCCCGATATTGGCGGACTGTCTCGACGATTGGGCCGAAGGTACTCCTGAATGGGCCTAACTGGCTAGACTCAATGGACAAGGAGAGTGGCGGCGGCCAAGTTACAATTGCGCGCGGGGCAAAGGACGGGCGATCGGAGCATCACTCCTTTCGCCGGGCCTCGGTCCCGAACGCCCTCTCCTAATTCCATCGGACAAAACTAGGTACAAGGGCCTCTCAATACCGCCTGTTTCTAAGTCGGAATACCAATTTGCCCGGTTTCACCGGCATTTTCGTTGCATTCAAAACATCATGCAAAACTATGAATTTCGTGGAATTGCTGCATCCTGGCACAATTTTCGCAGGTGACGGGCGGCCATGACCCCGGTCCGCACGGCAATTTAAGATGAGAGCCGGATTGGGATCGCTACTCGAAATGTCCAAAGGCGGGCCGCTTTCACTTTGACGCCTGTTCGAAAGGAAAGCTGAAGTAGCGTTGGACCAAGGCAAACTCATCTCGGCAACGGTTGCGAAATACCGCTGTACGCAGGGTTCTACCGGAAAACCGACGGCGATCGTCAATACTATCGGAGTGCGCTGTGCAAGTTAGGCGATAGTTCGAGAATGTAATCGCTTCCCGACAAAGTAGCCACCAACCTCTTTGGGATAGGCTCCCTGGAACCATACGACCGCGGGCAAAAGAGGTATCGAATCTCGTTCTCAAGAATGCCGGAACCAAAAACATCGACGATAGGTCGCAGATACCGGGACGATTTGGCATGGAATTGCGCATTTGCCGACCCGGCGGACGACCTCGCTCGCGATAGCGCGTTAGCGTGATCGCCATTTCCTACCGTTTTCCGTTGCGAATAGATCGCAAAATTCCAAACCTAGTGGCGTGACTTAAACGGATGATACCGTTTCCCGCAACTTCAGGCGTCCTCCTTTTCACAAGACGACGAGTTCCTCGGACTTTCTGCTCCAGAGGAAAGGTTGGACTTCGATGGCGGTGCTGTGCTCCATGGAGCCTTCGATCGCAGCGACGCACTCGTCGCGCGAGTTGAAGGGGGCTTTCCTGAGCCTCTGCCTCGACGGCGTCGGTCCAAGAGGCCGAAGTCGGGGCGAAGTGGAAGTGCCGGCGGGAGCGGTCCTTCAGCCATTCTTGGACCTCGGCCGACTTGCGGGCGGAGACTTTGTCCAGGATGACGCGCGATCCGGCCGACCACCTTGCCGGTTGCGACGTCGAGGGCCGCCATCAGGCAGGCGGTGCCGTTGCGCTTGCATTCGCGGGTTGGGGTCACGGGATTCCCGGGCTTCATCGGCAGCGGCGCCCGCGTCCGTCCAAGCGCCTGGATCTGTGTGTTTTCGTCCACCGGGAGCGCGACGGCGTGGCCGGGTGGCGTCGTACAGAATCCCGCCAACGCCCTCGGCGAGGAAGCGGTCCCGCCAGCGCTAGGCCGTCGGCCTTGGTCTCCCTATTCGCCTCATCGTCCGCGACGGGCCGCGGCCCGAACGGAGATGGCGGATGACCTCCGCCCTGGACCATTGCTCGAGGAGCGATTTCGGATCGGCCCTAATGCGCTCGAGGCGCGCGCGCGCCCGTCCGAAAGCGTGATCGGCGTTTTGCCGCTCTTCTCCCTTTCCGCAAGTGCGCGGCGGACGCCGGAACCAGAAAATCCAACTCCGGGCAAAAGGGAATCCCTTGATATGGATATACCAATAGGTTGCGCCAAATGATTGATTTGTTAGCACAATAGCAAGATTCCAGGCAAATCGCACATGAATTTTCAAATGCATTTAATGCTACTTTCGGACAGATGTTTTGTCGCTCCTCCGAAGCTTAGTAATTTATTGTCTGAATTTCATTCAATGAAGAATAAAATTTATTTCTACGCTAAAATTTACCAAAGTATAGGAATTTTGTTCTCGAAACTGTAGATTCATGGCAAGGAGTCGATGATTTCGAGCAGGGACATGAGACACTATCCCGTCTATTTGGATTTAACGGATCGCGTTGTCGCGGTATCCGGAGCGGGCGAGACTGCAATTCCCAAGCTACGCCTGCTCATGAAGACCGCTGCCAAGATCGAAGTTTACGCCTCTCTGATTTCGGATGAAATCAGATGCATGGCAAGCAAAGGCCATTTGACCGTGATTGAACGGCCAATGGAGGAAACGGACGCGAAACGATTTGCTTTGATTTACGCGGCAAATGAAAACGGACTCGAAAACACCAGAATTGCCGGCATCGGAGCCTCTACCGGAAGGCTCGTCAATGTTGTCGACAATCTGGAAGAAAGCGATTTCATTACGCCTGCGATCGTCGACCGTTCGCCGGTCACGGTGGCAATCGGCACCGAAGGATCCGCTCCGGTTCTTGCGCGCGGAATAAAGGCGGCTATTGAATCCCTACTTCCCGTTTCGATAGGCGCACTCGCAAAAATTGGCAGTGCGTTCCGAGGCGAAGCGTCAAAGCTGCCCGGCGGCCGAACCCGCAGAGAATTTTGGTCAAATTTTTACTTCCGGGAAGGACCGCGCGCGCTAGCGGAAGAGGGGCCGGATGGGGCCGCTCGGTCGCTTAAGCACCTCGCGTCCCGCATATCGTCGTTCGCGCCCGACCCGGGATCAGTAGTATTTGCAGGCATTGGCCAAGGCAATCCGGAATTGCTACCGCACAAAACCCGTAGGCTTTTGCACGACGCGGACGCCGTAGTTTACGACAAAAACGTTTCGAATGCCATTCTTGAACTGGCTAGGCGCGAAGCGACATTCTACGCAACTCGGCGCCACGGAGACGGCCGGGGAAGAGTTGATTTCCGTTCCATTGAGTTCATGGAATCGAAAGCGAAGCGCGGCGAGCTCGTGGTCAGGCTGTTTTCGGAAATTTCGTCTAGCCAAGGAACGCTGAGTTTCGAAATCGATGCAGTAGCTAGCCGAGGCGTTCAATGCGAACTCATTCGGAACAAGACCGAATGTTCGCGGATTTCTATTGACAAAACTAAGTCGCGGACGGCCATGGCACCGATTTCGGCTTCGCCGACTTCTAGAAGCCGCAAGTCTACCATCCCGAATTCGGAGCGTCGCCCGAATACACGACGAAAATATCGATATCGGATGGGCGGCAAGTCGTCATATCTGCTTTCCGAGATCTCGAAGGCGAAGCCATGAAATTCAATCGGGCCTTTCGGAACTGGCGGTTCGCGAAATAGGGAGCAAATGCATGCCCAGGAATTTTGCGTTGAAGGTCATCACGACCAATCGACTGGTAGAGGGCGACGCCGTCTATTTGACGCAAGCGGGAAAGTGGTCGTCCGAATTCGCCGACGCAGAAGTCTTCGCCGACTTGGGCTCCGCGACTTCGGCTCTGGAAAAGGCGAACGAGCAAACGCTGTTCCATATCGGTGCGTATTTGGCAGACGCGGAAATCGATCCTTCGGGACGGCCTCGTCCGATACATTACAGAGAGCAGATTCGCTCTAGAGGGCCGTCGAACTATTTCCACGGAAAGCAGGCGGAGGCCGCCAATGTATAGATATTCGGAATTCGACGAATTATTCGTTCGGCGACGCGTCGAAGAATTTCGGGACCAAGTTCAGCGAAGGCTGAGCGGCTCACTCACGGAAGACGAATTCAAGCCGCTTAGACTGAAAAACGGCCTCTACCTGCAGTTGCACGCGTACATGCTTCGCGTCGCGATCCCGTACGGAACGCTGGATGCAAGGCAGATGCGCCAACTCGCCTTTATTGCCGATAATTGGGACAAGGGCTTCGGGCACTTTACGACGCGACAGAATGTCCAGTTCAATTGGCCCAAATTGGCCGATGTGCCCGAAATCCTCGAAGCCCTGGCGGATGTCGGCATGCACGCGATTCAAACATCGGGGAACTGCATTCGCAACGTAACTGCCGACCATTTCGCCGGAGCGGCAGCCGATGAGATTTCCGACCCAAGGCCCACCGCCGAACTTCTTCGGCAGTGGTCGACAGATCACCCGGAATTTCAATACCTGCCAAGAAAGTTCAAAATTGCGGTTTCGGGGTCGCCTCGCGATAGAGCAGTTACCAAAGCGCACGACATCGGATTGAGGATGGTGCGCAATCAACGTGGTGAACCTGGCTACGAAGTTCTAATTGGAGGCGGATTGGGCCGTACGCCGATGATCGGCGCAACCGTTCGCGAATTCCTGCCCGAAAATGACTTGCTCGCGTATGTAGAGTCTATCCTACGCGTGTACAATCTTCATGGACGAAGAGACAATAAGTACAAAGCGCGTCTGAAGATACTCGTGCACGAAACCGGGGTGGACAGTCTCACGCATGAAATCGAAGACGAATTCGCCGAACGAAAAAAATGGTTCGCCGGCGTTGACAGAGAACTCGTTGCAAATCTCAAGGCGGCATTTGAACCGCCGGTTTTCGATTTGTCGAGAACGCGGGCGTTCGAAGACAGAAAGGAACGAGACTCGGATTTCCGCGTCTGGACCGACACAAACTTGTCCCGGCACCGATGCTCCGCGTACGCGATTGCCACAGTATCATTGAAGCCGATAGGAGGAACTCCGGGCGATGCAACGGCAAACCAAATGCGAGTGCTCGCGGATATAGCTGAACGGCTTGCACATGATGAAATCCGGGTGAGTCACGAGCAAAACATCATTTTTCCGCATATTCCAAAGGACAAAATTCCGGAGGCGTATGATTTGCTAGCGGCAGCGGGACTCCATACCTCCAATTTCGGTCTGCTGTCCGACATAATCGCGTGTCCCGGAATGGACTACTGCGCGCTCGCGACGGCGCGATCAATTCCCGTTGCGCAGGATATTTCCCGGCGATTTCACGATTTAGGAATTGAACGGACCATAGGAGAAATGAAAATCAAGATTTCGGGATGCATTAACGCCTGCGGCCATCACCATGTCGGCCACATCGGCATACTTGGACTCGAACGCGCCGGAGTTGAAAACTATCAAATCACGCTAGGTGGCGACGCTACCGAGACGGCCGCGTTGGGCGACCGCGCCGGACGCGGATTTTCGGCGGAGGAGCTTCTTCCCGCATTGGAACGGCTCGTCGCCGAATATTTGAGACTGCGCGATTCGGCCGGCGAAACGTTTCTTGAAGCGTATCGGCGGATGGGGCCGGAGCCGTTTAGGGCGGCATTGTATCCCGAGGCAAAGAAGTTAGCCGCTTAGAATTGCGCGTGAGGAAAGGGTGCCGGCTATGCCAATTGTCGTTCGAGATCACGGATTCAAACGGGAAGAATTGAACGAAAGTAATTTTGTCGATCTCGAGGACGCCCGGAAGTCGGATAAAGAATCGCTTGCCGTCGAGTTGCCAAACTGCGAGGATCCACAATCGGTTAAGCCTCTCTTTCCGAAGATCGAAATTATCCGGATAAAGTTTCCCAATTTCGGCGACGGGCGTGGATTCAGCCTTGCAGGCAAGCTGCGGGAATTGGGGTACGCAGGTCGCCTGAGGGCCGCCGGCTACGTCATTTCCGATCAATACGCAATTGCCAGGCGAAGCGGATTCGACGAAGTGGAAATAGACGAAGCGCTCGCGGCGCGACAGCCCGAAACGCAGTGGATTTCGAAATCGAAATGGAAAGCGCATTTCTACCAAGATCGGCTCGTAAAAGTGAATCCAGATTCGGTTGGCTAGCCTTGGTTCGATCCGATTCTAACTCGCGAGTTTATTGCGCCGTTAAGCGAGTTGTTTCAAGCGGATCGTTGTAGAGCTTGTCTCGGTCTCTGCGAACAGAGGCGTATCGTGCAACCGGATGACGTGGGTTGCTGTCCGGAAAATGGAGCGAAGATGATCTTGCGCTCGGTGAATTTTCGGAACGGCTATAATCGCGATTCACGGGAAACCGGTCGGCGTTCCGGTCATTTTCCATGTCATCCCGACCCTTCCGGATCACTTGTTGCGGCGCAATTCGGAATCGTTTCAGCGAACGCCCCGACAAATTCGTAAAGGTTGCGCTCGATCTCGCAAGCTGGGTTATATCATTGAAATCATGGCCCGGCGATTGAAGTGTCTTGAAGCCAGCCACAGGTCGCACATCGAATTCACGACTAGAGCAAGTTTACTGTCGCCGTTCGGCCCGTAGACAACCGACGACCGGGCAGGTCGACGGCGAGCAACGAATTAATTCTCGGCGGAGTTTCTAAAGTGAGAGCCGCGCTCCCTGTACGGTGTAGTATTGTATTGGGCCCTATAGCATTTCGAAAAGTGGGACGGTGACGAGAATCCGCAAGCCAATGCCACATTGATGATGCTCATTTCCGTTTGCATGAGCAGGTTGCGCGCTTTCTGGAGCCTGAGTTCCATGTAGTACTTTTTAGGGGACCGGTTGAGATAGCGGCGAAACAACCGCTCCAACTGCCGCGTGCTCATGCCCTCTTCCTTAGCAAGTATTGACGGCGACACTGGGTATTCGATGTTTTCTTCCATTTTATGAATTACCGAAGAAAGTTTCGGGTGGCGGACGCCGATTCGCGTCGGCGTTGACAGCCGCAATATGTCGCGATCTGTCCTTATTGAAGAGTAGATGAGCTGGTCGGCAACGGTATTCGCAAGATCCTGCCCGTGATCTTCGGCTATAAGCCGCAGCATCAGATCTATCGATGCTATTCCGCCGGCCGTCGTCATTCTGTTGCCATCGACCGTGAACACAGATTTTGTTAGCGTCGTATTTTCGAATTCTTCGATAAAACTGTCCTGATTTTCCCAATGAATCGTCGCTTGCCTGCCTTCGAGGAGGCCCGCTTTGGCTAGAACATGCGAGGCCGTGCAGACGGCACCGATATTGGATGCTCTGCGGGATTCCCGTCGCAGCCAATTCAGAATCGGTCTTGTGACCGCATCGTGAATTTTGATTCCGCCGCAAACGATAATGGTGCTCGACAAGTCAATTCCAGTTAATTTGGAATCCACTGAGATCAAAGTTCCATTTGAGCAGCGAACCGGTTGTCCGTCCTCCGAAAAGAGCTTCCATTCGTAGTGATCGATTGGAGAATACTGGTTTGCGAGCCTAAGCGGTTCGATACAGCTAGCAAAGGAAATCATCGAAAAATTCTTAAGTAGAACAAAAACAAACTTTTTTTTATTCGGATTCTCAGTGCGTAACATATTCGCATTTTCCTTGCGCCTATGCCTGGAAGACGCCTGCCGTACCGGCATTCCGCGTTTCTGTTTCCTTCAACTGGCCTGCGTTGTCAAGAAAGTGCCAAATCTCCGTCAACCAAACGGCAACGAATGTCTCGTATTCCGAACGCGATGAATGTCTCAAGCAAATGAGGGAATTGGCAGAGAGAAGACACGCCGCAATTTCCGATATTGCTTTCACGACGTATCGTGTTGGCGAGCCTCTTCCGAATTCGCCGATTCAGACTAGCGTTTTATCGAGGAATCACGAATTCAATAGTTATTGGTCGCCGCCGCGAATTGCTAAGAACTTCCGAATGCAGTTCTTTCAACCTTTGTTTCACCTCGCATTCGGTGCTCGCGCTCCGGCAATCAGGGTTACCGGGCGAGGTAAATTGGTTCGCCACAGTGATTAGAGTAAAATTTCGACTAACTAAGCTATTGAAAAATCGAGACGCGGTAGAGTATAGGCATAGTCTCTCTCGCGTGAATCTAGATGGAGCTTGTACGCAATGCCAAATGCTTGGACCAAGTCGGGCTGGCGAAGCAAACCGAGAATACAAATGCCGTCGTATGCCGACGACGCATCAGTCAAGGCCGTCCAGTTGGAACTGGAAAAGAAGCCGCCACTGGTGTTTGCCGGTGAAGTTCGACGCCTAAAGAAAGCCCTTGAAGATGTCGCGGATGGGAAGGCATTCCTTTTGCAGGGAGGAGACTGCGCCGAGAGTTTTGCCGAATTCAATGCAGATTCCATCCGCGATACATTCCGGGTATTGCTGCAGATGGCTATCATTCTCACATATGGTGCCAAATCGCCTGTCGTAAAAATGGGCCGAATTGCCGGCCAGTTCGGTAAGCCGCGGTCGTCGGATAGCGAAGTTCGCGATGGAGTGGAACTTCCAAGCTATAGGGGCGACATCATCAACGATATCGAGTTTTCTGCCGAAAAGCGCGTGCACAATCCTCGCCGAATGCTCCAGGCGTACAGCCAGTCGGCGGCAACTTTGAATTTGCTTCGGGCGTTCAGTCAAGGCGGCTACGCCGACATACGCCGCGTGCATTCCTGGACTCTGGGATTTACGGAAGACGGCGAGGCGGCCAAATACCGCGATCTCGCAACGAGAATTACCGACGCTTTGGATTTCATGGATGCTGCCGGGGTTAGCTCCGATCGCATTCATTCATTGCAAACTGTCGATTTCTACACAAGCCACGAAGCCCTGCTTCTCGAATACGAGGAATCGCTTTGTAGAATTGATTCAACGAGCGGCATGCCAATTGCAGGTTCCGGGCACTTTATTTGGATTGGCGACCGGACTCGCCAACCCGACGGCGCCCATGTGGAATTCTGCCGAGGGGTTCAGAACCCGGTCGGGATCAAGTGCGGCCCGTCATTGCGGGCGGATGATTTAAAGGTTTTGATTGAAAAGCTTAATCCTCAAAACGAACCGGGGCGAATAACGTTGATAGGGCGATTTGGAGCCGGGAAAGTAGCCGACTATCTTCCGGATTTGATACGGGCCGTAAAGGACGAGGGCAGCCGAGTGGTATGGACTTGCGATCCCATGCACGGCAATACGATCAAATCGGCATCCGGATACAAAACTAGGCCGTTTATGAAAGTATTGGCTGAAGTCACGGAGTTTTTCGACATTCATGAAGCGGAGGGAACCTATCCGGGCGGCGTTCATTTCGAAATGACTGGCAAAGACGTTACGGAATGCACGGGCGGCGTGAGCGCAGTTTCGGACGCGACTCTCGAAGACCGTTACCACACGTTCTGCGATCCGCGCTTGAACGCGTCTCAGGCATTGGAGCTCGCATTCCTGGTAGCGGGAGAAATCTCGGACAGAGTCAACAAGCGAAAATCCGAAAACGGACGAATTCGCGCGGTCGCGGTATAGCCCGGACGAGCCTTGTGGCGATCGGATTTTCAAATCCGAGGCTGCTTCGCGGAACAAATCCAAGGCGTGAGTAGGGCGAGGTCAAAGTGCTCATCAAAATATTCCGGCATGGCAACGAATCCGAATGAGCGTCTCTTGCCGCTGCGACGAGCGCTATTCGGATGCAAGCATTCACTGACGCGAAATGCGCGGCGAAGTAAGTTCTTGATGCCGGATGCAGCGAGGCCGTGAATTCATGAATATTGGCTGGCGGCATGCGGAGCGAATTTGCATTTGAATTCGCTTAGCGAAGGGTCGAAATTTCCCGTTCTGACCAAATTGAGCAAATTTTTGGGAGCTGCCAGCATTCGCCGAGCCTCAAATCATCTCAAATTCCGCTTTGTCTTTCTATAAAGGACCTGACTCCTTACATCTGGCCCTTTTTGGCTTGTACGGACGAATTCAGTTTAGGATCGGTGAATTGAATCTCGGCGCCGCCGCGAATGTGTCAGTCCTGGACGGCTGATCGAAATTCCCCAAACCGAATCTCGAGGCGATCGCGATCCGGGTAATTCTGCCTGTCGGCTGGAAGTTGCAGCGATTTCCCTTTCAATTGCTTTAGAGCCTCCAAAATCGGACCGTCACTTTGGGAGAGCAGTTTGCCCGAGATGTGGATTCGGAAATCAGGGTCTATTCCGATGAGGTTGGCATCGAACGCCGCATGGTGGATTTTGGAAAGCAACAGACCGTTTTTAACGGTCGCCTGTCCAAATTCCGGGTCGGAGTCCCTGACGATGTGGGCGGCGTCAAGAAGCCGGATTTCCTTTAGTCTCGAAAGCGCGCAGCAATTGCCATATGCGCGCAGCAGCTTCGCGCGAAAATATGTTTGGTGCAAACGCTGTTTGACTTGCCGGAGCGCATATTTTCGTTCACTTTCGCTTTTCGGATGAGTCAAATCACCAAGATTCTCTAAACCGAAGGAAATTTGCACAGAGCGATTTTCCGCGCTCCAATTTCCGATGAATACCGGTGCATGGGCGATGTATTGCGACGGAGCAACTCCGAGAAAGTAAATGATAGGAAGCTGCCTATCGCAAGCGTCGCGAAGCAATTGGTTTTCGCGACTTTCAGCACTTCCTTTCATGAATTCATATTCGACGGATTCATCGCTCGAAAAAAGCGACTCGTGCACGCTTTGCTGGTCGTCATACCAGGATTTTCGCCCTGGCTTTGGAATCACCGTCTTGATCGATAGCAGCGACTTCATCTGCTTCGGCTTGAAGATACCTCGCGCCTGTGTAGCGAAGAACAATTTGCGGCCTCGAAAAACGAAGCCATTTGCAATTTCCGACCAACTCAGCTGCTGGCGATTCGCCTGAAATTTTTGAATGTGGCCTATGGCGGCGTAGCGAATACGCGAGTCCAAGTCGTCGGAAGTCATTTGCTGAACCGAAGCTTCAAGCCCCTTCTGGATTATTTGCCAAATCCGAGATTCGAATTTCCCGGTTCGCAACTTTAGACAAAGTAGCTATCGCCAATCATTTTGTATTGCCAGGGCAAGCAGCGTGTAACAAGTCAAATTTTGACTAATTCGGCAATTCGCCGGAGCGGCGACTGATCATTTCTCGCAAATTGAACCCACGGCTGGATATTCGAGTTTCAACAGGCCTTGAAGTTTGCGGCGGCGAAACCCGGTCGATGCCGTCGGTCGGCGTGAGTTCCGGCGCATTTGCTCCTATCGAAGATCGAGTCGCATGCCGCTTGCGACCGATGAATGGCATTGCGACGCCAATTGCTTGCGATTTTCGAAGTCGCTGGCACGAAGCGGTTCATGAAATACCACTTCGGCGCGACCGCCGGAGGGACCCGTAACGATTCTGCGGAAGTGAGCGGCGAATTCCATGTCGCCCCACCAGCAATAGTGCCTAGGGTCTTCTCCCGGCGGTGCGCGATAGGTAACGCTTACGGGCTGAATCCAGATGTCGTCCTGAAGACCGCTATCGAAAAAAGCTGCGAATAAAGTTGAATTGAATGGCAATACGCGCCTACCGTCCGACGATGTGCCTTCCGGAAAAAACAAAAGCTTGTCGCCAGCGAACAATCGTTGGACAAATACTTCCCGCTGCCTTTCTGCATCGCGCCGATTTCTTTTGATAAAGACGGTTCCTGTGGATTTCGCCAGAACGCCAATTCCGAACCACGAGGCGACTTCCGATTTTGACACGAATGCGATGCGCTGCGGCGCGTTGAGAGAGAATATGTCTATCCAGGACGAATGATTAGCGACGACCGCGCCGTGGAATTTCATGGGAGTGCCGGTAGTTTGCAATGAAATTCCTAGGATCGCCAGCGATCCCCGGCATGCGACTTGGGTAATTCTTGAGGAAATCGGTCGTCGCCACGGCCATTCGAATAATCGCGCGATCCACAGCAGGACGAGCAATCCGTAGATCAGCAGCGCCAATGCGGGAAATCGACCGGCAGCGCGCAACCAACCAACGGGACCGCGCCGGACCTCCGCCGGTTCCGGTCCGTCCCGCCAAGTCGTCAATGCTTCGACCAGTTGCGGACGTAGTATCCCCTGTGCCGCGCAGACATGCGACTGGTGTCGATGATTACGCACACGTCGATTGTATTGAATGACCGGTCAATAAATGCGCCGTCGCCGATAAATGCTCCGAGACGAAGATAGCCCTTGAGAAGAATCGGGATAGACTTCATGGCCTTCCTGGAGTCGACTTCCTCGGGAAGTAAACGCTGCATGGTATTGTAGTGATCTTCAAGAACCCGAACTCGAATGTCATTCGGAGCCAAGTGGTTGTAATGCAAATATGAGAGAGGCTGATCGAATTTGTCCAGATCGTTGCCATGGAAACTTGCAACTCCGAACAGAATCTCCAATCCCCGGTCAAGCACGTAATCGGCAAGCCCGTTCCAGAGCTGGTACATGACGGTACTACTGCGATAGTCCGGATGCACGCAGGAGCGTCCAAGTTCGACGATGGGTCGTCCGCATTCCTTCAGTAGCGTGATGTCGTATTCCGACTCCGAATAGAATCCGTTATTGGCCTGCGCGGCATCGGTTCCAAGGAGGCGATATGCGCCGACAACATGATCGAGATCACCGGCTCGCCGACGCTTGTCAATAAGAATCAAGTGGTCGGAAATACTGTCAAAATCATCGGTTTCCAGACGGTCAGTGTCATTCACGCCCTCGCCCGCGGCCCCCATTTCTTCAACGAATACCTTGTAACGCAATCTTTGCGCGGCCCTGACGTCCTCGTCCGAATTCGCAACACGCATCTCAAAATCCCGGATTTCGGATTTCATTTGTTATCCATCTCCGTTCCGGCCCGGCATTTGCCGATGCGCAAAGCACTTTAGATTGTTCGTTCATTCCACGCAAATCGTATTGGGTTTTGGATTATGCAACTGAGATATTGCAACCAGTTGCGGCCTGAAAACTTCGCGTGCGAGCTTGGTCTACGGAGTCGCCGAATGCGACTCAACAGAAACGTCAGTCGTATACCGGCTCTAGTTTTACCGAGTTATTGTCAATGACGACTTTTCCGGCATGTTCGAAATTGACGGTAATCCTGTTTCCCGCGACGGACTGGACCTGGCCGAGACCCCATTCTCGGCAACTCGGGTTGCGGACCAGCATTCCTGGTTCGAAAAAATCGACCGACATCAATCGAGCTCGCAGCATGCCATGATTGAAAGGCGGGAAAAGAGGTTGGACGCGCTCATGCGAAATCCTACTTTGCCTCTAATTGGAACAGTACTTTGATTGACTTGCTCCCATAGGAATTTAGGGAAGCGCTTTCAACTCCCCTTTAGTTCGGCGCATATTTTTTTGGTAATGCTCCGCCGTCCAGGCAATTCGCTGGATTTCATCTTTTGAAAGTTTTCTTGCAACCTTGGCCGGAGAGCCTAGCGCTAGAGTTCCATCCGGCAATGATTTGCCTTCCGTGAGCAACGCCCCGGCGCCAACGATGCAATTTCGCCCTACAACGGCTCCATTAAGGATTGTCGCACCCATTCCAATCAGGCTGAAGTCGCCGATTGTGCAGCCATGCAGCATCGCCTTGTGCCCAACCGTGCAATTCCTGCCGATTCTTAGAGGATATCCCATGTCCGTATGAAGTACGCAATTTTCCTGAATATTCGTGCCGTCGCCCAATTCAATCGGTTCGTTGTCGCCGCGCAGCGTGGATCCGAACCATACCGACGCGCCTTCGCCTACTATAATTTGCCCCAGTACATTGGCATCGGGCGCGATCCAGTAGTCGCCGCTCTCCGGAAAAACCGGCTCCAATCCTCTAAGCGCATATATTGTCAACTTTACCGCTCTTCGTATTCCTTATTTAGCAAGCCGACAAACTCGGCGAGACCAATCTGGCGCCTCCGGCGCATTCTTTCAGTCTTTATTATAGTTACGATTTTTTGAAAAACTTTGTCTAAATCGTGGTTGATGAGCACATATTCGTAATCCAGCCAATGGCTTATCTCATCTTGCGATTTTGCCATTCTCTGCAGCACCATTTCCTCCGTGTCTTTACCGCGAAGCCTCAGCCGTCGATCAAGTTCTGCAATGGTCGGCGGCAAAACGAAAATTGATACTGTGTCGTCAGCATGCGCAGAATTTCGAATCTGTTCCCCGCCCTGCCAATCGATATCGAATATTATGTCATTGCCTTCCAGAATCGCTTCCTCGACCGGCGATTTTAGGGAGCCATAGTGATTCCCGAAAACCTTGGCGCATTCCAGAAATTGGCCGTCCTCGACCATCTGTCGAAATTCGTCTGGAGTTTTAAACCAGTATTCTCTCCCGTTTTGCTCGCCTCTGCGAGGCAGTCGAGTCGTTGCCGAAATCGAGAATTTAACCGATTCGTCCCATTCTGTAAGTCGCCGCGCCAATGTAGTTTTGCCTGCGCCGGAAGGGGACGAAAGAATGATTAGCATACCTGTGCGACGCTTCGTCGTCTTGTTTCCGTCGCTTGAGTTCATTACTGCCCGCTGAGTTATTATTCGCTTGATAGATTTTTTTGCCAATTAATTCCTGCGCTAATAAACGCAACCAAATTGAAATAAAATCCCCCGACGAAATTACATTTCGGGTTGCAAATTCCAAATTATAGGTCCTGGCATTTGCGGTTCGACGACGACTGAATGCCGGAGTTTGAACCGGCTAGCGATCGAAGGCTCCCTCGACCATTTTCGAAAGTGCGGCGGCGGGGTCATCCAAATACCAGATTTCGGAAATAAAATAGAAATCTACATGCGATGCAAGCCTTGCGAGTGCGTCTCGATTCAACGCGCCTTCGGCGACGACTGGGACAACAGTCATTTCGCTCCACCAGGCGAACAGTTCGGTTGGCGCTAGTTCGCCGTCGCCTTGCCAGTCCGCCGACACCGGTCCAAAACTAACGTAGTCGCAGCCGGATTCGGCCGCGTTGAGGGCTTCGTGCCTAGTGGTTCCGCAGAACGCGCCGACCGTTTTGGCGGGACCTAGAGCTTCTTTCGCTTTCCGTACGCTTTTTCTTCCGTTTCGTAGATGAACTCCGTCCAGTCCAAGCGGTTCGACGAGCTTGAAGTGATCTTCAATCAGCAGCGGAATTCCGCGCACCGAAGTTTCCCTTTGGAGAGCTTCGACGGCTCTTTTTGTTTCGGAAAAATCCGCGGAAGGCGTCGCCATGCGCACGCATGCAATTTCAACTTTATCAAGAACGCGTTTGAGCGCATCCGTTCCGGCAAAGACATCGAATGCCGCCGGAACGGCGACGCAAATTTGCGGCGACTGAACTATTTCGGCTACCTCGGACAATTTCGATTTTGCTTTGGCTCGAATATGCAAAATTACTACTTCGACGAATTGCAGTCTAGCCTTCGAATGGCGCAGGGCGCGAATCCCTCGTGGCGACAATCCTTTTAAGGGTTTTCTGAAATTCCCTCTCGAATCGGCACGATTCGCGCCACTGCGAAATTTCGGTGGCTTTCGCCGCAAATACTGAATTCCTGTCGAGTCGGTAATCCCGTCTACGAATGAATCTCAATCGTTTGCGCCCAATGCATACGCGTGCAGACAATATGCTCTTTCACGATTGGATTGGGGTCGCAAAAAAACTATCTGGAACGCCTGCGCCGACGCACGGATGCCAGGCTGCTTGAGATGCATAGCATTGAGACCGTGCTAGGCAGTTTGGGATGCCGCGCAGGAGACCGAGACTACCCTCGCGGTGTTGGGATGATATTGGAATGGCGCAATTGATTTTTTGGGTCTGGAACCGCCCGGAAATTATCGTTGCGCGTCAGCATCGAGATCATGAAATGACTCGCTTCAAATTCCATCTAGTCGATATTGAGCAAAATAGTCTTATGGGCATGCCAATTGCCGGAGCAAGTCATGACATCACAGCCGGCGACGCTGCGGTTCGCTTGGACTTTGTTCGCGGCGAGGTCGTCGGAATGGACTAATCGAATTAGAGTTCGCTTGCGCAACGATCTGCTGGAGCGTATGTGTGCCGGATATGTCGCGGGACGGCGATATCTGTCGGAAAAAAAGTATACGGGCGGTGGATGCAACCGACATTTGTTTTTGATTCGCCGCAATTGGGCGAAAACATTGGCGCGGCGGCGCGCGGCATGCGAAATTTCGGTCTTGATCGAATGCGTCTTGTTTCGCCGAGGGACGGTTGGCCCAACCCGAAAGCGTTTGCGGCGGCGAGCGGGGCGGGTATGGTATTAGCCAATGCCGGAATCTTCGACGACCTTGAAACCGCTCTGGGCGAATTCCAAAGAGTCTACGCGACAACTGCTCGCAGAAGGGAGCTGACAAAGCAGGTCATGACACCGAAGGCTGCGATGGTTGAGGCACGAGAACTCATGAAAAGAGGAGTGTCCGTCGCCGTGCTGTTCGGGTCGGAAAGAGCCGGGCTGGAAAACAAATCTATTTCATTTGCGAGTGCCGTAATTTCCGTTCCGGCCATTCCGGAATTCAGCTCTTTGAATCTTGCGCAGTGCGCCTTGCTCGTAGGCTATGAATGGCGGCTAAGCGAAGAAATCGCGGTAGAGCCTGTCGCAATATCCGAAGTCGACGAAGCTAATGTTCTTGAAAAGGCTGCGCTGGCCGACAAGTACGCAGAAGCGCTAAAGGAAACGGGATTTTTCGATACAGCGCAGAACGAAGAGGGCAAGAGAATAAATTTAAGGAATCTGTTCCTCCGCCACGACTTTACTGTCTCGGAAGTTAAGACATTGCACGGAATTCGGCGATTTCTGAGCGTCCGCCGCCATCGCACGTGAAGCCCGTAAATTATCGGAATCACGGATACGAACAGCGGCAATCATGCATAAAGAGAGGAAAATATTCGAGGAAGTCGATTCGCCGGCTATTGAAGCCGATCGGAATCCAAATAGCCGGATTGGAGGCGGCGAAAGCGGCAACAGGCAAGGAATTAGGATCTGGCTAGGTATTTTGCTGATTCTGGTTATGGGAACGCTATTCTCGGGCGGCTTAACTCGGCTCACAGACTCAGGACTAGCGATAACGGATTGGAATCCCGTCGTCGGCGCCATCCCGCCGCTGTCGACCGACGCATGGGAAACGGAATTCGCGAAATACAAGGCGATTCCTGAATACGATCTGCAAAACAAAGAAATCGAATTATCGGAATTCAAAAAGCTCTATTGGTGGGAATGGAGCCATCGGCAACTTGCAAGACTCGCCGGAATTGCGTGGCTGGCGGGCTTCGCTTGGTTTCTGTTTCGGCGAAACATTCCTAGAGGCTGGGCTCCTCGCCTGATTTTGCTGGGCGTACTAGGCGGAGCCCAAGCTGCAGTTGGCTGGTGGATGGTCTCCAGCGGGCTCCAAGGGCGCATGGTCGATGTCGCTTCTTATAGGCTGGCCGTGCATCTAGCTTTGGCGTTCGGCATTATCGCGTCGATTTTTTGGTTTATGCTTGCTCTCGCGCGAAGGGAGGCCGATTTGCTGCAGTCCCGGCGCGCGCGCGACAGAAAAGCAGACTTTCTCTCATCCGCGCTGATAGGTGTTTTTTTCCTGCAAATCGTTCTTGGAGCATTGGTCGCCGGAATTGACGCTGGCCAGGGATTTCCGACTTGGCCTCTCATGAACGGGGAGTTTGTTCCGTCCGAAGCGCTCGGATTCGAGCCGCTCTGGACAAACTTCTTCGAAAACCAGGCTCTCGTCCACTTTAATCATCGGATATTCGGCTACGCGCTGCTGGTTCTCGCCTGCGCATCCTGGTACGTGATGCGCAAGAGCCCTTACAGATCAGTCCGTCAATCGTTCGCCTGGGTTGCCGTCGCTTCGGTCGCGCAGGTGGCGATCGGGATCTTCGCCGCACTTTCCAACGCCGCCTTGAGCGTCGCCGCTTTGCACCAGCTGGCCGCGGTCTTGCTAATTCTGCAAATTGTGAACGCCAGGTTTTCGGGAGTTTATCCCAAAATCGGGCAGATTCGAGGAGATTGAAATTGAACGCATTTGAAAACCTTATGGCGCATATGCGTACCTCGGAAGCGTTGGGCGACGCGATCGGGCATCTGTATTGGGACCGCGACACCCAGATGCCTGAAAACGCAGGAGGGCAAAGGGCGGAAGTTTTGGCGTCGATGCATGGCATCCTTCATGAGAGGCGAACCGACCCAAGAATCGGCGAATGGCTCGCGGCAATCGGCGAGTCCGGCATGTCGCCCGAAAACAGGGCAAATATTCGCATAATCCGGAATGACTTCGAACGCTTTCTGAAACTGCCTCAAGACCTGCCGCGAAAATTGGCTAAGGAAACTTCTCTTGCGCAGGCGGTCTGGAAGCACGCAAAAGAATCGAACTCGACAGAAGAATACTTGCCCGCGCTAGAGAAAGTAGTTGACTTGAAGCGCGACGAAGCCGAGGCGCTGGCCGACGGAGGAGATGCTTACGACGCTCTTTTGGACAAGTATGAATCGGGAACTTCAGCGAGCATGATCGAACCGATTTTCGCCCGTCTTCGCAAAGGCCTTGTTGAATTGCTTGGCGCGGTCGGCGACCGCGATCTACGTGCGCCGGCGCCGAAGGCTAATTTTCCGACTGAAACGCAACTGGAATTCGCTCGTGAATTGGCCCGGGCCTTCAGTTACGACTTCGAGAGAGGGCGGTTGGATGTCACCGCGCATCCCTTCTCCGCAGGCTCCGGCGACGATGCTCGAATCACGACGCGAACGGACGAAAAAGATCCATTCAACTGCATATATTCTACAATTCATGAAACCGGGCATGCCGTTTACGAGCGAAATATCGACCGAAAATTCTTATTTCAGCCAGTCGGGCGCGCGGCATCGTTCGGAGTTCACGAGAGCCAGTCAAGATTATTTGAGAATCAGCTGGGCCGAGGACGCGCATTTTGCGGATGGATGTACCGGCGAATGCGCGATGCTTATGGCGAATTCGGAGTATCGAGCGAAAATGAATTCTATGCTTCCGTCAACAGGGTGGATGCGGGGTACATCAGAACGGACGCGGACGAAATTCATTACAACCTCCATGTTCTGATGCGTTTCGATCTTGAGCGCGAAATCATTCGCGGTCATCTCAGAACTTCCGATATCGAAGAAGCCTGGAACGCGAGATTCGAGGCGGACTTCGGACATAAGGTGGACAAGCCATCGAACGGCTTTCTGCAGGATGTTCATTGGAGCGTGGGCGAATTCGGATATTTTCCGACCTATACGCTGGGAAATATCTACGCGGGCTGCCTATTCGCAGCGTTAACGAAAGATTTGCCGGATCTGAACGATTCGCTAGGTCGCGGTTCGGCCGAGCCGGCTACTGACTGGCTCCAAAGCGCCGTACACCGATTCGGGGCGCTGCGTCTCCCAAGGGAAACTATCGAAACCGCGTGCGGCTTCGAAGTTTCGGAAAAGCCGTTGCTGCGGTACTTGGAGGAAAAGTTCAGCTCGATTTAACGGTTGCGGAAACTCGGCCGAACCGAATTGATTTCATGGCATTTATTGGGACCAGGACGGCGGGCGCTTTTCAAGAAATGCTGATATGCCTTCTTCGGTGTCGCGATAAAGCATATTTTCCACCATGACGCTTCCAGCGTATTCGTAGGCGCGGTCCACCGTCATCTGCGCCTGCTCGTAGAAGGCGAGCTTTCCGATCTTTACGGCCGCACCTAGCTTGCCCGCTACTTTTCGGGCGATCTCGCCTGTCGCTCGATCGAGTTCGGAGGAAGCCACGACTCTATTGACTAGACCGAGTTCATGCGCGCGGTCAGCCGGAATAAGATCCCCCGTAGTCAATAATTCGAACGCAACTTTTCGAGGTATATTGCGCGAAAGCGCGACCATCGGCGTGGAGCAGAACAAGCCGATGTTTACGCCGTTGACTCCGAAGCGTGCGTCTTCGGAGCTAATGGCCATGTCGCAGGTGGCGACAAGCTGGCAACCGGCCGCGACGGCGACTCCGTGCACCTTCGCGATTACGGGTTGCGGAAGTCGTGCGATGGCCGTCATCATTGCCGCGCACTTGTCGAATATCATCTTGAAATAGGCTTTTCCTCCGTCAGGCGCCTGCCGCCCTTGCGTCATTTCCTTGAGGTCGTGGCCGGCGCAGAAGGCTTTCCCGGCGCCTTGCAGAACAAGAACTCGGACACTCTTGTCTTCAGCGATTTCGGACAGCGTCGATGCAAGCGCGTCGATCATGGCTTCGGAAAGCGCGTTTAGATTGGTCGGAGAATTCAGCGTCAGAGTTGAAACGCCATCTCGGTCGTACCTTTTCAGGATTTCTTGCTGCATGGCTTATCCTGGCCTATTCCCATACTTCGAATATAGCTAATTATAACTGCTTGCCGACACTCGACAACTAATTGCTTATCATGAAATTGCTGATGACAAAATCCGAATTGGAAGTCTTTTTGAGACGCGAATTTCCTCAAAGCGCGAACGTCCTGCAAATCGTATCCGTAGATGCCGGGCGACTGAGGACAAGCATGGCCGTCGGATGGGAGCATACCAGGCCCGGAGGCACGGTCTCCGGCCCGGCGATGTTTTTTCTGGCGGATGTTTCGGTTTACCTTACCGTCCTCGCCGTCTCGGGACCGATTGCGTCGGCTGTAACAACGAACTGTTCGATTGATTTCATGCGTCGGCCCTCGAGCGAATCGCTGCTGGCGGAAACCCGCTTGCTCAAGCTTGGCCGTCGCATCGCTGTCGCGGACGCGATGATTTATTCCGACTGGCAAGGCGACCCGGTGGCAAGAGCGAGCCTGAGCTACGCTCTCCCGCCATAAGGATTGCGCTTGTTTTCCAAATCAGGCTGGAGGCTGAATGTTCCACGCCGAATTGTGCGGTATTATATTACCGCTAACCTATCTTCCTGTAATTAAAAGACCATTTTCGAATCATGTGTTGACTAAGTGGCGAAAATCGCTATGAAGCCCAAGTCGCGCGGTTCATTGCGCGCAGCGACTATTTGTACAGCTACCTCGGAACGGAACAATGAACACGTATTCCGCAAAGGCTGCGGACATCGACAAGAAATGGATTCTGATCGATGCCGAAGGCGTCGTGCTTGGACGTCTCGCAGCGATTGTCGCCACTAGGCTGCGCGGCAAGCACAAGCCCGGCTTCACGCCCCATATGGACATGGGCGACTACGTTGTCGTCGTCAATGCGGGCAAGGTCCAGTTGACCGGCAGGAAACGCGAAAACAAAAAATACTACTGGCACACCGGCTATCCAGGCGGAATCAAGTCAAGGACGGCGAAGCAGATATTGGAGGGCAGGCATCCAGAGCGCTTGCTTATGAAGGCCGTTCAAAGAATGCTACCCGGCGGCCCTTTGTCGCGCAAGCAATTAACGCATTTGCGCGTCTACAACGGCCCTGAGCATCCCCACGCACCACAAAAGCCGGAACTGCTGAATGTTTCGGTATGGAACAAAAAGAACACGCGGAGCGGTTGACCATGGAAGAATCAATTAAATCGCTGGACGACCTGAAGGAAAAGTTGTCGACCGACGAAGAGGCGCCTGCCGAGGCGGAACAGCGGCAAGCTGTCTTGCCCAAGCGCGACGCTCTAAACCGCTCCTATGCAACGGGAAAGCGCAAGGACGCCGTGGCTCGCGTGTGGATAAAGCCCGGTAGCGGTTTGATCACCATAAACGGCAAGGCAATGCCGGAATATTTCGCTCGGCCGGTGCTCCAAATGATATTGAGGCAGCCGTTTCAAATCGCCAATGTCGAGAACCAGTTCGACGTAATGGCGACGGTAAAGGGAGGCGGTCTTTCCGGCCAGGCAGGCGCCGTCAAGCACGGGATTTCAAAGGCGTTGCAACTCTTCGAACCTTCCTATCGCCCGGCGCTCAAGGCGGCGGGGTTTTTGACGAGGGACGCGAGGGTCGTGGAGCGAAAAAAATACGGCAAGCGCAAAGCTCGCCGTAGCTTCCAGTTCTCCAAACGCTAGGACGACGGCGGAAGGCGTCGATGTTCGGCCCTAAAATGAAAGCGCGGTTCACGGAGCATGACGATTGGCTTGTTCGATTCCGGACTAGGCGGCCTTACGATTTACGAGAGCGTTGCCCAGCGCATTCCTCATGTGCCGATCGCCTATCTAGGCGACAATGAAAACGCGCCTTACGGCGTTCGGGACGCCGACGATATATTCCGATTGACATGCAGTGGAGTTGAGCGGCTTTGGGATGTCGGCTGCTGCCTCGTTATACTGGCTTGCAATACTGCGTCGGCCGTAGCGCTCAAGCGAATCCAGGAATCCTGGCTGCCGCCGGATAAGCGGGTACTGGGCGTATTTGTGCCTATGATCGAAGTGCTCACGGAAAGGCGGTGGGGCGATCATTCTCCGCCGAAAGAGGTCAAGATTAAGAATGTTGCTCTTTTTGCGACGCCGGCGACCGTAGCCTCGCGAGCTTTCCAGCGGGAACTGGCATCTAGAGCCATTGGCGTCGACGTTGAGGCGCAGCCGTGCGGCGGCTTGGTCGATGCGATTGAGGACGACGACTATATTTTGGCCGAGGCCCTCGTTCACAGCCATGTGGAAGCCTTGCTTCGCAGGATGCCTTGTCCCGAAGCGGCGGTGCTTGCCTGCACGCATTACCCGTTGTTCCAAGCCGCCTTCCAGGACGCGCTTGGACCGAATGTGAAATGCATAAGCCAAGCGAATCTGGTAGCGGATAGCTTGGCGGACTATTTGAACCGTCACCCGGACATGCTGGGGACATCGAGCGCAAGCGGTTTTTTTACGACGGGCGACGCCAGATCCGTGTCCTTAAAGGCCGTGCGTATTTTGCGCCGAAAAGTGGAATTCGAATCTGTTTGACGCAGCGCGACGCTACGTCCGGCGGAGCGGCGGTTCCAAAGCGAAAATGAGAAATGGACAAAAAACGTATCGCCATTATCGGGGCTAGCGGATACACCGGAGCTGAACTTGTCAGGCTGGCGACTTCGCACCCTGGTCTAGAAATAGCATCGCTTGTGGCGGACCGAAATGCCGGCCTTGAGATGCGCGAAGTTTTTCCGGGATTTCGACATTTGGAATTGCCGAGGCTGATCGATCTAGAGGCTCTCGACCTTGCAGGTATCGACCTAGTCTTTTGCGCGCTGCCCCACGCGACCAGCCAGACCGTGGTCAAATCCTTTCCGGAATCGGTTAAGGTCGTTGATCTTTCCGCCGATTTTCGATTGCGCGACCCAGCGGAATACGAGCGGTGGTACGGCAAGCCGCACGCGGCGCCGGAACTTCAGGAGCAGGCCGTATACGGGCTAACCGAATTTTACCGCGACGAAATTAGAGGTGCTCGGCTCGTGGCCTGCACCGGGTGCAATTCCGCAACCGGTTTATATGCCTTGTTGCCGCTCGCGGAATCGAACGCTGTCGATCCCGAGGAAATAATTATCGACCTGAAAACCGGAGTATCGGGAGCGGGACGAAGTCCAAAGGAAGGTACGCTGCATTCGGAAGTGTCGGAAGGATTCCATGCGTACAGCGTCGCGGTCCATCGCCATCTAGCGGAATTCGACCAGGAACTGTCTCGCGCCTTCGGCATGCAGATCCGCGTTACTTTTGTACCGCACCTTCTACCGCAAAATCGCGGAATTCTGGCGACCGTGTATTTGAGGGGAGAAGCCGGGTTAATCTACGAGGTTATGCAGAGTCGGTATGCACATGAACCCTTTGTAGTCGTGCTGCCAAAAGGCGAGCATCCTTCAACGCGGCATGTTAGAGGATCGAACTACGCGCATATCGGAGTTGTTCCTGACAGGAGGGAAGGGAAAACCATCGTTTTTTCAACCCTCGACAACCTGGCGAAGGGGTCTTCCGGCCAAGCGATTCAAAACGCAAACCTCATGCTCGGCTTGCCGGAAACGACCGGCCTCGAATCGGCTCCTTTGTTTCCTTAAGCGAATGGCGGGTTTGCGCAAGAAACAGCGGCTTGCGCTTATCGCTGCGTCAGGCCTCTGCCTTGCGGCGGCAACGGCACTATTCGGCTTCGCCTTTCGCGACGGCATTGCATACTTCCGAAGTCCTGCGGAAGTATACGAAGATGCTCCGAGTCCCGAAGAGCTGTTCCGAGTGGGCGGACTCGTGGTAGAGGGGTCGCTAGAGCGAAAAGCCGATAGCACGGTCATATTCGCAGTTACCGACGGAGAAGCTTCGGTTGATATCCGATTCAAGGGCATTCTGCCTGATTTATTTGCCGAGGGACAAGGAGTAATTGCGCTAGGACGCTTTTCTGGCAAATTATTCAATGCTACCGAGATTCTTGCCAAGCATGATGAAACCTATATGCCCAAGGAAGTAGCGGACGCTCTTAAGGAACGCGGATTGTTCAAGCCCAAGGCGCAAGAGTAACATTTCGGTTCGGCGCATGATGACGCTCGGCGGTCGCTTGTGAAGGGTTCCGGCATGCTGTCAAATACGGAGCTTCCGCATGGTGAATGAACTCGGACACTTTGCTTTGGTCGCGGCTTTTCTTGTTTCCGCGCTGCAGGCCGTCGTACCATTGGTCGGAGCGCAAAGAGGATGGATTGCCTGGTCTCGCGTTGCCGTTCCTTGCGCAGTTATTCAATTCCTACTGACTGCATTAGCCTTTGCGGCATTGACATCGGCGTTTGTAACTTCCGATTTTTCCAATTCGCTTGTCGCAGCAAATTCTCACGCCGCTAAGCCGATGATTTACAAATTCACGGGCGTTTGGGGCAACCACGAAGGCTCAATGCTGCTGTGGGTGCTGATACTTACCGCATTCGGAGCCGCTGCGGCGCTTTTCGGCAGTGATCTGCCTCTGGGACTGCGAGCTAGAGTCTTGGCGGTGCAGTCGCTAATCGCGTGCGCGTTTTTCGCTTTCATCCTCTTTTCCTCGAATCCATTTGCAAGACTTTCAATACCGCCTTTTCACGGCAGTGACCTGAATCCATTGCTTCAGGACCCTGGCTTGGCTTTCCACCCGCCGTTTCTTTATCTAGGCTACGTGGGGCTTTCCATGTCATTCAGTTTCGCGGTCGCGGCACTGATCGAGGGCAAAGTCGATGCCGCTTGGGCGAGATGGGTACGACCTTGGACGCTGGCATCATGGATGTTTCTTACGCTCGGAATCGCGCTTGGTTCGTGGTGGGCATATTACGAACTCGGTTGGGGTGGATGGTGGTTTTGGGATCCGGTCGAAAACGTTTCCTTTATTCCTTGGCTAATCGCCACGGCGCTACTGCACTCTGCTACGGTAGTCGAGAAGCGTGAAAGTCTGAAGAGTTGGACAGTTTTGCTGGCCATTCTCGCATTTTCCTTTTCTCTTGCCGGAACATTCGTAGTCAGGTCGGGCATTCTTACTTCCGTCCACGCATTTGCGAGCGACCCAACGCGCGGTGTGTTCATTTTGGCAATTCTAGGTTTCTTTTCGGGCGGCGCGTTGCTACTCTACTCGGTACGCTCGGCGACTTTGCTGGCAAAGGGTGTATTCGGGATCGCTAGTAGGGAATCCGCCTTGATTCTGAACAATTTACTCTTGGTCGTGGCTGCGCTCGTCGTTTTCGTTGGTACTTTTTGGCCCCTGGTTGCCGAGTTGTTTTTTGATCGCAAGCTTTCGGTCGGACCGCCATTTTTTGAAATTGCGTTTACGCCATTTATGGTGGTTTTGGCGGCGATTCTACCTATCGGGGCTATCATCCCCTGGAAGCGAGGATCGATCGCGGCGGCAGCGAATGCGCAGATCGGCGTTTTGGCGCTTTCGGCGGCCGTCGGAGCATTTGCATGGTCGTTGCAGACCGGCTCCGGCATGCTGGCGCCCATCGGTTTTTTACTCGCGTCCTGGCTTATCCTTGGGTCGGCCGCAGATTTGATCGCTAGAGCTACGGGCGGGCGATTCAGATTTGGACGATCAACGTCTAGATTGGCGGGGCTTCCAGGTTCAATATGGGGGAAATTCCTTGCACATTCAGGACTGGGGCTAACGATTTTGGGTATCACCGCCGTCACCGCTTGGCAATTGGAGGATATCCGGTCAGCGACACCGGGCGATAGTTTTGAATTGGGCGGGTATACCTTCGCGTTCGACGACGTGAGCGAAATTCGCGGTCCGAATTACCTGTCGCTGACTGGGGACTTCGCAGTGTACAGCGACAACGTCCAGATTGCAAAGCTTAAGCCGGAGAAGCGCTTTTATCCGGTCGCCGGCATGCAGACGACCGAAGCCGCGATCGACATGGGCCTGACACGTGATCTGTACTTGGTCATAGGCGAAAGACAGCTGGACGGCGGTTATTCAATTAGGACGTACGTCAAGCCTTTTGCGAATTGGATTTGGATTGGTGCAATCGTGATGGCAGCCGGCGCCTTGGCCAGCCTCTTGGATCGGCGCTATCGCATCGGAATCGCAGCGAGGCGCGCTGCGCGGGCTCTCCCGGGTTGAATCGATGAAGTGGTTCGCCGTCGCAGCGTATTTGTTCGCTGCCGTAAAGGTATCCGCTGTAGAACCTGACGAGCTTCTTGGTGATCCTGGCCTCGAATCCCGAGCGAGAGCAATTTCGGAAAACCTGCGTTGTTTGATTTGCCGCAACGAATCAATCGACGATTCAAGTGCCGAACTCGCGTCGGACCTTCGCAAAATCGTAAGGGAACAGTTACTAGCCGGCAAATCCGACGAAGAAGTCTATGCGTTCGTTGTCGACCGCTACGGCGAATTCGTTTTGCTGAAACCAAGTTTCAAGGGCGCGAACGTCTTTCTTTATGCCTCGGGCCCGATCATGTTCGCGGTCGGCGGAGTTGTTTGCGCGCTATATGTCCGACGCAGGCGCGCATCTTCCCGAAAAGAGGATTATCTACAAAAAGATGAAAGAGACAGATTAGAGAAAATCCTTGGCGATTGAGCCTGCACTCGAGTGCAGAATTTTGCCGGGAACGCCGCAATTTGAGAGAACGGGTATGGAATTCGAAACATTGAGAGTTGAACAGCACGACGGCGTGGTTGTCATAACATTGAATCGCCCGGAAGTAATGAATGCTCTAAATTCCCAAATGAGACGCGAAATCGCCTATGTTGCGACCGAGGCGCCCGAATCGGGTCGCGTACTTGCAATTGTCGGCTCGGGGAAGGCTTTCTGTTCCGGCCAAGATTTAGGCGACCGCGTGGACGCCTCCAACGTGAATCTCGAACGTACGCTTCGCGAAGAGTATTTTCCCATGCTCGACGCTATAAAAGACTGCCCAATTCCTACCGTCTGCGCGGTTAACGGAGCGGCCGCCGGAGCAGGAGCCAATCTCGCTTTGGCAGCCGACGTAGTAGTCGCGGCGGAAAGCGCGTACTTTGTGCAGGCGTTTTCTCGAATCGGCTTAATTCCGGACGCAGGCGGAACTTGGTTGCTGCCTCGCAAAGTCGGATTGGCGAGATCCATGGGCGCGTCTCTGTTCGCTGAAAAAATCGCCGCGAGGCAAGCTGCGGAATGGGGAATGATCTGGGAGTCGGTCCCCGACGCGGAATTCGAGGAACATTGGCAAGGCCGCGCATTGCAATTGGCAAGGGGACCTACGGAAGCCTACAAGCGGATAAAATTGGCGCTCAGAGCCAGTTTTTCAAATGATTTCGAATCCCAGCTAAGGCTTGAAGCCAAGCTGCAGGGAGAAGCTGGCAAGACGAGAGACTTCCAGGAAGGCGTCCTGGCGTTTGTCGAGAAAAGAAAGCCGGAATTTGAAGGGAGATAGATCGGGACGCAACCGGGAAATCGGCTTCGAAAGGAACGATGGGTGCGGCGCGGCCTGAAATCACGAATCGAGAGCGTAAAGAATTCGCGCCCAGCTGCGTATGCCTTTTCGGAAGCTGTCCAAATCGTATTTCTCGTTCGGCGAATGTATCTGGTCGCTATCTTTAGCGAATCCGATCAGCATGGAATCCATGCCCAGAATCTCCTTAAACATCGTCGTGATCGGAATCGAACCGCCGCAACCAACAAAAACTGCGGGATCATCCCATTCCTCGGTCAGCGCGTTCCTCGCAATTCCGAATGCCTCGTGATCGGTCGCCATTTCGATTGCCGAGTGAGCGCCGTGAGAGATGAAGTCCGCTTCGCAGTCGGCTGGAAGCGCATTGCGGACATGCGCTCGAAAACTTTCGCGAATCTTTTCGGGGTTTTGCTGCCCTACTAGGCGGAAACTTACTTTCGCTGATGCCTTTGCTGGCAGCACAGTCTTGAATCCGTCGCCTAGATATCCGCCACTTATACCGGTCGCATCGCATGTCGGACGCGACCAAATCGCTTCGAGCGGCTCTCGCCCTGCTTCTCCGGAAGGCGTATTAAGGCCGACGGCGCCGAGGAATTCGTCGTGGTCGAAACAAAGCGATGTCCATTGCTCTGCCAGAACCTGCGGCAGATCGGTAACGCCGTCGTAGAATCCCTCCAAAGCAATGCGGCCAGTATCGTCATGCAGGTCGGCGATAATTTTTGCCAGCACTCTTATCGGATTGATGGCCAATCCTCCATAAATTCCGGAATGGAGATCCCTGTCGGCGCCTAAAATTACGACTTCTTCATTCAAGCTGCCGCGCAGCATGGTGACGATCGCGGGCGTTCGGTCAGCGAAAAGGCCCGTATCGCAAATCAAACCAAGTTCCGCGGCCAACTCGGTGGCATGTTCCCTTAGGAAAGGCGCGACATTTGCAGAGCCGCATTCTTCCTCGCCTTCCACAACCAGCGAGACCTTGCGAGGAAGCCGTCCGAATACTTTTCTCCATGCCCGGCAAGCCTCCACGAAGGTCATAACCTGGCCCTTGTCGTCGCTGGAGCCGCGACCGCGTATCGCTTTTCCTCCGGGCGCCTCTTCCACCACTGGCTGGAACGGGTCGCGGTCCCAGAGGTCGAGGGGATCAACTGGCTGAACATCGTAGTGGCCATAGAAGAGAAACCGGGAAGCTACTCCCGAATCGCGACCGACGACGATTGGGTGCCCTGGCGTTGCATGTTTTGAAGACTTGAAGCCCAATTCCGCAAGCTGCGTCGTCATCCATTCCGCTGCTTCTTCGCAACTGCCTCTGTAGGCGGGGTCAGTCGAAATCGAAGGAATTCGCAGAATCTGGAAAAGCCTTTCGATCGAATTGGGAAGATCGCTATCGACTTCAGCAAGCAGTTTTTCGAGCATAATCCAATCCAATCTATACGGAAGGGAGAGAACTGAGAATTTCGCTTAATCCCATTGAGTTATTGCGCCGCGCGAATCCAGCCGCCGCCGTATACTCTGCTCCCTGCCGAGTCATAGAAAACGCAGGCCTGGCCGGGAGAGACTCCTTCTTCAGGTTCGAGGAGGCTAACTTCCGCGCATCGATCCGGCAATGGCGATATTATCGCCTCTTTAGGCGGACGCGTGGAACGCACCTTTACGGATATCCGGCGCGAGGGTTCGTTTTCGAAGGGTTTGTCTCCAAGCCAATTTACATCGCCTAGAATGATCGTGCGCGACTGAAGCGCTCTCTTGGGGCCTACGATTACTCTTCGCGTTTCGGTATCAAGCCGAAGAACGTAGAGAGGCTCGCCCAATCCTCCAATTCCGAGACCCCGCCGCTGTCCGACAGTGTAGTGAATCACTCCTCGGTGAGTTCCCAGAATTTTTCCTTCGACGTCGACAATTTCGCCGGGCTCGGACGCTCCGGGCCTAAGCTTTTCAATGACGCTCGCGTAGTTGCCGTTCGGGACAAAGCAAATGTCCTGGCTATCGGGCTTTGCTGCAACCGAAAGGCCGAACTTTCGCGCGACGTTGCGCGTTTCGCTCTTCGTCTCCAGCCATCCTAGCGGAAAGCGCAAGTAATTCAGCTGGTCGTCGGTCGTAGCAAACAGAAAATAAGACTGATCTCGCGAAATGTCGGTCGATCTATGCAGTTCGACTCGGCTTTCTCCCTCAATCCGCCTGACATAGTGGCCGGTCGCCAGACAGTCGGCGTCCAAGTCTCTGGCGGTTTCCAGCAATTCGCTGAACTTCACGCGCTCATTGCATCGAATGCACGGCACCGGAGTGGCGCCAGCTAGGTAGCTGTCCGCGAACTCGTCGATGACATTTTCGCGAAATGTATTTTCGAAGTCGAGTACATAGTGCGGGATTTTCAGCTTCTCCGCCACGCGTCGTGCATCGTGAATGTCCGTGCCGGCGCAGCACGCGCCCTTTTTCGCCAGGGCGGCTCCATGGTCGTAAAGCTGCAGTGTGATTCCAACTACGTCGTAGCCTTCGCTCGCGAGCAGAGCGGCAACGGCGGAACTGTCTACTCCGCCCGACATTGCCACGACAACGCGAGTATCGGAGGGAGCCTTTTGAAATCCGAGGGAATTGGAGGAGGGTTCAGATTTGATAGTCATCATTGCCTCCGTCCCAATAACGTCTCTTTTGCTTCCAATCGCAAAGTTGGCGAAGTCGGGACCGGTGGAGTCGTTGCCGATACTATTAAAGCGGCGATCAAGGCGTTCGCAAGAGTACGAGGCAATTGATTTTTGCGTTTGCCACGAGTTCCGCGCACAATTCTTTTCCAGAAAATCAAGGAGCTACCCCGATGTTAGTGCGATTGGCTCGGTCGTGAATTTCCGAGTGCGAACTTGCCGACGTTCATTTTGACACATGCACGCGAAGTCCATTCAACAGACAGAATAGAATCGCCGCTACTAAAATTCGAAACTCGAGGACCATTGCGAATTGCAATTTCTTGGTGCCGCCTCAAATATCATTTTGCGCGGCATTGCGAAAAATTGCGCCCGCCTCTAGGTCATTCAAAATATTCGAGGAGTTGGAACAATGCGCGAATCGGAAGTCGATTCTTTAACGGAACAGGAAGCGAAAACCGAGCTCAAACAGCTTTTGCCCCTGATCGAAGAGGCAAACCGCGAATACCATGCTGACGACGATCCGAAAATTCTCGAAGATGGCGAGTACGATAGAATCAAGAAGCGAGCCGCGGCGATCGAAAAGAGATTTCCGCAACTTCGGCCCGACGACAGCCCCACTTCAAGTATAGGTTCGCCTCCGAAAGAAGGTTTCGCTAAAATTGCGCACGCGGTCAAATTGCTTTCGCTTGAGAACGCATTTGAGCAAAACGACGTTGAAAAATTCGATGCGGGGATTCGGCGATTCCTGGGATATGGAACCGAGAAAGCGCTTGAATACATGTCGGAGCCCAAAATCGATGGGCTTTCGCTTGCCTTGCGATACGAAAATGGCAGTCTTGCCTCGGCTGCCACTCGCGGCGACGGTTCGGTCGGAGAAGACGTAACTGCCAACGCTAAAACTATACGCGACATTCCAAAGGTTATCGAATCAGCGCCGGAAGTCATGGAAATTAGAGGCGAAGTCTATATGAGCCGAAATGACTTTTTAGAGTTGAATGAATCGCAGAAAGAGGCAGGAAGCAAGGTATTCGCCAATCCCCGCAACGCAGCCGCCGGTTCGCTGCGCCAGCTGGATGTTTCGATTACCCGTTCGCGCAAACTTGGTTTTTTCCCTCATGGGTGGGGCGAAGTATCCGAGAGACTGGGAGCGACCGTTGACGTTGCAATGCAAAGACTGGACGACTTTGGCTTCAAAATTAATCCGAACACGAAAGTATGCGGAGATCTGAACGAGCTCTTGGAACACTACCGCGATGTCGAAAGCATGCGTTCGTCTTTAGCTTACGATATCGACGGAATGGTCTATAAAATCAACGATTTGGTGCTCCAAGAGCGTCTAGGAGTGCGAACTCATTCGCCGCGCTGGGCGATATCCCATAAGTTTTCTGCCGAAACTGCTTGGACTCAGTTGGAAGCGATAGAGATTCAGGTGGGTCGCACAGGCGCATTGTCGCCCGTGGCTCGACTGAAGCCTGTAAACGTAGGCGGCGTTGTCGTCTCCAATGCGACTTTGCACAACGAAGACTATGTCGCGGGTCTGGACGCCAACGGAAATCCGATTCGAGGTGGCGTCGACATCAGAGTCGGCGACTGGGTAGAACTTTATCGGGGCGGCGACGTAATACCGAAAATTTCCGCAGTAGACTCGAACCGCCGACCCGATGGTGCCAAGCGATTCAATTTTCCGAAGACTTGTCCGGTCTGCCAGTCGAAAGCCATCAGGCCGGAAGGAGATGCGGTTCGCCGCTGCACGGCAGGTCTAGGCTGCCGCGCTCAAGTTTTCGAGCGGTTGAAGCACTTCGTGTCAAGAAACGCGTTCGATATCGAGGGACTTGGCGACAAGCAGGTTGAACAATTTTTCGAAGATGGCTGGATCAGAGAGCCGGCGGACATATTCAATCTCGAAGAGAAACATTTGAGCGGCGACGAAACTTTGGAAGACAGGGAAGGGTGGGGCGAAAAATCCGCTTCAAACCTGTTCCAGGCTATACGTGACCGCAAGCGAATAACGATGAACAGGCTGGTTTTTGCTCTTGGGATACGCCACGTGGGAGAAACGGTAGCCGTTCGACTGTCGCGTCACTACGGCGAATGGAGCAACTTCGTAACGGCGATGGATTCCGCCGTGGAACAGGAGGGCTCGGCATGGGATGAACTTATTTCAATCGAAGGCATCGGCAATACGATTGCGGAATCTCTGGCGATGACATTTGCGAACGAGAGAGAGCGCGAAATTATCGGCAATATTGCTGCGGTTCTAGAAATTGATCCCATGCCCGAAATAGCGAGCAAGAGTCCCATCGCCGGCAAGACAATAGTATTTACGGGGACGATGGAAGAAATGACTCGCCCGGAGGCAAAGGCGAGAGCGGAAGAAGCCGGCGCCAAGGTGTCAAGTTCGGTTTCGTCGAAAACCGACATCGTTGTCGCCGGGCCTGGTTCGGGGTCGAAAGAAAAAAAGGCGAGAGCTCTTGGCGTTCAAGTAATTCGAGAATCCGAGTGGCTAGGCATGGTTGGGAACTAGCATCTTGCGCACCAAAGCGACATCAGTCAGTTTATGGACTCTCATTTGGATTTGCCGCGCTTTGCGTTTTGGCATGCAGTCGGAATCTCGGAACTTGCGAACAGGCACGTGCTGAATGGCCTACGCCGTAGGCACTGGCTGTTCGAAAATCTATCCTGGACGCTGGAGCGGGCGGAATGGGATTTGGCAAAAAATTAGCGCAGCAGTTTCAGTTTATGATTTGTCGCCGACCAGTCTGGCAAATAACCGAATTGGCGGCTCCGACCGGATAAAATAGCGGCTCTTTTTCTAAGGACTCGGATCGATTGTAGTGCGCATAGGGTTGTCCGCCAAGGCTTAACGGTAAAAATCTGTCGGTCAATTGCCGTTTGCTGAAAATCGGGCTAGCCAAATGAACCTAGGATCGTCCGATATCGACTCTCGCATTCACGTTCGACATCTCCGTGTGTATCTAGAAGCATTTCAGACATTTATAGAGGCTGCAACCAAAATTCGGAGTTAAATCAGTCGGCGTTAGACCTAAGATATTCTTTTTGCCTGTAGTTTGGTTCAATTGTCGCGCGACAATACAATCTCATGAATCCCGATAGCAGCCCCTATGCTCACCGGATCTGCGACCAGATCCGCGTTGTGGCATTTGGCGAAGAAGCTGCGATTGGTCTAGGCGCGGTCGATAGAAACTGCGTTGGCAAAAATTCAAGAATGGATTTGCGCATTGAGACCCAGATTGCGCAAGACGAAAATGCCCGTCATTTTGCAAAAACGCTTAGGTTTCCAGAGCGGGCGCCCCGATGGATTTGAACTGCTTGACGAGAAATCAAAATTCTTGCGCTACCATCCATAAATTCTGATTGCTTTTCACTGACATTGAGGTGCCATGATGTTGGCCGGGCGGCTTTATACAGGTGCGGCGAGGATCGCTTAACATTCGTTTTTGGGCGCAAGAGGAAGCTTCATTACGTTACGGGACCCGCGATTACAATCGTGCCGGGTCGTAGGAACCGCGGGTCCGTCTAGGCGTTCAGGTGGTTTTGCGCGTAGAACCCGCAACCGACCATGCCGATCTTCGTGG
>JAPPFL010000037.1 GCA_028823855.1 Albidovulum sp.
GCCGTGAGATCCGCGCTCCGCTACGCCGTTCCGGCGATTTTAGCTCTTGCCTTGGCGGCGGCCGGAGCGGCCGGTCCGGAAGAGCGGCGCGGAGCCGGCGCCGCCGAGCGCGCGGCCGTGTCCCGCCCCGAATGGATCGCCGTCGCCCGCGCCGGCGTCCGGGAATGGGGCGCGTGGCGGCTTGTCTTCGCCGAGGATCCCTTCAACTGCGCCGGGGACTGGTGCCCCTTCGCCCTGCTCGACCGCTCCGGAGCGGTCCGCGTCGAAGGCGTCGCGCTCGTCCGGCCCCGCATCGAGGGCGAGCGGATCGTCTGGATCGCGCCCGGAGGCGGGCGCATGGAGGCGAAGCCGATCCGGTAGGGCGGCCCGGCTTTCGGCGGTTCCGAAACTTCAAGCCTATCGCTTTGATCGCCCGACCTTCCCGGAACCGGCATGTGAATTCGCCGGGTGAACATGACCATGGGGCGCCGCGCCGAGCATTCCCTTGCGACAATTATCACGCGCCCGGAAATTAGCCTGTAACGAAATACAGTTTAGCGGCAGTGCTTCAACGGCAATTCGGAACTTCCATCCACATATGGAGGTTCGGCGCGGGACAGGCCGAAACGCTTAACGAATTTAGGCGGGCAGTTCCTCAACCATTCGATCAAGCCTTCGAACAGCTTCTAGCGCGCCTAATTCCGAAATATGCTTTTTCAGCCGATGCAATTCTCCGGCTCGTCCTTCTTCCGTGCCGTCATGTCTTTCCCGATCCAGAGTGACAAACAGGGCCGTCGCCAGTTTTTCTAGCTCTAGGACCGTTAGTCTGCCAAGCCTGTCCGCCACGAATTCCAGCTTGTTCTCGTATTCGGCAAGGGTTCTGGGAAACATTCCCTGGATCTCTTTGCCCAATTCCGTTGTGACATAGCTCGGCCCGTAGGGAGTTCGGGCCTGGAGTTCCAAAAGACCGTCCGCGCGCAGCGAGGTCAGTTCATCCCTTAGATCGAACGAAAACGGGCCGTGCTTGTACATCACGAAATCGAAACCCAAAGGAACGTCAAGAAGTGCCTGGAGGAAATATCCCGCCTTCTGGACGTGCGTTTCGCCGCACCAGCTTCCTTCTTTTCGGAGTCTGTCGGCGAGGTTCGAAATCACTGCGACCCTCTTGATGCGATCCATTTCAATTCTCCTTTTCCGGGGGGCGTACAATGTCATTGCGATTATCTTCGAACCACCTCTGCGCCTCTTCGTAGATCGATCTTTCGGCAAAAAGGTTGTCGATGGAGACGACCGGTATCCTGTTGAGGGTTTCCGACTTGACGAATGACGACACGATTTCGCCATTTCGAAGCTCAACCGGAAAGTCGGGCGCGCCGCCGGTCTGGGAGAACCGGTCGTGCCTGAAATGTTCCTCGCCGAAATTGGCGCAAAGCGCGTCGAACACTGATTTTCCAGCATTGGGATTTTTCTTTACGTCGTCCGGATTGCGCTCATACAGCAGCCTGAAGTGGCGTCGGTTGACAATCCGGTCGGCATGGAGGTGTCCGGGCTCATCTGCTCGCCTAGCCGCTTCGAGAAGCGCCGCCGTGACCTCATTGTCGGTTAGACGGAGATGGTCTTCGATTTGCGTCGAGAACGAACCGCCATCGAGCCGCTCTTTGAGAAAGTCCTTCAAATGGATGTCGTAGATCCTGCGCACCCGATGAAAGTACACCTGCGAAAACATGAAATAGCGGGCGAGCAACATGGCTTCCGCCGAATGCAATCCGCCTTCCTGGACGCCAAGCGCCGGTTCGCTTGAGCCCGTCTCGTCACTCGGTCTGGACGAAGGGAGGATCCTGAGCGTATCGATCAGCCGGTAATGGTCGAACTTGCCGTAGCTCACGCCGGCGTGGTGGGAATCTCGCAGGAGATAGTCGATGCGGTCGACGCCAAAAGCATCGCCGGTGATGATTTCCGAGAGGATTGCCTCCCAATTCGAAAATTCGAGATCCTTGGCCTCCTTTTTGCCGAGAGCGAGCTTGACAATGTGCGTCGTAGCGAGAGGCGGTATCATTTGGGACCAGATCGCTGCCATTTCGTCGCTTTCAATAATGCTCCGGGTTATTCTTTCGTGGTTCCAGCCTTCCCGAAGCAGTTCCTTTTCAGCGGCGTGTGAAAACGGAAGGTGCCCGAGGTCGTGGCACAGGGCGGCCATTCTCAGAACCGTCCGCCAATAGGGTAATTCGCCTTGGATAGGTTCTATGAGACTCCTGATGTCGTTGGAGACATTGTGCTGGCTGGTGATGACATCGAATACGCGGCCGGCAAGTTCCATCACGCCCAGCGAGTGTTCGAAACGCCTATGCGTGGCGCTTGGGTAGACCAGATAGGTGAGCGCCAGCTGATGAATGTGGCGGAGCCTTTGAAATGGCCGCGAGTTGACGACCCGTCGCTCCTGGCTGTTCAGGCGAATGAATACGTGGATGGGATCGCGAATCTCGTGAATGCTCTTGGTCATGGCCGGGTCCGCTCGCTAGCGCGCTGATTCTTTGTCAACTTCAGCGCGATTATTCTTGAAAATACTGAAGTGCAATTGCTCATGAAAGCCAGGCCGACAGTCGAAAACTCTGCCGACAATTAATGTTCTATTTTTGTTCCTATGTCAACTTCAACATTTTGCCGAATTCCTATCAGAATCTACGATATGCTGCGACTAACCGGGAATTCTTTTTCATATTGAAATCAGGTTGCGGCGAAACCGGAATCATTCTGCGAATGCTATCGGCACGGTCTTCGATTCGATTTGCCTAGATTGGAGGACGGTCCCGGCTGCTATTCCATCCGCCAGGCGGTTGTTGCGCTGCTCAAATCTCAACCGATGAGATTCCATCAGGGCTGTCGGAATGGCGATCGCAGCTTCAGCTACATTTCATCCGACCGCTCAAAATACACTCTTAATAAATCGTGGCGACCCTTGCGCACGGCCGGCAACTGTCGTTGTAGGCAAAACCGTCTCACGGTATTTCACAAATTCAGCTCAGCTCGACCTGTCAAATAGCGGGCACTCCATGCCTTCTGGAACGCGGGGCAGCAACCGGCAAAGTTGCCGGGAGTCCAAGCCGTAAGGATGAAGCCAATCAAGCACTTCCAACCTACGTCGAACGTGACTAATTCTAGAAACTGTCCGCCAGAGGCAGTCCCAGGATGTCCCAGTTTTCCCGGTATCGGTCCAGCCAGCCGGTGCTATATCGATCAACGATTGGGAATTATATACCTAAGTGACCATATCGGTCGACGAAATCAGCCGCGCCAAGCAGAAAAAATTCTCTACTTCTGTTTCAGATAATCCCAGTCCGTCGACTTCGTTGGCTTTCGCCGCAGTAGCGAAGCCATAACATTCCTCGGAGAGTCCTGGATTCTATCCGGAATTTTCTTCGCGGACTGCCTACTCTTTCGCGGGGGTTTCTTGGTTGTTTTCATAACCTAGCCATACACGCCTTGAACGTCGTCTGTCAAGCCTCAAAAAAATTTTCCATTTTGCGGCCGCGACCATATAATCGATGTCGCAACGCTATCTAGGCCCGCTATGCCGGGTCGCCCGCTGAATAGAACAGTCCTAACCCGGCACGGGGTCGCAACCCACGCCTGGCGAATAAGCGGGACATCATCCAGATTCCTAGATGGCGTTGCAACGGCCCGGCGCCAACCGGAGCCGCAACGCACTTAAGGAGGATCTTTTATGTTCAGAACAATTGCAGCGTGTTTAATTTGCTTGACGCTCGCGACAGACGTACGGTCGCAAAGCCTGGAGACCGCGAATGCCGACTGCGACGACGATTTGGGAATTGTCCTCGTTGAGTACGCGAAGCTGATAGATAATCTGGTGGCTGCTGATAAATCCATGATGAACGCCATCAAGACCATATTGGAGAGCGACTACCCAGTGTTCGACTTTGAGAGTTTTTTCTCCGAGGTGTACGCGAACAAGGAAGCAATATGGAACGGGGTCGCAAGGTTTAAGGAAAACGAAAAGATTGTCTTTGCGCACTGCGGACTGAACTGGTAGGGCAATGATACTGATTAGACGTTTCCGACGTCTGCGGTAAATTCGACTAACGAAAACCGCCCGCTGTTAGCTAAGCGGGCGGTCAATCCAAAACAACGGGTGGACGACGTCTATCCGACCGATTATTTATTTTCTAGCCGCATAGGACCGACGTGTCAAGTTATAGGTGGTCGCCTTTCACTGATCAACGTTCCGATTTTCTTTTCCTGTTCTGCGAATTGCGCCTGCATGTTTTCGTTGGTGGTGTCGATTCTTTTGTTAAGACGCTCTTCCATGCTATGAATTTCAGTGCGCATATCTGCAACGTTCGTGCGCAAAGCACTGACTTGCGTCGTCAAAGGTTCAACAGCCACTTCAACGGCTTCCGTGAACACCTTGCGCATAGCGTCGGCAAGCAAATTGACGCTGCCGTTAAGATTGCCGGTCATTGATCTAGCCCTCCTGACAAATTAAGTAATAACTTTATGATTTATGGAGGTTGCAACCCCGTATTGCAACCCCTTTATTGATAATTTTCACGTTACCGCTGCCGGATTTTCTTCCATTGTCTGCAACCAAGGTTCCATAGCGGAGACGCTTGCCGCTAAACCCGCTGGCGATGCGGCGCATTTGCGTTTCCGTATCCAAGCTGCGGTCGTTGTGCCTACCGGAGAATTCGCGAACGTAGCGCTGCAAGTGCTTCGGACTCATCTTGTGATAGGTTCCGTAGTAACCGCGCTTGAGCAGCGACCAGAAGGATTCCATGCCGTTCGTATGCGCCTTGTCTCTCACGAATTCGCCGACCTTGTGATTGACGGCGTGATGGTCGAATCCCATCCCGGCATACGATGCGAGTTCATCCGTATAGACAGTTGCTCCGGGCTGGGCTCGCTCCTTGACAAATCCCTGCAGGACTGGTGCCTTGATTGAATTGACTACCTTCGCGTCTATCCTGTTGCTTGCCCTGTCCTTCGCTCCGACGACGGGAGTTTTGCCTACCGCTCCTCTTCCGGAACGCAGCTTTTTGTCTGCGTGCTTGTTTCGCTCCTTGCCGCCGATATAGGTTTCGTCGACTTCGATCGGCCCCGGAAACGTCTCCGGGTCCTTGTCCCAGGTTTCCCTTATCCTATGAGCCAAATGCCAAGCCGACTTCTGCGTGATGCCGAGATCCCGATGCAGCTTCATGCTCGCGGTTCCCTTGACTCCGGTAGTCATCAGATAAGTAGCGATAACCCACGTCTGCATGCCGAGCTTCGAACTTTCCATGACAGTGCCGGTACGAACCGAAAACCAGCGGCGGCACATTCGGCAGCGATGCGTCATCGTCTTATGCTTGACGGGATGCTGAATGTTTTTGGAACCGCAATGCGGGCATTCCGGGCCGTCAGGCCAGCGGCACGATTTAACCCACTTGGCGGCGGCTTCGTCGTCGGGGAACTTCCGAATCAGTTCGGCGAGCGTTATTCCCTCGCGAAAATTCTTTCCTGGAGCTTTTGTCATATAGGAAATATAGTGACCATCTTCGGGAATTCAAGATGCGATGGTCACTTAGAGGCTGAATCATAAGTCATTGTTTTGATTCTGTTTTTCATGTCAGGCAC
>JAPPFL010000068.1 GCA_028823855.1 Albidovulum sp.
TCGCCGGGGCGGCTAGAATGTCATGCAATTTGCCTTAGTTGGGAATCGAGGCTAGGCGCGACCAAATGGATTCGTCGATTCCCTGATCGGGCCGGTAAACAAAATCACGGCTTAGCGGAAATCCGACGCAGGACGGCATTTGGCCAAATGATTCTGGCAAATGTTCTATCCGAAATGGGGAGGTCAACTAGCCGGCAACTTCTGCTGTTCAATGGCGCTGTCGTCGCCGTCCGAACCCATGGCGCGCTTGATCAGGTCATCGGTGACATCTTCGAAGTACCTTGAGAGCTCCCTCTGCAGAATCTCGAACTCCGACCAAACAGCCCGGTCGAATTCCCGCTCGCGGACGCGCACCATGATTGTAGTCCGCCGTTGCCGCGCATAGCGGAAGGGCCTAACGCCGTGCTTGCGGCAGATTGCGACGAATAGTCTCACCGACCAACTATCGGACAACGAGATTTTCAGTTCGATTTCGGGCTCATAATATTTTTTGGAATCGCCCAAGCGGCCGTGCAAACGATCCATCGCGGCCTCGGCGGCGACGCGCTCTCCGAGACTTCCGGTTCCCCTGAACAGTGCCTCCAACTTATCGAGTTTAGATTTGAGTTTATCTTCGCCTAGCATCGAACACCGCCAATTTTGGCTATTTCATTGCATGTTGAAGCATACCAGCACTTCATGCCGATTGCCAGAATCGCGGCGTAAAACTCGTGCGTGAATCACCAAAGTTTTGCAGTTCTTCGGCGTGAAATCGCGCCGTAAATGCTTCGTTTCAACGCAACTTCGTCGTTGCGGCCTCTACAAGCCCCAACGGGCGCCAAGCTCGAGCGATCATCTTTGACCGCTCGATTTTGCGCGGCAATCGAAATTTTTTTTGGCCCGCGAAATTGGTCGACCATGCTTTCGGCCCGGCAAGACTCCGTCCGCGGCATTCCGCGCATCGAATGCCTGCCCGGCCCGATGTGCGCGATTCCCGGTAAAGACGCGGCATCCGTGCCGGACGCTCGGCGGCACTACCATGCCGGCTCCGTGCGCGATCCCTGTTTAGAGCGGCTCGGGTTATTCAATGGAACCGAATATCAATGGTCCACTTAGCATCCGGCGTCGCCGGTATCCCTTCAGCTCCGCTACGGCGAGGGATTCGCCGAAACTACGCTAGGGCTGCTGCTAGCCTTTGTCGCAGACGCTAAGGCGCAAGCCGGCGCTTTAGAGGCAGCGCCCGATGACTGACAGGACTCATGTGAAACGGAAACACCGCCAAGCGTTGGAAGCGCTGCTTCTGTATCATTTGCGCGATGTCGAAGTCTGGCATACGGCAGCCGCGTGAACGGGCGCAGCCATGACGGCAGCGATCTCGATCTAGTGCTGCGCGGGCCGGTGTTGAAAAGATTCCAATTGTTCAATTGGCGGAATTCGAAGAGGCGGTGCGCGAGTCCGGAATTTCCTTTCTGGTTGAAGCTAGGGACTGGGAGTGCGTGCCAGAGCGATTTCAGCGGGAAACCGAGCGAAAGCATGTGGTGCCAGTAAAATGATTAGCATTTTTGCGCTACCGCTATCTCAGATGTTGGTTTCGAGAGAAAAACCATGGGTCCGTTCGGGATGGCGGCTAGAGCGGGAACCATTGTTCCCGGCGGCATATTCAAGGCCAGCATTTGCAATGCGCGCGGCCGCAACCATTGCATCCAAGTATATTTCGCGCCTATCGCCAATATGATAGCTGGGCGTCGCGCCAAATTAGTTCCCGGCTAACAATCGTTTGACAGGTTGCCCCAAATCCCTCGAGTTCCCGACAAAGGAATCCCAAGCGATAATCGGATTCGTTGTCTAATTCATCGGTGCTCTAGACGGCAAACGAACGAGCCTCGCTAAAGAATCGCCGGGCACGTTGCCGTCAATGAAATGGCCCCGGCCAATCTGCGCCGGCTTGAACTTCCTCGCCCGCCGCATTTCGAAAAGCGGGCGATGGCGCCCATTTTCGGAAAATCCAGAAGACGAGATCGATATAAACTAGCGCGTCAACGAGATGCTAGAGTCTTACATTTGCTTCTCGTCCTTGGCGGAGTTCATGGATTTCGTTCGTCTTGCGACCGTGCGGGCAGCTTCGAGCGCTTCCGACGAGCCTGCACGAGAGGGATGGGAGGATAGCAGCCGGGTTAAAAAAGTTGCGAGAATTGCCTCTGCTAGAGTTAGTCGCCGGAAGCCAACCGAATTTCGAATGGTCTCAATCCGCCGGCAAGGCTCTGCCTAACCGTTTGATAGCGAATGTCGGATGCCTGAGTATCAGGAAAAATCCGAATGCTTGACATTGCCAAGAAAAAATTCAAGTTTCCGCCGGCCCAACGGCCCAAATAAATTTATGGAGGAAAGTACATGTTTAATTTGTCCATGGCGCGCGGAATTGCGAGCGTTGCGGCGATAGCAGCTTCGGGAGTATTCGGCGCAGCGACGGCGCAAGAATTCAATTTCACTTACGCAGGCTATCCGAGCCCGCAAATATCTTCAGGCAAGGCAGTCAACTTTTTTGCTGAGGAAGTCGAAAAAAGAACAGATGGCCGCGTCAAGTTTACAATTCACCACAGCGGTAGCCTGTATCAGGAGGAAAAGGCGATCGAAGCTCTGCTGGCCGGTTCAATAGACTTTGCCGCTGCGGGAACGTCGACGATCGGCGTGTTCACCCGGCACTACGACTGGGTTAACTTGCCTTATATTGTTAGCGGCGACCTGACCGTAGGGCCTCGCCAGCTTCTTCAGATGATCAACAGCGACGTGGGCAAGGAGATCCAAGCCAAAGTTGAAGATGAAATCGGCTTGAAACTAGTATTCATCATGCCGAGCAACGGTGGCGCGCGAGCGATTGCAACCAGAAATGTTAGGCTCGAAGTTCCCGCCGACATTCACAACGTCAAACAGCGCGTCAGCCTGGCGCCGCTCGATATGGTGATCAACGATGAATGGGGCGCGAATCCTACTCCCGTTCCGTGGGCGGATACTTTCACTGGATTCAGCCAAGGGATGTTCGAAGGCGTTCAGATTCCGATTCCCCATATTCACAATGTCGGATTCGACGAAATCGCGAAATACATTACGATGGTGAATTTTCAGTATCTACCGCAGGTCATGTGGGTGCGAACCGATTTTTGGGACAGTTTGCCCGAAGACATTCGCAGCACTATGACCGAGGTGGGGCAGGAAGCCGCTCTGTACGAGATGCGAGTCGACCAGGAAGCCCACCAGTCATTCCGCGAGGCCATCACGCAACGCGGGGCTGAAATAATCGACCTCACTCCGGACCAGATGGCAATGTGGCAGGATGCGAGCCAGGGCGTATATGAAAGCGAGGAGGTGGCCGAGTATACACCGCCGGAACTGCTGGCAAGGCTTCGCGAAGCGGGCATGCTGGCGGAGTAGCCACTGAAAAAGCAGCATTGTTAGCGGGATGCTGAATACTCCGCTCAATTGGTCGCGGCCCGGACCCTAGTTTCCGGGCCGCGTATTTCGTACGCCGAATTTAGTCATGGTCGGTGCCGTTCCTTTGAGTTGCGGCAGCGACGCCTGACAATCCGTTGCTTTGCGTTCCCGTTAAGGATTGCTGGACGGAATGTGAATCCATTCGGACTGCCGATGCCGAGTGCCGGAATTTCAAGAGCATGAAGCCACAGCCCGATATTGGCCGGCGGGTCGAGGCCGTTCCGGCCGACTTGCGCGTTCCGCGCCTTCCGGTGGCGGCCGGCGCCGTGCGACGGCGGGTCGCCGAGGTGGCCTAGCCGCTCGACGGCGGTTATTCGTTGAATGCCAATCCGCCATGCAATCCTATCTAAAGGGGTTTTATCGTGACGATAGCTGTGTCCGGTTGCAGTTCCCGGGCCGGCCGAGAGGTGCCCGGTCTGCAGCTGCCAGAGTTCTATTTCGACATATGGCTCCGAAGCCGGGAATCAACAATTCTTATTTGAATTCCAAGGGTATGCGGAAACTCGCCTAAAATTAATTTCTATTTTACAAGCGGTTGCGAAATCCGATTTCGACAATCTACCAACATGGGTTGGGAGCGCGCGAAGGCGCTTCCATGATTGTCGCGGTTGAGCGCTTTTATTCGTGTTTCCGTGCGGATCGACGAAAGGGGCCGCAAGATTAGGCCTTTCATAGCCGCCATTGACACGCCTGTTTCTAGTTTTTCTCGACATGCGATAGTGTGGACGAAGAGGGCGCCGCCACCGAGGAATTCGAAATTATGAAGGGATACGAATTGGTTCGTAATGAGGAACGCGCGCTCATCGAGCAACTAATCGGGGCGACACGGCTGTACGACAGCAGTACGGCAATCCAGGATCTTTTCGACTTCGCGATACGGTTTCGAAGGTTTGCCCCGTTCAATGCGATGCTCCTTCACATTCAGAAACCGGGATTGACATTTGCCGCAACCGCGGCGGACTGGAAGAACAAGTTTGGACGTTGGCCCAAACAATATGCGCGGCCGCTTCTGATTCTGCGTACGATGGGACCTGTTGATTTCGTTTTCGATATTCAAGATACCGAGGGTCGCGCGATACCTCCCGGCGTGTTCAGTTTTCCGACTCTCGGGAATTTGACTGAACGGCGCCTTGCCGATTTTTTTCAGATGCTTGCGAGAATTGACATCGACGTTTGCGACTTCGATGCCGGAGATGCGAGGGCGGGCGCCATCTGGATGAGTTGGAAATCGGATTCGCCGAACGGCAAGAATTCATACATGCTAAGCCTTAATCGGAATCACTCCGCGCCGACGCGCTTTGTAACTGTCGCTCATGAACTCGCCCATCTTTTCCTTGGCCATCTCGGTGCCGACGAGGGGCGGCGGGTTCGAAACCGAAGTTCGATCAGCGTTGCATTGCAGGAAGCGGAGGCGGAGATGACGGCTTATCTGGTCGCGAAAAGAAACGGACTCGAACCGAGAAGCGAGAGTTATCTCGCAAAATATCAGGGAGAATTCGAAGACCTGAATCTCTATGGGATAGCCCGCGCGGCAAACGCGGTCGAGGCGGCGCTGGGCATTTCCGCCTCGGACCTTTCGAAAGAGGATTATTGGTAGGAAGCTCCGCAATTCGCATTGCCGCAATCGGTATTATAGATTGATTCGATTCAAGCCCATTTGAGTGAGCATCGAAGAGCAAAGCTCGGTCATGGGATTTCCCAAGGAAAATAGAATCGAATAATGCTGGTCATAGTCGGGCTTCAAATACTTGACCGAGCTTCCCTGGTCTTTAAGGATGGCCAGCATGTCTTCTGTTTGCCGGATCCATTCGCTTGTTTCTCGGCCTCCTACGGCGACGACAAGAGGGATTGCGGGATCTGGCGGCCTGTATTTCGGGCTGACATCCCGGAATGTGTCTTCGGTTATCAAGAGATCCTCGCACCCCGGAACTAGCAGGATGGGCTCCAGGTCGAGCATGGCGCTGACGATTGTAGCGCCCTTCACGACGTTGTCGGGTAGGCCGATCTCCGAGTTGAAATCGCCGGTACTCATCATCAAGGCGAGATGACCGCCCGCGGAATGGCCGGAAAGAAACATTTTGTCCCTGTCGCCGTTTGCCTGCTCGGCATTGTCCCAGACCCACTTCAGGGCGCTGCGAACCTGGCGGATGACTTCAGTAAGCGGGACGGTCGGGCATAGATCGTAATTCAGCAGTATCGATGCGCCGCCGGCATCGAGAACCGCGGGAGCGACAAGCGTATGGTCGAAACTGTCCAGGAATCGCCAGAATCCTCCGTGCACGAATATATTGATGGGCGAATCGGGTTCGTTCGCGGGAAAAATATCAAGCGTTTGCCCCGGTGTCGGTCCGTAAGGCACTCGCAGCTTCCCCGCGCGCGTTTTTCTAGCGAGTTCGCTAAAGAGAGACCAATGCGCCTTCCACACCGGGTGTTCGGGAACGGCCTCCCTTGGGCTATATTGCCTGATAAGTTCCTTGATCGGAAAATTTCGATATGTCATGACTGCCTCCCTGTCCGCCGTCATCGACTCGCATCCCCGAGGCCGATAACCGATCGATACCTCAAAACGAATTTCGGTCTTTTAATTACTCAAACGCATCCGCTTGCGTCGTTGGTCAGTACTCGAATAGTTCGCACCTGCCTAAATCTTCAGCGCTTGTTTTTCTATAGAGGCGAGGATCGTACATTTACGGACGCCCGAGGTCAACGGACACCGCTCCGCTTCGTGTCGCGGTTGTACAGCTTGACCCTTCGGGCCGCCGCACCTAAACGGCAATCATCCGGAAACCGTAACCGATTGGCGAAATTTCTCCGCGAAAGACACGCTTTGATAGCGGGGTCGAAGTATTGCCTCGCGCTTCTCGCAAGAATGGACCGCATTGCAGAATCGACAGCGAAAGGTAGCAAATGCAAGAAAATTCATCTGGAACTATTGGCAGCGAAGCGATCGCCGACTCGCTGCATTCGGCGGGAATCGACACGGTTTTCACTGTCGCAGGGGGGCATTTTTTGCCGACCTATAACGCCATCGGCAGACTTGGCGCGCCGGCGATCGTCGCCGCGAGGCATGAACTCGGCGCGGGCTACATGGCGTCGGGCTATGCTCTTGCAAGAGGCCGGACCGGAGTTGTTTTCGCGGGCGCTCCCGGCCCCGGAGCCACCAATTTAGCCACGCCCGTTGCGAACGCAATGGCGGATTCGATCCCGCTGCTCGTGATAACCGCGCAGGTTGATCGTCGCTACAGCAACAGGAACATTCTCCAGCACTGCGACAATTCCGGCCTTCTTGGGCAGTTCTGCAAAAATTCGGTGCAGGCGGTTTCCGCCTCCGAACTGCCAAACCTGATTTCGACGGCGCTCCAGATCGCCCAGTCCGGACGACCCGGGCCGGTGCACGTCGATCTTCCGCAGAACCTGCAGGCGGAACATTCGAGCGAATTGGAACCCATCCCATTCAAGGCACTGCGCTCGCCTTCCGCGGACAGTCGGGATCTGGATCGAATTTGCGAATTGCTCGAAAACTGCCGCAAACCCGCCATTGTCGCCGGCCATGGTATTTTGCGGTCCGGATCCGCAGCTTTCCTTAAGGAACTTGCAAATCGCATCGGCGCGCCGGTCGCGACCAGTCGTTCCGGCATTGGCTGCATGGATTCCGGCGATCCGAACAGCGTTGGAATGCTAGGATTTTACGGAACGGATGCCGCTCGGGATGCGATAAGCGAAGCTGATCTGGTGATTGTTGCTGGATGCGCGCTCGGCGAGCAAACGACGTTTGGCTGGAAGAAAGACCTGTTCCGAAAAGAGGCGGTCAAGATTCAAATCGACATAGATCCGGTTCAACCGAATCTCGTATATCCTGTCGACCATGCCGTCCTGGCGGATACCGGAAAAGTGCTCCAAGAACTGTCCGAAAGAGCTCCTGCGCGCACGAAATGGTGCGATTTGAGCGTCACGCGCCATGGTCCGGCGAACGATCCCGAGCGAGGCCTAAGCGCCGCAACGGTGCTTAATTCTCTGAATTCGCATATTTCCGACGATGCAATCGTTACCGCGGACATCGGAAATCATCGGCTATGGGTATGCGAACAGCTCGATATTACGCGGCCCGAACGGCTGATTCAGTCCTGCGAATTCGATGCGATGGGATTTAGCCTACCCGCCGCGATTGGCGCGTCGATCGGCGAACCGGGAACAAAAGTCGTTTCAATAAGCGGAGATGGCGGATTCGTTCATACAATCGGCGAACTGGCCGTCGCCAGGCAGCTGGGTTTGCCCGTCGCAGGGATCGTTTTCGTCGACGGGGCGCTCGGCATTCTCCGCCACCAGGCCGAGGCGCTATACGGAGAAGATCATTTTGTTCGGCTAGCTCCCATCGATTTTGCGAAGGTCGCGGAAGGATTTGGAATTGATAGCCGAACGATTGCCAGCGAATCCGAACTCGATTCCAACATTGCCTGGGCCGCGGAATCGAACGAGCCGACCGTATTGGCGATCGAAATTGATTCCGAGGAAGTGTTTCCGCCGCTGCTCTCGAAGATCGCTCAGAGAAGGCGCGACCTGCTGCGCAACTAGCTTTCCGGTTTCGAATTATCTGTCATCAGCCGGCGAAAGAGATCGTCTCTCAAGTCGAGAACGACTTCGTCGATCTTAAGGGCTTCTTCGCCGCAGAGCCAGACCGCGGCCGATGCGGGGATATCGGGGTCGAGCAGGCTTTCGCGCGGTATCTTGCTAATTCTGTTGATTCCGGATGCTCGGATTAGCTCCTGCAAGCGCGTGTCGGTCGGCGGGATGCCGAGATCGAAGACGCGAATACCGTTGCATTTGAATTCCTCGTCGACCATGCGCGAAAGCATCAGTGCGGCCGATTTGGAGCAGCAATAGGCGGTCCATCCCTCCAATGGAATTTTAGCCGCTCCCGTTCCGGCGTTGACAATGACGCCTCCGGTCTGCGCCCGCATCAGCGGAAGCGCGGCGCGAATGCATCTCGCGGGACCGAGGACATTTACGTCGATGGCCCTGCCAAACTCCTTGACATCAATGTCCTGAAAATGGCCAATTGGCTCGATAGTGCCGGCATTGTTGACGAGAATGTCCAGTCGGCCGGCATTCAGGCCGATGTAGCGAAATGCGGATTCGATCTGCGTTTCGTCCGTGACATCCATGGAAAGGGATTCAGCGCCCTCAATGCGTGCTTCGCCCGGCGCGTGCATGCCCGCGAATACAGTAGCGCCGGCCTCGACCAGTTGCTTGGCGACCGAATATCCGATTCCCTGAGCAGCGCCGGTAACCGCCGCGACGCGTCCTGAAAGGTCGGGCGGCGAAATTCGCGTAAGTTCTTGCATTGTCAATTTTCCTCGACGGCAGTAATGCGCTTGCGTCGGGGCAAGTAAATCAAGTCGGTCTATTGTCAATACTTCAACGGCAGGTCCAGTGCAGAAAGGCGACCAAGCTCGAAAATATTGAAGCCATCGCTTTCCGCTACGCGTATCCCTTCGATTGCGGATTCGGCAGGAAGTCGTTGCTCATGCGCGGGAATTCCGGCGACGGCATCGTCGGGCGGGGACGAACGATCGCGATTTGGGCGGAGGCAGGCCAGGCGGTCGCCGCTTTGATCGGAGAGAGTTGCGCGTCCCCGGTTGCGGCAAAGGACCCGCGAGACGCTGGAGCGGCTTGAAACGAAACGCGGATGCATTCATGGAGGTTCGTCGATGACGAGCAGGCGAATATAAGATTTTTCGTGATTGATATGGCGGTCTGGAAAATTGGGCGCAGAATTCCCGGCGAGCCGCCTTGTTAGATGCTTGGAGACTGGCGGCGCGAAAGCCATCCCGTCCGCGCAAGCAGGAACGCCAGCGAATCTACGGTGCGGGAATGCGTCAACGGGGTGGCTCCTATTTTCGTGGCGGGATTTGCGAGCGGTACGCTAAAACTCGCAAAAACAGATCTATCGATGTCGTTCGGCGACCCCGATCGAAATGAGGATTAATTGGACGGCGTGCGGCACGAGGCTAGAGGCGAATCCGGAATTCTCGCGGATGTCCGAATCGGCGCATGCCGGAGTGCCGATACCGCGATCAAATTCCCAGACTGCATCGGCGGGAAGGACATTGGCCGGATTGAAGAGCGTCGCTTTCCAACCGGCTGCCGCCGGATAAAAAAAATCTGTTCGGCGGACGTGCTTGGCGTGATCCCGACCCGAACCGGAGAAGTAGCCAGGTTTGGACCGAACGAAGGCGAGGTCAGCCAAATGCGCGAATGGTTCAACGACCGGACTTGGAGCCCAGCAACAACGACCGCCGCAAGCCTACTCCTATCGCTTGGTGGCCGGAACGCCCGACCGCTCGCACTGAAGCCATTTGCTGTCGCCTCGACGAATCAACTTGCTTTGAATCCGGTGTGGCGGGCCCGCGGCAGCGTATTGCCGCTGACCGGGCTCGTTCTGAGTGCGAAAGCCGGTTAGCGGGCGGTGAGCGAACTTGCGGTCGTATAATGTAGACGCCTTTCGCCGCCCGCGCCGGAAAGGAAATTCTATCTGCTATTCATCGGATTTTCGATCGAGCATGCCCGCGACTGCTCGAACGCCTCTCGGGCGCGAGTGAGACCGGTCGAGGAACGCCTTCTTGGAATTGCCGAAATTCAACGCGAGACTTTTCTTTGCGATAGTCTATTCGGCTCTTGGCGCAGCGATATTCTATATCGCTGGATTTCCGCTCCCGATGCTTCTTGGTCCGATGGCCGGCTGTTTAGCGGCCGCATTGGCGGGCGCGCGCATGGAGGACGCCGGGCAGCTAGGTACATTCATGCGCACTTTTCTAGGGGTCGCGATCGGCGCGTCCGTTACGCCCGAGCTCCTGGGTCGCGTCCCCGAGCTAGCTCTTTCGCTGGCCTTCGTTCCGATGCTGGTTGTCGTGCTTGGGTGCGTGGGGTATCCGTATTTTCGACGCGTCGCAAAATTCGACAGTAAAACATCCTACTACGCTTCATTGCCAGGCGGCATGCAGGAGATGATCCTGTTCGGGGCCGAGGAAGGCGCAAATGTTCGAGCGGTTTCGCTGGTGCATGCGACCAGGGTTCTTGTAATATTCGCCTTTGTTCCGTTTGTCGCGACTCACTATTTTGGATTGGATCTCGACAGGCCTCCCGGCGCTCCCGCGAAATTCCTGCCGTGGCACGAGACTGCTATTATGGTTGTTTCCGGTTTCGCCGGCTGGCAGATTGCGCGAGTGCTGCGCATGCCCGGGCCGTCCATTATCGGCCCGATGATCCTGACGGCTATTCTTTCCCTGTCCGGCATTATCAATTCCCGTCCGCCGCTGGAAATGATGCTCGCGGCCCAGTTCTTCATTGGGCTGGGCGTCGGCGTCCGCTACACCGGCATTACTCCCGGCGAACTGCGAATAGACGTACTCGCGGGCTTGGGATACTGCGTCCTTGCCTCGATCGCCTGCCTTGCCCTGGTCTTTACGGTAAGGAATTTCCTAGCGGCCGATTTTCTGGACGTGCTGCTCGCTTTCCTACCGGGCGGCCAGGCGGAGATGGCGATGATCGCAATTATCGCGGGCGCGGACGTCGCTTATGTCGTCACGCACCATTTGGTTCGCATCTTCATTGTCATTATTTTTGGGAAGCTGGTTGCCGGATTCCTGAAATAGCGAATCGAAGCCGATCAATCACTCATTGGCCGGCTTTAAGTCGCGCAATTAGGGCATCAAGCATATCATCGCATTTGCGCAGCTGCGAAACCTCGACATATTCGTCCGGACCATGTCCTTGATCCATGGAACCCGGTCCGCAAATAACCGTGGGTAGACCGAGCCTCTGCGAAAAAAGACCTCCTTCGGTTCCGAAATCCACTTTCTTCAAAACACTCGAGTCGCTGAGCTCCTTCGCTAGGCGGACGGCCGTTGAACTCGGCAGGGTATCGAGGCCGGGGTAGGAAACGCCTTCTTCGATCTCGATCATAGCTTCGGGAAAGTTCGATTTTTTGGCGATCCGGTCGGCTCCAGCGCGAATTTCGTCAAGTATCCCTTTAGTGTCCTCGCCCGCCAAACTCCGAAGTTCGAAATCCACGACGCAAAGGTTAGGCACGATATTCACGGCCGTGCCTCCTTCGATTTTTCCGACATGGAGAGTGCTATAGGGAATCTCGTATCCGTCGTCGCGGCACCCCTCCGATTGCAGCCGTTTTTGCTTGCGCCGTATCACGGCGATCAGTTCGCAGGCAAGATGGATGGCGTTGACCGAATTCGGAGCGCGCGAGGAATGGCACTCGCGTCCGCGGCATAAGGCCCGAAGCGCGGTTTTGCCCTTGTGTCCGATCGCGACCGCCATCGAGGTAGGCTCTCCCACAATGCAATAAGACGCGTTGAGTTTCTTCTCAGCCAGGAAGTCCATAAATGGCCCGGCTCCGATGCAGCCGAGCTCTTCGTCGTAGGAAAGGGCAAAATGCAACGGACTCTTCAATTTGGTTCGGGTTGCGCGGCAGGTTGCGGCGATCGCGCAAGCGACAAATCCCTTCATGTCGGCTGCGCCGCGAGCGTAGAGCTTGTCGCGTTTTCGGACCAATTTGAACGGATTCGAGCTCCAATCCTGGCCCGCTACCGAAACGACATCGCTATGTCCGGAAATGATCACGCCGGCTTCACCGTCAGGCGGTCCGACGGTCGCAAATAGGTTGGCCTTGGTTCCCGTATCGTCGGGAATGATTTCCGGCTCTATCCCGAACCGGCGAAGCTCATGTTGAACAAATCCTATAATTTCAAGGTTTGGCATTCCGGCGATTACCGGGAACGCTACTAGCTTTTCGAGGATTTCTAGGCTGTTCATAAAGCGCTCCTTATTTGCAAATCGCTAAACGGGGATGCGTTTTGATCGCGCGAATGCTTGCAGAGGATTCTTCGGCATTGGATTCGATGCGAATATCAGGGTCGGAGCGAAGAATCTCATCAAATTTCTATTCATTCTCTTGCTTGCAAGCCACGAATTTTAAAGGAGGAAGCAGTCCGAAACGTCGAATCGAGCGTGAAGCGGAAATTCTTCCTCGCTTCGTTGCGATTGATGAGAGCGGCACGCGAACGTGAATGTTATTTCCGGCTGAGGCGGCCGCGGCAAATCGATGCTCCGGCGGACCGCGCGCCGGGCGCGCCTATGGAAAAAGTATCTTCGCTCGATTTTGAAGAGCCTCCATTGTTGGCTCCAGTTTTCGAAGCGGCCTAAAATATCTGGCAGTACCCATGATTGTCGCTACCTATGCCCTGACCTGACCGGCAAGAAACTCGCCAACGAGATCATCCGTTGAGGCCTGGCGCTCCTGCGGGGAGCGCGACGGAGATTGCCCGGCGGCGACCCTCCAGTTATTCGGACCCCGATTTGGGCGTGCTCGCTGCGCCGCGTCGGCGGCTTTCGACGGATCGCCCTTTCAAGGACGGAAACCTGGATTCCGGGAGAATCCGGGCCGGAGGCTTCCGATGCGATTTCCGCCTGTTGCGGAAGATTCCAGAATTACCTATTCATGCGGCGGCGAGGATCGGGCGGACGCAGCATCGGAGGCCTGGCAGTTTGGAAAGCAGCAAAGAGAATCTGGCGGTCGAACTGCAGGGCGTTTTCAAAAAATACGGCGATTTCGTCGCGCTGAAAAAAATCGATCTCGAGATCAAGGACAACGAGTTTTTCACTTTGCTCGGGCCATCCGGGTGCGGGAAGACCACTTTGCTCCGGGTCATAGCGGGATTCGAGGAAATATCCGAAGGCACAATTCTGCTTAAGGGAGAGAGAATAGGCGACCTGCCTCCAAACAAGCGACCGATAAATACGGTATTTCAGCATTATGCGCTATTCCCTCATATGACTGTCGAGGCCAATGTCGCCTTCGGAATGAAAATGCTCGGCATGTCCAAAGCGGAAGTGGCGGACCGATCTCGGAAAATGCTCGAGATGGTCAAACTTGGCGACTTTGCAGGACGCCGTCCCAACCAGCTCTCCGGCGGGCAGCAGCAGCGCGTCGCGCTGGCTCGCGCTATGGCACCGGGACCTCAGGTGCTCTTGCTCGACGAGCCCTTGTCTGCGCTCGATCTGAAGCTGAGGCACGCGATGCGCGTTGAACTCAAGCAGCTTCAAATGGAGACGGGCATAACCTTTGTTTTTGTAACGCACGACCAGGAAGAAGCGCTGACGATGTCGGACCGTATAGGCGTTATGGACCACGGCATCCTGCAGCAGGTCGGAACGCCTCACGAAATTTACGAAAAGCCCGTCAACAGATTCGTAGCGGATTTCATCGGCGAGACCAATATTTTTGATGCGACCATATCGCATGTCGGCGATGCGAATTGCGTCTGCGTCCTTCGAAATGGAAGCTCTGTCGGATGCGAGGCGGGTTCGAATCCGCAAGTAGGCGCGAAATGCCACCTTTCGATCAGGCCCGAAGGCCTCGAGATGTCCCGGGCGAACGACGAGCCACGCTCGCTCGGAGGCAGGGTGGAACAGGTCGTCTATCTGGGAACCGACACCCAGTACTTGATAAGGATCCCTAGCGGCGAATTGGTGACGGTTCGCTGCCAGAATACCATTGCGGACGGCGTGAATTATTCGACCGGCGACGAAGTTGCTCTGAAGCCTCGCGACGGGGCAGCCAGGCTTCTTGTGGACTAATGGCGGGCATTGGAGGAAAGAGCGGCGAAAGCGCTTCCAGCGCGTTTGCGCCAATCCGAGCGTGGCTGATCGCGCCGACCTGGCTGATGATCGGGTTCTTCCTGGTTGTTCCGGTCGGAACCATGCTCGTCTATTCTTTCCTTACCAAGGAATTCCGGGGAGGCGTCATCTGGGAATTCTCGCTAGCGGCCTACGACCGGTTCATATTCGACAGGGGGCTGTTCGGCGACGAGCCGCCGAAGCTGGAACTCACCTACATCACGATTTTCGCGCGATCGATAGTTCAGGCGGCCATAGCGACGGCGCTCTGCCTGATTATCGGTTTTCCGACCGCGTTCTATATCGCGACCCGGCCGGTATCGACCCGCGCGATATGGCTGTTCCTCGTCACAGTACCATACTGGGTCAACCTTCTCGTTAGAACAGTCTCGATGAAATTCCTGGTTCGCGAAAGCGGCCCTCTCAACACGTTTCTCCAATGGACGGGCGTGATTTCGGAGCCGCTGCAAATCATAAATACCGATTTCGCCGTACAGCTCGGATTGTTCTATTCCTACCTTCCTTTCATGGTATTGCCGATCTATGCGTCCGTGGAAAGGTACGATTTCGCCCTGTCGGAGGCGGCGGCCGACCTATATGCCGGAAAATGGACGATTCTTCGAAAGGTTTTACTGCCGACGGTGAAGCCCGGAATAATTGCCGGCTGCATTCTCGTTTTCGTACCGAGCCTCGGCGCATTCCTGGCGCCCGATCTGTTGGGAGGGGCAAAGAATTTCATGATCGGGTCGCTGATAGAGGAGCAGTTCAAGGGCAACGCCGGCAACTGGCCGTTCGGAGCGGCAGCGTCGATGATCCTGCTTTCGATGGTTCTTATCGTGCTGCTATTTTACGCTCGTAGGCAATCGGTCAGGGCGGGGGCGTAGACCGGCGATGGCGCTCGCATCCCGAAACATCAGGAAGTACCCCGGGTTCTTTTCGATGACGCTGCTGTGCATGGTTCTACTTTACGCGCCGCTGGCTGTCGTAGCGGCCTACAGCTTCAATGATTCGCTGTCCATTACGCGTTGGGGCGGGTTCAGCTTCCGATGGTATTTGGACGTATTCTTTGGACTCGAAGCGGACAAGTTTAGAGACGCCGCTTGGAATTCGCTAAGTATTGCGTTTCTGGCGGCGACGGCGTCGACGATTATCGCGACTGCCGCGTCGATCGGCATGGTCCGAGGCGGCGAATTCAGGGCCAAGCCGGCAAGCTTCGCTTTGATTAGCCTGCCGCTAATGGTTCCCGAAATCGTAACCGCAGTCGCTACGCTGATTTTTTTCAGCGCGATTGGCTTCGTGCGCGGTTACGCCACGATTCTCGTGGCGCATATCGTTTTCTGCATACCGTTCGCCTATCTCCCGATCGAAGCGAGGCTAAGGGGCATTGAAGGAACCTTCGAAGAAGCGGCGCAAGACCTATATGCAAGCCGCGGCCAAGCGTTTCGGTTCGTGCTGCTGCCCCTGATGGCGCCGGGCATCGTGGCCGGTTACCTGCTTGCATTCATCATCTCGCTGGATGATTTTATAATCACCAATTTCGTAAAGGGCGCGGGGATCGAAACATTGCCGACGGCGATCTTTGGCGCTGTAAAGCAGGGCATAAAGCCCAACATACTTGCGCTTTCGACTCTAATGCTTTTGATTTCGATTGGTTTTGTAACGATTTCCTATTTTGTCAGCAGGAAAGGCGTCAAACCGGGCGGCCATGGGGCGCCGGAAACAACATGACTTTGAAACGGAGGTTAGCAACATGAAGCTTTGGAAACTGTGCGCGGTCGCGCTTCTGGTCGCGGCCGGCGCGGCGAACGCCGAGGGCAGGCTCTCGGTCTACCACTGGTTTGAGTACATACCGCAGGAATTGCTCGATAAATTCGCTGAAGAGCATGACGTGGAAATCACCATGGATACCTATGACAGCAATGAAGCCATGCTTGCGTCGCTGAAGGCGGGCGCTCTCGGTTCCTACGATGTCGCCGTTCCAGGCGACTACATGGTGCAAATCATGGCGGAAAGCGGCTTGCTCGATTCAATCGCCGAAGGCGAACTGGCAAATTTGGGAAATGTCGAGGAGCAGTGGATGGATGTTCCCTTTGATCCCGGCCGCCAGCATTCCATCCCTTACCAGTGGGGATCAACGAGCTTTTCCGTCAACACCGACGTTTACGGCGGAGACATCAACACGACCTCCATAATTTTCGATCCTCCCGAGGAGCTTCGGGGCAAGATCAACGTGCTCGATAGCCAGGGCGAAGTCATATTGCTGGCGAATCTGCATCTAGGCATTCCGCAGTGCTCCACCGACCGCGACCAGCTTAGGCAGCTGGACGAGCTGCTCCAGAGCGCGAAGCAGCATTGGGCTTCCTTCGGTTCCGATATCGCGAAAGACGTTCTCGTTTCCGGCGATGCGGCGGCGGGCATGATTTACAACGGGTTTTCCGCGAAAGCGCGGATGGAGGGCGCGCCGATTAAGTACGCCTATCCGCGTGAAGGCATTATCGTATGGATGGACAACGTCGTGCTGCTGAAGGATGCTCCAAATCGCGCCAACGCGTTGAAATTCATGGATTTCCTTCTCGAGCCGGAAAACATCGCGGCCGTAACCAACTTCGCTCGCTACTCGCCGGGCGTCATGGGCGTGACCGACATGCTCGACGAGGAGTTGCGCACGGCTCCGGAATCGGTTCCGCCGGCCGATGCGCCCGCCGGCACGTTCATAGCCGTCTGCGACGAAGAAACGCAGAGCGTCTACGACGCTATCTGGACGCGGCTCAAGAAATAGCCCTTAACAAAATTCGGGGAGCCCTCGAAGGCTCCCCGGCCGATTGAATATAGCGAGGCCGGCATGGCGAGAGACAAGAGGCTCGACATCCTGTTCGAACCTGTCGAAATCGGGCCTGTTGTCGCTCGCAACCGCTTCTACCAGGTTCCCCACTGCAATGGCATGGGATACCGGGATCCGAGCGCGGTCGCCGAGATGCGGGGAATCAAAGCCGCAGGCGGGTGGGCGGTGGTCTGCACTGAGCAGGTGGAATTCCACCATACTTCCGACATAACCCCGTTTATCGAACTGCGCCTTTGGGACGACCGCGATATTCCGATGCTGGCCCGCATGGCGGACAAGATTCACGAGCATGGAAGCCTTGCCGGCTTGGAACTCGCGTACAATGGATTGAACGGGCCGAATTTCTACGGGCGGGAAGTGCCGATGGCGCCGACCGGGTTTCCGGTGGCGTCTTTCAGCTACGATCCCGTGCAAGCGCGCTCGATGGACAGGGAAGACATCAAGAACATCCGACGCTGGCACAAGGCCGGGGCGCTGCGGGCGAAACAGGCGGGCTTCGATCTGATCTACGTGTATGCCGGCCATGCGATCAGCTTCCTTCACCACTTCCTGGTCAAGAGATTCAATCAAAGGACGGACGAGTACGGCGGCTCGCTCGAAAACCGAGTGCGCCTGCTCAGGGAGCTCTTGATCGACACCAAAGAGGCAGTCGGAGACGATTGCGCGGTTCCCTGCCGGTTCAGCCTAGACGAATTGATGGGCGACCGGGGACTCGAAAGAGCGGAGGCCGAGGACATGATCGATCTTGTCGCCGAAATCCCGGATCTCTGGGACTTCGTGCTGGCGGGCTGGGAAAACGATTCGCGCACATCTAGATTCTGCGACGAAGGCGGCCACGAAAAATACCTGGAGGGGGTCAAGTCTTTGACCAGCAAGCCCGTCGTAGGCGTAGGGCGCTATACCTCTCCCGACAGGATGGCTACCGTCGTTCGAAAGGGGCTCGTCGATTTGATCGGATGCGCCCGGCCGTCGATCGCGGACCCGTTTCTGCCGAAAAAAATCGAAGAAGGCCGCCTCGAGGATATCCGCGAATGCATAGGATGCAACATTTGCGTTTCCGGCGATTTTACTATGTCGCCGATCAGGTGCACGCAGAATCCGTCGATGGGCGAAGAGTGGCGAAAGGGATGGCATCCCGAGAAAATTCGGCCGAAGGAATCTGAAAGGCGAATTCTCGTTGTCGGTTCCGGACCGGCCGGACTCGAAGCCGCGCACGCCCTGGGCAAGCGCGGCTACGAAGTCACGCTTGCCGAAAAAACTACCGAGTACGGCGGAAGAGTCAGCCGTGAAAGCCGTTTGCCGGGACTGGCGTCATGGGCGCGCGTCCGCGACTACAGAGTGCAGCAACTGGGAAAACTGCCGAACGTCGAGACATATTTCGACTCCGAACTGGAAGCGTCTCACATATTTGAATTCGGATTCCCTCGCGTGGTTCTCGCTACCGGATCTAGATGGCGCAGGGATGGCGTGGGCCGCTACTGGCTGTCTCCGCTGCCGGCGCGAAATGGAATTCCAGTGCTTTCGCCGGACGACATCATGGACGGAATTCTGCCTGAGGGCGAAAGCGTCTTGGTTTGGGACGACGACCACTACTATATGGGCGGGTTGATCGCCGAGCTGCTTGCGCTTCGGGGAAAGAGGACCATTTACTCCACTCCGGCGGTGGAAGTCTCCGCCTGGACCCGTAGCACGATGGAGCAGCATTTCATTCAGGAGCGGCTGATCGATCTGGGCATAGAGATTCGGTGCTGCCGCAATCTAGAATCGCTGGAGGCAGGAAGCGCGGAACTTGCCTGCATTTATTCCGGTCGAAGCGAGCGGGTGGCGGCGGACGCTGCCGTCCTGGTAACGTCCCGATTGCCGGTTTGCTCTCCGTTTTCTGAATTGATGGCAAGAAAAGACGAATGGTCGGGCGCCGGCATCGAAGACGTCGTAGCGATAGGCGACGCCTTGGCGCCCGCGACGATCGCTCATGCGGTGTACTCCGGCCGCCGCTATGCCGAAGAGCTCGACGGTCCGCCTGAAACGGGCGATTTTGTGCCGTTCCGGCGCGAGATCGCGGAATTGTCGGCCGCATGAAACCCGGTCGAGGCCTTTTCGCCCACTCGGTTTTTCAAACGATCGCATCGCAAGGCGAACGCTCGGCGAATTGTTCCAAGTCGGGCCGTTGAATACGCCTGCGCACCTTATCGTTGGGGCCGCTGCGCTGGCTCGGCCCGGCCAATCGAAAGTTACCGCCGCTGCGCTGGCCGGTTCGCTGCTGCCCGATATTTCGCTTTACCTGCTCGCGATTCATTCCCTGTTCATATTGGATATTCCATCGAACGTTGTATTCGGCGAGCTTTATTTTTCCGAAGCGTGGCAAGCCGTATTTGCGGTCGACAACTCTGTCTTCGTTTGGCTCGCGATCGCGCTGGCAGGCGCGGTTTCGCGTCTTCCCTGGATGCTGACGCTGGGCATAGCGGGCCTGCTTCACATCGCCACGGATTTTCCCCTCCACCACGACGACGGCAGGCAGCATTTCTGGCCCCTGAGCGAATGGGTGTTCGAGAGTCCCCTTAGCTATTGGGATCCCGGGCACTACGGAAATATAATCGGGCCGATCGAAGCGGCCGCCTGCTTTTTTCTCAGCATTTTTCTTTGGACGAGGTTTCGAAGCTGGATCTCGAGAGGCCTCGTCGTCGCGGCCGCCTCGATGGAAATCGTGCCTGCGATTTACTGGGGGCTGGCGTTTTGAAACAGAACCGCGCGACCCGCGCCGACCGGGCGACGAGGAATCGGAGGGCTTCATTGAATGGCGGTGCGTCCGCCACGATATTATAGAAAACGGCAGGCGCCGCCCGCTTCGCCGCGGGAGCGAAGCGAAACGCGAAATTTGGAGAGACTGTAAATGCAAAACAAGCAGAATGACCAAAAACCGGTAGGCGTCCTGCTCTACAAATGGGCGGGTTCCTGGGGACCGTTCCGCGTCAAGATCCCGTGCGGCGAATGCTCCCTGACAGTCGACGTCATAAACGATACGCTTACGACTGACTTGGCGGGAGTACCGGTGGCTCTGGAAATACGAGAATGGCTGACCGAATGGTGGCGACCGCTGCCGAAGGGCGGCTGGCACGCTCCGATTGTTATGGTCGAAGGACGCTTGATCAGCCAAGGCAATGCCCTGAACCGAGGCGTGCTTACCGAGGCGATCATCAACGCGTATGCACGGCGGTGCGAATTGCCGGGCAATCATCTTTTCGGCAAGGAAACGTGCCCGCACTGCGTTCGCGCGAAAGGCTACCTGGAGGAGGCGGGAATAGACTATGAATACCACGACGTAGTCAAAAATCCGCGCGATCTTTACGAGATGCTGGCGAGAGTCAAGCCGATAATCGGGCACAAGACGCCGGTTACCGTACCGCAAATCTGGATTGAAGGACGGTATGTCGGCGGCGCCGACCAACTAAGCGAAATCGTAAAGAACCATGTCGAGCCAAATCCGGACCGCGGAAAGTGTTCGTTGTCCGCTGCGTGACAGGCGCAGGCCATTGCGCGGCAAAGGGAGGTTGGATAGAGAATCGATTCTCGGATTTCGCGGAATCTTGATACTGCTTGGCACGACTATGTAAGTCGGCCGGCGCGGAAGCGCGGAGCGGAGCGGAATACTCGGAAACGCGCTCGACAAAAGGAAGAACCCACATGGAATCTGCAACCTCTGAAACTAGGCTGCCAAGCGTATGCCCTCTTGATTGTCCCGACACATGCAGCCTGGAAGCCCAGCTACGCGACGGGCGCCTCGTGGGTGTCAGGGGAACTCGATCCAACTCCTACACGGACGGCGTGATCTGCAACAAGGTCGCCCGCTACTATCCTGAATTCGTGCACGGCGAAAACAGGATTCGGCATCCACTAAAACGAATCGGCGAGCGCGGAGGACGGGAATTCGAACGGATTTCCTGGGACGAGGCTCTGGATCTGATCTTTAAGAATTTCTCGGAAGCAATCTCCGCGTGCGGTTCGCAATCGGTGATGCCGTTGAATTACGCAGGCCCGCACGGCGAGCTTGCGGGAGGCTCAATGGATCGCCGGTTTTTTTATCGCCTTGGCGCGACGCTGCTGGACCGGGGGCCGCTTTGCGGCGCGGTTCGTGGAACGGCCTATTCGAGCCTTTTCGGCATCTCGCCCGGAATGCCTCCGGAGCAGGCGGCGCATGCCGACTTGATCGTTCTTTGGGGCAACAACGCCACGGTTTCCAACCTGCATCTCGTACGCGAAATCAAATGCGCCCGCGACCGAGGAGCCAAGACCGTCGTAGTCGATCCCAAGCGCACGAAAATCGCCGAGCAAGCCGACCTGCATCTTCAAATCTACCCGGGAACCGACGTGGTTCTGGCCATGGCGCTCGCAGCCGAGCTCGAGAGGCGCCGCGCGCTGGACCTGGATTTTATCGGCAAATGGGCTGTCGGATTTGAAGAATACATGGAAGCGGCGCGCGCGTATTCCGTTGAAGACGTGGTGCAGGAATGCCGGCTGTCGCAGAATCAGTTCGACGCGTTCGCCAGTCTCTATGCGTCTTCCCGTACCGTGGCCTCTTCGGTCGGCAACGGAATCGAGCGCGGCCGCAGCGGCGGTTCCGGATTGCGCGCGGCGATGGCCTTGCAGGCCCTGACGGGGAATCATGGTCGACTGGGCGCCGGCGTTATCGCCAAGCCTGGATTCGCGGTACCAAAGACTCCGGACCGCCTGCAGCGTCCCGAATTAATTCCCGAAGGCACCCGGACTTTCAATATTGTCGACGTGGCCGAAAAGTTGCTCGACGACAAGCTGGCGCCGCCCGTAAAGGCGATCATGATCTACAACCACAATCCGGTCTGCACGCATCCCGACCAGCGGAAACTGATCAAGGCGCTGCAGCGAAGCGACCTGTTTATCGCAGGATGCGACGTGGCGATGACTGACAGCATGCTATATGCGGACGTCGTTCTTCCCGCGGCAAGCCATTTTGAATACGACGATGTCTACGGCGCATACGGCCACAACTACGTCCAGCGCGCCGCTCCGGTCATGCAGCCCGTCGACGAATCGCTTCCGAACACAGAGATTTTTCGGCGGCTTGCGGCCAGATTCGGGTTCGACGACCCGATGTTTCGGGAAAGCGATGCGGAACTGATGGATTCGGCCTTAGATCGCCATGACCCTAGGCTGGGAGGCATAGCTCCCAGCCAATTGCCACTCGAACGGGCCATTGAATTGAAGGCGACCGGCGGCGGCGATGCCATCATGTGCGAGACGGTCTTTCCTGCGACGCCTTCCAAAAAAATCGAGCTTTTTTCGGCGGATCTGGACCGGAGGTTCGGGTGCGGCGTTCCCGAGTACAGGCGGGGCCGCCGGAGCATGCCGTTCATTTTGATCTCGCCTTCATCGGCAAAGCGAATCAACGCCACGTTCGGAGGCTGCGCCGCTTCCAATTCCGCCGAAGTTTTGGAAATGAATCCGTCCGATGCCGAAGATCGCGGATTCCGAGACGGAGACAATGTATCGGTTTGGAATGAAAGGGGGGAAGTTGCGCTCGCGCTTTCTGTTACGGACGCCGTGCGGAGAGGCGTGCTCTACAGCCCGAAAGGCACGTGGCTGAAAACCAGCGAAACAGGCATGACGGTGAATTCGCTTATTCCATCCGATATTCGGGCGGACCTTGAATGCGGAGCCTGCTACAACGAAACGTACGTCAACGTATCCGCGCGTTCATGACGCTTCGGTCGCGAAGAATCGGAGGAATCCTGGCCGGTCCCGCGCAGGAGCCTTCAGTCCGCGTAATTTGAGCCTTCCGCATCAAGAATCGCCTTCAATTCAGAAAAATGCCGATCGGACTGGCCCGGGTAGTCTTCCAATTCGGAAGCGGTTTTTTCGGCGATCTCATGCGACAGCACGCGAAGCGGCTTGCCGGTCTGGAGCGCTCGAATGTAAGTTTCGGCGGCTCTTTCGAAATAATACAATCGGTTGAACGCGTCGGCGACAGTTGAGCCGATTACAAGCAAGCCATGATTGCCCATGATCATCACTTTTTTCCTGGGATCGGACAGCATGGATGCGCATCTTTCGCCTTCCGATTCGAAGGCCAGACCGGAAAATTCCTCGTCGATTATCGTTCGGCCGTAGAACATCGCCGTGTTCTGATCGATCGGCGGCATTGCGGAATCTTGGAGGCATGCCAGAACGGTGGAGTTTATTGAGTGCACATGCATGACGCAGCGCGCGTGCGGGCAATTTCTGTGAATGGCTCCATGCAGCCCCCATGCCGTCGGGTCCGGAGCATTGTTCCCCAGCATGGTTGCGCGATCCTCGGCATCTAGAAGCAGCATGCTTGAAGCGGTGAGGAGGGAAAAATGGCGCTGGTTGGGGTTCATCAAAAACCTGGTCCCCTCCGGGTTGACGGCTAGGCTGAAGTGGTTGGCGACAGCTTCGTGCATATTCAAGCGCGCCGTCCACCTGAACGCAGCGGCGAGATCCGCGCGCTCCTCCCAAAAGTCGGTTTCGCTGGGGCTAGTCGCTAGTGCAAGAAGGCTCATCGATCGCTCCATTAATCAACATTGCGCCCGTAAACTAAACCGAATCCCCAATCATCCCAAAGAAAAAAACTGGAATTTGAAGGGATTTCCGGAATTTACCGCAATTCAACTAGCGCATTCTCTCGCAAATCCGGCCGTATCGAATTTTTTGAAAGCCGGTTCGGCTTGCTCGGCAAGTTGACAATCTCGGATTGCCGCTGAAAGATACGAATGCGCCGCGAGTTGGCCGCGAAAGAGAAAAGCGGAATTTCGCGAATAACGGATGCCCCAGAAAGACCCAGGAAATCGAAAATGGACCGAATCTCCGACAAGCGATACGAGAGCGAACTGCTGAATCTGCAGAGCGAACTCGTCGTTCTGGCCGAATGGGTAAAATCCGAAAAACTGAAAGTCGCGGTGATATTCGAAGGCCGGGACGCCGCAGGAAAGGGCGGCGCGATCAACCGCATAACGCAGTACGTCAGTCCCAGAATCTGCCGCGTCGTTGCCCTTCCCGCGCCTACCGAAAGGGAAAGATCGCAATGGTACTATCAGCGCTATGTGGCGCATCTTCCGAGCGCCGGAGAAATCGTCCTGTTCGACCGAAGCTGGTACAATCGCGCGGGTGTCGAAAAGGTCATGGGGTTCTGTACAGACGAGGAATACGAGGAATTCCTGCGTTCCTGCCCGCTTTTCGAAGAGATGCTGGTCCGATCTGGAATAGTGCTGATCAAGTACTGGTTTTCGGTTTCGGACGAAGTGCAGGAAAAGAGATTTCTGAGCCGCGCGCAGTTGCCTCACAAACGGTGGAAGCTCAGTCCGATGGATTTGGAGGCGCGAAATCGATGGGAAGAATTTTCCGAGGCTAAGGATACGATGTTCGCCCGCACGGATACGAATTTGGCACCGTGGCACGTCGTCGACGCGGATGTCAAAAGGCACGCGAGGCTCAACTGCATCCACCATTTTCTTTCTTCAATTCCCTACAAGGACCAGTCGGAAGGGCCAATCAACCTTCCTCCGCGTCCTAGATCAAAGGGCTACGAACGGGTGCCCTTCGAATCGCAAACGTTCGTGCCAGCGGTCTATCCTTAACTCCGCCAAGTTTGCGCGGGTATCGCGAACCGCCGATCAAATTCGGCAAGGCAGAGATCGCTTCCATCAGCAGGTATCGCGGATTCCCAAGCCCGGAATTGAAGAAACGAGTTGTACGGGCTCGCTTCATTCAGGATGGGCAAAACGGCGCATTGACTGGCGCATGCGACCGGCTATTTTAGCGGCGTCGGCGAAGAGAGCTTGACTGGTTCGCTCGCAGGGCGCCTAGCGAAATTGGAAGTGAACATTCGATGAGAAAACCGAGAATTGCCGTCATTCCCGGCGATCCAAGCGGAATCGGCCCCGAGCTAGTCGCGAAATTGCTGTCCGATTCTGAAACGGCCGAAAGGGCCGATATTCTTTTGATCGGCGATTCTCACGTGTTGAGAATGGGCGAAACGCAGTCCGAAGTATCCTTCGAAAGGACGCCCTGCGATCCGGAAGGCGACTGGACTCGAATCGAGCCGATAGCATGGTTCGAGACGGAATCAATTCGCGAAGATGAAATCGCCGTCGCTAGCTCAGCAAAACCGTGCGGCAAGTGCGCTATTGAAAACCTTTCGACAGCGCTGGACTTCGTCAAGGATGGCGTCGTCGACGGCCTTCTTTTCGCTCCCTTCAACAAGGAAGCCCTGCATATGGCGGGGCTCGGCCATAACGACGAACTTCACTTTATAGCCGAATATCTCGGTGCCGAGGGCTATATTTCCGAAGTCAACACGCTCGAAGGGATATGGACTAGCCGCGTAACGAGCCACATCGCCTTGCGCGATGTGGCGGATACCATCAGCGAGGACCGGATTTGCAAGGCAATCCTACTAATCGACGGATTGCTTCGCCGATCGGGGATCAAGAGGCCCCGCATTTCGGTTGCGGCTCTAAATCCCCATGCGGGAGACGGCGGCAACTTTGGAAGCGAAGAGATTTGCGTTATCAGGCCCGCAGTGGAGAAAATGGCTGCCCGGCAGCTGGCTGTCGACGGTCCGTGGCCTTCGGACACTGTATTCCTCAAGGCGAAAGCGGGCGAAATTGATGCCGTCGTCACGATGTACCACGATCAGGGACAGATCGCTCTTAAGCTCATGGGCTTCGATCGGGGAGTTTCGGTGCTGGGCGGATTGCCCGTCCCTGTAGCGACGCCCGCTCACGGCACGGCGTTCGACATCGCCGGAAAGGGTATCGCGGAAGCCGGCGCGATTCGCGCCGCCTTTGCAACGGTCTGCGATATGGTTGGCAACTGGCGCTAGCCCGCCGACGGCTCGTCCTATTTCCCCCAGTTCAATGCGACCGCGTCGACTTGGGAAAGCATGCCCAGAAGCCTCTTCTTGGTTTCCGCGGGCAGAGGCGGAATCGGGTGGCGGCAAAAGTCGGACTTGATGACACCGCCCGCCTGCATGGCCGCTTTCGCCGCGCGGAATCCGCATTGCCGGTTTTCGAAATTGATGATGGGTAGAATGGCGTTGTACTCGGATTCGGCCTCGTCGCGGCGTCCCGCCAGATAATTGACGATTACGCCGCGAATCAGTTCCGGAATGAGCGCGGACGACATGCATCCGGTCGCTCCCGCGTCCAGGTCGGCCAAGAGAGTTATGCCTTCTTCGCCGTCGAACGGTCCCTCAATGCGATTGCCCCCGAGTTCGAGCAGTATTCGCAATTTGGATGCGGCCCCGGCGCATTCAATCTTAAAGAGCCGGACATTGTCCAGCTCCCGGGCCATTTTGGCGAGCAGCGGCGCGGGAAGATCGACGCCTGAAAGCGGGGCATCCTGGACCATGACCGGGATTCCGACTTCGCCGATGCGGGCGAATTGTTCGTAAGTCTGTTCGCGCGTGCCCTTAAGCAATGCGCCGTGATAGGGGGCCATCGCCATAACCGCGGCCGCGCCAAGTTCCATCGCGTATCTGGTGCGTTCGACTGCGATGCGCGTCGCAAAATGGCTGACCGTCACGATAATGGGAATCCGACCCGCCGCGTGTTCCATGCACAGGCGCGTTAGCTCCGCTCTTTCTTCGTCCGTGAGGAGAAATTGCTCCGAGTAGTTGGCAAGGATGCATATCCCGTCGACCGCCTGGTCGATCATGCAGTCGAGAATTCGCCGCATTCCTTCAAAGTCGACAGCGCCGTTTTCGGAAAACGGCGTCGGCGCGACTGGCCAGGCTCCGCTGTAGGAGCGATTATTCATGCGTTCTACCTCGTTCTTGTTCCTCGGTCCGGTTTTTCGGTACTCGGCGCGGCGATCGCGCTACGAATCCATTGTCTATCTTCGGCATTCGGCCTGGAGATCGCGATTTACTCCGATCGACCTTCGAACGCCTATTCCTGAATCTGGAAATTTTCCGCATGCCTTTCCGTGATGCGGATGCCGAGGCCCGGCGCGGATTCGTCAAGATCAAGATATCCGTCGCGCGCCTCCGGATCGCCTTCGAATATGTAGTAGAAGAGCTCGTTGCCGATTTCTACGTCGAACACGGGAAAATACTCGGACATCGGGCAGTTGGGGCTCGACATCGTCAAGTGATAGTTGTGAACCTGGCCCGCGTGCGGGATTACGGGAATCTGAAAGGCTTCCGCCAGGGCGTTGATCTTGTGCGCGGCGGTGATGCCGCCTACCCTGTTCGTGTCGTACTGGACGACCGAGACCGCGCGAGCGTCGAGGAGCTGGCGGAATCCAAACAACGTGTATTCGTGCTCGCCGCCGGAAATCGGGATCGGTCCGGCGTTGAGCGCGGCGTAGCCGTGAATGTCGTCCGCGATCACCGGCTCTTCCAGCCACCTCGGTTCGTATTTTTCCAGTTTGGGCAGCATTCGCCGACTATAGTCCAGGTTCCAGCCCATATAGGCTTCCACCATAAGGTCGGTGTCGTATCCGACGACCTCGCGCACGGCCTCGACGCGGCGAAGGTTTTCGCGCATGCCCGCCATGCCGTCCTTTGGACCGAAACCAAATCGCATTTTGAAGGCCCGGTAGCCGGCATTGAGCGCCGTTTCCGCCTCGGTTTGCATGTTTTCGACCGTGTCTGAGTAGAGCTTCGAATAGTACACCGGAATTTTTTCCTTAGTACGCCCGCCGAGCAATTTGAATACCGGCTTGCCGGCGAGGCGGCCCATCAAATCCCAAATCGCGATATCCACGGCGCTGATCGCCGTCATTCCAACTCCCTTGCGGCCCCAAGCCATCGTCTTTCGATACATTCGCTCCCAAAGGAGCGCGTAGTCGAAAGGGTCTTCTCCCACAACGAGCGGGGCGTAGTAGTTGTCGATCGCCGCCTTGACCAGAACGGGAGCGAGAGCGGCGTTTCCTATGCCGATTTCGCCGGAGTCCGCTTCGACTTCGCAGGTTAGCCACTGATGGAAGCGAAAGCTCTGCATTGAATCTCCCTTGTCCCAGAGAATATCGCCGGCATTCGTGCAAAAGTTTTCCTGCGGGGGCACGGTTGGTCCGGTCCAGTTCCAGACGCGGGCGCGTACTGACTTGATTTTTGTCATTTTACCTTCCTGCATTTTTGCGCCGGACCGCCAGTCTTGCCGCGATTTTCCAGATCAAGGGTCCGAACAGCGCGAGCGCGGTCAGCGCGAAGAAAAAGAGAGCCAGAGGGCGCGTAAACAGGAGCCACCATTTTTCGTCAAGCATAACCATGCTTTGGCCGAGGCGCGTTTCCAGCATGTCTCCCAGAATAAGTCCGATGGCCAATGGCACGACGGAAAAACCGTAGCGGCGCATGAAGAACCCGATGACTCCGGCGGCGAGGGCTATCCACACATCCAGCATCGACTGATCGAGCGCGTAGGCCCCGATCACCGAAAAAACGAATACGCAGGGCCACAGAACCCTGGTCGGAATCAATGAAACGCGCGCGAAAACCTTGGCTCCCGCCAGGCCGATGCCGAAGAACAGCACATTGACGAGCATCATGGACCAAAAGATCGCGAACGCGAATTCCGCCTGCTGCGTGAACATGGCGGGTCCCGGACGCAAGCCGTGCACCATCAGGCCGGCCAGAATGACGGCGGCGGTGGGGCTGCCCGGAATTCCCAGTGCCAGCGTTGGCACCATGGCTCCGCCGGTAGCGGAGTTGTTCGCGGCCTCCGACCCCGCGATTCCCTCGATTGCTCCCTTTCCGAATTCCTCCGGCGTCCTGGACCATCGCTTTGCTTCATTGTATCCGATCATCGAAGCGACTGTCGCGCCTTCGGCCGGCAGGATTCCGATAAACGTGCCGATGCCCGAAGATCTGGCGATCGTCTTCCAGGTTTTTCGGTAGTCGGCCAGGCTCGGCAGCCTGATGGTCTTCACGGATATTCGCTCGCGCAAATCTCCAAGCGAATTCGCCTGGATAAGCAATTCCGAAATGCCGAATATCCCGATCATAACGGGAACGAAGCCGATACCCGTCGTCAATTCGGGCATGCCGAACGTGAATCTTTCCACGTCGGTCAGCAAGTCTATGCCTACGGTTGCGAGCAAAATGCCGAAGGCGCCGGACATCAGGTTTTTCAGGGGGCTGCCGTCGCCGATCGATGCCAGCATCGAAAGGCCAAAGAGCGTCAACGCGAAATACTCCGGAGGAGCAAAGTTATAGGCCGCGCGAGCGAGCAGGGGAGCTGCAAGCATCAGGCAAACCACGCTGAGAATTCCGCCGATCGTAGAGGACACGGCGGCCATTCCGAGGGCTCTTCCCGCTTCGCCTCGCTGCGCCATGGGATAGCCGTCGAGACAAGTAGCGGCACTAGCCGACGTGCCGGGCGTATTGATTAGAATAGCCGTAATGGCGCCGGCGAATGTTGCCGAGCAGTAGATGGTTGTAAGAACCGCTATCGCCGCGATTGGCTCCATTGTAAGCGTGAATGGCAATAGGAGGGCGGCGCCGGTGGTTGCATTGAGTCCCGGCAGTGCGCCGATAACTACGCCGCCAACCGTTGCCGCCAAGACAAGGAGCAGCAGGCCGGGGTCGGCTAGGGCCGCTAGTCCTGATAGTGCCGCTTCCACGCTTTCAGCCGTACCAGATGCTGGTTAGTAAGCCGCGCGGAAACCTAATCCTGAATACTTGGTCGAATAGCAGAAATGCGCCGACCGGCAGAGCGAGCCCTACTCCCAATAGCGCGGCGACACGTCTCTCTCCCCATAGCGCGGAAAGCGATGCCGCGAACGCGCCCAGCGCAAGGAACAGATCAATTGTCGCGACGACGATGAATCCGACCATAAGCGCAAGGGAAAGCAGAAATTCCCGAGATAGCGGTTTCGGTTTCGGCTGCTCTTTGCCGAGCGCCAGCAGCAGGGAAAGGAAAATTATTAGGCAGCTAACGAGCTGGGGAAAATCGGAGGGCTGGATGCCGCGCTTCAGAATGGGAGGAACCCGTTCGAAGTAGTTTGCCGCCCAGAAAACCGCGGCGCAGAACGCCGCGATAACCGCGGGCAGCCAGTATCGACGGGCGATTTCGGTTACGGTTGACATCGCCGCAACTTGCCTCCGCGGAAAAAAATTTTTGGCAAGATTAGGAGTGCTGCGGCGAATTCTTGTTCGCCGCGGCACGTCTTCAATACTTACTCGATAAATCCAAGTTCCTTGAGAGCTGATTCCATATCCGTAACCATGGTGCCGATCTGATTGCCCCATACTTCGGAACCGGCCACAGAAGTCGAATCCAGGCCGACGGCGGTTAAAAAGCTCTGGTACACCGTGTGATTCATGGCCTTGACCAAAGCAGCCTCGATTTTCTCGGCAATTTCATCGGGGGTGTCGCTATGGACGACGAAGCCGCGCACGGTCGAAAAGCTTACCGGAATGCCCATTTCCTTGGCCGTTTTTACATCTGCGAGCGCGGCCATTCTTTCGTCCGCAAGTACGACGATAGGGCAAATCTCGCCGGCCTCGATCTGGGCGCTGGCTTCCGCAAGGTTTAGAACGGCTGCATCGACTGCGCCGGCGATTAGCTGGGTTGCAAGCTCGCCGCCTCCGTCGAATGGGACGATTTTAGGCGTTGCCATGCCGCCTTTTGTCGTAAACATGAAAGCCGAGACGTCGTCGATGTTCGCGACGTGGGTCGTTCCGTAGGAGATCGGATCTTCCATTTGCGCTTCCACGAATTCTTCGGCGGATCCGTAAGCTCCGCAGCGCACCATGAGAATCTGAGGGTCGTCGGTGCCTCTGGCGATCGGACGCATGTCTCCCAGGTCCATTTGGGTTTTGCCCTTGGCCATGGTAGCGGCGTGCCCGATCGTATAGGTCAAGATCGTATAGCCGTCGGCCGGTAGCGTGACGTAGTAGTCCATTGCCGCGGCGCCACCGCCGCCTCTTTTGTTGACGACGACCATATCCTGACCAAGTTCGCGTCGGGCTCGAAGCATCATCATTCTCGTCGTTACGTCCGTTCCGCCTCCGGCGCCCGCGTGAGTAACGACTTCAATCGTTTTGGACGGGTATTCATCTGCCAGCGCTGCCGCTGCCGAAAGAGCGGCGACGCCCGAAATGCAAACAAAAAGTGACTTTAAGTTCATTTGATTTCCTTCTCTCTAACTTTTTGGGGAACAGGTTCCCGAAAGCGGGTTTCGCGAATAGTTGGGTTAATGATGATTGTCAAAGTGCTTATTCTTAACCCTTTCCGAAATGGCATTGCGGATATGCGATTGAAATCTATCTGAAAGAGCATTTTTTTTGAATCTACAACGGCTCTTCTAGCGTGAAGGCGTATTTCGCCTTTGAAGGAGCATGGTCGCGCACAATACGAATTTCGTCATGTCGTGCCTTCAGGAAGCGATGTCGCGTCCCGAGTGCGAAGACATTTCGAATATTGGACTAAGCGTCGTCGTTGGATTTTCAATCGAATCGGAGCGAGCGACGCAGCCGGATCGTTGATTACGCGCGTTTTTATCATGATTGCCTTGGCTGGGAGCAAATAACGCGATTCGCGCAGATGATAGAGTCATTCAAGCTGTAGTATTTCGAGCAGGATAAATTTTACTAGGAAGGTTTCCGCTCGGTCAAAATTCTGCGGATGCCGACGATCTTGGAAAAATCCGGTCCGTATTCGATCATTTGTTTGCGACAGGTCCGGATGGGAGGAAGGAAACGAATTCAATCTCGCGGTCCGGGACGATCGCGGTCGCGCGAAGCTGCCGTAGATTTTGAAGCCGTCGCGCTATTCTCCGGAGTTGCAGGACCGCGGGGTCGTGCGCAGGGCGCAGGAAAACACCGAGGAATTCAAGAATGCGACGACGTGGATATGGACGAGCATTTGATCTTCGATCCTCCGCTTGTCGAAGGCGTTTTGCCGCTTCAATTCGAAGCGGGCGGCTGGAAGCATCCGGCGGAATTGATGTCCATGCCGGCATTTCGGCTCCTCTCGGAGCGCTTGCCGGTTCCCGTCCGCGGTAGCAGGGCATTAATCTTGGCGCTTGAAACGCCGTTTCGATCTTTAGGGAAAGCAAGTTTGCGCTGCCAATCGAAATTAAGAGAATGCCGGCCGCCGAAATCAGGTCCTGCAATAGCCGGCTGTTTTGCGGATTTAAGACAGCCTTCGGCGAGTTGAGGAATCGCTGGAGAAGCTCTGGACTGGAATTGGCTTCGCTAGGTCGAACGGAATCCGGTATTTGGCAAGTACGCCGATCCTGAAGCGAGAAATATGAGAAGTCCGCGCCGACAAATTTTGATTCGGCGGGACAGCTTAGTGCTGACCGAGTTTCCGATTGGGTTTCAGACCAGGGTTAAGGCCCTCTTGGCGCAATAAGTCGACGGCAATTAGGAGAGGCGCGTACGGCTCGAAGACAATTGGGAAAGCTAGTATGGCTTCGTGAACCGGCCGCGCCGTCCGAGAAAACAGAGTTGCCTAGCGATGCGTCAGGGTCCAAAAGAAGCTCGAGAGAACTCCGCAAAAGCGGCCGCGAATATTTTGGCGGCTTCAAAGCGTATCGGCAAATCCTGCGCCGGTTCGACCGAGCTATGCAACCGTCTGTCAGTTAAGCACGCCCGGCCAGTTTTCGTCGCCTTTTTCGACGTTTCCCGGAATGTCCGCCGCCCACAGGGCTCTAACCAGCTTGTTGTAATTCAAATAAAGTTTTCCGTCGTAAAGGGTCCACGCATCTGGCTCGGTTTTCGCCGTGTAGTTTTTCGAGACCGCATAAGCGCAGTATCCGCCGTACTGCGGGGCGTAGGCACCGGGATCTGCTTCGAACAGCGCCTTGTTTTCGTCGTTCGAAAACTTCCAGACGGCCCCATTCCAGGTCAGAGAGTGCTCGTCCAATCCTTTTACCGGCTTCTCCTCCAAGAAATATGCGACCGGGTCGTACCCGTTGATCGCCGCGCCGTTTCTTGAAAAAACTTCCGGCTGCGCGGCAAATGACGAAGCGCACATCAACGCGCCTATAAGGAAAAATGCGCATGCGCGAATAAGTCGTGGAATCATCTCGGCTATCCCTTTTCTTATTTCTAAATTCTGCCAAATCTCGGCAAATCAACTCTGTGAACCGCAATCCCGTGTCGGAATTGCAATTTGATATTAGCGGATTATTTCGCTAGATTTCAACTAGCGCGGTGGTTAACTCCGCGAACAAAAAATTGAACATGCGCTGCCAAATTCGCGGCCCATAGAACAAGTGGATTGCGGTTCCATGCTAATGCCGTCCCCGAAAACTGCGATTTTAGAGCGCAAGGCGAATATTGTAGCGCGGCTGCAGGGAGTCCTGCCGGTCCGCGCGGTCATTCACGACAAATTCGAACTAAGAGCCTATGAATGCGATGCGCTTACTATGTACGGCTGCCCGCCTCTGGCCGTCGTGCTTCCGGGTTCGACGGAAGAGGTTTCCGCCGTTTTAAAGATATGCAGCGAAGAAAGGGTTCCCGTCGTGCCGCGGGGTTCGGGGACATCGCTTTCGGGCGGCGCTCTGCCGACAGCCGACAGCGTTGTTCTAGGCGTTTCCCGTATGAACAAGATTCTCGAAACGAACTACGAGAACAGATACATAAGGTTGCAGACGGGCAGGACGAACCTTTCGGTGAGCGGTGCCGTCGAAGCGCGCGGATTTTTTTATGCGCCGGACCCGTCGAGCCAGCTAGCCTGCGCGATCGCCGGAAACATAGCAATGAATTCCGGCGGCGCGCACTGCCTGAAATACGGCGTGACCACGAACAATCTGCTAGGCGTCAAAGTCGTTCTAATGACCGGGGAAATTACGGAATTTGGCGGTGCGTACCTTGATTCGGGCGGACTTGATCTGCTCGGCCTGGTCTGCGGGTCCGAAGGCCAACTGGGGGTTGTTACAGAGGCGACTCTGCGCATATTGCCCAAGCCGGAAGGCGCGCGTCCGATTCTGATGGGATTTGAAGCCAGCGAAGTCGCCGGCGCCTGCGTTTCGGACATTATTCGCGCAGGAATCCTTCCGGTCGCCATTGAATTCATGGATCGAAAATGCATTCGCGCATGCGAGAATTTTGTCGGTGTCGGGTATCCCGATGTAGAGGCTCTGCTCATCGTTGAGGTCGAAGGCTCTCCTGATGAAATCGACGAACAGCTGGCGCTGATAAAGCGGACTGCCGAGAAGCACTGCCCTGCGGAAATTCGGGAGAGCCAGTCCGAGGCGGAGACACAGAAAATCTGGGCCGGGCGGAAGGCCGCTTTCGGCGCAATGGGAGTTATAAACGACTACATTTGCCTTGACGGAACGATACCGGTTTCGGAACTTTCGAAAGTTCTAAAGAGGATTGGAGAATTGGCCGACAATTTCGGGCTGGACGTTGCGAATGTTTTTCACGCGGGCGACGGAAACCTTCATCCCTTGATTCTATTCGACGCGAATGACGAAGGACAATCGGCGAAAAGCGAAGAATTGGGAGCGGAAATCCTAAAGCTTTGCGTCGAGGTCGGCGGCTGCTTGTCCGGCGAACACGGTATCGGCGTGGAGAAGCGCGACCTGATGCCTTTTCAGTATTCGGCTAACGATATCGAAGCGCAAATCGGTGTAAAGGACGTGTTCGATCCCCGGTGGCTATTGAATCCGGCTAAAGTTTTCCCGTTGCAGTCGACGGAGAGTCGGCGAGCGGCGTGACTCCCGATAGCGAAAATGAACTTGCCGAGGCGATAGCTTCGGCGCGGGAACCATTTGTCGTCATGGGAGGCGGCACGAAGCGTATCGGAAGCTCAACCGACGCGGTACCGCTCAGCACCGGCAAAATCGCCGGAATTCGCCTTTACGAGCCGGATTCCCTGACGCTCGTCGTTTCCTCGGGTACTTCGGCGGAATATATTGATTCTCAGCTTGCGGAGAACGGTCAACGCCTGCCCTTCGAGCCAATGGACTATCGCAGCATTCTTCGAACGACTGGAACTCCGACTATCGGAGGCATCGCCGCGACAAATGCTTCCGGGCCGCGGCGAATCCAGGCGGGAGCCTGTCGCGACTACATGCTCGGCGTCCGGTTTGTCTCCGGAGAAGGGAAAATACTCAAGAACGGCGGCCGCGTAATGAAAAACGTGACCGGCTACGATCTCGTGAAGCTGATGGCGGGAAGCCGCGGCACTCTGGGCATCTTGACGGAAGTTGCTTTCAAGGTCCTGCCGAAGCCGGATTCCGCGGCAACGGTCGCTATTCGGGAATTGGATGACATCACGGCCGTTCGTGCGCTTTCGAAGGCGCTGGGTTCCCCATTCGACGTAAGCGGCGCGGCTCACCTTCCTCGCTGGCAGAGCGAGGAGGCATTGACAATCGTGCGGATTGAGGGGTTTTGCGAGTCTGTCAGCTACCGTGCAAATAGACTCAAGGATTTGCTCCGCGAATTCGGCGAAATTGACATTGAATTCAATCGAGAACATGTCGATGCGATGTGGCGTTCATTGCGCGATGCGGAGAGATTCGGCGCAATCGACGGAGACGTTTGGAGGATTTCCGCGAGGCCTTCCGACGCTCCGAGTCTGGTTGAAATTGTCAGGCAAAGCGTGAGTGCCGAGGCGTTGTTCGATTGGGGCGGCGGTCTCGTTTGGCTACTTGTTCCGGAAGGCACCTCGCTTCGGGACCATCTTGAAAATTTCTCAGGGCATGCAACGCTTGTTCGCGCAAGCGACGATACCAGAAGCCGGATTCCGACATTTCAGCCCCCTCCGCCAGTCCAGGCGCGTATCGCTGCCGAAATTAGAAGGAAATTCGACCCGCGCGGGATATTGAATCCCGGCTTGATGGACTGACGCGATTAAGCACGCAAGGTCAATTGCTCGAAACCAAGGCTAGCCATGCAAACGAACTTTACCGATATTCAGCTTCGGAATCGGCATTTACAGCGCAGCAACAAGATATTGCGCAACTGCGTTCATTGCGGCTTTTGCACGGCGACCTGCCCGACCTACCAGGTACTTGGCGACGAACTCGACGGTCCGCGCGGCCGAATCTATCTGATCAAGGAAATGCTCGAAAACGAGCGTCCGGCAGACGAGAAAACGGTTTTGCACATCGACCGCTGCTTGTCGTGCCTCGCATGCATGACGACTTGCCCGTCGGGGGTGCACTACATGCATCTGGTGGACCATGCTCGCGAATACATCGAACGAACTTATAGGCGACCGATAGGCGAACGCCTGCTCCGTGAAATTCTGGCGAATGTGCTACCGTTCCCGACGCGTTTTCGACTCGCATTGCTTGGAGCGAAGCTGGCCGCTCCCTTTTCCGCGCTGTTTCCTAGCAGGCGGCTGCGCGCAATGCTTGCGCTTGCGCCGAAATCGATCCCGCCGGTCAGTCGAAATGACGACCCGCAAGTGTTTGCCGCGGAAGGCGAACGAAAGATGAGGGCCGCTCTCATGACGGGGTGCGCCCAGCGCGCGTTGAACACCGACATCAACGACGCGACGATACGATTGTTGAGGCGCCTGGGCTGCGAAGTTGTCGTTGCGCAAGACGCGGGATGCTGTGGCGCCATAACCCACCACATGGGTAAGTCGGAATCCAGCCGCAGGTCGGCGGCAAGAAACGTGGCGGCGTGGAGCCGGGAGCAAGGAGCGCGCGGGCTCGACGCAATTGCGATCAACGCGAGCGGATGCGGAACGACGATCAAGGATTACGGCCATATGCTTCAAGATACCTCGCAAGCCGACGATGCGAAACGGATCGCTAGGTTGGCCCGCGATGTTACCGAAATACTCCCGGAACTCGACTTTCCCGAACTTCCCGCCAGGGGCTTGCGAATTGCCTACCACGCCGCTTGTTCGTTGCAGCACGGCCAGAAGATAAGGTCGCGGCCCAAGGAGCTGCTGTCGAATGCGGGCTTTGAGGTTGTCGAACCGGCGGACAGCCATCTTTGTTGCGGCTCCGCCGGAACGTACAATTTAATGCAGCCCGAGATTTCGGGCGAACTCAAGTCGCGGAAAGTCGGCGAGCTTGTAAAATGCCGTCCCGATGCAATCGCCGCAGGCAATATCGGTTGCATGGTTCAGATCCAGTCAGCCACGCGCATTCCGGTAGTTCATACGGTTGAGCTGCTAGATTGGGCGACCGGCGGACCGATGCCGGCAGCGCTCGCTTCGCGCCATTAGCTGGAGAAGTACCCGGCTTTTTCGTTTCGGCTCGAATTCGGCTTGAACCGAATTTTTTTCCCGAAACTCTAGCGCCGGGCCTCCCCAATTCCCATATCGTGGGTGCCGGACGCCGATGAACTCGGGTCCGGCGACGAAGCGCGGCTCGTCCGGGATGGAGAGCCGTTAACTGCAACATCGCTCAATGGAGGATGCCATGCGCACTTTCGACCTTTCCCCAATTTATCGCTCAACCGTTGGTTTCGACCAATTCGCGGATCTTTTCAATCGCGCACTGACGAACGAAGTGCCCGCGAACGGTTATCCGCCTTTCAACATCGAAAAGACGTCGGCGGACACCTACCGCATCACGGTCGCGGCTGCAGGATTTGCCCGGGAAGACCTCGGCATCGAACTTCGCCAGAATCTGCTTCTGGTCAAGGCAAAGAAACCGCCCGCGAATGAGGACCAGCAGTATTTGCACCGCGGAATCGCTAATCGTGCGTTTGAAAAGAAATTCCAGCTTGCCGACTATGTCGTTGTAACCGGCGCGTCCTACGAGAACGGAATGCTTAACATCGACCTTGCAAGGGAAATCCCCGAGGCTCTCAAGCCGCGAACGATCGAAATTGCGTCCAATGGTCCGGCCGGCAACGGTAAATCGCCTGGAATCGGCGCGAAAGAAAAAGTAGCGATTTCCTCGTAATCATGTTCTTGTGATGCGAATCCGACTGGGGCGGAAAGATGTTCTCCGCCCCTTTTTTCGAGACGTTTGCATCTTTGCGATTTAGTTTCTGAGGCTCGGCGATACTCGTGCAATAATTCCTTAAATTCAATGTCGTAGATTTTACGACTAAGATTATCGACTGCGCGAAGCGCCAATACTTGCGCCAAACGAAGAGCGTCGCACGCTGAGTTCAACATTTCTGACCAGCGAGGCATCTGGTATTGGCAGGCGGCTTTTCTAGGCGCTGCAAATGTTCTTTGTTGGAACGAGTCTAGAATCTCTAATTCGAAATTTCGTCAAAATGGATCTTTCCTCTCCGGCGGCGCTTTGAATTTTGCGGGAAATTTGTAAATTGCGGGCGTACGCGATCAAATCGGACGATTCCCAGAGGAGGCATGGATGAGATTGGCAGGAAAGAAAGCCTTGGTTACCGGAGGGGGATCTGGATTTGGCGCCGGCATAGCGCGAAAATTCTCCGAAGAAGGCGCAGCCGTCGCGATCGCGGACATCGATATTGCGTCGGCGGAAAAGGTCGCGGGCGAAATTGAAGGGGTGGCCATTGAGACGGACGTGGCTGACAGTGAAAGCGTCGAACGACTGTCGAAAGACGTCCATGCGCAATTCGGCGGCCTCGATGTACTCGTCAACAACGCCGGCATTACGCACCTGCCGAGCCCCATGGAAGAAATCGCGGAGGATGAATTCGACCGGGTGTTCGCGGTGAATTGCAAGTCCGTTTACCTGACGGCGAAGCATTTCATACCGCTAATGAAGTCCCGCGGCGGCGGCTCGATATTGAATGTCGCCTCCACGGCGGGCGTGTCGCCGCGACGAAACTTAAGCTGGTACAATGCTTCCAAAGGATGGATGATCACGGCGACCATGACGATGGCGATCGAACTGGCGGAATACAGTATCAGGGTCAATGCATTGACGCCGGTAGCGGGCGAAACGCCATTGTTGAAGAGATTTCTCGGTGAAGACACGCCGGAAATGCGCGCTAAGTTCCTGGCCACAATCCCGCTCGGGAGATTTTCCGCGCCCGAAGACATCGGCAATGCCGCCTGTTTCCTGTGCTCGGACGAAGCGAGCTTGATCACGGGTACGGCTCTGAATGTCGACGGCGGCCGATGCATTTGAAATGCCTAGTCCCTAGTTCGCGCAATTAGGAGATTCCGCCATGAAGCCAGGCCCCAAAAACGCGATTACGGATATTTCCGGGTTGCTTGTCGGCAACGCTTCCGACTCCAATTTGAAATCGGGCGTAACGGTCGTCCTGTGCGAACAACCCTTTACGGCGGGCGTGCATGTTATGGGAGGCGCTCCCGGATCGCGGGAAACCGAATTGCTCGTACCGGACAGGCATGTTCAGGAAGTCGACGCGATATTCCTCTCCGGCGGTTCGGCATTCGGCCTGGACTCCGGATCGGGTATCGCCAACGCTCTTCGAGAGAGAGGGCGCGGTTTCCAGGTCGGCGCGGCGCGAGTTCCTATCGTTCCAGGCGCAATTCTGTTCGATCTTCTCAACGGAGGCGACAAGAATTGGACCAGCAATCCCTATTCCGATCTCGGCAGACAGGCGTTGGAGGCGGCATCGGCAGATTTTTCAATTGGAACGGCCGGGGCGGGAACCGGCGCCACCACGCTTGACCTGAAGGGAGGTCTCGGAACGGCATCGGCAGTCATCGGGGGAGGCTTTGCCGTAGGGGCGCTGGCGGCCGTCAATTCGGTGGGTTCCGCCATTCAGCAGGGCCAGCCGAATTTCTGGGCCGCGCCATTCGAAATGAACGGCGAGTTCGGCGGCCTAGGGCCCGCCGAGTCGATAGATCCCTTCGCAGAACCGAGGCTATGGCCGGCGCTTCAGGATCCCGGCGCCAACACGACGATCGCCGTTATTGCGACCGATGCAATGATTAACCAGGCGCAGGCTACGCGAATAGCGGTTGCCGCGCATGACGGCCTAGCAAGGTCGCTTGTTCCGTCTCATACGCTTTTCGATGGAGATATCGTTTTTGCGATCGCGACCGGCGCCAGGCGGCTCAAGGATTCTGGAGCCGACATTTTGCGTATCGGCCATGCGGCCGCCATTTGCCTGGCGAGAGCGGTGGCGCGCGGAGTTTATCTGGCCGACAAGGCTGCTGGGGATACGGCTCCGACGTGGAAAGTGAAATTCGCCGGAATGTGAATTGGTCGAAAGGAGAAGCCGAGTACCCCTTAGATTTGGCGGATGTTGCAAAGTTCGGGTGAACAATTGGGCAAATCGCCGGTTTGCATGGGCAATAGCCGAGCCTGGGCCTTCGCTTGGTTTCCTGCCTACCCGTGATGGGCCGCGACGGTTTTCAAACGAGTGAATCCGTATAGGGCCTCGAATCCCTTTTCGCGACCGTGGCCCGACTTGCCGATTCCTCCAAACGGAAGTTCGATTCCTCCTCCCGCGCCATAATTGTTGATGTACACTTGACCCGCGTCGATTTTCCTGGCCAACCGCAATTGTCGCGCGCCGTCGCGCGTCCATACTCCTGCGACAAGGCCGTAACCGGTTCCGTTGGCAATACTGACGGCTTCGTCTTCGTCCCGAAACGGAATCAAGTTTTGTACGGGACCGAATACCTCTTCCTGCGCCAATACGTGGTCGGGCGCGGTTTTTGCGAATAGCGTCGGCTCGACATAGTGCCCCCGTTTCGGCGCATCGGGAACGATCGTGCCTCTGGCGGCGATTTCAAGGTCGTCTCCCTTGTCAAGATAGGAATCGACAATTTTGCGCTGTCTTCGCGAAATCAAGGGTCCGAGATCCAGGTTTTTCAGGGCCGGACCGGCGGCAAGTTGACTATACCTTGAAACCAGCAAGTCAAGAAGCTCCTCGTAGAGGCTTTCCTCCACAAGAATGCGGGAGGAAGCCGAACACGTTTGGCCTGCGTTTTGAATTCCCGCGCCGACAAGAAAGGGCAGGGCAGCTTTCAGATCCGCGTCCGAGAAAACGATTTGAGGCGATTTGCCTCCCAGTTCGAGAGTTACGGGAACGACGTTTTGGGCGGCCGTCGACTGAATCTTTCGACCTACTTCCAGGGAACCGGTGAACGAAATATGCGATACGCCTCCGTGGAAGGCGAGAGCGGCTCCCGCCTCTTCACCCAACCCGGGAACGACGGCCAGCGCTCCGTTCGGAAGCCCAGCTGTTCGGGCTATGTCCGCGAACGCGAGAGCCGTAAGGCAAGCTTCCTCGGACGGCTTTAGAACGCAGGCGTTGCCCGCCGCGAGCGCGGCTCCGACCGAGCGTCCTATGATTTGCATCGGGTAGTTCCAAGGGATTATGTGGGCGGTGACTCCATGCGGTTCGCGAAGCGTGTAAACCGTGTATCCCTGCTTGAACGGCAAGGTCTGCCCGGCGATCTTGTCGGCGGCTCCGCCGTAGAATTCCATGTAGCGCGCAAGCGCATTGGCATCTGCGATCGCCTGATCAATCGGCTTTCCGACATCGATGGCCTCCAGGCGCGACAGTTCTTTCGAACGCTTCTCAACCAGCCGCGAAATGCGAATGAGAATTCTCCCTCTTTCGTCGGCTGGCACTCGTCCCCAAGGCCCGGCCAACGCGTCTCGCGCGGCCTCGACGGCGGCGCCAATGTCGGAATCGGAACCGCGGGCGATTTCGCCGATTGTTTCTCCGTCGGACGGGTTTTCGAGTTCCATGTAGTTTTTCGACAGCGGCTCGATCCATTCGCCGTCGATGAAGATTTTATCGGTATCGAACCAAGCGCATTCAAGCATGGCTAGCGGCCTCCAATTGCTTCCATTCCGGCGGTATGACCGGTGCCGATGCTAGCAAGTGCTGGGTATACGAATGGCGAGGTGAATCGAAGACGATTCTCGTTTCGCCCTCTTCGACGATTTTCCCCTTGCGCATGACTAGGACGCGGTCGGTGATGGCGCTGACGACTGTGAGATCGTGGCTGATGAAAAGATAGGAAAGCCCGTGCAATTTCCGCAGTTCCGCGAGCAGGTCGAGAATTTGAGCCCTTATCGAGACATCGAGCGCGGAAACCGCTTCGTCCAGGATTATAAGCTTCGGCCGAATGACAAGCGCCCGCGCGATCGCGATTCTTTGCCTTTGGCCGCCGGAGAATTCATGTATGTACTTCGCCATGTCGTCTGCTCGCAGCCCGACGGTTTCAAGAGAAAGCGCCACTCGGTCGCGGATTTCGGAACGGGAGAGCTTCTCGGAAACGAGATAGAAGGGTTCGGCGACGAGTCGCTCCACCCTGTGGCGCGGATTGAATGAACTATACGGATCTTGAAAAACCACCTGCATTTTCCTGCGCTGTTCCCGAGAGATGGAGTCCGCGAGAACAGGTTCGCCTTCGAGATCGATGCGCCCGTGCTGAAGCGGCTCCAGCCCGAGAACGGCTCTCGTCAAAGTGGATTTGCCGCATCCCGATTCGCCGACGAGCCCTAGGCTCTCGTTGCGCCGGATTGCGAAGCTTACAAAGTCGACCGCGCGCCGTTTAGGTGCTCGAGCAAAAATTCTGTATTTTGGGAGCGTGTATTCTCGAACGGCTTCCGTAACCTGAAGCAGAGGCGATTGTTCGGCGACCATGTATCGTTTAGGCGCATGGCTGGATGCCGCGAACAGCTTTTTTGTGTATGGATGCCGCATGCGCCTGAACAGCGCTTCCGTGGCGCCGGCTTCAACGATGCGCCCGCCATGCATGACGGCAACGTGATCGGCTATCCCGGCGACGACGGCCAAGTCATGAGTTATGAGCATGAGAGACATGCCGTCTTCGTCGACCAGCGATTTCAATAGCTTTAGAATCTGCGCCTGCGTCGAGACATCAAGGGCTGTCGTCGGCTCGTCGGCGATCAGCAGTTTCGGACGCAGTGCGATTGCGAGTGCGATGCAGACGCGCTGGCGCTGGCCGCCCGACAGCTCGTGCGGAAATTTTGTCAATGGAAATTCTTCCGGCGGAAGTTCGACGCGGTTCAGCTTTTCGCGCGCGATTGCAAGAGCCTGATTTCGCGACGCCCTTCCGTGGACGGTGAGCGTTTCGGCTACTTGGTCGCCGATTGTTTTGACAGGATTGAGCGCGGTCATAGGCTCCTGGAATATCACGCCGATCTCGCCGCCTCGTACGGCGCACAATTCCTTTTCGCTGGCGCGCAGCAAGTTTCGGCCTTCTAATTCGGCGGTTCCGCTTACGCGAGATCCGCCGGGCAGCAATCGGATAATCGAAAGCGCGGTTAGCGATTTTCCCGATCCGGACTCTCCTACGATGCCGAAGGTCTCGCCTTCGCCAATTTCGAAGGAGATTTCGTCAAGGATTTTTTCTCCGTGAATCGAAAGATTCAGATCGGAAATGTTCAGAAGACGGGTCAGCGCTCTCTCCATATCTGAGGGTCGAATCGATCGCGCAACCCGTCGCCGAGTAGGTTCAATCCAAGCACCATGGTCAGAATAGCTAGTCCTGGCAGCAGCGCGAGGCGAGGCGCCAGATAGATCATGGTCTGGGCTTCGGCGAGCATGCGGCCCCAACTCGGGGTCGGCGGCTGCGTGCCGAGCCCCACATACGAGAGTCCCGCTTCCATAAGTATGCCAAGCGAGAACTGTATGGTGCCTTGTACAACGAGCAAATTGGCGATGTTCGGCAATATGTGCTCGATCGAAATAAGAAATGACCGCTTTCCGGCGACGCGAGCTGAAAAGATATAGTCGAGCGTCCAGAGGCTCAGAGCGGCTCCGCGCGAAACTCTGGCGAACACGGGAATATTGAATATGCCGATAGCCAGGATCGCGTTGACCGCCGAAGGTCCGAATACTGCCGTAATCAATATCGCTATAACGAGCGACGGAAAGGCGAACACCAAATCATTCCCCCTCATGATGAATTCATCGAAAAGGCTGTTTCGGTTGGCTGCCGCGGCGAGACCCAGCGGAACGCCGATTCCCATCCCGATTCCAACCGCCGCGACCGCGACGCCGATCGAAGTTCGGGCGCCGACCATCAGCATCGAAAGAACGTCCCTTCCGAAATGATCGGTGCCGAGCCAGTATTTTTCGCTTGGCGGGCTAAGCTTGTCGGCGATGTTCAGCACTTCGACCGGATAGGGGGTCCAGGCGAATGAAACTAGGGCGACAATCAAATAGAATGCTGAAAGTATGGCCCCGGCAATGAGCGAAGGAGATCGCGTCACGATCTGATCCTCAATCTTGGATCGACCGCGGCGTAAGCGATATCGACAAGGAAATTCACCGTTACGACGGCAAAGACTAGAAGCATTACGACGCTTTCGACGACGACGAGATCTCGCTGCGTAATTCCTTGAAAAATAAGGCGTCCTAGTCCGGGCAGGAAAAACACGTTTTCAATGATGATTGCGCCGGCCAAAAGAAAGGCAAACTGGAGCCCGATTATGGTCAGCACCGGGATAAGCGCATTGCGAAGCGCGTGCCTGACGATGGCCTGTCTCCTGGAAAGGCCTTTCGCGCGAGCAGTCCGGATATAGTCCTTGCCCAAGGTCTCCAAAAGAGCGGAGCGCATGACTCTTGCCAGAATTGACGCTTGCGGGAGAGCCAGCGCGATGGCGGGAAGAGTCAACGCTTTGATGCCCGAGGATACGCCCTCGTCCCAGCCGGGAAATCCTCCTGCCGAAAACCATCTCAGGCCGACCGCGAATACGACGACGAGGAGCATGGCGAACCAGAAGTTGGGCAGGGCTATTCCCAGCTGAGTGGCTCCCATGATGCCGAAATCCGTTGCGGTTCCGCGCCTCGAAGCTGCAATCAGGCCTACAGGAAAGGCGATCGCCGTCGAAAGTATCAGCGCATACACTGCGAGCGGAAGAGATACGGAAAGTCGGGCGACTACAAGCTCTGAAACCGGGACTCTGTAGGTGTACGAGGTGCCGAAGTCGCCGGCTAGCATTCCCGTGGTCCAGCCAACGTAGCGCGAAAGCGCGCTGCCCGTTAGACCAAGTTCTTTTTTCAATGCTGCGACCGTATCGGGCTCGGCGTTGAGTCCGAGCATAAACGAGGCGGGATCGCCCGGGATGATTTCCACGATTGCGAAAATAACCATGCTCGCGACTAGCAGCGTAACGCACAGCGAAGCGAATCGGAGGGCAAGATAGCGGATCATGGCGATAATTTGCGCCCGAGCGGCCGCGAGCGAACTACGGCGCTAGTCGGAGCGAGAATTTGGTGCGCGCCGAGCGAAAGCGCCCGGCGCGCGAACATTCCGTGTCAGTCGGACCAGCTTACGCCGGTAAGATCGTTCGCCTGGGTTGGCGAGTTCGGCCAGAGGCCGCTAATCTTCGCGTTGGCGACGCCCGTTTTCGCAAGCTGGAACAAAAATCCGTTTACATAGTCGTTGGCGATCATCGTCTGAAGTTCATGAGCGAGCGCCTGACGCATTTCCGCATCGGTTGTCACGCTGTAGGTGGACATGATCTCCTGGAATTCCGGATTATCGTACTGGAAATAGTATTCGGGCCGGGCATAGATGTTGATATCGTTCGGCTCGGTATGGCTCACGATCGTCAGGTCGTAGTCCTTGTTGCGGAAGACTTGTTCCAGCCACTGGGACCACTCGAAATTTGAGATTTCGGTGGGTATTCCGACCGCTCTCAGCTGGTCGGCAATTATTTCGCCGCCGCGCCTCGCGTAGGCCGGGGGAGGCAGCATCAGGCGAATTGCCGATCCGTCGTAACCTATTTCCTCCAGCAACTTGCGCGACAATTCGGGATTGTGCGCGGAAACGCCCGTCAGATCGAGATAGTCCGGATTATGGGGCGCGAAATGAGTTCCGATCGGCGTGCCGTATCCGAACATCGCGCCGTCTATGATCTCCTGCCGGTCGATCGCATGAGCGATCGCTTTCCGCATCCTCATGTCGCCAAGTAGTCCGGATTTGTTGTTGGTCGACAGGATCGTCTCGCCCTCGGTAGAACCGACAATTACGGCGAAGCGCGGGTCGGCTTCGAATTGCGACAGGGTTTCGGTTGAGGGGAAATTGGGGAAAGCGTCGACATCGCCAGCCATAACCGCCGAAAACGCGGCGGTCGGGTCGCTGATGAATTTAAATGTCGCGCTCTCGAGGGCGACTGGCTCGCCCCAATAGTTCGGATTGCGCTCGATTTCTACGCGGTCGCCCTGAACCCATCTTGAAAATACGAATGGGCCCGTTCCGACCGGGTGCGTTTTAATTGTCTCAATAGATTCAGGCGCCACGACCACGGCATCGCCCCAAGCCATTTTGGTAAGGAAGTTGCCGTCCGGCTCCGACAAAGTGACTTCAACGGTGAGCGAGTCGACAACCTCGACATTTGCGATGCCGGCGAACAAGGCTTTTTGGGCGTTCGTGGAATCCTCTCCGCGAGCCCGGTCAAGGGAGAATTTCACATCTTCGGCATCCATCGCGGTGCCGTCGTGAAACTTGACGCCGTCGTTCAAGTGGAAGGTGTAGGCCGTTCCGTCCTCGGAAATGTCCCAAGAATGGGCCAACGCCGCCCTAACTGACCCGTCGGCTGAAAATCGCGTGAGGCCCTCGAAAATGTTCGCATAGACGACCTCGTCGATAGCCGCCGCGGCGCCGCCCGTCGGGTCGAGGTTCGGCGGCTCGAGCTGCATCCCCACCGTGATTGTGGAATTGGCGGCAAGGGCGGCGCTGGAAGCCGCCGCGATCGCAAAGCCGCCGGCCAGGGCCGCAAGTTTTGTTTTGATAGTCATATTTCCCTCCAAGTTTTTTACGCAATTTGCTTTGACGCGGAAGCTCGAGAGACTTGTTTGCCGAGCGCCTTCCCGCGTTTCCGGCAAAAAAGATATTGGTTCCGGTTCCGTGTCAACTGCCGTTACGCGGGATGCATGCGCCGAGCGAGTCGAAAGTTTCGGCCGCGAGATTTGTAATCGAGCTATTCCAAGATACGCGGCGACTCTAGTAGCAAGCTACGGCTTGATCAAGAGACGCCTGAGAGCGAAACGCGAACGCCGCAGTTCCATCAAATTCCTCATTCAAGGTCCGGAGTCAGTGCTCCCCCAGCAGGCTAGCGATCGCGAGAGCCATAACCCCCGCGCTGTCCAGCATGTCGTCGATGCCAATCCACTCATCGGGCTGATGAGCCAGATCCAGAATTCCCGGACCGTAGGCGATGCAGTTCTTCAATTTGCCGATGCGGTCGATATGCTTCTGGTCGTAGGTCCCCGGCGACATGACGTAATCGGGCTTGGTTCCGATGACTCGCTCGATAGCTGCATCGACGGCTCGAGCCACCGGGGCTTCTCGCCCGGTTGCGACGGGTTCGACTTCATAGAATTCCCGGAGCTTCCAATTGAATCCCTGCCGCCTCGCGGCGACTTTCTCAACCAGCGAACGGATTTCCTGTTTGACCTCGCGTATCGGCTCTTCCGCCAGAAAGCGCCGATCGAGAACGATTCGGCACTTGTCCGGTACGCATGAAGCCGGGAATCCGCCGTATCCTTCCTCCTGCACCGGCTCGCCGCCATGTATCGAATTTATGTTGAGAGTGGACTGGCGGGCCCCTTCGGGAACAACGGGCATTTCGGTTCGACGCGCGGCAAGTTTCGGAAACAAATTCTCTTCCATTTCCGAAATAATCGCCGACATGTGCCTCACCGCGCATTCTCCGAGGAATGGCATCGACCCGTGCGCGATTCGGCCTCTGGTTTCGAGCTCAGCCCACCATAGGCCTCGGTGGCCAAGGCAAATTCGATTTTTGTTCAAGGGTTCGGGAATTATGACATGATGCACGCGCGGCGGGGAAAAATAGCCGCGTTCCGCAAGCCACGCGACTCCGCCGTAGCCGCCGGATTCCTCATCCGCAGTGCCCGAAATTTCAATCGCGCCGCGGAAGCGCGGGCAGCGGGCTACGAATGCTTCTGCAGCAATAATCGATGCCGCCAGCCCACCCTTCATGTCGCAGGATCCGCGCCCGTAAATTCGGCCGTCTTTTACTTTGCCGCCGAAAGGGTCGACGGTCCAGTCGTGCCCGACGGCGACGACATCCGTGTGCGAGTTGAAGTGCACGCATTCGCCCGGCGAGGAGCCTTCGCGCCTCGCGACAATGTTCCAGCGAGGATGCCGATTGCTGTCGGCGAGCGCGCCTTCCGCGCGCAAGAGCTCTACGGCGAACCCGGATCGTTTCAGGCGCGATCCAAGGAAATCGCATATCGCAAGGTAGTTTTCGCCCGGTGGATTGAGCGTGGGAATTGCGACCAGTTCCCGCGTGAGTTCAACTAATTCTTCTCGCCTGTCCGCAATTTCGGACAGGATCCGTTCAATCAACATTCCGCTGGAAAGTTTCGCCTCGCCACGCGCATCATTCTAGGCGCACTCGCCAATTTGGTCAAATGCGTTCAACCGCGCTCGGTGACCGGAATCCGCGGAGCCGGGAAAACCGATGCGCAATCGCCTTCAAATTTGGTTGAATGCTTTAAATCCGCTTCAGGCGCGGACGTATGATCTCGAGCATGCGAAGCGTCGACGATTATTCTTGCTCCGCTCGCCTTAGAGTCCGTGCGGACGAGCCGTGGTCGCAAAGCGCAAATGAATTGAGCGCCGCGCCGATGAGTCGGGCGGCGCAGTATCGCCGCAATGACGCGCGCCCGGCTTCAAAACTCATGCGCAAACCAAATTTTCGTATGCTAGGATTGCGCCGACGTCTCGCACGCCGCCGGAGCTAGAGGCCGATCCAATTAATGGATCGGCGCCTGGCGGCACCGATTTCGCGAATTGGCCTAGAGGCCGAATTCCGGCGCATATTCGAAGAAGGCCAAATATCCGCGCGGAGGCTGTATCTGGCGGAATTGCTAATTCCAATCCTTCGTTCGAATTCGACATGCGACCGGCTTGTTTGTAGCGAGACTGGAGCAAGTGATTTTTTCCCGGGGCCGGCAGCGGTCGCATTTTGACTATGCGCGTCGGACGGTCGACCTAGAGCATCGCGTGGAAACTAGACAAGCTAAAATCGCACCGGAATTGCCGGGCGTGCAAAGGACTGGGCCAAGGGAACTTCCTTTCTAGCCAAGCGCGATTTCCGGTTGATTCCCGCCGGAATTGAATTTGTCTCGTCCGTCGAAAAGCTTCTTGTTCGTTCGTTGATCGCGTAATTCGCTGGCCTACCCGAATTGAGCGTTTTGGAGACGTAGCGGGATGGGCTTTCCGCGCCAATCGCCTGGAAGAACCAATTTCGGGGAACTGTACCGGTTACAATCGTCGGCGAGAATGCATATTTTCCAATTGAACCCGGTGCCGCGGCGAACCTAATTCGTTCGATCGAATTATTGGCGGCGGAGCGAAGAACAGGTGAGAGACGCGGACCATGCGCTACGCTAAATTTATTTTCAGATATGGGTGGCGCTTGCTGCTGCTTCTGCTCGTCATCGCTCTTTTGGACTATACGCTGCCGGCGAAAGACGCCGTCAAGATAGTAGGGACGGAAGTTGTCAGGACCGATGTAGGAAGCGGATCGATTTTCTGGGCCGGCGGCGGCGCAAATGCCGACGCATCCGGCAACAGGGATGTCCGCTTCATAAATTCAGTTCGCGACTCGGGTGCTCCTCGCGTTTACAGAAATGAAGACACCGGTTGGGGATGGCCGCCCTATTTGAAATTCGACAGCGGCGATCTCCAGGCCGACGCTCAAATTATGGCCAATACCGAGAAATGGGTCAAGGTAACGCACTACGGATGGAGAAATACTGTTCTGTCGATATATCCGAATGCGGTTTCGATTTCGGAAATCGAAGGTCCTGACGCGCTCGGATACAATTGGTTTCGAATCGTGTCTTTAGCGTGCCTAGCGGTTTTAGCTCTGCTGGCTTGGCGACTTTGGAACAGGATACGCGACTGGATTGCGGACCGAATGCCACGATGGATATCCCGGCGTCCCTGATTCCCGAAGCCGGCGGCGCGACAATACTTTCGCCGTTCGAGTCCGTCGGCTATGGCCCCTTCAATGCGGAATTGAGCGCCGCCGAAGTTCGCCGAGCGCGGGGGCCTCGCCAGATCGGCGAGAACTCAATTGTACTTGCGCCAATTTCCGAACTGAATCGTTTGCCAGATCAGATAGGGCGTCGATTTTTGAAATAGTCGCGCATTGAACTTATCGCGTAGCCGATATCTTCGTCGTCGATTTCTCGATGGACTACGATTCGGATCGAAGGCCTTTGCCAGCCAATCTTGATGCCGCGCCGCGACAGAAATGCTTGGAACGGCGCGTGGTCGTCCGGCCTCGGGGTTACAAAAACCATGTTTGTGGCTACTTTTGCCGCAATTCTCCACTCGGCGGGAAAGTCGGCGATCGCCGAGGCAAGCGCGTCCGCCCGGCGATGATCGTCGGCTAGGTCGCCCACGTTGTTCTCTAGCGCGTAGATTCCCGCTGCCGCCAGTATTCCGGACTGCCGCATCGATCCGCCCAAAATCTTCCGGTTGCGCCGCGCCTTTGCGCAGAACTCCTTTGATCCGGCCAGCATCGTACCTGCGGGCGCGCCCAATCCCTTGGAGAGGCATACGGATACGGAATCCGCGACGCCGGCGAGCCTCGAAGGCGATTCCTTGAGTTTCTCGGCGGCGTTGAACAGCCTGGCGCCGTCCAAGTGCACCGAGAGATTCGCCTGGCGCGCGGCCGATGCCGAGAGTGAGAGGTTCTTGAAGGGAATAGCGGAACCTGAAACCGTGTTTTCGAGGCAGAGCAGCCGCGTTCGGGGAAAGTGCGGATCGTCCGGCTTGACCGCTTGAACAATTTTTTCAGGGTCAAGACTTCCGTCAGGTTCGGTTGCAATAGGGCACATCGCCACGCCTCCGAGCGCCGAGGCGCCGCTCGCTTCCGATTTGATCGAATGGTAGTTCTCGCCCGCGATCAGCTCGTCTCCGCGCCCGCAATGCGCGAGAATGGCCGATAGATTGCTCTGCGTTCCCGAAGGGAAAAAAATGGCAGATTCCTTGCCGAGAAGCCTGGCGGCCAATTTTTCCAAGTCGTTTATAGACGGGTCTTCGCCGTAGACATCATCGCCTACTTTCGCCTTGGCCATGGCTTCCCGCATGCCTTCGTCGGGACTCGTAACGGTATCGCTGCGGAGATCCACGGTATTCGAGTTCAACCGATCACTTGTCGTGGCCGAGTTTTCGACGGATGCCATCTGATGTCCTTCTAAATTGATAGAAATTTTTGGAATCGTTCTACTTGTCGCTCTCCGGATCGTCCTTTTGTCCTCCGGCTCGGGCTAGCGAGAGCTCTTAACGATTTTCTATGCACTGTATCGAATTCGCAGAGTTGCTAGCGAAGGCCGACTGGAGCGGCAAGACCAATCTTTCGGACCGCCGAGCATTCTGTCGCCGACGGTTCAAACGCTTCGCTCGGCAAGCATTTTTTTCAATTCCGCGATTGCTTGCGCGGGATTCAGTCCCTTTGGACAGGTATCCGCGCAGTTCAGGATCGTATGGCATCGATATAGCTTGAACGGATCCTCGATGTCGTCGAGACGCTTCTGCGTTTTTTGGTCGCGACTATCGTTTATCCATCGATATGCATGCAATAGCGCCGCCGGTCCTAGATACTTGTCGCTGTTCCACCAATAGCTCGGGCAGGATGCCGAACAACTCGCGCACATGACGCATTCGTAAAGACCGTCCAGTTTTCTGCGATCCTTGACCGATTGCTTCCACTCGTCGTCGGGCTGGTCGGATTCTGTTTCCAGCCAGGGCATGACTGACGCGTGCTGCTCGTAGAAGTGGCCTAGGTCGGGCACCAGATCCTTGACGACCGCAAGGTGCGGCAAAGGATAAATGGCAACGTCGCCCTTGATCTCCTCGAGTCCCTTGATGCAGGCGAGCGAATTCGACCCGTCGATGTTCATGGCGCATGAACCGCAGATGCCTTCGCGGCAGGAGCGGCGGAACGTCAGCGTCGGGTCGATTTCATTTTTTATTTTAATGAGCGCGTCGAGGACCATCGGTCCGCATTTGTCCATATCCACATGATACGAATCCAATCTTGGATTTTTTCCGTCATCCGGATTCCACCTGTAAATTCTGAATTTTCTCGGGTTTTTCGCGCCTTCGGGCACAGGCCAGTTTTTGCCTGCAATGATTCGCGAGTTTTTCGGCAGCGCGAACTGTGCCATCAGTTAATCCTTTCGCCGAGCTGCTCGGCCAAGGTTCGAGTTGGCGGTTCGCCCGAGCGTTCCAAGACGCAAGTTTCAAATACTTCGGCGGGTCGCCGACCGGATATATAGTCCGTGGTAGCCGAAATAGCGAACCCGGTGCGAACCTCGCCGGCGGAATTGAATCCAAAGCCGATCGCCGTTTTGGGCGAAGCCGCCGCCTGCAGGGCCCGGTCTTCGCAAATGGCCATGGCCGCTTCCACGGACACCGGCTCCCTCTTGCACGATGCGAACAAGGCTAGAAAAAGCCACGGAACGCAAACAACGATTCTGCTGCGCGGCATTGTCAGTAAACCCTTGCTTTAGGAGATATCTTTTCCGGATCGATTCCGCCGTCGGACTGCGAAGTCAATATCTCGGTGTGCACCGGTCGATAGCCGAGCCTGACATTCGGGCCGTCTACCCATGCAAGCGTGTGCCTGCGCCAGGCGTCGTCGTCGCGATCCGGATAGTCCTCCTGGGCATGCGCCCCCCGGCTTTCCTTTCTCGCTTCCGCGGAGACGATCGTCGCCATCGCGTTCGGCATCAAGTTGTCGAGTTCAAGCGATTCCATCAAGTCGGAGTTCCAAATAAGCGATCGGTCTACCGTCTTGAGGTCCGACATTCTGGAAGCAATTTCGGTCATGTTTCTTACGCCGTCGGCAAGCGTGGCGTCGCTGCGGAACACGGCCGCATCCTTCTGCATCGCTCGCTGCATATCTAGCCTCAGCTCGGCGGTGGGCGTCGAGCCGCTGGCATGCCGAATTCGGTCGAAGCGGTCCATCGACGATTCGACGGACAAAGGATTCGGCTCGGGAACCGGTTCCCTCGGGTCGATGATTTCGCCGGCGCGAATAGCCGCTGCGCGCCCGAAGACCACCAGGTCGATCAGAGAGTTGGACCCTAGCCGATTCGCGCCGTGCACTGATGCGCACCCCGCCTCGCCTACGGCCATCAAGCCTGGTTGAACCGCATCGGGATCGTCTTTCTTGGAATTCAGGGCCTCGCCCCAATAGTTCGTTGGAATGCCGCCCATATTGTAATGAACAGTAGGCAATACAGGGATCGGCTCGCGCGTTACGTCGACGCCCGCGAAGATTTTCGCCGATTCGGAAATTCCGGGAAGGCGTTCAGCTAGAACTTCTGGTGGAAGGTGGTTGAGATACAGGTAGAGATGGTCCTTTTCGGTGCCGACGCCGCGGCCTTCCCTGATCTCGAGCGTCATGCATCGCGATACCACGTCTCGGCTGGCCAGGTCCTTATATGTCGGAGCGTATCGCTCCATGAAGCGCTCGCCTTCGGAATTTGTCAGATAGCCGCCTTCGCCGCGGGCGCCTTCCGTGATGAGAACACCCGCGCCATAGATGCCGGTAGGGTGAAATTGCACGAACTCCATATCTTGCAGCGGCAGTCCGGCTCGAACGACCATTCCGTTGCCGTCGCCGGTGCACGTATGCGCCGAAGTTGCGGAAAAATAGGTTCGGCCGTATCCGCCCGTGGCTAGCACGACGATCTTTGCAGCAAATCTGTGAATTGCGCCGTCATCAAGATTCCAGGCAAGCACCCCTTGGCACGCCCCGTCTTCGGACATGATCAAGTCCAATGCGAAATACTCTATGAAGAATTCGGCCTTTTGTTTAAGCGACTGCCCGTAGAGCGTGTGCAGTATAGCATGACCGGTGCGATCGGCCGCGGCGCAGGTTCGCTGCACCGGCGACCCTTCGCCAAACTGCGTCGTATGTCCTCCGAAAGGCCGTTGATAGATCTTGCCGTCATCGGTTCTGCTAAAGGGAACGCCGTAATGCTCCAACTCGTAGACCGCTTTCGGAGCCTCGCGCGCAAGGTATTCCATTGCGTCGACATCGCCGAGCCAATCGGAACCCTTGACGGTGTCGTAAAGATGCCAGTGCCAGTGATCCTCGCCCATGTTCCCGAGCGAGGCCGCTATTCCTCCCTGGGCGGCGACCGTATGCGATCTCGTAGGGAACACCTTGGTTATGCAGGCGGTCTTAAGTCCGTGTTCGGCCATTCCGAGAGTGGCCCTGAGTCCGGATCCTCCGGCGCCGACTACGACCACATCGTACGCGTGATCGACATATTCGTATGCGGCCATCAATTGCCCCAACTATGCGTTAGCCAAATCTGCGCGATTGAATAAGTCCCCGCAGCGCCGAGGCAAACGCAAAGTATCGTGTTCAAAAGGTGAAGCGCCGACCCGAGCCTGCCGTGAACATAGTCTTCGAGAACGACTTGAAGCCCCTGCTGAAGATGGAACAGTCCTACTCCCAAGAACAGAATTGCCGCGAGCGCGTTGAATGAATTGGAATAGGTGGAAAGAACAGCCTCGTGTCCCGAGCCGAGAGCCGATCCGAATGTCAATGCGAATATGATCGAAAGCGGAATCAGCGCGACGGCGGATACTCGCTGCATCCGCCAGTGGCGAGTTCCCTTTCTGGCATTGCCGAGACCAATAAATCGGAAAAATGACGCGAAGCCCGCCATTGAAACTACCCGGCTACGATTGCAAGCGTCAAAAGGAACATGGCGGCGGAAACAACGATCCCGGCGATTCCGCTTGCCCTTACGGTGTTGGCTTCGAAGCCCTTGCCAATATCCCAAATCAAGTGCCTGACCCCGGTGCAAAAGTGGAGGCATAGAGCTGCTAGAACGCAGACAAGGAGGAATTCTCCCACGACCGATGTCAGCAAACCGTCGACGAATGCGAAGTATTCCGGAGAAATGGAAGCGGCGAGAAACCACCAAACGGCCAGAAAAGCCCCGACTGTCATTCCGATTCCGGTTATCCTGTGGCTGATAGACAAGATCGCATTCATTGGCCAGCGATAGATCGTAGCATGAGGCGACAGCGGGCGGGATGAACCGGCTTTATGTACCATTTGGACTCCTGCGCTAGTATCGTTGCTGGAAAATCAACGCATGCTTCGGCAAGCGCATTGTAAGCATCTTTTATTCGACTGCAACGACTACAAACCGTTGACTCCTGAATTTCCTCCAAGCAGACATGAAGCAAAATGCCTTCAAGATCGCCGGCAATTCGTTGCCTATCTGGGAATCAAGACCCAGTAGTCGAGGTCGAGCAAAATGTCCTTATTGTACTTGCCGCTGTCGTCTCTCAATTGCCCGGCCTCGCCATTTGAAGCAACGGTTCGAAGACGGAGCGCTCCGACGCTTGGGCGTTCGGTTTCGGATTTATCCAGTATTTCCGACCAGGCCCGTACGGTATCGCCCGCGAAGCAGGGATTCGCGTGCGTCCCGCCGTTGATTGCCGCGACGAACTGAGCGTTGGCCAGGCCGTTGAAGCTGAGGCTTCGAGCCAATGAAATGACATGGCCGCCATAAATCAGGCGCCTTCGGTCGTCGCGAAGCGTTGCGTCGAAGTGAACTCGAGCCGTGTTCTGCCATAGGCGAGTCGCCATCATGTGCTCGGCATCCTCGACGGTAACCGCGTCGGCGTGATCAATTCGTTCGCCAATTGCGTAGTCATCCCACGCGTATGGCTCGCCCGCCAAATCGAAATCGTAGCCTGAAAAGTCGAGATTTCGCGGAACATGCAGGCATTCCGCGGCAACGCATGAATCTAGCTCGGGTATGCAAGTTTCGGGCGCAGGCGACGCGGTGCGGCGCTTGCGTACCATGACCCAGCGAACGAATTCGATCACGGTTTCATCCGTCTTTCGGATGCCGCGGGTGCGCACCCATACGATCCCGGAAGCTCGGTTTCTATTCTCCTTCAGGCCTACGACCGTCGATTCCGTGCGCACCGTGTCTCCCGGATATAGCGGTTCGAAAAAACGGCCCTCGGCATAGCCCAGATTGGCGATCGCGTTTACTGATACGTCCGGAACGGATTTTCCGAAGACCGTATGAAAGGCGGCTAGCGATTCGATCGGGGCCTCGACCAAGCCGCAACTTCGCGCAAATTCACGCGAGGACACGGCGGCGTGCCGTGGCGAATACAGGGCCATGTAGAGCGACTTGTCGCCGGAAGTTACGGTGCGCGGCGTCGCGTGGCGTATCAATTCGCCGATCTTGAAGTCTTCAAAAAATCGGCCGGCACCAGATTTGCTCTCGTCCAATCTTCATTCCCTCGTTGAATCCATTTGACAACATTTGAACCGGATCGCCGCGGTCGAAGCGCCGACATGCGAAATTTTTTCGCAGCCGTCGACCGAGCCCGATTTCGGGGTTCCGGCGATCGAAACGCGCTATGTCGTCGAACTATCGCAATCGAGCGATTGATGCGGCCTTGGCAATGATGCGCTTGGCCGATTCAACATGCAAGTTTTCGACGATCCGTCCGTCAAGCACGGCCACGCCGCGCCCGTCCCTTTCCGCCTGCTCATACGCGGCCACTTGCTTGCGAGCCAGTTCTAATTCCTCGGCGGACGGAGCGAAGGCCAGGTTCGCAGCTTCAATTTGCGCAGGATGAATTAGCGACTTGCCGTCGAAACCGTAGTCCCGTCCTTGCTCGCATTCGCGGGCAAAACCGTCCGAGTCCCTGAATGCGTTGTAGACGCCGTCGATGCAAATCAAGCTTTGCGATTTCGCTGCGAGCAATGCGATTCCAAGACTAGCCGCGAGCGGCGATCTGTCCGGAAGAGAACGGCTTCCGAGATCTTTTGCCAAGTCATTAGTTCCGAGAACGAACCCGGCAAGGCGACTCGACGAGGATGCGATGCCGCTCGCGTTTAGTATTCCGAGCGGCGTTTCCATCATCGCCCAGATGAACGCTTCGCATTCGCGACGGCCCAAGTCATCTTCCAGGCGGCGCACGTCGCTGCCGCTGTTAACTTTCGGAAGCAGAATCGCTTCAGGTTCGGCGCCGCAAATCCTATCCAGGTCGGCGTCGTACCATGGCGATTCATGGCCGTTTATTCGTACCATGGCGGTTCGATTTTCAAACCCTCCATATCGAAGGGCATCGGCCACCGAATCGCGCGCTTCCCGTTTCCTATCGGGTGCCACGGCATCCTCCAAATCCAGTATGAAGCCGTCGGCGCTCAAAGATTTGGATTTTTCGAGCGCCCGCTGGTTTGATCCGGGTACGTAGAGGACGGACCGGAACGGGCGTGAGCAGTATTCCATTTTACCCTCGGCGACTTGATTCTCGACGAGTTAAAGATATCGAATACGCACCCGATGCAAGCGTATCGATGGGATCGAACGATCGGCGAGACTCGAGGCGTCGGGTACTGCTGGAGATTCCACGAGCACTCGCCGGTATTCGGCGTTCCGGCACGGCGCGCAACATTGGCTGACGCAATTCGATCGCGTTGGAAAAGCGAGTCGCTTGCGCGGACGGGCGAGAGGCGGTCTCGGCTGGCAAAGCCGGTCGCGTCTTTCCGGTTCGGTTCGAATTTTGGAATTCGAGAAACCGGCATGCGAATTAGGTCAAAAGTATCGCAAGCGAGCCTTCCTGCGCGGAGTGCGCCGGAAGGAAAAAACATTGATTCTCGTTTTCTGCGGTGCCTGCGTTCGAAATTTTCGCATATCGGGGTGAATTCAATTCCAATCTTCTCCTGATTGCCGGAATGGGAATTACGCCTCGCGAAGAGCCGCGGGCAGAGCCTGTTCGAAAAGGCGCAAATCGGATTCGGTTCCCGCCGAAACTCTGATGCAGCGGTCTTGCGGCGGCACTAATGGCATTCGGACAAATATATCGCGCTTGATCAACCCTTCGAGCACGCGCCTAGCGTATTCGCCGTCCCGCCCGCAGTCGACAGCGACGAAATTGGCTGCGGACGGTACGACAGGCAAACCATTGGAAGCCGCGATTTCGCCGATTCTTCGCCTCGCGTTTTCGATTCGCGCGACAGTATTCGCGAGGTGTTGCCGGTCCTCCAGCGCGGCCAGCGCGCCTGCCTGAGAAATCCGGCTCATTCCAAAATGATTGCGTATCTTGTCGAAGCTTCGAATTAGCTCTTGATGGCCAATGGCATAGCCGACGCGCGCGCCGGCCATTCCGTAGACTTTGGAAAATGTTCGCATTCTGACGATGCGCTTATCATCAGGATCAAGCGGGTATTCCGACCCGGCGGGCGCGCAGTCGAGATAGGCTTCGTCCAGTACCAAAAGGCAATTTCCGGGAACGGTATCTATCGCGCGTCCGATAGTCGAGGGAGGATGGATGGTTCCCATCGGATTATCGGGATTTGCAAGATAAACGATTTTCGCGCGAACTTCGGCAGCCTTTGCAATCAGCGCGAATACGTCCTCGTGGTCGTCCATGTAAGGTACGGTCTCAAGATCGCCGCCGAAGCCCGCCACATGAAAATTGAAAGTCGGATAGGCGCCTAGCGAAGTTACGACCTTATCGCCTGGTTCGATAAGCATACGCACCAGGTAACCGAGCAAGCCGTCGATTCCTTCGCCGACGACGACGTTTTCCACGGCGATGCCGTGCAACAGGGCAAGCGCGATTTTGAGTTCATGGTTTTCAGGGTCGCCGTACTGCCACGTTTCAGCCGCCTCTCGCGCCATGGCTTCGACAGCGCGAGGCGAGGGTCCGAATACATTTTCGTTTGCGCCGATTCGCGCTTTGAAGGACTTGCCGCGCGTTCGCTCCTGAGCTTCGGGTCCCACGAAGGGAACCGTGGCCGGAAGCCCGGCTACAAGTTCTGTAAATCGAGGCATAGTTGTATCAAGTGCGCCATAACCGCCTATGCCGGTATTGAACTCAATTCCTAACGGGAAGGCAAGCGGATCCCGGTAGCGCGATCACGCGCCCGCTCAAGATTCGGGGTGGATGACCGTAACTGCGACCCTTGCTGGAATCGGGATCGAAATTCTGGTCTTCCGCGAGGTCATCTAGAAATCGGCCGTGCGCCGGCCAATCGATTCCGAGAATGGAGGCGAAGGAATCGAGTTCCGGCTACTGGTCTAAGTCGGCGAAATTTCCCGAGAATTTGCAGTCTTCCTGCGTCCATCGCCATTCCGCGAAATTCCTTCCGGCGATGCTTCGCGCGGTTCAACGGGCGTCCTCGTTAACGCAAGGAGACTATTTCCTGGTTTCGCGGTTCACACGGCGATGTAAATTGGGTTGACCTTTTAACTGGAACAAGTCATGCGGCTATTGGTTGAGAGCGGTTCAAGGCGCGTACGGGTGTGCAGGAAATGGCAAGAATTGGCGTAATCGGCTGTGGAATGTGGGGCCGAAACCTGATCCGCAATTTTTTTGAGCTCGGCGCCCTTGCCGCTGTAAGCGACAGTGCCCAGGACGTAGCCAATGAGTGCTCGGCAGCATTTTCGGTGCCAGCCTTGTCACTTTCGCGACTACTTATGTCGGAGGAAATTGACTCCGTGGCTATCGCTGTCCCCCCCGAAGCCCACGCCGAGATCGCGATCAGCGCCTTGGGACGCGGCAAGCATGTTTTCGTCGAGAAGCCAGCCGCCACGGAAATTTCGGATGCGACAAAAATGGTCGCAGCGGCGCGAGAACGCGGCGCAACTCTCATGGTAGGGCACCTGCTTAGATATCATCCCGCGTTTCGCGAGCTCATGAAGATATTTTCCGAGGGCGGAATTGGAAAAATCGAGTATGTTCACACCATTCGCGCAAACCATCGAACGGACTTTCGCGGCGAAAACGCGATCTGGGGATTTGCTCCTCACGATGTTTCCATGATTCTGGCGCTCTTGGGACAATTGCCTTGCAGCGTCTTTGCTCGAAGACAGGTTTCCGGAGACGGGAGCGGCCCGGATGCCGTTGTCTCGTTGCTGGAATTTCCTTCCGGTGCATCCGGCCATATGTTCGCTTCCTGGCTGCATCCTTTACGCGAGCAAAGGCTGATCGTTTCCGGCGACGAGGGCACTCTACAATTCGACGATTGCGCGCCTTGGCAGAGCAAGCTTTCAATTGCGCGATTTGGCGACCGGGAAACGGAGGGCATTGCTTCCAGCGCACTTGCGGGAATCCAGGTTTCCGAAGAGGAGCCGCTGAAACTCGAGTGCATGCACTTTCTTGAGTGCGTAGATTCGGGACACCATCCGATAACCAACGGTCAAGAAGCACTTGCCGTATTGCGCGTGCTAGACGCCATTAACGAGTCGGTCACGACGGGCAGCCGCGTTCGGATAGACCAGTCTCGGCGATCTGAAGATGGGTCGGCCCCGCCGGACGACGAGCTTCGCCTTGCCGACCCGGGTGACTAATGGGAGGAACCGCTCGCATGATGCAGAAATGGCGTGCGCAGGTGGCATCAATTGACTTGGCATTGACGATCAGCGAGTCGGTTGCTCGTGCTTCCGTTTACGAGCTTCGATGAAATCCATCCCCTTCATCGACCTTGCCGCGCAGCGTTCTAGATTGGGATCCAGACTAGATGCAGCGATCGCCAAGGTGTTAGATCATGGCGCATTCGTCATGGGACCCGAAGTCAATCTGCTTGAGGAGAAAATCGCCGAGCATTGCGGAGTGCCAAACGCTATTGCGTGTTCGAGCGGAACCGATGCGATTCTACTGGCGCTCATGGCGCTCGATGTCGGACCGGGCGATGCTGTCCTCGTCCCGAGTTTCTCTTTCGTGGCCCCGGCGGAAATGGTCGCTCTTTTAGGAGCGACGCCGGTGTTTCTCGATGCGCTCGAGCAGAGTTTCAATCTCGATCCCTTGTCGATCGCGCTGGGAGTGGCGGAAGCGCGATCGGCCGATCTGAGCCCGGTAGGCGTAATAGCGGTGGATTTGTTCGGGCAAGCCTCGGACTGCGAAGCGATCGAGGCGGCGGCGGAGCAGTTCGGTTTGTGGCTGGTTTGCGATTCTGCGCAGAGTTTCGGCGCCGAACGACGCGGTAGGAAAGTCGGTACAGTCGGAAAGATTACGACCACAAGCTTCTATCCGGCGAAGCCGCTCAGCTGCTACGGAGACGGCGGTGCGTTGTTTACCGGAGACCGAGAACTCGCCGCCAGGATTCGCTCGATGGTAGTGCACGGAATGGGCGAGAATCGCTACGACAACGTCCGGATTGGCATCAACGGCAGGCTCGACACGATCCAGGCTGCTATCCTGATCGAAAAACTCGGTATATTCGAAGAGGAACTCGCTCTCAGAAACGAAATTGCGGCATCCTATTCCGCCAGGCTAGCCGGATCGAATACTCTTGCTACGCCTGTTGTAGAAAATGGCGCAACATCAACGTGGGCGCAGTACACCTTGAGGCTAAATGGAATCGATCGTGATGAATTTCGCGCAAGCCTTCAGGCATGCGGCGTGCCTTCCGCAATTCATTACCCGGCACCTCTCCACCGGCAGCCGGCGTACCGCGATTATCCAGTTGCTGGCGGAGAGCTTCCCGTTTCGGAACGATTGAGCCGTGCCGTGGTTAGCTTGCCTATGCATCCGTATATTGACCCGATCGTCTTAGACCGAATCGTTGGCGCAGTCGTATCCTCGGCGGAAGCATGCGGTTCGCAAGCGCGATAATTGCGGCAACTAGCGAATTTGCCGGCCCGTTGCTCGAAGCCCGTCCGGTAATGCCTTCAAAGTTCTTTGCTTGGGTTTTCGCAGGCGGATTCAATTTACTTGGCCGGATTGCGTGCCTTGACGACAAAAAAAGAAGAACAAGGTCAAATACGCAATTCCCGGAGGACGCTGCCGTCAGACATTTCCAAGGGTCGCGATCCGAATTCAAAAGAATTCGCTTGGCATTCGGATTCGGCTGGATGCTGCTTTCCTTTCTTGGGAAAGCCGGCAGGCGGAAACCGCGTGGAATTGGATTCCAAGAGACGACTACGCTTTGATGAAGCCGCCGGAGTTCCGGTGCATAACCTGATATTCATTGTATGCCTTAGCAAAGCGAAATGAAGTTCCTGAGGCCGCGGGTTGGAATTTATTCGGCAGAAAGGTTAATGCCGCCGGAGAGCGATTTGCATGCACGGATCGCCGACTATATTGACAGACATGCAAAACCTAATTCGGAGCGCTCATGATGACTAGACCCAAGATCGCGCTGATCGGCGCCGGGCAAATCGGAGGAACCCTGGCTCACCTGGCAACTATCAGAGAGCTTGGCGATGTCGTGCTTTTCGACATTGTCGAGGGCGTTCCGAAAGGCAAGGCACTGGATTTGGCGGAATGCGGCCCGATCCAGGGATTCGACGCCGAAGTTTCAGGCGCGTCCGACTATTCGGCGATCGCAGGAGCGGATGTTTGCATCGTAACTGCCGGAGTTCCGAGGAAGCCCGGCATGTCGAGAGACGATTTGCTGGGAATAAACCTCAAAGTCATGAAGTCCGTCGGCGAAGGCATTCGCGCCAACGCCCCGGATGCGTTCGTCATTTGCATTACTAATCCTCTCGATGCCATGGTTTGGGCGCTTAGGGAATTTTCGGGCCTTGATTATCGGAAAGTTGTCGGCATGGCCGGCGTGCTGGATTCAGCAAGATTCAGGCATTTCCTTGCATTGGAATTCGAAGTTTCGATGAGAGACGTAACGGCATTCGTGCTTGGGGGGCACGGGGATTCCATGGTTCCTTTGCCGCGCTATTCCACGGTTGCCGGAATCCCGCTTCCGGACTTGGTCGAGATGGGCTGGACAACATCGGAACGGATAGACGCAGTCGTTCAGAGAACTCGCGATGGCGGAGCCGAGATCGTCAACTTGCTGGGCACGGGATCGGCCTATTACGCACCCGCTACGTCGGCCTTGGAAATGGCCGAATCCTATTTGAAGAACCAGAGACGCGTTTTGCCTTGCGCCGTACATCTCGACGGCGAGTACGGGCTCAGAGACATTTATGTAGGCGTGCCCGCCATAATTGGCTCGGGAGGAGTGGAAAAAGTCGTCGAGATCGTGTTGAACGATCAGGAAAAATCCTTCTTCGACAAATCGGTAAGCGATGTCCAAAATCTGATCGAAGCTTGCCGCAAAATTGACGAATCGCTTAAGAGCTAACACGAATTCTGCGGAGAATCCTAAAATCGTGCCTTCCGGAGGCTGCTGCCCACAATGCGTCGGTGTGTGAACAACACGCCGAAGGGCGTCCTGATCGCGCTTCCTGACCACTCAATCAGTAGGGCAATGAAAGTCGTTGTGCAATTGCCATTTAGCCCGAGCGGCGTTTGAGCGGCAGCGCCCGCCGCGCACTTGCGGAGACGGCCCCCGAACCGCCGCGCCACTGCGGTCGCTGCACATGTTCCCGCAGCGCAGGGTAGGGCCGTGCACACGTTACCGCTCCGCAGAGTTGCCGCCCGTAGCGACGGCACGGCGGGCGATTGCGGCGTGTAACGTGGCGAGCTACAGTGACTCGTGAGGATCAGGCACAAGGCACTGCGGGCACTACACGAACGCGACGACGCGGCGCGGCTGGCCGCCGGTCTCGCGCCACGGCTTCGGCGTATCCTGTTCCGTCTGCAAGAGGCGGCGCACCCGCAAGATGCCGACGCGCCGGGCTTCCGGCTGCATCCCCCGAAAGGCGACCGCGCGGGCCAGTGGGAGCGTTCGCGTCTCGGGCAACTGGCGCGTGGTGTTCCGCTTCGAGGACGGCGAGGCCGTGGACGTGGACCTGATCGACTATCACTGACCGGAAAGGAGCGATGACGATGAACGACATTGTGAGCGATCGCGTCGGGCCGATGCAGAACCCGCCGCACCTGGGCGAACTGATCCGCGAGAGCATGGACGATGTGGGCTGGAACGTGACCGAGACGGCGGCGCGTCTCGGCTGCGAGCGCGGAACGCTGTCGCGGCTGCTGAACGGCAAGGCGGGCGTGTCGGCGAACATGGCGTTGGCGCTGGAGGACATCGGCTGGGGCACAGCCGAACACTGGATGCGGATGAAGGCAAGCTACGAACTTGCGCAGGCGCGTCGCGAGAGGGTCGCCACCGAACGGCGTTCAAGCGCATGGCAGGGGTTTGATCCGTCTCATCGCTCAAGAGGCGTACTGAGAGGCTACACGGACCGCCCCCGAGCGTTCATTGTTGTGGTGATTTGAGGAAATCGGAGAATACCAGAAATGCGCAGCACTGTTCTCTTAGGAGCAATTTTCGCGTTCGCCTTTTCTTTCCTATCTGGTTCGGCGACAGCGCAATCGCAATCCAGTAACGTTCACCAGTCCACAACACAGCCGACAGACGGAAGATATGAGATCGTGCAATCTCCCGTGGCGGCAAAATGGACCTTTCGGTTGGATCGGCAAAGAGGAAACGTAGATCAACTGGTCGAGACCCAAGACGGCGCACTGACGTGGCAGAGTATGTTCGTGTTGGGTCTGCCGGATGTATCTTCAGCGCGGAAAGCTAGATTTACAATATTTGCTTCGGGATTAGCAGCTCGATTTACCTTTCTGATAGATAACCAGACTGGTCAAACATGGGTTCTGAATTCCCTTTCGGATGCAGAAGACGGATCCGACCGCCTTGTTGGCTGGCTTCCGTTTCCAGAATGATAGTGAGGGGCCGGTTAGAAAAACTTCAAACGCTCCGTAGTCGCCGGCAGTCTCTGCCGATGGCACTTTGGGGCAGGGTCCGGCATGAGTGAATTCATTGTAACGCATGTCCAACCGGGAGAAACGCTTTCCGGGATAGCTGCTAGGTATGGTGTCAGTGTGGACTCCTTGCAGAGATGGAACAGCATCGAAGATCCAGACTTGGTGCTGGTTGGCCAAAGGATCGTTGTCTACAAAGCGGCGGATGCGGCAGGATCCATCGTGTCGGCGAGTGCTGAATCGCGGGCAAGTTCCGATTCTCTGATAGCGAATGATTCTCCAGATATAGCAGTCGGCGGCACTATCGCCTTAGGGCTCTTGCTTCTGCTGCTTCTACTTCGCCGAAAACGCCGTGGCGCAACCCCGATTCCTCGTGCTCCATCTCTTCGCCAGCCGCAACAACCCGTGTCGCGACGGGGAACGCCTGTCGCCAAGGGACAGGACAGTACGTTTGACTGGCCCACATCTGCCTCCGACCCGCTACCGAAGCCACAAGTCAATGACGGTGAACGCTTGGTTAGCGGCGAGTTGAGGCGGAGCTACCATGATTGGATATTAATCGATAACGTGATGGTTCCAAGCGGCCAAGGAACTACTCAAATTGACCATATTTTGATATCTCCAAGGGCTGTATTTCTGATAGAGACCAAAGACATGAATGGATGGGTATTTGGAAGTCCCGGCGACAAGCAGTGGACGCAGTCGTATAAGGCGGGTCGCCGATCTCGCAAGGCTGGTATCAAGTCAAAGCAGTTCAAGTTCTATAACCCGCTATGGCAAAACGAAGGCCATGCAAAATCCCTTGTTAGGCTTGGCGTAGTTGATCGTTGGCGTGACCTTCGCCCGGTTGTGTTATTCGTCGGAGACTCCGAGTTGAAGACGGCAGGTAAATTCTTGCCATTTGGTGAACACGAGGAGATTGCGAGCCAAAACAGGACATGGCGGATGAGAGGTGTAGTCTGCATGAGCTTGGAAGAACTGAACCGTTACATCGAATTCTCGATCAATGCCTCCTCGAACTCTGGACTGACGCGTCAGCAAATGGAGTCGATCTGCGACAAGATCGGGACAAATGAAATTCCTATGACTGACGAGTCCCACGCGAAACATGTCGATTTCGTTCAGTCTGTGAAGGAACTGAACTCACAGTAGCCAAGTCTCTCCCGAGCGACACCCTTTTATTGTACGACAATCACGTTTCCTACCTTTTCCGCTGCTTCGACCAGATGCGCATCATCAAGATGGGCGTAGCTTGCCGTGGTCCGGTGCCGCCAATGCCCGATCAGCTTGCCGAACAAAGGCAGGTTCTCGCCCGCCATGACCGGGGCCTGGCTAGCCGTCGTGTGCCGGAAGTCATGCGGGCGCAGCCTGCCGAGCTTAGCGTCGGCGCATATCGTCCGCCAGCACGTCGTGAGGCTGTAGGCGCCCCGGCCTGCGGCGTGTCGCGGGAACAGGAACACATCCAGGTCGCAGCGACGGCCTCGAGCCAGCGGGCTTCATGGGCGTCGAGCGCGCGCCCGAGCCGGGCCGGCTCATCTGCGTCGAGGAAGCTGGCGAGGCTGTTCCTCGGGTTCTTCACGATACCGAGGCAGGGGTTTGAGCCGCGCTCGCGCGATCCCCACTCCTCGGCCAAGAACATCATCGCGCGCAGTATCTCGAAGGTGCGGTTCGCAGCGCCGCAGATACTCGTCCGCGAACTCCCGCAAGGTCGGAGTCTCCTTCTCGCGCTGGATGTCGTCGGCGCGGCGTAAGCGGCAAAAATGGGACGTAGCGTTTTGTCCGGATTTCTCCGGCTTCAGGCCGCGGCCCTCGCACTAGGCGGCGGCGGTCGCGCCCTCCCGCTCGAAATCCTCGACGATCTCGCGCCGCTCCTCGGCACTTCTGATCACGGGCTCTTCGGCGACCCGCGCCGGAACGTTTATGACAATCCCTCCTTGCCGAAAATTTTGCGGCTCGAAGGTACCGACCGGGGCGGACCGGTCCAACCTAAAATCGAGACGTCGTAAAATAGCCGCTTACGTGCAAGATCCACCGGAGTGGATGCTTTATCTCTTCAAGGCTGGCAAGCTCCGTTCGATGATTGAGGTGGCGGGCTATCCGAGCGTCGCCGCTGATCTCGACGATGGTCTGATCGGATTCCTGATTTGCGGACTCGAGGCGCTGGCGCTTGAGATGCAGCCAAGGCTGGCGGGCTGAAGAAGACCCGGCTCCTAACCGTACGCATTGCCCCGGACAACCGGTACGGCACTACACAGACAATCGCCACGGGACGCGACGGTCCGAGTCCGGATATCGCCAGCCGGGACACAGGTCGAGTGCGGGCCGGTATTGACGTATTCGCCCGGCCTTCGTCAAATACGGCCGCTGCGGCCAAGTAGCCCAGTTGGTAGAGCGGCGGAATGAATATCCGCGTGTCGGCGGTTCGACTCCGCCCTTGGCGACCATCTGAATCAACGACTTGCCCGACGATTTTTCGTTGAAAATCAATAACTTGCACTGATTCCCCCGAGTTCCCGAAGTTCGCAAGCGTCTTGCATCGTTCGCTATCGCGCGCTACGGAGGTCTTCCGAAAGGGAAATTGGACGGTGAGCAACCAAGGACATGACCGGCTGAAAGCCTCGTTCGCGCGCACTGTCGCTGCACGCGGCCGGCATTGGGCCGGTCATGGGCTGAAACTCCGGGCGACGGCGGTGGGGGCGAAGCAATGGGTTCGCGGCTTTGAAAAAGCGTTTGGTCGCCGGACATCCCGTCCGGTCCGCATCGCGGCGGCGCTCCTGCTCGTGACTTGCGCCTACCTGCTCGCGCCGTACGACGACGCGCAAGCCCAAGGTTTCCATTCGAAAGTCAAGCCGGCCATAGATTTGCGCCAATTGGAAAGCCGAATGCACGAGCTTGTCAATGCAGAACGGGTTAGGCATGGATCGCCCCCGCTGGAACACATAGAGAAACTCAGACTGATAGCTCGTTCACACAGCAAGGACATGGCGAAGCGTGCCTACTTTGCGCATACAAGTCCCGAAGGACATAGTGCCACGGACAGGGGAAATCTGGTGGGATACAACTGCCGAAAGGATAACGAATCCCGTTATACTTATAGAATTGCGGAAAACATTTATCAGTCTTGGTTGTACAATTCCTACAAAACGCTAAATGGCAGAATAGTATCGTATAACTGGTTTACTCCTGAAGGACTGGCACGCAGAGTGGTCAAAGGCTGGATGCGCAGCAGGAAACACAAAGAAAATATTCTAAAGGCTTCGTACGAAGGGGCGGGCATGGGAGTAGCCATCGCAAAGGACGGCAAAGTCTATGCCACGCAAAACTTCTGCTGAAATCGAACGGCGTAGGAAATCGACTGAATAAATTGTGTCATTTGGTGAGCATTTGATTGAGAAAATCGGAAGTACCAAAAGGCGTGGAGTATTCTTGCAGCGCTAGGGTCGCGGAAACAAAACGCCCTAGACCTGCGATGGAGGCTCCGCAATTTCGAATGTACGGCATGCGGCTACGCCGTCGCCCGCGGTCTTGTGCCGCCCGCATTTCACGATCAACGGCGCGCTCCATTCGACAGTGCCGACTTGGCCGCTCGCGCGGAGCTCATTGTTCTCGGGCTGGAAGCAGGGACGCTGGCGCGTAGTGATTTAGTATCAGGTACTTTAGCGGATCTGGGGGGTCTTGCTCCGGCACGGACGCCCTCGTCGGCTCGGGTGCCGAACTTGTTCTTAATTCGCTGCCTCCAGGAGTGCTTCGGAGATGCCTCGGAGTGCCTTGGCGCGGATTAGCGCGGTCTTGAAACGCGTAGCCGCGTCCAAGGTGCCTTGGATGTCGCACTACTCCTGCACTCCGGCGATATTGAGGTGCGCCTAGTCGCGACAATTCGACTCTTTGATCTTCAAGACCATCGCTTGGGCTTCGGTGATGGAGCGGGTCGCGCCATCGCGGTTTCTCGCGTAGACCGCAGACGGGCAATTTTCGAATGGGCAAGCTCCCACTTGGCGTCCTTCGGACGTCGGTCTCGTAGGGCGTCGTTGCGTTCGAGGATCCTTGGCCGGCTACAGCGGCGGTGAGCAGTGCTATGTGCGTCTTGTCGCGACCCGGCCAAAGGCGGATTGGCGGCGAGAAACAGAACGCCCGCGGAAGTAGCGATGCAAGTTTGGCTCCTGATGCCGGCGATCCACTGGGCCGCGGCAAAGTCAGCCTCGGAGGTAACGTCGCCGTGCCCGCCAAGTCCAGATCTCGACAAATGCCGGTTCTGTTGCGTTGTTCCCGGCCGCCAAGAGGACGTCCGCGGTACAGCTGTCACGGTTGAGCGCGACCGAAACGGTAAAGGGTCTCGGTCCGCGCTGCGCTTCGATGTACCCAATCGTTTCGGGATGTAGCGACCGACAAGCGGCGCAACAGAACGAATTTCCACGTCGGAGAGATCACCTTCGCCATTTGCCACAATCATTGGGATGCCAGCATCCATTGCCGCGCTGACCGGGGCATCATCATCCTGATTGAAGGGAGGTGGACGGGAATCCGACACCGCTATTGCGGTTCAACCGCTTCGAAGTGGAGCGCAGCCAATTCAATGCCCCGAAGGGCGAAAACCTAATCTACCGGATCGTTCCCACCGTTTTGGAATCCCAATCGGCTGGACCATCCGCCTGCTTCGGGTCCGGTTACCCTACATGGTCGCGGCGGCCGGATTCGACGAAAATGCGTTAAATTCGACAAGAAAAGTTCCGCAAGGGTCCGATGGGCAATTTTGCCATGCATTCCGTTTTCGGCCCGAATAGCCGATGCCGCAATCGGTTGTTACCGTCGTAGCAATTTAGCGAGAAGATCGGCAATTGGTCTTCAAATGTGCCAGCGTTGTCTTCCCGACGGTAGCGGGAATAAAACGCGCCGCGTAACCGGGAGTAGCTCTCTGTACACACGGCGCACCGACGTTGGCGGCGGCGAGAGCGACAGTTCACTAGTTACCGCTGTGCACCGGGAGCACGATCACTTGTTTCCGAACCGCAAATTGATCGAAGTACATGTTCGCGCAGCGCAGCGAACACGTATGTTGTGCTAGGCGAGGCCACCTCGGCGAAGTGCAATGACGGATTTGATGGCACGCAACAGCGCACCTGTCAAAGCCGTAGCTAAACGCAGAGGCATCTCAATTGCATCGCAAGCACTGGGTAGGCTTCGGTTCGTTGAGCCTACGAAGGACATGGACGAGGAGACCATCGTTATTCAAAGTCTCGACGAGAACGTGAAACCCCGGTTTCGCAAACTTTCGACACGCAAAGGACTTAGCATGGACGAGGAAGTACGGGCGACTTTGCGCGAGGCGGTCGGCCGGGAGGACGCGTCGAACAAAGGCTTTCAGACGGCGATCCACGAACCGTTAAATTTCTTCGGCGTTGACGAATTGGAGTTGCTGCCGCCAGCGCTATACGCGACTACGCGTCGCTGGGCCCCGGCAACGCTCGAATTTTCCAAGATTCTTCGCTGACTGGCGCTTCTGGTGCTTGACACAAACCCCGGCTCCGGATTGCGCCCTGAACCGCCGAGACCGCCGGAAGCGTGGCTTCCTGACCCCGAGGTCCCGATCGACACCAACCATCTGCACGCGACGCGAGCGTAAAGGCCGCGCATGGCATGGAAGGACCCCTCAAGGCTGGCAAACACATCCAGCCGTGCGCAACGTCGTAACGACCGAATACAAGGCGGGCTTCAACTATGGCTGTGTGAATTCGCCATTTATCCAACACGATTATGTACGCGGAGCCAGCTTTCTTGAATAAAACGGCAGGCTCATGCCGTTCTCCTTTGCAGATTCGGATCGCTTTGACGACTATTGGAGCCTTCGCCGAGACTGCGCGATGATCCCGACGGTGGAGTTGCCGACGCGGACCGAAGGACGGGATGCCGAGGAGTTGTGCAACAAGGTGTTCACGCGGGATGTAACATGGTTGAAGGTGGGCCGTTGACTCTACGATCTGGCCCGCTACTCGGATGAAGGGTTGCTAGTGGACGGGATCCTAATGCGACTGCGCCCGCAGCGGTCTCGGTATGTGCAGGCTGCGGGGCAGATGTTCGCCTGGCTGGTCGCGCAGGGGAAGGGAATGGACGTGGCAATCACCGATCCAGAAGTGTGGGTCAATCAGGTGCAGGGTCCCACGTCGCTAGCTGTTCTGGATGCCGCCTGCGGTGGCGGGCGGCCCGATCCGTTTGGATACTTTGGAATCGCCGAGGTCGGCGTGGGCGGGCAACGCGTCGTCGTAACCCGCGCTGGCTTCTCGACCGAGATGGGCTGGGAGTACTACAACGACACCCGGAACCGAATGAGACGCGTTGTGGGCGCATTTGATGGCGGCGGCGGGCGCACCTTTCGGGATGGTGCATAAAGGGCTCGATATCCGGCGAATCGAGGCGGGCATTTTGAACGCCGCGCCCGACTTTGAACGCACCATGAATCCCTTCGAGGCTGGGCTGAGCCGGTTTGTCGATTTGGCCAATCCGGATTTGATCGGCAAGGCCGCTTTGGCCTTTGGCTCCCGCGGGCGGCGCCTGCTTGGGCTGCGGTGCGCCGGAGTCGAGCCACAGATCGGAAGCACGGTTAGCCTCGACGGAACAGACATCGGGCACGTTTGCGCTGGCTCGTGGTCGCCATAGCTGGAGTTCGGGATCGGATATGCGCGTTTGGACCGGACCGGACCAAGCGCGGGGGACGACATCGAACTGGCCGGCGTAGACGGCGCGCGGCGCGCGGCAGAGTTAGTTGATTTGCCGTTCTACGACGCAGAGAAGAAAATCCCGCGCGGACTGGAAAGGCCTAAGTTCTAGCGCGTGCGGTACCGAGGATCATCAAGGGCTCAAGCAGGCTGGCGCAGGCGATCAGAGTCACGCCTATCGTTTCCCGCAGCCCAAACGGCTCGCCGGCGAACAGTGCCGCGGAAATCGCCCCAACAACGATTTCAGTCATGAATAGCAGGCTCGCAACCGCGGGGTTCACGTATTTTGGGCCCCAAAGAGACGCATAGGTGCCGGGGATCACAAGCAAGATTACAAACAGGATCAGACCGGGCAGCGCAGGGCTAGTCTGATCCAAGGCCGGTGCGTGGCCGGGGGACAACGCAAGCGCCGTCGCGCCGGAAAGGACGAGGCCGCACAGGAAGAACCCGCAGGTCAGGTCCATGGCCGAATGATCCTCGTGCATGCGTACGCGCACAACCGTCAGCGCCCAAAAAAAACCGCCCGCAAGGCCCATCCAATCGCCGATGTTGCGCGGCACCGGCCATCCGACGCCCAGTCCGAACAGCACCAGCATCCCCAGGGCGGCCAAGGACATGGCTATAATTCGGATCGGCAAAATGCGCTCGCCCAGCAGGGCCCGGGCCAAAATCGCGCTCCATATCGGCATCAGGTAGAACAGCATCAGCGCGCGAATTACGTCAGTGAAAACGATCGAGGCGGAATAGAGCGTCAGCGCCATGCCGCTCGTGACGACGGTAAGCAGTAGCGGCAACCCGGCGCGACGGATGCGCGCCCGCCGCAATGCAACAACTGGCAAGACAAACAGGGACGGGACCGCGAAATAGACGACCATGGCCCACAAATCGTGCAGCCCCGCAGATTCGAGGCCGCGAAGCGGAATCCAGAACAGCCCCCAGACCGCGCCCGCGTAGAGGCACGCAAGCCTTGCACGAGTATCAAGAGAAAATGCCAAGACCATCGCGAATAAAGGCGGCCGGCGCGGGCGACACATAGCTTGAGAAAAATCTTGCCTCTCGGGGGCAATTCCAGCCCCGTGCAGGAAAGTGCGCCAACGATTTGGAAGACCGAATAAACCCGGCCAATTGTGGAATTTTCGGCGAGAATGAAGTGAACATGGGTGAGTCCGGCATCGGGAATCGAGGTTTTACGACGTGTTTCAAACCTAGGATTCCGATACAGCAAAGTACTAGGGCTTTTATGCAAGCGCTAAGAAAAATCCAAGCCCGCTAGCCGAACCATTTTGCTCTGAACAGAAGGAAGCCCGATATTGCAAGGACTAGGAAATCTCGATTCTGAATAGGCGAAAAACAATTTCGAGAGGGATTCCAATCTCGCCAGGTGCGTGATTCAAGGCATTCGATCAACGATCGCTAATGTAGTCCCACATGACGTCGTCAACGACCGCGCTCTTCTATCGTCTCGACGAATTCAGAGTACGTTCATACTTTGGGCTCACGAGCCGACGCGAATTTGTGCGCAAGTCCAATTTGCATTACGGATGTTTTTCAAGCGCAAATTCGATTCGAGCTTTCTCGATTTGTCGAAGTTGCGCTAAGCTCGGAAACGGATTGTTGGACGGCGGCTTTCGGTAAAAGCAATATTCGGAGAGGATAGGCGGTCAGTATGAATATTCACGAGTACCAGGCAAAGAGCCTCCTGCGCGATTACGGCCTGCCCGTAGCAAATGGTAGGCCGATTATGAGGTCGGAGGATGCCAAGACCGTCGCTGGTGAAATTGAAGGCCCTGCATGGGTAGTCAAAGCCCAAATACACGCGGGCGGAAGAGGAAAGGGGTCATTCAAGGAGCCCGATGCGGGTAGCAAGGGTGGCGTGCGCATAGCGAACTCGGTCGAAGAAGCTGCGACCGAGGCGAGGAAGATGCTGGGCCGTACCCTGGTCACCCATCAGACCGGTCCGGGCGGGAAGACGGTCAACCGGGTTTATATTGAGGAAGGCGCGTCGGTTGATCGCGAACATTACCTCGCCTTGCTGCTCGATCGTCAAAGTTCCAGGATATCTTTCGTTTGCTCCACCGAGGGCGGCATGGACATCGAGGAAGTCGCTGCCGCGAGTCCTGAGAAAATCGCCACATTCGCGATCGACCCGGCGACGGGAATGCAGCCCTACCACGGTCGAAGAATAGCGTTCGCGCTGAATCTGGAAGGCAAGCGGATTCGACAATGCGTGGATCTGGCCTCGAAGCTCTATAGGCTGTTTCTCGACAAGGACGCGGAACTGCTTGAGATAAACCCGCTGGTCGTTAATGGGAACGGGGATTTGCAGTGCCTGGACTGCAAGCTAGGCTTTGATTCGAACGCGCTCTACAGAAATGCCGACATATTGGCTCTGCGAGACGAGTCGGAAGAAGATCCCAAGGAACTCGCGGCATCCAGATTCGACCTCAACTACATCGCCCTCGACGGCGAAATAGGCTGCATGGTCAACGGAGCGGGACTCGCGATGGCCACTATGGACATCATCAAGCTCTACGGATCTTCGCCGGCGAATTTCCTCGACGTGGGCGGCGGCGCCACGAAAGAAAAAGTAGCGGAAGCGTTCAAAATCATTACTTCGGACTCCCGCGTCAAGGGAATTCTGGTCAATATATTCGGCGGGATCATGCGCTGCGACATTATCGCCGAAGGCGTGGTCGAGGCTGTGAAGGAAGTAGGGCTCACCGTACCGCTCGTCGTCCGGCTCGAAGGGACCAATGTCGAAAAGGGGAAAGAGATCTTGAATCGAAGCGGACTTAATCTAATTGCCGCCGACAATCTCGGCGACGCGGCTCGCAAGATCGTCGCGGCAATTGCCTGAAGAAGGTCAGAAATTCGGGTGTCGGAACAGCTAGGAGCAAGGGTCCGCGGATGGCCGTTTTAGTAGACGAAAACACCAAAGTTATTTGCCAAGGCTTTACCGGTTCCCAAGGCACGTTTCATTCCGAACAAGCGATTGCCTACGGAACCAAAATGGTCGGCGGCGTCACGCCCGGCAAGGGCGGGCTCGAGCATTTGGACCTGCCGGTGTTCAACTCGGTTCACGAGGCGCGAAGCGCAACGGGCGCAAACGCATCCGCGATATATGTTCCGCCGCCATACGCAGCCGACGCGGTGCTGGAAGCGATAGACGCGGGTATTCCCCTGATCGTTTGTATCACGGAAGGAATACCGGTTCTCGACATGGTAGCGGTCAAGCGAGCGCTAGAGGGTTCGAATTCTCGGCTTGTAGGACCGAATTGCCCCGGCGTCATCACGCCTGGAGCGTGCAAAATCGGAATCATGCCCGGCCATATTCATATGCGCGGCGTGGTAGGCGTCGTTTCTCGGTCGGGCACATTGACCTACGAAGCGGTAAAGCAGACCACGGATGCCGGACTGGGGCAATCGACGTGCGTCGGCATCGGCGGCGACCCGATCAAGGGAACCGAGCATATAGATGCTCTGGAGCTTTTTCTGGCCGACGACGAAACAAAAGCGATAATCATGATCGGCGAAATCGGGGGAAGCGCGGAAGAGGACGCTTCGCAGTTTCTAAAGGACGAAGCGAAGCGAGGCCGGGCCAAGCCGGTCGCAGGCTTGATCGCCGGCAGAACTGCTCCGCCCGGCCGGAGAATGGGTCATGCGGGGGCCGTTATTTCGGGCGGCAAGGGCGGCGCAGGAGACAAGATCGAGGCGATGAAGTCTGCGGGCGTCGTTGTCGCCGAGAGCCCTGCCGAACTTGGAGAAGCCGTAGTTGCGGCCATGGAACCATAGCTCTTCCGGCGAGCAATTGTTCGGCGACTGAGCAAGAATCGAGTTGCCAAATATGACTGCGAACAAATCAATTGATGAACTTCTTTCGTTCGATTTTTTGAGTGGAGCAAACGTAGGCTATCTGGACAATCTGCTCCAGTCATACTCGACAAATCCGGATGCATTAGAGCCTTGCTGGCGAAGATATTTCGATTCGCTCGGAGAGTTTAATCTCAATAGCTTCCATTCTCCGGCCAAACCTAGCTGGTCTAGAGGCGACTCGTCTTTGGCCGGCGGCGAAGAACTTGGCAAGGCGTTTGCGGGCGAGCCTGCGGCGGCGGATACCGCGAATTTGGATGCCGCGCCCGGCAGAACGGAAAAGGGCCGAATCGGCTCGATTTCGGGAGAAGAGTTAAAGCGGACGCTGCTCGATTCGATTCGTGCGCTTATGGTCATTCGCGCCTACCGAATTCGCGGTCACCTGATAGCCGATCTCGATCCGCTCGGAATGAGAGACGAAACTCGCCATCCGGAACTCGAACCCGCGTCGTTCGGCTTTTCGGAGGCCGATATGGACCGTCCGATTTTCCTTGACAACGTCCTCGGGCTCGAGAGAGCGACCATGCGAGAAATCATCGCCTTGGTCAAACGCACTTACTGCGGCACCTTCGCGCTGCAATACATGCACATTTCCGATCCGGAGCAATCCTCTTGGCTCAAAGAAAGGATTGAAGGCCTGGGCAAGGAGATACAGTTCACGCGGCGAGGGCGACGGGCAATCCTGAACAAGCTCGTCGAAGCGGAAGGTTTCGAAAAATTCCTGCACGTCAAATATCCGGGCACCAAGCGATTCGGCCTTGACGGAGCAGAGTCTTTGATTCCCGCAATGGAGCAAGTAATCAAGCGGGGCGGCGCTCTTGGCGTCAAGGAAATTATCATCGGCATGCCGCACCGTGGCCGCCTTAATGTGCTTGCCAACGTGATGGGCAAACCATACCGGGCGATTTTCAATGAATTCCAGGGAGGAAACTTTAAGCCTGAAGACGTAGAGGGATCGGGAGATGTCAAATATCACCTAGGCGCATCGGCCGATCGCGAATTCGACGGGAATTCGGTGCACTTGTCGCTGACCGCAAATCCGTCCCATCTTGAAGCCGTCAATCCGGTCGCCCTGGGCAAGGCAAGGGCAAAGCAGTTCCAGTACGGGGACGAAGATCGGACAACGGTATTGCCGCTCCTGCTGCATGGCGATGCTGCGTTTGCCGGGCAGGGAGTCGTTGCGGAATGCTTCGGCCTTTCCGGTTTAGCGGGGCATCGGACCGGGGGAACCCTGCATTTGGTCGTGAACAACCAGATTGGATTTACGGCAACTCCGCACTATTCTCGTTCGTCGCCCTACCCAACCGACATAGCGCTGATGACGGAAGCGCCGATATTCCATGTCAACGGCGATGATCCCGAAGCAGTCGTACATGCTGCCAAAGTCGCTACGGAGTTTCGGCAGAAATTCGCCAAGGATGCCGTTATCGACATGTTCTGCTACCGACGATTCGGTCACAACGAAGGCGACGAGCCGATGTTTACCCAGCCGAAAATGTATCGGCGCATCAAGAGCCATAAGTCGGCTTTACAGTTGTACGGCGAAAAGCTGACTCAAGAGCGACTGATTCCCGAAGGCGAAATCAAATCCATGGCCGCATCATTCGAATCCCGTCTAAAGGAGGAATTCGAAGTCAGCGCGAATTTTAGGCCAAACAAGGCGGATTGGCTGGATGGTAGATGGTCGCATCTTCGTACGCTCTCTCGGGACTACCAGCGCGGAAAAACCGGCATTTCTCGCGACCGCATCGAGAAAATCGGCAAGGCCCTAACGGCGTTGCCCAGCGACTTCTCTCTGCACCGGTCGCTGGCTCGCTTTCAAAATTCCCGAGCGAAAATGTTCGAAACCGGCGAGGGCGTGGACTGGGCAACGGCGGAAGCAATGGCGTTCGGAGGCCTGCTGCTCGACGGGTACCCCGTGCGCCTGGCAGGGCAGGATTCGACACGAGGCACTTTTAGCCAGAGGCATGCGGCCTTCGTAGATCAAAAAACCGAAAACCGATATTTCCCTCTCAATTTTATTGAGAACGGGCAAGAGCATTTGACTGTGATCGATTCCATGCTTTCGGAATTCGCGGTTCTCGGATTCGAATACGGTTATTCTCTGAGCGAACCCAACACCCTGGTTCTTTGGGAGGCGCAGTTCGGGGACTTCGCCAATGGCGCACAGATCATGATCGACCAGTTTGTCGCATCCGGCGAGAGCAAGTGGCTTCGCATGTCCGGACTTGTCGTTCTGCTGCCGCATGGCTACGAGGGGCAGGGACCCGAGCACTCGTCTGCGCGGATTGAGCGTTTCCTGCAGCTTTCTGCGGAAGACAACTGGATCGTCGCGAATTGTACGACACCCGCAAATTACTTCCACATTCTTCGTCGGCAGATGCATCGGGACTACAGAAAGCCTCTGGTGCTATTTACGCCCAAATCGCTGCTGCGCCACAAGAAGGCCGTGTCGAAACTAAGCGAATTCGAAATCGGAAGCTCATTCCACCGGGTTCTCTGGGACGACGCGCAGTACGGAAATTCCGCCACCGAACTCGTGCCGGACGAAGAAATCAAGCGAGTGGTCCTGACATCCGGAAAAGTCTACTACGACTTGCTGGAAGAACGCGACCGGCGCGGGATCGACGATATCTATCTGATGCGGATCGAACAGTACCATCCGGTTCCGAATTTGGCGATCAAGGCGGAAATTACGCGATTTCGCCAGGCGGAATTCCTGTGGTGCCAGGAAGAGCCAAAGAACCAGGGTGCTTGGACCTTTTTGGAACCAAATATCGAGAGGCTGCTCGGGGAAATCGGAGCTTTGCATACGCGGCCGAAATATGTCGGTCGACCGGAATCGGCGTCTCCCGCCGGTGGATTGATGGCGGCGCATTCAACGCAGCAGAAGAAAATTGTCGACGAAGCGCTTTCTTGAAGGAGCGAGGTGAGGAATGACAACGGAAGTTCGCGTTCCGCCATTGGGCGAGAGCATCGCGGAAGCAATCGTCGGAACTTGGCACAAAACCGCCGGCGATCCGGTATCGGCGGATGAAATGCTCTGCGAACTGGATACCGACAAAGTTTCGGTAGAAATTTCCGCCCCTAAATCCGGGATTCTTGCTGAAATCGCAGCGCCGCAAGGAGAAACGGTCGAACCCGGCTCTCTGCTTGCCACAATTGACGAAGGTTCGGTTGCCGCAAACGAGAATAATCGAACTGCGCCGGATTCTCCCAAACCCTCGAAGCCAAACGGCGACGAAGCGGAAATCAAGGTCGTTGCGCCGGCGCTAGGCGAAAGTGTCGCAGAAGCGACGGTAGCGAAATGGAGCAAGTCCGAAGGCGATACGGTAGAAGTGGATGAAACTCTCTGCGAACTTGAAACCGACAAGGTAACGCTGGAAGTTCCTGCGCCCGCGTCCGGCATTCTGTCGGCGATAATTGCGTCCGAAGGCTCCGCCGTAGCCCCCGGCGATGTTCTGGCATCGGTTTTAACCGGCGGCGCTGCGCCGGTTTCAGCCGAGCCCGCGCCCGCGCCGCGCGCCGATATCGAAGACGCACCGTCGGCAAGGAAAATTTTGGAAGAACGCGGAATAGATCCTGCGGAGGTTCAGGGATCGGGGAGGGATGGGAGAGTCATGAAGGACGACGCTCTGCGAGCGGTCAATAAGGCGGTGCCTATCGATTCACTAACTCGCGAGTCGAAAAGGGCCGAGGATTCGGACTCGTCGCGAGAAGAACGCGTACGCATGACGATGCTTCGGCAGACAATCGCCAGAAGGCTCAAGGAATCTCAGAATACGGCCGCTATCCTAACGACCTACAACGAAGCCGACATGAGCAATATAATAGAAATCCGGCGTGAATACAGGGACTTGTTCCAAAAAAGGCACGGCATAAGACTGGGTTTCATGTCATTTTTTGTGAAGGCATGCTGTACCGCCTTGGACGAGGTTCCGGAGGTCAATGCGGAAATTGACGGCACCGACATAGTCTTCAAGAACTACGTTCACATGGGCATCGCGGTCGGGTCGCCGACTGGCCTCGTCGTGCCGGTTCTTCGAAACGCGCACGCTATGGGATTTGCTGAAATCGAAAAACGTATCGCCGACGCAAGTACTCGCGCCCGAGACGGCAAGTTGACGCTCGCCGAAATGCAGGGCGGAACGTTTTCGATCTCCAACGGCGGAATTTACGGTTCGCTAATGTCATCGCCGATCATCAACCCTCCGCAGTCGGGAATTCTTGGAATGCACAAGATCCAGGACCGCCCGGTGGCGGTCGGAGGTCAGGTCGCGATTCGACCAATGATGTATCTGGCGCTCTCCTACGACCATCGCATCGTGGACGGAAAGGGAGCGGTGACTTTTCTAGTCCGCGTCAAGGAATCGCTCGAAGACCCGCGCAGGCTTCTGATGGGCATTTGATCGAACCGTTCAATTGCCGCAAGCAACTATTCATTCAATGGCGACCGGAACCCAAATCGACCGGAGTACCTATTCTTCGTTTTGATCGGCCGGAACAGGCAAAGAACTGCAAGGAGAATTGCATGTCGGATTATGACATCGTCGTCGTCGGAGGTGGACCGGGCGGATATGTCTGCGCCATCAGAGCAGCGCAGCTCGGCCTGAGGGCCGCCTGCGTGGAAGGCCGGAGTACGCTTGGCGGCACGTGCCTTAACGTTGGATGCATTCCGTCAAAGGCATTGCTCCACGCGAGCCATATGTACCACGAATCCAGGCAAAATTTCGAAAAAATGGGACTAAAGCCGGGCGCGAAGTCGTTCGATTGGAAGCAAATGCTGGCTTACAAGGATGGCGCGATCAACGACAATACGCGCGGCATCGAGTTTCTGTTCAAAAAAAACAAAGTCGATTGGATAAAAGGCTGGGCGCGCGTGCGATCCGCCGGCAAAGTCGCCGTAGGAGACAGGGTCGTCGAAACGCGAGATATCGTAGTCGCTACGGGATCGGAACCAACGCCGCTTCGGGGAGTCGAAGTCGACGAACAGGTTATCGTGACGTCAACTGGCGCGTTGGCGCTTTCGAATATTCCCAAGTCCATCGTCGTAATTGGCGCCGGCGTGATCGGCCTGGAACTGGGATCCGTCTTCGCTCGCTTGGGAAGCGAAGTGACGGTGCTGGAATATCTGGAACACGCATTGCCGGAAATGGACGGTGAAATTTCAAAGAATGCTCGGCGATTTCTTGCAAGGCAGGGACTGAAATTCAAAATGGGCGCGGAAGTGCTGTCGGTCGAAAGGAAAGGGAACAAAGCCGAGGTCAAGTTCAAGCTTAGAAAGGATGGAAGCGAACATGACATGGCGGCTTCTACGGTTCTCGTCGCAACAGGGCGACGTCCCGTGGTCGGGGGCTTTGGTTTGGAAGAGGCGGGCATCGAATTTGCCGAGAACGGCGCGATCAAAACGGATTCGCGGCTTAGCACGAACGTCAAGGGAATTTGGGCGATTGGCGATGCGACCGAAGGTCCGATGCTAGCGCACAAGGCGGAAGACGAGGGCATCGCTGCAGCCGAGTTGATCGCGGGCAATGCCGGCCACGTCAACTACCAGGTCATTCCGTCGGTAGTGTATACCCATCCCGAGGTCGCCATGGTCGGCTGCACGGAAGAGCAACTCAAGCAAGAAGGCAAGGATTACGTATCGGGAAAGTTCTCATTCATGGGAAATGGGCGAGCAAAAGCCGTTTTTGCATCCAGTGGATTTGTCAAGATATTGGCTGACAAGAATACCGACCGCGTTCTCGGCTGCCATGTAATTGGACCTTCGGCAGGCGAACTGATACACGAGATTTGCGTTGCAATGGAATTCGGAGCCGCGGCTGAAGACCTGGCATTAACCTGCCACGCGCATCCAACTTTTTCCGAAGCGATGCGAGAAGCCGCTCTGGCGTGCGGCGACGGTGCCATACATGCCTGATTCTAATGTCGTTGGAGCGCGCCTCGTTTCGCCGACTCTTTTCGCTGCTACAATGTCGAATACATTGAAATCCGCCGCTTTCGGCGCAATTCAATTTATGGAAAAGTCGTAGCGGTGCAGCGATGCGCCGTTGCGCTTTAGCCAATTGTCGGGCGCGTCATGGTTCGGGAATATTTCTTCCAGCGTAGCCCAAAAGCAGTTTGAATGGTCCATAACTTTGAGATGCGCGACTTCGTGCGCGACAACGTATTCCATCACGTCGAACGGTGCCATGATTAGGCGCCAGGAAACCATCAGGTTCCCCTTGCTGGAACAGGAACCCCAACGGGAGACCGGATCCTTGATGGAAATCCTATTGACCGGGTTAAGGCCGCCTAGCCGCTCCACGTATTTCGCCGCTGCACATTTCGTTCTTTCGGAGGCAAGTTGCATGCCCCAGTAAAGGATGTGCTCGGCGACGCTGTCGGCGGTATTTGGAACCCTCAGTTCGGTTTCAGTCCGAACAATAGCATTGCCATTGCCAACCGCAATCCTGAGCAATTTGCCTTCTACCGGAAACTTAGAACCGATTTGCGGTTTGCAAACTGGCGGAATTTTTTTCAGCGAATTCCTGATCCAGGGTTCCTTGGACAAAGCAAATTCTGTCGCTGTCCCGACCGAACACGAATTCGGGATCGAAAGTTCAATTCTACCGCCTGAATGCTGCAAAATTTTAAGGCTCAGTCGTTTTGCCTTTGCAGATCGCCTGACAAAGATCGTCAAGGGAGGGCTTCCAGGCAAAACTACGGGGCGGACATCTGATTTCATATGCTTTGCGGAACCTCTCGATCGGCCAATCGAATTCGAACCTTCCAGAGCGATTCATTCTCGCCAAGGCTTCGAATTCGCAAAATTTCCGATTGCGTTAGAATTCTAAACCAAAATATAGAGCTTGTTGACTTTCATGGCGACAATTTATTGATCGGCAATTGAAATGCCCTGATTTGCTGCGGTTAAGTATTCCCGGCCAATCCAAAGCTCTTTTCGCAAGGGTTTGACGCTAAAGGCATCGGCTTGTGCGATAGTATTTCGCGAGCGCAGACCATAAGACGATTCGCGGGAATGCCTACCGAAGCGATTCATGGCGCATTGCTCAAAAGCTTTGACAACTGCAGCCGCTATGTGGCAATGCCCGCTTCGGAATTTTGCCGCGCCGTGGGAAAGGAACCTAAATGCCCAAGGAAGAATGGGGATTAAAGCACTATTGTGCCGGATGCGGCACAAAATTCTATGACTTAGTACGTGATCCAATTTCCTGCCCGAAATGCGGAAAGATCGTGGAGTTTCCAGAAGCGCGCAACGAACGTGACAAAATCGACGATATGGAAGCCAAACGCGACAAGCCAAGGGATACCGCTTCAAGCGGGATCGGCGATGACGACGCCGTTTTGGGCGAAGACCACGATGCCGATGTCGATTTGGTCGATTCCGTTCTCGACGACGAAGGTTCCGATACTGTTAGCTTGGAAGACATCGCCGACGTTCCAAAGGTCGACGAGTCGTAGCGCATGCCGATGTCGCCGCGGAACATATTGCCGTGATTCTAGCTGCACCGGCTCAATTTGCGATGCTCGGCAAGTAGTGAATTGCTAGTCGAAAGGAGGCTAGCGTTATATTCGAGCCGATGAACGCGCCAGCAGCGGTCAAGCGCTCATTCGATGTAGAATCCGGCAATTGGCAGCCTTCGCAAGCAGATCGAAATTAAGAGAATCGGCTTGTGGAGGGTGCTGGAAATTGGTATGCGGGCCTCTAAGCGGCAGCCCGCTATTCGATTTCGGGGCCATAGCTCAGTTGGGAGAGCGCTTGAATGGCATTCAAGAGGTCAGGGGTTCAAATCCCCTTGGCTCCACCAAACCACAGCCGCAATTCGCCGCAATCGGTGTAAGCCGTGAGTCGCAAGGTTATAGGCATCCTGCGGGGAATAAGGCCCGACGAAGCGGCTGATGTAGCTGCAGCTGTCTTGAATGCCGGAATTCGGCGCGTAGAGGTCACCTTGGATTCTCCCGGAGCTTTGGATTCAATCGACGAATTAAGCGGAAAATTTTCCGGGCAGGGCGAGTTCGGCGCCGGGACTGTATTGAACGAACGCGATGTTGAAGCCGCCGCCGAATCCGGAGCGTCATTTGTCGTATCGCCCGATTGCAATTTGTCGGTTATTCGCCGGACAAAGGATTTAGGACTCTCGTCGTTCCCCGGCGTGTTTACGGCCACCGAATGCTTTGCCGCGCTGAGAGGCGGCGCAGACGGCCTAAAGATGTTTCCAGCTTCCCTGCTGGGACTTGACGGCATGGCGGCGCTTAGAACCGTCTTGGGCTCCGCGCCGGATTTGTACGCGGTGGGCGGCGTGAGTCCTGAAAATTTTGGCGAATGGATTGCTGCCGGCGCCGACGGGTTCGGCATCGGGTCGGCCTTGTTCAAAAGCGGACTGTCGGTCGACGAGGTAGGCAGGCGCGCCCGGGCTACTGCGATCGCGTTCGACAAAGCAATCTCCGGACGGAATCGACTGAATTGATTCCGCTTGCGGATTTGGAATTCGCCCTTCGAAAATTTCTTTTGAATTGCTGGCGATAGTGAATTCCCTGCCTCTTGCAGCCACGCTTGCGCCGTCACCAATTCAATTCGACCGCGAAAATAACTTAGCGGCGATTCGATCGTGCATTTCGAGTCTACTAGCGAAATCGCTCATGATTTGCGGGTTTGAACGCGGTTTGCATTCCGGCGAAGCGGCAAGAACATCTTTGCGTCGAGGCACTCCGCGCCTTGACTGCAACCTAGTGCCCAACTCGGAGCGCGAGGCGGAAATCGAAAGCCGCGCCTCAATAATCGATCGTTTCTACCATTCCCACGCAAATTGGAATAACGAGTGCGTTGAATTTCGTCCGATCGGCGAAAATTGGAAAATTGGCTGAATCAACAAGGGTCGGTCGGCAATAGCAACAAACGGGAGTAAATTTATGGAAGACAAGCCGAGAATTCGCGTCGGGCTCGTTGGAGCGGGTTTCATGGGACGGTGCCATGCGAACGCGTTTCGCTCGGTAGCGGGAATTTTTGATCTTCCTGCTGAAATTGAGCTGGAAATCTTGGCGGATGCGGACGAAAAACTCGCCGCTGAAAACGCAAGCGAACTTGGTTTCAGGCGTTCGACCGGAGATTGGCGCAAACTGGCATCGGACCTCGAAGTCGATGTAGTCGCAATCGCAGCGCCGAATTCGCTTCACGAGCCGATCGCGACCGATGCTATTGCGAACGGCAAATCGGTCTATTGCGAAAAACCGCTTGCCGTTGACGGCGAAGCGGCGAAGCGGATGATGGATGCTGCGGAATTGGCGGGCGCGACGACGCTCGTCGGATTTAATTTTCTAAGCAATCCTTTGATGACGCTCGCCCGCGAAATGGTGCAAGACGGCGACATTGGAGACGTCACGTGTTTCAGAGGTCGCCATGCCGAAGATTATATGGCAAGCGGAGATTCTCCTCACACGTTCCGGACCGATCCCGCCGGCGGTGGCGCTCTTGCCGACCTGGGCAGCCATATTATCGCCATGGCGCGCTATCTGGTGGGTCCAATAATTGAAGTTGGCGGAAATTTGAGAACGATTCACGAAACTCGGCCCGAATCGCAGGGTTCTAGCCGCCTCGTGCCCGTCGAGGTCGACGACGTAGCGTATTCGCATGTGGTTTTCGAAAACGGCGCCGCGGGAGTCATCGAAGCGAACTGGGCGGCGAGCGGAAAGACGATGGATCTTTCTTTCGAGATTACAGGGAGCGCCGGGTCTATCGTTTTTACCCAGGAACGCATGAACGAGCTACGCGTGTGGCGGCGAAAGCCATCGCGCAGACAAAATGGATTTACAATTATCGAATCCGGTCCGGATCATCCGCCCTACGGGCGATTTTGCCCCGCTCCAGGCCATCAGCTCGGATTCAACGATCTAAAGGTCATCGAAGTATCGCGCCTGATTCACGGAATCGTCGAGGGCCGAGCCGCTTTTCCCGATTTCCGGGAGGCGTACCGGATCCAGCTAACGGTAGACGCGATTCGTCGATCGTCGACGGAAAGGCGCTGGATCAGAGTATTCGAATAATGCGTCTCCGGAATTTCGCGCGGCAGACTCGGGGGAATAGGCGACGAAATCCTATTCGGCGGCGATTTCGCTCGGCTCCGCGATATCGACAATATCCATCATGATTCGATTCAAGTCGAAATCCTTGGGCGAAAAAACGGCCGTCGCGCCGATCGCCTTCAGGCGATTAGCGTCGGCTTCGGGAATGATGCCGCCAACAATGACGGGTATATGGCCAAGTTCATCCTCATGGAGTCTTTCAATCAATTGAATGACAAGCGAGATATGGGAGCCTGAGAGAATTGAAAGGCCGATAACATGCGGATTCTGGTCCTTTGCGAATTCTACGATTTCATCGACAGTGAATCGAATTCCCTCGTAGGCGATATCCATTCCGCAGTCGCGAGCGCGGTATGCAATTTGTTCCGCGCCGTTGGAGTGCCCGTCTAGTCCGGGCTTCGCGATCAGCAGTTTCAATCGACGTCCGAGACGAGCGGAAACGGAATCGACGGCCGCCCTGATTTCCTCCAAGCCTTCCGTGAAATTCGACGGTGCCCGGCTAACTCCGGTCGGCGAACGGTATTCGCCGAAGATTTCCCGGATGACCGCGCCCCATTCTCCCGTGGTCGCTCCCGCTTCAGCCGCCTCTATTGAAGGCGGCATGATATTGGAGCCGGTCTTGGCGGCTTCGCGGAGCCTTGCCAGGGCGCTTTCGACCGAAGCGTCATGCCGCGAAGCGCGCCAATTGTTCAGATGTTCGATTTGGACGGCTTCCGACTTCCGGTCTACGACAAAAAACGAATCATCGCCGGTCTCAAGCGGCGATTTTTCGCCCTGTCGAAACATGTTGACGCCTACCACCGCCGTGCGGCCCGACTCGATTCGCTTTAGACGGGCGGCGTTGGATTCAACCAGCCGGGACTTCATATAGCCGATCGCGGAAACGGCACCGCCCATGGCTTCAATGTTCGCCAGTTCCGTTCGGGCGCCGTCCTTCAATTCCTCTACTTTTGATTGAACAACCGGGTTGCCGTCGAACAAATCGCCGTATTCCAGCAAGTCGGTTTCGTAAGCGAGGATTTGCTGCATTCTCAGCGACCATTGCTGGTCCCACGGACGCGGCAGGCCGAGAGCCTCGTTCCATGCAGGTAGCTGCACGGCGCGAGCTCTCGCGTTCTTCGACAGCGTTACTGCGAGCATTTCTAGCAAGATGCGATAGACGTTGTTTTCGGGCTGCTGCTCGGTCAGTCCCAGGCTATTGACTTGAACGCCGTAGCGGAAGCGACGGAATTTTTCGTTCCGAATTCCGTAGCGCTTCTTGCAGATTTCGTCCCATAATTCGCAGAATGCGCGCATTTTGCACATTTCGGTTACGAACCGGATTCCCGCGTTCACGAAAAAGGAAATCCTGCCCACAAGGTAGGGGAAGTCCGCAACGGGTATCTGCTTTCGGACGCCGTCGAGCACGGCGATAGCCGTCGCCAGCGCATATGCGAGTTCCTGCTCCGGCTTCGCGCCCGCCTCTTGAAGATGGTAGGAGCATACGTTCGTCGGATTCCATTTTGGAATGCCGGCGTAGCAGTAGGACGCGACGTCGGCCACCATTCTGAGAGACGGCTCCGGCGGGCAAATGTAGGTGCCGCGACTGAGGTACTCCTTGATTATGTCGTTTTGCACTGTGCCTCTCAGCTTGAAAATCTCCGCACCCCGCTCTTTGGCGAGCGCGACATAGAGAGCAAGTAGCCACGGAGCCGTCGCGTTTATAGTCATTGAAGTATTCGAGTGCTCCAGAGGTATTCCGTCAAAAAGAGCCCTCATGTCTCCTAGATGGCAAATGGGAACTCCTACTTTCCCCACTTCTCCCGCCGCAATTGGATGGTCGCTGTCGTACCCGGTCTGAGTGGGCAGATCGAATGCCACCGACAGGCCGGTTTGGCCCTTAGCCAGATTCGAGCGGAAAAGCTTGTTGGATTCGTCGGCCGAAGAGTGGCCGGCATAGGTTCTGAATAGCCAAGGCTTATCGTGAACGGGACTCTCCATGAGAACATTTCCGCTTGCCGCCTTCTGCGCAAGGCTTACCATAGCGACCGCCGGGTGTTCGTTCAATATGCTGCGCCGCAGCAGCGCAAAATTACAATGATTCCCTTACGTTTTGCTCACGGCCGAATATTATCGAAAATCCCTATCGTGGGTCGGCGAGCGCGGCGCGCTGTTCGACTAAGGAAAATGTTGCAGCGCAGCATTCTTAAGTCTAGGTGACTGTTGAAATCCGATTTCGTTTGTGGATCCGAGATCGAGTCGAACACGAATTCCAGGAGTGCCGAGAATGGGTGGCAATTTGCAACTCGCAGCGGCGGAAGCCAAACCGCGAGAAGGAAAGCCGATTTACGAGATCGGCGAAATACCGCCGGTTGGGCATGTGCCCGATCGCATGTATGCTTGGGCCATACGCAGAGAGCGCCACGGGGAACCGGCGGATGCCATGCAAATGGAAGTAGTGGACGTCCCGGAGATCGATAGCCAGGAAGTTCTCGTGTTCGTTATGGCGGCGGGCGTCAACTACAATGGTATCTGGGCCGCGCTAGGAAAGCCGATTTCGACTTTCGATGTGCATCGCGCCGATTACCACGTCGCGGGGTCCGACGCTTCCGGAATCGTATGGGCTGTCGGCGAAAAAGTCAAAAGGTGGAATGTAGGCGATGAAGTTGTGATTCATTGCAACCAAGACGACGGCGACGACGAGCACTGCAACGGCGGCGACCCGATGTTTTCGCCTTCCCAGCGCATTTGGGGCTACGAGACGCCGGATGGATCATTCGCGCAATTCACGAGGGTGCAGGCCCAGCAGCTAATGCGTCGCCCGAGGCACCTGACATGGGAAGAGAGCGCATGCTATACGCTAACGCTCGCGACCGCCTATAGAATGCTATTCGGCCATCGGCCCAATGTTCTGCAGCCCGGCCAGAACGTTTTGGTCTGGGGAGCGTCGGGCGGGCTCGGTTCCTTTGCGATACAATTGATCAACACGGCCGGAGCGAATGCGATCGGAGTTATTTCCGATGAAAGCAAGCGAGACTTCGTTCTCGACCTAGGGGCGAAAGGCGTTATCAACCGCAAAAATTTCAATTGCTGGGGTAAACTGCCGCAAGTCAATACGCCCGGCTACCGCGAATGGTTCAAGGAAGTGCGAAATTTCGGGAAAGCCATTTGGGACATTACCGGCAAAGGCAATAACGTCGATCTGGTTTTCGAGCATCCCGGCGAAGCGACTTTTCCCGTTTCGACATTCGTCGTGAAAAGAGGAGGCATGGTCGTAATCTGCGCCGGCACGACCGGTTACAATCTAACGATGGATGCGCGCTACGTCTGGATGCACCAAAAACGAATCCAGGGATCCCACTTTGCTAATTTGCAGCAGGCCAGCCAGGCGAATCAGCTCATGGTGGAGCGGCGACTGGATCCCTGCATGTCGGAAGTATTTCCATGGGAGCAAATTCCCGACGCGCACATGAAAATGATGCGCAACGAGCATAGCCCGGGAAATATGGCGGTTCTGGTCTCCGTTCCGGCGACAGGGCTCAGAACTTTGGACGATGCCGTCGAGGCGAGCCTAGAGGGGAATTTTGGGCGGTAGGGCCTGCGCTTCAGCTGTTTCTCCTTCGAATACTAGGCGCGGCCGATCCAAAGTTTCAGGGCTATGCCGAAAATTGAAGGATCGGTCGCCGCGCGCCCCGCGGTCAGGCTTTGATGATGAATCTAAAGACGGCCGATGCGGTCCAGCCGGCGGCAATGGCGATCAAGAGCGATAGCAGGCCGTAAGCCAGCGGTTGGTCGTGAGCTAGATTGTACATCCAGCGTTCAAGCCCTACTTTCCGCACGAAAATTGTCTGCTCGTGATTGTCGATGACTTCTCCGTCGCGGGTCAAGTAGATTTTTACCGAATAGTCGCCTTCCACGAGATTTGCCGGCAATGCTATTCTGGTTCCGAATAGAGTCTCTTCGACGAATTCGACACGTACAGGGATATCGGAGTACAGGCCCTCACTAGTTCGCAATCGAATCAAGGCTTCCCTGAAAATTTCCGAATCCTGGCTATTCGCAGGATTGCCGACGGCATCGATCATTTGGTCGACGCTGATTTCATGGACCAGATCCTCGGCCTCGCTGAGCGTTTTTTCCAAGTCTCCGGTCGTCGCGATTGCGTGAAATGTCGGCGCCTGCCCGATTTTGACGGAGTCGGCGTTGATCCAGATTCCGAATTTGCGAAGCTTTCGGCGAACCACGACCGGCGCGAGCGGGCCGGCAACCGTGATGACGACATGAAGTGCACTGGCTCCTAGGAGCGGTTCGTCGCGCTTCACGGCTCCGTAAACGAGAATTTCGGAACCGTCGAAATTCGCGGATATTGAAACGCGGTTTTGGCTAAGCGCGGCAACAACGGATTCATTGGCATTCGCATGCGTCGCCCCAAGCGCGAGAATCAATGGAAGAGCGCGCAGGATCATGGTAGGCTGCGGGCGATGGAAAACTGCTCAGCGGGCTCTAGCAGAAGATCCAGGGCCAACTTTCCGCAGACCGCGAGAACGATGGCCGAAAGAAGCACTCTTAGGATTTCGGCTTTCATCCTAACCGCCATGCGCGCGCCGATCTGAGCGCCGATGACGCCTCCGGTCAGCAGCAGTACCGCGAGAGCCATGTCTACTGAAAAATTCGTGGTCGCGTGCAGGACAGTCGCGAATCCGGTAACGAAGACGATTTGAAACAGCGACGTGCCGATGACAACTTTGGTTGGCATTCCGAGCAAATATATCATTGCCGGGACAAGTACGAATCCGCCTCCGACGCCCATTATAGCGGCTAGCAATCCGACGATTCCTCCCACTACAACGGGCGGAATCGCGCTGATATAAAGCGTCGACGCGCGAAATCTGATTTTGAAGGGGAGGCCGTGTATCCAGCTAATGTGCCGTCGCTTCGGCGGAATAATCTTTCTCTTGGAACGGTTCATCGCTCTTACGCTCTCGAAGAACATTAGAACGCCGATGACTCCCAGCATAACGACGTAGCATAGCCTGACCAGCAGATCGACCTGCCCCATCTCCCTAAGTTCCTTGAAGATAAAAACGCCTGCCGCCGCTCCCGCTATTCCGCCGACGAGGAGAAAGCCCCCCATCTGGAAGTCAACCGTCTTTCGCCTTAGGTGCGCGAGCACCCCCGAAAACGACGATGCCATGATCTGGTTGGCCTCGGTGGCGACGGCTACGGGCGGAGGAATGCCGATGAATAGGAGTAGCGGAGTCATCAGAAATCCACCTCCCACTCCGAACATGCCGGAAAGAATCCCCACTAGCCCGCCTAGGCCGAGCAACAGGAAAGCGTTTACGGAAACTTCCGCAATCGGGAGGTAGATTTGCATGTGCCTTTCCGAGAGAGTCGGATGTGCGCATATCACGTTAAGCGGCGCACCTGCGAGTCCGTTAATTTCAATTCAAATGCGCTTGGGAAAAAAAATTAAATTCGATTGCCGCTGCGCTGAAGCGAAAGCCCTTTGGCGGCGTCGACTGAAAGCGGCAACTTGCTTCGTCGCTTTGCGCAACGGCTTGCGAGCCGGGGGTCGCTCAGGAATTTGCCGCGCGAAAGGCATGTCCGAACTGCAGGCCGGCATTTTCCTGCAAATCAACTAGTTCAGCCTATGCTCTCTCCTTGGAGTAGGGTTCGCCTCCCGCGCGCGGCGGGATGGCCTTGCCGATAAAGCCGGCAAGGATAACGACGGTCAGAATATACGGCAGCGCTTGCATGAACTGGACCGGGACTGTGCCCACGCCGGCTACGTCGATGTTCTGAAAGCGAATCGCGACGGCCTCCAGCAAGCCGAACAGCAGGCATGCAAGGAGGGCGTAGCCGGGACGCCACTTGGCAAAAATCAAGGCGGCTAGAGCGATATAGCCTTTGCCCGCCGTCATGTCGCGAATGAACCCCGCAGCCATTCCTGTCGCCAAATAGGCGCCCGCCAGACCGCATAGAAGCCCGCAAATCAAGGACGCCTGGTAGCGCAATGCCGTAACCGACAATCCGGCCGTATCGACCGCTTCGGGATTTTCGCCGACGGCTCTGAGTTGCAGGCCGAATCTGGTGCGGAACAGCACCCACCAGGTCGCGGGAACGGCCGCGATCGCTACGTAGACCATCAGCGTATGGCCGGAGAGCAATTCCGAATAGATGGGGCCCAGTACCGGAATCGTCGAAAGCGTGTCGGAAAAATAGAAATCTATGGGAAGGAACCGCGCATCGCCGCTAAGCGCAGGCGTGCGGCCGCCCAGTTTAAACCAATTCTGACCGATTAGCGCAGTCAGGCCCGACGCGAGGAAATTGATCGCTACGCCGGAAATTAGCTGGTTGCCGCGAAAAGTTATCGACGCGAGTCCGTGAAGCGCCGCTAGAGCCAGCGACGCGGCGGTGCCGGCTGCCAAGCCGATCAGCGCCGATCCGGTCGCCGCCGCGACGGCCGCGGAAAAGAACGCCGAAGCGAGCATTTTCCCTTCCAGGCCGATGTCGAATATCCCCGCTCTTTCTGAATACAGTCCCGCCAGGCAGGCAAGCAGTAGCGGAGTCGACAAGCGAAGAGTTGAGTCCAGCAACTGAATGACGGTAGCGAAGTCCATCCGCCCCCCTTATCGAAACATCGCCGCAATGCGTTCAAGCGGCGCGCGAACCATGTTTTCTAGCGCGCCGGTAAACAAAATCACCAACGCCTGGATAACGACAATCATCTCTCGGCTGACCGCCGGCATCTCGAATTCGAGCTCGACGCCGCCCTGGTAAAGCATGCCGAACAGCACCGCGGCCAAGACTACGCCTACCGGATGCGATCTGCCCATGAGCGCGACCGCGATGCCAACGAATCCCGCGCCTTGCACGGAGTCTATAAGCAGGCGTTCCGCTTCTCCCATTACGGTATTGATGGCCATCAATCCTGCGAGCCCGCCGGAAATCATCATCGTCACCATGATGATCCGAAATGGCCGGATGCCCGCGTAAATCGCAGCCGGCTCGCTCCACCCCATCGCTCGAATGGCGTAGCCAAGCCTCGTGCGCCAGATCAATACCCAAACCGTCGCGCTGGCTGCAATCGCGACCAGCAAGCTTACATTGACCGGAGGCGATCTTGGAAACGAAACTCCGATCCAGGCAAACATTTCATGCGCCGTCGGAAGGTGGGTTTCCGCCGGAAAGCTACGCGACTCGGGCGCCATTTGGCCCGGAGCCTTCATTACGTTGACGAGCAAGTACACGAGCAGCGCGGAAGCAATGAAATTGAACATTATGGTCGTAATTACGATATGGCTTCCTCGGCTGGCTTGCAGGTAGGCCGGCACCGCTGCCCAGGCTGCGCCGAATATCGCCGCGCCGACAATCGCGGCCGGAAATGCAAGCGTCCAGTGCGGCCATCCGAAATGAAGGCAAACGAGCGCCGCTCCGATCCCGCCTATGGCCGCTTGGCCTTCGCCGCCGATGTTGAAGAGCCGCGCATGGAAGGCAACCGCGACGGCTAGCCCGGTAAAGATAAAGTTCGTAGCGTAGTAGAGCGTATAGCCCCAGCCATAGGCGGAACCAATCGAACCATTGAGCATAACCTGCATTGCAATCAGCGGATTTTCGCCGATCCAGATGACGATCAATCCAGAAACGAAGAACGCAAGCACCAGGTTAATTGCCGGAATCAGGGCAATGTCGACCCATCTAGGAAGGACGGTCACGTAGTTTTTACCTCGGCAATTCCGGCCATTAGCAGCCCGAGTTCTTTTTCGTCCGTTTCATTTGCGTTTCGCGTTCCGATGATTTCTCCGTCAAACATCACCGCGATCCTGTCCGAAAGCGAAAGGATTTCGTCTAGCTCGACGCTGACGAGCAGTATCGCCTTGCCCGAATCGCGAAGCTCCAGAACCTGGCGGTGTATGAATTCGATCGCGCCAATATCTACGCCACGGGTGGGCTGCCCGACGATGAGCAGGTCGGGATTGCGATCGATTTCTCTAGCGAGAACGATTTTTTGCTGGTTGCCTCCGGAAAAACTCTGGGCCGTAAGGTCCGGATCAGCCGGACGAACATCGTATTTTTTCAATGCAACGCCGGTTAACCTGCGAGCCGCCTCAATATCGAGCAGCCACCGCGTCCTGCCGTAAGAGGGATCGTGGTGGTAGCCAAACGCTATGTTTTCCCAAGCTTTGAATTCCATGACGAGACCGAGCGTTTGCCGGTCTTCGGGTACATGAGCTATTCCATTGCGGCGTCGAGCGTCAGCCCCTGAATTCGCGCCTTCCAAAGGGATTTCCGTCCCGTTGATGCGAACGGTTCCCTGCGCTTGTTCGATGCCGCCAAGCGCCCTTAGCAATTCTGACTGCCCGTTTCCGGCGACGCCTGCGATTCCTAAAATTTCGCCTGCGTGTACAGTGAAGGAAATATTCTTGAGGGCGGTTTCGCCTCTTTCACCTTCTATTGTTAGGTTCTCGACATCCAATACCGCCGGGCCCGGAACGGCCGGCTTTTTGTCGACCTGCAATAGCACCTTTCTGCCGACCATAAGTTCCGCGAGCTGCTCCGGGCTTGTTTCGGATGTCTTCAAAGTCGCCGTCATTTCGCCGCGTCGCATGACGCTGACCGTATCCGTCGCCGCCATGATTTCGCGTAGCTTATGCGTTATCAGAATAATCGTTTTTCCCTCATCCCGAAGGCTTCGAAGAATTCGGAAAAGGTGATCCGCTTCGGCGGGAGTCAGAACGCCCGTTGGTTCGTCAAGGATGAGGATATCCGCATGCCGAAACAGTGCCTTGAGAATTTCGACCCGCTGCTGGTGGCCAACGGATAGGCTCTCGACAATTGCGTCCGGATCGACGTTCAGCTCGTACTCGTCGGCCAATTCGGTAAGCAGTTTTCGAGCTCTCGTTAGGGTTGAACGGAGGATCAAGCCGTCTTCGGCGCCGAGCACCACGTTTTCGAGAACCGAGAAGTTGTGGACCAGCTTGAAATGCTGGTGGACCATTCCGATTCCGGCCTTAATCGCCGCGTTGCTGTCGGGGATTCTCGTGGGCTCGCCGTTGATGAATATTTCTCCGGCGTCCGCGCGGTAGAAGCCGTAAAGGATAGACATCAATGTCGACTTGCCGGCCCCGTTCTCGCCTACGATCCCGTGAATCGTCCCCGGCGCAACCGCGAGCGAAATATCGCGGTTAGCCCTTACTGCGCCAAAGGATTTTGAAATATTGCGCAGTTCGATGGCAGGAGCGGCGGTTTCCCGCCGCGATTCGCTGCCGTTCGCTCGCACTTCGGTTGCTCCTCATCCGTAAGGACAGGAATCCGAAGTCAGGTAGTTATGGACCATGATTTCCCCGGCCATGATCTTTTCGACCGCCGAGTCTGCTGCCGCTTTCATTTCGTCCGTGACCAGAGGCGCATTGTGTTCGTCGAGAGCATATGAAATCCCGCCATCGGCGAATCCCATCTCGACAATTCCGGTCTCCAGCTCAGGACCGTCGCTAAACGCGGACAACACCGCGGAACCAACTCGTTTGACCATGGAAGTCAAGACGGAGCCGGGCTGAAGGTAGTTTTGATTCGCATCTACCCCTATACCAAGTACGCCCGCATCGGCGGCGGCTTGAAGTACGCCTACTCCCGTACCGCCCGCGGCATGGTAGATAACGTCCGCTCCCTCGGCCACCTGGGCACGCGCAAGTTCGGCGCCCTTCACCGGGTCGTTCCACGCGGCGCCGGTCGTTCCGGTCATATTTTGAATCACCCTGGCATCCGGATTCGTTTCCATGACGCCCTGTACGTACCCGCACGAGAATTTTCGAATAAGAGGAATGTCCATGCCTCCGACGAATCCGACAGTGCCGGAATCGGAAGCCATCGCCGCCAGAACGCCTACGACATAGGAACCCTCGTGCTCCTTGAACAGAACAGACCTGACATTGGGTTGATCGACAACCATGTCGATGATTACGAATTTTGTGTCGGGGAACTCCGGCGCAACGGTATTGAGCGGTGTTCCAAAACTGAATCCGGGCATTGCAATCGGATTGTTCCCGGCTTCAGCCAGCCTGCGAATGGCTTGCTCGCGCTGAGCTTCGGATTGAAGTTCGATTTCTCGATAGTCGCCGTTCGCCTGTTCTTTCCACGTTTCAGCGCCGTTATAGGCGCTCTCGTTGAACGACTTGTCGAATTTGCCGCCAATGTCGTAAATGATGGCGGGTTCGGACATAGCCGGTCCGCCCGCCAATGACAGAGCTGCGACTCCGGCCAAAACGCTATGAATTTTTCCCATTCCCTTCTCCGGATGTTGAAGTCAATTGGCGCCGTTTCGTGTACCGCCGCGCCGTACGCGGTCTCGTCCCGTGCCGCCGAATCCGTTCGAGCACATTTAGTCTACCCAAGCCTAGAATTCGCCGGACACGGCGAGTCGAATTGCACGCATAGACAATCTTATTTAACGGCGAAACTTGCAAGTGCCCGTTGGCGCCTTGTAGCCTTAAAATCAAATTTCGGGACTTATTGAGGCCGAGGCATTGTCCAATATGAAGCGTCGGAAATATAGGTTATTGGTTTCAAGTACTTAAGGGCATCCGCGCATTGCACGGCGGAAAGTCTCGTTGACGGCCGTTATAGATCGGAGCCGGCGGCGGCGGAGAAGCGTGCATGCGCGATGCCGCGACTCGCGCTATGGCGACGGCTGCCGGAATTTCGAGCTTCCGAAATTTGATTCCCAGCGAAGCGGCGATTCGCTTGGACTCGTGGCCGACAACAAAATCGGGAGGATTCTCGCATCGGATCTCGTCCAAGTGTTGCACGCAGGGGGCCGAACCTTCTGCTCTCTGCAAAAAGACCTGGCGCCTCCCGGCATCGACGCTTGCGAGAACCGGTTCCGAAATCCCTAAACGAAGCGCTGCGAAGCGGCTTACGCCGACCGCCGGAATGCCAAGGGACATTGACAATCCGCGGGCGGCGGCCACCGAAATCCTTGTGCCCGTAAAATTGCCGGGGCCAGTACCGGTTCCGATCGCCGCTAAATCTTTCCAATCGATTCCGGTTTCGTTCAAGAGCGCTTCGATAAGCGGGAAAAGTCTTTCATCATGCCCGCGACCGATTTTTTCGTTGCGTGAAGCGACAGTCAGGCTTCCACGAATGATTGCCGCCGTACAGAATTCAGAAGACGTGTCGAAGCCGAGAACTAGAGGTTCCTCAGGCGGCAACCGGCCGAACCTCGACGACTTCGGGAACGTAATGCCGTAGCAGGTTTTCAATGCCCATTTTAAGCGTAATGGTCGAAGAGGGGCATCCCGAGCAAGCCCCTTGCATGTGCAAGTACACGACGCCCCGGTCGAAGCCGTGGAATACTATGTCGCCGCCATCCTGGGCCACCGCAGGCCTCACTCGCGTATCCAGCAAGTCCTTAATTTGCTTAATGATTTCGCTGTCCGGGCCGTCATCTTCAATTTCTTCCTCCTGGGCTTCGCGCGGCTCCATAACCGGTAGCCCGGACATGTAGTGTTCCATTATTGCGCCGAGAACCGGCGGCTTCATATGTTCCCAATGGAAGTTGTCCGCCTTCGTAACGGTAACGAAGTCCGTTCCGAAAAATACTCCGTCAACTCCCTCTATCTGGAAAAGGCGGGTCGCGAGCGGAGATTTTCCTGCTGCTTCAGGCTTGGGAAAATCAGCCGTGCCACCGTCGAGAACCGGCTGGCCGGGAATGAATTTCAGTGTCGCGGGATTTGGTGTCGATTCGGTTTGTATAAACATTTGAAATCCCTTTTTGCCTATCGCCCTTCGAATACCGCATGGAGGTTTCGCTGTCAAATTTTCGATGCGATGCCCAACCACGCGTCTAGGCGTGTCCGCTACGTAGAATCCTATGCGAACGGGGCGACACGCGCCTTGGATTGCGGTCGGGATCCGCAGTTCTCGGCTAGTTGTCCCGGAGGATACGTTCGAACGCGGTCGGTTCCCTAATTTGGTGCGTCAAGGCAAGTCGCTACCCGGTCTAAGCTGGATCTTCTCGGCATTCGGCAAGCGTCGGCACGCGCCATTGGCCGCCCGGTCGAATCCGGGACCCATTCCGTCGCTCCTCGGAAAGGCATCGCCAAATTTCGATAAACGAGCATTCGCCTCTTTTCGGGTGCCGTCGAGTCGCGCGCCAATTTAGCTGCGAGAATTTCGATTGCTTGGCATTGGATTTCGCAGAATTGCCGGCGGGAAGCGTCGATCTCCTCGCGTTGGAGGATTGAGGATTAACCTGCCTGTCGCGCGGTCAGCATCGCTCGCCGAGTTTGACACGTGATTTACGCAAAGCGATTTACGTGATCGCCTTGATACGATTATGCGACAATTCCAAAGGAACGATTGTAATCGGCACGGGCAGGGTTCCTGAAGATCGCGAGAGTTGCGAGACGATCGGTCCGGGTCCCTCGCGCGACACGCCCGCTCCGAGCACGAGTATGCCGATTTCTCCGTTTTCTTTAATATAGCTTAGGATTTCGGGAACCGCTTCGCCTTCGCGAATGACAAGTTCCGGTTCGATGCCCGCTTTCGACTTCATCCAAGTAGCGAATACGTTGAAATGAGCTTCGATTCTTTCGCGCGCTTCCGCCCGCATGATGTCCGCAACGCCAACCCAGTGGCTGAATTCGTCTGGCGGAATGATTGACATGATGACGACGCCGCCGCCGGTATTGGAGGCGCGCAATGCGGCAAATTGCATTGCGTTCAAGCATTCCCGGCTATCGTCCAGGATAACAAGAAACTTTCTCATTCCGGCCAATGTCCCGATATAGTGCGATTTCGCCGCGCCGATACGCATTGCGAACGGCTTCAGGAGGAACAATAGGCTTTGGAGAGGCGCTCGCGCAATCCCAAATGCCCAAGAATGCGGATTTCGCCACATTTTCCCCGAGCGCAATTTGTCAATACGACTTTAGAATTGCAGTATTTTCCCCGGGTTCAAAATGTTCAAGGGATCGATCGCAGATTTAATGGATGCCATATAGCGCGTCGCGGCCCCGAGTTCGCGTTCCAGATACGCCATTTTGCCTTGTCCGATGCCGTGTTCGCCGGTGCACGTGCCGTCCATGGAAATAGCGAGTTCGTTCAGCCAGCCGACGAACTCGTCGGCTCGCCTGATCTCTTCGGCATCGTTTTCGTCTACGAGCAAGGATAGGTGAAAATTTCCGTCGCCCGCGTGGCCGACTATGGGAGCCAGCAGTTTCGTCTCGGTCGCTTTGTCTTGAGCGGCGCGGACGCTTTCGGCAAGCCGGGATATTGGAACGCAGATGTCGGTCACGAATACTGTCGCGCCCGGCCTAAGCCGAAGCGTCGCCCAATATACGTCGTGGCGAGCCTGCCAAAGGCGGTTCCGCTCCTCGTCGTTCGAGGTCCAAATGAATCGTTCGCCACCGAGTTCTTCGGCGATTTCGCCGAAATCCGTCGACTGCTCGGCAACGCTGTCATTGCTTCCATGGAATTCGAGCAAAAGTAGCGGAGTCTCTGGAAGCGCAAGTTTCGAGTAGGCGTTAACGGCCTTTACGGTTAGATGGTCTAGCAACTCGATTCGAGCAACCGGCAGGCCATACTGCTTTGTCGCAATTACAGCTTGGCATGCATCGTCGATGCTTGGGAAGCAGCAGCTTGCCGACGCGATTGCCTCGGGAATTCCGTGCAACTTAAGCGTGAGCCTGGTAATGACGCCAAGCGTTCCCTCGGCGCCGATGAGAAGGCGCGTCAAATCGTAGCCCGCCGAGCTTTTGCTGGCCCGATTTCCCGTCGAAATGATTTGGCCGTCCGGCATGACCGCCTCCAGGGCCAGCACGTTGTCTTTCATGGTTCCGTAGCGGACCGCATTCGTCCCGGATGCTCGCGTGGACGCCATGCCGCCAAGGCTGGCGTCAGCGCCCGGGTCTATCGGAAAAAACAGACCGCTGTCGCGAAGATGAACATTTAGCGCTTTGCGAGTTACGCCGGGTTCAACAATGCAGTCTAAGTCATCTTCGTTTACGGCGAGGATCCTGTTCATTTCGGAAAAGTCTATGCAAATCCCTCCGCCGGGCGCATTGACCTGGCCCTCTAGCGACGTTCCCGTTCCATAAGGAATGACCGGCACGGCGTGATCGGAGCAGGCCGAAACGATAGCGGCGACTTCCTCGGTTTCTCGGGGCGATATTACGGCGTCGGGAGGCTGGTTTGCGATCCAGGTAGTCGTATGGCCGTGGTGCATGCAAATCGATGCGCTCGTGCTAAACCTGTCGCCGAACCGCTGTGCCAACACTCCGCAGACCGTCTTTATTCCGGCTTCATTTCGACTGATCGCAGCAATTGCGGTCATATTGCGTCCTCCCGCAGACTGCAGTCAACTCCCCGTTAGCTTGCGCAATTCTAGACCGGCGGTAAAGAACTGCCTCGCATCATTGACGATTGAAGTCCCCGATCCGCGCCGGCCGCTGGAATAGGCAGATTGCCTGTCCTTGTTGCATTTCGCGCCAAATCAGAAGTAGCGTCCATCATTCCATGCGTAATTTCAACCTTGAGATCAGCCGAGCGGAATCGTTCGCCGTCCGATTTTGTCGGCCGAACCGGCTGGAAAACATCGTATTCAAATCACAGTACGAATGCTAGTGTCCCGATTTTGCCCAGTCCCAATAAAGCTCTCTGCAAAGCCTCGCGATCCTGCCGAGCTGATAGTTCGTGTCATCGAACTGCGAGACCGGCGAAATTTTCGACATGTTGCCGGTCGTGAAGACTTCTTCCGCGCCTTCGAAATCTTCAAATGTCAAAACAGTTTCATGCACTTGGAATCCCTCTTTTCGGAGCAGTTTTATCACGCGCGCCCTAGTGATCCCGGCAAGAAACGTACCATTCGCGGCCGGCGTGAAGATTTCCTTGTCCCGGGTCATGAATATGTTCGAAACGGCTGTCTCGGCAACATTCCCCAGGGCGTCCGCGACTAGCGCGTTGTCGAAGCCCCTATCGTTGGCCTCCCTAAGCATTCTTCCATTGTTTGGATAAAGGCAGCCGGCCTTGGCGTTGACGACGGCATCGGCCAGCACCGGTCGGCGGAAACGTGTGCGTGTCAGCGTGAGAGGCTTGTTTGCCGGAGGCATCGGCAATTCTTCAAGACAAACGCAGAATCCGGTAGCATTCTCCTTTGGTAGAACGCCCAGTTTGCCGCCATCCAGAGCCCAGTACATGGGGCGGATGTAAACGGCGGCGCTTTCTGAAAATCGTTTGAGGCCTTCCAAGGATATCTCAAGAAGGTCTTCTTCGGAATGGACCGGCGTAATTCCCATCGATTTCGCAGAGTCGTTAAGCCGCCTGCAATGCGCCAGCAAGTCCGGCGCGACGCCTTCGAAATATCTTGCGCCGTCGAAAACCGAGCTACCGAGCCATGAGCCATGGTCGGCCGCGCGCATGACCATGACGTCGTCATCATTCCAGCGACCATCGAAGTATGTTTTTACATCCGTTCCAATCACCATATCGAAATGCCTTTCTCTAGTCCGGCGAACCGGCTACCGGGATCGAATCATACCTGCAATCCCGTAGGTCTCGGCAAGTATCGGTTCGGCCAATTCAGCGGCCTTCTTCGCGCCTTGTCCGAGTGTCCTATCAATTTCGGCCGGATCCTCCATAAGCCGATTCATTTCGGACGTTACCGGCTCGAGCTTCGCCACCGCGAGGTCGGCGAGTTTCGGCTTGAATTCTGAGAACATCTTTCCGCCGTACTCGTTCGTCACGCCGCCCGGGTCGCGATCGTCCAGAGCTGCAAATATATTTACGAGATTGCGGGCTTCCGGCCGATCCTCGAGCCCGTCAAGCGAATCAGGAAGCGGTAGCGGATCAGTCTTCGCTTTGCGGATTTTCCTGGCGATCGCGTCGGCGTCGTCGGTCAGATTTATTCGGCTCATGTCCGAAGGATCGGATTTCGACATCTTCACTTTTCCGTCGCGAAGACTCATGATGCGAGTAGCCGTTCCTTCGATTACGGGTTCGATGATCGGGAAGAATTCAACTCCGAAATCATGGTTGAATTTTCCTGCAATCTCTCGCGCGAGTTCGAGATGCTGCTTCTGGTCTTCGCCGACGGGAACATGCGTCGCGTGGTACACTAGAATGTCGGCGGCCATGAGCGTGGGATAGGCGAAAAGACCTACGGATACGTTTTCGCGGTTCTTTCCCGCCTTGTCTTTGAATTGCGTCATGCGCCCGAGCCATCCCATTCGCGCGACGCAGTTGAAAAGCCACGCGAGTTCGGCATGCGCAGACACCTGGGACTGATTGAATAGTATGGAGCGGCCGGGATCGATACCCGCCGCCATGAATCCCGCCGCGGCCTGACGAGTTGCAAATCGCAGTTCGCCGGGTTCTTGCCAGACCGTTATCGCGTGCAGGTCGACGATGCAGTATATCGATTCGACACCGGATTCTTGAAGGGAAACAAATCTCTTGAGCGCTCCCAGATAATTGCCCAGCGTCAAGCCGCCGCTAGGCTGTATTCCCGAAAAAACACGCATCGCGCGAGCCTGGTCATCCATATGCCTAAATCCCGAAGCGGAAAATCCGAGCAGCCTTATCGCCGGATGGAGTATTGCCGTCAACAGCCGGCCGATTCCGCTTGAGACTTCAAACGCAGACTTCGCAATATCCGTCGGGCGCTGTCCGAGAAATTCTCAGTTCCGAATAGCTAATTTGAACGGCGAAGGCGAGCGGCGCGCGCCTGTTGAAGTCTTTTCGAAACCGGATCCGAGCTGCTGGCGATTCGGTGAATGACCGGCCGCCTCTATCGAAAGCGAAATGCGACTGGAACCCGCGCAAACGCCTACTTGCCGATGATGTTTTGTGAAATGGAGTACTAGATGTGGAATCAAGGACGCAATGCTAATTGACGATCGCCGCTTGCCTTTGAAAATTGGATCCGTACGCCGAAGCAAATGGCAAGCTCATGCGACGGCGCCAAACGCAAATGGTCGCCACTCCGATTACCGCTGCGATCTGCCGGGACATTTCTCGCGCGATTCGGAGAAGCTGATTGCGAATAGAGACAGTCGACAATTCAATTAAGCGATAATCTTTGCGGCGAGGATGATCGTTGGCGCGAGACTCGCGGCAGTCTTTTCATATCGCCTCGCCACGGCAAGGAATCCATTGGCCTCGGCGACGAAGTGCTCGATCCGGCATCGCCATCCGCGCATGGTCCGGTCATGCTCTAGCCGCGCCATTCGGCACTACGTGACCGGGATTACCGGCGCGGTGCCGCGGTACGATCGCGTGCCCGGCACAAGCTCTTGGCGAACGGAACCGGTCTACCCAAGGCGCCGCCAATCGCCGCCATCGCAGCCGGCCCGCTCGGGGACTTCGCGATTCAAACCGGATGCTAGATAAATCGCTAGATTGCCAATGTGTTTCATCGATTTCGGATCAGCAACTACGGATCAAAATGGATAAATTCGAACTTGGATTTCGCACTCCTGGATCGTCGCCTCGGCACGATCGTTTCCAGGAGAGCTGAATGCGACCGATCGTTCGAATATCAACGCAGCCGCATGTTTTTGATCCAAGCAGTCCGGGCAATTCCACGGTTCGTCCGGCGATGCGGGAAACAATCGGGCTCGCCGCCATTTCCTTCGATCTCGCCTGCACGGGTTCAGGATACAGCAATTTTACAGATGTTAGCGGCAGGACGTGAAATTCTTCCGTCTTTATTTCGCCTTGGCTGGAAAACACGCAGTTTCAATCTTCTCCGCATGTGAATTGCCGCCCTTGAAGGAGATTGGGCGTTCGGCGTCCGAACTGTAAAAGCCCCGCCAAACGACGCTTGTATGTCGGCATCATACCTCATAGGGGGAAACGCCGGTTCGGCAGATGGCCCAACAATCCGATCGTAATTTCCCTATTGAAATTTGCTTACGGATGCGGCGTAGGTCGAGCGAAATGAGGTATTGGCAGACGGAAGGATCTATGAAGAGCGAGGTCAAGAGAAGCTACCTAGTGTCCGGTGTTCACAGCCGAATTTCAGTCTTCTCCGCAATGGTCAATGAACCGGTCGAAGTGCCGTAAGAACGTCGTTCGGCGGTTGCCTCAAATTGCATTGGTAGGAATTTAGATGGAACCGCATAGAACGCCGGAACCGGTTTTCGGAAAAGTAAACCCGGTCGTAGTCGCGCTCGCCGTTATTGTCGGCGGATTGGAACTCCTTTTTCTAGCCGGAGAGCAGGGATGGCTCGGTGGGGGAGCCGATATCGCTTCGAGGCGATACGCGATCATCGACTACGCATTTTGGGCGGAGAATTTCAGGGCCGCGGTTGCCTCCGGAGAATTCGATACGGGCGTACTTGTAACGCTTGTTTCCTATCCGCTGATCCATTTGTCATTTACGCACGCGCTCTTTTCGGTCGCATTTATTCTCGCGATCGGAAATACGATCTCCCGCATATTCGGTCCAATGGGCCTTTTGCTGGTGTTTTTCATACCTGGAATCGCGGGGGCGTTGGTTTACGGCATAACCAGCGACTCGCAGTTTCCTCTTGCTGGCGCAACGCCCGCCGTTTTCGGATACGTTGGCGCATTGGGGGCAATGCTTACGCTCAGCTTTGATCGAGCGGATTCGGGAAGGATGACCAAGCTTTTGACGATTCCCGTTTTCCTTCTGGCCATTCCTACCCTTTTCAACATTTTTCTTGGAGAAACCGAAATTTGGAAGGCTGATCTGGCGGGCTTTGCGGCCGGTTTCATTGCGACGGTTATTTCGATTCCGGGGGGAACGTCGTCGCTCATTAGATTGCTGCGCGCTATTCGAAACCGCGACAAGTGAATGCGAATCTGATTTGCCGAGCAGGACGTTTCGGCTCTAGGTTCGCCGACGACCGAAAAGCGCAAGTAGATAGCCCAGGCTGTAAACTCTCAATATTACTAGCATCGCCGTATAGAACGCTATTCCGAAAGCGACGAGCGCAGCCAGCGCGGCGTAGCGAATTTCCGGCTGGAGGAAGGCGCTTTCCCAAATAACGGCGACTGCCCTGAGGAATGCTCCGGTGGCCAGCGCCGCCGCTATCAAGCGAGGAAATGAACGAATTAGCGCGGAGTCGAAGCGCGCAGCTCGACCCATGCCGCGGGATCCGATCCAAAGCATAATCGCCATCGCCCAGCCGGCGACCGTGGTTCCCCATGCCGCCGCTACGAATCCCAGAAACGGCGCCAGGCCCACTGCAAATGCGGCATTGATGAACATTGCGGCGACAGCAAAGCGAAACGGAGTTTTCGTGTCCTCTCTTGCGAAATAGAGAGGCTGAAGCACTTTTTGCAAGACGAAGGCGGGCAGGCCGACGGAATAAATGGCCAGCGCCGAGGACGTCGCCGCGGCATCGTCGGCAAGGAATGCCCCTCTCTGGAATAAAACGGAAACGATCGGCAGGGGAACGACGGCTAGCGCCACAGCTGCGGGCAGAGCTAGCGCAAGAGAAGCCTCAGTCGCCCTATTGAAAGCGTATCGACCGCCGGCATCGTCGCCGGACGCGAGCTTTTTGGACAAATCCGGGAGCAGGACGACTCCGATCGCGATGCCGACGACGCCCAATGGAAGCTGGTATAGCCTGTCGGCGTAATTCAGCCAGGCAACGGCGCCTTCGAAAAAACTCGCAACTTGCCGGCCGACGAGAAGATTTATCTGTACAATGCCGCCGGCCAATGCCGCTGGCGCCGCTATCATTGCCAGTCGCCTAATGTCGTATGTCAGGCGAGGCAACCTGAATCGAATGGCCAGGCCCGTGAGCGCGGCCGCGCGCCAGACCAACGCGAATTGCGCAACCCCTGCAATTGGTACCGTCCATGCCAGAATCAATCCGGCATCCCAGCCGAATGCCGAAGCGCATCCGAGAGCGCCGATAAAGAAAATATTTAGAAGGACCGGTGCCGCCGCCGCCGCCGCAAATCGACCGGACGCATTGAGAACGCCCGAAAAAAGCGCGGCCAGCGAAATGAAAAGCACATACGGGAAGACGATTCTTCCGAAATACACCGCTAGATCGAACCGTCCATCGTCGTGAAAGCCGCTTGCCATTCCCAGAACAAGGAGGGGCATGGCGAGCTGCGCGATCAATGTTAGGATGAGTAGCGCGACCGAGAGCGCCGAAAGCGCATCGCTGCCGAATTCAGACGGCGAGTCCCTGTTTTCGAGCTTCCTGGCGAACATCGGAACGAACGCCATGTTGAAAGCGCCTTCCGCAAATAGCCTTCGGAACATATTCGGGAGGCTAAACGCTACTAAAAACGCCTCTGCAACGGGGCCGGCGCCAAGGACTGCCGCAAACAGGATGTCGCGAGCGAGGCCAAGTACTCGGCTAACCAGCGTCCAGGCGCCGACCGTCAGAAAGCCTCGAGCCAATCCAAGTGAATTGCTTACTCGCTTGACTTCTCCATTCCTTCTTCAATCGCGTCGAGCAGCTTTCTTTCAAGCGACGCGCGCCTAGAACGGGAGTGAAGCTTGAGGCCCGACAAATCCTTGACATAGAAGACGTCGACTGCCTGAGGGCCGTATGTCGCAATTACGGCCGACGCTATTGAAACGTTGGCCGAGTATAGAGTACTCGTCAGATCGTAAAGCAGTCCCGGCCGATCCCGAGTGTCCACTTCAATGATCGTGCAAATGTCCGATCCGTCATTGTCGAAGGTGATCTCGGTTGGAACCAGGAATTTTCGCTCGCGTTTCCCGGTCGATGCCTGGGTTTTCAGCCGGTCGCGGTCTCGGATGGCGGAGCGCGTCGTTACTTCGCCGGACATGATCTGGGCGACAATTTTTCGCAGTCGCGTCTGACGGCCCTTGTCGTAAGGCCTGCCGCTTTCGTCCTGTATCCAGAAAACCGCCGTCGCGAAGCTGTCCGAGCTGGTATATGTCTTGGCATCGACGACGTTTGCGCCGGCGAGGGCCAAGGCGCAAGCCAGCCGGGAGAAAGTACCGGGATGGTCGGCGAGTGCGAAACAGCATTTGGTCGCGTCGCGTCCCTTGTCCAACTCCAGGGACGAGCGTATTTCGTCGGGTCCCAATCCGTCAAGAAGCTTGGCAAATGTGGCGTGGGATTCTGTCGAAAGGTTTTGCCAATACGGAATATAGTGCCTCTTGAACTCCTTGCCTAGCTTGTCCTTATCCCAGTCCGGCAGAACCGCGGCGAGGGCGTTTTGAGCTTCTTCGGAGCTTGATCGGAAATCCCAATCCTCTATCCCTTCGGAAAGGGCTTCGTGCGTGAAATGGTATAGTCGGCGCAGCAACTGGGCCTTCCAATTGCTCCAGACGTCCGGACCTACGCCTCTAATGTCGCAGACCGTCAAAACTAGCAGAAGTTTCAGCCTAGACCTGTTGCCGACTTTCCTGGCGAAGTCGCGGACGGTTCTCGGATCCGAAATGTCTCGTTTCTGCGCGACATCGTTCATCAGCAAGTGGTTTCGAACCAGCCATTCAACTGTATCGGACTCGTCTTCGTCCAAGCCTAGTCTCGGCGCGACGGCCCTGGCGTAGCGGGCGCCGACCACGGAATGGTCTTCGTCCCGCCCCTTGCCAATATCGTGGAGTAGAACGGCGATATACAGCACGCGCCGGTTGATGCCCTGCTTCAAAATGCTGGATACGATAGGAAGGTCTTCCGTCAATTCACCGCGTTCGATCTGAGCCAGGTTCGAAACGCACTGAATCGTATGCTCGTCGACCGTATAGCGATGAAAATTGGTGAATTGCATCATCGCCACGATATTGCGGAATTCGGGCATGAACGCGCTGAGCACGCCAAGTTCGTTCATGCGCCTAAGAGCGCGCTCCGGGTTGCCGTGATCAATCAGCAAATCAAGGAAAATCCTGTTGGCTTCCGAATTGACGCGGAAATCTTCGTCGATCAAATCCAGATTGGCGGCCACGAGCCGCATCGCGTCGGGATGCAGAAGAAGCCCTGTGGCTAATCCTTCTTCAAAAAGCCTAAGTATATTGAGAGGGTCGGCCAGGAAGGCTTTTTCATCTTCCACGCCTATTCGTCCGTTTACGATCGGATAGCCGGATTTCGTGCGCCTCGCGAATCTCGTCCTGGCGCTCTTCAATAGCCCGGTAATGAATGCCTCGCGCTTGACATGCTGGGCTTCGAGCTTGGTGAGAAAGATACGGGTGAGTTCGCCAACCGCTGTCGCGTGGCGGAAGTAGTCCTGCATGAAATGCTCTACCGCGCGCCGGCCGCCTCCATCGCTATATCCGAGCCTTGCCGCGACATCGACTTGGTGCTCGAAGGAAAGCAGGTCCTGCGCGCGCCCGGCGAGCAGGTGGAGATGGCACCGAACAGCCAGCAGAAACGATTCCGCCTTGACGAATTTTTCCAGTTCCTCGTCCCGGAAAAAGCCGATTTCGGCCAATTCCCTTGTGTCGTCGACCGCGTGAAGATACTTTACGATCCAGAACAGGGTCTGCAAATCGCGAAGTCCGCCCTTGCCTTCCTTTACGTTCGGTTCAAGCACGTAGCGATTCCCGCTTTGGCGGATGATTCTCTCGTTCCTTTCGGAGAGCTTGGCCTCAACGAATTCCGGGCCCGTGTTGCGGAACAAATCGCTTTTGAGCCTGGTACGAAGCTCTTTCGCGAAAGGCATGTGACCGCAAACGTACCTATGCTCCAGAAGCGCCGTCCTAATCGTGAAGTCGCCTCGACCGAGTTTGATGCAATCCTTAATGGTTCGAATCGATTGGCCAACCTTGAGCTTCAGGTCCCAAAGCATGTAGAGCATGGACTCAATTCGGGTCTTTGTTAGGTCCGAAAGCTCGCCTTCCGTCAGGAAAAGTAGATCGACATCGGAGTAGGGCGCCATGTCGCCCCTGCCGTAGCCTCCGACCGCGAGTATCGCAATTGGCTCGTCGCCGACCAAGTTTGATCCCGGATGCAAGTGCGCTACGGACATCTCGTAAATCGTCTGAACGATTCGGTCGTTGAGGAAGGTAAACGACGCTACCGCTTCTCTGGATGCGAAGGGTTGCCGGTTGAAGGATTCCGCTATTGCTTCCATTCCGCTGTCGAATGCCGCGACCAGCCTCACGCCCATCCATTTGGCCATTTCGTCGTCGAAACGACCGCTCTTCGCGATTTTCGTAAGATCTCTTAGAACGGAATCCGAGTCGAATATGAATTCCGGCGCGCAAATCAGGCCATCTGGAATTGCGTCCGGGAGGGGCGTTCTAGAATCCGGCATGAGCAAATGTTTCCCTCGCTGAGGCGACGACCGAGGATTTGCGATCGACAACTTCGGCTACGGCGAGCAAGCGCTCGACCCTGCCGTCGGTGCGAAACCTGAAAACCCCGTTTACGCCGCGAAATCCCGACGTCGTGGTGAGGCCCTCTGAATCAAGCGACGATGCTCCTCTAGCGGCGACGAGCGCACCGATTGCCGCCATTCCGTCATAGGCCAGGCTGGCGAGCGGATGCGGCAATTCGCTATGGACCTCCCTAAAACGGCTGCTAAACATATTCGCTCGATAGGGTTCAGGCAACGGAAACCAGCCGCCTTGGAGGCCGTCGAGTTCCAATGTCGCGGGCGGAATGTCCCATCGGGCGAGGCCGGCGAATTTTACCGACTCCGGCTTTATATTATTTTCCGGGAGCAGTTGGGCGAGCAGCGGCAAGGCGCCGGCGCTGTCGGACGTGAAGACTACCAAGTCGGCTCGATGGCTTCGTATTCCACTTGAAATCCTGCCTATTGCTTCCACGACTCCAAGCTGCGACCTCTCGTAGGAAAGTCCTCCCAGAACCGGGATGCCGTTGGATGCCGCGGCCTCGCGCAGTGCCGCAAGCCCTCTTTCTCCGGCATAGCTGTCTGCATAAATCACGACTGGCCGCGACTTGCCCTGAAGCTTGGCATGCGCCATCAATGCGGCGGCGGAATTCTCATATGTCAGGCCGAGAACGAACACGTTGCCTCCGGCAATTTCCGTATCGTTCGAAAAGCTGAGGACGATTACGTTTTTTTCAGCCGCGATCCGAGCCACCGCTTCCGTAGATTCGGAATAAAGCGGCCCCAGGATGATGTCGGCGCCCTCCTCGAGCGCTCGGACTGCCGCCTTTTCTGCGCCGCTGTTCGTTGCGCGGGTCGAATAAACTCGCAAATCGATTTCGGCGCCGGAAATATCCGGAATCGCCAGGCGGGCTCCGTTCTCCAGGCTGGTTCCGAGCCTGGCGATTTCAGGCTCTTCGGCGTTTCGAGGTACGAGCAGCGCCACCGCGACGCGATTTTCTTGCGTGGCGGCGGGCAATTCTTGACTTCTCGGCGCATGCTGGCAAGCGGCAAGCAACGCCGGGATCAGTATCGCCGACCCAACCGCCCGAAAAGTTGCCGAATGCCAGCGCATCTCAGATAATCCCTGATTTTTCGCCATTTATAGGCCATTATCGGTTATCAAGAAAAAATTCTATGTCTATGAATTAGGAAAGTAAACATTGGTCAAAATAGTCGAAAGATATTTCTCGGAGGGTAGCGCGATCCCTCCCGGGCTATATCTTGTATCGACGCCGATTGGCAACGCTCGAGACATTACGTTGCGGGCGCTCGACACTCTTGCGGGAGCGGACGCGCTCGCGGCGGAAGACACGCGAAATGCAAGAAAGCTCCTGGGCTTGCACGGACTCCGCCTAGGCGGACGGCTACTTTATTCCTATAGCGATCACAATGCGGAGGTTCGAGTTCCGCAATTGATCGCCTTGCTTCGCGAAGGAAAGAGCGTCGCTTTGCTATCGGACGCGGGAACGCCGATGATTTCCGACCCCGGCCTTAGGCTGGTGAGAGCGTCCGTTTCCGAAGGCATCCCCGTCATCCCCGTTCCAGGGGCGTCGGCGCTACTTTCCGCTCTTTGCCTTTCGGCGTTGCCCACGGACAGGTTTATCTTTGCGGGATTTGCTCCGTCGGCCAGCGGTGCAAGGAAGAATTTTTATTCGGGGCTGGCAGATGCGCGCGAAACCATAGTGATATTTGAATCGCCCAAACGGCTCCGAGCGTCTATCGAGGACATGATCCAATCTTTCGGCGGCGAAAGGCAGGCTGCCGCGTGCAGGGAAATTACCAAAAAGTTCGAGGAGGCGCGCCGAGGAACGCTGGCGGAAATTGCCGCATCCTTTAGCGCGACCGAACCCAGAGGCGAATTTACGATTGTTATAGGCGGAGCGGCCGAATCGAAATTCTCGGACAGGGAGATTCGCGAATGCATAGCCGCGGCCATGGAGGAAATGTCGGTTAGGGATGCCGCGGCCTTCGCTTCTAGTTCGATCGGAGTCTCAAAGAGCGTCGCCTACCGCATAGCGCTAGAATTAAAGCGCGAACAATCGAGAAACTGAGCGCACGGTTCCCGATATGCGGATCTCGCTCCATTTCTCAATCTGGCGGCGGCAATTCGTCCGCGATATGTGGTTGAAGAATTTACTTAAGTTTGGAATCGGATTCGGCGCAGGTTTCACTTCTAGGCGACGGTCGGTTTATAGTTAAGTTCGAGCCATGGCGCGGATTGTCGCGCGATTCAATCCGGCAAGCGCCGCCGGTAGCCGGCAAGGCCGCGCGTATCGAATTCGGTTGCGAGCATTAATGCAGATCAAGGAAGGTCAGAGATTTGGGTCGGGAATGGGGCTAAGGCATGTCGAAGAAAGCGAGTGAGGCAAAGAGTCTTTACGAGTTTTTCGAGGAGTTTCCGGACGAGTCGCGACGGCAATTTTTTGACGTTGAGAAGGGCATTAGCAAACGCGGTTTCTTCCGCGGAGCCGGTCTAGCGGCAACGAGCGGCTTGCTCGGCCTCGCAATTCCGTACTTTTCCAATTTTCCTCGCGGAATTGTTCCCGCGGCGTTTGCCGCGGAAGACGTTCTAATCGGAAAGGAAGGCTTGATTCTTCTGAACGACAGGCCGATCAACGCCGAGACGCCGGCGCATCTGCTTGACGACGCCGTAACTCCGACAACGCGGCACTTTATTCGCAACAACGGGTTGCCGCCCGCAAGTATGGATGCCAGCGACTGGACCTTTTCCATCGACGGTTTTGTCGAGAATCCCTTTACAATGTCCATCGAGGAACTCCGTTCGAATTTCGAAGTAGTTTCGATGGTTCTAGCAATTGAATGCGGGGGAAACGGCAGGGCATTCTTTGACCCGCCGGCAACGGGAAATCAATGGACGGTCGGCGCGGTCGCCTGTTCCGAGTGGACCGGGGTTCGGTTGGCGGATGTCTTGAAACTGGCGGGGCCGAAACCGAGCGTTGTCTATACCGCTCATTACGGGCGCGACATGCATCTGTCAGGCAAGCAAGGAAAGCTGCCGATTTCGCGAGGCATTCCGGTTTCCAAGGCCATGACGGACAATGTTCTTATTGCTTTTGCGATGAACGGCTCGCGAATGCACGAGCAGAATGGCTTGCCCCTTCGCTTGGTCGTCCCCGGCTGGCCTGGCTCCTGTTCGCATAAGTGGCTGTCGCGGATTCAACTAAGGGACCAAGTGCATGACGGGCCCAAGATGACGGGTACTTCCTACCGAGTGCCGCGCTATCCGATCGCCCCCGGCGAAAAAGTGCCCAGGGAAGATTTCGAGATCATCGAACGCATGCCCGTTAAATCGCTGATTACGTTTCCGGAAAGCAATAGCGCTGTCGAGAGAGTAGTCGAAGTTCGCGGCCATGCATGGTCCGGCGATCGAACTGTCAATGCCGTCGACGTCTCGATCGACTTCGGAGCTAGCTGGCTACCCGCGGAACTCGATGAACCGGTAAATGCCGGAGCGTGGCAGAATTGGCGCAGAACCGTTGACTTTCCTCAATCCGGATATTTCGAAGTTTGGGCTCGGGCCACCGACAGCGCGAGTGAGATGCAGCCGTTTGCGATCAACTGGAACCCCAAAGGCTATCTCAACAATACTATGCACAGAGTCGCGCTGCGCGTAGCCTGACCCGAGGCAATTGGGAAGTGTTCGGGTTTCGGGTCGCGGTATTTTCGATACTATTTTCCATTTCTAGCCTCACGGCGGAGCGAGCCGACACGGATGAAACGGAAGCGCGATTTGCGGCGGGCGATCCGGAGCGGGGCAGAATCGTCTTTCGCAAATGCATGGCCTGCCATACTGCCGAAAAGGGCGGCAAAAGACGCACCGGCCCGAATTTATGGGAAATTGTTGGCGCTCCGATCGCCGACGAGGAGGGATTTAGCTATTCCGAAGCATTGGAGGTAATCGGCGGAATCTGGACGCTCGAACGTCTCGATGCCTACCTGGAAAAGCCGAGTTCATTAGCCAAGGGAACCTCCATGAATTTCGCCGGTCTGAAAAAACAAAGCGACCGCGCCAACGTGATCGCGTTTTTAAGTCAAATGACGGACCGCCGCGCGGATGTCGATACTGAGCCGATTGGGAAGAACGAATTCGCGCAGGAAGACAGCCAAGGATTCGGAGTTCTGGTTGAGGCGCCGGGCGTGCAGGCGACTTTCGATGCCTGCACTGTTTGCCATTCAGAACGAATCGTGGCGCAGCAAGGCCTTTCTCGCGAGCAGTGGGGCGAACAGTTCGAAATTATGATCGATGAGCACGAGATGGCGCCATTGCAAGAAAAGGAACGCGCCGCCGTTCTTGACTATCTGGCGAAGCACTACGGCCCCGACCGCCCGAATTTTCCACTCAATTGAGGCGTTAGGCGCAGCATACCGAAAGTACCGGCTCCAAGACGAAAGACCGCGTTCGCCATTGCGGCTGACATTTTGCCAGAGCGCGACTCTACGCGGGCGATTCGAAGAAAATTGCTGCGAATTGAAGTCTCGCAGCAACTGCGGCCAATTGGACCTGCAGGGCTGAATGGCCGGGTATTCCGACAAATCCGAAAGCATCGAGATTTTTAGGTCCGCGTAAATTTATCGTCGCTATTGTCAATAAATCAAGGCTGCGATCGAAGGCGGAATTCCGCTCGGCGACATTCGAGAAATCGCCTTCAATAGCTTCGAGGAAGATTCAGTTCCCTTTCTGCAAGATAGCTCAAAATCAAATTCGTCGACACCGGAGCGGTTTGGTAAAGGCGCGTCTCCCTGAATTTGCGTTCCACATTGAACTCCTTGGAAAATGCGAAACCGCCGAATGTCTGCATCGCGGCGTCGCCAGCGCGCCAGCTGGCGTCCGCGGCCAAGAGCTTGGCCATATTGGCTTCGGCACCGCAGCGTTTACCTGAATCAAATAGCGATGCCGCGCGTCTGACCATGAGCGACGACGCGCTCGTTTCCGCGTACGACCTTGCGATCGGGAATTGAATTCCCTGATTTGCGCCGATCGGCCTTCCGAAAACAACGCGCTCGCTCGCGTAGGCCGATGCCTTTTCGATGAAATAGCGAGCGTCGCCAATGCATTCGGCCGCGATAAGTATGCGTTCGGCATTCATGCTGTCGAGCACGACGCGGAATCCTCTGCCTGCCTCGCCGACAAGATTTTCCTCTGGAACGGGGAATTCGTCTAAAAACAATTCGCAGGCGTGATGGTTAATCATCGCGTCAATGTCGCGAATCGCGAGCCCCTTGCTCTCGGCATCGCGCAAATCGACCAGGAATGCGGAGAGTCCAAAAGTTCGATCCGCGTCCTCCGCAATTGGAGATGTTCGGGCAAGCAGCAGCATGAGATCGGAATGCCTTACTCGGCTGGTCCAGACTTTTTGACCTGAAATCAAGTAAGTTCCGTTCACCTTCCTTGCAGCGGTTTTAAGTCGAGTCGTGTCCGAACCCGTATCCGGCTCGGTGACAGCAAAACTTTGGAACCGGATTCTTCCCTTTGCAATTTCAGGTAGCCACGCATTTTTCTGCTCTTCGCTGCCGTGGCGAAGAATGCTCGCCATTACATACATTTGCGCGTGGCAGGCTCCGGCATGGGCGCCGCTTCGGCATACTTCCTCGAGAATGGCGCATGCTTCGCCTAACCCGAGACCCGAGCCGCCCCAGCGTTCCGGTATCAGACACGCCAGGAACCCGGCCGAGGTCATTTCCGCTATAAATTCGCTGGGGTATCTGCGACATTCCTCGAGTCCGCGCCAGTAGCTTTCAGGATACCGACGGCAAAGTGCTTCTACCGATTCTCGGATCTCGCGAAAGTCATCGCCAAGCATGAGATTCTGCCTTTCTAATCCGCTCGCCAAGCGCCTGGGGCGCAAATATTGTTGCGGGCGGCGCTCATCGGCGCCAGAAAGTTATCGATACTAATTCCGAGGAGCCAAATAAGCATGCCACTTAAGGTAGCATTTCAAATGGACCCGATCGAATCAATCGATATTTCGGCCGATAGCACGTTTCGAATTTTGCTTGAAGCGCAGTCTCGCGGCCACGAGCTTTGGTACTACACGCCGGAGAAACTTGCGATTCGAGAAGGGACCGTTTCGGCTCGCGCTCGTCCTCTGTCCGTTCGAAATCGGCTTGGCGATCACTTTACGCTGGGAAAGGAGCTGGAACTGCGCCTTTCCGATCTTGATGTCGTTTGGCTTCGGCAGGACCCTCCATTCGACATGTCGTATATTACGACGACGCACCTATTGGAGATTGTGCATCCAGAGACTCTCGTTGTGAACGATCCCTTCTGGGTACGGAACTATCCCGAGAAATTGCTGGTTCTGCGCTTTCCCCATTTGTCGCCGCCCACGGCGGTCGCCCGCAGCAAGTCGGTTCTCGACGAATTTCGCGCCGAGCACGAAGACATCGTTCTCAAGCCGCTCTACGGCAACGGCGGCGCGGGCGTATTCAGAATTACGAAGGATGACCGCAACTTCAACGCGCTGTGCGAAATGTTTTTCGAGACAAGCAGGGAGCCCGTGATTGTCCAAAAATTTCTTCCCCAAGTTCAGGAAGGGGACAGGCGCGTTATTCTCGTCGACGGAAAACCGGTGGGAGCGATTAACCGAGTTCCGCCGCCCGGCGAGGCGCGTTCAAACCTTCATATCGGCGGAAGAGCGGAGCAAATTCAACTGTCGGCGAGAGACCGAGAAATTTGCGAGGAGATTGGTCCTCTGCTGAGTCGAAATGGCCAGATATTTGTGGGCATCGATGTCATCGGCGACAAACTGACGGAAATAAACCTGACATCGCCGACGGGAATCGTAGAGCTCGAAAAATTTGACGGCGTCAACTCGGCATCGCTAATTTGGGATGCGATCGCCAAGAAAACCGCTTCGACAAATTAAGGGCGCCGTTCCGGATTTCACGGCAGGAGGCGGCAGATTCCTCCATCAAATAGGCGAATCTTCGTTATCGAAAGGTTCTCGATCTTATTGCCGGCGACCTGAGAAACCGGCTGTCGGGTTGCATTCTGAATTTGAGTCAGAATAGCGCCGAAGTGCGAAACCGCCACGATATCTTCGCCGCAATGATCACGGCTGAATTCTTGGACAAACGAACTTACTCTTGCCGAGACGCTATCCCAGCTCTCCCCGCCGGGAGGTGTCGCCGACGACGGGTTCGACCAGTACTTTTGCGAAATTTCAGGATGCAGGCGAGCGATCTCGCTGAATTCCAACGACTCCCAGGCTCCGAAATTTATTTCTCGCAGTCGCGAATCGTTCGGCGCGCGCGGCCTGGCCTGCGCTATTGCATCGGCGGTTTCCGAAGCGCGCCTCAAATCCGAGGAAACCACGACCGCGTTTTCCGGCAATGCGGAAGACAGCCGTTCCAACGAACCGGTATCGGACAAATCGGCCCGTATATCGGTCCATCCGATGAGCTCCTTCGCTCCAGTCGGAGCATGCCGGACCCACCACCACGTCGTTTCGACGCTCATTGGGGCAGAGCGCCCTTAAGAACGAGAGGCAGGCCGCAAACAATATTGACGACGAGTTCCGCCTTTTCGGCAATCGCTTGGTTCAGTTCCCCGTGCACCGTACGGAAATTTCGCGACAATTCGTTCGCGGGAACAATGCCCGAGCCGATTTCGTTGCTTACGACCACGACCGGGCACGCGGCCAAGGAAACTCCGTCTAGGAACCTGCTGTTCAATTTTTCGATCTCGGCCCCGGACCCCATGCAATTCGAAAGCCACATCGTGGCGCAGTCAATCAAAGCGGCTTCGTGCTCGCCGCATGCGGCGACTGCCCGAGCTATATCGGTCGGAGCTTCGACAGTGCGCCATTTCGCGCCTCGGCGACGCACGTGGGCGGCAATTTTTCTTCGCATCTCTGCATCTCTCGCTTCCGCCGTTGCAACGTAGACGAGCTTCCGGCCAGTCCGGACTAGTTGATTTTCGGCCCAGAGGGACTTTCCGGATGCCGCTCCTCCGACGACAAGAGTCAGATTGGGAATCATGCTTCCTGCCTGATTTTGACCGTTCGTTTCAGCCATATCATGTAGTTGAACATTGAAAAACTCGCTCGCAGCTAGCGGATTTCCGCTTCGGTCCCTTTGGACCTGTATCCGATCGGGAAAATTTTCGAGAACGAAATTCAGTAATTTTGATCTGCTCGATGAATTCACCGCGGAACGCCGTATAATCCAGTGCGACCAGGGTTTGAAAAAGCCTAGATGCCATTGCTTTGCTTAACGTGATTTTCTAATTTCGCGCCATGCTTGAGAGAATCGTTCCTAATTTGGCTGTTGTCGAACTTTCCCGTTCGATCGAATTTTATCGCCGGGTCTTGGAGTTCGAGGTTGTATTTATAATCGATAAGGACAAAGACGCGGTAGAAGATCCCGAGCGCGGAGTCTTCGCGATGATTGCGCGCGACGGGCAGAATCTCATGCTTCAGACCTGCGAAAGCTTGAAAGAAGAACTGCCGATTTTCGAGGGGAGGAATCCGACTCCGGGCGGAACGATCTACTTTCGCGGTATTGATCCCCAAACGATTGCGCGGCGCGTAGAATCCGACGTTATTCTAAAGGGCCCGTTCCGCCAATGGTACGGCATGCGCGAACTTTATTTGCGAGACCCGGACGGCCACATCGTATGCGTGGGGATCGAGGAAGATTCGGCGGATGAATGAGTTGGCTCGCAATCCCTGTCCTTTTCCGAAGTATGCAACAAGATTCCGGTCCGCCATGCGGATAGGGCGCGAATCCCGATTTATTTTTGAAACGTCGTGTCCCGCTTCGCCGGGAGCGGCAGAACCCTTGCTAGCGGCGCAGATGCTAGAGGAACCTGAAAATCTACGGATGCATGCGGTAGAAGCGGTTCTTTCGCAGCTTCTGATTAGGCGGCGGTCGACCTCCGCTGTCTTTCCATCTGGAGTCCCGTGGATCGAGGTCCATTGCGCGAGGCGGTAGCTCGGCAGCTTCGCCCTTCGGCTTGCAAGGATAATCAATGCATTTTTCGTCAATTGCTTTGCCTCTTCGAAAGGTCGAATCCAAGTGCGGTCGAGACGCTCAGGTGCCTGATCGCGGGTCGCGCAGACGACACCGGCAACCCAGCCGGGGAGGCAATGCCCGAAGACGGGCGAACCGGTTTGGAGAAAGGCATGATCCTTGAGGCGATGAATCGCGATGTGAATCGAAGTGGATATTTAGTGAACGACGCGAATTCGGCTGAACGAAGTGGGGGCCGCGATCGATGCACCGATAAAGTTGTTGAAAGCCGTCATGTTTCAGGCGTCGCGTCGCCTCTGCTCCTATTCTACGTGCTTGGCCTGCTGCCGCTCCCGGTCGGCCAAAGGATCGTCCCCAACGCGCTGTCAATCGGAACGAAATTCGATCCGCAAAAGCCAAGAGAGCCAATTTGTCGCATATAGGGCGGCGCAAGGCACGGGGTTCGCAGGATCTTGAGTCTGCGCTCGAACTATGGAAAAAGCGATTGGAAACAAATTCATGCGGTTTCGCGGGAGGCTTGATTGCCGGCAGGAAAAAAAGTTCTTCTCGTGATCGGCGGTGGAATCGCCGCTTACAAATGCCTTGAACTCATTAGAAGGCTACGCGATTCCGGCGTTTCCGTAAGCGCGGTCATGACGGACGCGGCAAAGGAATTCGTTACGCCTCTTTCCGTTTCGGCCCTGGCTGGAGAGGAAGCGCGAAGCTCGCTTTTCGAGCATGTAGCTGAAGCCAAGATCGGCCACATCGAGCTTTCGAGGTCGGCGGATATCGTGGTTGTAGCCCCCGCGACGGCGGACCTTATGGCGAAAATGGCCGGCGGTCACGCCGACGATCTGGCATCGACCCTGCTGTTGGCTACCGATAAGCCGGTTCTGCTGGCGCCTGCCATGAATGTTCGCATGTGGGAGCATGCGTCGACCCGACGAAATTTTTCCTTGCTGCTGGAAGACGGCATTAGGTTTGTGGGCCCCGACGAAGGGGATATGGCTTGCGGGGAATTCGGACCGGGACGAATGGCCGAACCTGAAGACATACTTTCGCATATTTTTCGATTGTTCGAGAAGCGTTCGCTCGAAGGCAGGCACGCAATCGTAACTTCGGGATCGACGTGGGAATCCATTGATCCGATTCGATATATTGCGAACCGTTCGTCCGGAAGGCAAGGCACCGCAATCGCGGAAGCGCTTGCGGCCCTAGGTGCCAAAGTTTCCTTCGTTTCGGGTCCTTCCGCCGTCGAACTTCCGAAACGAGCAACCGCGATTCCGGTGGAGACGGCACTGGAAATGCGCGAAGCCGTACTCGCGGCCCTACCTGCGGACTTGGCGATATTTGCGGCGGCCGTTGCGGATTGGCGAGTTCGCTCTCCGAGCACTGAAAAAATCAAGAAAGGCAGTCGAACCGCGCCGTGCCTGGAGTTCGAAGAGAATCCCGACATTTTGGCGGAGGTCGCGGGCCTTGCGAAGGGTCGGCCGTTGCTGGTTATCGGATTCGCAGCGGAAACTGACAATTTAATTCCGAATGCCGCCTCCAAAAGGGCAAGGAAAGGGTGCGATTGGATACTGGCCAACGATGTCGGCACGGGAACGCGCGTCATGGGCGGAACTCAAAATGAAATCACGCTCATTTCGGCTTGCGAGACCGAGCGGTGGCCCCGCATGAGCAAAACGGGCGTGGCCGACAAGCTCGCTTCAAAAATCGCGTCGCACTTTGAAAAATTGAATGCGTCCGAATTTTAGTCTGGCCGGCCGGCGAATTTAGCCACACGAAATTCATTCTGTTTCAAACGATCCCGATTCTCGAGACTCCGTCAAGACATGGTCCGTAGGCGAGGCGATGCGAAATGAATCCGAGGATCGCGATTGCGTTCCCGTGAACTCGCGACCGCGAATCGCCGCCCGCCCGTGAACAAGAGCCTGCGTTCTCGCAATCGCCTCGCGGCTGTAGTATTTGCAGGGCATGCGGCGAATTGTGCGAATCCTGCGAGAACCGGAATGCGACGCAAATGTGCCGCTTCCGCGGCTCTCGACACCCGGTTCCGCCGGCGCGGACGTTTTCGCTAACTTGCCGCCGAAGTGCCGGTCCTGCGGTCTTTTCTTAGAGCCGATGAGCCGAGTCCTCGTCCCAACCGGGTTCAGGGTCGAAATACCGGCGGGCTACGAGTTGCAGATCAGGCCGCGCTCGGGCATCGCCCTGAAGCACGGCGTTACGGTCCTTAACTCGCCCGGAACGATCGACAGCGACTATCGCGGTCGCATTGGTGTGCTGCTGGCGAATTTCGGCGATAAGCCATATTCAATTCGACACGGCGACCGAGTCGCGCAGTTGGTGTTCGCGCGCGTCCTTCCCGTGTCGTTCGCGACAGTCGATGCATTGGACGCTACAGTTCGCGGCGATGGAGGTTTCGGTTCCACGGGTGCTAATTGAGTCAAATCGACCGTCGACATACGGGAGCCAACGGAATTTCTCGATCGACGAGCAATCGGCGAATTCTTTTTTCGGTCGGCGCATGCTTCGCACTCTTGCACGGGCCGGAAGCGGCATGGTCGCAAGAACAAGGACAAGAGGCGTTGCCGGTTGCGGCTTGGGCTGTAGCGTTAGGCGCGATCTTGGTCGCGTTGTGCTACTGGCTCGCTTTGCGGCGACTGCGAAATATTGCCGCTGGGAGGAGTGAGCATTTGAAGGCCAAGACAGGAAGTTTTTATCCGGAGGAACTTGAACGCTACGCGCGGCATATTTCGCTCCGCGAAATCGGCGGAGCCGGTCAGCGGAAATTGAAAAATTCTAGCGTGCTCGTCGTAGGAGCAGGAGGTCTAGGAAGCCCGGCATTGCTTTATCTGGCCGCCAGCGGCGTTGGCACGCTGGGAATCGCCGACGACGACGATGTATCGGTGGCAAATCTCCAGAGGCAGATAATCCATGCAAGCGACAGGCTGGGAACGCCGAAAACTACGAGCGCGGAAATGTCTATCGGCAGTCTCAACCCATTTGTGAATGTCGAATCGCACAGAGTTCGATTTGCCGAGAGCAATGCTACCGAATTGCTGCGCGGATACGAAATAGTGCTGGACGGTTCCGATAACTTCGATACGCGCTATCTGGTCAACAAAGCTTGCGCGGACGCCAGGCTGCCGCTCGTTTCGGGAGCGATTGGCCAGTGGGAGGGGCAGGTCAGCGTTTTCGATCCGGCTCGCGGAGCGCCTTGCTATGCCTGCGTGTTTCCGGAACGCCCTGCTGAAGGACTGGCTCCGTCTTGCGCGGAAGCAGGCGTGGTAGGAGCGCTTCCAGGAGTCGTGGGAGCGATAATGGCGATGGAGGCGACAAAGTTGATAACGGGCGCCGGAGAATGCCTGACGGGGCGCATGCTCATCTATGACGCCCTTTGGTGCGAAAGCAGAATCGTCAATGTTGCAAGAGATCCGAATTGCCCGGTCTGCGGCGCCATTGAACCCGTGGTCCGGTCGGCAGCCCTTGATGCGGCGACTTAAGTCATTCCCGGAACGAAAAGATCGGGAGGGCGATGGCCGTCTGCGAAGGTTTTAATGTTGATAATGACTTTTTCCCCCATCTCGACTCGCCCCTCATGCGTTGCCGAGCACATGTGCGGCAACAGAACGACATTGTTGAGCTTTCGGAGCCTAGGATTTATGTCGTGCCCGCGCTCGAATACGTCGAGGCCCGCTCCAGCTATCACGCCCGATCTAAGGGCGCGCGTCAGCGCATTTTGGTCGATAACCTCGCCTCGTGAGGAATTGACGATAATCGCCTCAGGTTTCATCAGCGCCAATCGCCGGGAATTGATAAGGTGAAACGTTGACGGCGTATACGGGCAATTGACGGAGATAATGTCCATGCGGCTAACCATTTGGTCAAGATTTTCCCAGTAGGTCGCGCCTAGTTCGAGCTCCCGGTCCGGGTGGACTCTCTTGCGATTATGGTAGTGAATCTGCATCCCGAACGCATTTGCGCGTCGCGCAACTGCGGAGCCGATTCTACCCATGCCAAGGATGCCTAGACGCTTCCCTCCGACGCGCCCGCCCATGAGGGCGGTGGGCGACCAGCCTTCCCATTCGCCGGACTCCATCAGCCGCAGTCCCTCCTTGAGTCTACGGATGACGGCGAGAATCAGGCACAGCGTCATATCGGCCGTATCTTCGGTTAGTACGCCCGGCGTGTTCGAAACCAGTATCCCGCGCTGGCGGGCAGTATTCAGGTCGATATGGTCCACTCCCGCACCGAAATTCGCAATTAGTTTGAGCCGGTCGCTTGCGCGCGCCAGCAGGGATTGTCCAATCGAGTCGGTTATCGTCGGAACAAGTACGTCGCAACGCTGAATCGCCTCCGCTAGCGAATGCTTGTCCATGGGGGAGTCCGATTCGTTGAGTTCGACATCGAACAATTCCTTCATGCGCGATTCGACTTCCGCGGGAAGCTTTCGAGTTACTATTACGCTTAGCTTTGGCTTTGGCATGCTTGGATTCCCGTTCATCGCAAGTCTTGCGAAGACAAGTTCAATTAGTTAGCAGAACTTTAACAGCGGAATTTATTGGCAAACGCGGGTAGTTTGCAATGCGGAGGGCGAAAAAGAAGATTATCCGGGCTTTCGCTGTTCTCGCGGTAGCGGCATCGGCATTCGCGCTGGAGCAGTCGACTGCGGCGGCTGAAGACTGCCCGCGCAGCGAAAATGTCGCGAATTCTGTCGATGTCGCCGAAAGCTTCGGACCGGTAACTAACTTGCCTGTGCCTCGCTACGTGTCGATGAAGGCAAGCAGCGGCCGCGTGCGAGTCGGTCCTAGCCGGTCCTATAGGGTGCTGCAGAAATTCGTGGTCAGAGGCGTGCCGCTGCGAATCGTCGGCGAATACGACCAGTGGAGGCGCGTCCAGGCGTGGGACGGCACTGGAGGATGGATGCACAAATCCCTTCTCACGGGAATTCGCACGGTAATCGTCATGGTCGACCAAACGCCGATGCGGCAACTGCCGGAATCGGATTCTCGGATCAAAGCCGTTTCCGAGAAGGGCGTTATCGGCCAGCTCGGAAAATGCAATCCCGACTGGTGCATCGTAAGCGCCGGCGACTTTAGCGGCTGGATGATGAAATCCTGCCTTTGGGGAATCGACGCCGAAGAAATCCGGGATTGAAACCGGTGAACGGGATCTGGACGCGAAAGAGGACTCGAAAATATTCGCTCTGGGCGGCGGCGACGGCCGAATTCGTCCGTCTCGGCGATTTTAGGAGTTCGAGCGGTTGGAACCGCGCATTGATTTGGTAAGATGCTCGTACGTTTCGCGACCCTTTCGGCATGAATATAGTATAGATCCCCGGTAGCGAGCGCAGATACTTGCCTTGCGGCGAATCGCGACCGCCAAGAACTGGAGAGCCGTGACACGATTCAACGCGAAAAGCGCTATTTTATTGGTCGCGGCGCTGCTTTGGCTGCCTGCAGGCATCGCGTTAAGCGGAGTGATCAGGGGATTCTCGTTACCGGCGGATCCAGAAATTTGGATATCTCTGATTCCAGCGGCGCCCGCCGGTTTGCCCCTCGCCATCGCGTGCCGTTTAATTCACCGGCAGAACATGCCGGGGCTGGCGTGGGCGAATTTCGTCATTCTGGCGCCAGTTTCCGCGTTTGTCGCATTGTTCGCGGGGTTGCTGGGACCGATCGGCATAATTCTAGGTGCCGTTGTCGTCAGCTTGCCGGCATTTGGCTCATTCGGTTTTGCATATTGGAAGACAAAACGGTCCGCGAGCCATAAGCGTTCCGGCCAGATGCGCTAGTTCGATTTCGGGCTGCGGAATTGCCGCGTGGAATTTCGCGAATGAAATTGCTTGGCTGGATCCGCAATGCGTTCCCTGGCCGACAGGACTGCCGTAGCTCGACTTTAGAGAAACTGACTATTTTCCGAAGAAAATTATTCGTGTCGCAAACCAGGGCAGCAATGTCGATTGATTGACATTCGATGCCGTGTCGTCGCTTAGTTTCGGACCTTCAATTCCGGGAGATGTTCAAATGGAGAGATTTGCCAGAGCATTGGTTGTCGGCGGCGGCGCGGTAGGCGTGTCAATTGCCTACCATTTGGCACGAGCGGGATGGACGGAAATAGTATTGCTGGAACGGGACGAGCTAACGTCGGGTTCGACGTGGCATGCGGCCGGGCTACTGCCGCTGTTCAACATGAGCTACGCAACTAGCCATATACACGATTACTCCGTCAAATTTTACAAGGAACTCGCAGAGGAAACAGGCATGGACACGGGTTTCCGCGTCGTGGGCAATCTTCGAATGGCGCAGACTCGCGACCGAATGGACGAATACATGCTCTATGCTTCGACTGCGGAAACAGTGGGCATTCCCTACGAATGGCTAAGCAGCGGCGACATCAAAAATCGATATCCGCTCGTTCGGACGGAAGATCTGGTCGGCGCGATCTATCACCCTACTGACGGATACATCAACCCTGCCGACGTAACCCAGGCCATGGCGAAAGGTGCACGGCGGCGCGGCGTTAAAATATACCGAATGTCTCAAGTCGATTCCTTTGACCGGAACGGATCGGAATGGGTCGTTCGAGGCTCCAAGATGCAAGAAAGGGGCGGCAACCTTGTCGAAAGCGGCGAAGAATTCGAAATACGGGCGGAGCATGTCGTTTGCTCGACGGGAAATCATGCCCAGCGCACGGCAAAGTTGCTGGGAATCAAGATGCCGGCGGTGCCCGTCGAGCACCAATATATCGTAACGGAACCGGATCAGGCCCTCGCGAAATGGAGGGAAGAAAACTCCGAGCACCCCGTGCTTAGGGATGCCGATGCGAAGTGGTACGTGCGCGAAGAAAGAGGCGGCTGGATTCTCGGCCCATACGAGAAAGGCGCGCCGGCAAGATTCTCGCATGGCGTTCCGGACTCTTTCCGCGCGGACCTGTTCGAATTGGACATTGACCGTATCGAGAAAGAATACGTTTCGATGATCTACCGGATACCGTCAACTGAAGAACTCGGCCTAAAGGACGATTTCAACGGGCCGATTTGCTATACACCCGACGGAAACCCGCTGGTCGGACCGGCTCCGGGACTTCGAAACATGTGGCTTGCGGAAGGCTTTTCATTCGGAATCACGGCGGCGGGCGGCATCGGCTACTATCTCGCGCAAAGCATGGTTGAGGGCGAAGCGGAGATCGACATGGTTTCCCTTGATCCCAAACGGTACGGCGACTGGATGACGAGCGAATACGCTTGCCGCAAAAATGAAGAATGCTACGAACATGTCTATATTTTGCATCACCCGGACGAAGAACGTGGCGCCTGTCGGCCACTTAGGACTGCGCCCTGCTACGACAGGCTAAGAGCCAGGGGAGCGCAGTTCGGCCAAGTCAATGGTTGGGAGCGACCGAACTACTTCGCCCCCCATGGATTCAGCGATTTGGAATCCCGTTCATTTCGCCGAGGCGGATGGTGGCAGTACGCTCGCGAGGAGGCGGAATCCGTTCGCAGCGGCGTTTCGCTTCTCGACGCAACAGCCTTTGCCAAGCACGCCGTCCGAGGCAGCGGCGCATCGCGCTTTCTCGATTGGTACACCTGCAACCGGCTTCCCGGGGTCGGCAGGGTCAATCTCACCTACGCGCTTACTTCTTCCGGTACCACGCGAACGGAATTCACGATCGCGCGGCTCGACGAAGACGAATTCTACCTGGTTTCCGCAGGCGCGTGGGCGGCCTATGACGGAGACTACCTTCGCAAGGCGGCCGAAGAAAAAGAGCCGGAATTCGGTCGAATCGAAATCCACGACGTAACCAGCCAATGGGGCGTATTTGCGATCGCCGGACCAAAAACGAGGCAAGTTCTGGCTAAACTTGCCGGATCTCCTGATTCTTCCTCGGTTCTTTCGAACAGGAGTTTCCCATGGCTGGCGGCGCAAGAATTGGAGTTGGGAATGTGTCCTGTTCGAGCGCTGAGAGTTTCCTACACGGGATCGCTGGGCTGGGAGCTTCATCATCCGATCGAAATGCAGAACTATCTTTTTGATCGCATTGAATCTGCGGGAGAGAGCGAAGGCCTCAAATTTTTCGGAGCGAGGGCTCAAAACTGGCTGCGGCAAGAGAAAAGCTATCGCGCGTTTGGAACGGAACTGGGCCGCGACGCGACGCCGCTGGAGGGAGGGCTAAATAGGTTCGTCGATTTCGGCAAAGATTTCTTTGGCAAGGAAGCGATGCGGGAGACGGGTATCCGGTCTAGTTGCGTAACGCTGCTGATCGATGGACCGGACTTCGCCGATCCTTGGGGACGCGAAGTTCTCTTGAGCGACGGGAATCGTGTCGGCAGGCTTACGTCGGGTGGGTATTCCGTTCACTTCAAGAAATCGATTGGCATGGGATACGTAAGTCCGGAGTTCGCGGAAGAAGGGCGGACTCTAAAATTGAAAATGTTTGACCAGCTGTTCGACGCCGTTGTGGTCGACGACAGCCCCTACGATCCTGCGAACGAAGTCGTGCGCAAGGACGCGCAGTGATTCCCTTCAAGTTCTACAAATGCCGTCCGATTTGCCATGTGCATCACGCGCGGTTCGCAATCGAGGGAATTTCGGAAAGATCGTCGACGATTTTGTTCGGCTTCCATGGCAGATTATCGACCGGCTCTCCCGATCGATTCACCCAAATCGAATAGAAGCCGAAATGCGCGGCAGAGGACGCATCCCATCCGTTCGACGAGGCGAACAGAACCTCAGAGGGCTTGCCTCCAAATCTCCGGCCAACCAAATCATAAACGTATCTATTTGGTTTGAAAACGCCGACGCTTTCAACGCTCAGTACCGCGTCCAGTAGAGATTCAATGCCTGCCGCCTTTACCGCGCTGTCCAGCATGCTCGGAGAACCGTTCGACAATATGGCAGTCGATTTTCCCGAAGCGCGAAGCCGAGACAGAGTTGCCGGAACCTCAGGATACGCCGCCAGTTCTCGGTAAAGAGCAAGAAGTCTTTCGCGAAGATTGGCGTTGCCGTCCAAGCCGTTGTTCTTCAGCGCCCAATCGAGTCCGTCGCTGGTAACCGTCCAGAAGTCGGCGTGCTCGCCCACAATCGCGCGAATCCAGGAATACTGCAACTGCTTGAGTCTCCATTCGTTCGCGACCTTTTCCCAGGAGTTCGCAATAGCCAGCATGTCCGGTTCACTCGCCGCCTCGCGAGCGGCCGCCGCGACATCGAATAAAGTGCCGTAGGCGTCGAACACGCAAATTTTAGCGGCCATTCCACTTGCCCCATTTTCAACGCGTTTCAAATTTCTCGGAATTTACGAGTAGCGCGCAAGCGGGACGTTATCAACCGAAGGCGCAATTCGCCGGCTTGGATGCAAGGGCCGATTTGGGAGACGAGCGCTGGTTCGCCAACGGCCGCTGCTAGCCTCGAGACATGATTTTTCAGAGGCCATAGCGACGATGCGGCGCACAATTCAGAGTTGGCCTCTCAATGGGCGCGCGCGTTGCGGGAAAGAGAATAGGGCGCAGTCCGGCGTTCAATGCGGTGAGGACGAAGGTAGTGACTCTGCCCATCCACTGTCTATGCGACCGTCGCATGCGGAAATGCCGAATGGCGACTCGCGGAAGCAGGAACTTGAAAGGATCTGGAAACGCCCGGCGCGCCGGAAGGCCTGTCGCCGCCTGAATCGATTCGGTCGTTTCCCGATTGCTCGAAGCCGCGGCGGGATTGGCGCCTCAGCGGTGAACTCAACGGGAGGCCGGATTCAAATGTCGAGGAGTTGAAAGTTATTTCAAATGTTCCGTTGACGCGGAACCAGGATGCTTAATTGGAATTTACCCGAAGTCGATGTCGGAGAGTGCAATTGCAGATTTCTCCGACGACAGGATCTTCATTCCGGGAGAAATACCGGCAGGTGATCCCTACGCGGCATCGATGCGAGGGAGTTCGAGCCGCGGTCAAGGTCGCGCGTAATCGAGTCGAAGGACGCGACTATCGAAGATATGGTCCGCCCTATGAGCGAGCGCAGGAATACAACCGCGCCTCAACCCGATATCCCCGGATTCCCGAAGGATTTGCGCGACCAGGTCAAGGCGGACGTAGCTGCCCAGCTTGAAGCCGGCGGCACGCTCTAGGGCGTTCGAGAGGAGGGCTCCTACGTCGCGCGCGCTAAGGACGGGGACCGGGTACTCAGGCGGCTCGATCGAAGGTCGGATTGATCCGGCCCGCTCCCGGGACAGTGCCGACGCTCTTCGTTGTTGCCGGACCTAATGGGAGCGGCAAAAGTCCACCCCGGCGCGCACGAGCGGCCTTAGAGGGTTCGTAATAATCGGCCCCAATGCGATTGAGCGCAAAATGATGCCCGCCTACACTGCGCATTCGGCGCGCGGCGCACTTGGTCGGCGACGAATTGCGCTCGGCTCGGGCCTAGCGCATTTGGTGGAAACCGCCCTCGCCGGATCCGGCATCCTCCGACACATGGCGACCTCGTGAAGGGCTGGCTGCAGGATCGTCCTGAACCTAGTGTCTGCCGGTTCGCCCGACCAAGGGTAGATCGTTTCCGCAAACGCGTCGCGCTCGGCGGTCGCGACGTCCTGGTAGCTTACCCGCGGAGGCGGTTCGTGCGGTCGCGCTCCGATCTTCCGTCAGCAATTGCGCGGACGGATGAAGCCCGAGTATTCGACAACGCCGAACTCCGGCCCATGCGCACCGGGAGGTTGCGTTCCTCGGTGCAAGACATGGTGGGTCGCTGAGGCCGCTCCCGACTAGGCGGTCGCGGCTTGCGCTTTAACGATGCCATCGCATCCGCGATGACGTTCAGACCGCTCGAACGCTTGGACGCGTTTCCGGGCAGGATTTCCGTTCCATTTGCGCTCGCGGAGTACAATGCGCCAAATAAGGGTCGAATCCAAACTGGTTGGCGATCCTGCATTCCGCTACAATTCATTTGTAGGGCGGAAGGCTAAGGAACAATTCCGTCCAAAGCGAATGCAGGCGAGCTACGAGCTCGCAAGAACGCGGCGCAAAAGAGCGGCAGCGCAGCGGCGCTCGAGCGCGCTGAGCGCAAGGGAAAGAATCGCTGAAATCGCTAGCCTGCTCAACCAAGAAAAGGAAACACTATGCCCACTGACGAAATAACGGCCAAAGCACAGATTCTGATCCGTAGGCCAAGAAATGAAGTGTTTAATGCATTTATGGATCCGGCGGTCATGAGCAAGTTTTGGTTAAAGAGAAAAGACAAAGGCTTGCGTGAAGGCGACAAGATAACTTGGTTCGTTGGCGACGCTTCGGACGCTTTTGAAATTGAGGTTCGTGTAATGTCTATCAAGCAGCCTTCTCAAATCAAAATCGAGTGGGGCCAAGACGGCCAGTTCACCACCGTAACCTGGACTTTGGATGAACAAAACCCAGATGTCACGCGGCTCGTGATCGAGGAGCGCGGCTTTATCGGAACGCGCGATGAAGTCGTTTCTCAAGCGCTTGATTCCACCGGCGGATTCAACCAAGTGATCGTTGCGTTAAAGGCGCTACTCGAACATAATTCGACAATCAACGTCGTCGCAGATCGCGTTTGAGGGTCGTGCAACGGCAAATCCGATCTTGATGCCGGTCAAGTCGTTTTCGCTCTATGCCTGTCCCGTGTCGGCCGCGAGATTGCGTTATGCAACGCGGCCTTCGGAATTAAGCGGGGAGCCGCCGCGCAGGTTCAGAATGCATAGCGACTGAGACTCGCTGTTGTGGCTTCGAATTATTCAACTTGAAACGAAACCCAGGCGGCCAATCGGACCGGCTTAATGCCAGCCCGATCCCAATTCGAACATCGTTGCGCCCCTATGGACTTGGCAATGATCGCCCCTTCCATTTCAGCTGCTGCTCGATGCGCGTCGAAAAGGCGGGCGCATCCGCAGTATTCAGTTGCCGCCGATGCCCGGGCGGATTGCCGGTCAGGAGCAAAAAGGGCAAAGGAATTCCGGAAAATAGATTATTGACGACGAGTTATATCGGAGTAGCGCAGGCCCGCGAATGCGGGCGCAGGCGGCGCAACGCATCGGATAAAGCCAGTCGCCATCTCGACAAAGTGTTGTCAGGCAATCGGAATTGTCTTCGGGTCAATGCTATATGTTTTTGACTTGCGGCATGCCGAGGACGTGAAAGCCGCCGTCTACCGCGATTATCTCGCCGGTCGTGCAGGAGCCGTAGTCCGATGCCAAATACACGGCCGTGCCGCCAATCGCATCAAGGGTCGCATTGGACCCCAATGGCGCGTTTGATTCGGTAAAGCGAAAGGTCTTCCGAGCCCCCGCGATTGCGGCGCCTGCCAGCGTTTTCATCGGCCCGGGGCTAATTGCGTTTACCCGAATGCCTTCCGGACCCAGGTCATTGGCCAAATACCGCACGGTTGACTCGAGCGCCGCCTTGGCAACGCCCATGACGTTGTAGAAGGGCGTGACCCGGTTCGATCCCTGGAAAGTCAGCGTTAGGATGGTTCCGCCGTTTTTCATCAAGGGCTTCGCCCGCCGGGAGAGATCTATTAGCGAGTAGCAGGAAATCGCCAGTGAATTTTGAAAATTGTGTTTTGTCGTATGGATGAAGCGACCGGACAGCTCGTTCTTGTCTGAATACGCGATCGCGTGGACGAGGAAATCCAATTGATGCCACTTTTCGCCGATCACTGCGAATAAATTGTCCAGGGACGAGTCGTCCATGACATCCGCGGACAGCACGATTTCCGAACAAATCGATTCGGCGAGCGGCTTTACGCGCCTACCCATACTCTCCCCTTGATAGGTTAGAGCCAGTTCGGCTCCTTCCGAGCGCATCGCTCTCGCAATTCCCCATGCAATGGAGCGTTCGTTGGCCACTCCCAGCACCAGACCGCGTTTTCCGTTCAGCAATTGGCCCATGACGGTCAATTCGGAACTTTGCTAAATACCAATGTTGCATTGGTGCCGCCGAATCCGAAGCTGTTCGAAAGAACGGTATCGAGTTCCACATTTTCTCTTGTTTCGGTTATGATTTCGTCCGCTGCAATTTCTGGATCGAGTTTTTCTACGTTCGCGGATGCCGCCAAAAAGCGTCCTTTGAGCATGATAAGCGAATAGATGGATTCATGAACTCCCGCGGCGCCTAGCGAATGTCCCGACAGCGATTTTGTTGAACTAATCGGCGGCGTGCGGCCCTTTCCGAATATTCGCCTCACTGCTTCGACCTCGACCACGTCGCCCGCCGGCGTCGAAGTTCCGTGGGCGTTTATGTAGTCGACTTTCCGGTTGCCTAGATTGGATATGGCCAGACGCATCGAGCGCTCGCCGCCTTCGCCGGAAGGCGCGACCATGTCGAATCCGTCGGATGTTGCAGCGTATCCGGTTACTTCCGCATATATTTCAGCGCCACGCGACTTGGCATGTTCAAGTTCTTCCAGCACCAGTACTCCGCCGCCCCCGGCAATTACGAATCCGTCCCGACTCCGGTCAAAAGGTCGCGACGCGGTCTGCGGCCTATCGTTGAATCTCGAACTCATCGCGCCCATCGCATCGAAGAGGCACGATAGCGTCCAGTCCACTTCTTCGCCGCCTCCGGCGAAAACGATGTCCTGCATTCCGAATTTGATTTGTTCGGTGGCATTGCCGATGCAATGCGCGGAAGTGGAGCAAGCGGAAGTAATCGAGTAATTCACGCCTTTTATGCCAAACGGCGTTGCAAGGCATGCCGAATTTGTCGAGGACATGCAGCGAGTAACCATATAGGGCCCCATTCGGCGAGGATTGTTCTTTTCCTTCACGATTTGATGAGCAGTATAGAAATTGGACGTGGACGGTCCTCCAGAACCCATGACCAATCCGGTTCGCTCGTTGGAAATATCTCGCTCTTCGAGGCCGGCATCCGCGATTGCCTGCTGCATGGCAATAAAGTTGTACGCGGCGCCGGGGCCCATGAACCTCAGCCGGCGCTTTTCGATTTTTTCGCTAATGTCGATATTCGGCACGCCATGCACTTGACAGCGGAATCCGTGCTCCGCGTATTCTTCCGAAAATACAATACCGGAGGTGCCGTTGCGGAGCGATTTTTCAACCTCGTGCTTGTCGTTACCGAGCGGCGATACAATGCCGACCCCGGTAATTGCTACTCGGCGCATCCGAGAACTCCCTTTTGGCGGCTATTCTGATTCACGTCGTAAAAAGGCCGACCTTCATTCCTATGGCCTCGTAAATTGCTTTGCCGTCAACAATCAATTTGCCGTCCGCAATGCCTAGCTTCAATTTTCTGTCGATAACCCGCGTGAAATCGATGCAGTAGGTTACGAGATTCGATTTCGGCGTAACCATGTCCGTGAATTTAACCTCGGTTACGCCGAGCGCCCTTCCTCTTCCAGGCATGCCTCGCCAGCCAAGATTGAAACCTGTCAGCTGCCAAAGCGCATCGAGGCCAAGGCAGCCGGGCATTACGGGGTCTCCGGGGAAGTGGCACGAGAAAAACCACAAACCTGGATGAATATCGAGTTCCGCGACTGCGTGACCTAGCCCGTTTGCTCCGCCATTGCTGGAAATCTCCGTTATGCGGTCGAACATGAGCATAGGCGGTGCCGGAAGCTGAGCGTTGCCGGGGCCAAACAACTTCCCACGGGCGCAATCAAGCAGACCTTCGCGGTCAAAGCTATCGGGGTATTTGGACATGCACAACCGCTATTCCTTCGCGCTGGCCGTTTCTAACACTGCCTGCCAAGTTCTGGCAAGAGTCCATTGGATCGAATCGAGCAAGGCTTGACAGCGAAAAGCGACTTGCCGCTCGATTGTAGATGGCCATTGCTCCAGCAAACCCGCGCCAACGGTTCGGAGGCATGCGAGAGTCGGACCATCCGTTTGAACCCAGAATCTCAATTCGCCCGTCGCATCGCTACATTGTTGTCGGGCAAACAGTCTTTGCCTCTCGAAACGATCGATTGGCCGGCATACGCCTCGGTCTTCGTAATCGGGAGACAGGGTATCCCAATCATGGTGATGCCGCCGATTGCTGCCGCCCGAAAATCGATCTCAATCGACAATGCCCGAAAATTCGCACTTGGGCACGCGCGCTTGCGGTCGTAGGCACCGATCGCTTGAACGGCCGGCCAACCGGGAGAAATTCGATCGCCTCGCTTAAGCGTTCGAAATTGTGCAACTGCAACAAATTTGTTCAGTTTCGACAAATTACTGGTATCGCGGCCCGCGACTTTTTTCTACTGTGTTTCATTTGATTGGCTTGGCGTATAATTTGCCTGCGCCCGGCTCTCGGGCGATTGGAGTTTGCGATGAACGATACGATACTATTGGATCCTGCCGACAGCGTAGCAACAGCCTTTAAGAGTCTGGAAGCCGGAAAAGGCGGAGCGATCGAAAAAATCCCGCGCGGCCACAAGATTGCCAGACGCGATATCGCCAAGGGCGAAGAAGTGCGGAAATATGCGCAAATTATCGGATATGCGACTAGAGATATCCGAACTGGTTCGCATGTTCACACGCAGAATTTGGAGTTTCGAAGCGTAGCGCGCGACTATCGGTACGCGACGGAATTGAGGCCGGTCGAGGAGGTATCCGACAGCGATGCGTTCATGGGCTTTCGGCGCGCGAACGGCCGTGTCGGTGCGCGAAATTTCATCGCGGTAATCGCCTCTGTAAATTGTTCGGCTACGGCGGCGAGGCTGATTGCTTCCCATTTCGACGAATCCCGCTTGGCCGGTTTCAAAAACGTAGACGGAGTTGCCGCATTTGTGCACGGCACCGGCTGCGGCATGGCGGACAATGGCGAAGGATTCGAGGCGCTGCAGCGCGTGATGTGGGGATACGCCCGCAATCCGAACGTCGCGGGCGTGCTCATGGTCGGGCTCGGCTGCGAGATCAATCAGATTTCATGGCTGATCGAATCCTATGGCATAAAGCAAGGCCCGCTTTTCCAGGCGATGAATATACAGGAGAAATGCGGACTGGCTCAGACAGTTGCGGCGGGTATCGGGAAAATCGAAGCCATGTTGCCGGTCGCGGACAAATTCGAGCGTTCCGAATGCCCGGCATCGGAAATTTCAGTGGCGCTTCAATGCGGAGGATCGGATTCCTGGTCGGGAGTGACGGCGAATCCGGCGCTTGGCCACGCTTGCGACCTTCTCGTGGCTCAAGGCGGAACAGTCGTTCTTGCCGAAACGCCGGAAATTTTCGGCGCGGAGCATCTGCTGACTCGGCGGGCGGTTTCGCGCGAAGTCGGAGAAAAGCTCATCGAAAGAATTCGATGGTGGGAAGATTACGTTGACCGAAATCGCGGAAGCATGAACAACAATCCATCGCCGGGAAACAAGACCGGTGGACTGACAACGATACTGGAAAAATCCCTTGGCGCCGCTGCAAAGTGCGGTACGACGCCGTTGAAGGGTGTATATCGCTATGCCGAGACCGTGTCGGAGCGCGGGTTCGTTTTCATGGATAGTCCGGGATACGATCCTGCATCAGTTACGGGTCAAATAGCCAGCGGATGCAATGTAGTAGCCTTCACGACCGGCAGAGGTTCCGCTTTCGGCTCGAAGCCGTCCCCTTCCATAAAGATCGCGACAAACTCTGAAATGTACGGGCGAATGGAAGCCGACATGGATATCAATGCGGGCGAAATTCTCGACGGAATCGGCACGGTCGAATCCAAGGGGCGCGAGATCTACGACAAGTTACTATCCGTCGCCTCCGGCGAAAAAAGCAAGTCCGAAAAGCAGGGCCTCGGCGACTTTGAATTCGTTCCCTGGCAAATCGGAGCGGTAATGTGAAGGAAGTGTGAATAGGGCGGCGGCTTGACGAAATTGCAAGCTACCGCCATTCTCGCATTTCGGAAGGCAGGCGACAATGCAGCTGAGCCCTGGCCGTGACGGGAAGTTGCGGTGCTTTGGCAATGAACCTGGCAAGGAATTCTACGCGGCGTACCACGACAAAGAATGGGGCAAGCCGGTACACGACGACATAAAGTTGTTCGAGATGCTACTCCTTGAAGGCGCTCAGGCCGGACTTAGCTGGGAGACGATTCTGCGCAAGCGACAGGGATATAGGGAAGCATTTCACGGGTTTGATCCCCGCGCGGTTGCGGACATGTCCGACAACGAGCTGGAAATGGTCGGATTCAACCCAGAAATTGTAAGGAATCGATTGAAAATCTATTCGGCGCGATCAAACGCGGTTGCCTTTATCGAAATTCAAAACGAGTTCGGATCCTTTGATGAATATCTTTGGCGGTTCGTGGACGGGCGTACTATCGTCAATGAATGGGCGTCCTTCGATCAGGTCCCTGCAAGGTCGCCTGAGAGCGAAGCCTTGTCGAAGGATTTGCGCAAAAGAGGCATGAAATTCGTGGGGCCGACGATAATGTATGCGTTCATGCAAGCCGTCGGAATGGTCGACGACCATTTGACGACGTGCTGGGTCAGGGTCGGCGGCGCGGAACTTAACGCGATCTCTCAAATTGAACTAAAGGGCAGGGAGGTTTCTTAGCCTTGCTTTAACGGAAGGCGCTTCCGATTCCATCGCCCGTTGAATCAAGCGAAGCGTTTCCGCCCTGAATTCAGGATATGAAATCGCAAGGCGGTGCAGCGCGCTGAAGGACCACGCGCGGACGAATTTGTTGCGGTCGCTGGTCAAATCGAGAACGAAATCTCGCAGATGGTGCTTTAGTTCGGGCGGAACGGCAAGGTGCTGAAAGAATTGGAGAAAGTGCAATCTGGCCTGCCACCCGCGCAGGTCGAGAAACACTTGCAGCAATTGTCGCGACAATTCCAAGTTTGGACGGCAGCCGCGCTCAATGTGGCGCTTTAGGAGCCAGCTAGCGGTTGTTTCGATATCCTGTTCCGCGCACAGGCGTGCCAATTCAAACTCCAGATCGGGGCATTCTCGGATTTCGCCATAGACCTCGCGCAGCGACGCTGCGGAATCCGGGTCGCAGATCTCGAGCCGCATCCTTAAATTCAAGACCGAACCGAACCCTGCGCCGCAGCTTCCTTTTCGGCGAAAGCCTTGAACGCTTGCATATGCCTGCGCGACTCCTTTTTGAATGCGCCGGGTAGGAAAAACGACATTATCCTCATGAAGCCCTTGCATTGGAATTCAGTCTTGAATCTCCAACGGGTTGCGCCGGAAGAGATTTCCTGGAAGTGGTTGTCAACCGGATTCCAGACGCCCTTGGCCTCGTAGACATAGCTTATTCTTTCAGGCAGATTCGATTCACGAACCGTCTCGGACATGACAATAGATCGCTTGCCCATTCTATGCGTGAGTTCGAGCCTTGCCCCGACTTCGCCGGAATTCCCGTGAAGCGATTTGCAGTCGAGCAGGGAAGGCTGCCACTCCTTAAATCTGGCTTGGTCAATGAACAGCTCCGCAACCAACTCCCTTGGGGCGGATATTTCTAATTCCAGTTCGTAATTCATTTCATGATTCGTCAGAGGCGTCTAACGCCCTGGGCCATTCCGGCTATTTTCCGTTGCCGCGGCGAGCCTACGGTGCCCGCGTTAAAGTCAACGTCGGTCGATGCCAAATCCCGGAAAATACTGAATGCCAAGTCGTGAGCCACGCAAATTTCGCTTCGGAGGTCGATCATTTTTTTTGGCAAAAGCCTTCTTTCGAAGCATATTCCTTCCCATTTGGCGCGTCAATTAGCTACGAGGGAATTACGTTTCAGCAAGATTTGGCGTAGATATTCTCCGTGGCTCTCGCGGCATTAACTGCCTGATTTCCAAATTGCATAAGTGAAATTTTGCTCTGCAAACTTAAGATTCCCAGACTTTCGCCCATGCCACGCGCGAACAGAGAATCCTAAGCGGCAAATCTGTCATTCGTCGAGGAGGCCTATGATCGGTTCCCGCCGAAGGCGGATTTTGGCAACCATACCCTCAATTAGCCAATGCCAAGTCAGGCTCGCGCCCGCTCGGCTGACGTCCGGCCGAATTCCGCGCGGACGACTCGGCGGGTCCGGACGGCAAAAAAATCGCCCGCGCCGCTTGTTCGGGCATTGTGTACACCCTCGGGATCAGCTTCCAAGAGCGGCCACGCTTGCGCTTTAGTGCGGTGTTGTCCATGGCCGCACCCGCTACTTGTATTTCAAGTGCTTGGACGGCGGGTCATCGGGCCGGATCGCATCTATTTTCTCGAACCACCGCACCATCCTTTTCTCTGGCGAGCAGTATTCGCCCCAGTATTCGGCGAAAAGCGCATCTTCCAATCGCTCAGCTGCCAGCCGTATGGCTTTCATGTTGCCCTTAACGGATCTTAGCACGTAGTCACCGCCGCGTTCAGGCCCCGCTACGCTGCCGGCGCTGAACATGTCCCTCACATTCGATGCCAGTACGCCGTGTTGTGTCAGCAAGTAGACCGCGATCCCATCGTACTTGTTCTTTCGCCGCGACCCTAGGAAAATCTCAGGGCACATCAACGCCGCTTCTGCGCGGAGCGCGGATTGAATGGCGGATGGAAGGTTTCTGTATAGCCGTACGTTTACCGGGATCGTGTGATCCTGTTCATCGCCGAACCACCAAAGCTTTTCGCCTTCCTTTAATCTTTTCCGAACATCGTTCTTCACAAAAACCATCTTTTCCCTCACGCTCAAATCCTTGAATTCTTCCAGTGTCAGATTCAAGTTTCGGAAAAAGCTACCGCCCCCATCCATGTCGATCATGTAGCGGGGCGAATGCGATATTCTCACTCCCTTGATGCAGTCCTCGTACCGGCTCCAGCGCGCCTCCGAAATGTCCGACCGAAAGTAGATCAGGTAAACGCGGCTTGCTGCCTCGTCGCGCATGCCCTCGAAGATGCTGTTGCCGGTACCGTGCCATGTGGATCTAGAGGTGAACTTCACTTCGACGCCGAAGCCATTTACCAAAATGTCCGGAAACGCACTATCGTGAAACGCCGGGTCGGCATCCGCGTCGCCCAGACAATTGACCCTTAGTTGTGCCAACACTGTCTTCTCGAATTCATCTGAATTCGAGTAACCGGGCATGCCGGCATTGGCTTGCTGGTTCATACCTCGGACAGCCCGATCAAGCCGTTCCTCGAATTCCTCGGATGTCATCCGAAAACCTGATTATCTATGGCCTTGGCAATATGCCACGCCAGCACGGGAGGGACAGCATTGCCGATCTGCCTTTCCGTCTCGCGCATGGCGCACGGGAAGCTGAAGGTATCGGGAAACGACTGGAACCGCGCTTGTTCGCGCAGCGAGACTCGCCTCGGAAGCGAGTAGTGCCACTGTACGTTGCCGTGGTGCTCAGCTCGCATTGTGGTGGCCGGAGCGTCAGCTCTTAGCTTTCTGGACCCTTGCTCCGGTGATCGTTTGGCGCGGCTCCACATGTGTTTGATACCGGAATTCTCCGGTTCATCTTCGAGATCGGATATTGCCGAGCTCGCTGTAATCGGAGCGGCATTGGAAGCCATCGGGAAAGTGAAAGGTGCATCGCCCTTGATTCCGACAATGAACAATCGTTCGCGGTTCTGCGGCACGCCATAGGACGATGCCACTAGCACCTTCGCCGTTACCGAATAGCCGTCAATGTCGAAGTCTGAAAGAACACGCTTTCCGAAATCGCACGAGAGCAATCCGCGAACGTTCTCCGCCACGAAGACGCCTGGCTGCACGCGCTCTATGGCTTCCACCATTTTCTCGTAAAGTACGGTACGCTTGCCCGATTCCGCTCGCCGCTTGCCGTTGAAGGATACATCCTGACACGGGAACCCGCCTAGGAGAATATCGCAACTCTCCGGTAGGTGCGGCATGGCTTCCTCAATGTCCATTGCATGAATGCCGTGACCGATATTTTCACGGTACGTTCGGCATGCGGCTTCTGAGTTGTCATTAGCGAACACAATCCGGTTGGAAAGCGGCTCGAAAGATTCACCAAGGAATTCGAACCCGCCGAGAAACCCCAAGTCCATCCCTCCGCACCCCGAAAACAGGCTGACTATTGACCGGGCGCGGGAATCGTCCGACTCTGAGTGGGAATTCGGAACCGGGGCGGTCACTGCCCCGCTCCGATATCGCCCGCCAAGTCTTCGTCGGTGGTGCGTTTGCCGCCCATTCCCGGCGCAAGTGCCGTCAATTGGGCGACATCCTCAAGATGGCGGGTGTTGAGTTGCCCCGCTAAGGCCCTGACATAGCATTCAAAGCGTTTTTCGGAAAAATGGCGGAATTTTCTTCCATGGCACCCGAACTTGAGCAAAGCCTTGAAACTCTCAACGCCGTTAGTGTGGACCATGTCGCATACACGCTCGGAATCAGAGCGGTTGGCAGTCTCGCGTTCGCATTGCAGCATTGCCTTGCAGGCTTCGCCTTCGTCTGCGTAGAACTGCGCATCGGTCTCGAAATTCTCACAAACGAATCCTTGCAAAGTCGGTTTGCTCCATTTCTGGACGACCCGAGCTGTTCCTTGGCTCGATTCCCTGGCCCGAACTCCGACGACGGCCGTTGTGCCTATGATTCGGTGTTCAGTGCCTATCAACGAATTGTGCCTCGCATTGCTAATGTTTTGCCTCCGCCACCGATGCATGTCATGTCAACCTCTACCGGACGAGAGAACCGGAGCAATCGCGTTCCATTAAGCCGCCACGGACGCGCAGATTCAGGTGCGCCGCCTTGGCCCGACGGATGCCGAGTTCGCGGTAGAACCCCACGACTTACGTGCCCTTGAACCCGATCATCTACATATAGAGGGCAATCGCACAATATTGCAAGCAGACTATGCTGGTCTGCATAACCGTCCTGTACTTGACCGAGAAGTGCCCTCGGTAGTCGGCACCTGATTGGCGTGCGATTGCCGATTGCCTTTTCGCAGGTAATTTTCGAGCCTCCGAGAGGGAAAGAACGGTCGCCCAACGCTGCTCGACGTTGCTGTGGCGCCGGCGCCTGATCGCCTTCCGGCAGAAACCGGGCACGGGGCTGTAGCTTGATCCTATTCGGCAGCTAAACCTCCATTGTCTAATGGGCGTCGGCGAAGTGAGTTTTGCCCTCCGCACCGCTGCCCCTTCCACCTTCCCGAACCCCGCGGAACCAGGCGTCGTCAACTTTGACCCGGCTCGCGTGCGGCCGCTTGTCCTGCGCGGACAGCAAACTCCTCGGGAACCGGGCCATCGGTTGCAGCTCGGCGCGTTGGAACAGCACATCGGTCGCGGCCGGGGCTTGCTTGCCGTCGGCGCTGTACTGCCGCAGGTCCCGGTGCTCGAGGCGGAATGGTTTCGCGTACCCGCTGGTGGGACACTTGAATCCCTTCGGCCATTGCAGCATCGCCGACAATACGGCGCCCTGCCGCTCGGCCCCTGATTTTTCTTGGCGCTTCAAGAGCCTGAGCACCTACAGGACCTGAACCCGTTTGCGCTTCGCCATGGCTGGAGCCGCTCCGCCGAATACCTGCGATTCATTTGTACCGCATTTGTTTCAGATTTGCAAGATATGTTCGCAATATATTCACAAATACTTGCGGAAATTCGGTTGAATTTTGCGCGGAACTGCTTGGAGCGAGCCCTTCGTCAATTATTGATCCGAAATCTAATCGCCGCTTAGGAGTCCGGCGTCGCGACGGACCAAGTCGTCATAAAGTTCCCGCAGGCGAAGTAGCGTCGGACCGGGCCTTCCATCTCCGATTACTCTTCCGTCGATTTCGGATACCGGCGAAGGCCCTCCGAACGTTCCCGTCAAAAACGCCTCCTGCGCTCCATAAGCGTCGACGAGCGAAAAGTTCTTTTGAAAAATGCGGATCGAGTTCGCATTGCAGAGTTCGATGACCTTTTTACGTGTGATGCCATTCATGCAGTAGTCGCCGGTCGAGGTCCAAACCTCGCCGCCTCTGACGATAAAAAAATTACAGGCGTTCGTCGTGCAGACGAAACCGTGCGGGTCCAGCATCAGCGCTTCGTCGGCGCCCGCTCGAAGCGCGTGATTCAATGCAATGATGCAATTTAGCTTCGAATGCGAATTCAGCTTTGGATCCTGGGTAAGCGGGAGACCGCGATGATGCGGTACCGTATGGAGGCGGATACCCCGCTCCCAAACGCCGGCCCAAGGCTGCGAATGTTCCGCAATAATGACGATTGTCGGCCCGAACTCGCTCAGGCGGGGATCTTGAAACGGCTTTTTCTTCCTGCCGCGAGTAACCATTAGGCGAATGTGCGCATCGTCGGTCATGCCGTTGGCATCGAGGACGGATTTCACCGCTTCCGCAATTTGCGCCTTCGTCATGCCGATGGCGATATCCAGAAATTTCGCCGCTTCGAATAAACGGTCCAGATGCTCTGTCAAAAAGGAAATGCGGCCTCGGTGAAGGCGCAGCCCTTCCCACACGCCGTCGCCGAGCATGAAACCGCTATCGTACACGGATACTTTGGCATCGTCTCGATGCACTAATTCTCCGTCGACATAGATTTTTATGTCGCTGTTTCGAGCATCGTAGACGGATTCATGGGTGGAGCGGTCGCTCTGAGCGGGCATTCACGATCCTTTAGGTAGAGAATTTGCCGGACCGGCTTTTGCGCGGCGGCTTTAGGGCCGCCGCCTATCGCGATCAGTAGAGCAGTTCTTTCTGAATCGGCGGGGATTTTTTCGGATCCAGGCCGAATTCCGCGAGGAATTCTTCATACCACCTCTGGGTTCTACCGGTTTCGTAGTAGTAGAAGATCGTATGGTCGACCCAGTCGCGGAAGCTCTTGTCGGCTTCCTTTCGCACGGCCGCCGAAGACGGCGAACCGAACGCCGGTGTCGGAATCACGATCTTGCCGGCTTTCATCTTTTTTCGCGCGGCGAGAAGCGGCGGGTGGAACAGCGATACCGCATCGACCCGTCCGGACTGGAAGGCCGCTATCGATGCGGCGTTGTCCGGGTAGCGCTGAATGTCCGCGTCGGGGGTGTTCCTCGTCAGGAACGCGTCCATGCTTGTAGCTTGCGGAACTGCGATCGAAACATCCGGCGAATTCAAATCCGACCAAGCCGAAACCTCTAGGTCATCCCGCGCGAGAACTGCAAGCGAGATGTATAGCAAAGGCTGCTTCGGAAAATCGACCGATACGGCTCTCGAAGGCGTTGGATCAAGTAGGTACTGAATGTCGATCTTGTTCGATTGAAGCGCGGCTATCGCCGTTCCCCACGTTACTTCGACGGTCTCCAGTTCGACGCCGAGGACTTCGGCCATCGCCTTTCCGATCGAAATTCCGAGCCCGCTCGACCATTCACCGGTTTTCAGGTCCTTCGAAAACCACGGCGGTGCCTGCGTGACGCCGATTCTCAGCGTTCCGCGCTCCTTGATGGCATCCATCGTCGACATTTCTTGCGCGGTCGCGGCTCCGGCACCAAGGCCGAAGGCAAGAGGGACAATGAGGAGCATTGCTCTAACGGTTCGGTAGAATGATTTCATCATTTTCTCCTTTTCTGGCGTGATGAATTAGATTTCTAGATTAGTCGGGGAGCTTGAAAAGAGAATGCCCTTCAAGAAACTCTTTCGCTCTCCTGGTTTCCGGCTTTACGAGTATTTCCGCCGGAGGACCCTGCTCTATTATTTCCCCTCCGTCAAGAAACAGGACCCTGTCCGCCACGTGGTAGGCGAAGCCAAGTTCGTGCGTCACGATGATCATTGTCATGCCTTCGTCGGCCAGCTGCCGAATGGCCTTGAGAACCTCGCCGACGAGTTCCGGGTCGAGCGCCGAAGTGACCTCGTCGAAAAGCATGACCCGAGGGTTCATTGAAAGAGCCCGAGCGATTGCAACGCGTTGCTTTTGACCTCCCGAAAGCCGCGCCGGATATTCGAAAGCCTTGTCTTCAAGTCCGACGCGCCGAAGCTGCTCGATCGCATTTTTCTCGGCGGCTTCGCGGCTTTCTCGAAGTACCGTCGTCTGACCCTCCATGACATTTTGCAGGGCCGTCATATGGGGGAACAGATTGAAATGCTGGAATACCATTCCGATGCGAGTCCGGAGCGCGCAAAGTTCTCGTTCCCGGTAGACCATGCGCCCGTTCTTTTCGGTTCCGACCAGCTTTCCGCTTTCGAATACTCGCCCTTCCGTTGGCGTCTCCATGAAATTGATGCAGCGAAGAAGAGTGCTCTTGCCGGAGCCGCTAACGCCGAGCAAGACTACCGTTTCGCCCTCCCGGACTTTCAGGTCAATTCCCTTGAGCACTTCCAGGTCGCCGAATCTTTTGACCAAGCCCCTTACTTCGACAACTGCTTCTGCTGACATATCAGTCGCTCTTTCCGAACATCCGCTCAAGTACGTATGTCGCCTGCACGAGCGGATAGAGAATGACGAAAAACGCAAATGCAACCACGGAATAGGTTTCGATTGGATTGAAATTGAGCGACGCGATCAATTTGGCTTGGTTGAGAGTTTCAACGTAGGCCACGACGGATGCAAGGGTCGACATTTTAAACGCCTCTATGCCGCGGTTCGTCAGCGGAGGCAGCATGCGCTTGATGGCCTGAGGTAGAATGATGCGCCTCATCGTCTGCGCATAGTTCATGCCGATCGCCTTGGCGGCTTCCCATTGCCCCGGTTCTATCGACTGGATGCCGCCCCTGTAAATCTCTGCGGAAAAAGCGGCGGTATTCAAAGAAATGCCGAGTACGGCTGCAAGAAACGGACTGACGTTGATTGGGACGAGGATGGGCAGCGCGAAATAAAACCAGATGATTTGAACCAGAACGGGCGTGTTGCGGAAGAATTCTACGAAAATGGATGCCGGGCCGCGTATCCATATCGGTCGGGCGTATCGGCCCATGCCGACTATCAGGCCGCCGAAAAGCCCTAGAACCACGGTGACGGAAAAAATCTTCAGCGTTCCGATCAACCCGATCCAAAGGACGTCGAAATTTTCCCAAACCGTCTGAAAGTCCCACTGATAATTCATCGGTCGATCCTATCGCATCGTCGATTCGCCGCTCTTGGCGAGAAAGCGCTCGACATGAATCGAAGCGTAGGAAAAACCGAAAATCAGGAAAAAATACATGAGCGCGACAACTGTGTAGACTTCCAGTGGCCTGAACGTTTTTTGCGCAAGTTCGTTCGCCTGGAACATCAGGTCGGCGTAGGACACAGTGGATATGAGCGTCGTGGTTTTCAGCAATTCGATCGATCGCTCGAGAAACGCCGGTATCATCCTCTTGACCGCCTGCGGAAGAATGATTCTTCTTAGAGATTGTCGATACGACATTCCGATTGCTTTCGCCGCTTCCCACTGCCCGCGCTCTATCGAATTAATTCCGCCGCGGAAAATTTCGGCGAAGAACGCGGATGACTGAATGGAAAAAGTCGCGACCGAAGCGACGAATGGCGTCATTCTGACATCGATCAGAATTGGCAAAGCGAAGAAAAACCAGAATAGCTGAACAAGAGGCGGCGTAGTCCTAAAGAACTCTATGATGAAGGTAGCGACTCCCGAAACTAGGCGAAAACGCGAAAGGCGGCAGAGCGCAAGCGCGAGACCGATAGGAATTCCGAAAGATAGAGCCAGAGCTGTTACAAGGAATGTATGGTAAAGACCTAACAGGAGAAAGTCGAGATTCGAAAAGACGGGGCTGAAATCCCACTGGTGCATTTACGCCTCGGAGTGACTCTGAAATTTAGCCGCGTCGGCAATTCGGGGTGTTGGCTCCCGCAAACTGCAGTGGTAGCAAAAAACTCCAGTTCTGGCAAATAGACGAAACGACATGTCGGAAACGGCTGCTATACTTGAGCGACAGTTCATTCAATTGCAATGCTTGCCTTGGCCGAGGCGTAGCGACAATGTCTGAACTCAAACTGGTCTGGGAACCGTTCAAACTCGGGAACCTGAATTTAAGGAACCGCATAGTCAGCACTGCGCACTCTCCTGCTTACGGAGAGGACGGTATGCCCAAGCTTCGCTACCAGCTTTATCACGAGGAAAAAGCAAAGGGCGGAATAGCCCTGACCATGTTTGGCGGTTCGTCGTCGGTGTCGGCCGACTCGCCCGCATCATTCGGCCAACTTGACGTATCGGGCGACGCTATCATCCCCGTCTTCGAAGAGTTCGCCGAGCGAATCCATGCGCATGACGCGGCTCTTATTTGCCAAATCAGCCACATGGGAAGGCGTACGACGTGGGATTCCGGCGACTGGATGCCGCCTATTAGCGCAGGAACTGAACCTGAGCCGGCACACATGTCATTCGCTAAACCTATGGAGAAGGAAGATTTCGAAAGGGTACGAATCGATTACGCGAGCGCGGCGCAGCGGTGCAAATCGGGCGGACTCGATGGATGCGAAGTATTCGTATCCGGGCATTTGCTAGGCCAATTCTGGTCTCCGGCCATAAATCGACGCGTAGACGAATACGGCGGTTCGACGGAAAACAGATTAAGATTCACATTTGAGGTTCTGGAAGGAATCCGCGAGAAAGTTGGCGATTTCCTTGTCGGAATCAGATTTTCCGCCGATGAGATGATAGCTGGCGGGCTGGATGTGGACGATACGGTGGAGATAGGATTGCGAATATCCGAAAGCGGTCTCGTCGATTATTTCAACCTGGTATCTTCCAACAACTGGACCTTTCCAGGAGTCGCAAAGTCGGTTCCCACGATGGCGTACGGTAGCATGCCCGCCGTTCGTTTGGTCGGTAAAATCCGCAACGCGACCGGAATGCCGGTTGTTCACGCCTGTCGGATCGGCGACTTGAGAACAGCGGAGCATGCGTTGGCGAGCGGATATGTCGATCTCGTTGGCATGACTCGCGCGCATATTGCGGATCCGCGCCATCTCGCCAAATTCCGCGACGGGAGGGAGGCCGAAATCCGGCCGTGCGTTGGCGCCGGTTATTGCATCGATCGCATTTATGCGGGACGGGAGGCGCTTTGCGTGCACAATGCATCAACCGGGCGCGAACGGACATTTCCGCAGGAGGTTCCAAGATCGGTCGGCCGCCGCAAGAAAGTAGTAGTAGTAGGGGCGGGACCGGGCGGATTGGAGGCGGCTAGGATTTGCGCGGAACGCGGACATGAAGTCGTAATTTTCGAGGCGGCTTCCAAGCCGGGCGGACAAGTATTGCTAGCGGCCCAAGCGACTTGGCGAAAGGAATTGATCGGTATCGTTCGGTGGAGAATCGACCGTCTTGACGTGCTCGGCGTATCGGTTCGCTGCGACAGTCTCGCAGATAAAGCCGAAGTGCTGGCGGAAAGTCCCGACGTCGTCATTGTAGCGACGGGCGGAGTTCCGAACACCGAATTTTTCGAAGGCGCGAATCTAGCGTGCAGCACTTGGGATATTCTTTCGAGATCCGTTCGACCGGGAAAGAGCGTTCTTGTCTACGACGACCACGGGCAGCATCAAGGACTTTCGACCGCCGAGGCGATCGCCGAGTCGGGCGCCTCGACTATTGAATTCGCCACTCCCGCGCGGCAACCAGGCAACGGCCTCGGTCCGACGAATTTCTCGATCCATTTGAGAAATCTATATTCGGCGGGCGTTGCGATGACCCCGAATCACCGTCTCCTTCGGATCGAAAGGGCAGGCGGTCGCCTAATCTGCACGCTGCAGAACGAATACGATCAAAGCAGGATCCAAAGAACTGTCGACGATGTCGTGGTTGAGCGCGGTACGGTTCCGAGCGACGCGCTTTATTTTGCCTTGAAGGACCTATCTCGCAACGGAGGGGTCGTGGACCTAGAGGCGATTAGTAGGCATCGGGCGAAGAGTTGCTGCGCCAATCCGAACGGACGGTTCGAACTTTTCAGAATCGGAGACGCGATATCGTCCCGCAACATCCACGCCGCGATATACGATGCGCTGCGAGTGGGCATGTGCATTTAGTGGTCGACTCGATGCGCATAGCGTTCGCGTTCCGAGAGGAATTGCTCGCAAAGAAGGAGATTTGCCGAAAGGCGGAGGTGCGGGCAGTTTGAGTGAGATTCGTGGCGGCGCGCAAAAAACGAATGCATTGACTGTCCGGCTTTAAATGGCGCTATCGGTCTCAGCGGTACTTGCCGTCGTCCCGGCCGCTGAATTTATGCGTTACATTAAATTGAACTTGCCGCGGATTAAATCCGATCTAGAATGGGTCGGTTTGAAAATCCGAGGCAAGATTGGCGGAAGCTAGTTCAAGGATGCGTTTCGCCGATTTAGCAGGGGCGCGATGCTGCTGGTTCCAAGAGTCCTTGGAATCGTATAATGGTCTAGAATTTTAAGGCAGTTTTGGCGCAGAAATATTAAAGGATAGTGAAATTGGCGACGACAGCGAAATATCCCGACCTGGATGGCCGTTCAGTGTTTATCACGGGAGGCGGCTCGGGCATAGGAGCGGCTCTCACGGAAGCGTTTCTGGAGCAGGGGTCCAAAGTTGCGTTCGTTCAGCGCACGGATGCAACGGAGTTTTGCAGCGAATTGGAATCGCGGCTCGGCAACAGACCGAGATATATTCCCTGCGACGTAACCGACATCGAGGCTCTTCGCAGCGCCATAGTGCAGGCGGCGTCGGAGAACGGGCCGATTTCGGTGCTGGTTAGCAATGCGGCGAATGACGTTAGGCACCGAACTGAAGAATTGACGCCGGCGGATTGGGACAAAAATCAAGCGATAAACTTACGCCCTTACTTTTTTGCGGCTCAGGCGGTGGTGGGCGGCATGAAAGACCTTGGCGGGGGATCGATAATAAATTTTTCTTCGATTAGCTATATGATGGGGCTTGGCGAATACCCGTCATACGTGGCGGCGAATGCCGGAATCAACGGGTTGACGCGCGGTCTGGCGAGGGAATTCGGCGGCTTCGGGATCAGGGTGAATTCCGTCATGCCCGGTTGGGTGCTCACCGAAAAGCAACTAAGGTTGTGGGCAACGCCGGAACGCCTGGCCGCTCACCTTGAAAGGCAGTGCCTACCCGAGCACCTCGAACCGAAAGACATTGCGGGAGGCGTGCTGTTTCTAGCTTCCCAGGCCAGCAAGATGATGACGGGCCAAGCTCTGGTCATCGACGGAGGCGTGGTCGTTTCGGGCTGATTTCTGAATTCACTGGCGACGATTCAATCAAAATTCTACCGTTTGCAGAAATCTCTTTGAGTTGCTCAAAGACAAATCGCGCTCGATAAAGATTGATGCCGCGTGAAATTCCATTAGAATTGCCTCAGTGCGGGACAATGCGTAATCCTGATTGAGGGAGGTTCCTTCATACTGGCCGGCAGGCGCTACTCTTACTCTCTTCCCTTGTCGGTGCCGGCTTTTCTAGTTCGAACTATTTTTAAGCTTAAGCTCGCTGACATTAAAATTACAGAGACTGCGCGCGGCCCGGAAGTCCCGCGACCGTTCCAATTTCGGATACGAAGCGTTGCCCGCATTCGATTAAAATCTTCTAATTTTTCTGTTCTTGACCGAACCTATCGGATTTGTGAGCCGGTGGCGGGAAAGACCGGCATGAGCCGAAATTAACGATGCCCATTGAACTCCGTTACGCGCGCAGACGCCTCATAGGGAGGGCGAGGTCGGCAAGCGCGAAAATCGACATGTACGGCGTCATTTGAATATGGACGTTCGATTGCATCTTTCCGGTTTACTGGACGGCAACGACTTCGTTCAAGATTGCGCCAGATGTCATGCGCTGCCATTTGGTTCCATGGCTGGACTACGCGCCTAATTGGAAGGGCCGGAGGTCACTGGGCCCTTCGCCTGATACAATCCTCGAATTATCGACTCCCAGGGCGCAATTCCTGTCAAGCTTCTCGAATTCATTCGTAGGCTCGGTTAGCGCCTCGTTGCTTGCCGTGATCCTCGGCACGACGGCCGCATACGGGCTTGGCCGATTCAACTACCGTTTCGGATTCATGCAAAACCAGGTCATTTCGTTTTTTTCCTGTCGCAGCTGATTATACCGCCCGTTGTTCTCGCGCTTCCTTTGCTCGTTCTTTTCAAGGAGCTGGCTATGCTGGACACCCTTGCCGGCATAGTACTCCTGTACACCCTCATGGATCTTCCTATCGTTTTCTGGATCATGCGAGACCAGTTTAATTCTGTGCCGATCGAGCTTGAAGAAGCGGCGCTAGTCGACGGGCCTTCGATTTGGGGAGCGTTTTTCCTGATCGTCCTTCCGGTGGTTGTTCCTGGAATTGCCGCATCATTCATCTTTTCGACGATATTTTGCTGGAACGAATATTTCTTCGCGTCGCTTCTTGCTAGCACGCACGCGACCACGCTTCCCGCGATGGTCGCCGCTCAGACCTGTTCGCAAGGCGTTGGCTGGAGGACAATTGCCGCATTGACGGGGGCATCGATTTCGCCGCTTCTACTCGTGGGGATCTTTCTGGAACGCTTAATCGTCAAAGAAATGGCGGCAGGCGCCGTCAAGTGAGCGGGACTAAATTCTTCGCATTAGCTCCTTGTTATTACGATAGAGATCCCGAAATACCGAGTAGCCGTTTTCGTAAACGGCATCGGTCCGAGCAATAATTTTTTCCGATACGGGGTTCCAGGCATCGATATCTCTTTGCTCCGCTGCTCCAGCGGCCATGGCCGCTAGAAAGGCGTCCCCGTAGCTTGCGCCAATGGATATTTCGCGAAGGATTTGGTCGAAACCGGAAATATCGGATACTGACTGGAGCCAAATTCGGTTTTTCGTACCGCCTCCAACGGCAAGCAGCCGATTCGGTTTCGCGCCAATGTCTTCAAACGTTTCGATCACGTGCCGCGCGCCGTAGGCAATTCCTTCGAGAACGGCGCGATAAAGATCGGCGCGCGTATGCGTTAGGTTCAGCCCGAAAATGCACCCTTTTGCTTCGGGGTCATGCAGCGGAGTCCGCTCGCCGGAAAAATAGGGCAGAACGGCAAGGCCGCGCGCTCCCGGTGGCGAACCCGACGCCTCTTCAGCCAAAACAGGAAATGCCTGGTCCCGATCGAGTTCCTTCGCAAATGTATCGCGGAACCAGTGCGTGAGCGTTCCGCTTGTCGAAAGGCCCGCCAGGGACGCATGCTGCGCCGGAAACAGCCAGGGCGCGTACCAAAGCCTCCCGTCCGGTGTCCATTCGCCGGCGACCGTAACGAAAAACATCGTCGAGCCGTACATCACCATGAGATCGCCCGGGTTCATTGCGCCGACGCTAACGGCTTCCGCCGCCGCGTCGATTGTCCCGACGGTAACGGGTGTTCCTTCCGGAAGACCGGTGGCATTCGCTGCTTCGGCCGTCGTCGTGCCGGCGATTTCGTGCGACCATCCCAATTCGGGAAGGCGGTCGAGTTCGATGATTTCATCGCAAAGTGAATCGTCCCAGGAGCGCGTTAACGAATTGTAGATCGGCGTGAAATTTGCTGCGGTATAGTGGTCGATGATACAGCGTCCCGTCAGTTTCTGAACGAGGAATGTTGTCGAAGTCACTATTTTCGCGGCCTTCTCAAAGAGATCGGGCCTATTTATTCGCAGCCAAAGAATTTTTGGACCGACTGCTTGAGAATTCAAAGCATTGCCGTTGAACTCAATAATTCGCTCTTCGCCGATTTTGTCGGCAAGCAAGTCGATTTCTTTCGTGGCTCTGGTATCTACTCCGTAAAGCACGGCATTCGACAGCGGTCCGCCTTCGCCGTCTACCGGAAGCATGCACGGCCCAATTGCGCTGATCGCAACGGCTTCGACGCTGCCGGTCCGTGCTCCGGGATGCGCCATCACACTTGAAGTCACATCGACGAATCCGTTCCACCAATCTTCTATTGGACGATGCTCTGCCCACCCCGGTTGCGGAACGGTCATTTCATGTTTTCTGGCGGCCGATGCTACGATTTTTCCGACGCTGTCGCAGAGGGCCGCTTTGGTTTCAAATGTTCCGATATCTACGCCTAGGAACAAGGACTTAGCCATTTGACGAACTCCTCTCCAGATCGCTGCCGCGAATGTCCGTCAACGCATGGGTCAGTAACTTGGCGAGGCCCGAGAGGTCGCGCAAGTCGCAAAGTTCCGCCGCCGAGTGGGAATATCGCATGGGAAATCCGACATCGACGCATGCAACGCCTTCGCCCAAGAACTGGATGTAGGAAAGATCGGTCAAGGCGCCGATATGCGCGCTGCGCTGAAGCGGGATTTCCGCCGTTCTTGCAGACCTTTCGATCAGCCGCACCAATCCCGGATGCGGAATGACGCCATTTAAAGTGCCGCGGCCGTGAAATGAAAACATGCTGATCGCCGGGCCTCCCCCGAGCCTGACTTCGCCGCGTTTGACCATATCGGGCGTATCCGCCGCTAGAATCAAGTCAATCTGAATGGCGACATCGGGATTTAGTTTCCGGGCGGCGGGCAGCACTCCTCGAAGGTTGTATTCTTCTTGCACCGAAAACAGGAAATGTACAGTGGGACGGATATTTCGAGTTGCCAGGACCCGAGCAACCTCCAGAATTACGGCGCACCCCGCTCTGTCATCGATAGAAGTTCCAGCCAGCCTGTTGCCTCCGACGCGCTCGCACCATGGCAGGTAGACGACCGGACAGCCAATCCTGATACCAGCCATACTTGTTTCGTCGGAACTTTCGAATCCCGCATCAATATACAGGTCCTTGCAAGTTAAAACGGAGTATTTTTCAATGTTGTCCGTCGCATGATGGGATTTGTTCGCTATGAAGCCGAGTATGTCGTTACCCTTATCCGTAGTTATTACGACTCGCTGGGCCGGTAGAGATTTTTCGGGTAGGCCGCCGACGCGGTCGAACAAAATTCTTCCGTCGGATTCAATTTTCCTTACGATCCCCCCGAGCTGGTCCGCATGCGCGAACAGAAGCACCGAAGGTGCGTCCCCATCTCCTTCGATGGAAGCGTGCAAGTTGCCCAATATGTCTATTGTGCAATCGAGGCCAATGCTTTCCAAATGTTTGCGAATTGCTGCCGAAACCCTTCCTTCATGACCGCTCAATCCGGGAATGAGGCAAAGCTCCCTGGCAATTTCGCCAATTCTATCGTTTTCAAAGTCTACCATTGCGCGACTCCGCGATTTGATTATTCGCCGCGAGCCGCGCGCGCTCTTTTCATGAATTCGATGGCTCGAGACTTGTCGACCGGGTTCCAAGTGTCTCCGTCGACTTTAAGCGAAGATCCAACGATAACGCCATCGGACATTCTCAAGACTTCGGAAACCGTTTCAATCCTCACTCCGGTATTGGCGAGGACAGGCACGCCTCGCACAGCTTCCTTTACCGCCTTCAGGTCGCTCATTGCCGCCGGTTCTCCCGTGATCGCGCCGGAGACCAGTAACGCGTCCGGTACGGATGAAAAAACTGCGCTCCTTGCTCGGTCGGCGAGACTGCGCCGGTCAAGCGAATAAGCGAATTCGGCGCTTACGTTATAGAAGACCTTGATTCCGTCGCCCCTAAGTCGATTGCGATAGCGAAGTGCTGCGCCCGCATCGGGCGACCAAATTCCCATGTCGGATGCGTACGTTCCAGTAAAGATTTCTCGAACGAAAGCGGCGCCTGCCGCAACAGCGACCGAAATGCTGGCTTTTGAGTCCCAAAGTACGTTTACGCCGAAGGGAACATCGATCTTCTCGGCGAGACGGCCAAGGCCGTAGGCCATGGCAGCTACCGTCGCGGAGTCAACATTTAATTCGTACGGGCGGTCGTTTTCATTTCCGAACATGACCGCGTCGACGCCCGCGCGCTGCAACGCCTCAAGGTCTCGTTCCGCTCCCGCGACCAATCCTTCGATCCCGCATTTTGCATCATAGAGCGGACTGCCGGGCATGGCCCCGAAGTGGACCATTGCAATAACGGGTTTAGCGGTACCGAACAGTCGCGCAAACTCATGTGTCATTTTCTCTCCTCGAGCAGCTTCGGGCAAATTCCCGAGCGCACAGCTTGTCAACGCACATATGCTGCAAAACATGGGGATTGCAATGATCGGCTTGCTTCAAGCGAATAAAGTTCAGCGCGACAAGCAATTTCGAATTCGATGAATCGCCGTTTCTTTGAGCCGCTTCTTGACGGTGGTCTTCGGACACCCGGTACTCGGCGACGGTAAATTCTTCGAGCGCGCCAATTTGACCGGAGGCTTGAGAAGCCGATTCCGGGCGTTGTTGGCTGAGCCATATTGCGAAATTGCGAAACTTTTCGAAAACGGGCGCATTCTCGGCAACGATTCTTACCAAATGCCATTCATCGAATTGCGTGTCTCGCCGCGGTTGCGGCGGCGGTACTGTCTGCCTTGAAGTGCCAAGCCTTATTGGTACTATTTGCGAGGTGAAGGTGGCGCTGCCGCGCTTGTAAAGAATGGACGTCAATGGGGACTGCATGCATGATTACCAATCTTTTTCCCGGGCATTAGACGCATCAAATTCCTTGCGGCGATTCTGGACGTTTTGAAAATTCCCCGCCAATCGGTTTCTCGATCCTTCCCGATTTCGTTTAATTTCCTTTTCCAGGCAGCTTAATTCATGACTCCGCATTCGGATTCATTCGATCCCTTCCGGAATCATTCCTTGCCAGCACCGGCTTGTTCATGTATTGTTCGCAATGCGGGAAGTTCGAGCTTGCCGCTGGCAGGCATTGCCTATGCGCGGTAGGCTCGACCTCGCGGGAGAAAGCGCCTCATTTCGAAACATCGTCTACCGGCCATTGCCGGGAACTTGGGCCAAGGCTCGCCGGCTAGGTCGAGGCCTGACGGTTCGTCTGGAACGAAACGCTTGCGCGGCAGAATGTGGCTTTCGAAGCGGCCGTCCGCATCTTTTTTCTCGCTCGGCAGGCTGTTCACCGAACTACGGCGCGAATTCACTCGGCTGTCGAGGTGTTTGCTCGCTATTGGCCGCTACTTCCAGGAGCACCGGACCGACGCCTGATCCTCGGCTTTCTGGCGCGAAGGGTTTCCCGGGTTCAAATCCCTCCGCGGGTCGGCGTCTTTTACCGTCCACGACGATGTCCTCTTAAGCGGTGACCGGATCAGCATACCCGGTATCGGCCGGCTTCGCATTCGACGGCGCGGCGGCAACACCCGTCGGAAGGGCATGCCGAAATGCGCGGTACTGATGCGCGGCGGACACGAACCGAAGCGGGTTTCGACCGGGCGCATGTAAACGCCTTGGCAAATGCGCATCAACCAACCGGCATGCGCGAGAAGCGCCAGCGCCTGGTCCACCGTCTTGCGCCTTCCCAAATGGAGGAGAGAGGCAGGGGGTAAATCGGCGTCGCCTTTGGGAGGCCCGAAGCGTGCTTCATGATGCGTTGCGGAAGGCTGAGCACGATCCTGTCTTTAATTTTGTCAGAAAAATTTGCATGAAAGCGTCAGTTCGCACGGCCCGAAAGGCGAAACCGGGCGAAAGTCCGGCAATTGGGAAATCTATGCCGGCTTGACAGGCGCATTGCCGCCGGAGGGGCGAAATCGAGGAATGATAGGGGCACCGCGAAAGTCACGGGCATGAGCAGTCTCAAAATCGATTCGAACCGCTTGTGCTATGAAATCGGATTGATGGTCGGGAGCACCGACTAAATTTGATTCAACGATAAGCGGCTTGTAAATGATGCGTGAAAACCGAAACTCTAGTTGATTCGAAGAAACTTGGGTTTGCGTTTGCCTTAAATCACCGTTTCCGGAATATGGCCGTATAATCGACGCAATAATTCAATACGATTTTAGGGCATCGATTCATCGAAAGTTCGTGAAATCACGCGGTTGACAATATGCCGGGACGCTACCGGGTCTTGTCGCTCCATGGCGTTGTTGAGCTCGCCCGTCGTCAAGAGTTCGCTAGCAGCTTTGATCAATCGCTTGGTAATCTTGATGTTGCACTCGCATTCGCTGGCCGGGTCGATCCCTCCCGCATCTGGAAAAGTGTCAAAGTAAATAACGCCTTGGTAGGATGCCTTCAGCAACTGGTAGAGAAATTCCAAAGTGGCAGCGAGGTGTACCGAGCCAACCATCAGGCCATCGTCCCTCTTTCCGTATCCGTCATTCAAATGCACGCCGAAAATGGTCGACTTTCGCGCCGCAAGCGCAGCGGTTGCGGGAGGATGCTCGCCGCCATATAGCATATGCGCGAAGTCCAGAGTCACGCCAAGATTGGGGCAATCGGCTTCGGCAAGAGCTAGCAGCGTAGCAGTCAAGTCGGGAAGTACGGCAAACGCGCGCGGTTCGTTAGGCTTGTATTCAATGCTTATTCGGCACTCGATGTCGTGAAGGGCTATTTCCCTGATTGCCTGGATTTCGTCGTTCCAAATTCGTTCATAGTCGGCTTGAAAGCCGTAGTCGAATCCGTCCTCTCCGAGCCAAACAGTCATAAGATCGGCTCCGCATTCTCGCGACGCGTCGATACCTCTTTTGGTAAGATCGATGGCTTCCTGGCGGATTTTCGGGTCTGCGCAAGTAAACGCGCCCGAAGCAAATTTTCTGTTTGATCCGAAGCGCATAGCAAGTCCGTTCATTGAGAGGCCGAGATCGCGCACCTGCTCAGCGAAATCCGCGCCAATTCCAAAAACGTGGTCAGGATAGTTCAAGTCAACGTCCGTCAATCCTTTCACGGCTGCAACTCTGCGCAATTGCTGCAATGTTCCGGCATTATCCGAAATCACGGATTCAACTGCGGACGAACCAAATTTGAACGCGTTTAGCCTTGTGGCAAATCTAGTTCCAAGCATTCATTAGCTTCCCTCTTTTCGCGCAGAAATTGCGATCCGGTTGCCGCTCGCCGATCAAATCGCAATCACTAAAATCTTCGGATCGCTTTACGGGCAATTCGTATTCGACCGAAAAATTTGAAAATTTCGAGACTCCGGCCTGCGGAATATGCATCCAAAAATGTTCCTTGCCGCGGGCTTGGTTGGAGGCGGCGCCTAAAGCTCGCCGGGCATCCGCGAGTGCTTTTCGGGCGGCTCGGAAGCGTTTCAGAGCCTGAGGAACGCCGCAATAAATCGCGACTACATGGAAAATGGATCGAATATCTGCCTTGGTAACGCCGTTGTTCAATGCTCCGCGACAATGCACTTCCCACTCGTGCGTTTTCCCGAGCGCTCCAATCATCGCGTGATTCATCATAGATCGAGTGTTCGGGTCACTCGTTTCGTCTCCCCAGCCGATGCCACGGCACCGTGGCGTCATGGCTTTTTGGAACCGTTCGTCAAATTCATACGCACTAGCTTGATATTGTTCTACGAATTCGGCGCCGAGGGTCGCCTTGCGCATTCTTAGGCCCTTTTCGAAGTAGTCGTCATCCATGGTCTTTCCTCAAGAAAGATGGCCGGTCGTTAATTCAATCGCGCCGAGTTCGGTTTTGGCGCGCCTTCTCGTATTCGCGCCTATTGGCGCGCAAGTTCCCGCGTCGCAGTCTCGATGCCCTGCAGGCTTATCGAAAACATTCGGCCGTCGAAGAGGTCGCGTATCATCGCTATCGATTGAGTATAGGGCCAGTGCGCCTCCGGAACCGGATTGATCCAAACTGCATTCGGCCACTGTTCCCGAGCCCGAAGCAGCCATACCTGTCCCGCTTCATCGTTGAAGTGTTCGTTGGCGCCGCCCGGATAGACAACTTCATACGGCGACATCGAAGCGTCGCCAACGAAGATGCACTTGTAGTCGGAACCGTAGGTGCGGAGCACATCCCATGTGGGCAGCCTTTCCGACCAACGTCGGCTGTTGTCGCGCCAAACCGATTCATAGAGGCAATTGTGAAAATAGAAATGCTCGATGTGCTTGAATTCCGATCTCGCCGCCGAAAACAATTCCTCGACTAGACGGATATGGTCGTCCATCGATCCGCCGACATCCAGAAAGAGGATGACTTTAACCGCGTTTCTGCGCTCTGGGCGCGTCTTCACGTCGAGATAGCCATTCTTCGCCGTCTCGCGAATCGTAGCCTGCAGATCCAATTCCTCCTCCGCGCTGTCGCGAGCCCAGCGCCTCAGGCGCTTCAGCGCTACTTTAATGTTGCGAGTTCCCAGATCGACGCTGTCATCTAGATTTCTGAATTCCCGCCTGTCCCAGACCTTGACGGCGCGCCGATGCCGACTTTCCGACTGACCGATCCTGATTCCCTCGGGATTGTATCCGTAGGCTCCGAAGGGAGACGTGCCTGCCGTTCCTATCCACTTGTTTCCGCCCTCGTGCCTTTTTTGCTGCTCCCTTAGCCGTTCCTTCAGCGTCTCCATGAGTTTCTCGAATCCGCCGAGAGCTTCGATTTTGGCTTTCTCTTCGTCGGACAAGTGTTTTTCCGCCAATTTTCGCAGCCAATCTTTTGGCAGATCCGCGAAGTGGAAAAATTCTTCCGCCGTCAGGCTTTCCGCTCCATTGAATGTTTCAGCAAACGCTCTGTCGAATTTGTCCAGATTTCGTTCGTCCTTAACCATCGCCGTTCTTGCAAGGAAATAGAATCCTTCAATGTCGAAGGTAACGAGATCGGTTTGGAGCGCTTCGAGGAACGCAAGGTATTCCCGAAGCGATACCGGGACTTTGGATTGGCGAAGATTGTCGAAAAATTGCTGAAACAAAGTTCAGTTTCCGTGCTCTATCATTGTCTGGCTCTTGAATGAATTGCCGCGCGTTCCAGTCAAAATTTCACCGAGCGCGAACGCGCGGCTCTTGACGAAGATGCGCCTAGATTTCGAACTGCGAGGAAGTCGATCCTTCTGTTTGAAGTTCCGCTGACTATTTTGTTGGCCATTACATTTGGGCCAACAACAAACAGTCGATTTTCGGACTTGGGCCAATGCCTATATATGAATCTGGTTCGAGACAAGGCGAAGTTGGCCGGAGGGCGAGCACTTCGAATATCGCCGAATGAATATTCAATTCGTTGCATCCGAGTTCCGGAATTTTGTCGAGACCGATTTAGTGCCGCCGCGCCATCATTGGTTCAACGCCGGGTTGAATGTCGGCATCAGTCGAGGATCGAATTCGGCGGCAGGCTCGGTAATTTTTGCTATCGGTTACTTTGGCTTGCATTGCTCTCGGTGCGTTGCGGCAAAGCTGGATTGAGCTCTGGCCGGTAAAGGTTCCGAATTCGGAAGTACCTATGCGACGCAGCGCGTTTTCCGGATTTCGCCCGATTCGGTTCACGCTTGGAAATCGCAATCGCCCCTGCCGCCGGATAGCCGATAGCGATCGCCAATACCGGGACATCCGGACCGAGCAGCAGACCCGATTCGACAGCCCGCCTCGAAGCCTTTCCTGCCGCGTTTTTTGCCGGGCGATCTCTCAACCCGGCTGCCCGGAAGGGATCTCGGCCCGCTTCCCCGACTTGCCGCCGGAACTACTCGAGCTGCCGCTCGTAGTCTCCGGGCTCGTCGAAAATCGCCTCGCAGGCTTCCCGCTCCCTTTTGAACAGCATCAGCATCCGTTCCCCGATGATCCCTTTATGAGCCTCGGTTCTACTAAAATTGGGCATCGGCCGGGAGCAACGAATTTTAAGGAACAGCATCTCAATCACGCATTTCTCGCAAGGACGAAATCGAATTCAACCTTCCAGAAGTGCGCGCTCTGAAATCCGAATTTGGCAATCATATCGGGATCCTCGATCCGAACAAAGTCCGCGATCAGGCTCTCTTTCACGCCGAATACGGCATCGCTGTTGATGTAGATGTCGTCAGGGTCGAATATGTGCGTCGTAACTTCGTCGTACCCGTCCTTTGAGAGAATGAAGTGAAGGTGGGCCGGCCGGAACGGATGCCGTCCAAGAGCCTTCAGCAATTGTCCCACAGGACCGTCTGCGGGGATGGAATAGTGCTTGGGACGCACCCCTTTGAACCAGTAGGCGCCATCCGCCCCAGTTCTGAATATGCCGCGCAGGTTGAAGTCAGGTTGGATGCCCTTTTGCTGGACATCGTAGAAGCCTTCGTCGTTGGCTTGCCAGACATCGATTTTGACATCCTCCAGCGGATGGCCGTCCGTGTCCAAGACGCGGCCCCCGACGACCATATTTTCGCCCTTGGCATCAAGACAAATATTCGACCCCATCTCGTATTCCGGCGCGCCGTCGATATGGAACGGGCCGAGGACGGTATTCTCCGACGCTCCGCCCGGCCGGCGAGAGTTAATCGCATCCACCAGCATAGAGACGCCAAGCACATCCGACAGCAGAATGAATTCCTGACGCCAGTCATCGCATTTGTGGCCGGTCGCGGTCAGGAACTGAATGGCTTTCATCCATTCTTCCTGCGTTGGCTCGGTTTCTTTAATCGCCGCATGCAGATGTCGGGTGATGCTTTCCATAACTTCGCGGAGCCTTGCATCACCGGCATTCACGTTCTGGCCAACCACAATATCGGCGGAGCGCTCTTCGGTAAATTGCGCATTGGGCGAAGCGTTGGTCATAATCAGTTCCTCACATTGTTGTTGCGCTAGAAGATGCCTCTAGGGCGTCAGAGTTACAAGAACCGGCAAAAGGACTAGCAATATGGTCACGATTGCCATGACCCATACGAACGGCAATGCGCCGAGGAATATGTCTCGAAGGGCTATACCGGTGCCGCGAAGCGTCGAGGCCACTGCAAAGCAGGTCCGTCCGAAGGGCGGCGTCAGAAGGCCGATCTCAACTCCGATGACCGTCAATATTCCGAGCCATGTCGAATCGCCGCCAAGGGCGATGGCCGTCGGTAGAGCAATTGGAACAGCGATCAACTTGATCGAAACGGATTCCAGAAACGTTACCAGAACGGCCAGCAGGATTACATGGATCGCGGCGAACTGCCAAAGCATTAGACCTAGGCCGCTTACATACGCCCCGATGGATTGCACAAAGCCGGATGACGCGAGCATGATGGTAAAGAAATTCGCCGACAAAATGGGAGACAGGACCCTCGTGGAAATCTGCCCGCATACCGCAAGCACCCGCCGGAATTCCTTGGCGTCTATTCGCCTGCGGGCCAAGGCGTAAAGCAGCGCGCCCGCGGAACCGACTGCGCCGCCTTCGGTCGGTGTGAACCAGCCTCCGTAGATCCCTCCCAAAACCAGAATTATCAGGCCGATCGCGGGCGAAAGCAAGATTGCCGTTCGGCTAGCGCTCATGCCGTCGGCGTCCTTCGCCCCAACATCAGACGCACCGGCTTCATAGACGAGGCTGGGTTGGAAGGTTGCGCGCAACCAGATCATCACGCACATTGCGGCCGCTAGAATCAGGCCGGGGAAAATTGCCGCCAAGAAGAGTTGACCGACCGATCGCTCGGCCAAAAAAACCGTAGACGATCAGCAGCAGGCTCGGCGGGAGGAGCATGCCGAGGACCGAACTGCCGGAGACCGCGCCGGCGGCGAAACGACTGTAATACCCGTGGCGAATCATCTCTGTAGAGGCGATTTTCGCAAAGACGGTTGCGGATGCGATCGACGCCCCCAGTAATCGCGGCGAACGTCGTATTGGCGCGACATTTGCGATCCCGAGGCCGCCCCGGATGGGACGTGTCACCCAGCGTGCAAAGGTAAATGTTTCGCGCCCGATATCGGCGGCAGCGACCAGCAGTCCCATCAGCACGAAAAGCGGCTAGGCACCAAAAAAGTTGTTGGCCGGACATTCGTTTCCGGCAATGCCAAACATGGCATACGGCAGCGCAATCCGGCCCTTGATCAACCAGAGGCAGACGAAGCCGACATGCAAGCCAATCGACACCAGGAGTACCGGGGCAAGAATCGCAAGAGCTCCGACCTGAAGATTGGAACCCCCCGCGTTCATCGCCAATGGAAACCCGAATTCCCAGACGGCGATAAGCAGTCCGAGCAAAATAACGAGCGATACCGCATTCCGCATTGATTCCGTGGCAAATAGAGACGTTGCGTGCCCCTGGATCCGCACCCTAAGCACCGCCGCAGCCATTGCGCTTCCGAATACGACCAGTAGGCGCAACGGCCAAACTTGGAACGAGAATCCGCCTGGAATTCCGACAAGTTCGCTCTCGCCATAGGCGCGCCGGAGTTTCGGCGCGCCCGCCTGAATCATCAGGACCATCGCGATGACGCCGGCAGGCGACACAAATATCCCAAAGAGCCCCAGGTCCGAACGCGAGCGAGTCCTTAAAAATCCCGGCAGAAAATCCACCCGCGTCATGCGCACGCCTTGGAACGCGCTGCCGATCTGAAGGAATGTGGCGCCGACCAGCGAATAGGCAACGATATCCGTCACGCCCGGGATCGGGCTAAGGAAGAAAGCGCGCGCAAAAACCTCCGCGCAGATCAGGATCATCAGCGCGAAGAACCGCACTGTTCCGTTCGCGCCTGCCGACTCGGATATGACGCGAAAGAACCGGTCGACGGGTCCCGGCGCGGCCAAACCGCGGCGGGATAATTCTGCTTCGGTAGCGGCGTTCCGCCGCAAACCAGTTTGACCAGTCGCGGAGCGGCTTCGAGCCACGCTCCCGGCCGCCGTTCAGGAACGCTTCCAGTGCGTCGGCCGCGGGCAGACCGGCATCGGTGTTCCGCTTGACCCAGTCCCCGGCGAGATCCGGCAACCCGTTGACCCACCGGATCCGTTCCGCTTCGGGAAGTTCAGTGACAATTGCGCCCTGCTCTTGCATAGTATTTTAAAATCCAGCCTCCCGTCCGGCGACGGCGTCGGCCACCATCTGGCTGAATTCGCCTCCTGGTTCGCGCAGCACGCCTTGCACGTCTTCAGGCACGCAATTGAACTTATCGGCATTCATCGTCGGCGAACCGGTGATCGGACCGACCATGTCGACCAGGGTTGTGTAAGGAGCGACGGCATGGATTTTGAATGGATGCATGCCATTGATTGTCATCACAGCGCCGTCCGCGACACCAGTAGAAATCGAGTTGTAGAATTCGGGGAACGCGGCGTAAACCGCAACGGCGCCAGTGCCCTCCAGCCAGTTTGCGACGGCGCCGCCAGCCAGTAGCTTCAGGCCTTGAAGATCATCGATCGTGTTAATCGGTTCCTTTGTGATGACGTGATTGGAGCCGTCGGCCATTGCGCCTAGATGGACCTGATTATGCTTCGCCCACTGTTCGTCCATCGCCGGGACTCTCGCATGCAGCTCGTTGCCAATCTCGGCTAGGTCGTGGACGCAGCTAACCGCGAAGAGCGCATAGAAATGAACGTTGTGAAGCGGCAATCTCTCTGGCTCGAAGATCGTGCCGACCCAGGCAAGATCGGCCAGGCCGCTTTCCGCGCCCTCGAGCGCGTTAAACGCATTGAACAACGATCCCGCATAGGCCTCAGCCCGTTCGATGCGGTTGTCGCTGCCCATGGCTTCCAGACGCTTGTTGGTTTCAGGCACTGCGTGTTTGTGATTGATTCCACCCAGGGCAGGAACGGAGGGTGGATGGTCCCTGCGGTGAGTTTGATGTTTTTGGCTATGGTTGCCCCTGTTCCTGCTAAAACGCAGGCAGTGCTTTGGACGAAAGCCTTAGTAAATCCGTTCATTGGAAGCCCTTCCGTTTTCAGTTATTTAGCGACGAGGTCAATTCCAGATGTGGCCGGCCCAAGTTATTGGCGATCCGGCAAGCCAGTTCGCACCAGGGGCGTAGAGCGCCTCAGCTTCCGGTCCCTTCAGACCGGGCATGTGCATTTTTACGGGATAACCAAATTGCGATTGCAAGTACGCCAAATGCCGATATCAAACTGGAAATGAACCCAGAAGGTCCGGATCCAGCGAAACCCTTGCGCCCGGTGCCACAGGGTCCATGCGATCCTTTTCATAGACTGGTTGTCGAAGGCACATACCCCACTTGCCGTTTCGCTTTTCCAAAAATTCGTATAATCGGCCCGTGCACACGGCGTCGACTGGAACGCCCTGAACCTCTCCACTTTGTGAAAACGTCATTTTGGTTTGAGTTGCAGCCCGGTTTCCAGCGATCTCACACGTAAAGCCGCCAAGGAAATGCAGGATTTAGACGCCGCGTTCCCAACCGTGCTAGTTCATTTCTATGAACTCATCGGCAGCGCCCTGGGTCCGTGTCGCCATCATCCGACCGTCGTCGTGCCAGACGGTTCGGAACTTTTTCCGGAAGCCCGCGTCGCGCCAGATTGCCCAGTTGTCGATCAACGCCCGCAATGCGAGCTTGTCTTGTGTCAGCTCGTCCATAAACCCGCTCCTAGAACGGTTTTTTCGTCCAACGCGTTCGACCGTTAGCCAGCGAGTCTCGGTGAGGGTCTCGACAGACCAGCGCCCGCCATGTCTTCCCGGATCGCTGCTCTTGACGCCGCCGAAGGGAATAGTTGGTTCATCGTAGATCTTGGTGCCATTCACATGGGCCATGCCGCTTTCGATACGACGTGCAACGGCAAGTCCGCGCTCTTCGCTTGCGGAAATCACCGAGGCAGAAAGTCCGTAGTCGCAGTCGTTGGCCAATTCGACAGCTTCGTCCTCGTTGTCGGCAAACATGATGTTGGCCACCGGACCAAATACTTCCTCGCGGAAAATCTCCATCTTCGGCGTCGCGCCGGCTATGACGGTGGGTTGATAGTAAAGCCCGTCGCGGTCGCCGCCCGCGTGGACCTCGACGCCTTCCTCGCGCGCCTCGGCAAGCCTCGCATCGACTTTGGCTGCCTGGGTTTCGTTGTTCGATATTCATCTTGCGAAGTTTCCCGAGGGTCTCTTATTCGGCTCCCGCAAGTCATAATCTCCAAAACGAATCCATTTCGCACTCAAGAACTCACAATTCTCCGAAAATAAAGCCGTTCTAAATTCATTATTTCGCTTTGGCTCGCGAGATCTTGATCTTTGCTCAATCGCGGCTCGGCGAAGGGCGCGAAGAAAGCAAGCCTGCTAAGACATGTCCGGAATTTCGTGGGCAATCGCGCCAGGCTCCGCGGCTTGCAAATGTACGAGGGACTCGATTGGACCGGCTCTGCATGCCTTGCCGGTTCCGCCCGATGCGCAGACTATGCTGAAACGGTTGCCCGGCACGACCCGGTAGTCGGTAAGGTCCAGCTTGGGAAACTTGGCACAACGCCCGAACTTTGGTCATGAAGCAATTGCCGATACCCGTGCCGATTGGCGAATTGGCATCCGGCGGCCGGCCGTCATAGGAATTGAGAAACCCGTACGACGTGCCCAAGGGCGAATATTGCAACAGCTAGATATACTTTCGACCGCTCCGAAATTTAGCCGGCGATTCTGCTCTTCCGCAACGCTACCCGCAATGGCGGCCGTGCCGAGCGTAGCCTCATTCTTTGGGATCGGGCCAACCGTTTCTACGAGTATGACACAATGGTCTTTGTCGGCTCGGCATTTGCGACGCGATCGGTTATGTCGGGAAACAGGCTCGCGTCCTACTCATCGATTTCGAACTCGCCTACCGGCCGATTTAGAGACCGTGCCTACTAAAAATCGGATTCCTTGGATAAGAGGATGTTTGGAATCAGAAGCAGCGTGCGCAAACGATTAGTTGCGTTCCCGATCGCCAAGATTCCGGCCGCTAAAATCGCTCGCTCCAAACCCGGTAGGCGTGGAAAAATCGGCTCCCGTATTTGACTGAAAATTAATTTTATTATCTAAAAATATCATTATTTATAATTTCGATACAGCCGAAGCCAAGAAAATCCCAGCCAAAAATTCAATTCCCGACCAGTAATTTATTTGTAGATATGCCGGAGATCGCAATTTAGATTTCTAGATATTCTATCTGGCTCGACGAGACAAAAAAGCAAGCTTTTCAAATAATTGAACGTCTTGTTCGTTTTTTAGAAGCGCGCCGTGAAGCTTAGGAAGAGAATCGGCTGCGCCAAGGCGCAGATCCCTGGCTTCCAGATCCTCGGCGAGCAGCAGTTTCAGCCAGTCCAGTACTTCTGAAGTGGACGGCTTTTTCTTAAGTCCCGGCGTTTCCCGCAATTCAAAAAATTGCTTTAGAGCTTCTTCAACCAGCGATCGCTTTATTCCGGGGAAGTGCATTTCAACGATCTGCTTCATCGTACGTTCGTCCGGAAATCGAATATAATGGAAGAAGCAGCGTCTCAAAAAAGCGTCGGGTAATTCTTTTTCGTTATTTGAAGTGATGATTACGATGGGCCTAAATTTGGCGCGGATCGTTTCGCCGGTTTCGTAGACGAAGAACTCCATCAGATCCAGTTCCTGCAGCAGGTCATTCGGAAACTCTATGTCGGCCTTGTCGATTTCATCTATTAGCAAAACCGTTTTTTGTTCCGCCTCGAACGCTTGCCACAATTTTCCTTTTTTGATGTAGTTCGAAACATCGCGAACTCTCTTATCGCCGAGTTGCGAATCGCGTAGTCGCGAAACTGCGTCATATTCGTAGAGCCCTTGCTGCGCTTTGGTCGTCGACTTTATGTTCCATTCCAATATCGACAGCCGGAGGGAGTTCGCTACTTGCCTCGCCAACTCCGTTTTGCCCGTTCCAGGCTCGCCCTTCACTAGTAGGGGCCGCTCCAGCAAGATCGCCGCATTCACGGCAATCTTCAAATCATGGGTGGCCACGTATGACGCACTTCCATCGAATCTCATCAATGCTCGTTTCTCCTTTGGGAATTCACTCGATCACAAGGGCGAACCGGTTATTGCAATTTAGCGAGTTCCGGTAAATGCCGAATCGCCTATCGGGCGAGACCTCAGCATCGCATCATCGATATATCCGTTGGGAAATTGCCAAATCGATACGCTTTTGTCGACAAAAGACGAGCATTCGTTAAGTGCAGCCGGCCGATTGGCCGAAATTTGCGCACGGAATTCAAAGTGCAAAATTCTGCAGGCGGCTTGCACCGTCGAGCAGCGACCGGAATTCCAATACCAGTTGGTAGTATATTTATTACTTTAAGTGAAAGGGGCATGCGCCCTTCGCATTTCCACACCCTATGCTCCCAATGGAACTACCGAATTCATATCGCGTTGTCACGATTTGACATACGGTATCCGGGACAGCTGAAGCATGGAGGGTAAGCGGCTCCGAAACGCAGCGCGCTCAGACTAATCTAGCGGATGGCGGAAAATCCGGAATCCAAGGCGAAGGACAGGGCGTTTCGCGACCGGAATCTGGCCGGCATCAATGTAAGGGTGCACGCCGGCGGACGCAGCATCTTCTTCAACCGGGCAAGGACACCGGCCGCTCTTCTACTGCTGGAACCGGAGCCCGACAGTTTCTAGACGATCGATGAACCAGACGTGAAGCGGCGACAATCAACCGTCGCATCGAACGCATCGAGGACCCAAAGCCAGTTACCGAATTGACTGCCGCGGATCTCGCTGAGCGCATTCTCAAGAACAATGTCTAAGTACGCTGCAAACCCAAAACGATATAGACTTGTCGATTCACTCTTCAGAGCCACGCTTTTCCATCGCGGGGTTAGATGGCCATCGCGGACGTCGTTCCAAGCGACGGTACCGCGAATCACAACGAGTTGCGAACCGCGCCAACGGAGAACGAAACGGTTGTTTGGTTTTTTCGAAGATGTGCGCCAAGCCGAGATCTCGGGAATCCAGCTGCTCGAATGCGACTTCTGCCGACATTTCCGTCGCTTTAGCAAATGACCATGCGAGCGATCTCTGACACCGGACGACCGCCGGAAACCGGCGTCTGCGTTCGGCATATTTGGGACCGAAGGGGTCAATGCAACCATCCGCAATTGCGTCGATCCGTCTGCGCTCGTTGGTATAGGGGAGGCCATAAGCCTTTCCCTTTGCCGCCGCGAGACGCGCGGCCGAAAATAAAAGTCGGCAGGTTCCGTGCTTTCGCCAGTCCGGCGGGAGATTGCGGCCAGGTCGAATAAGAATCCGCGGAATTCTTCGCATGCAATTAGGTTGCCAAGATTACCGGGCTTTCTCAAGCGTATCCATCGATTGAATTGGAGCCGCAGCGGGAACCAGCACAACAAGCGATGTAAAAACCGTTTCGGCATTGGCATCGCTCTAGTTTATCGTAGGAGGGACTGGCGAGAGATTACGAGGTGCGCAGCTTATTCGTTATCCGCTGCTAAACTGCGACCCTCCTTATATTCAACTGCAACTCGGCGTGCGCAAACCCGTGAATGACACGCGCCCAAATCTCTTGTCTCAATTGCGAACCCCGTGGAACCGCGACTATCGGGCGGTCCCGGAGCGAGAATCCGCATTCGTGCGTTTCAAATGCTTGAGTGCCTCGCGCCTGCTCAGTCCGGAAAGACCGGGATGATTCGCGACGAATTCTAGGACCCAATGAGGACTCGTCTTGGAATATTCGCGCAACGCCCAGCCGATTCCTTTGCGTAGGAAGAACTCCGTTTCGCCAATGGACGGCAGGATCGTGTCGGCGAGCAGGCTTGTGTCGGTGGCCTGCTTTGCCCGAAGCTGCGACAGTATCGCGGCCCGGCGCTTCCAGATATTGCGGTCGCTTGCCCAGTGGCGGAGCAACGACCGTAGCGGGCGCGGATGGGCGATAAGCATGTCCCCTATTGCTCGTCCGGCTATTGCGTCCACGTAGTCCCACCAAGCGCCTGTTACCACCAATTCCTCCACCAGCGGAATTCTCGCTGGCTCCAGCCAACTGCGATAGCGCTTGAAGTGTAGCAAATCGATCGCTGCGTAGCGTTCCTCTCGATAGGCGGCCTTGCGCCAAAGACAAAGGATCGACGCTTCCCATGCCTCGGCGTCGGGCAGCGCGTGCATCCTGAACACGTATTGGGCGATTCTCCGGCCGTTGGGTACTCCCACGCCATAATAGGGCATGTCCGATTTCATATATTGCTGTTGCTGCCGCGCTCTGGCCGGGTTGGCGGCGTTGCGCATCGCGGCCATGACGCAATTTCGAATATTGCTTGCATGATCGGAACAAAAGGGGCGTGCGTCTTTATCCATGATTGAACGATTCCCGCATGGCTCGTTGCGAGGGACGTGGCCAGCAAGCCTGCCGCAGCGAAAGGATGCAAAGGGCGGATACCATGCTCGAGACACGGGCGAAACGCCTAAGTTGATGGCGATCGGGATTCCGGTACTGATCTAACATGACGGCATGGCGTGCGGTGAATAAGCTTCCTTTTCTCAAGCTCGAGGGGACGGATCGACGGTTTCTCGAACTGCCAGCCAACCTAAATCGAAATTCGAGGCGTCATGGTCTGGAGAGGGTCCGCGCAGGAGAGTAAGGCCGAGCATAGGTGCGGCGAAACTTCGCCGATTTTCCAACGGGATGAGAGATTGGTGTGAATTTTCGCCCGGGAAAGAGCGTTTCCAGACGTTCCACAACTCCCGTGGCTATGGCGGGCAAGGTGCGAATTTCGCACACATGGTTTCGGACGAGGTCCCAGCCAGCCAGGCGGTGTGCTGATCCTTGTCGGCACCCGCCGCTGTTTCGGCCGTCTTCGCCATGAAAAGGCGCTGCGCGCTGCCGGCCGTTTGTTGAGACAGCCTTCAATTCCGGAGCAATTTCGGTTTGCGCGGGCTTTCTATTCCGCCATGCTTGGCCGGCTCGACGCGACGCCGCGTAGTTTGGCCTTCCAATCGCGGCCGGGCGAAGCCGAATAACTTGTTGCTTTCTTCTGCGGAATGGCGGAAGTGAGGACCACCGCTCCAACAGAGGCGGATGATAGAGAATTCCAGTGGGCGCTCCAGCCGCCGAGTCGAATCCCGGCTTTGACTGGTGCGTGCGAGTTTGACTTGAAATCGAATATCGCGGTTCCTAGTGGAATTGCGTCGCAGGAAATCAATGCGCCGGCGAGGAGCAGTTGCAAATTCTGTGCTAGAAAATTGGCGAAAGAATAATCTATCGCTGATTTCGCGCAGGAATCGCCGTAATGGAAAGGGTTCGATTTGACTGCACTTGAACAAGTTAATTCTTTGCGATCAACACGCATATTTGGCTTCTGTACGTAACGCGGCCTAATTCGGTCTGGGAGGAACTCTTGAAAGCAAGCGACAACGATAATTCGGAAGAACCGATTGGCCAGGCGGTCGAGCTACCTGAAATAGGATCTAGAGAGAGCTATGATACTTTGATGGAGGTGGTTCGGAATCGGGTAACGGTTCGCAAATTCGATGCCGATTTCATAGTGCCCGAAAGCCATTTCGAATTGATTCTTGAGGCCGCGAGGCATGCGCCATCTGGAGCGAACGCCCAGCCTTGGCATTTCATCGTCGTCGAAGACTCTGAAATTAAGCAGCGTATCGCCGATTATTTCGTTGCCGAGCAGCGATTTCGAGCAAAAGCCAAGATGAAGTTTCCGACTCCCGATTACAGGGGACTAGCCACGGCGCCGGGATTTATTGTCGTTTGTTCGGATTTGCGATGGGTCGAAGCATTTCCCGTCATGAAAGAGGAATCGCCCGACAATGCAGAGCTGAATCGAATGTACCGAGAGAACGCCGAGCGCATTCTTATCCAGTCCGTAGCAGCGTCGACGATGTGCGCTCATTTGGCTGCCGCGTCTCTTGGCTATTGCGTTTGGTGGGTTACTGCAATTGGTCAGGAAAATGCGCAAAAGGCAATGCGCCCTCTGCTCGGAATTCCGGATGAAATCTCGGTACTCGACATATTTTTGTTCGGTCCTCCTGCCCAGGAACCTTACAAGCGATGGAAGAAGAGCATGTCGGAAATTGCGAGCCGCGGCGAATTTGACCCGGCACAGTGCCTCACCCGCGACGAAATCACCGAGTGGATAAAAAAACGCCGGCACAAAGTTATGTTCCGCGACGCTTCACGAATCGACTGATGACAAGGGCTACGGCAGGAGCGATCGGGCGAAATAAATTCGGCGAGATGGATGCAGCGCGTAGTCGAATGCGTTGCGTATGACCTGTAAGCCCGCCAGTCATCGCAATACTTTCGCCCAGGGCCAACGCACGTTGGGCAAAGCTTTGGACAGAACGCGAAGGAGCCGGGTCCGGATCGGCGAGAAGCGGACGATCAGAGGATTTCTTCGCCATCCAAGGCAGCGGTCGCTAGCACCAGCCATCGCTTTGCAAGCGCTCGGCGCAAATTTGCGGTACAAGACGGGGGCGTGGCGGCCGCTCCAAGAGATCGGGAGATGCGAGACGCTTCAAGCGCCGCAGGGGAAACAGCGGACTCCACGAGTGGGTTCCCCGGCAGATTTTCGGCTTGAAACCGCATCGATTCAAGCGCCGCGTGGAATGCGAATTCCTCCCTTAGAATTCCTCCCTTTCAAGGGCTTGCCTGAATTTGAAGCCACCCGGGGCGCGCTTCGATGCCGTTAGGCAAGGGGCGTCCATACGCGGCGCAAAATAAAGTTGACAATCACGACTGCGGCGGGCTGGTGCGACGGCATCACGCTGCATCTCGCGGGAGCCTTTCGGAATGCTCCGGCTGCGAAGGCTGAAACCGGTGACCGGCTTCTGGCGCAACATGCAACTAACCTATGCCGGTGATGGAGAATCTTCTTCTACGCAAGCGCTCCATCATCGAGAGGCTGTTCGACAAGCTGGAGTCGGAGAAGGGGCTGGAGCGCGTCCGGCACTAGTCCCCGGTCAACGCCGTTTTCCACACGGTCTCCCGCCTCGTCGCCGCGCGCTCGAAAAGGCAAGCGTCAAAATGACAGATGTCGCTTAGCCGCGACTCGGGTTGTTCAGGCCCGTCCGGCCTGGCGCAGATTCCAGACCGGAATTCGCGACGAAATCCATCGGGGGCGACGGGCCTGCGGCAAGGGGCAGCAATGTCGTCCATTGCTGCCCATTGAACCCTATTTGCTTAAAATGTAGCCCGGATGCCCGCGACCGGAAGGAGTTTCGGGCCTGACAGAGATCGTTCCCGACGCGCCCTCGCAAATGTAGATGTTCTCGAAATTCAAGTACGTGAAGTGCTGGTTGGTCCATTGCTCGGTCACACCGCAGGCATGGGGTTTGACCAGGCTGAACTTGGTCCTGTTCCATATGGGAATTCCGGGCAAGTCCTTGTTGAAGATCTGCTGCATTTCTTCGTAGATCATCCGGAGCTCTTCTCCGCCGCTGCGAGAGGCCGCGGTCAGGAGCTCGTTGTACTTGGGATTGTCATACTTCCCGTAATTCCATGCGCCCGTGGTGCCGAAATACGCTAGGTGGTCGCCGACCAAATCGCTCGAATAGCCGGTGAACCACAGATCCAGCTTGCCTGCCTGTCCGGCTTTCTCCATGTCCGGCCAGTCCATTTGCCGCACACTCACCTTCATGCCCACACGGGTCAGGTACATCTGGATGAAGGCCATCCAGTCAAGCGCCTCCTGCGAGTTGTAATACGTTGCGAGCTCCACGACCTGATCGGCGTCCCAGTCAGCTTCGGCCAGCAACGCTCTCGCCTTGTCAGGGTCGTACGGATAGGCCGGCGCGTCGGTACTGAACATGACGTGGTCCTCGGGAAACATGCTGTACATGGGGTCCCTAAGTCCGTTGGGGATCAGTGTTTCGATTAGCTGCGCGCGGTTGATCGCATAAGAGATCGCTTGGCGGACCCGTTCGTCCTTCAGGAAGGGTTTGTCGGCGACGTTGATGTAGTTCGGACTCAAGGGGGCTCCGCGCAGGAAGACATTGCCTTGAGGATCCGCGCCAAACCGGTTGACCTCCTGGGCCGTGAGAAACTCCAGTAGGTCCACCTCCCCCTTTTCAAAGGCGAGCGTGCCGGTTTCATGCTCGTCGAAGAACCTGACAACGATCCGGTCAAGATACGGCCGCCCGGCCCAATAGTTGTCATTTGCCACGACGGACACGTATTGTCCCTCGACGGACTCCTCCAGTTTGAACGGCCCGGTGCCGACTCTCACGTCGGTAGACATCCAGTCTGTCGCCGGTAGATCTTCCCATGAACTGTTCCGGAAGAGATGTTCCGGCAGTATGTATACCCTTCCCAGGGCCTCGAAGAAGTTCCCGTTCGGAACTTCCGTCTCGAATACGATCGTGTGATCGTCGACGATCGTGATGCCCTCGATGTCCTCCGCTTCGCCATCGATCCATGCCTGGGAGCCCTTCAGTTCCGTAAGGCGCGCCGCGTTCATGAGAAAGTCCGCGCCTTCTGCCTCTGGCTTCATGGTTAGCTTGAAGCTCCACTCCACGTGCTTTGCCGTAAATGGCGTTCCGTCGTGGAACTGCACGCCTTGACGAAGGTGGAACGTTCCCATGGTCAGGTCGTCCGAGATCTCCCAATGCGTTGCAAGGTCGGGGACAACAATGTTGCTGTAGGGGTCCAGAGTAAACAGATTCCCGAATGTGAGAGTCGTGAATTGGTGGTTTTCCGACGATTTCCAGGGGAACGGCAGCAGTTGCCCGGCGGCAGCGATCGTGAAGGTTCCGCCGTCCATGGGCTGGCAAGTCGCGCTGCACATGGAGACGTTTCCGGCGTTCGTTGGATCGGATTCGGCCGCGTAGCTCGCACCCGCCATGACGAAATACAGGGGAATCAGTGTAACCGCCTTGAAAATTCGTTTCATTTTTTTCTCCTTCATTTCAATTGGGCGGCGCCACGCTTTCAATACGTGTCGCCGAAACATTACCCACTTGCTAGAATTTTGACTCGGATCTACGATACTTTCCAGGAGCCTTGGCGTCAAGGTGAGGCCACGGACCAGCATTTCTGGTAGCGGCGTCTTGTCTTTCCTTCCCCCGCGTGCGGATCGCGCGAAATCGTATTTCGGGACATTTTCTCCTGACGCGGCGGGATGACTGCGACCAACGGGGTCGTCGGCGCCGTCCGGGACGGCAACGCCGGGCGGCCGGCGATCGAGCGGAGACGCTCGAACTGGCGGACCCTCGCCCCGAGCCTCTCGCGCTTCTTCCGCCGGAACTCTTTTGTCGGGTCGCGGCACGCACGGAACCTGCTTCGCTTCCCTTTCGGCGCGGGAGTTCGCCGCTCCGATCGGTGCTTTTCCAAGGGCGGCAAAGTGCTGCGATGCGAACGCCAACTCCTGGAATGCGCGGCAACCCCGCTCTGGATACTGTTCGCACAGACGCTGTCGGGCACCAACTGCTACTACCGCCAGGCCATCTGGATCTAGTGCGTAAGCGCCCAGGCGGTCCAGCACGGCCCATCCCGCGAGACTCGCCGATAGCTGGCGTCCCGGGCAGAACGCCTCTCTTGATTGAAGGGACCGGCGTCGTTCGGACCGATGCCCCGCTTATCTAGTGCCGCCGACGGGATGTCCGTCGCGGTGTCTCATCGACGCTGAACCGCAGATTTCCTACGTGTTTCACTTGAAGCCTCGTACTGCCTCGGCCCGATGACAAATCGCTCGCCACTCTCTAATTCCCGGGCACACCCGACTCGCCGAGCTGCGCCTTTACCAGGCGCAATCGAGCAACTGCCCGCCAATCTCCCTGCGGCTGTACGGCGGCAGAGAATCGGAGCAGCCCGCCGCCCCAGCCGCCAGCCGCGACAGGCTATCCGCCTTGCCCGGAGGCTGGTCGAAAACGCTGAAGAGCATCGGCAGTCTCCGGATTTGGTTGAAGCGTCGTTGCTTCCCCTGCATCAATGAGTCTTGCCCGCTAAGAGGCTGAATCATAAGTCATTGTTTTGATTCTGTTTTTCATGTCAGGCA